>NZ_JACJUG010000002.1 GCF_014174515.1 Mitsuaria sp. WAJ17
GTCGTGGCCGCGCCCGTGCAGCCCGCAACCGCAACCGCACCCACGACCGCGCCTGCCGAGCAGGCCCGCCCGACCGTGACCTCCGCCGCACCGGCGCCCGCCACATCCACGGCCGGCCTTGCGCCGCTGGTGCTGCGTGCCAGCGCCGAGAGCTGGATCGAGGTGGTCGATGCCCGTGGCCAGGTCCAGTATTCCCGCCTGATGCGTGCCGGCGAGGTGGCCGATCTGCAGGTGCAGACGCCCGTCAAGCTGCGCGTGGGCAATGTGTCCGGCACCCAGCTGAGCCTGCGTGGCGAGCCTGTGGATCTGCAGGCCCGCTCCCGGGACAACGTGGCACGCCTGGAGCTGCCCTGAGCGAGCGTGCCAGATGCCGACCGATCCGAATGAGCTGAAAGAAGTGATGAGTGTGACCCCGACGACCCCGTCCGAAACGCCTGACAGCCTCGATGCCATCGCGGCTGCCAGGCCGGCTGCGCGCCGCAGCCGCCAGGCCCGCGTACGCTGGGGCGACCGCGTCGTGACCATTGGCGGCGATGCGCCGGTGCGCGTGCAGTCCATGACCAACACCGATACCGTGGACGTCATCGAGACCGCCATCCAGGTCAAGGAACTGGCCATCGCAGGGTCCGAGCTGGTGCGCATCACGGTCAATACGCCCGAAGCCGCCGAGGCCGTGCCTCTCATCCGCGAGCAACTGGACCGCATGGGCATCGACGTGCCGCTGGTGGGCGACTTCCACTACAACGGCCACCGCTTGCTGACCGAGTTCCCGGCCATGGCCCAGGCCCTGTCCAAGTACCGCATCAACCCCGGCAACGTGGGCAAGGGCGATAAAAAGGACCGTCAGTTCGCGCAGATGATCGAGGCCGCGATGAAGTACGACAAGGTCGTGCGCATCGGCGTCAACTGGGGCAGCCTGGACCAGGAGCTGCTGGCCCAGATGATGGACGACAACGCCCGCCGCGCCAGCCCCTGGGACGGCCAGCAGGTGATGTACCAGGCCCTGATCCAGTCGGCCCTGAGCTCCGCCAGCTATGCGCGCGAGTTGGGGCTTAACGCGGACAACATCATCATCAGCTGCAAGGTCAGCGGTGTGCAGGACCTGATCTCGGTCTACCGTGCGCTGAGCCAGCGATGCGACTACGCCCTGCACCTGGGTCTGACCGAGGCCGGCATGGGCACCAAGGGCACGGTGGCCTCGGCCACGGCCCTGTCCATCCTGCTGCAGGAAGGCATCGGCGACACCATCCGTGTCTCGCTGACGCCCCAGCCCGGCGAGTCCCGCACCCAGGAGGTCGTGGTGGCTCTGGAGATCCTGCAGTCCCTGGGCCTGCGCGCTTTCAATCCCAGCGTCACCGCCTGCCCGGGCTGTGGCCGCACCACCAGCACCACCTTCCAGGAACTGGCCAAGCAGATCGACGACTACCTGCGCGCCCAGATGCCCGTCTGGCGCGCCAAGTATCCCGGCGTGGAGAACATGAAGGTGGCCGTGATGGGCTGCATCGTCAACGGCCCCGGCGAGAGCAAGCATGCCGACATCGGCATCAGCCTGCCCGGTACCGGCGAGGCGCCTGCGGCCCCCGTGTTCATCGATGGCGAGAAGGCCCTGACCCTGCGCGGGGAGGGCATCGCTACCGAGTTCCAGACCCTGGTCGAGAACTACATCGAAAAACGTTTCGGCGCTCAGAACGCCTGAGCCTGCCGCGAAAGAGTCCATGAGTGAACAGAAGAAGCAGCCCCTCCAGGCCGTGAAGGGCATGAACGACATCCTGCCGCCGGAATCGGCGCGCTGGGAGTGGCTGGAGGCGAAGATGCGCAGCGTGCTGCAGCGCTACGGCTACCAGAACGTGCGCACGCCCATCGTCGAGCCGACGGCTCTGTTCGTGCGGGGCATCGGCGAGGTGACCGACATCGTCGAGAAGGAGATGTACGCCTTCGAGGACAAGATGAATGGCGACCACCTGGCCCTGCGCCCCGAGGGCACGGCCGGCGTGGTGCGGGCCATGGTCGAGCACAGCTTCCTGCGCGAGGGCGGCAAGCGCCTCTACTACTTCGGCCAGATGTTCCGCCATGAGCGCCCGCAGAAAGGCCGCTACCGGCAGTTCCACCAGATGGGCGTCGAGGCCCTGGGCTTCGGCGGCCCCGATGTGGACGCCGAGGTCATCCTGCTGGCCCGCACCCTTTGGCGCGAGCTGGGCCTGGTCGAGGGGCGTGATGTCGTGCTGGAGCTGAACTGCCTGGGGCAGTCCGAAGAGCGCAAAGCCCACCGAGAGGCCCTGATCGCCTACCTGGAGCAGCACCAGGACGTGCTGGACGAGGAAGCCAAGCGCCGCATGTACAGCAATCCGCTGCGCGTACTGGACACCAAGAATCCCGCCATGCAGGCCATGGCCGAAGCCGCACCCAAGCTGCTGGACTTCCTGGGCGAGGACTCTCTGGCCCACTTCAACGGCGTGAAGGCCCTGCTGGATGCCGTGGGCCTGCAGTACCGCATCAACCCGCGCCTGGTGCGCGGCCTGGACTACTACAACCTCACCGTCTTTGAGTGGGTCACCGACAAGCTGGGAGCGCAGGGCACGATCTGCGCTGGCGGCCGCTATGACGGACTGATCGAGCAGCTGGGCGGCAAGGCCTCCCCGGCGGTTGGCTTCGGCCTGGGCCTGGAACGCCTGCTGCTGCTGTTGGAAACCCTGGGCACCCAGATGGACCTGCCCGTGCCCGATGCCTACGCCATCGTGCCCTCGGCGCAGGGGCTGGGCCAGGTCATGCAGGCCCTTGAAGCCTTGCGCGCGGCCGGCGTCTCGGTGGTGCTGCATCCGGGGCAGGGCAGCATGAAGTCCCAATTCAAGAAGGCCGATGCCAGCGGCGCCCGCCTGGCGCTGATCTTCGGCGAGGACGAACTGGCCCGCGGCGAAGTGGGCCTCAAGCCCCTGCGCGAGGAAGGCCAGGCCCAGTCCAGCCGCAAGCTGGCCGAGGTGGCTTCCTGGGCCCATGAACTCCGCAACGCATAATCGCGGCTCACTCACCCCATTCTCTACCGAACAAAAGCAATGGCGTCGCATCTCGATCTGGAAGAACAGGAACAACTGGAAGCGCTCAAGGCCTTCTGGAAGCAATGGGGCAACCTCATCAGTTGGGGCTTGACCGCCGTGCTGCTGGCCTATGCCTCCTGGGTGGGCTGGAACTGGTGGCAGCGCGAGCAGGGGGCCAAGGCCTCGGCCCTGTATGAGCAGTTGTCCAACCAGGTGGAAGCCGGTGACGTGGACAAGGCCAATGCCGCCTTCGCCGTGCTGAAGGAGCGTTTCCCCTCCACCGTCGCGGCCGCCCAGGGCGCGCTGCTGCAGGCCCGCCTGCAGCACGACAAGCAGAATGACGACGGCGCCCGCGCCACGCTGGCCTGGGCTGCCCAGAATGCTGGGGATGCGCTCTATCAAGACCTGGCACGCCTGCGCCTGGCTGCGCTGCAGATCGACGCCAAGCAGCTCGACGAGGCCGGCAAGACCCTGGACGCCGTGAAGGCCCCCGACTTCGCCGCCCTGGTGGCTGACCGCCGCGGCGACCTCGCCGTGCTGCAGTCCAAGCCCGATGTGGCCAAGGCCGAGTACCTGAAGGCCTACCAGGGCATGGACAAGACCCTGGACTACCGTCAGCTGGTCGGGGCCAAGCTCGCCAGCCTGGGCGCCGCCGTGCCGGAAGAACCGGCCGCCGATGCAGGCAAGGAGTCCGGCAAGTGAGCATGAAGTCCCTGCAACTGCTCCGCCGCGGCCTGCTGCTGGCGACCCTGCCGGCCCTGCTGTCGGCCTGCTCGCTGTTCTCCAATTCCAAGGACGCCAAGCCGGCCCCGCTGGAAGCTGTGACGCCTGCCATCGCTGGCAAGGTGGTGTGGCAGCAGCGCATGGACAGTGTCCGTTTCGGTCTGAACGTCGTGGCGCTGCCTGACAGCTTCGTTGTCGCCGACAGCGATGGCACCGTGCAGCGCCTCAAGGCGGCCGACGGCAGCGCGGTCTGGCGTGCCAACCTCAAGGAGAAGCTGGCCGCGGGCGTGGGCAGCGATGGCCGCTATGCCGCCGTCGTCACTCGCGACAACGAGTTGCTCTCCCTGGACGAGGGCAAGACCCTGTGGCGCAAGCCCCTGTCCGTGCCCATCCTGACGGCGCCCCTGGTGGCGGGCGAGCGCATCTTCGTGTTGACGGTTGACCGTGCCGTGCTGGCCTTCGACGCCATCGACGGTCGAAAGCTCTTCGAGCTGCGCCGCCCGGGTGACCCGCTGACCCTGCTGCAGCCCGGGGGCATTGCCAGCTACAAGGACACCCTGGTCGTGGGCCAAGGCTCGCGCCTGGCCGGCGTTGACCCGCTGCGTGGTACCGTGCGCTGGGAGGCCAGCGTGGCCAATCCGCGCGGCACCAACGAGGTCGAGCGCCTGGCCGATGTCGTCGGACCCCTGGTGCGCACCGGCGAGCTGCTGTGCGCCCGCGGCTTCCAGTCGGCCGTCAGCTGCATCAACGCCGAGCGTGGCTCCACCGCCTGGACCCGCAATGTCGGTGGCGTGATGGGCGTGGGCGGCGATGCGCAGGCCGTCGTGGCTGGCGACGCCTCCGACCGCCTGACGGCCTGGCGCACCAGCAATGGCGACGTGCTCTGGAATGCCGAGCAGTTCCTGAACCGCAAGCTGTCCGCTCCCCTGGTCCTGGGCCAGAGCGTGGTGGTGGGTGACTTCGAGGGACAGGTGCACTTCCTCAACCGCGAGACCGGCAAGACTCAGCTGCGCCTGCCCACCGACGGCTCGGCCATCGTGGCCGCGCCGGTGGCGGCCGGCAATACCATCCTGGTCGTGACCCGCAACGGAGGCCTCTTCGCGCTGCGGCCCCAGTGAGGCCGCGCGCCTGTGGCGCCTCCCGTCTTTGAAAGAAGAACAAGAACATGATGAAACCCGTGATCGCCCTGGTGGGCCGCCCCAATGTGGGCAAGTCCACGCTGTTCAACCGGCTGACCAAGAGCCGTGACGCCATCGTGGCCGATTTCGCCGGCCTGACGCGCGACCGGCACTATGGCGACGGCCGTCTCGGTGACCGCGACTTCATCGTCATCGACACCGGCGGCTTCGAGCCCGACAGCTCCACCGGCATCGTCAAGGAAATGGCCAAGCAGACTCGCCAGGCCGTGGCCGAGGCGGATGCAGTCGTCTTCGTGGTCGATATCCGCCTGGGCCTGTCCGCCCAGGACCAGGACATCGCCCGCTACCTGCGCAGCTGCAACAAGCGCGTGTTCCTGGCCGTCAACAAGGCCGAGGGCATGAGCGAGTCGCCCCTGCTGGGTGAATTCCACGAGCTGGGCATGGGCGAGCCCCATCCCATCTCTGCCGCCCATGGACAGGGTATCCGCAGCATGCTCGAGGCCGTGCTGGAAGGCTTTGACTACGGTGAAGAGGAAGGCGAGGGCGCCGAGGAGGAGCAGGTCATCCGCCTGGCTGTCGCCGGACGCCCCAACGTCGGCAAGAGCACGCTGATCAACACCTGGCTGGGCGAGGAGCGCCTCGTTGCCTTCGACATGCCGGGCACCACGCGCGATGCCATCTCGGTGGACTTCGAGCGCCACGGCCAGAAGTTCAAGCTGATCGACACCGCCGGCCTGCGCCGCAAGGGCAAGGTCTTCGAGGCCATCGAGAAGTTCTCTGTGGTCAAGACCCTGCAGGCCATCGCTGATGCCAATGTCGTGCTGCTGCTGATCGACGCCACCCAGGGCGTCACCGACCAGGACGCCCACATCGCCGGCTACATCCTGGACAGTGGCCGCGCCGTGGTCGTCGCGATCAACAAATGGGATGCGGTGGACAGCTACCAGCGCGAGATGCTGGAGCGCTCCATCGAGTCGCGCCTGTCCTTCCTGAAGTTCGCGCCCACGCTGAAGATTTCAGCGCTGAAGCGCCAGGGCCTGGGCCCGCTGTGGAACGCGCTGGCCGATGCCTACTCCTCGGCCTACAAGAAGATGACCACGCCGGTGCTCACGCGCCTGATCCAGGAAGCCGTGCAGCACCAGCAGCCGCAGCGCTCCGGGGTCTCGCGTCCCAAGCTGCGCTATGCGCACCAGGGGGGCATGAATCCGCCCATCGTCGTGATCCACGGCAATGCGCTGGACAGCGTCTCCGATGCCTACAAGCGCTACCTGGAAGGTCGCATCCGGGCCCACTACAAACTGGCGGGCACGCCGCTGCGCATCGAGATGCGCTCATCCAAGAATCCATTCCTGGACAAGGATGACTGAATCCTGGGCGCGGGGAAACCCGCGGCTGTGTTAAGGTGCAGTCCTCTCTTTCCCCCTCTCACAACACGGAGCATATCGTGAGCAACAAAGGACAACTCCTGCAAGACCCCTTCCTGAACCTCCTGCGCAAGGAGCATGTGCCGGTGTCCATCTACTTGGTCAATGGCATCAAGCTGCAGGGCCATATCGAGTCCTTTGACCAGTACGTCGTGCTGCTGCGCAATACGGTCACTCAGATGGTCTACAAGCACGCCATCTCCACGGTGGTTCCCGGCCGCGCCGTGAACTTCCACGCCAACGACAGCGCCGAAGGCGCTGCCTGAGAGGACTCGCCGTCACGGCAGCGTCCGTGACGGCCTCCACCGACCTTGAGTTCTTCTAGCCATTCCGCCGCGACGCCGCCCTCAGAGGCGGCGCGCGCCATTCTTGTGGGTGTCGATTTCGGACGCGGCGCCCCCTTCGATCCCTCCTTGGACGAGCTCGCGCTGCTGGCTGAATCCGCCGGTGACACGCCCGTCGCCCGGGTCACCGCCAAGCGCCAGGCCCCGGATGCCGCGCTCTTCGTGGGCTCCGGCAAGGCCGATGAGATCAAGCTGCTGGTGCAGGCCCACGGAGCCCACACGGTACTCTTCGACCAGGCCATTTCGCCAGCCCAGCAGCGCAATCTGGAGCGCGTGCTCGGCGTGCCGGTTGCAGACCGCACAGCCCTGATCCTGGAGATCTTCGCGGCTCGCGCCAAGAGCCACGAGGGCAAGCTGCAGGTCGAGCTGGCCCGGCTGCAATACCTGGCCTCACGCCTGGTGCGCCGCTGGAGCCACCTGGAGCGCCAGAGCGGCGGCATCGGCATGCGTGGCGGCCCCGGCGAGGCCCAGATCGAGTTGGACCGCCGCATGATCGATGAGCGCATCAAGAGCATCAAGGAGCGCCTCAAGAAGGTGCAGCGCCAACGCAGCACGCAGCGCCGCGCCCGTGCGCGCAATGGTGTATTCCGCGTCTCGCTGGTCGGCTACACCAATGCCGGCAAGTCCACGCTCTTCAATGCGCTGGTGAAGGCTCGCACCTATGCGGCCGACCAGCTCTTCGCCACGCTGGACACCACCACACGCTCGCTGTACCTGGAGGAGGCGGCGGCCAGCGTGTCGCTGTCCGATACCGTGGGCTTCATCCGCGACCTGCCGCACAAGCTGGTGGAAGCTTTCCAGGCCACGCTGCAGGAAGCGGCTGACGCCGACCTGCTGCTGCACGTGGTCGATGCCGCCTCGCCGGTGCTGGATGAGCAGATGGTGGAGGTCGAGCGCGTGCTTGAGGAAATCGACGCCGCAGGCATCCCGCAGCTGCTGGTCTACAACAAGCTTGACAAGCTCGAGGACACCCAGCGCCCGCGCCAGCCCCTGGACTGGATGGAGCGGCCCAACGGCCAGCGTGTGCCGCGCATCTTCGTCAGCGCCATCAGCGGCGAGGGTCTGGACCTGCTGCGGGCCCAGATCGTCACCTGCATGCGCGAGCAAGGCCTGACCCCCGGGCCGGCCGAGCACGATCCGCGCTTGATTTCCCTGGCGCAGCCGCCACATGAGGATGATGGGTCCAGGTCGGAGTCCGGTCCGACTTCGAGCAACGAGGGCAAAGCCGTGGACAATGGCGCGGCGCCCAATTCCAACGAACAGGCATGAGCATGAATCACGCTGAGCGCGCCCCTGGCGCCCCCACGCTGCGAGAGACCGCTGCTGCCGCAGCGGCCCTGCTGCGAGCCCTGATGCTGCCGCGCGCACGCCGCGACGCTGCGCTGCTCAACAACGGCCGCAACGACGGCCCGCCGGATCTCGACGAGCTCTGGCGTGATTTCAACCGCAAGCTCTCCGGTTTCTTCGGAGGCCGCGGCAGCCCCGAGCCGCAGGGCGGCGGCGGCTCCAGCCCCGACATGCGCAGCGCTGGCGTGGGCATGGGCCTGATCGCTGGCGTGGTGGCGCTGGCCTGGCTGGGCAGCGGCTTCTTCACCGTGCAGGAAGGCGAGCAGGCGGTCATCACCACCTTCGGCAAGTACAGCAAGACGGTCGATGCCGGTTTCCAGTGGCGGCTGCCCTATCCCTTCCAGGCTCATGAGACCGTGGCCGTGACGCAGCTGCGTTCGGTGGAAGTGGGCCGTCAGACCACGGTGGCGGGCACGGGACTGCGCGACTCCTCCATGCTGACGCAGGACGAGAACATCGTGGACATCCGCTTCACGGTGCAATACCTGCTCAAGGACGCCCGCGACTACCTCTTCGAGAACCGCGAGCCCGACGACGCCGTGCGCCAGGCCGCCGAGTCCGCCGTGCGCGAGATCGTGGGCAAGTCCAATATGGACTCGGTGCTGTACGAGCAGCGCGACGCCATCGCCGCCGAGCTGGGCAAGTCGGTGCAGGCCCAGTTGGACCGGCTCAAGGCCGGCATCGTGATCAAGAACGTCAACGTCGGCAGCGTGCAGGCACCCGAGCAGGTGCAGGCCGCCTTTGACGATGCCTTCAAGGCCGGGCAGAACAAGGAACAGCTCAAGAACGAGGGCGAGGCCTACGCCAACAACGTGATCCCCGAAGCCCAGGGCAAGGCCGCGCGCCTGCGCCAGGAGGCGGAGGGCTACCGTTCGCGTGTAGTCGCCCGCGCCGAGGGTGATGCGCAGCGCTTCAAGTCAGTGCTGGTCGAGTACCAGAAGGCGCCTGCCGTGACCCGCGACCGCATCTACATCGACACCATGCAGCAGATCTACGGCGACGTCACCAAGGTGATGGTGGACAGCCGCAGCGGCTCCAACCTGCTGTACCTGCCGCTGGACAAGCTGATCCAGCAGGGAGGTTCCAACGTCACGAGCAGTTCGCCCGTGCCGGTGGTCGTCGAGCCCGCGCCCGCAGCCGTGGCGCCGGTGGACCGCAACCGCGATGCCCTGCGCAATCGCGAAGGCCGTTGAGGGAGCGCACAGATGAATCGAATCACGAGCCTCGTGCTGGGCGCCCTGGTCGCCTTCATGGTCCTGAGCTCGACGATGTATGTCGTCGATCAGCGCCAGTTTGCAGTGGTCTACGCCCTTGGCGAGATCAAGGAAGTCGTCAGTGAGCCCGGCCTGAAATTCAAGCTGCCGCCGCCCTTCCAGAACGTGGTCTTCCTGGACCGCCGCGTGCAGACCCTGGACAACCCCGATCCCCGTCCCATCTTCACCGCCGAAAAGAAGAGCCTGGTCATTGACTGGCTGGTGAAGTGGCGTGTGACCGACCCGCGCCAGTTCATCCGCAACAGCGGCAGCAATATGCGCAGCGTGGATGCCCGCCTGAGCCCCATCGTGCAGGCGGCCCTGAACGAGGAGGTCACCAAGCGTGACGTCCGCGCCGTGCTGGCCACCGAACGTGACAAGGTCATGCAGGATGTGCGTCGCCGCTTGGTCGAGGAGGCCAAGCAGTTCGGCATCGAGATCATGGACGTGCGCATCAAGCGCGTCGATTTCTCCGCCAACATCACGGACGCCGTCTATCGCCGCATGGAGTCCGAGCGCAAGCGCGTGGCCAATGAATGGCGCGCGACCGGCAATGCCGAAGCCGAGAAGATCCGCGCCGACGCCGACCGCCAGCGCGAAGTGATCCTGGCGGAAGCCTATCGCGATGCGCAGCTGATCATGGGCGAGGGCGATGCCAAGGCCTCCGCCATCTATGCCGAGGCCTTCGGCCGCGACCCGCAGTTCGCGCAGTTCTATCGCTCGCTGGAGGCCTATCGCGCGATCTGGAAGAACAAGCCCGGTGTGATGGTCCTGGACCCCAGCACCGAGTTCTTCAAGTCCATGCGCGGCGCGCCCGCAGGTGCGGCTGCCCCTGCCCGCAAGTGAGCACGGCGTGAGCGTGGAAGTGCTCTGGACAGCGCTCGCGCTGATGTTGGTCATCGAAGGGCTGATGCCCATGCTGACACCCGGGCGCTGGCGAGCACTGTTCCAGCGCATGACGGTGCTCAGCGACGGCCAGATCCGCTTCGTCGGCCTGGCCTGCGTGGCCGGCGGCCTGCTGGGCCTGATGCTGCTGCACTGAGCGGGGCGCGGGCCGCCCCAGGGCCCGTGCCGCCTTGCACACGTGGCCCGCGTTTGCGCGTCACGTAGGCTGGCCCTGTTCGCCGTGCCGGGACTTCCCGGTACAATGCCGTTTTTAACCCCCCCAGAAACGTCCATGGCCTCTGCTTGGCTGCTGCCCGAGCACATTGCTGACGTCTTGCCCTCCCAGGCTCGCCGTATCGAAGAACTCCGGCGCGATCTCCTGGATCTGGCGCGGACCTACGGCTGCGAGCTGGTGATGCCTCCCATGCTGGAGCATCTGGAGTCGCTGCTCACCGGTACGGGTCGTGAACTGGACCTCAAGACCTTCAAACTCGTCGATCAGTTGTCCGGCCGCAGCCTCGGCCTGCGCGCGGACACCACTCCCCAGGTCGCCCGCATCGATGCCCACCTCCTGAATCGTGCCGGCGTGACCCGTCTGTGTTACTGCGGCCCGGTGGTGCACACGCGCCCGGAGGGCCTGCACGGCAGCCGCGAGCCTCTGCAGTTCGGCGTCGAGATCTACGGCCACGCTGGACTGGAAGCCGACCTGGAAGTGCAAGAGCTGGCCATCGCCGCCCTGCACAAGGCCGGCCTGAAGGGCATCACCCTGGACCTGGGCGACGCCCGTCTGGTGCAGGGCGTGCTGGGCGAGCTGAAGCTGCCGGCGGACACGCTGGAGGCCATCGTCGCGGCCCTGGCCGCCAAGGACGCGGCCAATCTCGCCCAGGCCACGGCCGGCATGCCTGAGGCGGTGGCCCGCGGCCTGCAGAGCCTCATTGGCCTGTATGGCGGCATGGAAGTGCTGGACCTCGCTCGCGAGCAGCTGCCTGACCATCCCCTGATCCGTGCGGCCCTGAACGACCTGCGCTGGCTGTCCAGCCATCTGCGTCAGAGCCAGCCGGATCTGCACCTGGGCTTTGACCTGGCTGACCTGCGTGGCTATGCCTACTACAGCGGCATGCGCTTCGCGCTGTATGCCGCCGGCTGCAGCGACGCCGTGCTGCGTGGCGGTCGCTACGACGAGGTGGGAGCGGTCTTCGGCCGTCGCCGCCCGGCCGTGGGCTTCAGTCTGGACCTCAAGGCCTTGGTGGCGTTGAGCCCGGTCACGCCTCTGCGTGCGGCCGTGCGTGCGCCCTGGGGTGAGGATGCGTCCCTGCGTGCTGCCGTGCGCGCTTTGCGTGAGCAGGGAGAAACCGTGGTCTGCGTCCTGCCCGGGCATGAACACGAGAACGACGAATTCGACTGCGACCGCGAGCTGGTCAGCGTTGGCGGGCAATGGGTGGTGCGCGCGCGTTGACGCGGCCCGCCAATCTGAATACTTTTCATTGGATGAGCATCATGCACAGTGAGATCGCGCGCGGCCGTAATGTGGTCGTTGTGGGCACCCAGTGGGGTGACGAAGGCAAGGGCAAGGTTGTCGATTGGATGACCGACCACGCGCAGGGCGTGGTGCGCTTCCAGGGCGGCCACAACGCCGGGCACACGCTGGTGATCAAGGGCGTGAAGACGGCCCTGCAACTGATCCCCTCGGGCATCATGCGCGACGGCGTGGCTTGCTATATCGGCAACGGCGTGGTGGTGGATCCGACCCATCTGGTGTCCGAGATCGAGCGTCTGGAGAAGGCCGGCGTGGATGTGCGCTCGCGCCTCTACATCAGCGAATCCTGCCCCATGATCCTGCCCTTCCATGTGGAAGTGGACAAGGCCCGCGAAGCCCTGCGCGAAAGCAGCGGCACCGGCAAGATCGGCACCACGGGCAAGGGCATCGGCCCGGCCTACGAAGACAAGGTCGCGCGCCGCGCTCTGCGTCTGCAGGACCTGAAGCACCCCGAACGCTTCGCCAAGAAGCTGCGCGAGCTGCTGGACCTGCACAACCACGCGCTGACCGGCTACCTGAACGCCAGTGCCCTGGAGTTCCAGCCCATCTTTGACAAGGCCATGGCCTTGGCCGAGCAGGTCAAGCCCATGCTGGCCGACGTCGGCTACATGTTGCACAAGGCCCACCTGGCCGGCCAGAACATCCTGTTTGAGGGCGCGCAGGGCACGCTGCTGGACATCGACCACGGCACCTATCCCTACGTCACCTCCAGCAACTGCGTGGCCGGCAATGCCGCCGCCGGTGCCGGCGTGGGCCCGCAGATGCTGCACTACATGCTGGGCATCACCAAGGCTTACACCACCCGCGTGGGGTCTGGCCCATTCCCGACCGAACTGGAGTGGGAAAAGGAAGGCACCGTCGGCTACCACCTGTCCACGGTGGGCCAGGAGCGCGGCACCGTGACCGGCCGCGCCCGCCGCTGCGGCTGGCTTGATGCCGCTGCGCTGAAGCGCTCCATCATCATCAACGGCATCACGGGCCTGTGCCTGACCAAGCTGGACGTGCTGGATGGCCTCAAGGAAATCCAGATGTGCGTGGGCTACGAGCTCAACGGCCAGCAGATCGACATCCTGCCCCTGGATGCCGACGAGATCGTGGCCTGCAAGCCCGTGTACGAGACCTTCCCTGGCTGGACTGAGAGCACCTTCGGCGTTACGAACTGGGATGCGCTGCCGCTGAATGCGCGCCGCTACCTGGAGCGCGTGCAGGAAGTCATTGGTGCGCCCATCGATATGGTGTCCACCGGCCCGGACCGCGAGCACACCATTCTGCTGCGTCACCCCTACAAGGGCTGAGCCCCTCTCAACGATCACATCGAATTTGGAGTAAGCATCTATGTTGACCGACGACGGCAAGCACCTGTACGTGTCCTGGGACGAATACCATCTGCTGACCGAGCGCCTGGCGCTCAAGGTGCATGCCTCGGGCTGGGAGTTCGACCAGATCCTGTGCCTGGCCCGCGGCGGCGTGCGCCCGGGTGATGTGCTGTCCCGTGTCTTCGACAAGCCGCTGGGCATCATGTCCACCAGCTCCTACCGCGCGGAAGCCGGCACTATCCAGGGCCGCCTGGACATCGCCAAGTACATCACCATGCCCAAGGGCGAGCTGGCTGGCCGCGTGCTGCTGGTGGATGACCTGGCCGACTCCGGCGTCACGCTGAAGGCCGTGGTGGAGCGCCTGCGCGGCATGCCTGCCGTTAAGGAGCTGCGCTCGGCGGTGATCTGGACCAAGTCGGTCTCGACCTACACGCCCGACTACTACGTTGAAATGCTGGAGACCAGCCCCTGGATCCACCAGCCCTTCGAGATCTACGACGACATGCGCCCCGACGCGCTGGCGAAGAAGTTCTCGGTCTGAGGGAGCATTCCTGATCGCGACGCCCTTCATCACCAGCTCGCGAAAAAGCGCGGCGCCTCCTTGTCGAGGCCCCGCGCTTTTTTCATGGCGGCAGGGCGCGGGGCGGGGTCAAGTATTGCCAATGCCCCGGGCAAGCGACGGGATCTTGTGCGGGCAGCGGGCCACAAAGCAAAATGGCCGCAGTCTTGCGATCTGCAGCCATGGAGCATCAAGCGGTGCATGCCACAACAGTCATGCGCCCAAAACAAAAGCCGGCGACCCAAGAGGAAGCCGGCTTCTGAAAGTATCTGGTGCCCAGGAGAGGACTCGAACCTCCACGGAGTTACCCGCTAGTACCTGAAACTAGTGCGTCTACCAATTCCGCCACCTGGGCAAGGTTTCCAAGCCATCGGTTTAAACGTATGATTCGTCTAAACAAAGTGCCTGGCCGTTTCAGGAAAGCTGAGATTCTATCATCAAAAATTTTAAGAACACAAGTGGTCCCGGCAACACTGCCGGTTCGCAGGCTGCCCTGCTGAGTGAAGTCGAGGGGGTGGTCCAGGGTCACCGCGACGGGCATGGGTTCCTCATCCCCGATGACGGGCAGCCCGACCTCTACCTTTCCGCGCAGGAAATGCATGCCGTGATGCACGGCGACCGCCTGCGTGCCCGCATCGTGCGCTACGACAAGCGCGGCCGCCCTGAAGGCCGGGTGCTGGAGATCCTGGACCGCAAGAAGCGACCCATCATCGGCCGGCTGCTGCTGGAGTCCGGCGTGTGGCTGGTGGCCCCGGAAGACAAGCGTTATGGCCAGGACATCCTGGTGCCCAAGAACGCCATTGCCAACGCCACGGCCGGCCAGGTGGTCGCTGTCGAGCTGACCGAGCCGCCCTCGCTTTACTCGCAGCCCGTGGGGCGCGTCACCGAGGTGTTGGGCGAGATCGACGATCCCGGCATGGAGATCGAGATTGCGGTACGCAAGTACGAGGTGCCGCACCGCTTCAGTGCCGAGACCCTCTCGCAGGCCGCCAAGCTGCCGGATCGCGTGCGGGCCGTGGACATGAAGAACCGCGTGGACCTGCGCGACGTCGCCCTGGTCACCATCGACGGTGAGGACGCCCGCGACTTCGATGATGCCGTCTTCTGCATGCCGCACAAGCAGGGCCGCGGCAAGACGGCCTTCAAGGGCTGGCGTCTGCTGGTGGCCATTGCTGACGTCAGTCATTACGTGAAGCCCGGCGAGCCCCTGGACCTCGATGCCTACGAGCGTGCCACCTCGGTCTACTTCCCGCGTCGTGTGATCCCCATGCTGCCGGAGAAGCTCTCCAATGGGCTGTGCTCGTTGAATCCCGAGCAGGACCGCCTCTCCATGGTCTGCGACATGCTGGTCACGGAAGAGGGCGACACCTTCGCCTACCAGTTCTACCCGGCGGTGATCTGCTCGCATGCGCGGCTGACCTACAACGAGGTGGCGGCCGTGCTGGCCAACACCCACGGTCCGGAGGCGGCGCGCCGCAAGGAACTGGTGCCGCACCTGCTGCACCTTCACGAGGTCTACCGCGCGCTGCTGAGCCAGCGCCAACGTCGCGGTGCCGTGGATTTCGACACCGTCGAGACCCAAATCGTCTGCGACGACAACGGCCGCATCGAGAAGATCATCCCCCGCACCCGCAACGATGCCCATCGTCTGATCGAGGAGGCCATGCTGGCCGCCAACGTCTGCGCGGCGGACTTCATTGCGGGCGGCAAACACCACTCGCTGTACCGCGTGCATGAAGGGCCCACGCCCGAGAAGCGCACGGCGCTGCAGGCCTACCTGCGGGCGCTGGGCATCGGCATGGGCCTCTCGGACGATCCCTCGCCCGGCGAGTACCAGGCCATCGCCCACGCTACCAAGGACAGGCCCGACGCCACGCAGATCCACACCATGCTGCTGCGCTCCATGCAGCAGGCCATCTACACGGGCGCCAACGCCGGCCACTTCGGCCTGGCCTATCAGGCCTACACGCACTTCACCAGTCCGATCCGTCGCTATCCGGACCTGCTGGTGCACCGCGTGATCAAGGCCATGCTGGGCAACAAGCGCTACCAACTGGATGCCGCCAAGATGGATGTGCCCGTGCCGCCCAAGCGGCCCGGCAAGGGCAAGCCCATCAATCCGGCTTCCGCCAGTACCGAGGTCGAGCGCTGGGAAGTGGTGGGTGCGCACTGCAGCGCCAACGAGCGTCGCGCCGACGAAGCCTCGCGCGATGTCGAAGCCTGGCTCAAGTGTCGCTATATGCGCGAGCACCTGGGCGAGGAGTTCAGCGGCACGGTCAGCGCCGTGACCACCTTCGGCCTCTTCGTGCAGCTGGACGCACTCTTCGTCGAAGGGCTGGTTCACATCACCGAGCTGGGCGGCGAGTACTACCGCTTCGACGAGGTACGCCAGGAGCTGCGCGGCGAGCGCACCGGCATTCGCTACGCCACCGGCGCGCGAGTGCAGGTGCAGGTCAGCCGCGTGGACCTGGACGGTCGCAAGATCGACTTCCGCCTGGTGCGGGATGGCGAGGAACTCCGCCCGGCCTCCAAGCCCCTGCGCGACAAGACCGGCCAGGCCGCCCCACGCAAGGCCACGGACAAGCTGGCTGAAGTCCAGCGCCAGGACCGCGAGGCGAAGGCCAGCGGCAAGCGGGCCAAGGTCGGCGGCGCCAGCCGTGCAGCGGCGGCGCCGATGTCGCCGGTGGCGGCCCGCAAGACGGCGGCTCGCAAGTCCAGCGAGGCAGGCAAGGGGCGCAAGCGGCGCTGAGCCGAGGCGCCGGCGCCATCGGGGCGCTGCCGCTTGCCTTCAGGGCAGGCAGGCCTGGAGGGCGTGCATGCGCTCGATCAGGTCGGCCGCCCGCAGCGGGGCCTGTGCGCCCTGCGCGGCTTCGCCATGCCAGGCGACGCCCATGGTGGCGATCTCATGCGGAGGCAGGTCCGGGCGCTGCGCCCAGAGCCCGCCCAGCCAGCCGGCTAGCACGTCGCCCGTGCCTGCGCCCGCCAGGGCGGCATTGCCGCTGCCGTTCACATGCAGGGGCTCGCCAGGGCTTGCGATCACGCTGCCCGAGCCCTTCAGCACGACACTGCAGTCCAGGGTCGCGCTGAGTGCGCGGGCAGCCACGAGCCTGTCGGCCTGTACCTGCGCCACGGGCCAGGCCAGCAGGCGCGCGGCCTCCAGCGGGTGAGGCGTCAGGATCGTCTGCCGTCCGGCGCTCCTGCGTGCATGCAGCAGTTCTCGGGTCGCGCCGCTGCGCGCGACGCTGTTGAGCCCGTCGGCATCCAGCACCAGGCGCGGGGCCTGCCGCAGGACTTCGGGCAGGGGCGAGCCGGAGCCCGTGGCAGGGCCAGCGTCCAGCCCATGCCCGGCGCCGCAACCCACGACCAGGGTCAGGTCTTGCCAGGGCGTCTGGCTGTCGAGGGGGCCTTCGGGCCAGCGCATGAGCTCGGGGCGACCGCCTGCGTGCACCGCGCCGGACAAGGGTTTCAGATGGACCTTGCCGGCGCCGGCGGCCAGCGCGCTGCCCGCCGCCAGCAGCGCGGCGCCTTCCATATGCGCGGCGCCGCCAATCACCAGCACCTGCCCATAGCTGCCCTTGTGGCTGGCATGGGTGCGGCGGGCCAGCGCTTGCCAGCGCTGTCGCTCGCCCAGGGCGACCAGGCGGCCGCAGTCGCCGTCCGCGGCGCTCACCCCCAGGTCATCAAACCAGATCCGGCCGGCGTGGTCGCGCCCTTGGCCGGTGAAAAGTCCCGGCTTGAGGCCCAGCAGGCACAGCGTGTGCTGTGCGCGCACGACGGCGCCGGCCCGTCCCAGTGCATCGGGGCAGGGGCGGCCGGCATCGGCCTGCAGGCCGCTGGGGAGGTCGATGCTCAGGACCGGGACATCGCAGGCATTGATGGCGAGGATGGCCTGCTCCAGCGCAGCTTCCGGCGCCCGTTGCAGGCCCAGGCCCAACAGGGCGTCGATGACCAGCTCGCAGCCTTCGGGCGGCTGCAGCGTGCTGCCGATCCGCAGGCCGGCGTCCATGGCCGTTCGCCAGGCCCACTGGGCGTCGGCGGGCAGTGGCTTGCTGCCGCACAGATGGCTGACATGGACCTCCAGGCCCAGGCTCGCCAGGTGACGCGCGGCCACCAGGCCGTCGCCGCCGTTGTTTCCAGGGCCGCAGGCGATCCAGACACGCCGGGCATGGGGCGCCACGGCCAGGGCCAGGCGCGCCACGGCCAGGCCGGCGCGTGCCATCAGCGCCTGGGCTGGCGAGCGGGCAAGGGAGGCGGCCTCCAGCGCCCGGCAGCCCTCGCTGCTGAAGAGGGGGAAGCGGCCGGCCTGATGGAGCACCTCGATCATGCGGCCACTCTAGCTCAGCGCAGGCGTTCCGCAGAGAGGGGGCTGAGGTCCAGGCCGGGGTCGCGACCGCCGATCAGTGCGGCCATCAGCTGTGCCGAGCCCGCGGCCAGTGCCGCACCCTGGCCGCCATGGGCCAGGTTCAGCCAGATGCCTTCGGCGCCGCTGGCCCCCAGCAGGGGGAGGCCGTCGGCCAGCATCAGGCGGCAACCCTGCCAGTGCTGGGCCTGCTGGGGCTGGATGGCGCCGGGGAACCAGTCGTGCAGCACCTCGTGCAGGCGCTCGAAGCCCTTGTCGCCCCGGCTGGGGGCTTGCAGGCTGGCGCCTCCGCTGACCCGCACGCGCTGCCCCAGGCGGCTGAGGCTCAGCTGGTGTCGGTCGTCGATCAGGCTGGCGCGCGGGCCGAGGTCGGGGAACGCTTCCAGCTGGCGCAGCGGGGCGGTCAGCGTGCGGCCCCAGACCTGGCGCAGGGCGGGCCTCAGGCCCAACTGGGCCAGCAGAGGATCACCGGGCTGCGCGCCGCACAGCACGATGGCGTCGAAGCTGTGCGTCTGCGCCTCGCGTGGGCTGGGCACGGTGCTGGGTCCGTTCGTGGCGAGGGCCTCCTGCCGCTGCGCGGTGGCGGCGATCCCGGTCAGCACGGCCGGGCCGTGGGTGAGGGCGGGGCGCCTGCCCGCCTGCAGGGCGCGGACTTCGGTGTGGAACATGAAGTGCGCGCCCAGGCGCTGGGCGGCCTGCTTGAGCAGCAGGCACAGCTCGCGGCCATTGCCGGCCTCGGCCTCGGGCAGCTGCCACCCGCCGTGCAGGGCGGTGTCCGTGCTGAGCCCAGGCTCCAGGCGGCGGCAGGCTTCGGCGTCCAGCCATTGATGGGCAAGACCCACGCTCTGCCAGCGCTCGACAAGAGGCTGTGCCTTGCGGGCCTGGGCCTCGTCGCGCATCAGCAGGAGCAGGCCCTCGCTGCGCTCATGGTCCAGCTGCAGCTGCTTGCGCAGCAGGGTCGAGCGGGCGAGGCTCTGGCGGGCCAGGGCGAGCAGGGCGGCCTGGCGGGCCTCGGTCCAGCCCTTGCCGCGGGCCTGGCGGGCGGCCCAGCGCCAACCGGCATCCGAAAGCCCAGCGGCCTGCAGCTCCAGGGCCTGCGTGCCGCACAAGGCGCCCCATACGGGGCTCAGGGCGGGGGCGCAAAGCCCGCCTTGGGCGAAGCTGGATTCGGCAGCCACGCTGCCGCTGCGCTCGAACACGACCACGGCGTGGCCCTGGGCGGCCAGCTCCAGGGCCGCATGGATGCCGGTCAGTCCGGCGCCGACGATGGCGACTTCCATTCAGGACCTCGCCGTCAGTGCCTGCCTCTGCGCATCTGCACGAGGAAAGCGGGATTCAGGGACGCGCGGCGCGCAGGCGCAGGGCAGGAGTGCCGCGCAATGCGGGCGGCAGGTGAGGGGGAGGGACATCAATCGTGCTATACTCTTTGGGTTTTGCCGGGGACTGCAGCGCTGCAATAGCGTTTGCAGCATCAGCAACTCAGTCCGGATCAGGGCTGGTTCAACCGAAGGTTCAGAAACTTCAGAAACCAAGTTTCAGAACCGAAGTTGGCCTGCATCACCTGACCGGGTGGGTGGCGATCTCGGCAGACAAATCGCAAACCCGGCAATCGAAAGGTGTCGTGTCGTAGTGGCTCAATGAGCGGGCTTTTTTTGCCCTGTGCTGCGACGCGATTCGAGCCGGATTTTAGAACCAACCTTCGGAGTTACTTCATGTCCGTCACGATGCGCGAAATGCTGGAAGCCGGTGTCCACTTTGGTCACCAAACCCGCTTCTGGAACCCCAAGATGGCCCCCTTCATCTACGGCCATCGCAACAAGATCCACATCATCAACCTCGAAAAGACGCTGCCCAAGTTCGAGGAAGCCCTGAAGTTCGTGCGCCAGCTGTCGGCCAAGCGCGGCACGATCCTGATGATCGGCACCAAGCGTCAAGCCCGCGAGATCGTCGCCGCTGAAGCCCAGCGCGCCGGCGTTCCCTTCGTCGATCAGCGCTGGCTGGGCGGCATGCTGACCAACTTTAAGACGGTCAAGGGTTCGCTGAAGAACCTGAAGGACATGCAGGCTCAAGTCGAGAACGGCACCCAGCCCGCCATCAAGAAGGAAGCCCTGATGTTCCAGCGCGAGCTGGCCAAGCTGGAAAAGAACATCGGCGGCATCCAGGACATGGCTGCCCTGCCGGACGCCATGTTTGTGATCGATGTTGGCTACCACAAGATCGCCATCGCCGAAGCCAAGAAGCTGGGTATTCCCGTGATCGGCGTGGTTGACACCAACCACTCGCCCGAAGGCATCGACTACGTCATCCCCGGCAACGACGACTCCGCCAAGGCTGTCGCCCTGTACGCCAAGGCCGTGGCCGACGCCGTGCTGGAAGGCCGTGCCAACAGCACCGCCGAGCTGGTGCAGGCTGTTGCCGCCGACGGCGACGAATTCGTGGAAGTGAACGAAGGCGCCTGAGCCCTTCGGCACTTGCTCACCAGGGGCTGATTCAGCCCCTTTTTTCCACGCTGAATCTGTATTGGGGGGCTGATGCGTCGGCTCCCCGTCCAACGGAGATTGAAATGGCTGCTATTACCGCAAGCATGGTCGCCGAGCTGCGCGCCCGTACCGACGCTCCCATGATGGAGTGCAAGAAGGCCCTGACCGAAGCCGAGGGTGATCTGACCCGCGCCGAGGAAATCCTGCGCGTCAAGCTGGGCAACAAGGCTGGCAAGGCCGCGTCCCGCATCACCGCCGAAGGCGTGGTGGCTGCTGCCGTCGTCGGTGGTGCCGGTGCTTTGATCGAAGTCAACTGCGAAACCGACTTCGTCTCCAAGAACGACGCCTTCCTGGCCTTCGTGAACGCCCTGGCCGGCCTGGTTGCCGAGAAGAACCCCGCTGACGTCGATGCCCTGTCGGCACTGCCCCTGTCCCAGGAAGGCTTCGGCCCGACCGTGGAAGATGTGCGCAAGGGCCTGATCGGCAAGATCGGCGAGAACATGACCATCCGTCGCTTCAAGCGCTACGAGGGTGGCAAGCTGGTCTCCTACCTGCACGGCACCCGCATCGGCGTGATGGTTGAGTTCGATGGCGATGATGTCGCCGCCAAGGACGTCGCCATGCACGTGGCCGCCATGAAGCCGGCTGCCCTGTCTTCCGCCGAAGTGCCGGCCGAGCTGGTCGCCAAGGAGCGCAAGATCGCCGAAGAGAAGGCTGCCGAGTCTGGCAAGCCTGCCGACATCGTCGCCAAGATGGTCGAAGGCTCGGTGCAGAAGTTCCTGAAGGAAGTCTCGCTGCTGGACCAGGTCTTCGTGAAGGCTGCTGACGGCAAGCAGACCGTCGCCGCCATGTTGAAGGACAAGGCCACCGCAGTGAAGAGCTTCACCCTGTACGTGGTGGGCGAAGGCATCGAGAAGAAGGTCGACGACTTCGCGGCCGAAGTGGCTGCCCAGAAGGCTGCTGCCGAAGCGGCTGCCGCAGCCAAGAACGCCTGAGCGTCTTCTGGCCGGGCTGACGAGCCCGGTCTGCCGCTCGGCGCGACCTGGGAATGAGGGGGAGCCCCCAAATTCCTTGATTCACCGCCACGGCTGGAAACAAAGGGCGCCTCTGGCGCCCTTTACACTTGCGCCTGCGGTCGGGGAGGAGCTCTCCCCGGCATCGCGGCAACCCCAACACCCACGACGAGGACACAATGCCCGCGCACAAACGCATCCTGCTCAAACTTTCCGGTGAAGCCCTGATGGGCGATGACGCCTACGGCATCAACCGCGCCACCATCGTGCGCATGGTGCGCGAGATCCAGGAGGTGACGCAGCTGGGTGTGGAAGTTGCCGTCGTGATCGGGGGTGGCAATATCTTCCGCGGCGTGGCTGGCGGCTCGGTCGGCATGGACCGCGCCACCGCCGACTACATGGGCATGCTGGCTACGGTGATGAACTCCCTGGCCCTGGCGGACACCATGCGCCAGGAAGGCATGACGGCGCGCGTGATGTCCGCCATCAGCATCGAGCAGGTGGTCGAGCCCTATGTGCGCCCCAAGGCACTGCAGTACCTGGAAGAAGGCAAGGTCGTCGTCTTCGCGGCCGGCACCGGCAACCCCTTCTTCACCACCGACACCGCCGCCGCCCTGCGTGGTGCCGAGATCGGTGCCGAGATCATGCTGAAGGCCACCAAGGTCGATGGTGTCTACACCGCCGATCCCAAGAAGGACCCGACGGCCACCCGCTACGCCCGCATCAGCTTCGACGAGGCGATCACCAAGAATCTGCAGGTGCTGGACGCCACCGCGTTCGCCCTGTGCCGGGATCAGAAGCTGCCCATCAAGGTCTTCAGCATCTTCAAGGCCGGCGCGCTCAAGCGCGTGGTCATGGGCGAAGACGAGGGTACCCTGGTCCACGTTTGAGCGTCCTGGCGCGTTGAGCCCGGGTCCACTCCTGAACAAGGTTGAGCATCATGAGCATTGCTGACATCAAGAAGAACGCCGAGGCCAAGATGGCCAAGTCGGTAGAGGCCTTCAAGACCGAACTGCAGAAGATCCGCACCGGCCGGGCTCACCCGGGCATCCTGGATCAGGTCCATGTGGACTACTACGGCTCGCCTGTGCCCATCTCGCAGGTCGCCAACGTGAGCCTGCTGGACGCCCGCACCATCAGCGTCCAGCCCTGGGAAAAGGGCATGGGCGCCAAGATCGAGAAGGCCATCCGCGAGTCGGACCTGGGCCTGAACCCCTCGGCCCAGGGCGACCTGATCCGCGTGCCGATGCCCCCCCTGACCGAGGAGCGCCGCCGCGACCTGACCAAGGTCGTCAAGAGCGCCGGCGAGGATGCCAAGGTGGCTGTGCGCAACCTGCGCCGTGACGCCAACGAACAGGCCAAGAAGCTGCAGAAGGACAAGGCCATCACCGAGGACGACGAGCGCCGCTCGCAGGACGAGGTGCAGAAGCTGACCGATCGCGTGATCGGCGAGATTGACAAGCTGATCGCGGCCAAGGAAGCCGAGATCCTGGCCGTCTGAGCCCGTACGCGTCGTGACGGATCAGAGCAAGGCGGTTCCCCGCCATGTGGCCATCGTCATGGATGGCAACGGCCGCTGGGCGAAGAAGCGCTTCCTCCCGCGCTTCTTCGGCCACAAGCAGGGTGTGGACGCGCTGGTGCGCATCGTCCAGGCCTGCATCGATCGCAACATCGAGCACCTCACGGTGTTCGCCTTCTCCAGCGAGAACTGGAAGCGCCCCTCCGATGAAGTCTCCGGCCTGATGGGCCTGGTGCTGGCGGCGGTGTCTCGCTACCTGGCCCGCATGGGAGCCATGGGCGTGCGCATCCGCATCGTGGGTGACCGGGATGCGGTCTCCGAGAAGCTGCGCAATGCCTGGAACGAGGCCGAGTCCTCCACCCGGCACAACTGCAAGCTGACGCTTAATGTGGCCTTTAACTACGGTGGCCGTTGGGACATCGTGCAGGCTGCGCGTGCCGCCATGCAGGCGGGAGTGAAGCCCGAGGAACTGAGCGAAGCCAAGCTGGCAGAGTTCATGGCCATGAGCTATGCCCCGGACCCGGACCTCTTCATCCGCACCGGTGGCGAGGTCCGCATCAGCAACTTCCTGCTGTGGCAGGCGGCGTACAGCGAATTCGTGTTCTCGGACTGTCTGTGGCCGGACTTCGGCGAGGCCCAACTGGATGCCGCCATTGCAGCCTTCCGTGAACGGGACCGTCGATTCGGCGGCGTGAAGGCGGACGCCGCCCTGGAGGCCTGAGTGCTTGGAACCCGCATCATCACGGCTGTCGTGCTGCTGGCCATCCTGCTGCCGGCGCTGTTCGCCGGCTCGCCCTGGCCCTTCGCGGCCGTGACCCTGGTCCTGATCGCCGCCGGCGGCTGGGAATGGGGGCGCCTCAACGGTTTGGGACAGCCGGCCTCGCTGCTGATGGGGCTGGCGCTGGCGGGCCTGTGCCTGTTCACCCTGTTGGGGCCAGGTCTTGCCGCATTGCCCGCTGGCCTGTGGTGGGGCGTGGGCGGCGCCTGGGTCCTGGGCTCGTCGCAGGCCCTGCGCCTGGGGCCCTCGGGTTGGCCGCGCCTGCCGCTGGGGGCGCGCGTGGTGCTGGGCTTCGTGCTGCTGTGGGCGGCCTGGGCGGCCATCGCGACGGCGCGCGGCCTGGGCCTGAACTTCATCCTCTCGGTCTTCTGCCTGGTGTGGGTGGCCGATGTCTTCGCCTACTTCGGCGGCCGCACCATGGGCCGGCGCAAGCTGGCCCCGGCTATCAGCCCTGGCAAGAGCTGGGAAGGCGTCTGGACCGGCGTGGCGGCCGTTCTGCTGCTGGGCCTGGCCTGGACTTTCGCCCTGGAGCCGCGTGTGGCCATCGACGGCCCCAGCCTCTATGCCCGCCTGTTGACGGGCCTGGGCCTGCCCCTGGGCCTGCTGGCCCTGGTCTTCCTGTCCGCCATGAGCGTGATCGGCGACCTCTTCGAATCCCTCATCAAGCGTGCCGTGGGTGCCAAGGACAGCAGCCAGCTGCTGCCCGGCCATGGCGGCGTGTTGGACCGTGTTGACGCCTTGCTGCCGGTGTTCCCGCTGGCCCTGGCCCTGAACTCTCTCGTCGCATGAACACTTCCCGCCGTCAGCGCGTCTGCGTGCTGGGTTCGACCGGTTCCATCGGCACCAACACGCTGGACGTGCTGGCGCGCCACCCCGAGCAGTACGAGGTTTTCGCCCTCAGCGCCATGAGCCGCGTGGATACCCTGCTGGCTCAGTGCCTGCAGTGGCGCCCCCGATTTGCCGTGATGCCGGAGGAGGTCGCGGCGCTGGAGCTGCGTCGCCTGCTGCGCGAGAAGGGCAGCCGCACCGAGGTGCTCAGCGGCGCGCAGGCGCTCAGCGAGGTCGCCGCCCACCCTGAGGTGGATGCGGTGATGGCAGCCATCGTGGGTGCCGCCGGCCTGGCACCCTGCCTGGCCGCCGCGCGCGCCGGCAAGCGCCTGCTGCTGGCCAACAAGGAAGCCATCGTCGTTGGCGGTGCGCTGTTCATGCAGGCGGTGGAGCAGGGCGGTGCGACCCTGTTGCCGGTGGATTCCGAGCACTCCGCCATCTTCCAGTGCCTGCCCGAGGACCGCTCCACCTGGGCCCAGCGCATCGACCACATCGTGCTGACGGCCTCCGGCGGCCCGTTCCGCCAGCGCGACCCGGCCACCCTGGCCGATGTCACACCCGAGCAGGCCTGCGCCCATCCCAACTGGGTGATGGGTCGCAAGATCTCGGTGGACTCCGCGACCATGATGAACAAGGCGCTGGAGGTCATCGAGGCGCGCTGGCTGTTCAATCTCAAGCCCGAACAGATCCGCGTGCTGATCCACCCGCAAAGCATTATTCACTCCATGGTGGTCTGCCGCGACAACTCCGTGCTGGCCCAACTGGGGACGGCGGACATGCGCGTGCCCATCGCCTATGCGCTGTCCTTCCCGGCGCGCATCGAGTCCGGTGCTTCGCGCCTGGACCTGCTGGCCGGCACGGGCCTCAGTTTCGAGGAGGCGGACGAGCGGCGCTTCCCCGGCCTGCACCTTTCCTGGCAAGCCTTGCGCGCCGAGGAGGGCGCGACGGCTGTGCTCAACGCCGCCAACGAGGAGGCCGTGGCGGCCTTCCTGGAACGCCGCCTGCGCTTCGACCAGATCCATGCCCTCAATGCAGAGGTGCTTGAGACGGTGCATCCGCAGGCCGGTCAGTGCCAGACGCTGGAGGGGCTGTTGGCCCTGGATGCGCAGGCACGCCGGGCCGCACAGGACCGCATCGAAAAGCTGAGGGCCTGATGCTGCTGGAAGTGGTGGCCTTTGTCGTCGCGTTGGGGGTGCTGATCCTCGTGCACGAGTACGGCCACTTCAGTGTCGCGCGGGCCTGCGGCGTCAAGGTGCTGCGCTTCTCGCTGGGCTTCGGCCGGGTGATCTGGCGGCGCCAGCGCACGGCCGAATCGACCGAATTCACGCTGTCCGCACTGCCTCTGGGCGGCTATGTGCGCATGCTGGACGAGCGCGAGGGCCCGGTGCCCGTCGAGCAGCGCGGCCAGGCTTTCAACCTCAAGCCCCTGCGGCAGCGGGTGGCCATCGTCGCCGCCGGCCCGGTGGCCAATTTCCTGCTGGCAATCGTGCTCTTTACCAGCCTGGCCTGGATGGGCCAGCAGGAGCCGCTGGCCTTGCTGGGCACGCCCAAGCCCGGTGGTCTGGCCGAGCGAGCCGGCATGCGGGCCGGTGACCGCGTGATGGCAATCGCCCTGGATGGGCGCTCCTGGCAGGACATCGCCTCCGCGGCGGAGCTCCAGTGGCCGGTGATCGAGGCCATCACCGAGCAGTCTGTGCTGAGCCTGCAGCTGGCCGATGCCGGCGGTCACGGTCGGCGCGAGGTACGCCTGGACATGGCCGAGCTGGGCACGCGAGAGCCGGACCTGGCGGCCATGACGCGGCTGGGTCTCGGTGGCCCCCTGCGCGAACCCGTGATCGGCGAGGTCGCCCCTGGGGGGGCTGCCGCGCAGGCTGGCCTGCAGGCGGGGGACCGCGTGCTCGATGTGGATGGGCGCATGGTGGCCGATGCGGCCCAGCTGATCGGCAGCATCCGCGCGCATGCGCAGGCCCCGGACGCTCGCGCACAGCAGTGGCGGATCGAGCGCCGGGGTCAGGTCTTGTCCCTGACGGTCACGCCGGCCGTCGTGGAGGAGGGCGCGGTCCGCATCGGCCGCATCCAGGCCCTGGTGGGCTCGGCGCCGCAGACCGTGCTGGTGAGCCATCCTCTGGACGAGGCGCTGTTCATCGGCGTTCGCAAGACCTGGGAGCAGTCCTGGATGACGCTCAAGATCTTCGGCCGCATGCTGATCGGGCAGGCCTCGCTGAAGAACCTGAGCGGCCCCATCACCATTGCCGATGCCGCCGGGCAGGCCGCCCGCGTGGGCCTGCACCAGTACCTGAGCCTGCTGGCTATGCTTAGCGTCGGCTTAGGCGTCCTGAACCTGCTGCCGCTGCCCATGCTCGATGGGGGGCACCTGATGTATTATCTTTTCGAGGGTCTGAGCGGCCGCCCCGTGTCCGAGTGGTGGCTGGAGCGGCTGCAGCGCGCCGGTTTCTTCCTGATGCTGCTGATGATGGCTCTGGCCCTTTCCAACGACGTGACCCGCAAGCTGGGTCTGCACTGATCTCTCACCTGCATGTCTCCACACCTGACCCAGCGCGCGCGCATTCGCCCCTCCGTCCTGTCCCTCGCGCTCGCTGCCGCACTGCAGGCGGGCAATGCGTGGGCTGTCGATCCCTTTGTGCTCAAGGACATCCGGGTCGAGGGCGTGCAGCGCACCGACCCCGGCACCGTCTTCGCGAGCCTGCCCTTCCGCGTGGGGGACACCTACAACGATGAAAAGGGCGCGGCCGCACTGCGGGCCCTGTTCGCCACCGGTCTGTTCAAGGACGTTCGCATCAACATCGACGGCGACGTGCTGGTGGTGGTGATCGACGAGCGCCCGGTGATCGCCGCCGTCAGCTTCGTCGGTCTCAAGGAATTCGACACCGAGGCCCTGACCAAGTCGTTGAAGGACATCGGCATCGGCGAAGGCAAGCCCTTCGACAAGGCGCTGGCCGACCGCGCCGAGCAGGAGCTCAAGCGCCAGTACCTGACCCGCAGCCTCTATGGCGCCGAGGTCACCACCACCATCACGCCGCTGGAGCGCAACCGCGTCAACGTGGCCTTCACCGTGGCGGAAGGCGACCCGGCCAAGATCGGTGACATCCGCATCCTGGGCTCCAAGGTCTTCTCCGAGAGCACCCTGCTGGGCCTGCTGGAACAGACGACCACCGGCTGGTTGACCTGGTACACCAAGAGCGACCGCTACTCGCGCACCAAGCTCAACGCCGACCTGGAAACCCTGCGCTCCTACTACCTGAACCGCGGCTACCTGGAGTTCGCGATCGAGTCCACCCAGGTCACGATCTCGCCGGACAAGCAGAGCATCAACATCGCCATTACCGTCAAGGAAGGCCAGCCCTACACCGTGACGGCAGTGAAGCTGGAAGGCGAGCTGCTGGGCCGCGACGAGGAGTTCAAGCGCCTGGTGGGCATCAAGCCGGGCCAGGCCTACAAGGACGAATCCGTCACCGCGACCAAGCGCGCCTTCACCGACTACCTCGGCACCTTCGGCTACGCCTTCGCCCGCGTGGAAAGCCGCCCCGAGATCGACAAAACCACCGGCCAGGTGGTGGTGGCCCTGGTGGTCGATCCCGGCCGCCGCGTCTACGTCCGCCGCATGCTGGTGTCCGGCAACACGCGCACCCGTGACGAGGTCATCCGCCGCGAGTTCCGCCAGTTCGAAGGCGCCTGGTACGACGGCGCACGCATCAAGTTCTCGCGCGACCGCGTGGAGCGCCTGGGCTACTTCAAGGACGTCACCATCGACACCAGCGAGGTGCCGGGCGCGCCCGACCAGGTGGACGTCACCCTGGCCGTGACCGAGCGGCCTACCGGCAACATCATGGTGGGCGCCGGCTACAGCAGCCAGCAGGGCGTGTCCTTCACCGGCTCCATCCGCCAGGACAACGTCTTCGGTTCCGGCAACTACCTCGGCCTGGAGGTGAACACCGCCAAGACCGGTCGCGCGCTGTCCGTCTCCACCGTGGATCCTTACTTCACCGTGGATGGCGTGTCTCGCGGTGTGGATGTGTACTACCGGACCAACAAGCCCTTCAACAGCTTCGGCGAAACCTATGAGTTCGCCAGCTATGGAGGATCGTTGCGCTTTGGCGTTCCGTTTTCCGAGTTGGATACGGTCTTCTTTGGCATCGGAGTCGAGCAGACCAATATCTCGAACTCAGGTGGCCTTCCGAACATGTACAGAGAGTACGTGCGTGAGTTTGGCAACCGCAGCACGGGCGTGCCCTTCACCATCGGCTGGCAGAACGAGCAGCGCGACAGCATCATCTCGCCCACCGCCGGCAAGTACCAGCGCGTCAACCTGGAGTTGAGCGCCCTGGGTGACGCCCGCTATGCGCGTGCCAGCCTGCAGTGGCAGCAGTTCTTCCCCATCACCAACAAGTTCAGTTGGATGTTCAATGCGCAGCTGGATTGGGGCACGGGTCTGGGTGGGCGCCCCTACCCGGTCTTTAAGAACTACTTTGCGGGTGGGCTGGGCTCTGTTCGGGTGTTTGAGTCCAACTCGCTGGGGCCTGTGGACCTCACGGGTGCCTACATCGGCGGCAACCTTCGCGCCAATGTCAACGCCGAGCTCTACCTGCCCGTTCCTGGTGCAGGCAATGACAAGTCCTTCCGCCTGTTCACCTTCGTGGATGCCGGCAATGTGTGGAACACTGCCGTTTCCCGGTCCGATCTGCCTGAGGACAAGAAAAAGGATCTCAACCTGATCCGCATGTCGGCAGGCATTGGCATCAGCTGGCTGTCCCCGATGGGGCCGCTCAAGCTGAGCATGGGCAAGCCGCTTGTCAAGAGCCGCGGGGATAGAATCGAGAAATTCCAATTCCAAGTCGGGACTGCATTCTGATGAAGAGCACCTTGATGAAGTCGCTGTGCGCCCTGGCCCTGGTGGCCGCGCCGGTGATGACCTTGCAAGCCCAGGAACTCAAGATCGGCTACGTGAACCTCGAGCGCGTCACGCGTGAGAGCAATTTCGCCAAGGCCGCACAGACCAAGCTGGAAACGGAATTCAGCCGTCGCGAGAAGGACATCAAGGACGCCGAGCAGAAACTGCGCCAGGCGGCCGAGAAGTTCGACAAGGACTCCACCCTGCTCGCCGAAGCCGACCGCAGCCGCCGCCAGCGTGACCTGGCCGAGCAGGAGCGCGATCTGCAGCGCAAGAAGCGCGAGTACTCCGAAGACCTGCAGCAGCGCCGCGGTGAAGAGCTGCAGACCCTGATCGAGCGCACCAACCGCATCGTCAAGCAGATCTTCGACAGCGAGAAATACGACCTGATCCTGCAGGACGCCAGCTTCGTCAGCAACCGCGTGGACATCACCAAGAAGGTGATCGATGCGCTCAACGCCCAGAAGTGATTGGACGCCGCCGTCACCCTGGCTGACCTGATCGCCGCCTTGGGCGGCGATCTTCTTGGTGCGCCCGAAACGCCAATCCGCCGTATCGCGGCCCTGGAGTCGGCGGACGCGCAGTCCATCGCCTTCCTGGCGAATGTGCGCTACCAGTCCCAACTCAAGACCACGCAGGCCGCCTGCGTGATCGTGGCGCCCGCCCTGGCCGAAGCCGCGGCCCAGCGCCGCCCGGGGGCCGCGGTGATCGTCACGCCGGATCCCTACCTCTACTTTGCCCGGCTCACCCAGTGGTGGGCCCGCCAGGTGCGCCCGCTGCCACCGGCCCGCATCCATCCCTCCGCGGTGATCGCCGACGACGCGCAGCTGGGGCATGGCGTGGACATCGGACCCCTGGCCGTGATCGAGCCCGGCGCCGTGATCGGTGAGGGCGCCCGCATCGGCGCCCACTGCGTGATCGAAGCCCGTGCCCGCATTGGCGCTGGCAGTCGCCTGGCGCCGCGCGTGACGGTGGGGTTCGACTGCGAGGTCGGCGCGCACTGCATCCTGCACAGCGGCGTGGTGGTCGGTGCAGACGGTTTCGGCTTCGCACTGAGCCAGGGGCGCTGGGAGAAGATCGAGCAGCTCGGTGCCGTGCGCATCGGCGACCACGTCGAGATCGGTGCCAACAGCTGCATCGATCGCGGCGCCTTGGGCGATACGGTCCTGGAGGAGGGCGTCAAGCTCGACAACCTCGTCCAGATCGGCCACAACGTGCACGTGGGCGCCCACACGGCCATGGCCGGCTGCGCCGGCGTGGCAGGCAGCGCGCGCATCGGCGCCCACTGCACCGTGGGCGGCGGGGCCATCGTGCTGGGGCACCTGAGCCTTGCGGATCACGTCCATGTGTCCGCCGCCACCGTGGTCACCCGCACCATCACCAAGCCCGGCCAGTACAGCGGCGTCTTCCCCTTCGACGACAATGCCAGCTGGGAAAAGAATGCAGCAACCCTGAGACAGTTGCATGCCATGCGCGACCGTTTGCGCGCCCTAGAGAGAAAAGAATGACGACCGCGACCGACACCAAGATGGACATCCACCAGATCCTGGCCAAGATCCCCCACCGCTATCCCATCCTGCTGGTGGATCGCGTGCTGGAGATCGAGAAGGGCAAGCGCATCCGTGCGCTGAAGAATGTGTCCATCAACGAGCCCCATTTCATGGGCCACTTCCCGCACCGCCCGGTGATGCCCGGCGTGCTGATGCTGGAAGCCATGGCCCAGGCCGCCACCGTGCTGACACTGGTGAGTCTGGACACCGAACTGGACGACAAGACCGTCTGCTACTTCGCCGGCATCGACGGCGCCCGCTTCAAGCGCCCCGTGGAGCCCGGTGACCAACTGGTGCTGGACGTGACCCTGGACCGCGCCAAGGCCTCCATCTTCAAGTACACCGGCAAGGTCTACGTGGGCGATGACGTCGCCTGCGAGGCCGAGTTGATGTGCACCATGCGCCGCATCGAGGCCTAAGGCCTTCGCACTCGCCCTTCAACCGCCATCCCCGGACTCTGGAACGCAGTCGATGAGCAAGATCCATCCCACCGCCATCGTGGACCCCAAGGCCGAGCTGGACAGCTCGGTCGAGGTCGGTGCCTACACCCTCATCGGGGCCGGCGTGAAGATCGACGCCGGGACGCGCATCGGCCCGCACTGCGTGCTGGAAGGGCCGACCACCATTGGCCGCGACAACCAGTTCTTCCAGTTCAGCTCCATCGGCGCTGCGCCGCAGGACAAGAAGTACGCTGGCGAACCCACCCAGTTGATCGTGGGTGACCGCAACGTGGTGCGCGAGTTCTGCACCTTCAATCGCGGCACCTCACAGGACGCGGGCATCACCCGCGTGGGCGACGACAACTGGATCATGGCCTACGTCCACCTGGCCCATGACTGCGTGGTGGGCAGCAGGACCATCTTCGCCAACAACGCGCAGCTGGCTGGCCATGTGCATGTGGGTGACTGGGCCATCCTGGGCGGCTTCACGGTCGTGCACCAGTTCGTGCACATCGGCGCGCACAGCATGACGGGCATGGGCTCCATCCTCTTCCAGGATCTGCCGCCCTTCATCATGGCCGCTGGCAACACGGCCGAGGCCCGAAGCTTCAACCTCGAAGGCCTCAAGCGCCGCGGCTTCACGCCCGAGCAGCTGCATGCCGTCAAGCAGATGTACCGCATCCTCTACCGCCGCGGCCTGACGGTCGATCAGGCCAAGATGGAGATGATGGCGCTGCAGGGCGAGCAGGGCGAGGCCCGCGAGACCATCCAGCTGATGCTGGACTTCCTCAACACCGCCACGCGCGGCATCATTCGCTGACCATGCTTGAGGCCGCGCCCCGCCTCAGCCTGGTGGCCGGCGAGGCCTCCGGCGACCTGCTCGGTGGCCTGCTGCTGGCGGGCCTGCGCGAGCGCTGGCCGGGCCTGCAGGCGGCTGGCATTGGTGGCCCGCGCATGGCCGCGCAGGGCTTCGAGGCCTGGTGGCCGCATCACAAGCTCTCGGTCTTTGGCTATGTCGATGCACTGCTGCATCTGCGCGAGATCCTCGGGATCCGCAAGGCCCTGGGCGAGCGCCTGCTGGCGGATCCGCCGCGCGCCTTCATCGGCATCGATGCCCCCGACTTCAACTTCGCGCTGGAAGCGAAGCTCAAGGCCGCGGGCATCAAGAGCATCCATTTCGTCTGCCCCTCGATCTGGGCCTGGCGCGCCGAGCGCGTGAACAAGATCCGCGCATCGACGGACCATGTGCTGTGCCTCTTTCCCTTCGAGCCGGCGCTGCTGGCCGAGGCCGGCATCGCGGCCAGCTATGTGGGCCATCCGCTGGCGGACGTCATTCCCCTGGAGCCGCCCCAGTCCGCTGCTCGTGCCAGGCTGGGGCTGGACGAGGGGGACGCGGTCGTGGCCCTGCTGCCGGGCAGCCGCAAGAGCGAGATCCGCTACATCGCCGAGCCCTTGCTGCAGGCGGCCGTGCTGATGAGCCGGGTCCGGCCGGAGCTTCGCTTCGTGATGCCGGTGGTGCCCGGACTGCAGGACCTGGTTCGGCCTCTGGTCCGCAAGCACGCCGCAGGGCTGGACCTGCAGCTGCTTGACGGCCAGTCGCACGAGGCGCTGGCCGCCTGCGACATCACGCTGGTGGCCAGCGGCACGGCCACGCTGGAGGCTGCGCTCTTCAAGCGCCCCATGGTGATCGCATACCGCCTGCATGCGCTGAACTGGTGGCGCATCAAGGGCAAGCGCCTGCAACCCTGGGTGGGCCTGCCCAATGTGCTGGCCGGGCGCTTCGTCGTGCCCGAGCTGCTTCAGGACGACTGCACGCCAGAGGCGCTGGCCCGCGAAGGCCTGGCCTGGCTGGACGATGCGCCGCGCCGCGAGGCGGCGGTCAAGACCTTCCACCAGCAACACGAGACCCTGCGCTGCAACACCGCGCAGCGGGCGGCCGATGCCATCGCGCAAGTCCTCGCGTCCTGAGCCCCCGCACCAGCTGGGCCTGCTGTGGGACACGCCGGGCCTGACGGCCGGCGTGGACGAGGCCGGCCGTGGCCCGCTGGCCGGCCCGGTGGTGGCCGCGGCCGTCATCCTGGATGACGAACATCCCATCGCCGGCCTGGCCGATTCCAAGGTGCTCAGCGAGAAGCGCCGCGAGCAGCTCTTCGACGAGATCCGTGCCAAGGCCCTGTGCTGCTGCATCGCCGAGGCCAGCGTCGAGGAAATCGACGAGCTCAACATCCTGCAGGCAACGATGCTGGCCATGCGCCGTGCCGTCGAGGGCCTGCGCCTGAAGCCCGCCAAGGTGCTGGTGGACGGCAATCGCCTGCCCACGCTCAAGATTCCCGCCGAGGCCATCGTCAAGGGCGATGCCAAGGTGAAGGCCATCTCGGCAGCGTCCATCCTCGCCAAGGTCCATCGTGACCGCCTGTGCCGCCAATGGCATGCCAGCCATCCCGAATACGGCTTCGCCGGTCACAAGGGCTATCCCACCGCCGAGCACCTGCAGGCCCTGCGCGAGCATGGCCTGACCCCCTGGCACCGCCGCAGCTTCGGCCCCGTGAAAGCACTCCTCGAATGAAGCCCCAGCTCCAGCACATCAGCGCCCGCGACAACCCCAAGCTGCAGCGTCTGCGCAAGCTGGCGCAGGAGGCCAGCGCCTATCGCAAGCTCGGCAGCGTCTGGCTGGAGGGGGACCACCTCGCGCGGGCGGCCCTGCAGCGGGGCTGCACGCCGTCCATGGCCGTGATCACCGAGGGCGCCTGCCAGGACCCCGTGCTGTTGGCGCTGGCCGAGCACGCGCCGCTGGTGCTGGTGGTCAGCGAGGCCCTGTTCCAGGGCCTCAGCGGCCTGGAGAGCCCGGCCCGCATGGGCTTCGAGATGGCCCTGCCGTCGGACGCCGTCCTGCAGCCGGGCGTGGACACCGTGGTGCTGGACCGCCTTCAGGACGCCGGCAATGTGGGCACCATTCTTCGCAGCGCCGCTGCCATGGGCTTTCGCCAGATCGCCGCGCTCAAGGGTACGGCGGCCCTGTGGTCGCAGAAGGTGCTGCGCGCCGGCATGGGCGCGCACTTCGGACTGCGCCTGGTCGAGGGCCTGCAGCCGGCCGACCTCGATCGCCTGCTGCTGCCCCTGATCGCCACCAGCTCGCATGCCGACGAGCCGCTCCATCGTGTGCAGCTGCCCAGCCCCTGCGCCTGGGTCATGGGCCACGAAGGGCAGGGCGTGCAGCCCGAGCTGATGCGGCGCTGCACGCTGACCGTGGGCATCCCCCAGCCCGGCGGCGAAGAGTCGCTCAACGTGGGCAGCGCCGCCAGCATCTGCCTCTACGAAAGCGCGCGCCAACGATTGCTCTGAGCTTCCCCTACGCGCCTCGCGCCCTTGCAGAGCACACCGGGCCGGTCGCCCGGTCCTTCGATAGGCACAAACGCCAGGGGGGCACGCACGTCGGCACGGCTGCGTTGCAGCGGGCCCTTCCTTGTTGCTGATGCGTGCATGTCAGTTCGGAGCTTGCTTCCCACGAATCACGCGGGTCTTGCCGATCAGTAGATCAGTCGGTCCGGGCGAATGTCCCGGAGGATGGTCGTCGCGATCTCCTCGATGGACTTGTGCGTCGAGGACAGCCAGGAAATGCCCTCGCGCTTCATCATGGTCTCGGCCTCGTTGACCTCGTAGCGGCAGTTGAGGATGTCGGCGTACTTGCTGCCCGGGCGGCGCTCATTGCGAATCTGGGAGAGGCGTTCCGGGTCGATGGTCAGGCCGAAGCACTTGCGCTTGTGCGGGCTCAGCGTGGAGGGCAGCTTGCCGCGCTCGAAGTCCTCGGGGATCAGCGGGTAGTTGGCGGCCTTGATGCCGTGCTGCATGGCCAGGTACAGCGAGGTGGGCGTCTTGCCGCAGCGGCTCACACCCACGAGGATGACATCGGCGGTGTCCAGGTTCTTGGCCGACTGCCCGTCGTCATGGGCCAGGGAGAAGTTGATGGCCTCGATGCGGTCGTGATATTCCTGGCTCTTGGCCACGTCCGAGAAGCGGCCCACCCGGTGGTTGGACTTGACCTGCAGCTCTTCCTCGAGTGGCGCGATGAAGGTGCCGAACATGTCCAGCAGCAGGCCCTTGCACTGCGCGCGGACCACCTCCAGCACCTCGGTATTGACCAGGGTGGCGAAGACGATGACGCGCTGGCCTTCGCTATCGCACAAGTCATTGATCTCGCGAACGACCTGTCTGGCCTTGTCGGCCGTGTCGATGAAGGGGCGGCGCACATGGCGCGGCTTGCCGCCGAACTGCGCCAGGATCGAGTTCCCGAAGGTTTCTGCAGTGATCCCGGTGCCGTCCGAGACGAAATACACGGTGCGATTGGGCATGTCCTGTTTCTCCGGCAAACCTGGTTTCGTGGTGTTCCATCATAGAAGCTGATGCCCGTAGAATCGGCCGCATTCGATCGCTGGAAATGCCACACCCTAGCGCCATGCCGCCGTTCCTCCTCCAAGCAGAATTCAGAAATGGTGGAGCCGCGCATGCCTTTCCCTGGGTGAAGTTCGCTGCCAGTGCTGCGCCGAAGGACGCGCCGCTCGCCACCCGCGAGCCCGCTGCGCCCGGCGTGGGAGCCCCGGTTTCACAACATCACGGAGTTTTCCCATGTCCTCTCGCTTCGATGCGGCCGCCCTGGTCGTCCCGTTTGAGAATCTGAGAATGAGCGACGTCGAGGTCGTTGGCGGCAAGAACGCCAGCCTCGGCGAAATGATCTCGCAGCTCGCCGCCTCCGGCGTGCGCGTGCCCGGCGGCTTTGCCACCACGGCCCATGCCTTCCGCGAGTTTCTGAAGTTCCAGGGCCTGGATGCGCGCATCCAGAAGCGCCTGGCCGACCTCAACACCGACGACGTTCGCGCCCTGGCCGAGGCCGGTGCCGAGATCCGCGGCTGGGTCGAGGCCCAGCCCTTCCCGGCGGACCTGGAAGCGGCGATCCGCACGTCCTTTGCCGCGCTGACGGCCGACAACCTCGAGGCGACCTTCGCCGTGCGCTCCTCCGCTACCGCCGAGGACCTGCCCGACGCCTCCTTTGCCGGCCAGCAGGAGACCTTCCTGAACGTGCATGGCATCGAGGAAGTGCTGCACAAGATGAAGGAGGTCTTCGCCTCCCTCTACAACGATCGCGCCATCAGCTACCGCGTGCACAAGGGCTTCGAGCACAGCGAGGTGGCCCTGTCCGCCGGCGTGCAGCGCATGGTGCGCTCCGACCTCGGCTCGGCCGGCGTCATGTTCACCATCGACACCGAGTCCGGCTTCAAGGACGTGGTCTTCATCACCTCCAGCTACGGCCTGGGTGAGACCGTCGTGCAGGGCGCCGTCAACCCCGACGAGTTCTACGTGCACAAGCCGGCGCTGGCCAAGGGCAAGTTCGCCGTCATCCGCCGCAACCTGGGCTCCAAGCTGATCCGCATGGAGTTCAGCACGCCCGAGGAAAAGGCCGCGACCAAGAAGCTGGTCAAGACCGTGGACACCGCGCCCGAGCAGCGCAACCGCTACTCGCTGAACGATGACGAGGTCACCGAGCTGGCCAAGTACGCGCTGATCATCGAGCAGCACTACCAGCGCCCGATGGACATCGAGTGGGGCCGCGACGGCATCGACGGCAAGCTCTACATCCTGCAGGCCCGCCCCGAGACCGTGAAGAGCCAGGCCGACGGCCAGGTTGAGCACCGCTACAAGCTCAAAGGCCACAGCGTGGTGCTGGCCGAGGGGCGCGCCATCGGCCAGAAGATTGGCACCGGCCCCGTGCGCCTGGTCCACAACATCTCCGAGATGGAGCGCGTGCAGCCCGGCGACGTGCTGGTTACCGACATGACCGACCCCAACTGGGAGCCGGTGATGAAGCGCGCCAGTGCCATCGTCACCAACCGCGGCGGCCGCACCTGCCACGCGGCCATCATCGCCCGCGAGCTGGGCATCCCGGCCGTGGTGGGCTGCGGCGACGCCACCGAAAAGCTCAAGGACGGCCAGCTGGTCACCGTGGCCTGCTCGGAAGGCGATACCGGCCACATCTACGATGGCCTGCTCGAGACCGAGATCACCGAGGTGCACCGCGGCGAGATGCCCTACTGCCCCGTCAAAATCATGATGAACGTGGGCAACCCGCAACTGGCCTTCAACTTCGCCCAGATGCCCTCCAGCGGCGTGGGCCTGGCCCGCCTCGAGTTCATCATCAACAACAATATCGGCGTCCACCCCAAGGCCATCCTGGACTATCCGAACATCGATGCCGACCTGAAGAAGGCCGTCGAGTCGGTGGCCCGTGGTCACGCCTCGCCGCGTGCCTTCTACGTGGACAAGCTGGCCGAGGGTATTGCCACCATCGCCGCCGCCTTCTTCCCGCGCCCGGTGATCGTGCGCCTCTCCGACTTCAAGAGCAATGAGTACCGCAAGCTGATCGGTGGCTCACGCTATGAGCCGGATGAAGAGAACCCCATGCTGGGCTTCCGCGGCGCCTCGCGCTACATCAGCGGCGAGTTCTCCGACGCCTTCGCCATGGAGTGCGAGGCCCTGAAGCGCGTGCGCAATGACATGGGTCTCACCAACGTCGAGATCATGGTGCCCTTCGTGCGTACCGTGCGCCAGGCCGAGCGGGTGGTCGCCATGCTGGCCGAGCGCGGCCTCAAGCGCGCCGCCGCCGGCGGCACTGACGGCCTGCGCCTGATCATGATGTGCGAGGTGCCCAGCAACGCCATCCTGGCCGAGCAGTTCCTGGAGCACTTCGATGGCATGTCCATCGGCTCGAATGACCTCACCCAACTGACCCTGGGTCTGGACCGCGACTCCGGTCTGGAGCTGCTGGCCGGTGACTTCGACGAACGCGATTCCGCGGTGAAGGCCCTGATCTCCCGCGCTATCACCGCCTGCCGCGCGACCGGCAAGTACATCGGCATCTGCGGCCAGGGCCCCAGCGACCATCCGGACTTTGCGGACTGGCTGGCGCAGGAGGGCATCGTCTCGATGTCGTTGAACCCGGACAGCGTCATCGAGACCTGGCAGCGCTTGTCCAAGCGTTGAGGGGCGCTTGAGTTGAATCAGAGGGCCCCGCGGGGCCCTCTGTCTTGTCCGGTCCGACTCGCCGACACTCGGCCGGGTTGATCTTGATGCGGCCGCCGGCCGCGCTCGCGCATCATTGCTGCCATGCCTTCGCGCCCCTTGTTGCCACGCCTGAACCGCATCTACGCGGGCTTCACGCTGGGCTTCGTGCTCTTCGTCGCCCTGCTCGCGCTGCTTGAGCAGGGGGGCATGCCCAAGAGCTGGATCGGCTTCAGCTTCCTGGCGGTGACTGTGCTGGTCTATGCGGGCATCGGCATCATCTCCCGCACCACGGACCCGGAGGAGTACTTCGTGGCCGGGCGCCGCGTGCCGGCCTTCTACAACGGCATGGCGGCCGGGGCGGACTGGATGAGCGCCGCCTCCTTCATCGGCATGGCCGGCACGCTGTACCTCAGCGGCTACGGCGGCCTGGCCTTCGTGCTGGGCTGGACGGGCGGCTTCTGCCTCGTGGCCCTGTTGCTGGCGCCTTACTTGAGACGGCTGGGGCAGTTCACCATCCCCGACTTCCTGGGTCAGCGCTACGACAGCCAGTGGGTCCGCCTCTTGGGGGCCGCCGCGGCCATCGTCATCTCCTTCATCTACGTCGTGGCCCAGATCTACGGCGTGGGCCTGATCACCACGCGGCTCACCGGGCTGACCTTCGAGATCGGCGTCTTCGTGGGTCTGGGCGGCGTGCTGGTGTGCTCTTTTCTGGGGGGCATGCGGGCGGTGACCTGGACACAGGTGGCGCAGTACATCGTGCTGATCCTGGCCTATCTCGTGCCTGTGGTCTGGCTCTCGGTCAAGCAGACGGGGGTGCCCGTCCCGCAGGCGGTCTACGGCTACCAGGTGCAGCGCATCACCGAGCGCGAGCAGGAACTGGTGCGCGACCCAGGCGAGACCTCGGTGCGCGAGTTCTTCGCCAGCCGAGCCCGCGACTACGAGCGCAAGCTCCAGGACCCCGAACAAGCCCTGGCGCGCGAGCGTGCCGAGGCCTCGCGGCGCATTGCCGAGCTCAAGGCCCGCGAGGCCACGCTGGCGCAGATCCAGCAGGCCGAGAAGCAGCGCGCCGCCCTGCCCAAAACGCCCGCCGAGGCCGAGGAGCGCTGGACCCGCGCCCGCCAGCAGGATGAACACCTGGCCCGACCCCTGGCCGGCATGCCGCCCCACGCCCAGCCCTTCGCGGGCAAGCCCGACGGCACGCTGGATGAGCGCGAGGAATTCGATCGCTCGCGCCGCAACTTCCTGGCCTTGGTCTTCTGCCTGGCCGTGGGCACCGCAGGGCTGCCGCACATCCTGATCCGCTACCACACCACGGCCACGGTGCGCGAAGCGCGCTACTCGGTGGCCTGGTCCCTGTTTTTCATCGCCTTGCTCTACTTCACTGCGCCGGCCCTGGCGGTGATGGTCAAGTACGAAATCTTCAACGGGCTGATCGGCACACCCATCGCGGAGCTGCCCGGCTGGATCGGGCAGTGGATGCGCGTGGATCCGGCCCTGCTGTCCATCACTGACGTCAATGGCGACGGCATCCTGCAGCTGGCCGAGCTGCGCATCGGCGGGGACATCATCATGCTGGCCACGCCGGAGCTTGCGGGGCTGCCTTATGTGATCTCGGGCATGGTGGCCGCAGGCGGCCTGGCCGCGGCGCTATCCACGGCGGATGGCCTGCTGCTGACCATTTCCAGCGCACTGACGCATGATGTCTACTACCGCGGCGTGAACCCGCGCGCCTCGGCGACCCGGCGCGTGACCCTCTCCAAGGCCCTGCTGCTGGCCACGGCGCTCAGCGCAGCGGCCATTGCCTCGCAGAAGCCCGCAGACATCCTCTTCATGGTGGCCGCTGCCTTCTCCCTGGCCGGGGCGACCCTGGTGCCGCCCCTGGTGCTGGGTATCTTCTGGGGCCGAGCCAACAAGCAGGGCGCCCTGGCCGGCATGCTGACCGGCCTTTGCGTGACCGTGTACTACATGGTCCATGCCAGCGCCATGCTGCGTGCCAGCCTGGGCGTGCCCGGGCCGGCTCAGACCTGGTGGGGCATCCAGCCCATCTCGTCGGGCCTGTTCGGCATCCCGGCCGGCGTGCTCGTCATGCTGCTGGTGAGCTGGCTCACGCCTGCGCCCAGCCAGCAGGTGCGCGAGCGCATCGCTCTGCTGCACCAGCCGCCGCCTTGAGCTCGGACCGCCAGGCGGGCGCCACGGGGCCGGCCCTGTGTGCGGGGGCGGGTCTCGTCACTCAGGCCGCTGATCTTGCCGAATGGACAGCATTTGGTAAGTGCCGCATTTTGCGGCTACAATCGCGGGCTTTCCCTTGCCGGACCCAGAGAAGACGCTGGGGTTCGGCTTCCTCAGCCAGGCTGCCATCTCGGGAGCTCGGCTGGAATCCACAAGGAGTGTTTATGCGTCACTACGAGATCGTTCTGCTGATCCATCCGGATCAAAGCGAACAGGTTCCGGCCATGCTGGAACGTTACAAGGGCCTGATCACCACCGGTGGTGGTGTGGTTCACCGTGTCGAAGATTGGGGCCGCCGTCAACTGGCTTACCTGATCCAGAAGCTGGCCAAGGCGCACTACCTGTGCCTGAACATCGAATGCAGCAAGGAAACCCTGGCTGAGCTCGAAACCGGCTTCCGCTTCAACGATGCCGTGCTGCGCCACATGACCGTGGTCAAGAGCAAGGCCGAGACCGCTCCCTCCGTCATGATGAAGGCGGTCGAGCGCGAGGAAGCCCGCAAGGCTCCTCAGGAAGCCTAAGCCCCAGGCTCTGTCGCGAGCCGTACCCGCGTCTGCAGTGAATCAGCTATTGCTCACCGCGCAGGTACAGGAAGTCGGTTTGATCCGCTACACCCCCGCTGGCATGCCGGCCCTGGATTTCAGCCTCAAAGCCGAATCCGAGGTTCAGGAAGCCGGAAGGCCCCGCAAGGTCTCCCTGGAGATCCGGGCGGTGGTGATCGGAGAGATCGTCAAGCGCATCCAGACGCTCGGCATCGGAGGTCAAGCCCGCTTCAGCGGCTTCCTCAGCGCCCAGCGCAACGGCCGTGGAACGTTGTTCCATGTCACCGCCCTGGATGAGGCTCGTAGCGCCTGATTCGTATCCGGATTGAATAGTTAAGAGGTCACACTATGCCCCCAGCACGTGGTAAGGGTCGGTTCTCCAAGGACCGCAAGCCCAAGCGCAACCAACAATCGCTGCTGTTCCGTCGCAAGCGTTTCTGCCGCTTCACCGTCGCCGGTGTCGAGCAGATCGACTACAAGGACGTGGACACGCTGCGTGATTTCATCGCTGAAAACGGCAAGATCACGCCCGCTCGCCTGACCGGCACGCGCGCCTTCTTCCAGCGTCAGCTGACCGTCGCCATCAAGCGCGCCCGTTTCCTGGCTCTGCTGCCCTACAGCGACCAGCACAAGGTTTGAGGAGTTAAGACACCATGCAAGTGATCCTGCTTGAAAAGGTGGCCAACCTCGGCAACCTGGGTGACATCGTCAAGGTCAAGGACGGCTACGCCCGCAACTTCCTGATCCCGACCCGCCAGGCACGCCGTGCCACCGAGGCCGCGATCAAGGAATTCGAAGCCAAGCGCGCCGAGCTGGAGAAGGCTGCTGCTGAAAAGCTGGCCGCCGCCCAAGCCCTGGGTGAAAGCCTGACCGGCAAGACCATCCGCATCAGCCAGAAGGCTGGCGTGGACGGCCGCCTGTTCGGTTCCGTCACCAATGCTGACGTCGCTGACGCCCTGAGCAAGTCCGGCTTTGCTGTGATCAAGGCTCAAGTGCGCATGCCTCATGGGCCGCTGAAGGCCGTGGGCGAGTTCCCCGTGAACGTCGCTGCCCACACCGACGTGGTCGTGGAAATCACCGTCCAGGTGGTGGCCGAGGCCGAATAAGCCTTCGCCAAATCCTGATTGTGCGGCGCCTCGCGTGCTGCACAATCTCCGAAGCCGACAGCCTTCCTGGCCGTCGGCTTTTGTCATTTTGGGGGCTGTCAGTTATACAGGGCTGCCCCCATGTCATGCACAGACTTGTCCACAGCTTCGCGCCGCCGCCGGCCGTGAAGCCAGGCAGCTGGGCAAGGCAGAGCCACAGACCGACGCAGTTTCATGAACGCCATCGTTTCCCCGACCCCCGGTACCCCTCGTGACGAAGAAGTGGCCCGCCTGCGCGTGCCGCCGCATTCCGTCGAGGCGGAACAAAGCGTGCTGGGCGGCCTGCTGATCGATAACTCGGCCTGGGACCGCGCCGGTGACCTGCTCACCGAGACCGACTTCTACCGCTTCGAGCACAAGCAGATCTTTGCCGCCCTCGGCAAGTTGATCAACGCGGGCAAGCCAGCCGACGTGGTGACGGTCTTCGAGGAGCTGACCTCCCTGGGCAAGGCGGCCGACTGCGGCGGTCTCAAGTACCTCAACGACCTGGCACAGAGCGTGCCCAGCGCTGCCAATCTGCGCCGCTATGCGGAGATCGTCCGGGAGCGCGCCATCCTGCGCAAGCTGGTCACCACCAGCGACGAGATCGCCACCGCCGCCCTGGCGCCCCAGGGACGGGCCGTGACCGAGATCCTCGATGAGGCCGAAGGCAAGATCTTCCGCATCGGCGAGGAAGGTTCGCGAAGCAAGCAGGGCTTCCAGTCCATGGACCAGTTGGTCGTGCAACTGATCGATCGCGTCAACGAACTGGCCGAGCAGGGCGCCGAGGACGTCACCGGCGTGCGCACCGGCTTCTATGACCTCGATCGCATGACCGCGGGCCTGCAGCCAGGCGACCTGATCATCCTGGCCGCGCGCCCCTCCATGGGCAAGACGGCCTTCGCCATCAATATCGGCGAGAACGTGGCCATCAATGAAGGCCTGCCGGTGGTCATCTACTCCATGGAAATGGGCGCAGCCCAGCTGGCCCTGCGTATGGTGGGTTCCATCGGCCGCATCGACCAGGGCCATCTGCGCACCGGCCGCCTGGCGGATGACGAATGGAGCCGTCTCTCCGAGGCGGTGGACAAGCTCGGCAAGGCCTCCATCTTCATCGACGAGAGCCCCGGTCTTTCGCCCAGCGAGGTGCGGGCTCGTGCCCGCCGCCAAGCTCGCATGTGCGGCCAGTTGGGCCTGATCATCATCGACTACCTCCAGCTGATGAGCGGCAACGGCGGTGCCAGCGAAGAGAACCGTGCCACGGTGGTGGGCGAGATCTCGCGGGGCCTCAAGGCCCTGGCCAAGGAGCTGCGCTGCCCCGTGATCGCGCTCTCGCAGCTGAACCGAAGCGTGGAAACGCGGCCGGACAAGCGGCCCATGATGTCTGACCTGCGCGAATCGGGCGCCATCGAGCAGGATGCCGACATCATCATGTTCATCTACCGTGACGAGTACTACACCAAGGAAGAGTGCAAGGAGCCCGGTGTGGCGGAGATCATCATCGCCAAGCAGCGTAACGGCCCGGTGGGCACGGTGAAGCTGGCCTTCCAGCGCATGCACACAAAGTTCGAGAACCTGGCGCCGGGGTATGTGGGCCCGGCGGGCGACGAATACTGATCATCCCTATTCCGTGCGAGGGTGGGGGCTTGAAAAGATAGAGTACTGTATGAAAATACAGTATGTCCAGCACACTTCCCGACCCCGCCGACGCCCTCTTCGCCGACTCTGAAGGCGCTGAGGGCGTGCAGGTGCTGCCCTGGCCCCAGGCCATCAAGGGGCGCGGTAGCGCCTGGGCCATCGCCCACCGCTTCGAGCGGGACCGGCGCGAGGTCTTCGACGATGGCTGGGGCAGCCTGGACCAGCAGGTCCAGGAGCAAGACCTGCCCCCTGAAACACAGGTGATCGAGGAGCAGGCGCGCAGCATCCTTTCCAGCAACCAGTCCCCGGACATCGTCTTCGACATGTCCATCAACCCCTACCGGGGCTGTGAGCACGGCTGCATCTACTGCTTTGCACGACCCACGCACAGCTACCTGAGCCTGTCGCCGGGCCTGGACTTCGAGACCCGCCTGGTCGCCAAGGTCAATGCCGCCGAGCGGCTGCGCGCCGAGCTCTCGCGCCCGCGCTATCAGCCCCGCCTGCTGTGCATAGGCACCGCCACGGATGCCTACCAGCCCATCGAGCGCCGGCTGGGCATCACGCGCCAGGTGATCGAGGTGCTGGCCGCGCACCGCCATCCCTTCTCGCTGGTCACCAAGTCCTCCGGCGTGGAGCGGGACCTGGACCTGATCGCGCCTATGGCCGCCCAGGGCCTGGCGGCGGTCTATGTCTCCATCACCACGCTGGACCCGGCCCTGGCGCGCATCCTGGAGCCGAGGGCTGCCGCGCCGCACCGGCGCCTGCGGACCCTGCGTACCCTGGCCGAGGCGGGGGTGCCGGTGGGGGTGAGTGTCTCGCCCCTGATCCCCTTCATCAACGAGCCCGAGCTTGAGCGCATCCTGGAGCAGGCAGCCGAGGCCGGTGCGCGCTCGGCCTTCAGCATTCCGCTGCGCCTGCCCTGGGAGGTGAACCCGCTGTTCCAGGACTGGTTGCTGCAGCACTACCCGGACCGCGCGGCCCGGGTCATGGCCCGCCTGCGCGACCTGCGCGGCGGCCGGGACAACGACCCCCGCTTCGGCAGCCGCATGCAGGGGGAAGGGCTTTGGGCCGAGTTGCTGCAGCAGCGCATGCGCAAGGCCTGCACGCGCCTGGGCCTGAACCGGGAACGCACGCCCATGGACCTGACCCTCTTCATGCGACCGCAGGCGCCGCTTGCGGGGCCGGCGGCGGCACAGGGCGAGTTGTTCTAGTGCTGGACTGAAGCGCCTGCCACCGCTGCAGGGGCCGGGCTCACGAGGCCTTGCGGCAAGTGCGCATCAGGTCCCACTCGGGCCGGTAGATGGCACTGCGCACCTCGGCCAGGCCCAGCACGGTGTGGCTCAACCAGTCGTGGGACAAGGGGCGGTCCAGCTGCTCGCGCAGGCAGCGCCTGTCCACGCCAAAGCGCTGCGCACTGGTCTCGGGCAGCCACACGATCCAGGGCACCTGGGTCTGTTCCTTGGGCGCTACGGCATAGGGCACGCCGTGCAGGTAGAGATTGTTCTCGCCCAGGGACTCGCCATGGTCTGACACATACAGCAGGCTCACGTCGAAGCCCTGCTGACGCTCCAGCCAGGCGATGGTCTCGGCCAGCACTGTGTCGGCGTAGACCAGGCTGTTGTCATAGGCGTTGAGCACCTGCTCGCGCGGGCACTGCTGCAGGGCATTGCTGCGGCACTCGGGCTGGAAGGGCTTCTGACCTGCCGGCGAGCGCTTGAAATAGGCCGGCCCATGGCTGCCCATGGGATGCATCACCAGCACCACGCCCCGCTTGCGGCGCTGCGCATCCAGGGACTGCAGCCGCGTGTCGAGGTCGTGGAGCAAGGCCAGGTCCAGGCACTCGCCGCCTTCGCAGAGCCCTGGGGGGAAGGGCGACGAACCTGCGGCCTGTGTGGCGTGCGCATGCGGCACGCGCTCGCACAGGCCCTTGCAGCCGCTCTGGTTGTCCAGCCACAGCACGGCCAGACCGGCACGATGCAGGGCGTCGAGCAGGTTTTCCTGGTCGGCGCCCTGGTCCAGGTAGGCGCTGCGCCCCAGGTGCGAGAACATGCAGGGGAGGGATGCCGCCGTGCTCGTGCCGCAAGCGCTGACCTGGCGGAAGCTGAACACGTCCAGTCCGGCCAGTCGCGGGTTGGTGGGCCGTCCATAGCCGTTCAGGGAAAAATTGGCGGCGCGCGCGGTCTCGCCGACCATCAGCACCAGCAGGCGGGGGCGGGCCTGCGGGTCGCTGGGCTGCCATCGGGCATCGGCCGCGACCACGGCGGGCGGGCCCGCGGGCGCCTTGTTCGACTCGACCGCCACAACGCCCAGGGACCAGAACGAGGCCAGCGGGTTGATCATGTAGCGCAGCGCGGGGTGGTTGCGCATGGTCGAGGCCAGGTCGGCGTAGCTGCTCATGGCCAGGCCCACCATGAGCGCGAGGCCGCCGATGAATCCGGCGAGGTTCAGGCCCAGCCGCTTCGCCCAGGCCTGGGGCGCCACCGGCCGCTGCCAGAGCCAGACGGCGGGCAGCAGGCCCAGCACCACCAGGCTGGCCAGCAGGCGCAGGCTCAGCAGGTCCCGCGTTTCCTTGGCATCGGTCTGCAGAACGTTAACCATCATGGTCGGGTCCATCACCGTGCCGTAGGCGCCCATGAAGTGGGCTGCGGCAGCCGCACTGATCAGGCACAGCAGCAGCACCGGTTTGAAGAGCCGTGGCCAAGCCAGCAGGCTCAGCAGTGCGCCATGCAGGGCGATGACCATGCCGGCGAACAGGGCGATGAAGCCCCAGCCCTTGCCTCCCTGCAGCTCGGGCAGGGCCAGCATGCGCTGCCACAGGGGCCAGTTGGCCAGCAGGCCCAGCCAGAGGGCGGCGAGCCAGCTCAGCGTGAGCGGAGACCAGTGCTTGGCCTGGGCTTGGAAATTGGATCGCTTCATGCAGTAGACCTGGGCGTGAGACGCCCGGCATTGTGGCCCAGACCGATGACCGAACCGGCGGTCGCGAGGTCCGGCCGGGTGCTTTCAGGGCCTGCCGGGACGGCAGGCGGCAGGGCCTTCAGCTGCGCAGGGCCAAGCCACCGGCCTGGCGCACATTGCGCCGCGAGATGGTCACGCCCAGAGGCAGGACGAAGCGCTTCTGCAGGGCCTCGATCTGGACGTTGAGGTCCTCGGCGTCCTCGATCTTCTCGGCATGGCGTTTCAGCACGGCCTGGGCCATGTCAATCAGCTTGGCGTTGCGCGTTTCTCCGCCCTGCTGGATCAGCAGCTCCACGCCCGTGCGGGCGCTGCCGCGCATGGTGTGCCGCATGGCCGTTTCGGCGATGCCGAAGATGCGCGCATGGCATTCGCGCAGCTCGGTCATGGCCATCTCCTGTTTCTCGCACATGGCGATCAGCACCTCGGTGCTGGCCTTGGAGGTGCAGTAGCGCAGGCCGATGCGGGTGATCAGGTCCTTGATCTCCTCCAGCTGGATTTCCTGCCCCGAGAAGCGGATCCAGAAGGCCAGCAGCAGGCTGGCCGCTTCGAGGTCGAAGGCGTCGCTGCCCAGCTCCTGGCTCATGTCGCGAGCCAGCTGCAGGGCATCGGCCACGCGGCGCTCGTACAGCAGGCGCAGGCCCTGGATCATGGCGCCGAAGCGCTGCAGGCGCATGGCCTTGGGCGCCCGCTCGATCTCGCGCAGCATGGCCTCATGCACCAGCTTGAGGTTCTTGCCGTCGCGCTGGTCGAAGCGCATCAGCGCGATCAGGACCAGGGTGAACATGTCGAAGAGCTTGGAGCGCAGGCCATTGATCATGGCTCGCTCCAGCTGTTTCAGGGCCTCGTCGCGCTCTCCGGCATAGAAGGCCAGCGTGCCCGCACGCTGCTGGCGCAGCAGGCAGCCGGGCGTGAGATTGGCCGCGGTGCGGTAGGTGCGCAGGGCGTCGGTGATCTCGCCCTGTTCCATCTGCACGCGGCCCATGACGTCATAGGAGTCGGCATGGTCGGGCATGTCACCGATCAGGGCCTCCAGCGTGCGCTTGGCCGCCACGAGATTGCCCGAGGCCAGCTCGGTGCGGGCCACGCCCAGGCGCGCCCAGGGCACGGTCTTGGCCTCGATGATGGCGTCGTAGAGGGCGCGTGCATCCTCTAGCCGGTTCAGGCGCAGCAGCAGCTCGGCGCCTATGCGCGCCGCATAGAGCCAAAACTGGGCGCGCTCCTCGAAGCGCTTCAGGCACAGCTGCGCGGCAAGCTCGAAGTTCTGCTGCTCGATGGCCTCGAAGATGTCCTTGAGCACCCGCTTGCGGTGGCGCGCATTGCTCAGCCGGTCAGACAGTGAGGCACTGGTGTAGGGCTTGATCAGGTAGGCGTCCAGGGCCGCCTCGGCCGCCTCGGCAACCTTGGCGTAGGTGGCCTCGCCGGTCACCATCACGAAGACGGTGGAGTAGGGCAGCAGGTTCTCGCGGCGCAGCTCGTCCAGCAGGTCTTGGCCGGACATGTCGGAGCCGTCGAAGTGGTAGTCGCACAGGACGATGTCATAGGCCTTGTGCTCCAGGATGATGCGGGCGTCCTTGACCCGCGTGGCCTGGCGCACCGTGCCTACGCCCAACTCACGCAGCTGCGCCGCCATCAGGCTGCGCGAGGTGGCGTTGCTGTCGATGACCAGGGCGCAGGCGTCCTGGATGTCCTTGTCGAGCATCTGCATGGGTCACTGGGGGTGTCCCGCCATGGGGCGATTCAATCCTGAACTCTTTCGACGATCTTCGACCAATTCCTGCGCGACTTGATGCTCAATATCCCGCAAGGCTGCGGCCAAATTACCACGCTGCAAAGAAATCGAGCCCCTCAAGGGGGGCTCGCAGCGCGTCGTGCTCGGCGCGTCGGGGCTTACTTGAACAGGTCCTTGACCCGGTCCGTCCAACTCTTGGCATTGGGCGAGTGGCGCTCGCCGCCGTCCTTGAAGCTCTTGTCCAGCTCCTTGAGCAGCTTGCGCTGGTGCTCAGTGAGCTTGACCGGCGTCTCCACGCTGATGTGGCAGTAGAGGTCGCCCGGATAGCTGGAGCGCACGCCCTTGATGCCCTTGCCGCGCAGGCGGAAGGTCTTGCCGTGCTGCGTGCCTTCGGGCAGATCGATCTCGGCTTTGCCGCCCAAGGTCGGGACCTCGATGGTGCCGCCCAGCGCCGCAGTGGTCATGCCCACGGGCATGGTGCAGTGCAGGTCGTCGCCGTCACGCTCGAAGATGTCGTGCTGCTTGATGCGGATCTCGATGTAGAGATCGCCTGCCGGGCCGCCGTTCACGCCGGGCTCGCCATTGCCGGCCGAGCGGATGCGCATGCCCTCGTTGATGCCCGCCGGGATCTTGACCTCCAGCGTCTTGGTCTTCTTGATCTTGCCCTGGCCGTTGCAACTGGTGCAGGGGTCGGGAATGATCTTGCCGCTGCCGTGGCAGTGCGGGCAGGTCTGCTGCACGCTGAAGAAGCCCTGGCGCATGTGCACCGTGCCCGAGCCGCCGCAAGAGCCGCAGGTCTTGGCCGAGGTGCCAGGCTTTGCCCCGCTGCCGTTGCAGGTCTCGCAGGACTCCCAGGCGGGGATGCGGATCTGGGTTTCCTTGCCGCGGGCCGCTTCCTCCAGCGTGATCTCCATCGCGTAGGAGAGGTCGCTGCCGCGGTAGACCTGCTGGCCACCGCCGCGACGACCGCCAGCACCGCCGAAGATGTCGCCGAAGATGTCACCAAAGGCCTCGGCGAAGCCGCCGAAACCTTCAGCGCCCGGGCCGCCGCGGCCGCCCATGTTCGGATCGACACCGGCATGGCCGTACTGGTCGTAGGCCGCGCGCTTCTGGGCGTCGGAAAGCATCTCGTAGGCCTCCTTGGCCTCCTTGAACTTCTCCTCGGCAGCGGTGGCGCCGTCACCCTGGTTGCGGTCCGGGTGGTACTTCATGGCCAGCTTGCGGTAGGCCTTCTTGATGTCCTCGTCGCTGGCGTTCTTGGCGACGCCGAGGACTTCGTAATAGTCACGCTTTGCCATGGGCGGATCCTGGCTTCTCAAACAATTGCGCCGCGCCGGGGGCCAAGGGGTGATCCCAGGCGTGGGCGCGGCGGGTCAGCACACCCCGCGGACTTTCGCCTGCGGGGCCGGGCCGTCGATTACTTGCCGTCCTTGACTTCCTTGAACTCGGCATCCACGACGTTGTCGTCGGCCGGCTTGGCGGAGGCCTGCTGCTGGGCCTGGGCACCGGCTTCGGCTGCGCCGGCTGCCTGCTGGGCCTGCGCGTCGGCGTACATCTTCTCGCCCAGCTTCTGGCTGGCGGTCATCAGGGCTTCGGACTTGGCGTCGATGGCGGCCTTGTCGTCACCCTTCAGGGCCTCTTCCAGCTCCTTGATGGCGGCTTCGATCTTGTCCTTCTCGCCGGCTTCCAGCTTGTCACCGTGCTCGCTCAGGGACTTGCGGACCGAATGCACTAGGCCGTCGCCCTGGTTCTTGGCCTGGACCAGCTCGACCTTCTTCTTGTCCTCGGCGGCGTTGGCCTCGGCGTCCTTCACCATCTTCTCGATCTCGGCCTCGGACAGGCCCGAGTTCGCCTTGATGGTGATCTTGTTCTCCTTGCCCGTGCCCTTGTCCTTGGCGCTGACGTGCAGGATGCCGTTGGCGTCGATGTCGAAGGTCACCTCGATCTGGGGCGTGCCGCGCATGGCGGGCGGGATGCCTTCCAGGTTGAACTCGCCCAGGCTCTTGTTGGCCTGCGCCATCTCACGCTCGCCCTGGTAGACCTTGATGGTCACGGCCGGCTGGTTGTCTTCAGCGGTCGAGAAGGTCTGGCTGAACTTGGTCGGGATGGTCGTGTTCTTCTTGATCATCTTGGTCATCACGCCACCCAGGGTCTCGATGCCCAGGCTCAGCGGGGTGACGTCCAGCAGCAGCACGTCCTTGCGCTCACCGCCCAGGACCTGACCCTGGATGGCAGCGCCGACGGCCACGGCCTCATCAGGGTTCACGTCCTTGCGCGGGTCCTTGCCGAAGAACTCCTTGACCTTGTCCTGCACCTTGGGCATGCGGGTCATGCCGCCGACCAGGATCACGTCATCGATCTCGCCCACGGCCACGCCGGCATCCTTGATGGCGGTGCGGCAGGGAGCGATGGTGCGCTCGATCAGCTCCTCCACCAGCGACTCCAGCTTGGCGCGGGTCAGCTTGATGTTCAGGTGCTTCGGACCCGTGGCGTCGGCCGTGATGTAGGGCAGGTTGACGTCGGTCTGCGAGGAGTTGGACAACTCGATCTTGGCCTTCTCGGCGGCTTCCTTCAGGCGCTGCAGGGCCAGCACGTCCTTGGTCAGATCGACGCCTTGCTCTTTCTTGAACTCGGCAATGATGTAGTCGATGATGCGCTGGTCGAAGTCCTCGCCACCCAGGAAGGTGTCGCCGTTGGTCGACAGCACCTCGAACTGCATCTCGCCGTCCACGTCGGCGATCTCGATGATGGAGATGTCGAAGGTGCCGCCGCCCAGGTCATAGACGGCGATCTTGCGGTCACCCTTGCCGTGCTTGTCCAGGCCGAAGGCCAGAGCTGCGGCGGTGGGCTCGTTGATGATGCGCTTGACGTCCAGGCCGGCGATGCGGCCTGCGTCCTTGGTGGCCTGGCGCTGGGCGTCGTTGAAGTAGGCCGGGACCGTGATCACGGCTTCCGTCACTTCCTCGCCCAGGTAGTCCTCGGCCGTCTTCTTCATCTTGCGCAGCACTTCGGCGCTGACCTGCGGCGGCGCGAACTTCTTGCCGCGCACTTCCACCCAGGCGTCGCCGTTGTCGGCGGCGGCGATGGTGTAGGGCATCAGGTCGATGTCCTTCTGCACTTCCTTCTCGGTGAACTTGCGGCCGATCAGGCGCTTCACCGCGTAGAGGGTGTTCTTGGGGTTGGTGACGGACTGGCGCTTGGCCGAGGCGCCGACCAGGATCTCGCCATCTTCCTGATAGGCAATGATGGACGGGGTGGTGCGAGCGCCCTCGGCGTTCTCGATCACGCGCGTCGTGTTGCCTTCCATGACGGCCACGCACGAGTTCGTGGTGCCCAGGTCAATACCGATGATCTTTCCCATGATTTTTTGCTCCTGATCCTGAATCTGGTTTCGTTAAGGACGAAATGCGGTTGGGTCGCGGTCTTTCAAGGGCCGCGCACCGTGAATTACTTGGGGGCGGCGACCGTCACCAGGGCCGGGCGCAGCACGCGCTCGGCGATGGAATAGCCCTTCTGCAGGACCGCGACGACGGTATTGGCTTCCTGGTCCGCCGGCACCATGGAGATGGCCTGGTGCTGGTGCGGATCGAACTTGGTGCCGGCGGCCGGATTGATTTCCAGCACCTTGTTGCGCTCTAGCGCGGCGGCCAACTGGCGGCGGGTGGCGTGCACGCCTTCCAGCACCTGCTCGACACGGGCATCCGGGCGGGCGATGGCGGCTTCCATGCTGTCCATCACGGGCAACATGGCCTCGGCAAAACCTTCCACGGCGAACTTGCGGGCCTTGGACATCTCCTCGTCCGAGCGGCGGCGGATGTTCTCCACCTCGGCCTTGGCGCGCAGGTAGGCGTCGGACATCTCGGCCAGGCGGGCCTCCAGATCGGCCAGCTTCTGCTCGGGGCTCAACTCGGTGGCAGAGGTGGCGGCATCGGCGGCGGTGTCGGGGGTATGGTTCTCGTTGCTCATGGATGGTGGGCGTTGAAGAGCCCCGGCAACTCATGGTCCAGCCATGAAACGGGGCGACGCGGGCTAGCTGGGGGCGAAGCCCTGAAGTTCAAGAGGGGGATTGCCATCATTTTCACAAGGGGAAACCCTTGGTGATCGCGCGCTGGATGGCCGCGGCTCAGTCGGGTTCGGCCTCGGCGCTCCAGCGGTTCCAGTCGGCCAGGCGGCGACGGTCCTGCTTGGTCGGGCGGCCCTGGACGATGGTGGAAGCCGGTTCGGGCGCAAGCCGCCGGCTTTCGGCGGCCTGCTCGCGCTTGAGCAGGCTCTCTGCGGTTTCCTCGTAGAGTGTCTGGGCCTGGGGCGCCGGGCCGCGCACGCTGGACAGGGCCCGCACGACGACCTCGCGCTCCACCACGCCCTGGCGCAGTTGCAGCACATCGCCCGGCTTGAGTTCGCGGGAGGGCTTGGCCGGCTGGCCGTTGACACTCACCCGGCCCTTGCCGATCTCCTCCACGGCCAGGGCCCGGGTCTTGTAGAAGCGGGCCGCCCAGAGCCATTTGTCCAGGCGCACATCCTCGGACAGGGGCAGGGCCTTCATGCGTCGGCACCCATGGCACGAGCGCGCTGTGCCCGGTCCTCCAGGACCGACGGATCGGCCGGTTCGCGGGTGGGCCAGCCCTGCAGGTGGCGCTCGGCCAGATCGGCCAGGGCACGCATGCCTTGCAGGTCGTCATTGAGGCAGGGGATGTAGCTGAAGCGCTGACCGCCGGAGGACTCGAAGGCCTCCTTGGCCTCCTGAGCGATCTCTTCCAGTGTTTCCAGGCAGTCGGCGCTGAAACCGGGGCAGACCAGGTCCACGGACTTCAGCCCGCCCGCGGCCAGTTGGCGCAGGGTCGGCTCGGTGTAGGGCTCCAGCCATTTGGCCTTGCCGAAGCGGCTCTGGAAGCTCACCAGGTACTGGTCCTCGCGCAAACCCAGTGCCTGGGCGAGCAGGCGGCCGGTCTTGTGGCACTCGCAGTGATAGGGATCGCCCAGCTGCAGGGTGCGCTCGGGCATGCCATGGAAGCTCATTACCAGCTTGTCGGCTTGGCCGTGGATGGCCCAGTGGCGGCGCACGCTGTCGGCCAGGGCGCGGATGTGGGCGGGATCGTCGTGGTAGCGGTTGATGAAGCGCAGTTCGGGCACATGCCGGGTCTGCAGGGTCCAGCGGGCCACGGCGTCGATCACGCTGCCGCTGGTCGCTCCCGAGTACTGCGGGTAGGCGGGCAGGACCAGGATGCGGTTCGCGCCTTCGGCCTTCAGAGCGTCGAGCTGGCTGGCGACGGAGGGCTGGCCATAGCGCATTGCGTAGCGCACCTGCAGCCGGTGACCGCGCTCGCCGAGCAGGCCTTGCAGCAGTTTGGCCTGGCGTTCGGTCCAGACCTTCAATGGTGAGCCTTCCTTCATCCAGATGGTGGCGTACTTGGCGGCCGACTTGGCCGGGCGCACGCGCAGAATGATGCCGTGCAGGATCACCAGCCAGAGCAGTCGGGGGATTTCCACCACGCGCGGATCGCTCAGGAACTCGGCCAGGTAGCGGCGCAGGGCCGCAGCGGTGGGGGCCTCAGGCGTGCCCAGATTGCACAGCAGTACGCCTGTCGTCGAGGGGCTGCCATGGCGGTAGCCCGGTTCTTTCTTGAAGCTCATGGGGGCAATTGTCCCGCAGGCCGGGCTCAGCCGCGGCTGTGGGAATGCCCGATGGCGCGCGGCTCGGTGTCGGCGAAGTGCAGGACCTCGAATCGCACCGTTGGTGCCGAGAGGTCCGTGGGCGTGCCGCCCAGGCCGATGACGCCGCTGCCATGCAGGGTGCAGGAGCCGCGACGCAGGGAAACGATCTCGCCGTCGCGGCCGAAGCGAACGAAGGTGCCGTTGTAGCTGAGGTCGGTCAGCGAGAAGCTGCCGCCATGCCAGTCGATGCGTGCATGGGAGCGCGAAACGCGCACATCGGTGATGCAGTAGGTGGCCTGCGTGCTGCGGCCCAGGATCACGGGCATGCTGCCGATGTCGAAAATGCGGTCCAGGTCCAGCCATACCAGTCGGATGCCGTCGGGATCGGCGGTGGGCATGGGGTCGCCGAATTGCGTGGCTGCGGCCGGCTCGCTGCTGTAGGCGTAGTTGTCCAGCACATAGACATGGACGGGCTCGGCGCGGCCGCGGATGGCGATCAGGTCCAGGCTGCGAAAACGCAGGCGCTGGTTCACGGGCAGGCCTTGCAGCACTTCCTTGGTGATCAGGGTCTCGTTGTCACCGGCATGGTCCAGCAGGCGGGCGGCCACGTTGACGGCGTCGCCGAAGCAATCGCCGTTCATCTCGACCACCTCGCCGCGGGCCAGGGCCACCTGCAGCTTCAGGCCCCGCAGGCCGGGCGAGGCGCCATGCTGCTGTCCACGCGAGACGATGCGCTGCAGGGACTCGTGCATCTGCATGGCGGCCTTGATGCCGTCGCTGGCGTCGCTGAACGCAGCCATGAGACCGTCGCCGAGGGTCTTGATCAGCTTGCCGTTGCAGTCGCCGACGGCACGGCCGACCAGGTTGACCGCGTGGGTCACCACCGAGGTGGCCTCGGCATTGCCCAGGGTCTCGAACAAGGCCGTGCTGCCGCGCAAGTCGGCAAACAGGACGATGCGTTCGCTGATCTGGGTCATCAGTAGCTGGTTCGTGAAGTCCTTGGCAGTGTAGCGGGGGCAGGCGGGATTTTTCGGGTGCTTGCTTTTGGTGACGGTTCAGGCCTTTCCCTGCCCCGATGCCGGCGCTTCCCATCGGGCCTGGAAGTCGCGGCGGTAGCTGCGGCTGACCCGCAGGCGCTGTCCATCGGCCAGGGTGATCATGGCGTCCCCGTTGCCCAGCGGAGTCAGGGACTGCACCCTGCCCAAGGCAACCACCAGGCGCCGATGGATGCGCACGAAGCGCAGGGGGTCCAGTTGCGCCTCCAGGCGGCCCATGCTTTCGCGCAGCAGGTGCGTGCGCGTGCCGGCATGCAGGGCCAGGTAGTTGCCCTGGGTTTCGATCCAGTCGATCGTGTCCATGGCCAGGACGGCGCTGCGGCCCTGGCTGCCGACGTCCACCTCGGTCCGCCATGGCGATGCGGGCGTGGCCTCGGCAGGCGCCGAAGCGGGTGCTGGCGCAGGCGCCAGCGGGCCGCCCGGCCTGTGGCCGAGCTGTATCAGCGCTAGCAGCCCTGCAAGGGCAAAGGTGAGCAGTAGGCCATCGCTCTGCAGTTGCATCTGCAGGTCAATCAGGCGCGGCAAGAGCCGCCCCTGAAACACCCAGGCTGCCAGCACGCCGGCGGCCAGGATCAGTCCTGCACTTAGAAGCAGCAGTTGAAGCACCAGCCCTGCGGCGGCACGTCCGCGCGGCTGCGGCCCTTCGTGCAGCTGCCGCCGGGCTATATACAGCAGCCAGGGGGTGACGGCGGTGCCCAGTGCCGCCGCCAGGCCGATGCGCAGCAGTTCATGCGCGGGCTCCAGGGCATTGCCGGCATGCCAGGCACGCTGGACGTTGTCGGGCTCGAGGCACAGCAGGAACACCAGCCAGTAGAGATAGGCCCAGGGCAGGACGGGACCGGATCCAGCCCCCAGCCCCGGCCCTGGGCCCTGAGCGGGCTTGCGGATGTGCTGATCGGCCGTCCTGGTGTTCATGGGCGGCGATTCTGCACAGATCCTTCCAGGCCGGCCAGAAGTCTGGGCCCCGGTCTGCGACGCTGTGCCTGCTGCCACTCGGCCCTGGGCTGAGGCGAGCCACTTTGTGATGGGACGGTTTGTTGCCAGATCCAGGACTGTTGCAGACTGAAGAATCGACTATCACAGGAGATCGAGTTGAAAGTGCTCCAAATCCTCACTCTTTGCGCGGCCCTGGCGGGGGCCGCAGCCCGCGGGGCGGACTTTCTGCCAGCACCGCCGGCCGGCCCCGCTGCCGTGCAGATCCTGGCCGAGGGAGGGCGTCTGCAGGGGCGGCTGGAGCAGGGGGTGGCGGTGTTTCGCGGCGTTCCCTTTGCCGCGCCGCCGGTCGGTGTAGCTGGACGTTGGCGGCCACCGCGCCCGATCAAGCCTTGGGAAGGCCTTCGTTCGGCGGAGGCTTTTGCACCCGCTTGCCCGCAATCTGGCGTATCCATGCCCGGTGAGGCGCCACCGCCGACCAGCGAGGACTGCCTCTACCTGAACATCTGGAGCCCCGCAGCGCCGCCAGCGGTCGGGCCGCTGCCGGTGCTTGTCTGGATCCATGGCGGTGGTTATGCCAATGGGTGGACTGGCATGCCACTTTACAGTGGCGAACGCTTGGCTCGCCGTGGCATCGTCGTGGTCACGCTGGCCTACCGGCTGGGGGCGCTGGGCTTCCTGGCCCATGCCGAACTGTCGCGGGAGACTCCTTCAGGGACGTCAGGCAACTATGGCTTGCTGGATCAAGTGGCTGCCCTGCGGTGGGTGCAGCGCAATATCCAAGCCTTTGGTGGCGATCCCCGGACAGTCACGGTGGCGGGTCAATCGGCAGGGGCGATGTCGGTCAGCTGGCTGATGGCCATGCCGTCTGCCAGGGGCCTGTTCCACCGGGCCATTGCGCAGAGCGGCGGTGTCTTCGAGCCGCTGGCGCTCGCTCCCGGCTACCGCCATGCGCAGGCTGAGCGTGAGGGTCAGGTCTTGCTCGAGCAGTTGGGGGCCGGCTCGGTGGACGAGCTGCGTCGCAGGCCGGCTGCCGATCTGCTGGTGGCAGCAGCGGGTCCGCTCAGCCATCCGGTCGTCGATGGCCATGTCGTGCCGCGCAGTCCCGGTGCGGCCTATCGACTTGGCCAGGTGGCGGACGTGCCGCTGCTACTGGGGTCCAACGCCGACGAAGCACGGGCTTTGCTTGACACCCGCGGCCTGACGTCGGCTCGCTTCGAGGCCGACCTGGCGCAGGCTTTCGGACCTTTACCCGCGCCGCTGCTGGCGGCCTATCCTCATGACGGGGACGCGCAGGCGGTGGCCGCCAGGCTGGCGCTGGAGCGGGACCTCCGATTTGGCTGGGACATGTGGGCCTGGGCGCATCTGCAGGCAGAGCATGGACGCGAGCCGGTCTACTACTACCAGTTCGGCCGCCAGGTGCCCTTTCCTGGGCAAGGGGCGCGGGCCGGGTGGGGGGCCAGCCATTTCGCGGAGCTCTGGTACATGCTGGACCAACTGGACCAGGAAACCTGGGATTGGCAGGCCGAAGACCGGCGCTTGTCCGACGCCATGGCCGGTGCCTGGGTGCGCTTTGTCAAGACAGGCAATCCCAATGGAGGCGGGCTCCCGCACTGGCCAGCCTATCGCGGCGGCGCATCAAGGCTGATGCGGCTGGACAGCCTGCCGCATGTCGGCGAGGTTCCGAATCCGGCGGCGTTGGAGGTGTTTGACAGGGTTTACGAGGCCTTGCGACGCTCGTCAGGCGAGGACTGAGGGCCTGCTGAGGCCCGGTCCATCCAGGAGGCCAGAAAGGCGCAGGACGCTAGGGCAGGGCGCCGGGTGCTCCGCTGTCGTCGGGCGCGACTGCCCGAGACTTCGCACCTGTTGGGCTACTGCCTTGAAGCATGATGCCGGGTCTGCGTGCTGCGGCCCTGCGCACCTGCTGCCATGTTTCTGCTGTGCATGCCATGACGCCAACAGCGTTGCCGCTGCAGCCCGTCTCCCGCCGCCTTGGGGCGTCGGGAGGCAGGCCCCTGGCCACCCTTACAGGTTGTCCAGGTACGTGCGCAGCTTGTCCGAGCGGCTCGGGTGCTTCAGCTTGCGGATGGCCTTGGCTTCGATCTGGCGGATCCGTTCGCGGGTGACGTCGAACTGCTTGCCGACTTCCTCCAGCGTGTGGTCCGTGCTCATCTCGATGCCGAAGCGCATGCGCAGCACCTTGGCCTCGCGCGGGGTCAGGCTGTCGAGGATGTCCTTCACCACATCGCGCAGGCCGGCCTGCATGGCGGCCTCGATGGGCGCGGTGTTGTTGGTGTCCTCGATGAAGTCGCCCAGGTGGCTGTCGTCATCGTCCCCGATCGGCGTTTCCATGGAGATCGGCTCCTTGGCGATCTTCATGATCTTGCGGATCTTGTCCTCGGGGATCTCCATCTTCTCGGCCAGGGTCGGGGCGTCCGGCTCATAGCCGAACTCCTGCAGATGCTGGCGCGAGATGCGGTTCATCTTGTTGATCGTCTCGATCATGTGAACCGGGATGCGGATGGTGCGGGCCTGGTCGGCGATCGAGCGGGTGATGGCCTGGCGGATCCACCAGGTGGCGTAGGTCGAGAACTTGTAGCCGCGGCGGTACTCGAATTTGTCCACCGCCTTCATCAGGCCGATATTGCCTTCCTGGATCAGGTCCAGGAACTGCAGGCCGCGATTGGTGTACTTCTTCGCGATCGAGATCACCAGGCGCAGGTTGGCTTCGATCATCTCCTTCTTGGCATCCCGCGAGGCCTTCTCCCCCTCGTTCATGCGCTTGTTGATCTCCTTGAGATCGTCCAGCGGCACGACGGCCTTGGCCTGGATGTCGATGAGCTTCTGCTGCAACTCCTGCACGGCGGGCAGGTTGCGGCCCAGCACGGCGGAGTAGGGCTTGGCGGCGGCGACTTCCTTCTCGGCCCAGCTCAGGTTCAGGGCATTGGGCGGGAAGGTCTTGATGAAGTGCTCCTGCGACATGCCGCACTTGTCCACCACGATCTTGCGCAGTTCGCGCTCGTAGCGGCGCACGTCATCGACCTGCGAGCGCAGGATGTCGCACAGGCGCTCGATGGTCTTGACGGTGAAGCGGATGGTCATCAGCTCGGCGCTGATGGCGTGCTGGGCCTTGTCGTAGGCGGCGGAGCGGTAGCCGTCCTTCTCGAAGGCCTTGCGCATCTTCTCGAAGTTGCTGTCCAGAGCATCGAACTTGACCAGGGCGGCGTTCTTCAACTCTTCCAGCTTCTTGGTCAGGGCCTTGGAGCCGCCGTTGCCGTCGTCGTCGTCGTCCTCGTCGAACTCGTCGAAGTCTTCCTCGGCCACGTAGTCGTCGGCCTCATCCTCGGCCACGAAGCCATCGACCACCTCGGAGATCTGCTGCTCGCCAGCACGGATCCTGGCGGCCATGGAGAGGATCTCGGCGATGGTCGTGGGCGAGGCGGAGATGGCCAGCATCATGGCCTGCAGGCCGCCTTCGATGCGCTTGGCGATCTCGATCTCGCCTTCACGCGTCAGCAGCTCGACGGTGCCCATCTCGCGCATGTACATGCGAACCGGGTCGGTCGTGCGACCGAACTCGGAGTCCACGGTGGACAGGGCGGCTTCGGCGGCTTCCTCGGCCTCTTCCTCGGTGGCCGTCGGCGAGGTGCTGCCCTGGATCAGCAGGGTGGCGGCGTCGGGTGCCTGCTCGTACACGGCGATGCCCATGTCGTTCAACATGGACACGATGGCCTCGAGGATTTCCTCGTTGATCAGCTTCTCGGGCAGGTGATCGTTGATTTCCTGATGGGTCAGGAAACCGCGGGTCTTGCCCATCTTGATCAGCGTCTTCAGCTCATGGCGACGCTTGGCGACTTCCTCTTCGGTCAGAGCCGTCTCATCCAGGCCGAATTCGCGCATCAGCGCGCGCTCCTTGGCGCGGCTGACCTTCATGCGCAGGGGCTTGGCCTTGGGCTTGTCCTCGACGCTGTCCTCGACCTCGGCTTCGACGCCGGCCTCGGCGTCGGGTTCGCCCTCAAGCTCGGCCTCGATGTCGGAGAAGTCTTCTTCCTCGGCCTCGGGCTTGGCCTTGGCACCCTTCTTGGTCTCGGTGGCCGCCTTGGGCTTGCGACCCCGCTTGGGCTTGGCTTCATCACCGGCGCCGGCCGCAGCAGGCGCAGCAGCCGCCTTGGCGCTCTTGCGCGCAGGCTTCTTGATGTCTTCGGCCAGTTCCTCGGCCTTGGGGGCGGTTGCCTTGGACGCGGTCTTCTTGGCGGTCATGCAGTTCCTCGAGTGGAGTGGGTGCGCAATGCAAGCGGCCACCTGCGCGCGCCTGCTGTCAGGCGCCGCCCAGGCGGCACAAACATGGGCCCTGACTCTTCCAAGATGGCGGCGTGAGCCGGCCATTCAAGGCGAATGCCAGGGCTTTGCGCGTACAAGGCTAGCGTGTACGTTGAAGAGTGCAGCCCTCAAGCGGATAAAGGTGGCCTTGATACCTTGCATAGGGTGCCCAGGGTCAGTGGGTGGCCGGGTCCGGGAGGCGCTGCCGTCACTCTTGACGCGCGAAAACCCTTAATTATCCATCAAGAATGGACGGATTTCAAAAATGCAGGACTGAGGGCTTGTCCGGGGGGCGGCGCAGCGCGGCGAGGGGCAAGAGGCCGAAGAAGAGGCCGAAGTAAGCAAAGTCAAAGCGGCCGAAATGGCCGGCCGCGAGCCTGTCCGGCCTTGTCAGCCCGCCTTGAGTTCCTGAATGCGCAAGCGCAGGCCGCGCAGCTGCTCCAGCACGGCGGGCGTCACCGGCCCGGCGCTCAGTTGGCGGGACTCCTCCTCCAGTCGGGAGATCCACAATTTGCGCAGCAGGCGCTGGAAGTCTTCCAGCTGCAGCTCATCGTCGCTGGCATGCAGGCGCCCGCCGCTGGCACGCTGCGCCAGCTCCAGCAAACCGTCCTCCTCCAGGGCTGCCTGCAGCACTGACCAGGGACCGGGCCCGTGGTTGACCAGGTAGCGCTCCAGCCAGGCCACCACCTCGCCATGTTCGCCGGGCAGCTCGTGCAGCAACTGGTGGTCCTGGTCGCTCAGCAACTCCCACCAGGCGCAGTGCAGCAGCAGCATGCGCAGGGCATGATCTCGCGGTGAGGCTGGCTGGTGGCGGGGCAGGCCATAGGTTTCGTCCTGCTCGCGCTTTTTCCATTCCTTCCAGTCCTTGCGATCTTTGCTCCAAGGCTTCTTCTCGCCACCGGGCTTGCGACTGGGCGGGTTTCCCGCGGGCGCGGTGCCGACATCCGCGACACCATCGGCGCCGGACTGGACATAGGCGAGCTCGTCCAAGTCGGGCGGCGGGCCGTCCCAGGGCGCATCGTCCGGGGCGTGGGGGCTGGCCGGGTGCTCGCTGCGAGCCGCGGAACGGCGGCTCTCGCTGGCCTGCCAGAGCCCCATCAGTTCCTGATCCGGCAGCTGGGCCATACGGGCCAGCTCGCCCAGCAACTGGCGCTTGAGCAGGCCCTGGGGCAACTGCTGCCACAGGGGCTTGGCATGGGCCAGCAGCCGCGCACGGCCTTCGGCACTGCCCAGGTCCAGGCCTTCGCCGCAATGGTCGATCAGCTGGCGCGACAGCGGGATGGCGCGCTCTACGCAGCGCTCGAAGGCTTCGCTGCCGAGCTCGCGCACGTAGGAGTCGGGGTCGTGCTCGCTGGGCAGAAAGAGAAACTTGATGCTGCGCGTGTCCGTGGCATGGGGCAGGGCGGCCTCCAGCGCGCGGCCTGCGGCACGGCGCCCCGCGGCGTCGCCGTCGAAGCTGAAGATCACGGACTCGGTGAAGCGGAAGAGCTTGTGGACATGGTCCGCCGTGCACGCCGTGCCCAGCGTTGCCACGGCATTGCTGAAGCCGTGCTGGGCCAGGGCCACCACATCCATATAGCCCTCGACGACCAGGGCGTAGCCGCGCTGGCGCAGCCCCGTGCGGCCTTCGTAGAGCCCGTAGAGTTCGCGACCCTTGCTGAACACCGGGGTTTCGGGCGAATTGAGGTACTTGGGCTCGCCCTTGTCCAGCACCCGCCCGCCGAAGCCGATCACTTCGCCCTGGACATTGCGGATGGGGAACATGATCCGGTCGCGGAAGCGGTCGTAGCGGCGCTGTTCCTCGGCACTCTTGTCGGGGTCGTCCTGCAGGATCACCAGGCCGGCCTCGACGAGCAGCGGATCGTCATAGGCCGGGAAGGCGCTGGCCAGTGCACGCCAGCCCTCAGGCGCGTAGCCCAGCCCGAATTGGGCGGCGATGGGGCCTGTCAGTCCGCGACGCTTGAGGTAGTCGATGGCGCGGGCACTGCCCTTGAGCTGCTTGCGGTAGTGCTCAGTGGCTTTGGCCAGCACGTCGGTGAGGCTCAGCTGGTGCGCCTTCTGGGCCTGGGCGCGCTGGATTTCGGCAGGGCTGCGCTCGTCCTGCGGCACCTGCATGCCCACCTGCTGGGCAAGGTCCTCGACGGCCTCGATGAAGCCGGCGCCGGTGTGCTCCATCAGGAAGCCGATGGCATTGCCGTGCACGCCGCAGCCGAAGCAGTGGTAGGTCTGGCGGCTGGGGCTGACGATGAAGCTGGGGGACTTCTCGCCATGGAAAGGGCACAGGCCCTTGTGGTTGATGCCTGCCTTCTTGAGCTCGACGTGGCGCCCCACGATATCGACGATGTCGATGCGGGCGAGCAGGTCCTGGATAAAGCCGGGTGGAATCACCGCGGCAGTCTATCGGAAAGCCGGGCCGGGACGGCCGTCTCTAGGCCTGGGTGGCTGGAGCGAACTCGGCCAGCGGCGCAGGCACGCTGATGCGGCCGTCGTAGTCAGGCGAGCGCTCGAAGGCCTGTACCCATATCGGCACCAGCTCGGCCGGCATGGCGCTGGCGATGCCATGCCCCTGCCCCTGCTCGCAGCCCAGCGCCAGCAAGGCCTGGGCATGGGCAGAGGACTCCACGCCTTCGGCGATCACGTCGCAGCCGAAGGTGCGCGCCAGGCTGATCACGCCCTCTACCAGGGCGCGGTCGTGGGCATCGGTGAGCATCTGATGAACGAAGGAACGGTCGATCTTGAGCAGGTCCACCGGCAGCTGCTTGAGGTAGCTGAGGTTGGAGTAGCCGGTGCCGAAGTCATCCAGCGCGAACTGCACGCCCAGGCCGCGGCAGTGCTCGATCAGCCGCTGCGTGGCGGGCACGTCGGCCAGGGCGGCCGATTCCAGCACCTCCAGCATCAGCAGTCGCGCCAGGCCGGGGCGATGGCGCGCCAGCAACTCGTCCAGGCGTTGGGCAAAGTCAGGTGACTGCAGGTGCCGCGCGGTGACGTTGACCGCTACCCGCAAGGGGCGACCGTCGGCGGCCCATTGCTCGGCCTGCTTGAGGGCCTGCTCGATGACCCAATCGCCGATGCGCACGCCCAGCCCGGTGTGCTCCACCAGGGGCAGGAAATGGCCCGGCAGCAGCAGGCCGCGCTCTGGGTCATGCCAGCGCAGCAGCGCTTCCATGCCCAGCACCTTGCCGCGGCGCAGGTCCACCTTGGGCTGGAAGTGCAGTTGCAGCTCGCCCAGGTCCAGGGCTTCCTGCATGCGGCCCAGTGCCAGCACCTTGGCCTCGCTGCGCTGGCGCTTGTCGGTGTCGAAGAGCTCGAATCCATCGCGGCCCGAGCGCTTGACGCGGTACAGGGCATGGGCGGCATGGCGCATCAGGGTCTCGGTGTCCGAGGCGTCCTGCGGGAAAAGGGTGGCGCCCAGGCTGGCGGTGAGGTGCATGGGGCTGCCGGGGGTGATGTCGTAGAGCGGTGCCCGCACCACGTCCAGCAGCCGTCCCAGCGCCAGCCGCGACTCTTCCTCGTTGCGGCAGCGCAGGATCAGCGCAAAACCGTCGCCGCCGATGCGCGCCAGTTGGTCGGTCCAGCGCTCGGTGCGGCGCAGGCTGCTGCGCAGGCGCCGAGCCATCTCCACCAGGGTCTGGTCGCCCGCGCCGCGGCCCAAGCGTTCGTTGATGGCGCTGAAGTGGTCCAGGTCCAGGTTGCAGACGCACAGCATGAAGCCCTCGCTGCGCGCCAACTCCAGCGCCTGGCCCAGTTGGGCCACGAAGCTGGCCTGGTTGGGCAGGCCGGTAAGGGCGTCGAACTGGTTCTGGCGCAGCAACTGGTTCTGCTGCCACTCCTCCTGCGTGCGGTCCTGGAGGGCGAAGACGTGGTAGCGCAGCAGGCCATCGTCGTCATGGAGCAGGCTCAGCCGGACCTGCAGCACCTTGGCCTGACCCTTGGCATTGCGAAGGCGCAGCGGCCCTTCCCATTGGCCTTGCAGGGACAGTGCTTCGGCCATGGCGTCTGGGTGGATGCCGTTGTGCCGCAGCAGCTCGGGGTCCACCAGCAGGCAGGGCGAGCCGATCAGGGATTCACGGTCCCGGCACAGGATGGCGCAGCTGCTCGGGTTCATATCGACGACCCGATGCTGGGGGTCGCTCACGAGGATGCCTTCGTGCACGGTCTGGAACAGGTGGGCGCTGAGCTGCTCGCGCTCGCGGGCGACCTTGAGGCTGGTGATGTCCCGCAGGCTGGCCACCACCAGGGCGGGGTGGCCGTAGGTGTCACGCTCCATGACCTGGGCATGCCAGTGCAGCCAGCGCCACTCGCCCGCCGGCCGCACGCGCAGCTCTACGCTGGCGCTCTGGGGGTCGCCGTCCTCGCTCTGGAGCAGGCGCTCCTGAGCCTGAGACACGCGCGGCCGGTCCAGGGGATGGGCATGTTCCAGCCACTGCTCCAGGTCCTTGCCGCCGCGGCTGCCGCTCAGCGCCTGCCAGCGCAGGCTCAGGCGCGGCAGCTGCTCGCTGGCCCGCCAGACCATGAGACCCAGTCCGCTGGCGTCGAATAGCGACTGCCACTGCTGCAGCTGCAGGCGCTGCCGCGCCCGCATCAGCTGCACGATCATGGGCAGCATGGCGGCGGCCAGCAGTTCGCAGGCCATCTCCAGCGGCGGTTCGTCCGCATGCTCCATCGCCTCGGACAAGCCCTCGGCGCCATGGTGCAAGCCCAGGCTGATCGTCACGGCCAGGGCGGCAAGGCTGCTGATCCAGGGCGGGGACTGCCAGGCCAGGAGGGTCAGCAACACCAGCCACAGCGCGGGCAGGGGCGGCCAATGCAGCAGCCAACTGGAGGCCAGGCACAGGGTCAGAGCCAGGGCGGCTGCAATGGCGCCGGCGGAGGCCGGCTCGCGCGTGCTGCCGGGCCGCGGGTACAGGCTCAGCACCAGGGGCAGAGTCAGGGTAAGCGCCGTGCTGCTGGCGGCCCAGCGGAACAGCAGGGTCAAGCCCGCAGCGCCTGGCTCGCTGCGCCATGCCGTCCAGCGATGCTCGGCGCCCTCGATGCCAGGCAGCAGCGGCAGCAGGCTGGCCAGGGGTGCCGCGATCAGCAGGCAGGCCACCAGGCTCAGCTCGTGGTCCCTGCTGTCGTCCAGCGATTGCTTGAAATCCTGCCTGCACAGGAAAGCATGTGCAGCAGCGGCCGCGAGCAGTGCGTTCAGTGTCTGGACCAGGGCGGCCAGGCCGCTGGCGGCGTGCAACTGCAGCAGCGCGAAGGCACCGACACCGAGCACAGGAAGCGCGCTCCAGCGCCCGCGCAGCAGGCCGATCAACACCAGGCTCACCAGGCCCGCCTGAGTCCAGGCATGGTCCACCGGCTGGTGCAGATGCAGCGAGAAGCGGATCAGCAGGTAAAGAAGGACCGAGACGCCCGCCGCGACGGCAAGGCTTTGGGCGATGGGGCTGCTGGCGTGGCGCGCCGGCCGGGCGTTGCGGGCAGTCAAGCGAGGCTGACTCGGAAAGGTGGGCGCCCTCCACGGGCGCAGGGGGTGGAGCAGGCCATGCTAGCAGCCAGGTCCTGGGGCGAGCTTTCAGGGCGGCCACTCAGGCAAGGGGGCGGGATTGCACCGATGGTGCACAGGACGCCCACCCAGCGGAGCCCCCCGGAAGGCGCTGCGACCCGCGCGGTCCGCACCTGGCAAGAAAAAAGCGGCCGAAGCCGCTTGATCTGGATAGCCTGGAGGAGGACTTCAGACGTGGAAGTCTTCCAGCTTGGCGCCGGCGGCGATGGCCGCCTTCAGCCACTTGGGCTGCAGGCCGCGGCCGCTCCAGCTTTCGCCGGTGGCCTGGTTGCGGTACTTGGCCGCGACCTTGCTGGCCGCCTTCGCGGCCTTGGGCGGGCGCGAGCCGAGATCGGCCGCGGTCAGGCCGTAATCGGCCATCAGCGAGCGGACCTTGGCGATGGCCTCGCTGCGTTCCTTGTCCTTGGTTTCAGCAATTTGCTGATCCAGCGCGGCTCGTTGAGCCAGCAATTCCTTCAGTGATGAAGCCATTTTGCAACCCTCGCGCGGTAACGAGAACGAATTGTCTCTGCCCGGGATTGTAGATAAATATTTCCGATTACGGACGGGTGGGATTATGTCTGGTCAGGATTTGTTATTTTTGCAACGAATCGGGGGCTTTCCCCGGGGTTTCTCTCCACGCATTTTCCAGTCGCCGGGCAAGAAAAAGGCCAGGAAGCTCCTGGCCTGCAGCGGGCGGATGGCGCCGGATTATTCGTCGTCAGGCGGAGGGCGGCACGTATCCGGCCGGCTGTTCGGCACCGCCGCCGAAGAAGAATTGCTCCATCTGGCGCGCCAGATACTGGCGGGCCCGCTGGTCGGCCAGATTGAGGCGGTTTTCATTGACCAGCATGGTCTGGTGCTTCATCCAGAGCTGCCAGGCTTCCTTGCTGACGTTCTCGTAGATGCGCTTGCCCAGTTCGCCCGGATAGGGCGCAAAGTCCAGGCCTTCGCCTTCCTTGTTCAGATAGGTGCATTGCACGGTGCGGGCCATGGTATTCCTCGTCGAAATCGGTGGGTTGAATGCAATGCCGCACTGTAGCGCGCGGCTGAAAACCTGGGGAAACTAGGGGCGCTGACAGCGCCGTCAGGGGGAGGCTCTCAGAGCTTCTTGACCAGTACCTGCGAGCGGCGGTCCCAGTTGTACTTGCGCTTGCGCTCCTCGGGCAGCCAGTCCGGGTCCACCTGTGCGAAGCCGCGCTTGATGAACCAGTGCATGGTGCGGGTGGTCAGCACAAAGATGCTGTTGAGGCCCATGGCCTTGGCGCGCTGCTCCACGCGCTTGAGGATGCGGTCGCCATCGCCCTGGCCTTGCACGGCGGGTGAGACGGTGAGGGCGGCCATCTCGGCGGTCTTGGCTTCCACGTAGGGATACAGGGCGGCGCAGCCAAATATCACGCCGTCGTGCTCGATCACGGAATAGAGCTCGATATCCCGCTCGATTTCCGTGCGGTCGCGCTTGACCAGGGTGCCGTCGCGCTCGAAGGGCTCGATCAGGGCAATGATGCCGCCGATGTCGTCGGCATTGGCCTCGCGCAGGCTTTCGAGTTTCTCGTCCACCACCATGGTGCCGATGCCGTCATGGGTGTAAACCTCCTGCAGCAGGGCGCCGTCCACAGACAACGGCAGTATGTGGGAGCGTTCAACGCCGGCTTGGCAGGCCTTAACGCAGTGCTGCAGGTAGAAATTCACGTCCAAGGGGTCCGTCGGGGCGGGTTTGCCGGCCAGCATGCGAACGGCGTCTGCAAGGGCGAGTTCGGTATCGATGGCGCTGTCGGGATCGGCGGGGTTTTCCGGCACGCCGGCCACTTCACAGACGAACAGCAGTTTGTCGGCCTGCAGGGCAATGGCCGTACTGGTGGCCACGTCTTCCATGCTGAGATTGAAGGCCTCGCCGGTGGGGGAGAAACCAAAAGGTGACAGCAGCACCACGGCGCCGGTATCGAGTGCGCGCTGGATGGCCGTGGCGTCCACCTTGCGGACCAGGCCGCTGTGCTGGAAATCCACGCCATCGACGATACCCACCGGCCGTGCCGTCAGGAAATTGCCCGACACCACGCGCACAGCGGCATTCGCCATGGGGGTATTGGGCAGGCCCTGGGAAAATGCTGCTTCAATCTCGAAACGAAGTTGGCCGGCCGCTTCCTGGGCGCAGTCCAGGGCGATGGCGTCGGTCACGCGCATGCCGTGGCTGTAGCGCGAGGTCTGGCCCTTGGCGGCGAGCTGTTCGTTCACCTGTGGCCGGAAGCCATGCACCAGCACGATGTTGATGCCCATGGCGTGCATGATGGACAGGTCCTGCACGAAGGCATTGAGCTTGCCGGCTGCCACCAGTTCTCCGGTCATGCCGACCACGAAAGTCTCGCCGCGGTAGGCGTGAATATAGGGCGCCACGGCGCGGAACCAGGGCACGAAGGTGTGGGGAAATACCAGACTCATGGTGGGCGATTGTGCCGCAGCCGCCGGGCATACCCTGATCGACATCGGGACGGCAGGCACTTGTGCGCGGGCGGGCCTGGCGGGAGGATGGCCCTCCCGTGACTTCACATTGCCAGGAGACAGATCATGGACGTCTTCACCACCCCCGGTGCCTTCAGCTGGTCCGAACTGATGACCCAGGACCCTGCCCGCGCGGCCGAGTTCTACGGCAGCCTCTTCGGCTGGACCATCGAGGCCATGGACATGCCCATGGGCAAGTACTACGTGGCCAAGGTGGGGGACGTGGCCGTGGGCGGCATGGCCAGTTGCTCCGAAGGCACGCCGGCCATGCCACCGGCCTGGGGCTGCTACGTGACCGTCGCCAATGTGGACGACACCATCCGCCAATGCGAGTCGCTGGGCGGCAAGGTGCTGATGCCGGCCATGGACGTGCCCACGGTCGGTCGCATGGCCTGTATCCAGGATCCACAGGGCGCCACCCTCAGCGTCATCAGCTACTTCCCGCGTGAGGGCTGAAGAGCGGGGGGGGGCCTGTCTTTTCGGCCGCCCGGCGCGGGGCACGGATAATCCGCGCGCCGTGAATTCCAAGAAGAACCCTCCCTCCGCCCTCGCCGCGGCCTTTGCCGAGGCCGCTGTGCGCCCTTCCGTCGATTCGCCGGCGCCTGTCGCCGCGCCCGAAGGTCCCAGGAATCCCGCGCCGGTGCCGGCGGCGGAACAGCCTGCCCGCGCACGCTCGCAGGACCGGGCAACGCAAAGGCCGCAAAGGCAGGACAGGCCGCGTGAGCGCCGCCCGCAGCGCGAGACGCCGGCCAACCCGGTGCCGCCCATCACCTTCCCCGAAAGCCTGCCCGTCTCGGCGCGCCGCGAGGAGATCGCTCGCCTGATGAGCGAGCACCAGGTCATCATCGTCTGTGGCGAAACGGGCTCGGGCAAGACCACGCAGTTGCCCAAGATCGCCCTGGCCCTCGGGCGTGGCCGGGCCAATGGCGGCGGGCTGATTGGCCATACCCAGCCGCGGCGCATCGCGGCCTCCAGCGTGGCCAAGCGTATTGCCGAGGAGCTGAAGACGCCTTTGGGCGAGGTGGTGGGTTACAAGGTCCGCTTCCAGGACCGCCTGCAGCCCGGCGCCAGCGTCAAGTTGATGACGGACGGGATCCTGCTGGCCGAGACCCAGACCGATCCGCTGCTCAAGGCCTACGACACCCTGATCATCGACGAGGCGCATGAGCGCAGCCTCAACATCGATTTCCTGCTGGGCTATCTGCGTGAGATCCTGGCCCGGCGCCCCGAGCTGAAGGTGGTCGTGACCTCGGCCACCATCGACGCTGAGCGATTCGCCGAGCACTTTGCCTCGGCCAAGGGGCCGGCGCCGGTGGTGATGGTGTCGGGCCGCACCTTCCCTGTCGAGCAGCGCTACCGGCCCTTCGAGGAGAGCCGCGAGTACGACCTCAACAACGCGATCTGCGACGGCGTGGACGAGCTGTGGCGCGAGGGCTCGGGCGATGTGCTGGTGTTCCTGCCGGGCGAGCGCGAGATCCGCGAGGCCGCCGAGGCCCTGCGCAAGCACCACCCGCCTGGCGTGGAGGTGCTGCCCCTGTTCGCGCGGCTGTCGCAGCAGGAGCAGGACCGCGTCTTCGAGACCGGTGGCGCACCGCGCATCGTGTTGGCCACCAATGTGGCTGAGACCTCGTTGACAGTGCCGGGCATCCGCTACGTGATCGACGCCGGCACGGCCCGCGTCAAGCGCTACAGCTACCGCAACAAGGTCGAGCAGCTGCAGATCGAGCCCGTCAGCCAGGCGGCAGCCAACCAGCGCGCCGGTCGCTGCGGCCGCGTGGCCAACGGCATCTGCATCCGGCTCTACGACGAGAAGGACTTCCTCGGCCGGCCGCGTTTCACCGACCCCGAGATCCTGCGTTCCTCGCTGGCCGGCGTGATCCTGCGCATGAAGGCCCTGCACCTCGGGATGGTGGAGGACTTCCCCTTCATCGAGCCGCCACCCCGCAAAGCCATCGCCGACGGCTACCAGCTGCTCGCCGAGCTGGGGGCCGTGGACGAGCGCAACGAGCTGACCGAGATCGGCAAGGAGCTCTCGAAGCTGCCGCTGGACCCGCGCGTGGGCCGCATGATCCTGGAGGCCAGGCGCCGCGATGCGCTCACCGAGGTGCTCATCATCGCCAGCGCCCTCAGCGGCCAGGATGTGCGCGACCGCCCCATGGAGCAGCAGCAGCAGGCCGACGAGAAGCACAAGAAGTTCGACGACGAGAAGTCGGAGTTCATGGGCTATCTGAAACTGTGGAAGTGGCTGGAAGAGGGCAAAGGAGGACAGGGCGAGCACAAGCTCTCCAACCGCCGCTATGAGCAGCTGCTGCGCGACCATTTCGTCAGCCCGCGCCGCGTGCGCGAGTGGCGTGACATTCATTCCCAGCTGCACACCGTGGTGGCCGAGCACGGCTGGCGCCTCAACGGTAGCCCGGCCACCTACGACCAGGTGCATCTCTCGATGCTGGCGGGCTTCCTGGGCAATATCGGCTGCAAGAGCGACGACGACGAGTGGTACCTGGGCGCCCGCGGCATCAAGTTCTGGCGGCATCCCGGCGCGCACCTGTCCAAGAAGCCCGGGCGCTGGATCTTGGCCGCCGAGCTGGTGGACACCACGCGGCTGTATGGCCGCGGGCTCGCCAACATCGACGTCAACTGGATCGCGCCGATGGCCGGCCACCTGCTCAAGACCCAGCTGCTGGAGCCGCACTGGGAGAAGAAGGCAGCCGAGGTGGTGGCCCTGGAGCGGGCCACGCTGTATGGCATCGTGATCTACAACAACCGTCGCGTGAACTTCGGCCGCGTGGATCCGGTGGCCGCGCGCGACATCTTCATCCGCGAGGCCCTGGTCAACGGCGAGTGGGACACGAAGCTGCCCTTCCTCGTCCACAACCAGAAGCAGATCGCCAAGGTCGAGGAACTGGAGCACAAGTCACGCCGGCAGGACGTGCTGGTGGACGAGGGGCTGATCTACGCCTACTACGACCAGCAGCTGCCGGCCGAGGTGTGCTCGGGCGCGACCTTCGAGAAGTGGTATCGCGAGGCGAGCCGGGGCAATCCGCGCCTGCTGCACCTGAGCCGCGACGAGCTGATGCGCCACGAGGCCGCGGGCATCACCAGCAACGCCTTCCCCAAGATGCTTCGCCTGGGCGGGGTGGACTGCAAGACCGAGTACCTGCACCAGCCTGGCGATGCGCGGGACGGCGTGACGGTTACTGTGCCCATCTTCGCGCTTAACCAGGTCAATGAGGACCAGTGCGAGTGGCTGGTGCCGGGCATGCTGGAAGCCAAGGTCCTGGCCCTGCTCAAGAGCCTCTACCAGAAGCCCCGCGCGCGGCTCACGCCGCTGCCGGACTTCGTGGCCGAGTTCATCGAGCTGAATCCCTTTGCCCAGGGCAGCCTCATGGAGGTGCTGGTCAAGGCCGTGCGCGAGCGCAGCCAGATCGCCGTGCAGCGCAATGACTTCAAGCTGGAACAGGTGCCGCCCCATCTCTTCATGAATTTCCGCGTGGTGGACGAACACGGCCGTCAACTGGGTCAGGGGCGCAGCCTGGCGACTCTGAAGGCCGAGCTGGGCGCGCAGGCGCGCTCGGCCTTCCAGGCCCTGGCCGCGCTGAAGCTGCAGGGGCAGGCCGCATCCGAGGCGCCGCCCGCGCCCGCGCCCATCACCACGCCCGGCGGCGGCAAGGCCCTGCGCGCCGAAGTGCGTGCCCCTGCGCCCAGGCCGCAGCAGGCGGCCCAGGCCTACACCGCCTGGACCTTCGGCGAGCTGCCCGAGCTCATGGAGATCCAGAAAGGCGGGCAGACCCTGATCGGTTTCCCGGCCCTGATCGACAGGGGGGCTCAGGTGGAGATCGAGGTCTTCGACGAGCCCGAGGTGGCGGCCGCACGGCACCGTGCCGGACTGCGGCGCCTGGTCGCCCTGCAGATCCGCGAGCCGCTGAAGTACCTGGAGAAGAACATCCCGGACCTGCAGAAGATGGCCGTGGCCTTCATGAGCCTGGGCACGGCCGAGGAACTGCGCGACCAGATCATCGACGTGGCCCTGGACCGCGCGTTTCTGGTGGACCCGCTGCCCACGGACGAATTCAGCTTCAAAGCCCGCATCGAGGAGGGCCGCACGCGGCTCAACCTCATCGCCCAGGAGGTGGCACGCCTGAGCGGCACGGTGCTGCTTGAGTACCAGGCGGCGCTGCGCAAGCTCAAGGACAGCCGGGCGCCCAAGGAGGTGGCCGAGGACATCCAGGCACAGCTGCAGCGCCTGTGCGGCAAGCGCTTCGTGCTGCTGACCCCCTGGGTCCAGCTGCAGCACTACCCGCGCTACCTCAAGGGCATCACCCTGCGCCTGGACAAGCTGCGTGCCGACGCCGCCCGCGACACGAAGTGGATGGCCGAGTACCGCCCCCTGGAGCAGCGCTGGCAGCGCCGGCTGAGCGAGCTCAAGGGCGCCCCGGATGCGCGCATGGATGATTTCCGCTGGCAGTTGGAGGAGCTGCGCGTCAGTCTCTTCGCGCAGGAGCTTCGCACGCCCCAGCCGGTCAGCGTCAAGCGCCTGGAGAAGGTCTGGACGCAGTTGAGCCACTGAACGGGGAGGCCCCCCAGGTCGGCGGCGTGAATTCGCCACGCCAGGGCAGAGAAGCTGAAAAAGCTGTCATGCCCGCGCCAGTTCAGGCTATGCCCGGCTGGCGCTTCGCGCTCAAATAGAGCAAGTTGGGGGGCGGGCCGCTCAGGCACTGCCCAGATTAACCAGGTCCAGAACGTCCCCGTGTCCTCTACGCCCGCCACTACCGCCACAGCCGCGCCGGCCGCACCCTTGCGCCGCTTCGGTCGCTTCGAGCTGCGCGCTCTGCTTAGCAAGACGCCGCGCAGCCTGCTGTGGCTGGTGTTCGATCCCCGCAATGGCCAGGAGCTGCTGCTGTCCATGCCGCGCGAGAAGCCCGCCAGTGCAGAGGCCCTGGCGCAGTGGAAGCGCACAGCCGACGCCGGGGCCCGTGTCAGCCATCCGAACCTGGCCCATGTCGTCGAGCAGGGCGAGGTCGAGCTGTGGCCTTACCTGGCCTATGACCGCGCCCTGGGTGAAACGCTGGAGGAGCGCCTGCGCCGCCAGCCTGCGCCGCTGCCCCTGGATGTGGCTGCCTGGGTCAGCCAGCTGCTGGAAGGCCTGGCCTATGCCCACGAGGCCGGCCACGTGCATCGCGACCTCCAGCTGGCCCATGTGCTGATCAACGCCGCGGACCAGATCCGCCTGATCGGCCTTGAAGTGGCCCAGGACCTGGCCGGTGCGGCGCAGGACTTCAACACCCAGAGCCGCAGCGCCATTCGCGAAGCGGCCGAGCAGGACGTGCTGTGCGCGGGCCTGCTGCTGCACCGCCTGCTGAGTGGCAAGCCGGTGCTGGACCAGTCCGACCTGCGCATGGCGCTGGACCTCATGCAGCCCCAGGGGCGCGAGCTGGTGCGCCTGGGCTGGGAGACGCAAAACCCCATTCCCGAGGCCCTGCGGGCCATCGCCAACCGCTCGACCGACCGCCAGACGCGCCAGCGCTACCACCAGGCCCGGACCTTCCTGAGGGCCCTCGAAGGCTGGCGCACGGCGGCCAAGCAGGACGAGGGCGGCCCCATCGCCCTGCTGATGGACAAGCTCCAGCGCTTTGGCCACCTGCCCGCGAGCTCGACCCGCCTGTCGCGCATCCTGGGCGCCGCCGGCCTGGAGGGGCAGCATGCCGCGGCGCTGTCCAGCCTGGTGCTTGACGACATGGCCCTGACCCTGGAACTGCTGCGCCGGGTCAACAACGCACTCAAGCAGAGTGGTGCCTCCAACAGCGGCACCATGCTCAATATGCAGCGTGCCGTCGCGATGATCGGGCTCAACGGCCTGCAGGCGGCGGTGCGTTCGCTCAAGCCCTGGCCGGGGCCCATGTCCGAGCTGCAGGCCACGGTGATGCGCAGCCTGATGAAGCGGGTGCATCGCGCCGGCCTCATCGCGCAGAACCTGCGCCCGGCGGGATACGACCCCGAGGTGATCTACCTCGTCTGCCTGTTGCAGAACCTGGGGCGCCTGCTGCTGCAGTACCACTTTCCCGACGATGCCCAACAGATCCGCCAGCTGATGCTGCCGCCGGAACCCACGGAGGAAGCGCCGCATCCCCCCGGCATGAGCGAGCAGGCCGCGGCCTACGCTGTGCTGGGCTGCGACCTCGACGCCCTGGGCAGTGCCGTGGCCCGCTACTGGGGCTTGGACGAGGACGTGCAGCATATGATGCACCGAGCCTCGCCCGATGCGCCTGTGCGCCATGCCGGCCATGACACCGACATCATCCGGCTCACCTGCAGCTTCGCCAACGAGCTGGTGGATGCCATGGTGCAGCCCGAAGGCCGCCGCAAACATGCGCTGGAGCTCGCCACGCGCCGCTATGCGCGCGTGCTGGGGCTGGGCCTGCGCGAGGTGATGGAAGCCCTGAAGCCGGAGACGGCGCGCAAGGAGGCGACCGTCAGTCACGGCCCCGACGCTGCGCGCGAGATCGGCTCGGCCAACCTCACCCTGACCGCCAATCTGGACATCCCGCCCATCGTGCCCTCGGTCCCCGTCGAAGGGCCGCAGGCCTCCGCCCTGCGCCGTCGCCTGGCCGGAGAAGACGCCGCCTCGGACACCTTCCCCGAGGGGCGCTGACCGGCGGCCCGCCTGAGTGCTTCTCTTCAACATCCTCCATGCACCCACCCTCCAGCCCCAGCAGACCACCTCAGATCGGGCGTTTCCGGGTGCTGCGTGAACTCGGGAGAGGGGCTCAGGCGACGGTGTGGCTGGCCCATGACCCTCGGCTGGATCGCGACGTTGCCCTGAAGGTGCTGGCTCCCGCCGCGGACCCGGCCCTCATCGACGCCGGCCTGCACGAGGCCCGCGCGGTGGCCCGCCTGATGCACCCGCACATCGTGCCGGTCTTCGAGGCCGACCAGCAGGGCGGTCAGGCCTATATGGTCTTCGAGTACGTGGCCGGCCACACGCTGACGGAAAAGCTCCAGCGCAATCCCGTGATGAAGGCACGCGAGGCGGTGGAGCTGATGCTGGGGGTGCTGGACGGCCTGATGGCAGCGCACGAGACCGGCGTGGTGCACCGCGATCTCAAGCCCAGCAATATCCTCATCGACGCCAAGGGCCGGGCCCGCATCCTGGATTTCGGCATCGCCGACTGGACCAGCGACCCCAGCCATCGCCGGCGGGTGGTGGGCACGCCGGGCTATCTCTCTCCTGAGGCGGCGCAGGGCTTTGCGCCGTCGCCCGTCATGGACGTCTTTGCCGTGGCGGTGATGCTGTCGGAGATGCTCAGCGGTCGCCGCCTCAACTACGATCCCGATCCCTGGAAGGCTGTGCGGCGCGTGGTCGATGAGGACCTTCAGCTGCCTGACGGCCTGGACCCGGATGTGGATGACGCGCTGCGCGCCATCGTCCAGCGCGGCCTGGCCCGTGACCCGGCGCTGCGCTGGCCCTCGGCGCGGGCTCTGCACGACGCGCTGGCCGAATGGCTGCATCCGCCGGTGATGAGCAACAGCAGCGCGGCCGACAACGGGACCCTGGACTTCCTCATGCGGCGCATGCGGCACCGCTCAGACTTCCCGGCGATGTCAGAGTCCATGTCGCGCATCCAGCGCATCACCTCGTCGGAGAACGAGAGCCTCAACAGCCTGTCCAACGAGATCCTCAAGGACGTGGCCCTGACCCACAAGCTGCTTCGCCTGGTCAACACGGTGCAGTACACGCATGCGGGCGGCGGCAACATCAGCACCGTGTCGCGCGCGGCGGCGCTGATTGGCTTCGCGGGCATCCGCAACCTGGCCCTGTCCCTGATCCTTTTGGAGCGCATGGAGAACAAGGCCCATGCCCGCGTGCTGCGCGAAGAGTTCCTGCGCTCGCTGATGGCGGCCTCCCTGGCCCGCGAGCTGTGCCCCTCGGAGCGCGAGAGCGAGGAGGCCTTCCTCGTGGGCATGCTGCAGAACCTGGGCCGCCTGCTGACCGAGTTCTATTTCCCCGAGGAGGCGCAGCAGATCCGCCGCTTCGTGCGGCCTGAGCGCGGGCAGGGCGCGGCGGCGGCGGCGCCCATCAGCGAGAACGCGGCCTCGCAGCAGGTGCTGGGGCTCAGCTTCGAGCAGCTGGGCCTGGGCGTGGCCCGCCAGTGGGGCCTGCCGGATGCCCTGCAGCGCGGCATGAGCCGGCCGGAGGGCGAGGCTCCGCCGCGCCTGCTGGAGCAGGGCACCGAGCGCCTGCGCTGGCTGGCGCGCGCGGCCAATGACGTGACTGACGTGATCCTGCACAGCGAGCCCAACGAGGCCCATGCCAAGGTCCGCCACATGGGGCAGCGCTATGCGCGGGCCCTGGGCCTGAGCGCCGAGCGCATCGACCAGGCCGCGGACCAGGCCCGGCAGCGCCTGTCCCAACTGGCCGAGGCCATGGAGATCCGCCTGCCCAAGAGCTCGCAGGCCCAGCGCCTGCTGGCGCCGTTGGCAGCCTCGCCTGACGATGACAGCCTGTCTCCCCTGGAGCTGCATGCGACGGCCCCGTACGAGCCCACGCAGGTGCTGACGCCGGAGTCGATGCCCCGCCAGCCAGCGACAGAAGTGCTGGCCGCCGGCATCCACGATGTCACCAACGTCATGGTGGAGAACTTCAAGCTCAATGAAGTGCTGCGCATGATCCTGGAGACCATCTACCGCGGCCTGGGCTTCCGGCGCGTGGTGTTCTGCCTGCGGGATCCGCGCAGCAACGCCCTGACCGGTCGTTTCGGCCTGGGTGAGCAGGTGGAGCAGGTGGTGCCGCTGTTTCGCGTGCCCTTGCAGGTGGCCGAGGGCCAGCAGGCCGACCTGTTCAGCGCCGTTTGCCAGAAGGGCGCGGACACCCTCATCGCCGATGCCTCCCAGCCCCGCATCGCCGAGCGCCTGCCGGCCTGGTTCCAAGGCAGCGTGCATGGCTCCAGCTTCCTGATCCTGCCCCTGGTGATGAAGGGCAGCACCTTCGCGATGATCTATGCCGACCGCGCGGAAGCCGGCAGTCTCAACCTCGACGAGAAGGAGCTCTCCTTGCTGCGCACCCTGCGCAACCAGGCCGTGATGGCCTTCAAGCAGGCGAGCTGAGTCCGGGCCCAGGGTGGTCCTGGCAACAAAAAACCCGGCCAGGGCCGGGTTTTTTGCGTGCCGCTGAGGGACAGCGTGCACTGGTGTTGGGGTTGACGAGCCTTACCCCCGGCACTGGTCACAACGGTTAGGGCTGCTTGGTTCCCCACCTGACCCGGTTGGCCGCGCTTCCATGCGAGGAGGCCCGTCAGTGAGCATTGTATGCGATCGGCGGGCCCCTCCCGGGAAAGCCGGGCGCTGGTCGTCCTGTGATGCGCCTTGCGCAGGATTGCACAGGTCAGCGTGCCCGTGGGCCTGGGCGCAAGGCATGAAGGCCGGGGGGCTTCCATTGGTCGGCGCGAGGCCTGTAGAATCCAACCCGTGCTGCGACAGCTGTCGCGCACACCGCCGATTTACCAACTACTTGCGGGCGGTCAACAAGTACGGCTAAAGCGTTGCGGCTCCGATGATGCCCCGGGCCGGCAAACGCCGGTGATGAGGGCACTCGGAGTTTTTTCATGCACGGTCTTGCCGATTTCGATCGCCTCCTCAGCGGCCACGCCGCCTCCTCGCGCCACTGGCTGCGCGGCACCTCCACCGTCCGGCCCCAGAGCCGCCTGTTGCGCGATCCGCAGGGGCATGTTGTCGCCGAATGGCAAGGCCAGCCCAGCCTGGCGGACATCCTTGCCGCCGCTCATCGCCTGCAAGCCGGCGACTGGTGCGGAGTGCTGGCCGAGGAGGGCGCGCAGCCTGCGCTGAATCCCTCCTGGCGTCTCGCCCTGTTCCGCGCCGATCGTCACGGCCAGCCTCGACTGGGCCGTGACACCGGCCCCTTGTGGATCAGCCCCGCCCTGAAGGCCTGCGCAGGCGAGCGCCCGGCCGAGCTGCTGCAGGCCTTGCGCCGTGCGGCTGTGCAGGCTCTGTGGGCCCAGGGCTGGCGCCTTTCGACCTGACCGGCTCTTCGCCCCGCCTCAGGCCAGGCCCAGCCACGCAGACCGTGTGATGGATGCGCCCATCATGTAGGCCAGCAGCAGCAGTGACAGCAGGTAGCCCAGCAGGCGGAACTCGCCCCGGCCCATGGCCCAGTGGGCGCAGACCGTGTAGCCCACCAGGGCCAGCAGCTTGGCGGTGAGCCAGGTGTCGCGGGTGAGGGAGTAGCCGATGGAACCCCAGAGGCTCAGGCCGCAGACCGTCAGCATGGTGTCCACACCAAAGACCATGGAGCGCAGCCGCACGTCCATCGACCACTCGGCCCCGAACTGGAAGGCCAGGCCGCGCACCAGGAAAAGCGCCACGCTGCACCAGGCCAGCAGGCTGTGGATGAACACCATCTGGCTGTAGAACCAGTCCATTTTTCGCGGGCTCCTCGCGTCCTCTTGTGCTGGGGAGCTTGGCCCGGCCAGTGAGGCGCTGTCAAGCCGGGCTCGCCAGGATCCAAGCAAGAAAAAACCTGCCGAGGCCGGGGCCAGGGCAGGTCTTGGTCGGGGCGGACGGGATCAGCGCAGCTGGAGGTCGTCGTCGCTGAAACGGATGTTCAGGGGCTCGATCAGCAACTGCTTCTCGCCCGCTTCGAGCTGGCCCGCCACCCAGGCGTCGATGCCGCAGGCCTTGGAGATCTCGACCACCTTCCCGGCCTGATCGGCCGGCACGAAGATGGCAAAGCCCGCCCCCATGTTCAGCGTGGAATAGGCCTCGCGGTCGTCCTGCTTGGCATGTTCCTGCATGAACTTGAGCACCGGCGTGACCGGCGGCACTGTGTGAATGCGGTAGGTGAACTGGCCGGGATGGCGCAGCAGCTTGCGCCAGCCGTGGCCGGTGATGTTGGCGCAGTAATGCGGGATGATGCCGGCCTTGTAGAGCGCTTCGGTGACGGGCGAGTACAGCACCGTGGGGGCCAGCAGGGCCTCGCCATAGCTCACGCCGGGGCTGATCTCGGTGAGGTAGCCCTGGGGTAGGCGCTCGACCAGCTTACGGGCCAGGGACAGGCCGTTGGCGTGGATGCCGCTGGAGGCCAGCAGCACGATGGCGTCGCCGGCACCCAGCTTGTCGCCCACCGAGAGGCGCTCCTTGGGGTTGATCAGGCCGGTGCAGGACGCGGCCAGGTCGATGCGACCTTCCTCGACGATGCCGGCCAGCGCTGGCGTCTCGCCGCCGCCCCAGGCGACCTGGCAGGTGTCGCAGGCCTTCTTCCAGCCTTCGACCAGGGCCTGCGCCCGCAGCTTGTCACCGAACCAGTCCGAGCCGCCAGCGGCCCAGTAGGCCTGCACCACCAGGGGCGTGGCACCCACGGTGATCAGGTCGTTGATGGCCATGGCGATGGTGTCCTGCGCGATGCCGGCATAGAAGCTCTTGCCGGTCAGCCGGGACATCTCATCCGCCACCAGGGTCTTGGTGCCCAGGCATTCGACGATGGAGGCCAGGTAGAAGGGGCCCACGTCCACCACATAGGCCGACTCGCCACGCGAGGCCTTCACCTCGGTGAAACCATGGCCGCCCAGATGGGCCGCGGTGGCCGCAGCGGCGCGCTGGGCGCTGATTTTCAGGGGGTCGATGAGGTCGTAGTTGACGCCGGCCTGTTCGTAGCTCAGCGTGTCGGGAGAGGAGGGGGCGTGCGTGCTCATGGGGGGCGATTATCGGTCATGGCCGGGACTTCCCCGAAGCGCCCGGCCCTGGGTCCGCCGGCCCGTAGAATCCGCCGCCATGAGCTACCAGGTTCTCGCCCGCAAGTACCGCCCCCACCGTTTCGAGGAACTGGTGGGCCAAGAGCACGTCGTGCAGGCGCTGGCCAATGCGCTGACGCAGCAGCGGCTGCACCACGCCTACCTGTTCACCGGGACCCGTGGCGTGGGCAAGACCACGGTCTCGCGCATCTTGGCCAAGAGCCTCAACTGCACCGGCGCCGACGGCCAGGGCGGCATCACGGCCCAGCCCTGCGGCGTCTGCCCCGCCTGCCGGGACATCGATGCCGGCCGCTTCGTGGACTATGTGGAGCTGGATGCCGCCTCCAACCGTGGCGTCGAGGAGATCTCCCAGCTGCTGGACCAGGCGGTCTACAAGCCGGTGGTGGGGCGCTTCAAGGTCTACATGATCGACGAAGTGCACATGCTCTCGAACACCGCCTTCAACGCCATGCTGAAGACGCTGGAGGAGCCGCCCGAGTACCTCAAGTTCGTGCTCGCCACCACCGACCCTCAAAAGGTGCCGGTCACGGTGCTGTCGCGCTGCTTGCAGTTCAATCTGCGTCCCATGGCGCCGCAGAACGTGCACATGCACCTGGGCCGCGTGCTGGAAGCCGAGCAGGTGCCGGTGGACGCAGGCTCCCTGCGCCTGCTGGCCCGGGCGGCACGCGGCTCCATGCGTGATGCGCTCTCGCTGACCGATCAGGCCATCGCCTTCGGCTCGGGCACGCTCAGCGAGGAGGGCGTGCGCCAGATGCTGGGCACGGTGGACCGCAGTCATGTGGTCGCCATCCTGGACGCCCTGATCGCGGCCGATGGCCCGGCCGTGGTCGCGGCGGCTGACCGCCTGCGTGACCTGGGCCTGTCGGCTGCCGGCACGCTGGAGGACCTGGCCACCACCCTGCAGCAGATGGCCATCGCCCAGGCGGCGCCGGGGGCCCTGGATCCGCAGGACCCGGACAGCGCCGAGGCCCAGCGCCTGGCCACGGCCCTGCCGCCGGACGAAATCCAGCTGATGTACAGCATGGCCCTGCATGGCCGACAGGAGCTGCCGCTGGCGCCGGACGAATACGCCGGCCTGGTGATGGTGCTGCTGCGCATGCTGGCCTTTCGCCCCCGGGGCGGGGCCGCCCTGAGCGCGGGCAGCGCCCCTGCTGCAGCGCCTGCTGCAGCGACCTCGTCTTCCGCAGGTGCGGCGCCCTTGCTGCGGCCTGCCGCTGCCGCGGCCATGGCGGTGCCGGCGCGCATGCCGGTCGCCGTACCTGCTGCGGCGCCCGTGGCTGCTGTCACCGTGGTCGCGCCTGCCCCCGCAGTCATTGCTGCGCCAGCCCCAGTTTCTCAGGCCGAGGCCGTTGCCGACGCCGTGCCGGCCGGGTCCGCTGCAGCGCCACAGGTGCCCATGGAGACGGCTGGCGAGCCTTCGCTGGAGCCCCCGCAAGACCTGTCAAAGGCCGAGCCCCAGAAGGCTGCAGCGGCCCTGGCGCCGTCGCAAGGCATTCTGTCCCGTTCGCGTGCTGCAGAGGGCGTCTCCCCCAGCGCCCGCCTGCGTCCGCGTCCGGTGGTCCATGCCGACGCGCCGGAGCCGGAGGGGGACGAACCGCCGCCCTGGCTGGACGCGCCCCCGGCGGATGAGGATGGCGCGGTCATGCCCTCCGACGCAGGACTGGACCTGCCTGAGCCCAGCCCGCGCGGCGAAGGCGGCTATGCGTCCACCGCGGGAGGCACCATCGCCTTGCAAGCCACGGCCCTGGGCGAGCGCTGGGCGGGCGTCATGAAGCAGCTGGGCCTGACCGCGCTGCCGCGGGAGCTGGGCATGCAGGCCGAATGCCTGGCCATCGACGAGGGAGCGCAGCCGCAGCAGTGGCGCTTCCGCGTGGAGCGGGACTCGCTGCGCCAGCCGGCCCTGAAGGACAAGCTGCAGGCCGCGCTGGCCGCGCATCTTCAGGCGGATGTGCGCATCGAGCTCGAGGCCGGCGTTGCCACCGATTCCCCGGCCCTGCGCGATGCCACAGAGGCCCAGGCCCGGCAGCGCCGCGCTGAACAGATCATTCTCGAGGACCCGCTGGTCAAGGAGTTGCTCGCGCAATTCAAGACGGCACGCATCGTGCCCGGGTCCATCAAGCCTCACTGAGAGCAGGAGCGTATGACGCGCCTCCCGAGAACTCTCAGCCTTTGACACTGACAACGAAACCAGGAGTGTGAATCATGATGAAGGGTCAACTTGCCGGCCTGATGAAGCAGGCCCAGGCCATGCAGGACAACCTCAAGAAGGCCCAGGACGAGCTGGCCCAGGTCGAGGTGGAAGGCCAGTCCGGTGCCGGCCTGGTCAAGGTCCTGATGACCTGCAAGCATGACGTCAAGCGCGTCACCATCGACCCCAGCCTGCTGGCTGATGACAAGGACATGCTGGAAGACCTCGTCGCCGCAGCCTTCAACGACGCCGTGCGCCGCGCCGAACAGGTCAGCACCGAGAAGATGGGCAAGCTGACGGCGGGCATGCCCTTGCCTCCCGGCATGAAATTTCCATTCTGATGGACCACCTCCTCCGGGCGTCGCCCGCCCTCTCAAGGGGGCACATCCGAGGGGCCGGCAAAGCCGGATCCCCGGATGTCGCGCGATAAACCATGGGGCGCCCTGCGGGCTTGCCTTTTGGGCGCAGCCTCAGGACCGGCGGAGCCGGATCCTCGGCTGTCGCCGGGCGCCCCGATCCCGCGGGTCGTGGCTGGGCTAGAAGAGGCATGGGCGCAGGGCCGGCTGTGCCGTATCCACAGAAGTTATCCCGAAGGCGTGCCGAGCACAGGCAGGAACTTCATTGAATGCACTTGAGCAATTGATCGATGCGCTGCGCTGCCTGCCGGGCGTGGGGCAGAAGTCGGCGCAGCGCATGGCCTATCACCTGCTGCAGCATGACCGGGCGGGCGCGGTGCGCCTGGCGGAGGCCTTGCGTGCGGCAGGGGAGCGGGTGGGGCACTGCGAGCGCTGCTACACCTTCAGTGAGGCCGGCCTGTGCGAGATCTGCCAGGACGACAGGCGGGACGCGCGACTGCTGGCCGTGGTGGAAACACCTGCGGACCAGGCGGCCCTGGAACGCACCGGGTCCTACCGCGGCTACTTCTTCGTGCTGCAGGGGCGGGTGAGTCCGCTGGATGGGATCGGAGGCCGGGAGATCGGCGTGAGCCAGCTGCTGGAGCGGGTGCAGGACGGCGCGCTCGAGGAGGTCATCCTGGCCACCAGCTTCACCGCCGAGGGTGAGGCTACGGCGCATGTGCTGGCCCAGGCCCTGCGTTCACGCGGGGTCAAGTCCACGCGCCTGGCGCGCGGCGTGCCGGTGGGCAGCGAGCTGGAATACGTGGATCTGGGTACCATCGCGCACGCCCTGGTGGATCGCCGTTGATCGCGCACCGCCAGACCCTGCCGGCTCTTCCAAGCGTCTGAAAGGCAAGACATGACCCTCGCCAATACCTGCATCATCATCGCTGCGCTGCTGCCCATCGTCTGCGCCGGCCTGGCCAAGTCCAGGGGCATCGGCAAGCGACGTCGCGAGGGCGGCTATGACAACCACGACCCGCGGCGCTGGATGTCCGGCCTGCAGGGCTGGCAGGCCCGCGCCAACTCGGCCCAGGCCAACAGCTTCGAGGCGCTGCCCTTGTTCATCGCGGGCGTGCTGGCGGCTCAGCAGATGCAGGCGCCGCAGGACCGCATCGACCTGCTGGCCGCCACCTTCATCGGCGTGCGCCTGATCTACATCGGGGTCTACCTGGCCGATCTGGCCTCCCTGCGCACCCTCATCTGGATGCTGGGCATGGCCTGCTCGATCGGCCTGTTCTTCCTGCGCTGAGACGCAAGACCTGACCCTGGTTTGCCTGCCCCTGGCATAACCGGAGTCTGGCGCCCTTTCGCGCAGCTCAGCAAGACCTGACCCTGGAGCGACCGGCAACCTTCGTCCGGTGCTGCCGCGCACGGTGCCGGTGCACCGCAAGACCTGCCCCTGTGATGCCGGCGATGTGCGTCTGGCGCCCGCCCTGCGGCGCCGCCGGCTCGACCATTCCGCGCCAGTCGCCTAGAGTGCACGGCCATGATCATGCAAAGACGCACCCATCTGGCAGGGCTGCTGGCCCTGGTGGCAGGTCTTCCACTGCTGCCGGGCATGGCCCTGGCACAGGACCGGGCTCAGCCGGGCCTGGACAAGGTCGAGGCCCTGCAGCTGGGCGGCGAGAGCCTGCTGCTGTCCTCCGCGATCCTGGGAGAGACGCGCCGCATCAACGTCTACCTGCCCGAACCCTACCTCCAGGATGCCGCTTTGCGGCTGCCCTTGCTGGTGATGCCGGACGGCGGCATGGCCGAGGACTTCCCGCACATCGCGGGCCTGCTGCAGGTGGGCATCGCCAACGGCACGGTGCGGCCCTTCATCCTGGTGGGCATCGAGAACACCCAGCGCCGCCGCGACCTCACGCCCCCCAGCACGGACGCCCGGGACCTCGCCATCGCACCGCAGATCGGCGGCTCGGCCGCCTTCCGTGGCTTCCTGCGCGATGAGCTGCTGCCTCTGGTGCAGGCCCGCTACCGCTGCACGCAGGAGCGGGCCCTCATCGGCGAATCGCTGGCCGGGCTCTTCGTGCTGGAGACCCTGCTGAGGGAGCCGGAGCTGTTCGGCACCGGTATTGCCATCGATCCCAGCCTGTGGTGGAACCGCGGGCAGCTGATCCAGGACCTGAAACAGCGTTCATCGGCCCTGGCCGGGCACCGGCTCTTCATCGCCAGTGCCGACAGGGACGGCAACACCGCGCCCATCCGCCAGTTCGTGCAGGCGTTGCGCCGCTTGCGTCCGTCGGGCCTGGACTGGCACTACCAGCCCATGGCGGGGGAGGGGCATGCCACGGTCTATCACCCGGCCGCGCTGATCGCGACGCGCCGACTCTTCAAGCCGCCCAAGGCCTGAGCGGCCGCCTCCTGGCTCAGCGCTGGGCCAGGCTGGGGCTGTTGCGTCCGTTGAGTGCCAGGCGGGTGCCGCTGGTCTTGCTGCCGACCTTGGTGGCGCGGGTGTTCGTGGCCTTGCCGGCCTTCTTGCTGCCTGTGCTGCTGGAGGCCACGCGCACCGGTGCGGCATTGGTGCTGTAGACCACCAGGGTCTGGCCCGCCTTCAGCGAGGCCTTGCTGCTGAGTTTGTTCCACTGCGCGAATTGGTCCACGCTGACGCGGTAGCGGGTGGCCAGGCTGGCCACGGTGTCGCCGCGGGCGGCCTTGAACTGCATGCGGCGCAGGGGCGGGGAGTCGGGCGTCAGCGCCATGCTGGCGTGCTCGGCCAGGTGCTCGGAGACGTCCTGGTCCCGATGCGCGGTGCGCGGCACCAGCAGCGTCGAACCCTGCTTCACCAGCATGCGCGGCGGGATGGTGTTGACCTCGCGCAGCTGGCCCTCGTTCATGCCCACATGCCTGGCGGCGTCGGCCGGGCTCATGGTCTTGGGCACGACCCAGGCCGTCCAGGTGGCCAGCGGGCCTTCATGCGCCGCCAGATTGGCCACGAAGGCACCGGCGTTGTCGTAGGGCAGCAGAATCTGCGGCGTGCTGGCGGCCAGGATCACCGGCTTGTTCATCTGCGGGTTGAAGGCCTTGAACGCATCGACCTCCATGCCGGCCAGGCGGGCGGCGACTTCTACGTCCATGTCGCGATCGATGCGCACGGTCAGGAAGTAGGGGTGGTTGGCGACGTCGGGCAGGGCCAGGCCGTAGGCCTCGGGGCGCAGCACGATGTTCTTCACGGCCTGCAGCTTGGGCAGGTAGTAGCGGGTCTCGTCGGGGATGCGCAGGCTGTCGTAGTCGATGGGCAGGCCGGCGGCCTGGTTGCGCTTGACGGCCTTCTGCACATTGCCCGGGCCCCAGTTGTAGGCGGCCAGGGCCAGTTGCCAGTCGCCATCGAACATCTTGTTCAGGCGGCCCAGGTAGTCCAGCGCGGCGCGGGTGGAGGCCAGTACGTCGCGGCGGTCATCGCGGAAGATGTTCTGCTTGAGCGCGAAATCACGGCCCGTGGCGGGCATGAACTGCCACATGCCCACGGCTTTGGCGGTGGACTGGGCGTCGGTGCGGAAGGCGCTTTCCACGAAGGGCAGCAGCGCCAACTCGGTGGGCATGCCGCGCTTCTCGACCTCTTCCACCACGTGGTAGAGGTAGCGGCTGCCGCGCTCGGTCATGCGCTGCACGTAGTCGGGGCGGGCGGCGTACCAGGCCTCGGCCTTGCGCACGCCCTCGTTGCTCAGCTCGGGCATGGCGAAGCCCTTGCGCACGCGGGCCCAGAGGTCGGCGCGGGCGTTGGCGTCAGCCAGATCGATCTTCTCGCCGGGGTTGAGGGTGTCCTCGAGAAGGCCGTAGTCCAGGGCCGCCGGGGCATGCTGGACGATGGGCGGCAGCTCGGCGGCGGTGCCAGCCGGCCCGGCGGCCGTGGGCGCCAGGGCACCGGCCGCCTGGCCGTCCGCGGCGCGCGGGGCGTGGGCGCAGGCCCCGAGCAGGAGCAGGGCGCAGAGGCCGAGGACGCTTCGCGACTGAGACAGCAGGGGCAGGGCGTGCAGCTTCTTCATCTGAATTCGTTCTTCCACAGGCGCAGGGCGCTGAAGACGGCCAGGGGCTCGTCCGCATCGCCGTTGACGGCGCAAGGCTCGGAGGCGAGCCGGGCACTGACCGCAGACTTCACGGCAGGTTCCCGGCAACGCAGGAATGGATTGATCAACAACTCGGTCGCCAGCAGGGCCGGGAGGGTCGGGTCTTGCGCCGCCCGGCGGGCCTCGCACCAGGCCTCATGGCGGGCCAGGGCTTTGTTGGCGGGCTCAATGGTCCTCGCAAATCGAAGATTCGACAAGGTGTATTCATGGGCGCAGCAGATCCGGGTCTGATCTGGCAAGGCGGCCAGGCGCTGCAATGAGGCGTGCAGCTGGGCCAGGCTGCCATCGAAGACGCGGCCGCAGCCGGCGGAGAACAGCGTGTCTCCGCAGAACAGCAGCGGCGCCTCGCCAGCTTGTTTCAGCAGGTAACTCACATGGTCTGCCGTATGGCCGGGCGTGCCCAGCACCTCGAAGCGCTGGCCCAGCAAGGTCAGCACCTGGCCGTCCTGCACGGTTTCGCAGGGCTGCGGGTTGAGCGCATGGCGCGGGGCAAAGACCTGACCCTCCAGCGCCCCGCGCAGGGCGGCCACACCGCCGATGTGATCGCCATGGTGGTGCGTCACTAGAATGGCGGCGAGCCGCAGGCCCCGAGCCTGCAGCGCATCCAGTACCGGCGCGGCATCGCCCGGATCGACCACCAGGGCTTGAACACCATCGTGCAGCATCCAGATGTAGTTGTCCGTGAAGGCCGGGAGGGCGATCAGCTCAAGGGCTGCGGGCATGGGGAGGGGCGGGGGTGAGCAGTCGGGAAGCGCAGATTGTAGAGTTGGCCCGCTGGCTGCAGACGCCGCCCGGGCGCTACCTGCTGGACTGGGAGCAGCGCCAGGTCGATGAAGCCGTGGTGGACCTCTTCGGCTTCAATGCCCTGCAACTGGGCCTGCCCGAGCTGCAGGGCCTGCGCGCCAATCGCATGCGCCACCGCTGGCTGGCCCTGGACAGCGTCGAGCAGTTCACGCTGCCGGCCCCGCCACCGCAGGAAGGCGCCGAGCCAGCCGAGCAGGCCCGCTTCAGCCAGTTCGACAGCAGCAGCCTGCTGATGGAAGCCGCGCCCACCCTGCGCTGCGCCTTCGATGCCCTGCCTTTCGAGGCCAACAGCCTGGACCTCGTCGTGCTGCCCCATGCCCTGGAACTGGCCGATGACCCGCACCAGACCCTGCGCGAGGTCGAGCGCGTGCTGCGGCCGGAGGGGCGGCTGGTGGTCCTGGGCCTGAACCCGGCCAGCCTCTGGGGTCTGAGGCAGAATCTGGGCCGCCTGCGCCGCCATGTGTGGCCCGGCAGTCCCGAGGGCCTCTTTCTGCCGCGGGCCGGTGAGTTCATCGGCTACTGGCGCCTGCGCGACTGGCTGCGCCTGCTCAACTTCGAGGTGGAGCGCGCCCAGTTCGGCTGCTACCGTCCGCCCCTGCGCACCGAGCCCTGGCTCAAGCGCTGGCAGTGGATGGAGGGCGCCGGCATGCGCTGGTGGACGGTGCTGGGCGCCGTCTACTTCATGGTGGCCGTCAAGCGCGTGCATGGCATGCGCCTGGTGGGCCTGGCCCGCAACAAGAAACTCGCCGCCAAGGCCGCGCCGGCCGTGGCCATGCATCCCCATCCCCGCGATCTCCACTCTCCCGATTCATGAGCGACACCGACAAAAAGCCCGCCCCCACCATCGCCAAGCCCGAGGTGCTGATCTACACCGACGGCGCGTGCAAGGGCAACCCCGGCCCCGGCGGCTGGGGAGCCTGGCTGCGCTCGGGCGGCCATGAGAAGGAGCTCTTCGGCGGCGAGCTGGGCACCACGAACAATCGCATGGAGCTCACGGCCGTGATTGAGGCGCTGGCCTCGCTCAAGCGCAGCTGCAAGATCGTGCTCTACACCGACAGCGAATACGTCCGCAAAGGCATGACCGAGTGGATCCAGGGCTGGCAGCGCCGCGGCTGGAAAACGGCCGACGGCAAGCCGGTCAAGAACGTCGAACTCTGGCAGCGCCTGGACGCGCTGCGCAAGCTGCATGAGGTGGACTGGCGCTGGGTCAAGGGCCATGCGGGTGACCCTGGCAATGAGCGCGCTGACGCGCTGGCCAACAGGGGCGTCGCGGAGGCTGGCCGCCGCTGACGGGGGGCGCTGGCGAGCGGCAAGGCCGACCGCCATTCATGCCGCCCTTTGCGTGCCCTGGCGCATTTCAAGGGACATGTCAGCGCCGCGTGAGCCCTGCGCCGCTACATTGCGCGATCTCTCCAGGATGTCGCGAATGAAGAAGAGCTTGCACAAGGGTTTGGTGATCGTCGGTCTGGTGGCCGCCGTTGGCGTGGCCTATGTCTGGCAGAAGCCGGGCGGGCTGCCGGCGCCGGCCGTCGGCAAGTCCACTGACAAGGCCGCCCCTGGCGCCAAGGACGGCAAGGACGCCAAGCCTGCCGGCCCGGTGCCCGTCGAGGCCCGTCAGGTGCAGCTGCGCACCCTCAGCGACGACACCCAGGCCGTGGGCAGCCTGCGCGCGCACCAGTCCGTGGTGCTCAAGCCCGAGTCGGCCGGGCGCATCGTCAAGCTGGGTTTCCAGGACGGCCAGCGGGTGCGCAAGGGTCAGGTCTTGATCCAGCTGGATGACAGCCTGCAGGCCGCCCAGCTTCAGCAGGCTGAGGCCCAAGCCCACATCGCCCGCACCCAGCTGCAGCGCAACAAGGAGTTGCTGGCCCAAGGCTTCGTGACTCCCAGCGCCCTGGACCAGGCCCAGGCCACGCTGGACGTGGCCGAGGCCCAGGTGGCCCTGGCACGTGCCCAACTGGCCCGCATGCGCGTGCTGGCACCCTTTGACGGCGTGGCGGGGATCCGCACCGTGAGCCTGGGCGACTATGTGAAGGACGGCGCTGAGCTGGTTTCGCTGGAGGACAGCTCCACCGTCTGGGTCGATTTCCGCCTGCCCGAGCGCGAGGCGCCGCGCGTGCGCCCTGGCCAGGCCCTCCAGCTGAGCCTGGACGCCTTGCCCGGCCGGCAGTTCGAGGCCCGCGTGCAAGCCCTGGACGCCCTGCTGGACGCCAACGGCCGCTCCCTGCTGGTGCGGGCCCAGGTGCTCAAGCCCGGGCCTGAGCTGCGCTCCGGGCTCTTCGCCCGCGTGCGTCTGAGCCTGGGTGAGCGCCAGCAGGCGGTGGTCGTGCCCGAGGAGGCCCTTGTGCCGATGGGGGGCAAGCAGTACCTCATCAAGCTGGTGCCGGCCCCCGAAGGCCAGGGCCAGGTCGCCCAGCGCCTGGAGGCCCGGCTGGGCCTGCGGGTGCCAGGTCTTGTCGAGATCACCGAAGGGCTGAAGCCGGGCGACTGGGTGGTCACCGCCGGGCAGGCCAAGCTGATGCGCGGCGACGGCCAGGCGGTCAAGCGGGTGGATGTGGACCAGCAGGGCGTCAAGCCGCCCTCGGCGGCATCGGTCTCGGCCAGCGCCGCCAAGGGCTGAGGACTGGAGGAACGCCCATGCGCCTGTCCGAGATTTCCATCCGCCGCCCGGTCTTCGCGACCGTCATGTCCCTGATGTTGTTGCTGGTGGGAATGGTGTCCTTCTCCAAGCTCTCGCTGCGCGAATATCCGCGCATCGACGAACCAGTGGTCACCGTCAATACCCGGCTCACTGGTGCCTCCTCGGAGGTGATCGAGAGCCAGGTCACCAAGCCGCTGGAGGATTCCATCGCCGGCATCGAGGGCGTGGACACCGTCACCTCGATCTCGCGCTCCGAGCAGAGCCAGATCACGGTGCGATTCAAGCTCGAGAAGAACCCCGACAACGCCGCCGCCGACGTTCGCGACCGCGTGGCCCGCGTGCGCGGCCGCCTGCCCACGGCCGTGGACGAGCCCGTGATCGCCAAGGTCGAGGCTGACGCCCAGCCTACGCTGCGCATGGCCTTCACCAGCGAGACCATGGACCCGCTGGAGGTCTCCGACCTCGTCAATCGCGTGGTCAAGCCGCGCCTGCAGACCATCCCCGGCGTGGCCGACGTCGAGATCGGCGGCGATCGCCGCTATGCCATGCGCGTCTGGCTGGATGCCGACCGCCTGGCCGCCTACCGGCTGAGCGTGCAGGACATCGAGGACGCGCTGCGCAAGCAGAACCTCGAGGTGCCGGCCGGCCGGGTGGAGAGCCAGCAGCGCGAGTTCAACGTCACCGCACGCACCGACCTCAACACCGTTGCCCAGTTCCGCGACATCGCGCTGCGCCAGTTCAATGGCTACACGGTCAAACTGTCTGACGTGGCCCGCATCGAGGAAGCGGCGGCCAGCGAGCGCTCGCGGGTGCGGCTCAACGGCATCCCCTCGGTCTCGCTGGGCGTCATCAAGCAGGCCACGGCCAATCCGCTGGAGGTCTCGGAGGCGGTGACGGCCATGATGCCGCGCCTGCAGCAAGACCTGCCCCCCGCCATCACCGTGCGACCGGCCAGCGACAACGCCATCTTCATCGACCGTTCCATCAAGTCCGTCTACCACACCATCGCCGAGGCCGTGGTGCTGGTGGCGCTGGTGGTGTTCCTGTTCCTGCGCACGGTGCGGGCCTCCATCATTCCGCTGGTGACGATCCCGGTGAGCCTGATCGGTTCCTTCGCGCTGATGGCTGCGGCTGGTTTCACCGTCAATACCATGACCTTGCTGGCCCTGGTGCTGGCCATCGGTCTGGTGGTGGACGACGCCATCGTGGTGCTGGAGAACATCTTCCGCCACATCGAAGAGGGGCTGAGCCCCTTTCACGCCGCGCTGCGCGGCGCGCGCGAGATCGGCTTTGCCGTGGTGGCCATGACGCTCACGCTGGCCGCGGTCTTCGCGCCCCTGGCCTTCACGCCGGGCCGCACGGGCCGGCTCTTCGTCGAGTTCGCCTTGACCCTGGCGGGCGCCGTGCTGGTCTCGGGCTTCGTCGCGCTGACGCTCACGCCCATGATGTGCTCCAAGCTGCTGCGCCATGTGGAGCAGCCCACGCGCTTCGACGCCGGCATGGAGCGCATCCTCGTCTGGATCAGCGAGCGCTACGCCGCGGCTCTGCGCTTCGCCCTGGGCCAGCGCTGGCTGGTGCTGCTGGTGATGGCCGGTGCGGCCGGCGGCAGCTGGTGGTTGTTCTCCCATGCGAAGAGCGAGCTCGCGCCCATGGAGGATCGTGGCGTGGTGGTCATGCCCATCACCGCCCCCGACGGCGCCACACTGGAGTTCACCGCCCGCTACCTCGATGCCGTCGAGCGCATCGCCTCGCAGTACCCGGAGTTCGAGCGCCGCTTCTTCTTTGCAGGCGGCTCGACGGTGTCCCAGGGCATGTCCATCCTGCGCACGGTCGATTGGGACGATCGCAAGCGCAGCACGCAAGACCTGGCACGCGCCCTGATCCCGCAGGTGAGCCAGCTGCCGGGCGTCAACGCCTTCCCCATCACGCCGCCCAGCTTGGGCCAGGGCTTCAATTCGCGGCCCATCAGCTATGTGGTGGTCAGCGGTGACAGCTACGAGAACCTCAACAAGGTCGTGCAGCAGTTCCAGGCCGAGATGGGCAAGAACCCCGGCTTCGTGCAGGTGGACAACGACCTGCGCCTCAACAAGCCCGAGATCTTCATGGAAGTGGACCGCGAGCGCGCGGCCGACCTCGGCGTACAGGTGGACCAGGTGGCGCGCACGGTGGAGACCATGCTGGGCAGCCGCGTGGTGACCCGCTACAAGCGCGATGCCGAGCAGTACGACGTGCTGGTGCAGACCGAAGCCCAGGCCCGCAGCACGCCGCAGCAGATCGAGCGGCTCTATGTGCGCAGCCGCACAGACGCGCTGGTGCCGCTGTCCGCGGTGGTCAAGGTGCGCGAGGCGGTGAGCCCCAAGGAGCTCAACCACTTCAACCAGCGCCGCGCTGTGACCATCACCGCCGGCCTGGCCCCGGGCTATGCCCTGGGCGAAGCCCTCAAGGACATGGACCGCATCGCCGAGCGCGTGCTGCCCCTGGGCTACGCGACCGAGCTCAACGGCGTGTCGCGCGAGTACAAGGCCTCCAGCGGCGCGTTGGGCCTGGTGTTCGTGCTGGCCCTGCTCTTCATCTTCCTGGTGCTGTCGGCACAGTTCGAGAGCTTTGTTGATCCCTTCATCATCATGCTGTCGGTGCCGCTGTCCATGGTGGGGGCGCTGGCCGCGCTGCAGTGGAGCGGCGGCACCCTCAATGTCTATTCGCAGATCGGCCTGATCACCCTGGTGGGGCTGATCACCAAGCATGGCATCCTGATCGTGGAATTCAGCAACCAACTGCGCCAGCAGGGGCGGGACACCGTGGCCGCGGTCGTCGAGGCCTCCGCCCTGCGCCTGCGCCCCATCCTGATGACCACCGGCGCCATGGTGCTGGGCGCCTTGCCCCTGGCCCTGGCTTCGGGCGCCGGGGCCGAGAGCCGCCAGCAGATCGGCTGGGTCATCGTGGGCGGCATGAGCCTGGGCACGCTGCTGACCATCTTCGTGGTCCCCACGATGTATGTGCTGCTGGCGCGCCGCAGCGTGCCGGGGGAGATTGCCACGCCCGCGATGGACTACTGAGCCGGCAGCGCCGACGCGCTGCTGCGATAGGTGCGCAGGCCGCTCAGGTCCAGCACGCGGATGCCGCGCCGGCTGACGCTGACCAGGCCCGCGCGCTCCAGGGTCTGCAGGGCGATATTGGCTCGCTGGCGCGAGACGCCGGCCAACTGGCCCAGCTCGGCCTGGCTCAGGTGGAGCAGGGGCCCGGGGTCCGGGTAGACCTCGGGCTGGTAGAGCCCGGCCAGGGACTGGGCGATGCGCGCGGTGGAGTCCAGCATGCGGTCCACGCAGAGCTTGGCGATGAAGCCGCCCATGCGCGCGCTCATCAGCTGCTGCAGGTAGTGGTTGAAGGGCAGGCTGGTCAGGCGCAACTGCTCGAAGCAGTCCAGGGGCATGAGGGCGACGTGGCAGTCGCTCAGCGCCCGGCCGTCGTACTGCCAGTGGCCGCGCTTGATCAAGGTGCCCTCGCCGAACCAGCCGCCGGCTGCAAGGCTGGCCAGGCTGGTCTCCTTCCCGTCGGGCATGCTGACGCTCATGCAGGCCACGCCGCTGATCAGGCCCAGCCAGTGCAGGGCGGGCTCGCCCGCGCGCACGATGGCCTGGCCGGCGGCGACCTCGGTCTGGTGGCATTGCGCGATCACGGCCTCCAGCGCCTGCGTGCTCAGGCCCCGGCTCCAGACCGACTTCCTCACCATCTCTGCCAGACTCATGCCCACTCCCGCCCCAAGTCCTGCGACAGCCGGCGATTCTAGGGAGGCTGCGCTGCCGCAAGGAGCGGGCGGCGGCTGCGCCTAGAATCCGCGCAACAGTGGGACGCCCCTCCTGACCTTGGATCGGGGCGCTGGATCAAGACATGGGGACATGGGCCCAAGGCCCAGGGGAAGAGCAATGAGCATCAAGAGCGACAAATGGATCCGCCGCATGGCCGAGCAGCACGGCATGATCGAGCCTTTCGAGCCCGGCCAGGTGCGCGAGGCCGACGGCCGCAAGATCGTCAGCTACGGCACGTCCAGCTACGGCTACGACATCCGCTGCGCGCCCGAGTTCAAGATCTTCACCAATGTGCACAGCACCGTTGTTGACCCCAAGAACTTCGACGAGAAGAGCTTTGTGGACTTCCACGGCGACGTCTGCATCATCCCGCCCAACAGCTTCGCGCTGGCCCGCACCGTCGAGTACTTCCGCATCCCGCGCAATGTGCTGACCATCTGTCTGGGCAAGAGCACCTACGCGCGCTGCGGCATCATCGTCAACGTCACCCCCTTCGAGCCGGAATGGGAGGGCTATGTGACGCTGGAGTTCTCCAACACCACGCCGCTGCCGGCCAAGATTTATGCGGGCGAGGGCTGCGCGCAGGTGTTGTTCTTCGAGAGCGACGAGGTCTGCGAGACGTCCTACCGCGACCGCGGCGGCAAATACCAGGGCCAGGTGGGCGTGACCCTGCCTAAGGCCTGAGCGGCAGCCGCCCTCGGCCGCACGAGGCGGCACTTGAATCGAAATAGCCGGGCAAGACCCGGCTTTTTCGCGCTCAAGTTTTCAGGGGCGCCGGCATCATGGGCCCAAGCAGTACACCCCAGCGAGGTCCCTCATGAGCTTCCCCCTGCACCTGGTTCCCAAGACGAGCGCCCCCTCGGCGCCCGAGCTGCATGTCCATGGCGCCCTGGCGGACCTGCCGGACCTCGGGCTGGGCCTGACGCTCAGCACCGGCATCGACATGGCCGAGCTCCAGGCCTTCAGCCGCCTGATGGAAGCGCAGGGCCTGCCCCTGCAGCCCACCCGCATGATCTACGACCGCCTCTACGCCTTCGACTGCCTGGCCCTGGCCCACGGCAGCGGCAACGAGGCCCTGCAGCGCATGGCTCTGCACATCTTCGACGCCTACCAGGCGCGCGGGGAGTGGATCGGGCTGATGCACTGAGCGTTGCGCCGCCTCCCCCCAGGCCCTCCCAGCGAGGGCCTTGTCGTTTCCGTAGCGGCCTTCAGATCGCCGTCAGCCAGTCGCAGCGCAGCCGTCCGCTGCGGTGCAGCCGGCGCCGCGCCTGCACATAGCAGCGCGGGCCGATGGAGGCCACGAAGCAAAGGGGCAGGGCCGCCCATTCGCCGGACAGCAAGGTGCCGGGCAGACCCACCCAGCCCATCAGCCAGCCCGTGAGCACCAGGTTCCAGGCGAAGAGCTCGACGCCATGTGCCGCCGAATGCAGGAGCAGCCAGCGCTTGATGCTGGCCAACTGGCTCAGGGTCATGGTTCGCCTCCGTCAGCTTCGTGTCAGTTTATTTATCGGCCATGGACCCGGATTCCGCCAGCGCGCCGGGCCCGGCCGCTGTCCCCTGAACAGGTCTTGCTACCGTCGAAGCCGCCCGACATTCGGGGATTGACCCAATGCCGGACGACACATCACCCGACCCTTGAATGCGTGTATGGTCGCGGCTTCTTCTCAATTCTTGACCCCACCCATGAACGCAGTCTCCCTGACCCGCTTTGCGCTGGCGCCCCTCGCGCTGGCCGCCGGCCTGGCCCATGCCAACGAAGGCATGTGGATGCCCCAGCAACTGCCCCAGATCGCCAAGGACCTCAAGGCCACCGGGCTGGCCATGGACCCGGCCAAGCTGAACAAGCTGACCGAGTTCCCCATGGGCGCGGTCATCAGCCTGGGCGGCTGCACGGCCTCCTTCGTCTCGCCCCAGGGTCTGGTGGTCACCAACCACCACTGCGCCTATGGCAGCATCCAGTACAACTCCACACCCCAGCGTGACTTGATCAAGAAGGGCTTCCTGGCCAACAGCTTCGAGGAAGAGCTGCCGGCCGCCCCGGGCAGCCGCGTCTTCGTGACCGTCGATGTGAAGGACGTCAGCGCCGAGGTGCTGGACGCCAAGGTCCAGGCGCTCAAGGGCAAGGCCCGCACGGATGCCATCGAGGCCAAGCAGAAGTCTCTGATCGCTGCCTGCGAGCAGGACAAGGGCCACCGCTGCACCGTCAGCGCCTTCTACGGCAGCCTGGTGTTCCAGCTGATCAAGCAGATGGAGATCCGCGACGTGCGCCTGGTGCATGCCCCGGCGGACATGGTCGGCCGCTTCGGCGGCGACACCGACAACTGGATCTGGCCCCGCCACACCGGCGACTACAGTTTCTACCGCGCCTACGTGGGCCCGGACGGCAAGCCCGCCGACTACAGCAAGGACAACAAACCCTTCCAGCCCAAGCATTTCCTGAAGCTGGCCAGCACCCCGCTGAACGAAGGTGATTTCGTGATGGTCACCGGCTACCCCGGCCGCACCAACCGCTATCGCCTGCCGTCCGAGGTGGACTTCACCTTCGGCTGGGAGCGCCCCACCAGCATCAAGGCCTTTGGCGAGTACCTGGACCTCATCAAGCGTGAGACCGAAGGCCGCCGCGACGGCGAGATCAAGATGGCCGGCACCGTGGCGGGCCTGGGCAATGCCTACAAGAACTGGCAAGGGCAGCAGGCCAGCTATAACGGCAGCGACATCCTCGCTCGCAAGTCGGCCGCCTATGCCGAGCTGAAGGCCTGGGTGAATGCCGACGCCAAGCGCCGCGAGCAGTTCGGCGCCAGCCTGGAGAACGTCGATCGCCTGCTGGCCGAGCGCCAGGCGCTGGCCAAGCGTGAAGTGCTGCTGGGCCTGAGCCTGCCCACGCTGTTGAACTCGGCTGCCGGCCTGTACGAAGGGGCCGTGCAGCGCAAACTGCCGGATGCCGAGCGCAAGCTGGGCTTCCAGGAGCGTGACGCCCTGCGCCGCCGCCAGGGCCTGGAAGCCCTGGACCGCCGCTACGACGAGCAGACCGACAAGGCCAAGACCGTGCACTTCCTGGCCCAGTACCTGGCCCAGCCGGCCGACATGCTCAACCAGGCCGTGCTCAAGGGCCTGGGCCTGACGCCCAATATGCCCGCCGACGCCCTCAAGGCCCGCGTGGATGCCCTCTATGCCGGCAGCAAGCTGGCCGACAAGGCCGAGCGCCTGGCCTGGTTCGAGCGCGGCAGCGAGGACTTCGAGAAGAGCAGCGACAGCTTCATCGCTGCCGCCGTGGCCCTGCACGCCGACTCCGAAGCCCGCGAGAACCGCGCCAAGGAGCTGGGCGGCCACATCCAGCAGGCTTATGCCGATGTGATGAAGGCCCTGATCGCCTTCAAGGGCAGCAAGGGCCAGGCCGTCTATCCGGACGCCAACGGCACGCTGCGTGTGAGCTTCGGCAAGGTCGCCGGTCGTGATGGCGCGGACGGCACCACCTGGACCGCCTTCACCACCCTGCGCGGCATTCCGGCCAAGCACCAGGGCAAGGGTGACTTCGACGCGCCCGCCGAGCAGCTGGCGGCCATCAAGGCTGGCGAGTTCGGCAAGTACGGCATGAAGTCCCTGAACTCGGTGCCGGTGAACTTCCTGGCCACGCTGGACACCACCGGCGGCAACTCCGGCTCGCCCGTGCTGAACAAGAACGCCGAGCTGGTCGGCCTGCTGTTCGACGGCACCCTGGACGCCGTGATCTCGGACTGGGACTTCAACGAGAAGACCACCCGCAGCATCTGCCTGGATGCCCGCTATATGCAGTGGCAGATGAAGTATGTGGATCGCGCTGATCGTCTCCTCAAGGAAATGAACGCAATGTAACGACCCCCCCCTACCGGCTTCGCCGGCCCCCCCAGGGGGGCGAGCTTGAGGGCCCGGCGGAGCCGGATCCCCAAGCTCCGCTGGGGAACAAAACGGGACCTGCGGTGGGTCCCGTTTTGTTTTTTGAGGGCTTCGGGGGGGCTGCTTGTGGGGCCGGCAGAGCCGGATCCCCAGGCTCCGCTGGGGAGCATCAACGGGACCTGCGGTGGGTCCCGTTTTGTTTTTTGAGGCCTTCGTGGGGGCTGCTTTTGAGGCCGGCAGAGCCGGATCCCCAGGCTCCGCTGGGGAGCATCAACGGGACCTGCGGTGGGTCCCGTTTTGTTTTTTGAGGCCTTCGTGGGGGCTGCTTGTGAGGCCGGCAGAGCCTGATCCCCAGGCTCCGCTGGGGAACATCAACGGGACCTGCGGTGGGTCCCGTTTTGCTTTTTGGGGTCTGCGCGGGGGCTGCTTGTGGGCCCGGCAGAGCCGGATCCCCAAGCTCCGCTGGGGGCCCCGTGCTTCGCGGGGCATCAAGACCGGCCGGCTGTGCAGGCTGACGACAAAGCCCTCTTCGGAGGGCTGTGTTCTTTTCAGGGCCAGGCTTGCCGGCCTGGTTTACTTGAGCAGGATGCTCTGATCGACGTCGGTGATGCGGGTGCGGCCGCAGAAGGCCATGCTGAGGTCGAGTTCCTTGTGGATGATCTCCAGCACCTTGGCCACGCCGGGGCGGCCCAGAGCGCCCAGGCCGTAGAGGAAGGCGCGGCCGATGTAGCAGCCGCGGGCGCCGAGGGCCCAGGCCTTGAGCACGTCCTGGCCGCTCCGAATGCCGCCGTCCATATGGACCTCGATCTGGGAGCCCACGGCCTCGACGATGGCGGGCAGGGCGCGGATGCTGGACTCGGCGCCGTCCAGCTGGCGGCCGCCGTGGTTGCTGACGATCAGCGCATCGGCCCCGCTCTGCACGGCCAGGCGCGCATCCTCCACGTCTTGGATGCCCTTGAGGATGAGCTTGCCGCCCCAGCGCTGCTTGATCCAGGCCACGTCATCCCAGGAGAGCGCGGGGTCGAACTGCTTGGCGGTCCAGTCGGACAGCGAGCCCATGTCGTCCACGCCCTTCACATGCCCGACGATATTGCCGAACTGGCGGCGCGGTGTGCCCAGCATGCCCAAGCACCAGCGCGGCTTGGTCGCCAGGTTGATCAGGTTGGCCAGCGTGGGCTTCGGGGGCGCGGAGAGGCCGTTCTTCAGGTCCTTGTGGCGCTGGCCCAGGATCTGCAGGTCCAGGGTGAGCACCAGGGCGCTGCAGCGGGCGGCGCGGGCGCGATCGATCAGGCTTTCGATGAAGCCGCGGTCCTTCATCACGTAGAGCTGGAACCAGAAGGGCTGGCGGGTGTGCGCCGCCACGTCCTCGATGGAGCAGATGCTCATGGTCGAGAGCGTGAAGGGCACGCCGAAGGCCTCGGCGGCTTGGGCGGCGAGAATCTCGCCGTCGGCGTGCTGCATGCCGGTCAGGCCGGTGGGGGCCAGGGCCACGGGCATGGACACGGCCTGGCCCACCATGGTGGTGGCGGTGCTGCGGTTCTCCATGTTCACTGCCACGCGCTGGCGCAGCTTGAGGGACTGGAAGTCGCTCTCGTTGGCGCGGTAGGTGCTCTCGGTCCAGCTGCCGGAATCGGCGTAGTCGTAGAACATGCGGGGCACGCGGCGCTGGGCCAGCTGACGCAGATCTTCGATGCAGGTGATGACGGGCATGGGGTCTCCGCTTGCTTGCCTGGGAAATTCAGGTCCAGGCACGATCGTAGTGGCAGCGGGCGGGCTGGCGTCGGAATCCGCTGCCGAGCGCCGCGGAAGCAGATTCCGCCGGCGAGCAGACCGCCGTCAATGCCGGTTCAGAGAGCGGCAGTGCTGGCGCAGCCAGTCCGCCAGCGCCCGCAGGCCCGGCGAGGCCTGCGCCGGGAGCGGACGCAGGGCATAGGCCTGGGCGGCCGGGACCTCCAGAGCCCAGGGGCGCTGAAGCAGGCCCTGGGCCAGCAGGCGCCGGGCCAGGGAGAGGCCCACCAAGGCCGCGCCCTGGCCGCATTCAGCCGCCTGCAGCACCAGGCCAAGGTCGATGAAGCGCGGGCCCTCGTCGGGCTCCTCGGCCGGCAGCTCGGCCGCCTGCAGCCAGGGCAGCCAGGACTGCAGGGGGGTGCGCAGCAAGGGCAGGGCCAGCAGCTCGGCCGGCTGCGGCCTGGGCGACAGGCGCGCGGCCAGCGCCGGTGCGAGCAGGGGGGTCACGGTGTCCCGCAGCAGCAGCTCGGCGGCGGGCGGCTGGGGCGCGTGGTAGATCTGCAGCTCGGCCTCAGGCGCGCCGTCGCCCAGGTAGGGCACGCTCAGCACAAGCTCCAGCTCCAGGTGCGGGAAAGCCTGGCTGAAAGCGGGCAGGGCGGGGACCAGGATCTGGCGTGCGAAGGTGGGCGGGGCGCACAGGCGCAGGCGCTCGCGACGCTGGTGCGGGCGACGATGTTGGGGCGCTGCGGCGAGCAGGTCCAGGGCGGCGCGCACCTGCTCCAGGTATTCGCGCCCGGCGGCGGTGAGGCTCCATTGCCCGCCCTGGCGCTGGAACAGGGCCAGGCCCAGCAGGTCCTCCAGTGCGCCGATGCGCTTGCCAACGGCGCTGGCGCTGATGTGCAGGGCCTCGGCGGCCGGGTCCAGCATGCCCAGCGCCGCCACGGCCTGGAAGGCGCGCAGGCCCTCGATGGAGGGTAGGCGCAGGTCCGGGGCCAGCGACGGAGCATGCGAAGATGGATTCATGGACAAGGCTTTCGACGATCAGGCAATGGCACCGCGGCCGCTGTGGCGCCGCCTGCTGTGGGGCATGGCCGGGCTTTTGAGCCTGGGCCTGGGCATTCTCGGCGTTTTCCTGCCCCTGCTGCCCACCACGCCCTTCGTGCTGCTGGCAGCTTTCTGCTTTTCGCGCAGCAGCCGCCGCTGCGAGGCCTGGCTGCTGGGCCATCCACGCTTCGGCCCCATGATCCACGACTGGCGCGTCCACCGCGCCATCCCCTGGCGGGCCAAGCAACTGGCCTGGGTGATGATGAGCATCGGTTCTGCCATCGGGGCCTGGCGCCTGCCCCTGGCTTGGTGCTGGGTCCCGGCCGCCTGCTGCCTGGCCGTGGGGCTGTGGATGTGGACCCTGCCCACGCGCGAGCGCCTGAACGCCGGCTAGGCGCAGGCGCGGGCCTCGCCCGCCGTGGTCGGCCCCTGCAGCGGCAGCTCCAGCCGAAGCGCGAAGCCCCGCTCGGGCCGCAGCAGCCGGGCCTGGCCGCCCAGTCGCTTGGCCAGGTTGGCCACGATGTACATGCCCAGGCCCGAACCGCCCTGGCCCCGGCGCGTGGTGAAGAAGGGCTCGAACACATGGGCTTGGGCCGCCTCGCTGAGCCCGACGCCATCGTCGGCATAGTCGATGCGCAGCTGCGCGCCGCAGGTCTGCGCGCGCAGGCTCAAGACACCGCCCTGCCCCTCGGGGAAGGCATGGGTCAGGCTGTTCATGATGAGGTTGGAGAGGATCTGGCTCAGCAGGCCCGGCACGGTCTCGACCTGCAGCTTGTCGTCCACGTCCAGCCGGCAGTCGACCTTGGCGCGGCGCAGGGCCGGGCTGTGCACCGAGAGCACGCTCTGCAGGTAGTCTTTCAGCGCGAGGCGCTGGGGGGCCTCGGCGTTCTGGTCCACGGCGATGCGCTTGAAGTCGCCCATCAGCGTGGCGGCGCGCTGCAGGTTGCGATCGACCAGGTCCGCCGCATTGACGAGCTGGGCGGCCAGGGCCTGCAGCTCGCTGCGGGTCAGCTTCTCGCTGCCGTTGGCGACCCGGCCTAGGCGCCGCGCATGGTCGGCGACGCCCGATGCAGCGGTGATCGCCACGCCGATGGGCGTGTTCACGTCGTGCGCGATGCTGGCCACCATGCGGCCGAGCGAGGCGAACTTCTCCTGCTCCAGCTCCTGTCGCGCCGCCTTGGCCCGGGTGAGGTCCAGCGACAGCAGCAGGCGCTCGCAGATCTTGGCCAGGTGGCTGGCGCTGAGCAGGTCCTCGCGCGTCCACGAGCGGTCCACGTCCTCGCGCTGCAGCCACAGGATGCCCCGCAGCTGCTGCTGAAGGCGCAGCGGCACCTCGATGCGGCCGCCCTGCGCCTGCGCGCTCGGCCGCTGCAGCAGCATGGCGCCGTGCGGATGCAGGCGCATGTCGCGAATCACCAGCGGTTCATGCGTGTCGGACAGCATCTGCAGATAGGCGCCGCAGTGCGTGGCGTCCAGGCCCTCGCCATCGGGCTTGCCGGCCTGCGCGATGCTGAGAAACTGCTGCTGGCTGCCCTCATCCCACCAGACCGTCCAGTCGTCCAGGCCCATGATGGCCAGCACCTGCTCGCGCATCTGCAGCAGGGCCAGGCGCAGGTCCTCCGGCGTTTCGATGTGAAAGTGCTGGTTGGACAGCGCCAGCATGCGCTCCTCCGGCCCTTGGCGCAGGTGGTCGAAGCGCACCAGGGCGCTGAGGCGCTCAGGCAGGCTGAGGCGGTGGAGCTCGGCCTCCAGGGCCTGGTGCTGCCAGAGCTGATCCAGGGCCTCGCTCAGCCGCCCCGCGTGCTGGTAGAGCTGGGCCAGGGCCTTGTGGGCACTGCTCTGCTGGCGACGCGCGCCAAGGCTGCGCGCCAGGGCAAGGGCCTGCTCACCGCTCTGGATGGCATGGGCCCAGTCCTGCTCCTCCATGGCCAGCTCGGTGAGCGTGGCGCTGGCCATCACCTCCAGCCACATATAGCCGCAGCGCTGCGCCGACCGCAGGGCCTGCTCGCAGAGCCGGCGCGCCATCGACTCCTCGCCGCAGGCCTGCGCGACACGGGCCAGATGCCACTGGCTCTCGGCCACGTAGTCCCGATGCCCGATGCTGAGGGCCCATTGCTGCCCCTGCTGGAAGCTCGCACGGGCCTGGGCGTATTCGCCGCGGTTGAACTGGGCCACCCCGAGGTTGAGCAGCAGCTTGGCCTGCAGATAGCGCGCGGCCAGCTGCGGAGCGCCGCTGCGCAGCTGGCCCTGCGCGTCCAGCAGCAGGTGCTGGCCGGTCTGCCAGTCTCCCAGGGCGAAGTGAAGCTGGGCCAGGCCGATGCACGGGGCCACGCCTTCGAGGCTGCCGGGCTGCAGCGCGGCCAGGTCCAGGGCCTCGGACCAGTGCGCGCTGGCCGCCGGATACTCGGCCGCCTGGTAGCACAGCCGCCCCAGGGCCTCGTGCAGGCGCGTGGCCTGACGGATGAGGCCGGCGGCCTGTGCCTCGGCCAGGGCCTTCTTCAGGGCCGGCCGCAAGGGGGCGGCGCGGCCCAGGCGCTCGCTGGAGAAGAACAGGCCCAGCAGCAGCTGCAGGCGCCGCACCAGGGTCAGGTCTTGCGCACGCTGAAGCGCATGCTCATAGAGGGGCAGCGCGCTGCGGGGATGGCGCATGCCGGCGTAGGCCAGGGCATGGATGAGGCGCACCGCTTGCGCGTCGTCGCAGGCGGTGGTTCCGGTTTGCGGCCCGGTCGATGGTGAGGGCTGGTACTGCTGCATGCCGCTCCTTGGTCTCAAGCGCCTGGCAGGCCTAGCTCAGGCACATTCGGACCTCAGGATACCCAGGCTCGGCACCGCCGACCAGCACGCAAGTCCGGGGGCGCTCAGAACAGCGACAGGTTCTCGATCCTCGCCTGCGCGGGCCGCGTGGCCCTGGCCGGCGGGGGCGGCGCATCGCCGGGGCGGCTCAGCGAGGCCATGCGCACGCCTAGCAGGCGAAGACGCTGGCTCAGGTCCACCCGCTTGAGGCACTGGCCGGCGGCCTGGCGGATGGCGGCGGCGTCCTGGATGGGCAGGGCCAGCGTCTGGTCCCGCGTGACGGTACGGAAGCCCTCGAAGCGCAGCTTGATGCCCACGGTACGGCCCAGGTAGCCCTTGCGCTGCAGGTCGGCGGCGAGCTGTTCGCAGAGCTCGGTGAAGATGCGGCCCAGCAGCTCGCGGTCGTGCCTGGCGTGCAGATCGCGCTCGAAGGTGGTCTCGCGGCTGATGGACACCGGCTCGCTGTGCGTCACCACCGGGCGCTCGTCCCGCCCATGTGCAGCCTCATGCAGCCAGGCGCCGTAGCTGCGCCCGAAGCGCTCGACGAGCAACGCGGGTGAGGCCGCCGCAAGCTCGGCGATGGTCTGGATGCCCAGGGTCTCCAGCTTGGCCGCAGCCTTGGGCCCGATGCCGTTGATGCGCCGGACCGGCAGGGGCCAGATGCGGGTGGGGATGTCCTCCTCGGTCAGCACGGTCAGGCCGTCGGGCTTGTCCAGGTCGGAGGCGATCTTGGACAGCAGCTTGTTGGGCGTGATGCCGATGGAGCAGCTCAGCCCCGTCGCCCGGCTGACGCTGTTTTTGAGCTCTCGGGCCACGGCGCGCACGCCGCCCAGGGGGTCGTGGCCCACGGCCTCCTGCACGCCGGGCACGGCGCTGAGGTCGATGTAGATCTCGTCGATGCCACGGTCCTCGATCACCGGCGCGATCTCGGCGACCGCGGCCTTGAAGAGGCGGGAGTAGTGGCGGTAGGAGTCGAAGTCGGTGGGAAGGAGGATGGCGTCAGGCGCCAGCAGGCCGGCCTTCATCAGGCCCATGGCCGAATGCACACCCAGTGCACGGGCGGCATAAGTGGAGGTGGTGACGACGCCGCGGCCGGTGTAATCCCGAAGCCGTGCGTACTGCCGGCTGCCGTCCTCCAGGGTACGGGGCGCATGCATGCGCCGGCCGCCGATCACCACCGGCTGGCCCTTGAGCTCCGGGTAGCGCAGCAGCTCCACGGAGGCGTAGAAGGCGTCCATGTCCAGATGGGCGATCCAGCGCCGGGGAGGCGCTGCCGCGCCTGGGGGCCGCTCGTGCTCAGTCATGGGCAGCATTGTCGCGCTGCTGCCCTGACAGACGCTGTCAGCAGCCTCGTTTCAAGGGCCGCGCTCAGTGCCCGCAGCTGCTGCTGCCGCAGGAGGTGATGGCCTTCTCGCCCTGGCCGGCCAGGGCGGTGGCCTCGCTGGCCTCGGGCTTGAGCAGGACGCCGGTCGTGCTGTCATAGCCGACCTGCTGCATGTGAAAGACCAGGGCGGCGTCCATCATCTCGGCGTGCGCCGGGAACCATTGGGCCAGCTCGGGGCCGATGATGCGCATGGGCTCCAGGTCCTTGAGCTCCAGGGCGTAGCGGCGCACCTCGCGCAGGGTGTCCAGCACCATCTGGTGCTGCTTGCTGTGGCAGTTCTCGGGTGCGAAGCCGGTGGCGGCCATCCAGCGCTCTTCCATCGCGAAATGCGCCTCGGTGTGGGCCAGCAGGGTCTCGAAGGCGGGCATGGGGTCGCCCCCGCCGGCCAGCGCTGCGGCGAAGTCGTTCAGCAGACCCACGAATTCCTCGTGGGTGTCGTCCAGCTCGGTGTGCTGCAGCGCGAGCTCGGGGGTCCAGGTGATCAGGCTCATGGACCGAACGATACCTGAGCTGCCTGACAAAGCCCGGCGGCAGCCCTGCCGCCCGCGGGAATCTTGCGCTTGGTCAAGGTCTGCCTTGCGCGCCGAAGGTCCCGGGGGCGTTGCCGGATTGCCGCGTGCCCTGCCCCTCGAATGCGGGGCAGGGTGTGAAGCTAGGGGGACGCTTGCCGCCGAAACGGTCCTAAGGTTCGGCCCACCCAAGTTCACCACCTCCGGAGGTTTCCATGACCGATCAAGCGCTGAAAGCTCACAAGCCCCTGGTCAAGCATCTTGGCAGCGCTCTGGCGCTGGCGGCGGCCCTGACGGCGCCGTCCCTGGCGCAGGCCGACGTGCTGCTGGAAGGCGCCACCATCGCCCTGCTGACGGGCACCAGCGCCGCCGCAGAGCCGCAGCTGGCAGGCGTCATCATCGAGGACCGCAGCGATGCCTTCAGCTTCAGCAGCGCCAGTGGCACGGTGTCCGGCAGCATCCAGTCGCGGGTGGTGCGGTCCATCGACGGCACGGTGGACTTCTACTGGCGTGTCGTCAGCGACGCTGGCTCCGCGGATGACCTCGGCAGCTTCCGCCTGGGCCAGCTCTTCACCAGCGAGTACCGCGTGAACTGGCGCAACGACGGCATTGGTGACGTGTCGCCCGTCAACGCCCATCGCTTCTCAGGCACCATGAGCGGCGACATCAACTTCAACTTCCAGCGCCTGGACACCGCCGGTGCCATGAACGGCCTGGGCGCGGGCCTGTCGTCCTACTTCATGTTCCTGGACACCGACGCCACGGCCTACGACTTCTCGGGCCTGATGGACGTGGCCGACATGAACCACACCCACATTTCCAGCCTCTTCAGCACCTTCGCGCCCACAGTGGGCAAGGTGCCCGAGCCCGGCAGCCTGGCGCTGGCGGGTCTGGCGCTGGGCCTGCTGCCGCTGCGCCGCCGCGGCGGCAGCCGCTGAGGGCCTTCTTCAGGCCAGGCGTGCCCGGTGGCGCACCACCTGGGCACGCACCTGGTCCGGCGCCGTTCCTCCCAGGACGTTGCGTGCATTGAGCGAGCCGCGCAGCGAGAGCACCTCGAAGACATCGGCCTCGATGCGTGCATCGAAGGCCTTCAGCTCATCCAGGCTCAAGTCCGAGAGGTCGCGGGCCTGGGCAATGGCTGTCTTGACGGCATGGGCTACCACCTCGTGGGCATCGCGAAAGGGCAGGCCCTTCTTGACCAGGTAGTCGGCGAGGTCCGTGGCGGTGGCGTAGCCGCGCATGGCGGCGCGTTCCATGGCCTCGGGCTTGACGGTGATGCCGGCGGCCATCTCGGCGAATATGCGCAGGGTGTCCTTGAGCGTATCGACGGTGTCGAACAGAGGCTCTTTGTCTTCCTGGTTGTCCTTGTTGTAGGCCAGGGGCTGGCCCTTCATCAGGGTGATCAGGCCCATCAGGTGGCCCACCACGCGGCCACTCTTGCCGCGGGCCAGCTCGGGCACGTCGGGGTTCTTCTTCTGCGGCATGATGGACGAGCCGGTGCAGAAGCGGTCGGCCAGGTCGATGAAACCAAAGCTCTGGCTCATCCACAGGATCAGCTCCTCCGACAGGCGCGAGATATGCACCATCACCAGGCTGGCTGCGGCACTGAACTCGATGGCGAAGTCACGGTCGGAGACGGCGTCCAGGCTGTTCTGGCACACGGCCTCCATGCCCAACGTACGGGCCACGCGCTCGCGGTCCAGCGGGTAGCTGGTGCCGGCCAGGGCGGCGGCGCCCAGGGGCAGGCGGTTCACGCGACGGCGCACGTCGGCCATGCGTTCGGCGTCGCGGGCGAACATCTCTACATAGGCCAGCAAATGGTGACCGAAGGCCACGGGCTGGGCCACCTGCAGATGGGTGAAGCCGGGCAGGATGGTTTCGGCGTTCTTCTCGGCCACATCGACCAGGGCCCGCTGCAGGGCATTCAGCAGCAGGGCGATCTCGTCGATCTCGCCGCGCAGCCACAGGCGCACATCGGTGGCAACCTGGTCATTGCGGCTGCGGCCGGTATGCAGGCGCTTGCCGGCCAGGCCCACGAGCTCGGTGAGGCGGGCCTCGATATTGAGGTGCACGTCTTCCAGGTCCAGCTTCCACTCGAAACGGCCGGCTTCGATCTCCTCGCGGATCTTGGTCATGCCGCGCTGGATGGCGGCGTGGTCCTCGGCGCCCAGGATGCCCTGCGCGGCCAGCATTTCGGCATGGGCCAGGCTGCCTTCGATGTCCGCCTTCCAGAGCCGCTTGTCGAAGAAGACGCTGGCGGTGTAGCGCTTGACCAGCTCGCTCATCGGTTCGGAAAACAGCGCGGACCAGGCTTGGGACTTGTTGGCGAGTTGGTTGTCGGACATGGTTTGTTGCAAGGCGACGGGCCGGCACCGGATGGCGCGTGCCCTGGGCTGGGGGAGAATGGCCACCGATTCTAAAGACTGCCACCTGGCCTGGGCCTGACCGGTCGCCGTCCAGCCTTCGAAGCTCATGAAGCAGCCGCCTTCGTCACCGCCTTCGTCTCTGCCTGATGCCAGCACCACCCTGCTGCCGCCCGTGATCTCTGCGGCGGCCGGCGCGGTGCAGGCTGGCGACGCGGCGCTGCGAGCCCAGCTCTTCGACGTCTGCCACATGGGGCTGGCGCTGCGCGCGGTGCTGGGCGTGCAGATCCTGCTGTCCCTGGGCATTGCCCTGCAGTCGGCGGATCTGGAGCAATGGCTGTGGCAGCTGGCCAGCGCGAGCTTCGTTTCCATGACCGCGGTGCTGGCCTGGCTGGTCCTGGTTTGCGCGGGCAAGCATCTGCTGGCGCGCCTTGGCAGCGCCGGGCAGTGGCTGGTCCTGGCCGGCCTGGGCGCCCTGTGCGCCAGCTTGGCATGGCGCCTGCTCAATGCGGCCGCGGGGGAGGCTGGCACCCAGTTCCGCTCCGTGGCCGTGGCGCTCAGCGGCGCGGCGGTGGCGTCCTCGCTGTGGCTGTGGCTGCGCAGCCGGCAGCGCTGGCAGCGGCCGGCAGCTGCGATGGCGCAGCTGGTGGAGCTGCAGTCGCGCATCCGGCCGCACTTTCTCTTCAATACGCTGAACTCCGCCATCGTGCTGGTGCAGCTGGACCCGCAGAGGGCCGAGAAGGTGCTGGAAGACCTCAGCGAGCTCTTTCGCGTGGCGCTCAGCGAGAACGGCGCGGCCGTCAGCCTGGACGAGGAGATCGAGCTGGCGCGCCGCTACCTGGAGATCGAGCAGATCCGCTTCGGTGATCGCCTGCGCGTGCAGTGGCGGCTGGACCCCACGGCCGGTGCGGCGCAGGTGCCGCCGCTGATGCTTCAGCCCTTGGTCGAGAACGCCGTGCGCCATGGCGTCGAGCCCAACGACGAGGGCGGCGAGATCGAGGTGCTGACCCGTCGCCGCGGCGGGCAGGTGGAGGTCCGCGTCAGCAACACGGTGGGTCCGGGCCCCTCGCGACCCGGCCATGGTCTGGCCCTGGACAACGTCCGCGAGCGCCTGCTGCTGATGCATGATGTGGCCGCCCAGTTCGAGCTCCATGCAGCGCCCGGGCGCTATGTGGTGAAGATCTTGCTGCCCCTTCAATCCTGAGGACGCCCGCGATGACCCTGGTCGGTGAGACCCCGCTGCGCACGCTGATCGTCGATGACGAGCCCTTGGCCCGCCTGCGCCTGCGTGGCCTGCTGGAGGGCTTGCCTGGCCTGCCCGTGCGGGTGCTGGGCGAGGCGGGGTCCTCGGCCCAGGCGCTGGCCTGGCTGAAGGAGCATGCCTGCGACCTCGTTTTCCTGGACATCCAGATGCCCGGGCCGGACGGGCTGCAGCTGGCGCAGTCCCTTGAGGCATTGCCCCACCGGCCCATCGTGATCTTCGTGACGGCCCATGCCGGCCATGCGCTTCGCGCCTTCGAGATCGAGGCCCTGGACTACCTGACCAAGCCGGTGCGGCGCGAGCGCCTGGCCGCGGCCGTGGAGCGGGCCCGTGCCCGGCTCCATGAACGCCTGGCGGCCGCGACCTGGCAGAGCACGCAGGCCGAGACCGAGACCCTGGCCGAGGGGGAATTCCTGACCATCGTCGAGCGCGGTCGCCTGATCCGCGTGCCCCTGGTCGAGGTGCTCTTTCTCAAGGCCGAGCTCAAGTACCTGACCGTGCGCACCGCGACGCAGAGCTACATCATGGAAGGCTCGCTGACCGAGCTTGAGCAGCGCCTGGGCGAACGCTTCCTGCGTATCCACCGCAATGCCCTGGTGGCGCGCAAGGCCCTGCGCGAACTGGGCCGGCACCTGGCCCAGGCCCAGGGCGATCCGGATGCCGAGTCGGGCGAGGGATGGGCGGTGCGCGTGGCGCCGGTGGACGAGTGGTTGTCCGTCTCGCGGCGCCAGGTGGCCGCCGTGCGTGAGGCGCTGGCGGGCAGCACGGCCGGCGCCGGGCGCTGAGCCTTGCCCCTCCCGACGCCGGCCCGGTGCTCAGCCCGTGTTGCGCAGCCCGGCCGCGATGCCGTTGATGGACAGGTGGATGCCGCGCTGCACGCGCTCCATGCTGGGGTCCTCGGACCGCTTCTCCACGGGGATGGCGCGGTAGCGGCGCATCAGCTCGACCTGCAGGTGGTGCAGCGGATCGATGTAGGGGAAGCGATGGGCGATGGAGCGCGCCAGGGCCGGGTTGCTGGCCAGGTTGTGCTTCTCGCCGCTGATCAGGGCCACGGCCTGCTGGGTGCGGCGGAACTCCGCCTCGATGGCCGCGAAGATGCGCTTGCCCAGCTTCTTGTCCTCGACCAGATCCACATAGCGTTGGGCCAGGCCCAGGTCGGTCTTGGCCAGCACCATGTCCAGGTTTGACAGCAGGGTGCGGAAGAAGGGCCACTGCTTGTACATGCGTCGCAGCAGGGTCAGGTGTTGCTCGCGCAGGGCCGGGTCGGCGTCGAGGAAGGCTGCCACGCCGGCGCCGAATCCGCACCAGCCGGGCAGGGCCACGCGGGACTGGCCCCAGCTGAAGCCCCAGGGGATGGCGCGCAGGTCTTCGATGGCGCGCGTGGCCTTGCGCGAGGCTGGGCGCGAGCCGATGTTCAGCTCGGCGATCTCGCGGATGGGCGTGGACGAGAAGAAGTAGTCCGCGAAGCCTTTGGTCTCGTAGACCAGGCCGCGGTAGGCCGCGAAGCTGGCGTCCGAGAGCTGCTGGGCTGCATCGAGGAAGGATTTGGGCGCGCTCTTGGTCGGGTGCAGCAGCGTGGCCTCCAGCGTGGCGGCCACGAGCGTCTCGAGGTTGCGCCGGCCGATGTCGGGGTTGGCGTACTTGGAGGCGATGACCTCGCCCTGCTCGGTCAGGCGGATCTGCCCGTTCACCGTGCCCGGAGGCTGAGCCAGGATGGCCTGGTAGCTGGGACCGCCGCCCCGGCCCACCGTGCCGCCGCGGCCATGGAAGAGCCGCAGGGTGATGCCATGGCGGGCCTTGAGCTGGTCGAAGAGACCCACCAGCGCGATCTCGGCGCGGTAGAGCTCCCAGTTGCTGGTGAAGACGCCGCCGTCCTTGTTGGAGTCGGAGTAGCCCAGCATCACGTCCTGCTCGGCGCCGGAACGCTTCACCAGCGCGGCCACGCCGGGCAGGGCATAGAACTCGCTCATGATCGACGGCGCCTCGCGCAGGTCACCGATGGTCTCGAACAGGGGCACGACGATGAGGTCGCTGACCGCCTCGCCGTCCAGAAGGCCGCGCAGCAGGCCTACCTCCTTGAACAGCAGCATCACCTCCAGCAGGTCGCTGACGGTCTCGGTGTGGCTGATGATGTAGTGGCGGATGGACTCGCGGCCGAAGTGTCGCAGGGACTCGCGGGCTGCCTCGAAGATGGCCAGCTCACCCTGGCTGCGCTCGCTGTACTCGGCGCCGACCACGCGCAGCGGCCGGGCATCGTTGAGCAGGCCCAGCAGCAGCTGGCGGCGCGCGGCTTCGTCCAGCGCGGCGTAGTCGGGGCAGACGCGGGCGGTGGCCAGCAGCTCGGCAATCACCAGCTCGTGCTGGTCCGAACTCTGGCGCAGGTCCAGGGTGGCCAGGTGAAAGCCGAAGACCTGCACGGCGCGGATCAGGGGCTTGAGGCGGGGGGCGATCAGGGCCTCGGCATGGTGAGTCTTGAGTGAGTCCGCGATCACGCGCAGGTCGGCCAGCAGCTCCTCGGGCGTCAGGTAGGGGTCCTGGGGCGCGACGGCATGGCGCAGGGCCTCGGTGCCGGTCAGCGCATGCAGGGTGGCAGCCATGCGGGCGTACATGCCGGTGAGGGCGCGCCGGTAGGGCTCGTCCATGCGGTGCTCGTTGCGATCGGGGCTGCGCTCGGCGAGCTCCTGCATGGCCGGGCTGACCTGGGCCAGCCGGGCAGAGATGGACAGCTCCGCGCCCAGCTCATGCAGCTCGGTCAGGTAGTGGCGCAGGGCCACCTCGCTCTGGCGCATGAGCGCATGGCGCAGGGTGCTGGCGGTGACGTTGGGGTTGCCGTCGCGGTCCCCGCCGATCCAATGACCCATTCGCAGGAAGCTGTTCAGCTCATGGCCTGGCAAGGCCTCCTCCAGCTCGCCATAGAGCTTTGGGATCTGGCGAAGGAAGGTGGCGTGGTAATAGGACAGGGCGTTCTCGATCTCGTCGGCCACCGTGAGCTTGGAATAGCGCAGCATGCGCGTCTGCCACAGCTGGGTGATGCGGGCACGGATGAGGTTCTCGTTGTCACGCTTCTCGCGCTCGGTCTGAAGGCGGTCGCGCTGTTCGACCAGCTCGGCGATGGCGCGCTCGGCGTCCAGGATGCTCTTGCGCTGCACCTCGGTCGGATGTGCCGTCAGCACGGGCGAGATGAAGCCATGCTGCAGAGTGCGGGCCACCTCGACCGGGCGGACGCCGGCCTCGTGCAGGCGCTCCATGCAGTAGGCCAGTGAGCCGGCCTGCAGGCTGCCGGCGCGCTCGTGGATCTCGCGACGGCGCACATGGTGGCGGTCCTCGGCGATATTGGCCAGATGCGAAAAGTAGCTGAAAGCGCGGATCACGCTGACCGTCTGCTCGCCCGAGAGGCTCTTGAGCAGCTTGTCAAAGGTTTTGCCGGCCTGCGTGTCCTGCTTGTGGCGGAAGGCGACGGAGAGCTTGCGCACGCGCTCGACGAGTTCGTAGGCCTCGCGGCCTTCCTGCTCGCGGATCACCTCGCCCAGGATGCGGCCCAGCAGGCGGATGTCCTCCATGAGGGGCTGGTTCTTGTCCTCGGCGGGCCGGGTCTTGGGGGACCTGGCGGCAGTCTTGGCCCCTGTCTTGCGGCTGGCAGCGGCGCGGGGGGCTCGATCAGGGGCGGAGGCGTCGGGACGGGCAGGCATGGCGGCTCGGGGTTGGCGCCAGGAGGGGGCTCCGGGGCGCGGGGGCTGGGGGTCGTGGCGGGTAGCGTGGTCGCCCTGCGCAGGCATTTCAGCCTGGGTTCAGGAATGTAACCAAGTTACCTTGGTTTGACTTTATCAGTTTCTTTGACAGGAGCGTGGCTGGACGGCCACGACCCTGCGCTAGCATCCCACCATGATGGAAAAGATAGTGATCGCGACGCGCGAAAGCAGGCTGGCCCTCTGGCAGGCCGAACACGTGAAGGCCTTGCTGGAGCAGCGCCTGGGTGCCACTGTGGAGCTCCTGGGCATGACCACCCGGGGCGACCAGATCCTGGATCGCAGCCTGTCCAAGGTCGGTGGCAAGGGCCTCTTCGTGAAGGAGCTGGAGACGGCCCTGGAGGAAGACCGCGCCCAACTGGCCGTGCATTCGCTCAAGGACGTGCCCATGGACCTGCCCGAGGGCTTTGCCCTGGTGGCCATCCTGGAGCGCGAGGACCCACGCGATGCCTTCGTCTCCAACCGCTACGCCAGCCTGGACGAGCTGCCCCAGGGCGCGCTGGTGGGCACCTCCAGCCTGCGCCGCGTGGTGCAGCTGAAGAACCTGCGGCCCGACCTGCGCATCGAGCCCCTGCGCGGCAACCTGGACACCCGCCTGCGCAAGCTGGACGAAGGCGGCTATGACGCCATCGTGCTGGCCGCTGCCGGCCTCAAGCGGCTGGGCTTGGGCCAGCGTATCCGCGCCTGTTTCGCGCCGGACCAGATGATCCCTTGTGCAGGGCAGGGTGCCCTGGGTCTGGAGGTGCGCGCCGATGCGGCCGCGCTGGCCCGGGCCCTGAGCAGCCTGACGGACCAGCCCACCTGGCTGGCCACCCAGGCCGAACGAGCCGTCTCGCGCAGCCTGGGCGGCAGCTGCTCCATGCCGCTGGCGGCCCACGCGCAGTGGCTGGACGGCCAGCTGCAGCTCGAGGTGGCGCTGGGGCATCCGGAGCATCCCGAGCGTGCACTGCTGAAGGCGCGGGTGCAGGGCCAGCCGGCCGACGAGGCCGCCGCACGCGCCCTGGGCCTGCAGGCCGCCGATGCCCTGCGTGTCCAAGGCGCCGAGGGCTACCTGCACTGTGCATGATCCCGCCCGGCCCGGTGCCGCAGGCGGGCTGCCGCGCCTGATCCTCACCCGCCCTCGCGCACAGGCGCAGGACTGGGTGCAGCGGATGGCGCGCCTGGGCGTGAGCTGCGACTGCCTGCCCCTGCTGGATATCGCCCCGCTTGATCCCGCGCCGGCACGCCAGGCCTGGGCGCGCCTGGCCTCGCAGGCCCTGCTGATGTTCGTCAGCCCCAATGCCGTCGAGCACTTCTTCGCGGCCCGTCCGCCCGGCATGAGCTGGCCTGCGCATACCCTGGCAGCCACGGTCGGGCCGGGCAGTGCCCAGGCCCTGCTGCGCCAGGGCGTACCGCCGGACCTGCTGCGACAGCCGCCGCCCGATTCCCCCAGCCTGGATTCCGAGCACCTGTGGCCCGTGCTGTCCGGCGAGGACTGGCAGGGGCGTGAGGTGCTGATGGTGCGTGGGGACGGCGGCCGGGAATGGCTGGCGGATCGACTGCGCGAGGCGGGCGCGCGCGTGGACGCCGTCAGCGTCTACCGCCGCCAGGCGCCTTGCCTCAGTACCGAGGAACGGGCGGTGCTGGACCATGCGCTGGCTGAGCCGCGGGCGCATGTCTGGCTCTTCAGCAGCGCTGAAGCCATCGACCACCTGCCAGCGCTGGCTGGTGCCGGCGTCGATTGGTCCGGCGGCCGCGCCATCGCCACGCATGAGCGCATTGCGCGGCGCGCACGGCGCCTGGGCCTGGGTCATGTGGTTTTGACGCGACCGGACGCCGCGGCCGTCGCCACGGCCCTGCAAGGCCCCTGGGACTGAACCCTACAATCCGCGGCACTGTGAGCGAGCAAGACATCCCCCGCAGCGCCCCGGCTTCCGAGCCCGAGAGCGCCTCCGTGCTGCCCGAGAAAGTGCCGGCCCGCGCCGGCACGCCGGGTTCGCTGACCCTGATCTTGATGGCCCTGGGCGTGCTGTCCCTGGGCGCCCTGGCCATGGCCTGGCAGGGGCACAGCCGCGTTAGGCAACTGGAGCAGGAACTGGTGCGCCGCCAGGAACAGAGCCAGACCCAGGCTTCCGACGCCCGCGGCATGGCCAGCAGGGCGCAGGAGGTGGCACAGGAGACCTCGGCCAAGCTGGCTTTGCTGGACGCGCGCCTCGCGGAGGTGTCCCTGCAGCGCGGGCAACTGGAGGAACTGATCCAGTCCATGTCCCGCTCGCGGGACGAGAACGTGCTGGGTGATATAGAGGCTTCGCTGCGGGTGGCCCTGCAGCAGACCAGCATCACTGGCAGTGCTGAGCCTCTGGTGTCGGCGCTCAAGCAGGCGGACGAGCGCCTGCAGCGCTACAAGCAGCCCCGCCTGGAAGGCGTGCGCCGAGCGGTGATCCGGGACCTGGACCGTGTCAAGGCGGTCAGCGTGGTCGATGTGGCCACGCTCGGCATCAAGCTCGATGAAGTCGTCCGACTGGCTGATGAGCTGCCCCTGCTCTCGGTGGCCGAGCGCGTGGCCCAGGCCGAGGGCGAGGCCCGGAGCGCCGCCCGACCGGAGTCGAAGGCTGAGGGCAGGACGGACCCCAAGGCCCGCAAGGCAGCCGGCGCGGCTGCCCGGCCGACCCCTGCCCCGGAGGGCTGGGAAGCCTGGTGGGACCTGGCCCAGAGCCGCTGGCAGGAGCTCAGCAGCCAGGTCTGGCAGGAGACCAAGTCCCTGGTGCGTGTCACGCGCATCAGCCATCCTGAGGCGGCGCTGATCACGCCCGAACAGGGCTATTTCCTCCGCGAGAACCTCAAGCTGCGTTTGCTCAACGCCCGCCTGGCTCTGCTGAGTCGCCAGTACGACACCGCGCAGTCCGACCTGCGCGAGGCCCTGGCCCTGCTGGACCGCTATATCGACATGCGCTCGCGCAAGGCGCAGACCGCCGCCGAGCTGCTGCGCCAGGTGCAGGGGCAGGCGCGCCAGGTGGCGGTGCCGCGTCCTGACGACAGCCTCGCGGCCCTGGCCGCGGCCGGGCGCTGAGGGAGGCTGGTCCATGCGTACCGTGATCTGGCTGGTGCTGCTTTTTGCTGCGGCCGTGGTGGCCGCGCTGACCCTGGGCAGCAATGACGGCCTGGCGAGTTTCTACTGGAATGGCTGGCGGCTGGATGTGTCGCTCAACCTCTTCCTGCTGGCCCTAGTGGCGGGCTGCTTTGCGCTGGTGACGCTGATCCAGACTGTCAACTCGCTGGTCTCCCTGCCGCGCCGGGCCCGCGAATGGCGGCTGTCGCAGCGCGAGCGCAGCGCCCAACTGGCCTTGCGCGAAGCCCTGGCCGAGTATTTCGGCGCGCGCTACGGCCGGGCGCAGAAGGCCGTGCAGCGGGCCCTCAACATCCAGTCTCAGACTCCGGACCTGGCCCAGGACCAGGCCTTCATGGCCCTGAGCCACCTGCTGGCAGCCCAGAGCGCGCACCGGCTCCAGGACAAACGCCGCCGTGACGAGCAACTGCAGTTGGCCCTGCAGTTTGCACAGACCTCCTCCCAGGCCAAGGCCCAGGAGGAGGGCGCCCGGCTGCTGGCTGCAGAGTGGGCCTTGGACGACCGCGATGCCCATCGTGCCAGCCAGATCCTGGCCGAGCTGACGCCCGGCGTGGCCCGCCGCACCCAGGCCCTGCGCCTCAAGCTGCAGGCCGCCCGCCTCGCCCGCCAGCCTCTGGAGGCCCTGCGCACCGCGCGCCTGCTGGCGAAGCATCAGGGCTTCTCCAAGTCGGCCGCCCAGGGCCTGCTGCGCTCGCTCGCTGTGGAAGCCCTGGAGACCTCCCGTGACATCGACCAGTTGCGCAGCAGCTGGCAGCAGCTGGACGCCGCCGATCGGCGGGATGTCTTCGTGGCCGCACGGGCGGCGCAATGCGCCGCCGGTCTCGGTGCGCCGGATGACGGCCGCGGCTGGCTGCGCCCGTCCTGGGACGACTACGGTGACCTGCAGGCCGAGGAGCGCGCGGCGCTGGCTGAGGCTCTGGTGCAGTGCATGCCCGGCCTCGGCCCGGAATGGCTGCAGCGCCTGGAAGGCCTCATGCAGCGCCATGCGCGCGATCCAGGCCTCTCCTACGCCCTGGGCCATGCCTTGGCGGAGCGCCAGCTGTGGGGCAAGGCCAGGCTCATGCTGGAGCAGGCGGCCGAGGACCGCCAGCTCAGCGTTGCCGCACGCCGCCGCAGCTGGCTCAAGCTGGCCGACCTGGCTGAGAACGACAGTGACACCGAGCGCCGCGCCCGCTGTTTCGAGGCGGCTGCCTTGCTGGGGTGAGCCAGTCTCAGGGCACGGTCGGGCGTGCAAGGCCTCGCCGGCCGGTGCAACTTGAAAGGAAAAATCGCCGAATACTTGCATGGACTGAAAAACCCATGCTATAGTTCAAGGCTTCGGCGGCTGTAGCTCAGTTGGATAGAGTACTTGGCTACGAACCAAGGGGTCGTGGGTTCGAATCCTGCCAGCCGCGCCAAGATTTCAGAATGCAAGCCTTTTGGAATAGGCCCAGGAATCAAGTTCCCGGGAGTATCCAGAAAGTGACGGAGAAACTGCTGCAGTCATGCGGCGCTTCAACGGATTTTGATGTTGCGGTGTGAGTCGAGATACTTAAAAGTTTCTAGACAATCCGAAATGAAAAATATGAGCCCTGGCTTGCGATTCAATAAAAAATCGCGCTACAATCTAGGGCTCAACTAAATACAAGCGGCTGTAGCTCAGTTGGATAGAGTACTTGGCTACGAACCAAGGGGTCGTGGGTTCGAATCCTGCCAGCCGCGCCAACAACAAGAAGAAATGAAAAGGTCTGTGAGAAATCGCAGGCCTTTTTTGTTTTTCGGCGCCGCCGGGGATATTCAGTAAGTCCAGACTGCGGCAGCACTGGCCAGTTCAATTCAGTCCGGCTGCAAAATGGCAAAGCCGCAAAGCCGCAAAGCCGCAAAGCCGCAAAGCCGCAAAGCCGCAAAGCCGCAAAGCCGCAAAGCCGCAAAGCCGAACTCACGGCTACCGTGCTGAATTGCCCTCCGAAAGAAACCGCGAAAGCAAACGAGCGCAGCCGGACGCTGCCGGACGTCACCGGCATCCGCGCTGCATGCCCCGTTTCAGTGTCGGCGGCGGCCTTGCTCAGCCGCTCAGCTCGTTGGCGTCTCCTGGCCGTCCCTCAGCAGCATGGCCCTGTCTGCCTCGGGCAGATCCAGTTCGGCCAGGATGTCGGCGCCCTGTGCGCCTGCCTGTGGCGCAGGGCTGGGTACCCGCGTGCCGCTGCGGGAGAAGCAGGGCGCAGGCCGGGCCTGCCAGTGCCCATCGACTTTGCTGAAGGCCTGACGAGCCTGCTGATGCGGGTGCAAGGGGGCCTCGTCCAGGCTCAGCACGCCGGCGGCGCAGGCCTCGGTGCCTTCCAGCAGCGCTGCCCAGGCGTCCCTCGGCCTTTCCTTCAGGCGGCGCGCGACACGCTCGCGCAGTGCGGGCCAGTGTGACCAGTCCATCTGTCGGGACGGGTCCTCGTCGATGAGCTCCAGGCGCTGCAGCAGCTCTCGGTAGAAGGCGGGCTCGATGGCGCCCAGGCTCAGGAAGCGGCCGTCGGCGCATTCGAAACTGTCGTAGAAGGGGCTGCCGTGCAGGAAGAAGTTCTGGCGCGGCGACGCCGGCCAGTGGCCCTGGCTGGCCAGGCTGCGCACCAGGCTGCCCAGCAGATTGGCCCCGTCCAGCATGGCGGCATCCACGACCTGGCCCCGGCCCGAGCCGCGGGCTTCCAGCAGGGCGCAGACCATGCCGAAGGCCATCAGCAAGCCGCCACTGGCCATGTCGCCCACCACGGTGGCCGGCAGGGTGGGCGCCTGCCCGGGCCGTTGGCTGAGGCTCAGCAGGCCGCTGAGGGCCACGTAGTTGATGTCATGGCCGGCGGCATGGGCCAGCGGGCCGGTCTGGCCCCAGCCGGTGACGCGACCGTAGACCAGGCGCGGATGCGTGTCCGCAAAGGCCTCGGGCCCCAGGCCCAGTCGCTCCATGACGCCGGGCCGGTAGCCCTCCATCAGTCCTTCGGCGCGCTGGATCAGCTGTCGCAGTGCCTGCTGCGCCTGCGGCTTCTTCAGGTCCAGCACCAGGGATCGCTTGCCCCGGTTCATGGCCCCGCCGCCGCCCAGGCTGCGCTGAGCGGCCGGGCGCTCGACGACGATCACGTCAGCGCCCATGTCGGCCAGCAGCATGCCGGCAAAGGGGCAGGGGCCTATGCCTGCCAGTTCGATGATGCGCACGCCTGCCAAGGGTCCCGATGCCATGCTCTTCCTTTCCTGCGGCCCGTGAGGGCAGACAATACACGCATGAGCAAGGCCTTCACCAAGGAAAGCGACGGGGACGACGATGACGATGTCCCCGGCCTGCCGCCGCTGCCCGCCGGCACCCGCAACTACATCACGCCCCAGGGCTATGCGCGCCTGCGCGCCGAGTTCATGGAGTTGCTGGATGTCGAGCGCCCCAAGATCGTCGAGACGGTGTCCTGGGCAGCCAAGAATGGCGATCGCTCGGAGAACGGCGACTATCTCTACGGCAAGAAGCGCCTGCGTGAGATCGATCGCCGCCTGCGCTTCCTGACCAAGCGCCTGGACATCGCCGAGGTCGCTGACCCGGCCGTCCACCACGGCAGCGACCAGATCTTCTTCGGAGCCTGCGTCACCTATGCCAACAGCAAGGGTGAGGAGCGCACCATCACCATCATGGGCATCGACGAGGCGGACAGCCTCAAGGGCGAGGTCAGCTGGGTCTCGCCCATCGCGCGCGCCCTGCTGAAGGCGCGCGAGGGCGACGAGGTCCAGCTGATGACCCCCGGTGGCCTTGAACAGCTGGAGGTGCTGGAAGTGCGCTATCCGGCGCCTGGCAAGACCTGACCCCGCAGGCCGGCCTCGGCGTTCCGAGGGGAAGGAGCCTCAGGGCTTGATGCGCCACACCCTCATCACGGCGGGCGAGCGCTTGAGCATGCGCAGCACCTCGGCCACGTGCAGACGGTCGCGCACAGAGATCAGCAGCTGCATCTCGGCGGTCTCGCGCGCCTGTGATTCGTCGCTCATGGAGATGTGCGTGATGTCGGCCTCGGCCGTGCTGACGGCAGTGGCGATCTGGGCCAGCACGCCCTTGCCGTTGCGCATCAGCACGCCGATGGCGGCCTCGAAGCTGCGCGTCATCTCGTCGGCCCAGGCCACGGCGATCCAGTGCTCGCTGTCACGCTGGAAGAGGCGGCGACCGACCTGGCATTCGGCCGTATGCACGATCAGCCCTTCGCCACGGCCCAGGTAGCCCTTGATGTCATCGCCGGGCACCGGCCGGCAGCAGCTGGCCAGGCGAACCGAGGCGCCCTCGCTGCCATCCAGGGTGATCTGGCCCTGCGTGGTCTGGTCGTCGGTGGCGCCGAAGCGACCGAGGGTGAGGGTGACGGCATCCGGCCGCTGGCCCTGGGCGGCCAGCATGCGGGCCATCTTCTTGGCCACGATGGTCGCGATCTTGCGCCCCAGGCCCACCTCAACCAGCAGCTCGTGCACATTGCGGTTGCCGGCCCATTTGGCCAGGTCTTGCCAGAGGGCGTGGGCCTCGTGATCCTCCGTGTCAAGGCTGGGCAGAGACAGGCCTTCGGCACGCAGGGCCTGGGCCAGCATCTTCTGGCCCAGTTCCCGGGACTCCTCCTGCTCCAGGTTCTTCAGGAAATGCCGGATCTTGGAGCGGGCACGGCCGGTGCGCACGAAGCTGAGCCAGGCCGGGTTGGGACGGGCGCCGGTGGCGGTGATGATCTCGACCACATCACCGCTGCGCAGCTCCGCGCGCAGAGGCACGGGTTCGCCGTTGACCTTGGCCGCGACGCAGTGATCACCGACATCCGAGTGGATGGCATAGGCATAGTCCACCGGCGTGGCGCCGCGTGGCAGGGCCATGATCTTGCTCTTTGGGGTGAAGACATAGACCGCATCGGGGAAGAGGTCGATCTTCACGTGCTCCAGGAACTCGCTGGCGTCGCGGGTCTCGTCCTGGATGTCGATCAGGGACTGCAGCCAGCGCGAGCCCAACTGCTGCACCGCCTGCGCATTGCCCTTGGCCTTGTAGAGCCAGTGCGCCGCCACGCCCTTCTCGGCCACCATGTGCATGGTCTCGGTGCGCATCTGGAATTCCACCGGCGTGCCCAGCGGGCTCACCAGGGTGGTGTGAAGGCTCTGGTAGCCATTGGGCTTGGGGATGGCGATGTAGTCCTTGAAGCGGCCCGGCTGGGGCTTGTAGAGCTGGTGCAGCACGCCTAGGGCCAGATAGCATTGGGGCAGCTCGTCCACCACCACGCGGAAGCCGAAGATGTCGCTCACCTGGGCGAAGCTCAGGTGCTTCTCGCGCATCTTCTTGTAGATGGAGAACAGCGTCTTCTCGCGACCCTGGATCTCGACCTTCAGGCCGGCATCCGCGAAGGCCTTGACCACGTCGCGCTCGATGCGCGAGACCAGGTCGCGCCGGTTGCCGCGCGCCTTGGCGATGGCCTTGGACAGCGCGCCGTGCCGCCAGGGGTGGATGTACTGGAAAGACAGCTCCTGCAGCTCCCGGTAGATCTCGTTGAGACCCAGGCGGTGGGCGATGGGGGCGTAGATGTCCAGGGTCTCGCGCGCGATGCGGCGGCGCTTCTCGAAGGCCATGTGGCCCATGGTCCGCATATTGTGCAGACGGTCGGCCAGCTTGATGAGGATGACGCGCACGTCACGCGCCATCGCCAGCAGCATCTTTCGGAAGGACTCGGCCTGCGACTCCTCCTTGGTGGAGAACTGCAGCTTGTCCAGCTTGGTGAGGCCGTCCACCAGCTCGGCGGTGGGGGCCTCGAAGCGTTCGATGAGCTCGGTCTTGGTGACGCCGCAGTCCTCCATGGCGTCATGCATCAGGGCGGCCATGATGGCTTGCGCATCCAGGCGCCATTCCGCGCAGATGCCGGCCACGGCGATCGGATGGGTGATGTAGGGTTCGCCGCTGGCACGGAACTGGCCCAGGTGGGCCTCGTCCGCAAACTTGTAGGCCTCGCGGATGCGTTTGATGTCGGACTTGGGTAGATAGCTCAGCCGGTGCAACAGGGCGTCAAAGGACGCCGCCTCGGCCTGCGTGGGCTCGGGGGCGGTCTTGTGCAGGCCCGGCATCAAGGCGGCGGGCAAGGAAGCAGCGAAGGAGCGAAGACCCATGGAGCGAAATTAACACAAGGCCAGCGCCGCCCGCAGGCGCCGGGACAAATAGCGACGGGGAACCGCGATGCCGCGCCGTTCGCATCCGGGCAAACCATGAAAAAAGGCGCCCGTCGGGGCGCCTTCATTCGTCAGGGCGAGGTCTCAGACCGGCACCTTGCGCAGCATCTCGATACCCACTTCACCGGCAGCAATCTCGCGCAGGGCGGTCACGCCCGGCTTGTTCTTGCTTTCGATCTTGGCACTGTGGCCCTGGCTCAGCATGCGAGCGCGGTAGGTGGCCGCAAGCACCAGCTGGAAGCGGTTGGGGATCTTGGTCAGGCAATCTTCGACGGTGATGCGGGCCATGGGCGGGTTCCAGTACTGTTGTTCAGGGAGGTCTCGAGCCGTGGTGTCGGGATGAAACCAGGGCTCAGGGCAGGTCCAGCGCCTTGAAGACGGCGGACTTGCTGCGACGCTGAGAGGCGTATTTTAGCCGCTGCGCGTGCACAATGGCTTTCAGATCGAAAAGAGCGGTCTCGAAGACGGCGTTCACCACGACAAAGTCGAACTTGTGGGCCTGGGCTACCTCCACTCGGGCATTGGCCATGCGCCGCTCGATGACCTCCTCGGCGGTGTCGCCGCGGCGAGTCAGGCGCTGGCGCAGTTCCTCCCAGCTGGGCGGCAGGATGAAGACCAGCACCGCATAGGGGAAGAGCTGCTTGATCTGCAGGGCACCCTGGAAATCGATCTCCAGGACCACGTCCTCGCCTTGCTTCATCCTTTCCTCGATGGCGGCGCGCGAGGTGCCGTAGAGGTTGCCATGCACCTCGGCCCACTCGAAGAACTCGCCCCGCTCGGTCTTGGCCCGGAATTCATCCGGACTGATGAACCAGTACTCGCGGCCATGCTGCTCCTGGCCTCGCGGCGCGCGCGAGGTGTGGGAGATCGAGACCGCCAGTTTGGCGTCCAGTTCCAGCAGGGCCTTGACCAGGCTGGACTTGCCGGCGCCGCTCGGCGCGGCGACCACGAAGAGATTGCCAGGGTATTCCATCCCGGGATTGTCGCTCAGCCGATGCCGGGAGCGGGCACTGTGGCTGGGGCTGAGCATGGGGCGCCACCGCTTGATGCGCCTTGCTTGCCTCCCCGGAGGGTGTGGAAGCGGCTGGACGCTTGGCCGGACGGGGCAATGTAGGCGCGATGTAGGCGAGATGTAGGCGAGATGTAGGCGAGATGTAGGCGAGATGTAGGCGAGATGTAGGCGAGATGTAGGCGAGATGTAGGCGCGGTGTAGGCGCGGTGTAGGCGCGGTGTGGAATCCGATTCGTAGGGCGTAGGGCGCCAGGGCTGGCTCAATCTGCGTGGCGGACCCTGAGTCGCCATCTGGCGGGAAAAGGCCCAGTGGCGCCAGGCGACGCATGGGCCAGTGACTGCATGGGTCAGAAACTGTGCCGCATGCCGACCGCGAAGCTGTTGCCATCGTGCAGGCCGTCAATTCTGTCGTTCATGTAGACCGCGTAGACGTCCGTCCGCTTGGACAGCGAGTGGTCATAGCCCAGGCTCAAGGTCTTGTGCGTGTTGTCCGTCCGCAGCGGGATGATGCCTGCGAAGGTGCCGGTGCGCACCTTGGAATGGCCCCAGGCCGCGAGGAGCTTCCCCTTGCCGTTGATGGGCAGCTCGGCGCTGAAGTCGTAGAGGCGTAGCTTGCTGCCATAGGACCCGTCATCGATCTGGCCATATTGGGCGTAGAGCTTGACCACCCGGAAGTCGTAGGCGGCGCCCAGGTTGAAGGTCTTCTCGCGCTGGCCGTTGGTCGGGGCGGCGGCGTCCGTTCCCACGGCCTGGTAGGCCACCGTGGCACTGAAGGGGTCGCCGAAGTACTGCAGGGTGGCGGCATAGCTGGACTTGCCGACACCTTCCCCCAGCGCTCCCTGCAGGTTCAGGCGCAGGCCGGACATCACGGGGCTGATGTAGCTGACCGAGTTACGCCAGGACGTGTCGTTCTGCAGCCGGGCGGTCTTGCTGATGGGGATGTCGCGGCTGTCGAGGAAATAGTGCAGCAGCGTGGGTGAGAAGCCGAAGGAGTCGCCAAAGCTGTTGAACAGCAGCAGCGACACGAACATCTGGCTGGTCGTGCGGCCCACACGCAGCTGACCGAAGCCGCCGCTCAGTCCGGCATAGGCGTTCTTGGCAAACATCGCGTCGCCTGCGAATCGCCCGGCGGCGCCGGTGTCCATGCCGACGAAGCTCTCCAGGGCGAACTGGGCCTTGAGTCCGCCGCCCAGGTCCTCCGTGCCGCTGAGCCCCCAGAAGCTGGTGCTCATGTCGCCCGAGCTGATGGCCTTGATCCGGTTTGCTCCCGCCAACTGGTAGGCGCCCGCGCCTGCATTGAGAACGCCATACAGCTTGACGGTATTCTGTGCGAAGGCCGAATTTATGCTGACAAATGAGATCGCTGCGGCCATGAGGCCTTGGGTCCATTTCATGATGATTTCCTTGGTTGATTTGCCGAGATCCCCACTCGCCCGAATGCTCCCGTGGGTGCTCAAGGATGATATTTATGATCAGAAATAGACGCATGGGGAAAACCCGAACTTGTGATGCGAAAAATTCACAGCGCCCCCCGTGCGCCCGGCACGGCTCAAGCCAGGCTTCTGTGACTTCGGGTGGCGTCCCGCTGTCCGGCTTGCATCCGGAGTGGCCGCTCGGCCACGCCCGCGTGGCCAACTGCCTGCTGGAAGGCGTAGCTGGCCTTGAGTACCGTGCTGTCGTCGTACTGGCGGCCCACCAGCTGCAGGCCGATGGGCAGGCCTTCGGACGTATGGCCGGCGTACAGGCTGGCGGCTGGCAGCCCGAGCTGGTTGCACCAGGGGGTGTAGACGGGGTAGGGCGGGTTCTGCTGCAGGTTCTCGCTCAGTGCCGGCGGCGGCGAGGGGTGGACGGGGCTCAGCACCAGGTCGAACCGCGTGAAGAACTCGTTGACCTCTCGACCTGCCTCGCCCCGGCGTGCCAGCGCGTCCAAGACGCAGTGCTGCGGTAGTTGGCGGCCGGCTTCCACCAGGGCCTTCAGGGAGGGGTCCAGGCTGTGAGCGGCGTCGCCCAGGGAGTCGGCCAGCCTGGCGGCGAAGGCGCTCCACAACACGCCGTGGATCTGCAGGCATTGCAGCACGGCGGGAGGATCCGCCAGCTCGACATGGGCTCCCATTGACTCGAGGATGCGGGCGCTGTGCTTCAGGGTCGCCACGATCTCGGGGTCGGCCTGCCTGTCCAGTCCCAGCGAAGGGCTCAGGGCTATGCGCAGGCGCTGCAGGGGCGTCCGGAGGGCGGCCCGGTAGTCGGCGGGGTCGTAGGGCAGTGCATACCAGTCGCGCGGGTCCGGGCGCGAAATGATGTTCATCATGGCTGCCGCGTCCTCGACGGTTCGCGCCATCGGGCCGACATGGCTGAGCAGTGCGAAGGCGCCCCTTGGATGGTGGGGCACGCGTCCGAAGCTCGGCTTGAAGCCGTAGATGCCGGTGAAGGCGGCGGGGATGCGAATGGATCCGCCGCCATCGGTGCCCAGGGCGAGCGGGCTCAAACCGGCGGCAACCGCGGCCGCGGCGCCGCCGCTGGAGCCGCCTGGCGTGTGTGCCAGGTTCCAGGGGTTGCGGGTGACGCCGCTGAGCGGGCTGTCGGTGGTGATCTTGTGGGCGAAATCCGGCAGCGTGGTCTTGCCGAAGATCACTGCACCGGCGTCGCGCAGACGGCGCACGGCCGGGCTGTCGGGTAGCTGGACGCGCTCGGGGCTCACTGCGAGAGAGCCGAAGCGGGTTGGCATGTCGTCGGTGCCGAGGTTGTCCTTGATGGATACAGGGATGCCGTCCAGTGTGCTGAGGGCCTTGCCTGCGCGCCATCGTGCCTCGGAGGCGCGAGCCTGCTGCAGGGCGCTGTCTTTGTTCATGAAGCAGAAGGCGTTGAGCGCCTCTGCCAGGGTTTCATGCCGGGCGAGCAGGGCTTGGATGACTTCGACTGGCGACAGTGCCCGGGTGGCGTAGTGGCCGATCAGCTCGGTGGCGCTCAGTTGGTGCAATGGTGGCATCGTCGTTCCTTTGGTGAATCATGGTAATAAATATGATTGATGAAGGCAGCACTCCTCTGCACGGTTTGTGCCCCTTATTCTTGGAGACTCCTTCGATGTGCCATTGTTTTCTGGGTATTCATGCGATGAAGCAGGTGTTGTAAAGGGTAAGCACCTATCGGACTCCCGGTGCTGCTCTGTCTATTATGATCATAAATTCACAAAGGAGCCAAGATGAAAAGAGTGCCAGAGAAGGGGGCGGTCAGCCTGGATGGCGCTGGCGCAAGCCGGCCTGTTGAGGTGCGGAGCCCAGTGAGAGGTCGGCGGTGCCGGGCCATGTCGCGCGGTGTGTCCTGCGTCATGCGCGGGGAGGTGTGCGATGAGTGAGGCTGTGGTGCTGCTGCTCAACGTGCTGAGCCAGGTCTGTGTGCTGGCCCTTGTCGCGTTGGGGCTTGCCATCGTTTTCGGCATGATGGACATCGTCAACTTGGCCCATGGTGACTTCGTCACCCTCGGGGCCTTCACCCTCGCGGCGCTTCAGCATGCGGGTGGCGCCGAGGCCTACTGGCTTGCACTGCTGGCGGCCCCGCTGATTGGTGCTGCCGCGGGCTGGCTGCTGGAGGTCACGGTCATCAGGCTGCTGTATCACCGCACCCTGGACACGCTGCTGGCCACCTACGCCGTCAGCCTGATCGTCCAGAAGCTGCTGGAACTGAGCTTTGGCAAGCATCCCCAACTGGTCCAGACGCCTATTGGCGGCTCGCTGTCCCTGCTTGGTGCCGAGTACCCGGCCTACCGGGTCTTCGTCATCGTCATAAGCCTCGTCGTGGTGGCCTTGTGTGCTTTGGTTTTCTCCGGTACGCGCTTCGGCATCCATCTGCGCGCGGTGATCCAGAACCCGTGCATGGCCGAGGGCCTGGGCATCAACACCCGCAAGATGAACCGCTCCGCATTTGCCCTGGGCGCTGCGCTGGCGGCCTTCGCTGGTGTGCTGGTGGCGCCGCTCGTGTCCGTGGAAAGCCACCTGGGGCTCAGCTACCTCAGCAAGGCCTTCTTCGTGATCGTGGTCGGGGGCATCGGCTCCGTGCTGGGTGCGGTGACGGGCAGCGCTCTGATCGGCAGCGTCGAGACCCTACTGAACTACCGTGTCGATCCCTCGCTGGCCTCGGCTCTGGTGCTGATCATGGCCATCGCGCTGATCCGCATCCGGCCTCAGGGCCTGGTGCCGGGCTTCAGCGCGGCGCATCAACTGCTGGGCAAGGGGTGAGCCATGCGTCATCGTCTTCGCGCGCTCGCTGCGCTGTCGAACCAGCCCCGAACCACCCATGTCGAGAAGCGCAGTCTCCTACTCGGCGGGCTGCTCGTCCTGGCCCTGGTCGGCGCTCCCTGGCTCCTGTCCTCCTACGCGACGACGGCTCTGCGGGACTCCCTGATCCTGGCCATCTTCGCCGTGAGCTATGACCTGCTGTGGGGCAAGGCCATGGTCCTCACGCTGGGCCATGCCGTCTTCTTCGGCATCGGGGCCTACGGCGTGGCCATCGCCACGACGCAGCTGGAATGGAGTTGGCTGCAGGGCACGGGCCTGGGCATGGCCGCTGCCGTGCTGATGGCGGTCTCCATCGGCTACCTGCTGCTCTACGCAGGGGTGCGGCTTCACTTCTTCGCCATCATCACCATGGCCGTGCTGCTGATCACCAGGCAGTTGGCGACCAGCTGGCAGTCGGTGACCGGCGGCGATGTCGGCATCCTGGGCATCCCTGGCATCCGCATCGAGTTGCCGGGAGGGGAGCTCGATTTCTCGGACGAGCGTGCTTCCTATCTGCTGGCACTGTTCGCCCTGGTGCTCGTCCTGCTGCTGGTCTGGCGCCTGGTCCGGACGCGATATGGCCTGGTGCTGGCCGCCATCGGCATGAACGAGTTCAGGGCCAAGCATTGCGGCTTCGACACCTCCTGGCATCTGGTGCTGGTATTCACGCTTTCCGCGGCCCTGGCAGCCTTCAGCGGGGCACTCTATGCGGGCGCGGCCGGCGTGGTGGCCCCTGACCTCTTTTCCATCCTGATGTCTACCGAGGTCATCCTCTGGGTGGCTGTCGGCGGCCGGGGCACGCTGATCGGGCCGGTGATCGCTGCAGTCTTCTTCACGCGGGTCCAGCAGGAGGTCAGCAGCTTCAGTACCGATCTATGGCCACTGATCCTGGGCGTCCTCTTTCTTGTGTGCGTGCTGGCACTGCCGAATGGCATTGTCGGCCTGCTGAAGTCGCGGAGCCGAGCCGCCCCGCAACAGCCGGCGGGCCAGGACAGCGTTGCCAGCGCGGGAGTCGAGCCATGAACGCGCCTTCCCTGTTGAAGGCGCAGAGCGTCAATGTGGCCTTTGGCGGCATCCATGCGGTCAAGGAGGTCGCGCTGGACATCTCGCCTGCGGAGCTGCTGTGCGTGATCGGACCGAACGGCGCTGGCAAGAGCACCTTGCTGGGACTGCTGTCAGGCACTTTGAGGCCGCACTCGGGCCGCCTCCTGATCGATGGCAAGGACCTGACTCGAAAGCCGCCTCACGAGTTTGCAAGGCGTGGCGTGATCCGGAAGTTCCAGGGCACCAATGTCTTCCAGTGGCTCAGTGTCCGCGACAACCTCATCGTGGCTGGCCAGGGGGTGGCCGCCGACCGTTCGAACTCGCCGCCCGAGCTCCAGGACATCCTCTATCTGACCGGCCTGCGCCACAGGGCCGACGAGCTGGCCGAATGCCTGCCCCATGGCGAGCGCCAATGGCTCGAGATCGGCATGGCGCTCATGTGCCAACCGCGCCTGCTGTTGCTGGACGAACCTGCGGCCGGCATGAGCGTGGAGGGCACCCGCCGAATGGCGGACATGCTGCGGCGCATGGCGCAGGAGATCGCCGTGGTGGTGATCGAACACGACATCGGCTTCGTCCGCCAGCTCAACTGCCGCACCCTGGTTATGCACCAGGGGGAGGTCATCCGAGAAGGCAGCTTCGCAGATATCGAGCAGGACGAACAGATCCGCCGCATCTACCTTGGCCGTGGCAAGGAGGAACACCATGCTTGAGGTGCGTGAACTGTGCGCCGGCTACGGCGGGGCTCAGGTGCTGGACCATGTCCAGTTCCATCTGCTCAAGGGCGAGGTGCTTGGCATCCTCGGGCGCAATGGCGCGGGCAAGTCCACCCTGGTCAAGGCTGTCATGGGCATGCTGCCCCAGACCAGCGGCAGCATCGAATTCCGCGGCCAGCAGTTGCGCGGTCTCCCCACGTATCGGATCGGACGTGCCGGCATCAGCCTCGTACCACAGGGGCGCTGGATCTTTCCCCGCCTGAGCGTCTTGCAGAACATGCAGGCCGCCTGCCCCGACGGGACTGAGCCGCCCGACATCATCTTCAGCTACTTCCCCGTGTTGAAGCACCGTCTGCGGCAGATGGGCGGCACCATGTCCGGCGGCGAGCAGCAGATGCTGGCCATCGCTCGGGCCATGTGCGCAAGGCCCAAGGTGCTTCTGTTGGACGAACCCTCCGATGGCGTCCAGCCCAACATCGTCCAGATGCTGGGCGAGCTCATTCCCAGCCTGTGCAAGGAGCTGTCGATCTCGGCCGTGCTGGTCGAACAGAACCTGGACCTGGTCATGAACGCGGCGCAGCGCTGGCTCGTGCTGGAACGTGGCCGCATCGTCCACGAAGGCCGATTGAATGGCCTCGGTGAGCTCGAGAAGCTCGAGAAGCTCCTGGGTGTCTAGACCGCGCCCAGAACATGTTTACCCATCCCATGCAAGGAAAGGATCCCCTCATGATCAATGCAGACATTCATCGCCGTACATTGCTGCGTGGCGCGGTCGCTGGCCTGGCCTGCGGTGCGGCCCCTGCCATCGTCAGGGCGGCCGAGCCCATGCGCATCGGCCTGCTGGCACCCTTCAGCGGGCCGCTGGCGCGCGTGGCGGAAACCAATCGGAACTGCCTGAAGCTTGCGGTCGATGAAATCAATGCGGCGGGCGGCCTGATGGGGCAGCCGCTGAAGATCGTTGCGGAAGACACGCAGATGTCGGCCAAAGTTGCGCTGGACAAGGCGCGCAAGCTGTTGATTGGCGATGGCGTGTCCATGATTACCGGCATGGTTCTGCCTTTCGAGCGCGAGGCCGCGCTGCAAGTGGCCGGACGGGTCCAACGCCTGGTGGTCTTTCCCAACTTCGACGAAGGGCGCTGCCATCCGCTGCTCCTGACCACGGGACTGTCCAGCAACCAGCGGGTCGATCCCCTGATCGATTGGGCGGCCAAGGAGGGGGGCAAGACCTTCTTTGTGCTGGTGTCCGACATCGGCAGCAACCGCAGTGTGCTGATGCCGCAGATCCAGGCCGCGGTGGAGGCCAGTGGCGGCAAGCTGATCGGCACCCGCTACTTTCCCTTCGGCACCCGGGACTACGGCCCCGTGCTCCAGCAGATCCAGAGCCTCGCTCCCGATGTGGTCTGGCACAGCATCGGCGACGATCCGGTGAGCTTCGTCAAGCAGTACCACAGCTTTGGTATGAAGCCGCAACTGATCACGGACATCACCCACGAGTCGCTGGCCATGGCCACCGAGGGCGCTTCTGTCGGCACGGTCGGCGTATCGCCCTATTTCATGGGGGTTCCCACGCCGGAAAATCAGCATTTCCTCGACGCCTACACGCGTCAGTTCTCGGACTCCACGCCCTTGCGCGTGGGTGGGCATGTCGTGATGCTGCCGCACGGCGAGAGCACCTACACGGGCGCCAAGCTGTTTGCCTCGGCCGTGGCCAAGACGGGGCGTGCGGACGCCTCCTCGGTCAAGGCGGCGGTGAGCGGCGTCGTCATCAATGCGCCGCGGGGCCGCGTCGTGCTGGGTCCGGGCGGTTCGCACCTCAACGGCGTGGCCCTGGTCGCGCGAGCCCGGGCGGATGGCACCTTCCAGTTGCTGGACACCACGCCCACTGTTCCTGTTCACTGCTTGGCCGGATGATGAACGAACTCCTTGACATGTCGGCCGGCGAGCTCGTCCTGGCCTACCGCGGGAAGACCCTCTCGCCCGTGGAACTCATGCGTGCGGTGCTGGATCAGGTGAGTCGCCTGAATCCGCAGCTCAATGCTTTCCGGGTTGTCGATGAGGAAGGCGCCCTGCAGGATGCGGCCGCCTCCGAACGGCGCTGGCTGCAGGGCATGCCCTGCGGCCCGCTGGATGGCGTACCCGTCTCGGTCAAGGACATGGTCGCAACCCGTGGTATGTCGACCCTGTTCGGTTCCTGCACCTTGCCGCCAGGGCATCTGGCGGACCTCGATGCGCCCTGCGTCGAATTGCTGCGGCGGGCGGGGGCGGTGATCTTCGGCAAGACCACCACTACCGAGTTCGGCAACAAGATCGTCAGCGACAGCCCCTTGACCGGCGTGACGCGCAACCCCTGGAACCCGTCGCTGAGCGCCGGCGGCAGCAGCAGCGGGGCGGGGGTCGCCCTGGCGGCGCGTATGGGCACACTGGCCGTCGGCACGGACGGAGGCGGTTCCATCCGGGTGCCCGCCGCCTGGAATGGCGTCTGTGGCCTCAAGCCCTCCTTCAAGCGTGTGCCGACCCTGGATTCCCACAATGTCGGCGAGCTGTCCAATGTCGGGCCCATGGCGCGCAGCGTGCAAGACCTTGCCCTCATGCTGACCGCCATGGCGCGGCCCTGGCCTGCCGACTGGCAGTCCTTCGGTGGCCCGGTGGAGGACTTCTGTCGTGGACTCAACCGTGGCGTGGAAGGGCTGCGCGTGGCCTTCAGCGCGACCCTGGGCATCATCGACGTCGATCCCCAGATCACCTCGGCCGCATGCAATGCAGCGCGCCTGCTGGAGCAGCTGGGCGCTCGCGTGAGCTGGCTGGAGACGGTGGAACCTCTGCAGGGCTATATGAAGAGCGAGATGCACTCCATCCTGTGGATGGCTCGGTCCGAGCAGTTGGTGCGCCACACGCCCGAGCTGCTGCATCAGCTGATGGACCCCGAGATCCTGGCGCTGGCGGAATGCGGCAGGCGCCTGAGTGCTGCCCGGCTCATGGACGCCCTGCAGGCGCGCATGGAGCTGTCCAGTGCCATGCACGCCTTCTTTGCGCACTATGACGTGTTGGTCTGCCCCAGCTTTCATCGCCTGCCGCCGCCCAACCCCGGCCTGCCGCCGGACATGCGCATGGCGCCGCCCCTGACCTCCTGGTGCAACCAGACCCAGCAACCCGCAGCCAGCGTGCCCTGCGGGCTGAGTCGGGAGGGCCTGCCCATCGGCCTGCAGGTCATCGGCCCGCGCTTCCACGATGGATTGGTCTTGCGCGTCTGCCGTGCCTATGAACAGGCGCGCGGTGCGTTTCCGGCACCGCCCCTGGTGCTGGCCAAGGAGGAATCGACATGAGGATTCGCAAACTATTCAGCCAGGTGGAGGAGATCCAGGAAGAGCAGGGGCGGCGCGTTGGACGGCCGATTCGCCGTGTGGTCACGGCTGCCGTGTTGGAGAACGAGTACGCCGGTCGCTGGCAGGAAGACCTGTCAGCGCTCTATGGCCTCGGTCGTGATCTCGGCCAGCAGCTGACTGCCTCCGCGCTGCAGCTGCTGGGCGGGGAGGCGGCCATCGTGGAGGCCTATGGCAAGGGAGCCATCGTGGGGACCTCCGGGGAGGTGGAGCATGCCGCAGCTCTGTTGCACCCCCTGTTCGGCAAGGCCGTACGGGCTCGCCTAATGCAGGCTCTGGCCGTGATGCCCTCGACCGTGAAGCGTGCGGCACCGGGGGCCGTTCTGGATGTGCCCGTCCACAACATCCTGGATCCCTGGAGTTTTGACCACTTCGATGCCGTCAGTTTTTCGATCGCAGACGCGCCATTGCCGCGGGAAATCGTAGTGGCCCTGGTGCTGTCGGAAGGCGGTCGACCACTGGCCCGCATACAACCGCAGCATTAGGAGGTGAAGGCCTTGCAACGCCCTGATGCCGGTTGGGCCTACGGTATCATCCCTCGCAGCCAGAACAGCCGGGAGCGGCGGTGACGAATAAACAGGTTGCGCAGCGCGGCCTCAAAAGAGGGGACTTGGTCGTTGAGGAAATCAAGCGCTGGATCACCGGCCGGAACTTGAACCCTGGCGAGAAGCTGCCCAAGGAAGCCGAGTTGCAGGAAATGTTCGGCGTAAGCCGGGGCACCATGCGTGAGGCCCTGAAGGCGCTGGAGGTCCAGGGCCTGATCCGGCTCAGCACCGGGCCGGCCGGCGGTGCCACCATCGAACGGGTCACACTGGATCGGACCTTCCAGTTCCTCCAGAACTACCTCTTCTTCCAGGACATCACCATCGGGGACATCTATGCGCTGCGCCGCATGCTGGAACCCGAGATGGCGGCACTGGCTGTGCCGCATCTCAGCGAGGCCGACCTCGAAGCCCTGGAGCGCAGCATCGAGATCTCCAACCCGAGCCAGGACAACGCCCATTCGGCCGCGATGCAGCGCGTCGAGGACCTGCACTTCCATGACATCCTGGCCGAGGCCTGCCCCAATCCCTTCCTGCGCTTCCAGTGCAGGCTGATCAATCGCATGCTGGAGACCATGGTGGTCTCTTCGCTGCATGCCACGCAGGACGAACATCAGCGTCTGGGCGAGGCGGCCTGGCGGGCTCACCGCAAGATTCTCGCCGCCGCTCGCAAGTCAGATGCCGACCAGGTGCGCAAGCTGATGCTGGCCCATATCGTCGAGAATCAGCGGCATCTGGATCTGCTGCAGGCCGGCCTTCGCAGTCGCCTGGTCCTGGACTCCGAACTGCGTTTGGGAGCCGGCCTGCCGGTGGCGGGGGATCCGTCCCTGCTGCTGCGCAGGCAAGCCAAGGCTTGAGCGGCACGGGCGGTCGTGCCAGAGGCCTGATGCTCCGTGCCGCAACTGCAGCCGGGGCACCCGCCGTGCTTACGCCAGTATGGCGTCCTCGGCGCCCTGGCGCTGCTGCAAACGTGTGACCATCAGGCGTTGCATGTCGCCGGTGCCCTCGAGGATGTCGTAGGCCTTGGCGTCGCGGTAGAAGCGCTCGAACACAGGATGCCCATGCAGGCCCTCGAGTCCCACGGTCTGGAGGACGGTCTCGGCGATCTCCATGGCGATGCGTGAGGCAAAGGCCTTGGCCATGGACGAATCCCTGGACACCGGCAGGCCTTGCTCATGCCTCCACGCGGCCTTGTGGCACAGGAGCCGGGCCGCGCAGATCTTGCCGCTGATGCCGCTGAGCATGGCGGCCACCTGCTGGCGTCCCCAGTGGGCGGGCTGCGGGCTGGCGGCGTCCAGAAAGCGCATGAGCTCGTCGCGAGCCCGGGCGCAGCTGCCGATGATCACGGAAGACAGTACGGGCCGGAAATAGTCCCAGGAGCTCTGCGCGCCGGAGAAGGCATCATGAAGCCGGCTCTCATCCCCGCGCTGCAGCAGGCTCTCGTGGGGCACCAGGCAGTCGGAGTAGGACAGCACGGCCAACTGGCTGCCCCGCAATCCCAGCATTTTCTCCAGGCGTACCACCTGGAAGCCGGGCGTGCGGGAGTCAACGGCAAAGGCTCGTACGCCAAAGCGTCCCCGGCCCTTGTCCAGCGTGGCGAAAGTGACCACGAAGTCGGCCCGCGCCCCATTGGTGATGAAACACTTGGTGCCATTCAGTACATAGCCTTCGCTGCAGGCCCGGGCGCTGGTGCGCAGGGCGGTGGCGTCGGAACCGGTGTCCGGTTCGGTGATGGCAAAGCCACCCCAGACCGGGACATCGCGCTGGAAGCGGCTGAACAGCGCACGCTGCTGCTCCTGCGAGGCCAGCGCCAGCAAGGGCGGCGTGGACAGGCCGGGGCCGGGCAGGGCGAGTGCCAGCGCCGGGTCGGCATGGCCCAACTGCTCCATCAGCAGCACCCGCTGCATGAGCGGCCACAGACCCTCGTCGCCCCCATGCTCAGGCGGCACGAGATTGAGGTTCAGGGCCCTCACATGGACCTGCTTCCAGAAGCCGGACGGGATGTCTCCTGTCGCATCGACGGCGGCCGCGTGCTGCCGCATGGCGCTGCAGAGGTCCTGCATTGACAGACCCATGCCGTTCAGCCTTTGCTGCAGCTGGTCGAGTTGCAAGTCGGTATTCAGGTTCATGGGGAAGGTCCTTTCTCAGGCGGGCTGAGCATGGGCGGGCTGGGCCCGCATTGAGGAAGCCTCGGGGCACAGGCGATGAGGCTGGCGGGTGCGCAGGCGGACGCTGGCCAGCGCGTCCTCGCTGAGCCGCAGGCGCAGGGCGATGACGGGGACGCCGCCCAGCAATCGCGCAGGGCCGCAGCGTTCATAGCTCCAGCCCATGCCCATCACGACGCGGCGAGCATGGTCCTCGCTCATCACCGCCAGCATCTGGTGGATGCCGTGGTCCAGCCCGTATTCCAGGCAGGCGGCGACCAGCTCGGCGACGGACTGGCCGCGTTCGTGCGGCCCGAGTTCAGGGTCGGTGCCCAGGCGCGAGACTTCCCAGGTCTTTGGGGACCGCGGCGGCGGGAAGGGGCCCAGCAGATCGGCCCAGAGCTTCTCGATCATGTAGGGTGCTGTCGTGGGCAAAAGCCGTAGCAGGCCCGCGATGCGACCATTGGCTGCGCGGCTGACCAGGTGGACGGTAACGTCGGTGTCGAACTGGTCACGTTCCAGCTGCTGCTGGCAATGAAGTTGCCAGCCGGCGTGCTGGACGAAGACACGGTAGCGGAAGTGGTAAAGCTCTCGTGCCACGGGAGAATCGGCAGGCAAGGCTTGATGGACTTCAATCATGGAGGGCTCCCAGAGGTATGCGAGGGATGCTAGGAACAACGCACCTGGGTGGGCACCTACCCAGTCAGATAGCTTGAACAGGGGCAGCACCCCGCGCACCGGGAGTCCAGGGGCAAATGCGGCATGCGACCCGGCGGCTTCACCGGTCGGAGCGCGTGGGTTTGCATGGCGTCTGCAAGCTCACTGAGTTGGAAATGGGCAGACAAAGCAGTCCCCGCTGACGACGGGCGCAGCGGCGCGGGATCGGCCCGGCCCCTTGAGCTTCGCCGTGGCGATGCGGCGTGAGGTGTCGCCCGCCGACGCTCGGGCCGCGTCAGCGTCGATGCGCCTTCGCCGCCATGGATTCGGCATCATGGCCTGCGTGTGAGTGGGTGTCGGCGCAGACGGCCGGCCGCAAGGACGTCCCCCTCGAGGCAATGAGGGGCGCATGCGTTGGGCGAGGGCCAGGCCAGGATTGGTGTCGCGGGCTGCCCTGCAGCAGGTGGCTGGGGGCAGGGGGCCTACCAGCGGGCTTGGCAACTTGAGCAGGTGGCCGCGCGGGGGCCACTGCTGCAGCGGGACTCAGGGCAGGTGGATCAAGCCCAGGCTGGCTGCGCGGACAGCCGCCGTCACCCGACTGGCGGTATCGAACTTGCGCATGGCGTTCTTCAGATGGAAATTGACAGTGTGCTCGGACACTGCCATCAGCTGCCCGATGTCCCAGGACGATTTGCCCTGCGCCACCCAGCCCAGGCATTCGCTCTCACGGGGTGTCAGGCCGATCGTCGAAACCTGTGCCGGCGAGCCGCAGATCGCTGAGTATCACGAATGGAAGACGACCGCCATCACCTGGGCCTGGGTGCGGGTCTGCGCGGTCGCAGCCACCTGGGAGCAGTCGGGCCTCCGCGAGGCCAGGGTCGTCAGGAAGACCTTCCCCCATGGCTCGTGGATCGGAATGGAAAGACCCTCGCGCAGCCCGGCGTCTCGGGCTTCTTCCAGGACGATCAATTCACTTTGACAATCGACCTGAAGGTCTCGCCATTGGTAGGGGGTGGCAGTGGCCCGGGCATGGCGGATGACGGGGTCCTTGCGGAAGTAGTCCCGGTGAAGGTAACGGCTTACCCAATGATCCGGATAGTTTGAGGCCAGGACGCGATGCTCTGGCGCCGATGCCGATCCTGTGCCCGCCACGGCTTCCCAGTAGCTGAGGGAATAGTGATCAAAACTCAAACGACCGACTGCCCGCTCGAAGGCCTCCAGCAGGGCGGCCACGTTGTCGGCCTGATTGGCTTCTTCAATGAATGCGCGCATGAGAGACTCCCACAACACATTGAGCGGCCAGGGCGTTCTTTCGACGATTCCCGTGCGCGCTCGCAAGCCCTCCGGTGAGCTGCGTATCGATGGCCGTCAGTTCGCGGCCTGTTCGCGGCCTGTTCGCGGTCTTTCCGCACCGACGCATCGACACGCCATTCGCACTGCGCGGCGTGCCAGCTCACCGGCGGGAGGCTAGCACTTCCCGTCAGCCTTTCGGGGATCTCCCCGCTTGAAATGATTGACAGTTGCCAAGCGCCATGGTTGCAAAGGAACCGTTGTTGCCCGACATGAAGAAGAGCAGGTTCTCCCTGGCATCCAGGGTATGACGGTTCCATAGATCCAGCAGATTGATGACCACGTCGCAGCACATGACGTGGCCATGCTCGCCGATATTCGCAGTGAATACCCAGTCCACTGGCATGTGCAAGCTACCCGCCAGCCGCTCGAACACATGCCTGTCCAGGTTGACGGGCAGCAGGTGGCGGAAGTCTTCCAGGGGCAGCCGGCTGGCCTGGGCCGTGCGGCTGATCAGGCGGTGGGCGACCAGGCCGTAGAGCGCGCGGTACTCGTGGATGCGGGCCTGCGGGCGCCGGAAGCCGCCATGATGCCGGCCATCGACATGCCCTTCGAAAGCCAGCGGCCGGTTGAAGGGATGGTGGCGGGACAGCAGCAGGGCGCAGGCTCCGTCGCTCTCGAAGGAAAAGGTGCCGACCTCGCGGTAGCGCTCGCCGCAGACCCGGTCGGCGCTGACCAGCAGCACTCGGTTCACTTGGGGCTCTGCCAGGAACAGGCTGCGCATGACGCGCAGGGCGGCCAGGAGGCTGGCGCAGTTCTGTCCTGTCATGGCGAAGCTGCTAGCCCGGCCCAGGCCGAAGCTGGCGGCCAGCCGGGCTGGCAGGCTGGAAGGGGCAGCGGGCGTGCTGGTTGGCAGCGAATGGACGTAGATCAGCAGGTCGATCGACGCAGGGTCGATCTGGTGGCTTTCGAACAGGGCGCCCAGGGCCCGCGAGGCCAGCTGCTCCACCGTGGCCTCGCCGGCGTGGTGGAAGTAGCGCATGCCGTTGTCATGCAGGATCTGCAGCGTCTCGTCGGGGACGGTATGGGTCCTCGCCCAGTCTTCCACCGAGACGCGAGGCGGCAGGTAATGGCTGGCGGCCTCGATGCCGAAGGCGGTGCGCGGCGCGCTCATCGCTGCGCCTCCTTGTCAGCCTGGGCCTGGCCCAGCAGGCAGCAGGCCGCCTCGCCCTGCAGTCCGACGCCCCACAGCAGGCCCATCTGACCGCGCTGAGCCGGCCCGCCGTGGCGCAGTTCATGCAGGTTCGCCAGTGCCTCGGCCGAGGCCAGGTGGCCGTTGCGCTCGCCGTGCGACCTGGGGCGCAGGTGCTCCAGCCCGGCGTCCTTCAAGACCTGGGCACACAGGCTGGCGTCCAGGCGGGGCTGGACGACAAAACCAAGGTCGGCGGACGCCACGCCCTCGGTCTCGAGCAGGCCGCGGATGGCCCGCGGGACCTGCTCGCCCATCAGCCTTAGCATGGCGGGCACCGTGCTCTCGAAGGGCGAAGGCGCGTCGGGCGCATTGACGTGATGGATCTCGCCGAGCTGCCAGCCGGGTCCGCCGGCCCGCTCGATCAGCACGGCCGCCGCGCCGTCCTCGAAGACGGCTGCATGACCAAAGCTGCGCACGAAGGGGTGAATCCATTTCTCCGAGGCCACGATGAGGGCGCGCTGCAGGCCGGGCTCCTCCTGCAGCAGGGCGGTGGCCAGGCGTATGGCCATCAGTGCGCTGCACAGGTTCTGCGAGAGGCAGAACACCAGCGGCATCGTGAGGCCCAGCTCGTACTGCAGGCGGCCGGCGATTGCATCGGCAATGTCCTCGTTGGAGGTGCTGTGGCAGTAGATCAGGATGTCTATGGCCCTGTCCTTGCCGTGCCAGGTCTTGCCATGCTCTGCCAGCAGGGCGCGTGCGGCGCTCAGGGCGAGGTCCGAGGCGCTGACGCCGGGCTCGGCCATGTGCAGCAGCACGGGGGCCGGGGTGTGCATGGCCTCGACGTGGGGAAATGGTGGGTCGCCCCAGCGTCCGAAGGGCAGGTTGTACTCGCTGCCCGGTTCCGTCAGGTAGAGGCTGCCCGGGCTCCGCTGCTGCGCCCGCAGACCGTGGAACCAGGATCGGGTGTGGGGCAGGCAAAGACTGCTGCCTGTCACGGTGCATCGCCACAACTCACTCATCACAACTCCTTCGAATGCACGAGAAACCCACGCTGGCGAATCTCTAGGACTGTCGGTAAAAGCGTTCGGGCAGCAGCTCCAGGTGCACGCGCCCCAGAAGGCGCCCGCCCAAACGGTGGCAGGCCTGCTGCACGCCGAAGACCTGGAAGCCCAAGTCCTGCAGAAGACGCAGTGAGCGCTCATTGGTTTCCACGGCCCAGGCGTTGACGGAGCAACGGCCGAGCCGGTCAAAGCCCTCATGCAGCAGAGCCCGGCTGGCCTCCGCCGTGATGCCTCGATAGGCTGAACGCCAGCGGTCGCGCACCACCCAGAAGTGCGCGGATCCGAAGGGGTGCTGCACCTCGCTCAGCACCACGATGCCAAGGGGCGCGTCAGTCCCCTGCTCACCGAAGACTTTCATGCAGTACTGCGGGCTGCGGGCCATCAGGGTCAGCGCGACCGTGCTGACTTGCTGGCGGCCCTGGCCGAAGTCGAACCAGCCGTGGACGGCAGGGTCCGCCATCCAGCCATGCACCCGGGCCAGGTCGTCCGACCTGGGACTGCGTAGAAAGAAGCGTGCAGGCGTGCTCACAACCCGGCCTTGGCGGTGGCGTCGCTGGTGCTTGCTGCATGCACCGCTTCCTCGTAGGCACTGGTCTGTGCCAGCTCCTGCAGCATCAGGCCCAGCACCTGTGCCTCCTGGAAGCGCCGGGCTGGCGGGAAGCCCTCCACATAGCCATGGCCACCGCAGACCTGCACGGCATGCCGGTGGATCTCCAGACTGGCATTGAGCACCTGCCGTGCCATCGCGGCGAAGTGCCCCCACGGAAGTCGGGCCGGCTGGGCGAGACGGGTCGCGACGTCCCAGACCTGCAGGCGCAGGGCGTCTGTGGCGATGGCCATGTCCGCCAGCTTCAGGGCGACGGCCTGGTGTTGAATGATGGGGCGTTGGAAGGCGACCCGCGTCTGCGCGTAGCTGAAGGCGAAGGCCGTGGCGGCCCGTGCGGCGCCCGCCAGGAGACCGCCCAGCCAGATGCCCTGCCAGGCCAGGATGGACTGGCAGGCGCCAGCCGGCAAGGTGGCACTGAAGCCGGTGCCATGGATCTCGCCGGCCGGGGGCAGGCGAACCAGGCGCAGGCCCTCGCTCGAGGGTTTGTCTGAGGCCGGGGCCAGCAGGTCGTGAAGGGCCGCTGCGTCCAACCAGCGCAGGCGCCAGCGTTCGCCGCCGTCCGGCGCCAGCAGCAGCAGGCCGGCCGCGTGCCTTGGCAGCAGGGCGAAGGTGGGCTGCCCGGGCGGGGCGGCCACGGCTAGGGGCAGGGCCTGCCGGCCGGCGAGCAGGGCCTCGGCATCCTGCGGCAGCAGGCGGCAGAGCCATTCGTGCTCGCGGCTGACGGCCAGGGCAGGCAGGGAGACGGTCAGCTCGGCCGCCAACCCCAACGGGCCGCTGGCGAGGTCCTCCAGCAGCAGGCACAGCTCGAAGGGCTGGATGCCCAGGCCGCCCTGGCGTTCGGACATCATCGCGCTGGCCAGACCCAGATGCGCTGCGGTCTGGCGGGCGTCCTGGCGCCGCGCCTCGGTGGCGGCCTCGTTGAGCAGCGGCTGCAGGCGTTCGCGCGCATAGCGCCGCACCGGCTCCAGCATCTGGCGCTGGTCATCGCTGATCTGCAGGGAAAAGGTCCGGGCAGCCGGGGATGCCGCCTGGGCTTCTGTGTGAATCGACATGTCAGCTCCTCATCTGGCGCTACACCAGGATCTCGACCGGCAGGGGATGACTCAGGAAGGCACTCGGGCTGGCGCTGCGACCGTAGGCACCGGACTGGGCCACGACGAACAGGTCGCCGATCTCGGCCGCCGGCAGGACGACGTTGTCGGCCAGCCGGTCCAGCGGGGTGCACAGGCAGCCAACGACGTGGCAGGTCTCTGTCTGCCCGCTGTCCATCCGGTTGCCGATGGCCACGGGGTAGTTGCGTCGCAGGACCTGGCCAAAGTTGCCGGACGCCGCCAGCTGGTGGTGCAGGCCGCCGTCGGTGATCAGGAAGGTCTCGCCGCGCGAGACTTTCTTGTCCAGCACCCGGCACACGTAGAGCCCGGCCTCGCCCACCAGGTAGCGGCCGAACTCCAGGATCAGCCGCGTGCCGCCCAGGCGCCGGCGCAATGGCGTCAGCCATTCCTGCATGGCCGCGCCCACGGCACCAATGTCCAGGGGGCGCTCGTTGTCGAAGTAGGGGATGCCGAAGCCGCCGCCCATGTTGACGAACTCCAGGGTGTCGCCGGCCAGGTCGGCCAGTCGCATGACCAGCTCGGCGACGTGCCGCTGGGCGGCGATCACCGTGCCTGGGTCCAGGCATTGCGAGCCCCAGAAGACGTGGAAGCCGACGAAGTCGAGCTCACGCTCGGCGATGACTCTCAACAGAGCGGGCGCCTGCTCGACATCCACCCCGAACTGGCGGGGCCCGCCGCCCATGCGCATGCCGCTGCTGCGGGGCTGGAAGTCGGGGTTGATGCGCAGGCCGACACGAGGCCGCACGCCCAGCTCTTGCCCGATGCGCTCCACAGCCTCCAGTTGGTGCGCCGATTCAAGCGTGACCGTCACGCCGGCGCCCACGGCGCCGCGCAGGTCCTGCGCGGACTTGCCGGGCCCCGCCATCGAGACGTGCCGAGCCGACATGCCGGCGTCCAGGGCCAGGCGCATCTCGCCGGCCGAGGCCACGTCGAAGCCATCGACAAGCGAGGCCATGTGCTGGACCAGGGCCGGCATGGGATTGGCCTTGATCGAGTAGTGGACGCGCAGCTCCGGCGCCAGCATCTGGCGCAGCAGGGTGACGCGCTCACCGAGCTTGCTGCGGTCGTAGACGAAGAAGGGCGTCTGGCCGGCCCGCTCGGCCAATCTTGACAGCGGCAGGCCACCGATCTCGAGGATGCCCTGAGGTGTCTTGTAGCTTTCGAAGATGCTCATGCCGACTCCTTGCCGCTGCTGTACTCGTGCAGCAGCCCTGTGCGATCAAACTTGCCGTTGGGATTGCGGGTGATGGCCTCCCGCACATGAACCGCGTGCGGCACCATGTAGGGCGGCAGGCGCTGCTTGCAGTGCGCGAGGATGGCCTCGGGATCAGCCGCCAGGCCGGGCACGGGCGCCACCACCAGTGCGATGACCTGGCCCAGTCGCTCGTCAGGCAGACCCAGGGCCACCACCTCGCCCACCAGTCCACTGGCCAGCACGGCTTCCTCGACCTCCTCGGGGCTGACGCGGTAGCCCGAGGTCTTGATCAGACCGTCGTTGCGGCCCACGAAGTAGAGGAAGCCCTCGGCGTCGCGCCGCACGAGGTCGCCGGACCACACCGCCATTTCAGGCGGCAGTTCCGGGCAGGGCCTGGGCTCGGGTGAAGGGCGAAAGCGCAGGGCCGTGCGCTCCGGATCGCGCCAGTAGCCCTTGGTCACGAAGGCGCCCACATGCACCAGCTCGCCCACCTCGTTGGCGGCGCATGGGCTGCCGTCTGGCCTGACGACCAGGATGCGCGCATTCGGCACGGCCTTGCCGATGGAGTCCGGGCGCCTTGCGGCTTCCGCGGGGTCCAGATAGGTCGAGCGGAAAGCCTCGGTCAGTCCGTACATCAGGAAGGGGCTGGCCTGAGGGAAGAGGCTGCGCAGGCGCTCCAGCACGGGGCGGGGCATCCGGCCGCCGGTGTTGGCGAAATAGCGCAGGTGGCGGGTCGATGCCGCGGACCAGGAGGCGCCGCACAGCTGGATCCACAGTGGCGGCACTGCCGTGATCCCGGTGATGCGCTCACGTTCGCACAGCTGGACCACATCACCTGGCGCGATGTAATTGAGCAGCACCACCGTGGCACCCGCGTGGAAGGCGGTGGTGAGCTGGCTCAGGCCGGCGTCGAAACTCAGTGGAAGCACCGACAGGATGCGATCCTGCGGCCCGTTGCCCAGGTAGTGGGCGACGCTCCAGGCGCCCTCCAGCAGGTTGTGGTGGGTCAGCATGACGCCCTTGGGCAAGCCGGTGGAGCCCGAGGTATAGAGGATGGCGGCGAGGTCGCTGTCGATGGTGCCGCTGTCGTCGGGATCGCTGGGCGCGTGGTCCAGCAGGACGGACCAGCGCACGGTGGCGGCCTGGCCCAGGGTCACGGGCGTGCTGCGGACCTGATCGACGAGGAAGACCTCACGCAGCTCGGGCAGCACGGGCCTGTCGGCTGCAAGCAGGGCCACCCGCGTGGCCGAGCTGATGAGACTCCGAGCACCGCTGTCCCGCAGGATATGGGCGACCTGATCCGCCTTGAGCAGGGGATTGATGGGCACGCACACACCGCCAGCCGCGGTGACCGCAAAGAAGGCCTCGACGGTTTCCTGGCGCTTGTCCAGGAGCAGGCCGATGCGCTCACCGCGCGCCAAGCCCCGGGCCCGGAGTCCGGCCGCGCCGGCCAGGACCCTGTTGCGCAGGGTGGCGTAGTCGGTCCGGCGTTCGCCATCGACCAGCGCCTCCGCCGTCGGTGTGCGCGCGGCACTGTTGCAGATGAGTTCAACGAGATTGCGCATGAGCTACCTCCGGTTGCGGGAAGATGTCAGACAGGTGGAGCAGTCGCTGGCGCACGCGACGCAGCAGGAGAACGATGGTCAGGCCGAAGCCCAGGCACATGCCCAGCCAGATACCGACTGGGCCCAGCGCCGCGCTCAGCAGCCAGGCACTGCCGAGTCCGGCGATCCAGTAGCCGGCGAAGACTTGGAACAGCGGTGCGCGGGTGTCACGGCAGGCGCGCAGCACCGCTGCGAACACCACGGCCATGCCGTTGAAGGCCTGCAGCAGAGCCGCCAGCTGCAGCAAGGGCGTTGCGAGCTCCTGCAAGGCCTCGCGGTCCTGGCTGACCGCCGGCAGCAGCCAGCCGGCCAGCGGTGTCGGCAGCAGCACATAGACCAGCGCGATGACCACGTGGAAGGTCAGCGCGATGCCGCAGGAAACGCTGACCACGCGCCGCACCCCGTCGGTGTCTGCTCGCCCTATTGCCAGGGACAGGCGGGTGAGAACCGTGTTGGACATGGCCAGCGGGACGATGAAGGCCAGGGTGACCCACTGCAGCGCGATGGCGTGGGCGGCCAATGCCTGTTCGCCGTGACGGCCCATCAGCAGGGTGGCGCCGGTGAGCAGCGTGTACTCGATGGCCATGACCGCGCCGATGGGCAGACCGATGGCCAGCAAGCGGCCCATCCAGGCGTGTGCTGGGGCGTCCGGCGGGGGCGATCGGGCGGCGCCGGCGGCCTGCGCCGCCCGCTCGTCCTGCCAGGCGAAGAAGGCAGCGGCGAGGCCGTAGCTCAACACATAGCTCCATCCCAGGCCCGCGATGCCCAGGCCGTCCAGCTCGCCCAGGCCATGGACCAGTAGGCGGTTTGCGACGCCATGCAGCAGTGAGCAGGCCATCAGGCTGAGGGCCAGAAGGCGTGCCTGGCCCAGCAGCGGGTAGGCCACACGCCAGGCCGCGAGCCAGGCGGCCGGCAGCAGGGCTGGGGCCATTGCGTCGGCATAGCTGCGCAGGGCTTGAGCCACCGCAGGCGCCTGCCCGAGCCTGGGCACGGCGAAGGCAAAGAGCTGCGTGGCAAAGGCGGCCGCCAGGCCCATGATGGTGGCCAGCAGCAGGCCCTGGGACAGGATCTGCCGTGCGCAGTGCCGACCATCGACACCGGCCAGAGCGGCGCCGGTCAGCGGGGCGATGGCTTGCATCACGCCGAAGCAGAACAGTTGCATCAGGGCGGTGAAGCTGTTGAGCAGTCCCACCGCCGCGAGCGCGGATGAGCCCAGCGGCCCCACGGCGAAGAGGTCCATCAGCGGCATGAGCATCAGGGCGACCTGCCCGAGCAGCAGGTGGGCGCTCAAGGTCAGGGCTGAGCAGGCTTCGTCGAACCAGGGCATGGTGCCCGTCCGCACCTTCCAGGAGAATCGTTGCATGGGGTTTCCTGTCTCAGGCTCAGTGCTTCAGGACGATGGCGCCGAAGCAGCCAGCCAGCCCGCTGCTGAACAGCAGGTAGTGGCCGCCGGACTCCTTGCGCTCGTGCAGGAAGTTGATGAAGGGGTCGCTGCCGAACACATGGCCGACGCGGCTGAAGTTGGCGGTGTAGAGCCGCTCGGCTGGCAGGCGCAGCATGGACAGGACCAGGCGCCACCCCGCCATGTTCACGTGGTTGGGCAGGATGCGCCTGAGGTCCGTGGGTCGCAGCCCGGCCTGCTGCAGCGCCGAGCGCATGGTCGCGAAGCAGGACCAGTGGTACTTCTCGTCCGGCACCAGTTCGTGGTTCTCGTCGGTGCCGCGGAAGAAGCGTCCGTCGGTGAAGAAGTGGTAGCCCAGCACCTGGTTGCGAGGCGCCTCGCGCTCGACAAGGAAGGCACTGGCGCCATCGCTGTGCAGCGAGAGGTCCATGATGCCGCGGATGGCGTCCGCGGTTGTGCCCATGAGGTCCACGGACACGATGATGGCGCGCTGCAGATGCTCGTGCCGGGCCATCATCTGCCGTGCGATGCGAACCGCCAGCATCGGCGACACGCAGTTCTGCTGCGCGATCGAGAAGCTCAGTGCGTTCTGCAGCCCGCAAGAGGCCTGGATGTGGCCGGCGGTGCTCGCAGGTGGCGGCGCGATGCTGCTCTGCACGGTGTGGGTGTAGATCAGCAGGTCCACGCTGCGCGGTGCGATGCGGGCCTTGGTCATCAGCAGGCGAACCGCCTTGACGCCCATGTCCACCGGCGACTGCGTCATCGCGTCATGGAAGCAGCGCACGCCGTTGGCCATCATGGCCTCGATGCGCTGCCTGGGCTGCCCGGTGCGCTCGCCCCATTCCTCGACCGACACCAATCGCTCAGGGAGGTAGCAGGCGATGTCGGGGATGCCGATGGCGGGCAGTGTCTCAGTGCTTCCCATGGCTCACTCCTTGATCCACGTACTCGAGAACCGCGCAGGCCAGCGCGCCTTCGAAGCCCAGCCCCCACAGCAGCATGCGGTCGCCCGGATTGGCGACGGCCTGCTGCAGCAGCCTGTGCATGCGCACCGGCACCTCCGCGGCGCAGAGGTATCCACCATCCAGGATGCCGGCCGGTCCGCACCAGGCCTTCTGCAGGCCGCAGCGGCGGCGCACGCAGTCGGCGAGATGCCGGCTGATCTGGTGCGGCACGAGGATGGTGATGTCCCTGGGGCCGCAGCCAGCTTCGCGCAGGGTGTCCAGGACCAGGGCGCACAGGCCGTCCAGGTTCAGCGGCAGGGGGGTGCCGTGGACGATGTGGCGATAGACCTCGCCTGAGGGCGGCGGGGTCTGCACGCGGACCGCGCGAAGCATCCAGCCCCGGGTGCAACCACGCTCCAGCAGCACCGCGCCGGCGCCGTCGCCCATCAGCGTGGTGTGTCCGATCACGCGCGTGTAGGGCCAGGACCAGCGCTCGGCTGCGGCGACGACGATCCTGTCGTCCGTACTCGCGGACATCAGGTCGGCGGCCAGGGACAGGGCCATCAGAAAGCTCGCCCCTTGCAGCTGCCCGACGGCAAAGGGCACGCGGCCCTGCTGGAGTTCGGCCTGCAGACGGCAGGCGGCCGAGATCGTGACATCGTTCTCCAGGCAGGTGTGGCAGACCAGGAAGGTCGATACCGGTAGCACCGTTGCCCCCTCGACAGGCTGGAGCAGTTCGCGTGTCACACGCAGCAGCAGCTCGGAGGCCTCGAGGGTGTGCTCGGTGGCCACGACCGTCATGCCCGTTGTCTCCTGCAGCGTAGGTGCGTCATGGCTGGCTTGTGCAGCGTCAAGCGCCGTTCTCGCCACGCCATGCATGGCCAGGTTCTCCACGAAGCAGGCCTGCAGGAATCGGGCTGTCCGGCCTTCGGCGAGGGGCTGCCTTTCGGCCAGCAGCTGCGCGAGGCCCCGGCTGGCCGCCGGCACATAGGCCGAGGAGGCGACGATGCCGATCTCATTCATGGGTCAGCTTCCGCTGGACGAAATCCACCAGACGGCCGTAGCGGGTGAAGAGGTCCGCCGAGAGCTCCTCGGGCATCAGCATCAAACCGAAGCGCTCCTCGATGCGCAGCACCAGCTCGGTCATGTTCATCGAGTCGATGCCGACGTCGAAGAGATTGGTGTCCTCGTTCACCAGATCGACTTCGGCACCGCCCTGCGCCAGGCCGCTCAGGCATGTCTTCAAGGTTTGGCTGATTTCAGTGGTGGTCGTGCTCATCAGACGTTTCTCCTATGGATTGCTGTTGACGCCATGCGCTTGTTGCTGCATGTGGCCAGGCCAGTCTAGGAATGCGTCTGGAGGTGCGAAACCTCTCAATGCTGGGAGGGATGAGGCGTGATCGGGTGTCGTGGGGTCAGGTCTTGCGGCCGCGACGTGGGGGCGGTGGCCGGGCCTGATTGGGGTCAATGAATTGCGTGACTAACGTCAAAAGTCAGCGTCCATGGTCCCGGGAAAATTCAAAGTGCGCGGTGCTGCTCCGTGAGCCCGGAAACTACGGCGCAGGTTTGTCCTTCCCAGGACTTCCAACGGCGGGTTGCCGTCAAGGGGTGGCAACCCGCCGCGGCTTGGCGGACATGCGCGGCCAGGGGGGCAGGGCGCCATCGCGGCGCCGCGAGCAAGAGACAGCCCCGCTTGGCAGGGCGTCTGGCCTTACTCGATGTTTTGCACCTGCTCGCGCATCTGCTCGATGGCGACCTTCATCTCCACCGACACATTGGTCAGCTCCAGGGCCGCGGACTTCGAGCCCAGGGTGTTGGCCTCGCGGTGCAGCTCCTGGATCAGGAAGTCCAGGCGCTTGCCCAGCTCGCCGCCCTTCTTGAGCAGGCGGCTGATTTCGTCCAGGTGGGCACGCAGGCGGGCCAGTTCCTCGGCGACATCGATGCGGATGGCGTAGGCCGCCGCCTCGTTGAGCGCCCGCTCGCGCAGGGCCTCCTCCGGCAGGGTCTGGGCAGCGCCGGTGCTGGCCAGGGCTTCCTGCCAGCGTTCAAGGAAACGCTGCTGCTGGCGCTGCACCACGGCCGGCACCAGGGGCTCGGCCTGGTCGGCCAGCTGGCGCAGGACGCCGATGCGCTCCATCAGGATGGCCACGAGCTTTTCGCCTTCGCGCTCCCGTGCTTCCACCAGGCCCTGCACGCAGCGGCGGGCGGCATCGACGGTGGCCTCGTCCAGCTTTTCGCTGGGCGCGCCACCGCGGCACCATTGCAGGGCTTCATGCACCGTGAGGCCCTGTGCCTTGGGCAGCCAGGTCTGCACCGTGCACTCCAGTCGGGCCAGGCGGTTGAGCTGCTCGGGCTGGGGTTGGGGCCAGCCGCTGTCAGCATCTCGTTGCGTGTTGATACGAATCTCGATCTTGCCGCGCTTGATGTGTTGCCCGACGATGTCACGCAATGCGGGTTCAAGACCCCGCAGGTCTTCTGGCATGCGGAAACTGAGATCGAGGAAACGCCCATTGACGGAACGGGCCTCCACGCTCACGCTGGCAGCGGATTGGACGCCGGTTTCGGGGTGTGGGACGGGTTGCGCACAGGCGCTGGCGTAACCCGTCATGCTGTAAACTGGCATGAGCTATCGGTGGAGCAAGCAAAACTCGATTATGTCAAAGCCGAAACCGGCGCCTTTGCCTGCGGGAACCGTGGTCGGGGGCTACCAGATTGTCAAGAAACTGGCAGCAGGCGGCTTCGGCGTGGTCTATCTCGCTGAAGATCCTGACCATCACCTTGTTGCCGTCAAGGAGTACCTGCCTGCCTCGCTGGCCGAGCGTTCGCCCGGCGAGTTGACGCCGCGTGTCAAGCCCGAGAAGCAGCCCCTGTACCGCCTGGGCCTGCGCAGCTTCTTTGAAGAAGGGCGTTCGCTGGCGCAGATTTCGCACCCGAGCGTGGTTTCGGTGCTGAATTTTCTGCGCGAGAACGAGACCGTCTACATGGTCATGAACTACCTGCAAGGGGATACCCTGCAGGACTTCATCGTGACCGCACGGGACCTGAAGCGGGACAAGGTCTTCCGCGAGTCCACCATCCGCTCACTGTTCGACGAAATCCTCAAGGGCCTGCGTATCGTGCACCAGCACAAGATGCTGCACCTGGACATCAAGCCGGCGAACATCTTCATCACCAATGACAACAAGGCCGTGCTGCTGGATTTCGGCGCGGCCCGCGAAGTGCTGTCCAAGGAAGGCAACTTCATCCGGCCGATGTACACCCCGGGCTTTGCCGCGCCGGAGATGTACCGCCGCGACGGTTCCCTGGGTCCCTGGACCGACATCTACGCCATTGGCGCCTGCATCTATGCCTGCATGCAGGGCTATCCGCCCAACGACGCCCCCCAGCGTCTGGAAAAAGACCGACTCAGCCTCAGCCTCTCGCGCCTGCGCAACGTGTACTCGGACAATCTCATCGAAGTCACCGAATGGTGCATGTCTCTGGACCCCCTGTCCCGCCCGCAAAGCGTCTTTGCGCTGCAGAAGGAGTTGGCTCGTGAAACCGAGCGGCGCTACACGAAGCTCAGCTTCAGCGAGCGCCTCAAGCTTCAGCTGGAGAACCTGAAGACCGGAGCCAAGGCGTGAAGTTCGGCGTCTACCAGGTGAGTCGCCGTGGCGGTCGCGAGAAGAACGAAGACCGAATGGGCTATTGCTACACCCGCGACGCGGGTCTCTTCGTGCTGGCGGACGGCATGGGAGGTCACCCCGAGGGCGAGGTGGCGGCGCAGATGGCCCTGGTCACCGTGGCCAGCATGTTCCAGCGCGAGGCCCAGCCCGTGCTCAAGAATCCCACCCAGTTCCTGGATGACGCGGTGCAGATCGCCCACCAGCAGCTGCTTCGCTACAGCCAGGAAAAGGGCCTGCCAGACACGCCGCGCACCACCATCGTGGTCTGTGCCATGCAGCGCGGCGTGGCCTACTGGGCCCATTGCGGTGATTCGCGCCTGTACATGCTGCGCAACGGCGAGCTGATGGCCCGCACCCGCGACCATTCGTACAGCGAACTGCAGGAGGCCCTGGGCCGCCATGCGGCGCAGGGCTCGGAGCGATTCAACCGCAATGTGCTGTTCACCTGCCTGGGCAGCCCCGGCAAGCCCATGGTGGACATCTGCGGCCCCATCCCCCTGGAAGCCGGGGACCGCATCCTGCTGTGCTCGGACGGCCTCTGGAGCACCGTGGCGGATACCAGCATCGCCCAATGCCTCTCGGCCCGCATCATCTCGGATGCCGTGCCGGAACTGGTCGAGCAGGCCCTGCGCAATGGCGGCGCGCGCTGCGACAACGTCACCGCCCTGGCCGTCGAGTGGGAAGGTGACGAGGAGCAGGAAGCCCTGGATTCCATCTCCACCGAAGGCCTGGACGAAGACTCCTTCGCCTCCACCATCCAGGCGCGCGGCGAGGCCGGCGCCGAGCTGAGCGAAGCCGAGATCGAGAACAGTGTGCGCGAGATCCAGGAAGCGATCCGCCGCGCCGGCAAGAAACAAGCCTGAAAGGTTTCCCCATGACTGCGACTTTCCGACGCGCCGAAGAGCGCGCCGCGGATGCTCTGCGCCCGGTGCGCATCACCCGCCACTACACCCGCTATGCCGAAGGCGCCGTGCTCATCGAGTTCGGCAACACCAAGGTGCTGTGCACCGCTTCGGTCGAAGAGCGGGTGCCGCCGCACAAGAAGGGCTCGGGCGAGGGCTGGGTCACGGCGGAATACGGCATGCTGCCCCGCGCCACCCATACCCGCGGTGACCGCGAGGCCGCCCGCGGCAAGCAGAGTGGCCGCACGCAGGAGATCCAGCGCCTGATCGGTCGCTCCCTGCGTTGCGTCTTCGACCTGGCCGCCCTGGGCGAGCGCACCATCCACCTCGATTGCGACGTGATCCAGGCCGATGGCGGCACACGCACCGCCGCCATCACCGGCGCCTATGTGGCCGCCCATGACGCCGTCAGCTGGCTGCTGGCGCAGAGCAAGATCGCGCGATCGCCCATCAAGGACGCGGTGGCTGCCATCTCCGTGGGCATCGTCCAGGGCACGCCCCTGCTGGACCTCGAGTACACCGAGGACTCGGCCTGCGACACCGACATGAACGTGGTCATGACCGGCAGCGGCGGCTTCGTCGAGTTGCAGGGCACGGCCGAAGGCGCTGCCTTCAGCCGCGCCGAGATGAATGCGCTGATGGACCTGGCCGACAAGGGCATCCGCGATCTGCTCGCCGCCCAGCGTCAGGCCCTGGGCCTGGCCTGAGCCCGCTCGAGGGGATCGATCATGAAGCTGGTGCTGGCCTCCAACAACGCCAAGAAGCTGAAGGAACTGCAGGCCCTGTTTCAGCCCCTGGGTCTTGAGCTCGTGACGCAAGGTGAGCTGGGCATCCCCGAGGCCGAGGAGCCTCATCCCAGCTTTGTCGAAAACGCCCTGGCCAAGGCGCGCCATGCGGCGGCAGCCAGTGGCTTGCCGGCCCTGGCGGACGATTCAGGCCTGAGCGTGGATGCGCTGGACGGTGCGCCCGGCGTGCTGTCGGCCCGCTATGCCACGCTCTTTGGACAACCCAAGAGCGATGCCGACAACAACCGCGTGTTGCTGGAGCAGCTGGCTCTGGGCGGGCATGCTGCGCCATTCAGCGCGCGCTTCGTCTGCGCCCTGGTCGCCGTGCGCTGCGCTGCCGATCCCGAGCCGCTGGTGGCCATGGGCCGCTGGAATGGCGAGATCCGCCGCGAGGCGGCGGGGGAGGGTGGTTTTGGCTACGATCCCCTGATGTTCATCCCGGCACTGGGCCAGTCGGTGGCCCAGTTGGACGCCGCCACCAAGAACCGCCTGAGCCACCGTGCACTGGCCTCCGCCAGCCTGCTGCAGCAGTTCCGCGAGGTCTGGCAGCTGTCTTGAAAGTGATGGACGCCGGCCGCTGGGCGGCGCCTGGAGTCTGACCATGTCCCATCCCGATCGGCTGGCCGAGCTGATGCGGCCCGGCACGCTGAGCCTGCCGGCCCTGCCTCCGCTCTCCCTGTATGTGCACCTGCCCTGGTGCCTGCGCAAGTGTCCCTATTGCGACTTCAACTCGCATGAATGGCGCGCCGAGGCCGGCGGCAGCGCCAGCCTGCCGGTTGACACCGCGCGCGCCTACCTGGCTGCACTGCGGGCCGATCTTGAGGCCGCGCTGCCCCTGATCTGGGGTCGCCCCGTGGTGAGCATCTTCATCGGCGGCGGCACGCCGAGCCTCTTCGCCCCTGAACAGATCGCCGAGCTGATCTCCGACATCCGGGCCCGCCTGCCGCTGGAGGCTGGCTGCGAGATCACGCTGGAGGCCAACCCCGGCACCTTCGAGAAGGACCGCTTCCGTGGCTTCCGCGATGCTGGGGTGACGCGCCTGTCCATCGGCGTGCAGAGCTTTGACGATGCCAAGCTCAAGCGCCTGGGGCGCGTGCACGACGGCGCGCAGTCGCTTGCGGCGGTGGCAGAAGCCGCTGAAGTCTTCGAGACTTTCAACATCGACCTGATGTACGCGCTGCCGGACCAGACCCTGGCCGAGCTGGATCAGGACCTGAGCCAGGCCCTTGAATTCCGCCCGCCGCATCTCTCCGTCTACCACCTGACCATTGAGCCCAACACACGCTTCGCCGTCGAGCCTCCGCCCGTGCCCGACGCCGACCTGGCCAGCGACATGCTGGACCTGATCACCGCCCGCACCGGCAGCCAGGGCCTGCAGCGCTATGAGGTCTCGGCCTATGCACGCGAAGGGCATCGTTGCGCCCACAACCTCAACTACTGGCAGTTCGGTGACTACCTAGGCATCGGCGCCGGGGCGCACAGCAAGTTGTCATTCCCGCACCGTGTGCTGCGCCAGGTGCGCTGGCGCGAACCGGCGGCCTATCAGCGCGAGGCACTGGCTGGCAATGCCGTCTCCAACGAGCATGAGGTGAAGCGCGCCGAGCTGCCCTTCGAGTTCATGCTCAATGCGCTGCGCCTCAAGGAAGGCGTGGGCCTGCAGCAGTACCTGGAGCGCACGGGCTTGCCGCCCTCGAGCATCGCCCGCGCCATGGCTGCGGGGCGCGAGAAGGGCCTGCTGCTGGCAGACCCCGCCCGCATCTGCGCCACGCCGCGGGGTTTTGACTTCCTCAGCGACCTTCAGGAGCTGTTCCTGGGTGCCTGAATGCCGACGCCTCAGGCCGCCGCCATGACATAGACGCCCTGCTGCGCATGCTTGGCATGCCTCTTGGCATTGGCCGCGGCGCTGGCGACGTCCTCGGCGCGGTACAGCTGTCCGGGGCTGATGCACACCACGCCCAGGCTCAGCGTGGTGCAGGGGTGGAAGCGCAGATTGCCATGGCGGTCCTCGGCCATGATGCCGCCGGCCGCCAGGGCCTCTGCATCGAAGAGGCCTCGCGCCAGCTCGTTGAAGCGCGTGCAGATCTGCTCGCAGCGCGACTCCCAGTCATCGCTCTGGAACAGGATGACGAAATCGTCTCCGCCCACATGGCCCAGGAAGTCGCGCTGGCTGTCGCAGTGGCTGCTCATGACCCGCGCCGCGAGGCGGATCATCTCGTCGCCGCGCCAGTAGCCGTAGAGGTCGTTGTAGGGCTTGAAGTGGTTGAGGTCGGCATAGGCCGCCACGAAGCTGCGCCCGCTGGCCAGCAGGCGGCCGATGTGCTGGCTGATGGGAATGTTGCCTGGCAGGAAGGTCAGCGGATTGGCATGGCGCGCGGCCTCGATGCGCGCCTCGGTCACCGAGCGCACCAGTTGCTCCCCTGTGCCCAGGCCCAGGTAGCGGCCCTCGCGGGTGATGATGAAGCCCTCGCGCAGATAGCGCTGGTCGGCCGAGGTCAGCACGCGGGTGAGGGCATCCAGGCCGGTCTGCGCATCGACGACCAGAGGCGAGGTGTTGGCGAAGAGCGTGCAGGCATGGCGGCCGTAGAGGTCGTTGAAGAAGGGCTTGGCCCAGCGGTTCATGAACTGCGTGCGATCGACCAGGGCCACCGGTTGCTCCTGCGCATCCAGCACGGCCACGGCCTGCAGGCCCTCCTGCTCGTTGAAGAAGCGGTAGAGCTGCTCATGCGTGGTCGATTGCGGCAGCGCAGGTGCCTGCTGGGCCAGGCTTTCGGCGGTGATGCCGGGGCCCCCTGCGCGACGCAGTTCGGGCAGCACGGCGATGTCGGCGCTGGCCAGCACGGCACGGGCGGCTGGCAGCAGTTCGCGTGCGCCGCCGTCACTGGGCCGGCCCAGCAGCCAGCCCTGACCATAGGACACCCCCAGGTCCCGCAGCACCCGCAGTTCCTCGGGTTGCTCGATGCCTTCCGCCACCAGCTGCGCGCCGAAGGTCTCGGCCAGCTGAAGCAGGGCGCGGAACGTCTGCAGCTTTTCGGCATGGGCCGGCAGGTGCTGAGTGAAATACTTGTCAATCTTGACGAGATTGGGCTGGATCTCTGACCACAAGCGCAGGCTGGAACGCCCGTCGCCGAAATCGTCCAGCGCAATGCCCACGCCGAGGCGGCGCAGGCGAACCAGGCCACGACGCAGGCTGTCGATGTCGCTCACGCGCTCGTGCTCGGTCAGCTCGACGACAACGTCCGAGGGCGTGATGCCGTAGCGCTCGCACAAGCCCAGGCCGCGTTGCCAGTTCTGCTCGCTCAGCGCCATGCAGAGGGCCGAGGCCGAGATGTTGATGAAGAGCTTGCCGGGCAGGCGCGCCTGCGCCCAGTCGCGCATGGCCAGCAGGGCGCAGCGCACTTCCAGCTCAACGCTGAGGCCCTCGCGACGGCCGGCCTCGAAGAGGGCGTCGGGAAATTCCAGCGGGCCGCCCACCGGTCCGCGCACCAGAGCCTCGTGCCCGTGGATGCTGCTGCAGTCCAGGGCGGCAATGGGCTGGAAGAGGATGCGCAGTTGCTCGGTGTCGATCAGTGCACGGACGCTGGTCGCGGCACAGGCGGTGTCATGAACGGGGGAAACCAGGGACATGGCCGCCACTGTCGTTGCTGTCGATGACAGGCTGACGACCCCGATCCTGAAGTGATACGAATCACCAAAGGCCGTGAAAAAATCCGCACTCGGCGCGCCACCGCCTCGGGGGAGCGGCGCGTGGCGGGAGGGGCGCTCAGACGCGGTTGGTCGAGAAGCCGGCCGTGCTGCGCAGGCGCTCGATCAGGCGCGGGGCGATCTGGCCCAGGGGCAGGATCTCGTCCGCGGCTCCTGCATTGATGGCCTCGCGCGGCATGCCGAAGACCACGCAGGTGGCCTCGTCCTGCACGAAGTTGTAGGCGCCGGCGTCCTTCATGACCTTCATGGCCCGTGCGCCGTCCCCGCCCATGCCGGTCAGCATGATGCCCAGGGCATTGGGCCCCACCACCCGTGCGGCGGAATTGAACAGCACCTCGACGGAGGGTTTGTGGCGGTTGACGGGCTCGCCGTCCTGCACGCGGGCGATGTAGTTGGCGCCCGAGCGTTCCACGCTGAGGTGCATGCCGCCTGGGGCGATGTAGCCGTGGCCGGGCAGGATGCGTTCGCCGTCCTGCGCCTCCTTGACCCGGATCTTGCACAGGCCGTCCAGGCGCGCCGCATAGCTCTTGGTGAAGCCGGGCGGCATGTGCTGGGTGATGACCACGGCCGGGCTGTCAGCGGGCAGGTTGACCAGCACGTCCTTGGTGGCCTCGGTGCCGCCGGTGGAGGCGCCGATGAAGATGATCTTTTCCGTCGAGAGCCGCCCGATGCTGGTCACCGTGACGGGCTTGGGTGCGACTGGTGCCTCGCCCGGCGCAGCGGCAGGGGCCGGCGCCTGATGGCGGCGGATGTGGGCTTTGGAGGCCACGCGGATCTTGTCGGTGATGTCCTGTGCCAACTGGCGGATGCCGTCGGCCACGCCGATCTTGGGCTTGGCCACGAAGTCGATGGCCCCCAGCTCCAGAGCCTTGAGCGTCACCTCGGCGCCGCGCTCGGTCAGCGTGGACACCATCACCACGGGCATGGGCCGCAGGCGCATCAGGCGGGACAGGAAGTCCAGCCCGTCCATCTTGGGCATCTCGACGTCCAGCGTGATGACGTCCGGGTCGAGGTTGCGGATCATCTCCCGGGCTGCCAGCGGGTCGGCCGCGGCGCCGATGCATTCCATGTCCGGTTGACGGTTGATGATTTCGGTCAGGATGCTGCGCACCAGTGCGGAGTCATCAACCACCACGACTTTGGTCTTGGCCATTGCTCTTTCCCTTGTTGCGCCTTAGAACAGATCGATGGAGCCGCCGGTCGCCACCACGGGTTGGGCCTTCTGGGCGGCGGCGCGATCTTGCTGCAGCAAGGCGTCGGTGTTGGTGGGGGCGAGTCGCTTCACCATGGCCTTGCCGCTGTGGGGCAGGAAGCAGACCTTTCTGGGGTAGACGTCCATCACATCCTTGGAGACCACGGGAATGCGTTCCAGCTTGAGGTAGTCCAGCACGAAATTGGTGTTGCGCTCGCCGACGTTGATCGTGTTCATGCCGCTGATCACGGCCCCGCCGCCGAAGATCTTGGCTTCCATGCGGCCCTTGGAGGCCCCGCGCTTCATCATCTCGTTGATCAGCAGTTCCATCGCAAAAGAGCCGTAGCGGCCCGAATCCCCCGCCCCTTCGGGCAGCATGAAGTGGTTCATGCCGCCGACCTGCGCATGGCGATCCCACAGGCAGGCGGCGATGCAGGAGCCCAGGGTGGTCATGACCAGCAAGTCTTCGCAGTCGACAAAGTACTCGCCCGGCAGGACTTTCACCGCGGCATTCTTGAAGTGGGCGTCGTAGAAGAAGAAGGAGGCTTCACCCTGCTTTCGGGGCTGTGCCTTCAACTGGGCCACACGCGCGGCGCCGACGCCGCTGGCCTGCAAGGCGCTGACGGCTGATGAGGGGGAAGGCGTGCTCATGATGGTGTTTCGGCCGGAGGGCTCGGGAAAATGGAGGGGCGGGCCGCGGCCCGGCTCAGACGCGCTCGTAGATGGTCTTGCCGCGCAGTCGGAACAGATCCTTGGATTCGGTGAAGTTCTCGGAGTGGCCGACGAAGAGCAGGCCCTGCGGACGCATCACCTTGTGGATGCGCTCCAGCACCTTGCGCTGCGTCGGGGCGTCGAAATAGATCATCACGTTGCGGCAGAAGACGATGTGGAAAGGTTCGCCCAGCTGCCACTGGTTGTTCATCAGATTGAGCGTCTTGAAGTCGATCCAGCGCTGCAGCTCCGGTTTGACGCGGATACGGCCTTCGTTGGCGCCAGTGCCCCGCATGAAGAAGCTCTTGAGCCGGGCCGGAGAGAGGCCGCGGGAGTCCGCGTTGTAGACGCCGCGCCGGGCCGTGTTGAGCACGTTGGTGTCGATGTCGCTGGCGACGATCTGCACCTGTGCGCTGCTGCCCAGGGCCTCGGAGCAGGTCATGGCGATGGAGTAGGGCTCCTCGCCGGTGGAGGCGGCACAGCACCAGATGCGCACGGGCTTGCCCACCAGCGGCTTCAGGTCATCGGCCAGGGCATGGAAGTGATGCTCTTCGCGGAAGAAGGAGGTCAGGTTGGTTGTCAGACAGTTGACGAACTCCTGCCACTCCTGCTCGCCCTGGGCGCCCGTGGAGGACTCCAGCCACTGAAGGTAGCTGGCAAAGGAGTTGTAGCCGGTGTCTCGCAGGCGCCGGGACAGGCGGCTGTAGACCATAGCGTGCTTGCCGTCATGCAGGCTGATGCCTGCATGCTGGTAGATCAGTTGGCGCACGCGGTCGAAATCGCTGCGGCTGAAGCTGAACTCGTGGTCCACGGACTCGGCAACGGGGGACGCTGGCAGGGTGGGCCGCATGGGTGTGCTCGCTGCTCCTGGTTGGTAGGCATGGGCTTCTTTGGCCCTGTCGAGTCGATTCTCGGGTGTTTTGCAGTGTCTGTGAGCCTGCCGTGGCAAGAATGTAAAAACTGGAAGGGGAGAACCCGCCAATTCGTGCCAGTTTGCGCACTTAGGCGCTGCTAGACTGCCCTGGCATCCTCAGGGGACGCTCTTGCCATCCAGTCCATCCCGCCTCCACATCGACATCCAGGACCTCCGCCTGGAACCTGCGCTGCAGCTGTTGCAGCAGGCCGGCGCCATGCTGCCGGATACCGAGCCCCACAGCAAAGACTGGCTGCAGGCCGTGCTGGACGCCTTGTGTGACCTTTCCAGCAAGGACGCGCTGACCCATCTGGACAACCGCCGCAGCTTCGAGATGGCGCTGTCACGCGAGGTGGACCGGGTGGCCCGTTCCGGCGAGCCGGCCCTTCTGCTGGTGCTGGACATTGACCATTTCAAGGCTGTCAACGACACCTACGGCCATGCGGCCGGCGACCTGGTGATCCAGGCGGTGGCCAAGGCCCTCATGCAGACCGTGCGCCCCATGGACACCGTGGCCCGGGTAGGCGGCGAGGAGTTCGCCATCATCCTGCCGAACTGCCCGGCCACCTTTGGCGCCACCGTGGCAGAGCGCATCCGCGAAACCGTGGAGGCCCTGCCCATCCCGGTGACGCCGGCGCAGTCCCTCAAGATCACCGTCAGCCTGGGCGGCGCCTTTGCGCCGCAATGGGTGCGTTCCTCGGCCCTGCTGTGGATGGAGCGCGCCGACCGCCAGCTCTACCGGGCCAAGGCCGAAGGCCGCAATCGCGCCTGCCTGGAAGCCCAGCCGGATTCCCTGGTCAGCGCCGATGAAAAAAGCATGTTGTTTGCACTAACGCAACAGGAAAGCGAATGAGCACCACCCCAGCGCCTGCTGCATCTCCCACCCGGCCCAGCCGAGGCGGCGCCCGGACCCTGGCCGTCACCAGCGGCAAGGGGGGCGTCGGCAAGACCTTCGTGACCGCCAACCTCGCGGCGGCCCTTGCGGCCCGCGGCCTGCGCGTGCTGGTCCTTGACGCCGACCTGGGCCTGGCCAACCTCGACGTGGTGCTGAACCTGCATCCGAAGATCACCCTGCACGACGTCTTCACAGAGAAGGCCACGCTGGAGCAGGCCATCCTGCCGGCGCCCGGGGGCTTCCATGTGCTGCTGGCGGGCTCGGGCATGGTGGAGTACTCCCGTCTGACGCCCGAGGTGCGCGAGAAGCTGCTGCACATCATCGAGCTGGTCAAGCCGCGCTTCGACTGGGTGCTGCTGGACACCGGTGCCGGCATCTCCGACGTGGTGCTGTATGCCGTGTCCCTGGCGACCGATGTGCTGGTCGTTGCCACCCCGGAGCCGACCTCCCTGACGGACGCCTACGCCACGATCAAGGTGCTGGCCACCCAGCAGGATCGCCGCCACGTGGGCCTGGTGCTCAACCAGGCCTCGCGCCCCGGCGAGGGTAAGCTGATCTGTGGCCAGCTTCAGCAGGTGCTGCAGCGCTTCGTGGGCGCCCTGCCGGGCCAGGGATTCAAGCTGGAGCTGCTGGGCGAGGTCAAGGCGGACGTGGCGGTGCGCCAGGCCGTGCTCAAGCGCCAACTGCTGCTGGAGAACTACCCCGGCAGCGATGCAGCACAGTCCATCAAGGCCCTGGCCACCCGCCTGCTGAGCTGAGGCTTGGGGTGCTGCCCACCCTGGGGTGCGCTGCTAAGCTGGCGGCATGACTGATCTCGCATCAAGCAAGGAGGCGCCGCGCAGCGCCTATGAATGGGTGGGCGGCGAAGAGGCCGTCCGCGCTCTGGTCGATCGCTTCTACGACCTCATGGACCTGGAGCCGGCCTACGCCGAGCTGCGCGGCGTGCATCCCACCGACATGTCCGGCTCGCGGGACAAGCTGTTCTGGTTCCTGTGCGGCTGGCTGGGCGGCCCGGATCATTTCGTCGAGCGCTTCGGCCACCCGCGCCTGCGGGCCCGGCACCTGCCTTTTCGCATCGGCATCCGCGAGCGCGACCAGTGGGTGGCCTGCATGCGCCAAGCCATGGCCGAGCTGTCCCTGGATCCTGCGCTGCAGGCCCGCCTGGACGAGGCTTTCATGGGCACGGCGGACTGGATGCGCAATATCGGCGGCTGAGCGCGCCGCCCCTCGCCCCCTTCCACGCTCGCCCCACTGGCGTCAGCACCAGGCACTTGCCCCCGCAACCGCCCCTGCCTGCAGGTCCCCACGACAGCAGCTCAACGGCCTCTTGCCGCGCCTGAGGCCCTCAGGCGCCACCTGAAGAGCGTGCACCAGTCCGAGGCGGCACCCAAGCGCAACGAGCTTGATCTCGTTCAACTGGATGCGAGTAGTTCGCATTTACATTGCCTCCCACTTTCTCACGGAGGCATCCATGACATTCAATCGCTGCTGGCAGACCCTGGTCCTGGGATTGGCACTGTGCCGGGGCGCGCCGGCCCTCGCCGCGGAAATCCCCATTGGCACGCCCCAGAACCTGGCTGGCATGGAGATCGCTGCCGTGTACCTGCAGCCCGTGGACATGGAGCCCGAGGGCCATATGCGCGCAGCCGCGGACAGCGACATCCACCTCGAGGCCGACATCCACGCCCTGGCCAGCAACGGCAATGGCTTTGCCGAGGGGACATGGATTCCCTACCTGCACATCCGCTACGAGCTGCGCAAGGTTGGCAGCAGCGAAGTGATCAGCGGCCTGCTGATGCCCATGGTGGCCAGTGACGGGCCGCACTATGGCGACAACGTCAAGCTCCGCGGCCCCGGCAAGTACCAGGTCCGCTTCATCCTCTCGGCCCCGAACGCCCCGGACAACGCCATGGGCAAGCACTTCGGCCGCCATACCGACCGGGCCACCGGCGTGCGGCCGTGGTTCAAGCCGCTGACTGCGGAGTGGGAGTTCAACTATGCTGGCGTCGGCAAGAAGGGCGGTTACTGAAATGCGGCCGACCCTGCATTCACTGCTGGGCGCAGCCCTGCTTAGCCCGGTGCTCGCGAGCGCCCAGGCCACCGCGCCGCTGCCACCCGAGCTCAGGCAACTGCTCCAGCGCATGGAGCGTCTGGAGAAGGAGAACCAGCAGCTGCGCGAGCGCCTGGATGCCCTGGCGCCCTCGACGGACAGGCGGCTCCAGGCCCTCGAGGACGCACAGCAGCAGACAGACAAGGCCCTGAACACGGAGCGCCTGAGCGAGCAGGAGCCCGAGCTCGTCACCCGTCTCAAGGCCGTCGAATTCCAGTCCCTGGCCATGCAGAAGCAGGCCCGGCAGATCGAGGCGCTGGAGGGCGTCAGCGTCGCGGCCTCGCTGGCGGGCGTGTTGCAGGCGGCGCCGGCGGCGTCCCTGGACGGCGGCAAGGCCCAGTCGCGGCTGAACTACCGGGGCGATGTCTCCGTGGGTGTGCCGGCGGGCCGGCTCAATGACATCGAGGGCCGTCTCTTCGCCCATGTGCGGCTGGGGCAGGGCGAGGGTCTCGCTCTGCGGGACAGCCTGGCGGGCAGCGCGAATGCCATCGCTTTCCAGACCCAGGCCGGCGCCGCGGATTCCTTCGCGGTCCTGGCCCAGGCCTGGTACCAACTGACCGTCCCGCTGCCGCGTGACCACGGGCAAGCCAAGGCCCGGGAGCAGCTGGAAATCACGGTGGGCAAGATGGACCCCTTCCTGTTCTTCGACCAGAACGCCATCGCCGATGACGAGACGGCGCGCTTCCAGAACAAGGTCTTCGTACACAACCCCTTGCTGGACGCCGGCGGTGACATCGGCGGCGATGCCTACGGCTTCACGCCGGGTCTGCGCCTGGCCTATGGCGCCCAGCCCGACCGGGCCACGGGCTGGAGCGCCTCTCTGGGGGTGTTTGCTGCGGGTGAGGCGGCAGGCTTCGGCAAGGGCCTGGGCCGCCCCCTGCTGCTGGCTCAGTTGGACACCCACCGACGCCTGTGGGCCGGCCTGCCCGGCAACTACCGGGTCTATGCCTGGCGCAACGGCCAGGCCCGCGAGCACGAGGGCAGTCCCGCCGTCCATGCGGGCTGGGGCGCGTCCCTGGACCAGCGCCTGGGCGACGACTGGACCGGCTTCCTGCGCTATGGCCACCAGCTGAAGGGCTCGCCCCGGGTGGACCGGGCCCTGACCCTGGGGCTGGAGCTCGACGGCAGGCGTTGGGGGCGTGGTGCCGACGGCCTGGGCCTGGCCGCCGCCTGGCTGCACGGCGCCGAGGCCTGGCGGCGCTCGCAAGGCGCGGGCGCGCAGGAGCAGGTCTGGGAGCTCTTCTACCGCTACCAGCTCAATGACAAGGTACAGATTACGCCGGACCTCCAGTGGATACGCCATTCGCTGGCCCAGGCCGGCAGCCCGGCCATCCGCGTCTGGGGGCTGCGTGCCCGGGTGGGGCTGTGATGCGCCGGCCTGTGTCATGGCGCCGCGCGGCGGCCCTGCTGACCCTGCTCATGGCGCCGCTGGGCGCCTGCCGCGCCGAGCTGCCCGGTGCCCTGCTGGTGCTGCAGAACGGGCGCATCAGCCCAGCCCAACTCGAGTTGCCGGCAGGCCAGCGTCTCAAGCTGCGCCTGCAGAACAAGGGCCCCGGCCCCATCGAGTTCGAGAACCTGGACCTGCGCATCGAGAAGGTCCTGGCCGAAGGCGGTGAGTCCTTCGTGGTGCTGGCGCCGATGCGGCCAGGCCGCTATCGCTTCGTCGATGAGTTCCATCCCGACACCGGGGTCTTCGATCTCGTGATTCGCTGAGGAGTCCCGCATGCTGGCGTCCTTCATCATCGTCTGGCGGGAAAGCCTGGAGGCTCTGCTGGTGCTGGCCATCCTCCTGGCCTGGGTGGCCGAGCAGCCCGGGGCTTCGCGGCTGCGGCGCCGGATCGGTCTGGGTGCGGTCCTGGGCCTGCTGCTGTCCGTCCTGCTGGCGGGCCTGACCCTGGGCGCCAGCCGCTGGATGCAGGGCGAGGCGCTCGACGCCTTCCAGGCCGGGGCGGCCCTTTTCGCGGCCCTGCTGGTGTTGCAGATGCTGGCCTGGATGCGTCGCCACGGCACAGGCATGAAGGCGTCCTTGCGGGCGCGGGCCGGTCAGACAGGGCAGGGCGGCGGCCTCGCACTGATGGTGGCTCTGACCATCGCCCGCGAAGGCTGCGAGGCGGCCATCTTTCTCACCGGGCAGCTGGGCAGCGCGTCCTCGCTGCTGCCGGCACTGGGCGGCGCCGCGCTGGGCCTGGGGCTGGCGCTGGCCTGCCTGACTCTGCTGGAACGTGGCGCCCGCTGGTTGCGGGGCCCGCTGCTGTTCCGCGTGGCCGAAGGGCTGCTGCTGATGCTGGCCTTCTCCATGCTGGTGCAGGGCGTGGAGCGCCTGCTGGCGATGGACTGGCTGCCCAGCGGCCTGGACCCACTCTGGGACAGCTCGGCCTGGTTGCCAGACACGCAGGGTCTCGGCCATGGCCTGGCCCAACTGGTGGGCTACCGGGATCGACCCAGTGCCTGCCTGGCGGGCTTCTATGCGGGCTTTGCGCTGCTGGCCGTGCTGCTGCTGCGCCACGCCGGACGGCACCGGGAATGCCGGCGATGAGCCGGCGCCTCATCCCCATCGCCGTCAGTCCGGCAGCACAGCCGCCGGCGGGCATCGATGGCGTTGCCCGCTGGGGCGAGGCCCTGCGCCGCCACCGTGGCTGGGTCCTGTGCCTGCAATGGGCCGTCGTGCTGCTGTATCTCACCCTGGTGATCCTGCCCGTGCTGCTGCCGCCGCCGCCGGAGTCGGCCCGGTTGCTGGACCACCTCACGCTCTTCGCCCAGTTCCTGTTCTGGGGGATCTGGTGGCCCTTTGTCATCCTCAGCGTGATGCTGTCGGGCCGCCTGTGGTGCGGCACGCTGTGCCCCGAGGGCACACTCACCGAATGGGCCAGCCGGCATGGCCTGGGGCGCAGCATTCCTCGCTGGTTGCGCTGGGGCGGATGGCCCTTGCTCGCCTTTGTCTGGACCACGGTGTGGGGGCAGCTGATCAGCGTCTACGAATACCCGCGGGCCACGCTGCTGATCCTGGGCGGCTCCACCGTGCTGGCCATGGGCGTCGGTTGGGTCTACGGGCGGGGCAAGCGGGTCTGGTGCCGCTACCTGTGCCCGGTCAGCGGTGTCTTCGGCCTGCTGGCGCGGCTGGCGCCCCTGCATTACCGGGCCGACGCGGCCGCCTGGCGCGCCCATGCCGGCCCCGCCCAGCGGGTGGATTGCCCGCCCTTGCTGGACCTGCGTCATCTCGATGCCGCGGCGGACTGCCATGCTTGCGGCCGCTGCAGCGGCCATCGCCAGGCCATTGCCCTTCGCGGCCGCTGGCCCGGCGCCGAGCTGCTGCAGTCTGCTCGAGACCCACAGGCCCGGCTCCAAGCCGCGCTGCTGCTGGTTTACGGGCTCTTCGGGGTTGCGCTGGCCGCTTTCCAGTGGAGTGGCAGCCCGCTTTGGGTCGCCTTGAAGCAGGCCGCCGTGGATGCCGTGCTGGAAGGTGGTCTTGGGCTCTGGCTGCTGGAGGACACGGCACCGTGGTGGCTGCTGACCCACGAACCGCAGGCCCAGGACGTGTTCCTGTGGATCGATGGCCTGTGCATCCTCGTCTACATCGGAACGGCCACCGTGCTGGTGGGTGGGCTCCTGCACCTGCTGTTGCGCATCGCGGCCCGCTGCAGCGGCCTGGACTGGGCACAACTGGCCCTGACGATGACACCGCTGGGGGCCATGACGCTGTTCGTCGGCCTCTCCCAGATGACCCTGAGCCAGCTGCGCACCGTCGGCCTTGCCTGGCCCTCCTTCGTCCTGGCGGCGCGCCTCGGTCTGCTGGGGGCTGCCACGCTGTGGAGCCTGGCGATCGCAGGCATGAACCTGAAGCGGGCGCCAGGGCAGGCGGCGGGGCGCTGGCTGGCCGGCCTGTTGCTGCTGACCTGTCTGTTGCTGATGGATGGCCTGTGGTGGCGCCATTTCGTGCACGCCTGAAGGCGGGGCAGGCCGCGGGTTCGCCTGCCCCCGCCCCGGATCAGCGGACGAAGCAACGCTCGATTACTGGACGTTGAAGACGAACTCCTGCTCGAAGGTCTGGTTGCCTCGGCATTGGTATGCGCCCAGGGCCGCTTGCACCGCGTTCTGCAGGGCACGGCGGGTGCGAGCGTCCATGCCGCCCGCCAGGCTCAGGAACTCCACCTCGGCCACGCGGCCGGCCACAAGCCTTGCCTGGACCTTGAGCGAGGCGCGCCCGCTCCAGTTCACTGCCGGCATCTCGGGCATGGCCATCACGTCGCATACGGCTTCAGCGCGCAGCGGGCCGACCATGGGCGGCGTGACGGTCTGGCCCTGGCCTGTCTGCGCGGGCTTGCTGCCGGTACCCGGCTGAACATCGCTGTTGGGCGGGGTCTCGGTGACACCGGTGATGGTGGGTTGAACCTGGGTCTGTTCGATGTGGATTTCCCGCTGAGGAATCAGGTCAGGTTTGACCGTATCGAAGACGGGCTTGGGCGGCTCCAGGGGCGGGGGCTCCAGCTTGACCGTCTTGTCCGGCTTGTCGATGAACACTGCCGGTGCTTGTTCCTTCTTCGTGAAATGGGTGGCGAGGCCAGAGGCCAGTCCCCAGATGATCAGGGCATGGGTCAGGATGACCAGGCTGATGCCTTTGACGCTCCTCTTCGGGAGTTCCAGGGTATGCAAGTCGCTCATGTGCGGTCCTCTCAGGAATGGGGTCAATGAGAACAACACGGTGGCACCGTCCCGGGCGGTCGCCTGGCGGGCCGCCGGGAAAACCTCCCGTCGGTGCATGCCGCAGGGCCAGACTAGCGAGGAAGCTGAATGGGCGTCAATCCGTAACGCCGCGGAGGGCCGTCTTCGGGTCCGATTGTGGTCCGGCATCGACAGCCGGCCGCCTTGCAAGCTGGCGTTCAGCGTGGACCGGGATGCTGGGCGGCTTTGGCCTTCAGCTGCCGTTGAGTAGCACCATCAGGGCGCCTGCGCCGCCGTCGCTGGGACGGGCCTGGACGAAGGCCAGCACCTCCTGCTTCTGCACCAGCCAACGCCTCACCCGGGTCTTGAGCACCGGCTCCCGGCCGGGCGATCCATTGCCCTTGCCATGCACTACCCGCACGCAGCGCATACCGCGGCGTGCACTGTCGTGGATGAAACTGCCCAGGGCCTCGCGTGCCTGGTCGCGCCGCAAGCCATGGAGGTCAATCTGCGCCTGCAGGGCCCAATGGCCCCGGCGCAGCTTGCGCACCACCTCCAGGCTGACTTCGGGGCGCCGGAACGACAGGGTCTCGTCGGTTTCCAGCAGGGATTCGACATCGAAGTCGTCCGACAGGGCCTGGCGCAGCACAGCCTGTTCGTCGAGCTCGCGCTGCCGAGGCTCTGGCAGGGGCGGTGCGGCGTTCAGCAGCACACGGCCGGTGTCAGGCAACTGGGTCACGGGGCCCACGCTCAGCTCGAAGAGCCGGGCCTCCCGCTCCAACAGGCGCCGCCGCGCGGCCTCGCGCTCCTGGCGGACTTCTTCCTCGCGCTGGCGGCGTTGCAGCTCCTTGTGCAGTTGACCGAGGTCCTGGAGGCTTTGCAGCGCGGGGGGGACGGGCTTGCGGCGCATGTCAGATCAGGCCCCGCTCGGCCATGGAGACCGACTGGCCGGCCGCCACGACGATGTGGTCCAGCACGCGCACCTCCACCAGGGCCAGGGCCTTGATGAGCTGCTGCGTCAGCAGTTCATCGGACTTGGACGGCTCGGCCACGCCCGAGGGATGGTTGTGCGCCAGGATCAGCGCCGCGGCGCCCAGAGCCAGTGCGCGCTTGGCGACCTCGCGGGGGTAGACATTGGCCTGGGTGAGGGTGCCGTGAAAAAGTACTTCCATGCGGATGAGGCGGTGCTGGGCGTCGAGGAACAGGACGGCGAAGGCTTCGTGGTCCAGGTGGGCCAGTTGCAGCTGAAGATAGGCCCGCACCGCATGGGGGGCCTCAAAGCTGGTGCTGCGCTGAAGTCGGGCCTGAAGAGTGCGGTCCGCGATCTCGAGGACGGCCGCCAGCTCGGCACGGCGGGCAGGCCCCAGGCCCTTGACGGACTTGAGAGCCTGGGCGTCGGCGTGCATGAGCCCGGCCAGGCCTCCGAAGCGGTCGAGCAGTTCCTGGGACAGGTTCAGCACCGGCTTGCCCTTGAGCCCGGTGCCCAGCAGCAGGGCCAGCAACTCGGCGTCAGCCAGGGCCGAGGCGCCTCGGGCCAGGAGCTTCTCGCGGGGCCGGGCGGCGGCGGGGAGTTCATGCAGCATGTGAGCAGAAGGAGAAGCGAGGCGCCTGGCGCAAGGGCTTGCGCTGGACCAAGGAAATGAAAGGAATGTGGGTTCGGGCGGGCTCGCATTGTCGTCCAGCCTAAAATCCACCACAGCGACAAAGAGACCGGCCTGAACGCCGGGACAGCATGAACCTCATCCAACAAGGGTCCTTTTTAACCCTGCACTACCGTCTGGCCGGCCCTGACGGCGCTGATATTGTCAATACCTTTGACGACAAGCCTGCTACGCTCTCCATGGGCGCCGGCCAGTTGGCGCCTGCCATCGAGGCCCGGCTGATCGGCCTGGCAGAGGGCGCGCACACCCGCTTCGAGCTGGAGGCCGGTGAGGCCTTTGGCGAGCGCAACCCGGAGATGCTGCAGCGCGTGAAGCGCACCCTCCTGGACGAGCTGGGCGATCCGGACCAGACCTACTCGGTGGGCGACGTGATCGAGTTCCCCACACCTGACGGCACGGGCAGCTACGCGGGCCTGGTGCGCGAGGTCGGCGAGGACTGGTTGCTGTTCGACTTCAACCACCCGCTGGCTGGCCAGCCCGTGAGCTTTGAAGTGCAGATCATCGGGGTGCTGTGATGAGTGAGCAGGCCTTGCAATCTCTCGGGGAAGTCTTGCTGGCCGAGCCGCGCGGCTTCTGTGCCGGTGTGGACCGCGCCATCGAGATCGTCGAGCGCGCCCTCCAGAAGTTCGGCGCGCCCATCTACGTGCGCCACGAGATCGTGCACAACACCTTTGTCGTCAACGACCTGAAGTCCAAGGGTGCCATCTTCATCGAGGACTTGGCGGACGTGCCGCCGGGCGCCACCCTGGTCTTCAGCGCCCATGGCGTCAGCCAGGCGGTGCGCCAGGAGGCGGCCCAGCGCGGCTTCCAGGTCTATGACGCCACCTGCCCGCTGGTCACCAAGGTGCATGTGGAGGTGGCCAAGCTGCACCGCGAGGGCTACGAGTTCATCATGATCGGCCACAAGGGTCACCCCGAGGTCGAGGGCACCATGGGCCAGCTCAGCGATGGCATCTATCTCGTGGAAGAGGTGGCTGACGTGGCCCATGTGCGCGTGAAGGACCCCTCCAGGCTGGCCGTGGTCACTCAGACCACACTCAGCGTGGATGACGCTGCCGAGATTCTGGCCGCGGTGAAGAAGCATTTCCCCGAGGTCCGCGAGCCCAAGAAGCAGGACATCTGCTACGCCACCCAGAACCGCCAGGACGCCGTCAAGCTGCTGGCTCCGCAGGTGGATGTGGTGGTGGTGGTGGGCAGCCCCACCAGCTCCAACAGCAACCGGCTGCGTGAGCTGGCCGAGCGACTGGGCACGCCGGCCTATATGGTCGATGGCGCCGAGGACCTGAAGGCCGCCTGGTTCGAGGGCCGCCAGCGTGTGGGCCTGACGGCCGGCGCCTCGGCACCCGATGTGCTGGTTCAGGCCGTGATCGCCCGTTTGCGCGACCTGGGCGCCACCGCCGTGCGCAGCCTGCCGGGCGTGGAGGAGCATGTGCGCTTCCCGCTGCCCCTGGGCCTGGGCGACAAGTCCATGGCCGAGCATGCGGCGTCCCGATCTTGACGCCGGCCGCTCCCTGATCGGCCTCCTAGGCCATTTTTCGCGCGGGCGCGTCCGAGTTGGTCGGCCCGCTGCCTAGAATTCCCTCCCCGAGACGAGGACCCCCATGCTTGACCTGACCCTGTTGCGCAAGGACCTGGACGCCGTGATCGCGCGTCTGCAGAGCCGCAAGAATCCCCAGACCTTCCTGGACGTCGAACGCTTCAAGGCCCTGGAGGCCGAGCGCAAGGCCGTTCAGACCCGTACCGAAGAGCTGCAGGCGCGCCGCAATGCGCTGTCCAAGCAGATCGGCATGAAGAAGGGCAAGGGCGAGGACGCCTCGGCCGAGATGGCGGAGGTGGGCGGCATCGGCGACGAGCAAAAGGCCGGCGCCGAGCGCCTGGACGCCATCCAGCAGGAGTTGCACGCCATGCTGATGAGCGTGCCCAACCTGCCGCATGAGTCGGTGCCCGTGGGCGCCGATGAATCCGGCAATGTCGAGGTGCGCCGCTGGGGCACGCCCAAGACCTTTGATTTCGAGCTGAAGGACCACGTGGACCTGGGCGCGCCCCTGGGCCTGGACTTCGAGACCGGCGCCAAGCTCAGCGGCTCGCGCTTCACCTTCCTGAAGGGCCAGGCGGCCCGCCTGCACCGCGCCTTGGCGCAGTTCATGCTGGACGTGCAGACCGGCGAGCACGGCTACACCGAGTGCTACACGCCCTACATCGTCAACCGCGAGGTGCTGGAGGGCACGGGCCAGTTGCCCAAGTTCAAGGAAGACATGTTCTGGGTGCTGCGCGGCGGTGACGACGAGGCGGCCGAGCAGTACCTGATCTCGACCTCCGAGATCTCGCTGACCAACACCGTGCGCGAGCAAGTGCTGGACGCCGCCCAACTGCCCATCAAGCTGACGGCCCACAGCCCTTGCTTCCGCTCCGAGGCCGGCAGCGCCGGCCGCGACACCCGCGGCCTGATCCGCCAGCATCAGTTCGACAAGGTCGAGATGGTGCAGATCGTCCACCCCGAGAAGAGCTACGAGGCCCTGGACGAGATGGTGGGGCACGCCGAGGCCATCCTGCAGAAGCTGGGCCTGCCGTATCGCGTGATGAGCCTGTGCACGGGCGATATGGGCTTTGGCGCCGCCAAGACCTTTGACCTGGAAGTGTGGGTACCGGCCCAGGGTGTGTACCGTGAGATCAGCTCCTGCTCCAACTGCGAGGCCTTCCAGGCGCGCCGCATGCAGGCCCGCTTCAAGAACGCCCAGGGCAAGAACGAGCTGGTGCACACCCTCAACGGCTCCGGCCTGGCCGTGGGCCGCACCCTGGTGGCCGTGCTGGAGAACTACCAGAACGGCGACGGCAGCATCACCGTGCCAGAAGCGCTGCGCCCCTACCTCGGCGGCCTGGACCTGCTGAAGCCCTGAATTTTTTCGCCTGCCAAGCTGAAAATGCTTGGTGAGCCGAAAAATGAAGCTATAATCATAGGCTCACTCGCAAACAACCACGCGAGCACCGAATCAGGAGAGGTGGCAGAGTGGTTGAATGTACCTGACTCGAAATCAGGCGTACGGTATCCCCGTACCGGGGGTTCGAATCCCCCCCTCTCCGCCAAGCAGTACGTAGAAATGGGCCCTTTGGGCCCATTTTTCGTTTCTGAGCCCTCGAGCCGTGGTGCCAGGTTCTGGCCTGCCGCCCTTGGTTCTGCGTGGGCGTCGTGTAAAACTTGTGCGCGCGGCTGACTTCGATGCCTGGTCAGGTGGTGCAAGGGGCCGGGCATCCTCTATCGTCCGCGACTGGATTGGTTTGCCAGGCGCGCCCGATGGCCTTGAAGTTGTTGCTGCTGTTCGCGATGGCCTGGCCCGGGCTGCTGAGCCAGGCCGCTGAGTCGGCCCCTTCGCCGGCGAGCGTCGCTAGGGCGTCGGTCGCATCGCAGGAGCGCCTGATCTGGGCCGGTGCGCCCTATGCGCCCATGGTCATCCGCGAAGGATCATTGCGCGGGCGCGGCTACGTGGACCGCATGCTGGCCGAGGTGCTGCAGCCCAGTCTGCCGCAGTTCAGCCACGAAACCCTGCATGTGTCTCCGATGCGCCTGGACCGCGAGCTGCGGGAATCGGACCAGGCGGTCTGCAGCGCGGCCTTCAGTCGCACGCCTTTGCGGATGACGCGCTATGCCTTCACTGCAGCCATCTTCAGGTTCCTGCCCGTGGGCGTGGTCATGCGGCGGGATCACGTTCTGGCACCGCCGCGACGGCCGCAGCCGCTGTCCCTTCAGGCGCTGCTGGACCGGGGCATGCGCCTGGGCCTTGTCGGCTATCGTGCCCATGGCGGGGCCGTGGACCTCATGCTGGGCGCCCATGCAGCGCAGGTGCAGCGCTTCGTCCTGAACACGTCCAATCAGTCCGTGCTGGCCATGCTAGCGCGCTCGCATGCCATGGACGCCACGCTGGTCTATGAGTTCGAGCTCAGCTACTTCAAGGCCCTGCAGCCCGAACTGGGCGAGCAGCTGGGGTGGTGGCCGTTGGAGGAGCTGGACGAGTCCCAGTTGTCCTACATCGCCTGTTCCGCCAATCCGGCGGGCCGGCGTGCGGTGCTGACCATCGACCGGCTGCTCGCTCAGCCGGGCGTTCGCGATCGACTGCAGTCGCTCTACGAGCAATGGCTGGATGAAGGCAGTCGTCGGCGGCTGAAGGAGCTGAGGCAGCGCATGGGGCCCTTGTTCTGGCGCGATCCAAAGGACTGACAGGCGCACGGCAGGCCGGCGTGTCCATCATTGATGAGGATGACCGCGCCACGATACGACCCCTATGCTCCCGCGAGCCCGCCCCAGGGGCATCGGATCGGCAGCGCACGCTCATCCCACTTTTGGGGGCCCCCGAAAGAGTTCTGCTGCCTGACCCCGCCCGGGAGGACAGTGGGGACTGCGGCCTGCTATCAGGGCCGCGATGGAGCAGGTCATGCATTTCAAGGAAGTCGACTACGGCAACTACCGCATCTTCGCCGGTGCCATCGAGCGCACGCGGGCGTACGGCTATGTTGCTGCCGTGGTGGTGATGCGCCTGGAGCACGGGCGTCCGCTGCATGAGGTCTTCAGAGATGAAAACATGGCGGGCGGCTACGGCTGGCCGTCCCCCGCGGAAGCCCTGCGACACGCGGTCCGCGAAGGGCAGCGCGCCGTCAGTAGCCGGCCGCCGCTGAGGCCTTGTGGCGCCCTCGTGGCCTGATCACGGCGGGGTCCGCGCTGGGCAAACCCCCCGGTACATCCCGACACCTCGTCGGTCCGCGAGCCGGGCAAGCGTATTTCAGGCTTGCCATACCGTCGCTCATCGCCTCCTTGGGGCTGGCGCCTTGGTGAGGGCGCGACGGGCGGCTATCGTCTCGCTCCATGCAATCGGAGAAGATGCCCCGCCCGCCCGTGCCCAGCCATGCTGAAGCCCGGCGCGCCTTCTTTGCCGAGCTGAATCCGCGCCGCGTCGGGGTTGCTCTGGCCCTTGGTGGCGTGGCCGCCGGCTTTCTCAATTCCATCTTCATCACGCCGTTCCCGGTCCTGCTGGGCCGGACGCTGTTCGTTGCCATCCTGGCGCTGATCGCCTTCCTCGCCGCGGGGCAGTGGCCGCGCCGCCTGCCGCGCTGGATTGAGCGGTGGCTGCTGCAGGTAATGGTGGTGGTGGTGGCGGTGCCGGTGGGCACGGCCATCGTCTACCTGGCTGCTGTCGGCGGTGATGTGGACCGGCTGCTGCAGAGCGAGGGACGCATCCTGGGCTTCCAGTGGATCGTGGGCTCCGGACTGCTCCTGGGCCCCCTGATCGCCCTGGGTGCGCTCTACCGCCAGCGCGACGCCGAGGCGCGTTCGCAGGCCCTGCGCTTCGAGCTGGAGCGCAGCGAGCTGGAGCGCCGTGCCCTGGATGTTCGCCTGCGATTGCTGCAGGCCCAGATCGAACCCCATTTTCTCTTTAACACCCTTGCCAATGTGCGCGCGCTGGTGGAGACCGGCTCGCCGCAGGCTGCGCCGGTGCTGCACAGCCTGATCGCCTATCTGCGCGCGGCCATGCCCCGCCTGCACGATGAGCTGGCCACACTGGGAGACGAGCTCGGCCTGGTGCGCGCCTATCTGGACCTCATGCACCTGCGCATGCCCGACCGCCTGCAGTTCAGCATCGAGGTGCCGGCCCCGCTGCACAGCTTGCGCTTCCCGCCGATGGCCTTGCTGACTCTTGTGGAGAACGCCGTCCGCCATGGCATCGATCCCAGCGAAGAAGGCGGCAGCATCGTGATCAGCGGTGAGAAGCAGGGGGCGCGGGTCGTGCTGGGCGTCACCGATACCGGCGTGGGCCTGGCGCAGTCCATGGGCACGGGCACAGGGCTGCGCAATCTGCGCGAGCGCCTGCAGGTGTTCTACGGGCCCTCGGCCGCGCTGGATTTGGCAGAGAATCAGCCGCATGGCCTGCGTGCCCAGATCCAGTTCAGCCCATGATTGCCGCCACCGCCCTGATCGCCGACGACGAACCCCTGCTGCGCGAAAGCCTCGGCCGGGCCCTGCAGCAACACTGGCCCGAGCTGACGGTGGTCGCCACCGCTCGAAACGGGCGCGAGGCGGTGGAGCTGTTCGAGATCCATTCACCAGACATCGTCTTTCTTGACGTTCACATGCCCGGCGTCAACGGCGTCGAGGCTGCGCGTCAGATCGGCCGCCGTGCGCAGCTGGTCTTCGTCACCGCCTATGAGCAGTACGCTGTGCAGGCCTTTGAGCAGGGAGCGCTGGACTACGTGGTCAAGCCGGTCGATGCGGCGCGCCTGGGTGACACCGTCAATCGTCTGCAGGAGCGTCTGCGCCAGCAGCGTGCCGGGCAGGCGCCTGCGGCCCCCGGCCTGGAGGCCATGATTGAGCAACTGGCCCAGCGCCTGGCGCAGGAGGGCAGCCTGCCCGTGGGGGCCCCACGCAGCGCACCTGTCGCCGGCGGCTACCTGCAATGGATCCGGGCCTCGGTGGGCAGCACCCTGCGCCTCATCCCGGTCGAGCAAATTCTCTTCATGCGCTCCGACGAGAAATACACGCTGGTGGTCTGGGAAGAGGGCGAGGCCTTGATCCGCACGCCCATCCGCGAACTGATCGAGCAACTCGATCCCCAGCATTTCGTGCAGGTGCACCGCTCGGTGGTGGTCAACCTGCATGCGATCAGCCATGTGACGCGCGGCCCGAACGAAACGGCGGACCTCCACCTGAAGAAGCGCAACGAGGTCTTGCCGGTCAGCCGCAGCTATCTGCATCTGTTCCGGCAGATGTGAGCCCGGCCAGTGGCGCCCTCTGGCGCTACCCGGCAAGCCTCGCTGGCTTCAAAACCGTGCCGGCTGGATCGCCAGCCTGAAACCGCCGGATCAGCGTGGCGCCGACTTGCCGTCCACCACCACGGTTTCCAGCCGCCACACAACCGGTGTACGGCCTTCCGGGGTGAAGAAGAGGGCGTCGATGATGCCCACCAGCGCCATCAGCAACAGCACCACCAGGAGTGCCGTGTGCAGGCCGCTATCGGAGAACTCATGCAGGGACTTGCTGGTCATGATGCGCTCCCGCCCTGCGGTGCATGGGCAGGGCTGACTCAAATCTAGCCCAAGTGAAGAACGGCTTCCAGTGCCCCAGGCGTCTCGGCACGCATGAAAAACGCGACCCGGAGGTCGCGTTATCAGGGGCCGGAGGCCGCGGGGCGCTCAGATCGCCTCGGTGCGGGTCATCAGCCAGTCCAGGGCCGGGCCTTGCACCAGCGGGCTCAGGCGGCGGCGCACCTCGGCGTGGTAGTGGTTCAGCCAGGCGGTCTCCTCGGCTGTCAGCAAGCTGGCTTCGATGCAGCGGGTGTCGATAGGGCACAGGGTGAGCGTCTCGAAGGCCAGCATCTCGCCGAAGGCGCCGTTCTCCGGCGTGGCCTGGGGCACGTTGAGCACCAGGTTCTCGATGCGCACGCCCCACTGGCCCGGGCGATAGATGCCGGGTTCAATGGAGGTGATCATCCCCACTTCCATCGCCATGTTCGGGTCCGCTAGGGTCTTGGAGATGTTCTGCGGGCCTTCGTGCACGTTCATGAAATAGCCCACGCCATGGCCGGTGCCGTGGCCGTAGTCCAGGCCATGTGCCCACATCGGCACGCGGGCGATGGCGTCCAGCATGGGGCCCAGGGTGCCGCGCGGGAACACGGCGCGCGAGAGTGCGATCGTGCCCTTGAGCACCAGGGTGTAGTCCCGCTTCTGTGCGGCGCCCACCTCGCCGACGGGCCAGACGCGGGTAATGTCGGTGGTGCCGCCAAGGTACTGGCCGCCGGAGTCGAGCAGCAGCAGGCCCTTGCCCTCGATCACCGCATGGGCGGCGGGCGTGGCACGGTAGTGGGGCAGGGCGCCGTTGGCATTGAAGCCGGCGATGGTGGAGAAGCTCAGGCCCACGAAGCCCGGGCGTTTGGCGCGCTCGGCGCTCAGGCGTTCGTCGATGGTGAGCTCGGTGATCCGCTCGCGGCCCAGGGCCTGCTCGAACCAGGCGTAGAACTCGCACATGGCGGCGCCGTCCTGCTCCATGCATTCGCGCACAAAGGCGGCTTCAGCCTCGGTCTTGCGGCTCTTGAAGAGGGTGCTGGGGTTGATGGCTTCGACCACGGCGCAGCCGGCGGGCACGGCCTCGCGCAGGCCCAGGGTCACGCGGCGCGGGTCCATCAGTACCACGGCGCTGGACGGGAGGGCGCGCAGGGCCTCGCCGGCCTCCTCGTAGCGACGCAGCTGAACGCCGTCGGCGGCCAGGCGGGCGGCCAGCTCCGCGGGGATCTTGCCTTCGGCGATGAAGATCGCGGCCTGGGTGGCGTCCAGCAGGGCGTGGGCGATGAAGACAGGATTGCACTCAACGTCGCTGCCGCGCAGATTGAAGAGCCAGGCCAGGTCATCGACGCTGGAAATGAAGTGATGGCTGGCGCCATGGCGGGTCATGGCGGCACGTACATCGGCCAGCTTGGCCGCGCGGCTCACGGTGGCCTGGGGCGGCAGGTGCTCATAGACCGGTGCGGCGGGCAGGCCGGGGCGGCCGTCCCAGACAGCCTGCACAATGTCGAGGCCCGTGGCCACCTGGATGCCCTTGGCGCCCAGCACGGCGCGCAACTGGTGGGCCAGGCCCAGGCCAAGCACCTGGCCGTCCACGGCCAGGGTCTGGCCGGCCTGCAGCGTGCCGCCGATCCAGTGCATGAAGTCGGGAGACACGGCGCTCATCACCTTGACCAGCTCGATGCCGGTACCGGCCAGCTCGACCTCGGCCTGCGTCCAGTAGCGGCTGTCAGCGAACAGGGCGGCGCGGTCCAGGCCGATCACCAGGGTGGCGACCGAACCGGTGAAACCCGAAAGCCACTGGCGGGCCTGCCAGCGTTCCGGCAGATATTCGGAAAGATGGGGGTCGGCCGAGGGCACCAGCAGGGCATGTGCGCCGGCAGCGCGGAGCTCGTCTCGAACGCGCGCGATGCGCAGGCTGATCTCGGAAGTGCGGGTGTCCATGGCTGTCTCCGGAGGCTGGACCGGCGTCATGGGCCGGTCCTGGATGGCGCGAGAAGTTCGTCGGCGGCGCGCAGGTCGTGCAGGCCGCGCAAACCAGGCATTCTAGAGATATGCCAGCGTCCGGCTATTCGTCAGGGGCGAACAGCCCTTCGTATCCGCGGGAAGCGGCTGGAATGCGCACAGTACGGCCCGGGGAGACGGAAGGCTCAGCCCAGGGCGGGCAGGCTGCGGGCTGCCTCGGTCGCTGGGTCCGAGGCCACGGCGCCGGCATCGAGGGGCGCTGCGGCAGCCACCATGTGGGCCGGCGCGGCCTCAACTCGCGTGGGGGTCAGGCCGCTCACGAGGCCGGCCAGGGTGCAGGCCGCGCTGATCTGCAGGGACAGGATCTTGGCGTTCATGGTGCGTTCCTCCTTTTGGGGTGAACGTACTGTGCCCGCGGCGCTCGGGGCCTGCCGGGGTCATGCGGCGAATGGCGGGGCGGGCGGATCGATGGCGAACCAGGGCGGCGAACGGTGCCCCGGCCCACTGGGCGGTTGGACAGTCAGAGCTCGGTCCGCAGGGCCCATAGCTCGGGGAAGAGCACGGTGTCCAGCATCTTGCGAAGATAGCTGACCCCACCGGTGCCACCGGTGCCGCGCTTGAAGCCGATCACCCGCTCGACCGTGGTGACGTGGCGGAAGCGCCAGAGGCGGAAGGCGTCTTCCATGTCGACCAGTTCCTCGCCCATTTGGTAGAGGTCCCAATGCGCCTTGGGGTCGCGGTAGACCTGCAGCCAGGCGGCCTTGACGGCCTCGCTGGCGGCGTAGGGCTGGGTCCAGTCGCGGTCCGTGTGGCTGGTTGGCACGGCGATGCCGCGGCGGGCCATCAGGCGCAGGACCTCGTCGTAAAGGGAGGGCGCCGTGAAGGCCTTCTCGACGGCAGCCAGCAGGTCCGGCCGGTGGGCGTGAGGACGCAGCATGGCCGCGTTCTTGTTGCCCATCATGAATTCGATCTGGCGGTACTGCCAGCTCTGGAAGCCGCTGCTATTGGACAGGTAGGGCCGGATGGCCGTGTACTCGGGCGGCGTCATGGTGGCCAGCACGTCCCAGGCGTGGACCAGCTGCTCCATCACCCGCGAGACCCGGGCCAGCATCTTGAAGGCCTCTGGCAGGGCATCCTCGTGCACGCAGCGCACGGCGGCCTGCAGCTCGTGCAGCATCAGCTTCATCCACAGCTCCGAGGTCTGGTGCTGCACGATGAAGAGCATCTCGTTGTGGTCCGGCGAGAGCGGGTGCTGGGCCGAGAGCACCTGGTCCAGCTTCAGGTAGTCGCCATAGCTCATGTCCGAGGAGAAGTCGAGCTGGGCACCCTCTTCGCGGACGATGGCCTCGCCGCTGCTGCCGCTGCTGCGGTCCGGCGCTGCAGCGCCGTCGGGAGTGGAGTGGTAGGGGCAGGTCATGTCACGGCCGCTTTCTGGTTGAACTGGGACTGTTTCCATTCGCCGCTGTCAAGGACCTGGCGCAGGTGCTCGACGGCATCGAAGACTTCGGTGAAGCCGATGTAAAGAGGGGTGAAGCCGAAGCGCAGGATGTGCGGCACCTCCGCGAGGCGTTTCGGGTCGCCGGCCCGGAAGTCGCCGATCACGCCGCGCGCGATCAGGGCCTGGACCACGGCATAGCCGGCGTCCTGAAGGGGGGCTTCGAGGCTCAGGCAGACCTGGCTGCCGCGATGGGCGGCGTCGCGCGGCGAGGCCAGGCGCACGCCCAGGTCGCGGAACTCGCCCTGGGCTTTGCTGCCGCAGCGGGCCTCGACCAGCTCGATGAAGAGCTCAGTCAGCGCGATGGACTTGCGGCGCAGGGCCGGCATGCCGCCCAGGGGCTCGCTGGCCAGGAAGACGTCCACGCCGCATTCCAGCGCGGCCGTGGAGAGGATGGCCGGCGTGCCGCAGATGTAGCGCCCGATGCCCGGCGCAGGCGTGTAGTTGGGCGTGAACTGGAAGGGCGCCGCATGGCCCAGCCAGCCAGACAGCGGCTGCCAGAAGCGCTCCACATGGCGGGGATGCGCCCAGACGAAGGCCGGGGCGCCGGGGCCGCCGTTGAGGTATTTGTAGCCGCAGCCGATGGCGAAGTCGGCGTCCGCGCCCTTGAGGTCCACCGGGACGGCGCCGGCGGAGTGAGCCAAGTCCCAGATCACCAGGGCGCCGGCTGCATGGGCCAGGCGGGTGAGGCCGGCCATGTCGTGCTTGTAGCCGGTGCGGTAGTTGACCTCGGTGAGCATCAGAACGGCCAGCTCGCCGTTGATCAGGGCCGGCAGTTCGTCCACATGATCAAAAAGTCTCAGCGTGAAGCCGTGCTGGGCAGCAAGGCTCTCGGCGATGTAGAGATCGGTCGGGAAGTTGCTGCGCTCCGAGAGGATGACGCGGCGCTCGGGGCGGTCCTCGGCGGCGATGCGCAGGGCGGCGGCCAGCACCTTGTAGAGGTTCAGCGAGGTGGAGTCGGCCACCACCACCTCGTCCGGGCCCGCGCCGATCAGCCAGGCGATCTTGTTGCCGATGCGCCGGGGCAGCTCCATCCAGCCGGCGGTGTTCCAGCTCTTGATGAGGTCCGTGCCCCATTCCTGGCGGATCACCTGCTGCACACGGGCCTCGGTGGCGGCGGGCAGCACGCCCAGGGAATTGCCGTCCAGGTAGACCACGCCCTCGGGCAGCAGGAAGTGATCGCGCAGGGGGCGCAGGGCATCGGCCGCGTCCAGGGCCTGACAGTCTTGTCTTTGCTTCATCAAGGAGGCTCCTTCAGAGTTCGCGCAGCACTGCGCGCACGGGTGAGGCACAGGCGCCGGCCAGCTTCAGGGGCAGGGCCAGCAATTCATAGTCGCCCGCGGGCACCTCGTCCAGCACCAGGTTCTCCAGCACGCGCAGGTCGGTGCGCAGCAGCTGCTGGTGGCTGTCCAGGGACTTGCTGGTGGCGGGGTCCACGCTGGGGGTGTCCAGGCCGATCAGGCGCACGCCGCGCTTGGCCAGCCAGGCCACGGTCTCCGGCGCGTAGGCGGTGAAGTCTTCGCGCCAGGTGGTGTCCGCCTGCTCGCAGGTACGCACCAGCACGCGCTCGGGCAGGCCCTCGGCCGCATGCGCCAGATGCTCGACGCGGATCAGCGGCCCGCAGCCGATGGCATGGATCACACGGCAGGGGCCCAGGTAGGCGTGGAGGTCCACCGAGGCGATGTCGGCTGCCTCGTTGGCGTAATGCAGCGGCGCGTCTGCATGCGCCCCCACATGGGGCGACAGGGTCAGCGCGCTGAGGTTCACCGGGCACTGGGGCGAGAGCCGCGCCGTCCACTGCAGGCGATAGGGCTCATCGCCAGGGAAGATGGGGGCATTCGGGTGCACCAGGGGGGAGATGTCCCAAAGCTTTTTCATGGGCGTCTTTCGTCAACGGCGCGCACCTTAAGGGGCTTTGCGGGGCCGTGGTGTCGGTTAAATCCAACAGGGCCTGCCATGCGGCGCGAGGCGGCTTTGAATCCGGTCGCAACGCGGGAATGTCCGTAGTCTGGCATATCCTGAAAATAATTGACACCTAAACTATCGATACCTAAAGTGCAGCGCAGACCAGCTTGAAAGGCGAGGGACATCATGCGCATCACCTGCATTGGAGGCGGCCCCGCGGGCCTCTATTTCGCCCTCCTGATGAAGAAGCAAAACCCGGCCCACCAGGTACGGGTTCTGGAGCGCAACAAGCCCGGGGACACCTTCGGCTGGGGCGTGGTCTTCTCGGACCAGACCCTCGCCGGCCTGCGCGAGGCCGACCCGCAGACGGCCGAGGAGATCCTCACCGCCTTCAACCATTGGGACGACATCGACGTCCACATCCAGGGCCGCACGATGCGCTCCAGCGGCCATGGCTTCTGCGGCATTGGCCGAAAGAAGCTGCTGAACATCCTGCAGGCCCGCTGCGAGCAACTGGGCGTGGAGCTGGTCTACGAGCACGACCAGCCGGACGACGAGGGCGTCGAGGCCGACCTCATCATCGCCAGCGATGGCCTCAACAGCCGTATCCGCAGCAAGTACGCCCCGATCTACCAGCCCGACATCGACCTGCGCCAGTGCCGCTTCGTCTGGCTGGGCACCGAGAAACTCTTCGACGCCTTCACCTTCGATTTCCAGAAGACCGAATGGGGTTGGTTCCAGGCCCATGCCTACCAGTTCGACGGCACGCACAGCACGTTCATCGTCGAGGCGCCCGATCGCGTCTGGCAGGCCGCGGGCCTGGATCGGATGGAGAAGGAGGAGGGCATCGCCTTCTGCGAGCAGCTCTTTGCCAAGGTGCTGGACGGCAAGAAGCTGATCTCCAATGCCTCGCACCTGCGCGGCTCGGCGCAGTGGATCCGCTTCCCCCGCGTGGTCTGCAAGACCTGGGTGCACCGCCGCGCCGATGGCGTGCCGGTGGTGCTGATGGGCGACGCGGCCCATACCGCGCACTTCTCCATCGGCTCCGGAACCAAGCTGGCTTTTGAAGACGCCATCGCACTGGCCCGCGACATCGGCGAGGCGCAGGGCGAGTTGGACATGGCTCTGGCCGCCTACCAGGCCAGCCGTTCCATTGAGGTCCTGCGCATCCAGAACGCCGCGCGCAACAGCACCGAGTGGTTCGAGAACATCGAGCGCCACGCCCAGCTGCCGCCCGAGCAGTTTGCCTACTCGCTGCTGACCCGCTCGCAGCGCATCTCGCACGAGAACCTGCGCCTGCGCGATGCGTCCTATGTCGGTGGCTACGAAGCCTGGCTGGCCGAGCGCGCGGGGCTGGGCAGGCAGGCCGTGCCGCCCATGTTCACACCCTTTCGGCTTCGCGGCCTGACGCTCAAGAATCGCGTGGTGGTCTCGCCCATGGCCCAGTACAGCTGCGAGAACGGCGTGCCGGGCGAGCACCACCTGGTGCACCTGGGGGCCCGTGCCATGGGGGGCGCCGGCCTTGTGTTCGCCGAGATGACCGCGCCCAGCGAAGATGGCCGCATCACGCCTGGCTGCCCCGGTCTCTACACCAACGAGCAGCAGGCAGCATGGACCCGCATCGTCCGCTACATCCACCAGCACAGCAGCGCCAAGGTGGCGATGCAGCTGGGGCATTCGGGCGCCAAGGGTGCGACCCGGCTGGCCTGGGATGGCATCGACCAGCCGCTGGAATCGGGTGCCTGGCCGCTGATCTCTGCCTCGCCGCAGCAGTACCTGGAGGGCGTCAGCGCCTGGTCCCGCGCGATGACGCGCGATGACATGGACCGAGTCCGCGAGGACTTCATCTCCTCCGCCCAGCGCGCCGCAGCCGCAGGCTTCGACTGGCTGGAGCTGCACTGTGCCCACGGCTACCTGCTGTCCAGCTTCATCTCGCCGCTGACCAACCGCCGCACGGATGACTACGGCGGCTCGCTGCAGAACCGCCTGCGCTTCCCGCTGGAGGTGTTCACCGCCCTGCGCAAGGTATGGCCGCAGGACCGCCCGATGTCCGTCCGCATCTCTGCCCATGACTGGGTGGAGGGCGGCATCACGCCGGAAGACGCCGTGCAGATCGCTGCCGCCTTCAAGGCCGCGGGCGCGGACCTGATCGATGTGTCCTCGGGGCAGGTCAGCAAGGCCGAGAAGCCGGTCTATGGCCGCATGTGGCAGACGCCCTTCTCGGAGAGCATCCGCAACCGCGTGGGCATCGCCACCATCGCCGTGGGCGCGATCAGCGAGGCGGATCACGTCAACAGCATCATCGCTGCCGGCCGGGCAGACCTCTGCGCCGTGGCGCGCCCGCACCTGGCCAACCCGGCCTGGACACTGCACGAGGCCGCGAAGATCGGCTATGTGGCGGGACCGGGCCTGGATTGGCCCATGCCCTACCTCTCGGGCAAGGGTCAGCTGGAGAAAGAGTACGAGCGCCAGCGCGCCCAGGCGGCGCAAGGGGCGGGCCTCTCTGCGCTGGAACAGGCCAACCGGGCGATGGGAGTCTGAGTATGGCGCCGTCAAACGCCTTGAACTCAAACGCCTTGGACCTGCACGGGCGCCACGCCGTGGTGACCGGCGGCGGCAGCGGCATCGGCCTGGCCGTGGCTCGGCAGCTGCTGGTTGCCGGGGCCCGAGTGACGCTGATGGGCCGTGACGCCGGGCGCCTGGCCGCTGCCGCGCAAGACCTGACCCCGCCCGCGCTGGAGCGCCTGCACTGCGAAGTCTGCGACGTGGGCGAGGAGGCCAGCGTGCAGTCCGCCTTTGCCCGGGCCGTGGAGCGCATGGGGGCCGTGGACATTCTGGTCAACAACGCCGGGCAGGTGGGGACGGCGCCGCTGACCCGCACCAGCCTGGCCCAGTTCCAGCAGATGCTGCAGGTCAACCTCACCGGCACCTTTCTCTGCAGCCGAGAGGTGCTGCCGGGCATGCTGGCCGCTCGCCAGGGCCGCATCATCAACGTGGCCAGCACTGCGGCGCTGAAGGGCTATGCCTACGTGGCGGCCTACTGCGCCGCCAAGCACGGTGTTCTGGGCCTGACCCGCGCGTTGGCGGCGGAGGTGGCGCGCAAGGGCGTCACAGTCAACGCCGTCTGCCCGGGCTATACCGAGACGGAGATCGTCCAGCGCGCCGTCGAGAACATCCAGGTCAAGACCGGCCGCAGCGCCGGGGAGGCCCGAGCCGAGCTGGCGGCGGCCAATCCGCAGGGGCGACTGGTCCAGCCCGAGGAGGTCGCCCTGCAGGTGCTGATGCTGGCAAGCGCCGCTGCGGCCAGCATCAATGGCCAGGCCCTGGCTATCGACGGCGGCGAGTGCGTGACATGAGCCGGCCGCCGCGCGAACTGCACGCCCAGGCGCTGACGGCAGAGCAGGCCGAAGATGCCGTCCTGCTGGGGCCGGACCTGGAGTCCCGCGTGGTCGATGACGACCACCAGGCGCTCAAGCTCTGGCTGCGCCTGCTGGCCTGCACTACGCGCGTCGAGGACCAGATCCGCAACCGCCTGCGCCAGCAGTTCGACACCACGCTGCCGCGCTTCGACCTGCTGGCCCAGCTGGAGCGCCACCCGGAAGGCCTCAGCATGCGCGAGCTCTCGCAGCGGCTGATGGTCACCGGCGGCAACGTCACCGGCGTCGTGGACCAACTGGAGGCTGAGTCCCTGGTACAACGCCAGCCCCATGCCAGCGACCGCCGTTCCTTCACCGTGACCCTGACACCCACCGGTCGCCGCCTCTTTCGCCGCATGGCTGCCACGCACGAGGCCTGGGTGGTCGAGCTGCTGGGAGGCTGGAATGCTGCGCAGAAGGGCGAGGTCTACGGCCTGCTGGCTCATTTGAAACTGCATCTGGCGGGTCTGGAGCAGGCCCGTCCGGCGCCCAAGCCTGGCAAGCCTGGCAAGCCTGGCGATGCGTCAGCCCCGAGCACGGCCCCGCGCCGCAAAGGAAGTCCATGAGCAAACCCTTCAGTTCCCATCTCGCCAACGGCAACAAGATCAGCCTGGCCGGCTTCGCGCCGCAGCACTTTCGCTGGGAGCAGCGCGGTGCCGTCGGCCTGATCACGCTAAACCGCCCCGAGCGCAAGAACCCGCTGACCTTCGACTCCTATGCGGAGTTGCGCGACCTGTTCCGCAAGCTCTGCTACGTGGACGAGATCAAGGCCATCGTGGTGCAGGGCGCGGGCGACAACTTCTGCTCCGGCGGCGATGTGCACGAGATCATCGGCCCGTTGACCCAGATGACCATGCCCGACCTGCTGGCCTTCACCCGCATGACCGGGGACCTGGTCAAGGCCATGCGTGCCTGCCCGCAGCCAGTGTTCGCGGCTATCGATGGCGTCTGTGCCGGCGCGGGCGCCATCATGGCCATGGCCTCGGACCTGCGCGTGGCGACGGCCCGCTCCAAGACCGCCTTCCTGTTCACCCGCGTGGGCCTGGCCGGCTGCGACATGGGCGCCTGCGCCATCCTGCCGCGCATTGTTGGCCAGGGGCGCGCGTCAGACCTGCTCTACAGCGGGCGCTCGCTCGGTGGCGAAGAGGGGCTGCAATGGGGCTTCCACAACCGCCTGGTCGAGCCGGACGACTTGCTGGAGCACACCCTGGCCTGGGCCGCGGAGATCGCCACCGGCCCCAGCTTCGGCCACGCGATGACCAAGCGCATGCTGCATCAGGAGTGGAGCATGGGCGTGGACGAGGCCATCGAGTCCGAGGCGCAGGCCCAGGCCATCTGCATGATGACCCAGGACTTCCATCGGGCGTATCACGCCTTCGTGGCCAAGCAGCGCCCGGTCTTTGAAGGTGATTAGGACCACCCCCTACCGGCTTAGCCGGCCCCCTCAAGGGGGCGAGACCAGAGGACCGGCGGAGCCGGATCCTTGGTCTCCACGCGGTTAGTTGTGGACTGCAAAGGATGAGTGATGAATGACGATCGTGCGGCGTTGAGGCATCTGGCCTGGCCCTTTTTTGAAGAGCGTCATCAGGCGCTGGCTCGGGGCCTGGAGGCCTGGTGCGCGGAGCATCTGCAGGCGGGGCATGGGGCGGATGTCGATGCCGAATGCCGGTCGCTGGTGAAGGCGCTGGGGCAGGGCGGCTGGCTGCGGCATGCGGTCGCGGGTACGGCCCTGGGTGGCGCGGCGGAGGTGATCGACACGCGGTCGATCTGCCTGCTGCGCGAGACGCTGGCACGGCACCACGGCCTCGCGGATTTCGCGTTTGCGATGCAGGGCCTGGGCAGCGGGGCGATCTCGCTGGCGGGAACGCCGGCGCAGCGGGCGCGCTACCTGCCGCGCGTGGCGGCCGGCGAGGCGCTGGCCGCCTTTGCGCTGTCGGAGCCCGAGGCCGGGTCGGACGTGGCCGCCCTGCAGTGCAGCGCCATGCTCGACGGCGACGACTACGTGCTCAATGGCGAGAAGACCTGGATTTCCAACGGCGGCATCGCCGACTTCTACGTGCTCTTCGCCCGCACGGGCGAGGCGCCGGGGTCGCGAGGCATCTCGGCCTTCATCGTCGATGCCGGCCTGCCGGGCTTCGAGATCGCCGAGCGGATCGAGGTGATCGCGCCCCATCCGCTGGCGCGTCTGCGCTTCACGGACTGCCGCGTGCCGCGCAGCCAGATGATCGGCTCGCCCGGCGAGGGCTTCAAGATCGCCATGCGAACCCTGGACGTCTTCCGCACCTCGGTGGCCGCCGCGGCCCTAGGATTTGCCCGCCGCGCCTTGCAGGAGGGCCTGGGTCAGGCGCAGTCCCGCCCCATGTTCGGCGGCCGTCTGGCCGACCTGCCGCTTGCCCAGGCCAAGCTGGCGGACATGGCCTGCGGCGTGGACAGCTCGGCACTGCTGGTCTACCGCGCCGCCTGGCAGCGCGACCAGGGCCAGGCCATCACCCGGGAGGCGGCCATGGCCAAGCTGATGGCCACCGAAACGGCGCAGCAGGTCATCGACGCCGCCCTGCAGCTGCACGGCGGGCGTGGCGTGCGCAGCGGGGAGATCGTGGAGTCCCTCTACCGCGAGATCCGCGCCTTGCGCATCTATGAAGGCGCCAGCGAGGTGCAGCAGCTGATCATCGGCCGCGACCTGCTCAAGAACGGCTGATGCCGGCCCCACCCGATTTGCGGACGACCACACAGAACACGAGGAGACCGTCCATGCATCGCAGTGCCCATATCGACACTTTTGCCCGGGACCGGCTTCCGCCGGCCGAGCAATGGCCCGAGCTGCTGTTCGAACTGCCCGCTCTGCAGTTCCCGGAACGCCTCAACTGCGCCGGCGAGCTGCTGGACGCCTGGGTGGACAAGGGGATGGGGGACAGGTCTTGCCTCATCGGAGCCCGTCACCGCTGGACTTATGCCCAGCTGCAGGGCGAGGCCAACCGCATCGCCCATGCGCTGGTGCAGGACATGGGCGTGCATCCCGGGAATCGCGTGCTGCTGCGTGGCGGCAACTCGCCCATGCTTGCGGCCTGCTGGTTCGCCCTCCAGAAGGTGGGCGCGATCGCTGTGGCCACCATGCCTCTGCTGCGGGCCAAGGAGCTGGGGCAGATCATCGACAAGGCGCAGGTGAGCCACGCCTTGTGCGATGCGGCCCTGAGCGAGGAACTGGTGCGGGCGCAGGCAGAGCATCCGGTGCTGCAGCGCATCGTGCACTACCACTCGGAGGCGGTCGATGGGCTGGAGGCGCTCTCGGCGAACAAGCCGGCGCGGTTCCAGAACGTGGACACCGCCTCGGACGACGTCTGCCTGATCGCCTTCACCTCCGGCACCACAGGCCAGCCCAAAGGCACCATGCACTTTCATCGGGACGTGATGGCCATCTGCCACTGCTGGCCGCCGCACTGCCTGAGGGCCGCGGCGGGCGACGTCTTCATCGGTTCGCCCCCGCTGGCCTTCACCTTCGGCCTGGGAGGGCTGGTGCTCTTTCCCATGAGTGTGGGGGCCTCCAGCGTGCTGCTGGAGAAGGCCACACCGGATGTTCTGCTGGCTGCCATCGCCCAGCACCGCGCCACCGTCTGCTTCACCGCGCCCACCAGCTACCGGGCGATGGCGGGGCAGGTGGCGCAGCATGATCTCTCCTCGCTGCGCAAGTGCGTCAGCGCCGGGGAGGCCCTGCCGGCGGCCACGCGGGCCTTGTGGAAGGAAACGACGGGCATCGAGCTGATCGACGGCATCGGTGCGACCGAGATGCTGCACATCTTCATCTCGCACGATGAGTCCGGCGCCCGGCCGGGTGCCACGGGGCGTGTCGTGCCCGGCTACCAGGCCTGCGTGCTGGACGAGGAGGGGCAGGTCTTGCCGCCAGGCTCCGTCGGCCGACTGGCGGTGAAGGGGCCGACAGGTTGCCGCTACCTGGACGACGAGCGCCAGCGCAGCTACGTGCTCAAGGGCTGGAACCTTACCGGCGACGCCTATCTGCAGGACGCCGACGGCTACTTCGTCTACCAGGCCCGAACGGACGACATGATCATCTCCGGCGGCTACAACATCGCCGGGCCCGAGGTGGAGTCGGCCCTGCTGGCCCACCCGGCCGTGGCCGAGTGCGGCGTGATCGGCCAGCCGGACGAGGAGCGCGGGCAGATCGTCAAGGCCTTCGTGGTGCTGCGTTCCGGCCACGAGGCGGGCCCGGAACTGGCGCGCCAGTTGCAGGACTACGTCAAGGCGACGATCGCCCCCTACAAGTACCCCCGTGCGATAGAGTTCCTGCCCAGCCTGCCGCGCACCGAGACCGGCAAGCTGCAGCGCTTCAAGCTGCGCCAGCCCTGAGCTTCTTTCCCCAAATTGACCGGATGGAGACCCGCATGAGCCTGCCCCGCCTGTTCCGAAAGCAAGACCTGACCCCCACGTTCGCTGTCGCTGCAGCCCTGGCCCTGACGGCGCTGGCGCCGGCGGCGCAGGCAGCCGACAAGATCAAGGTCGGCATGCTGAGCACCCTGTCCGGCGCCGGTGCCGGCCTGGGCGTGGACATCCGTGACGGCTTCAATCTTGCGCTCAAGCACAAGGGCGGCAAGCTGGGCGGCCTGCCGGCCGAGGTGGTGATCGCGGACGATCAGCAGAACCCCGACGTCGCCAAGCAGGCCAGCGACCGCCTGCTCAAGCGTGACAAGGTCGATGTGATGACCGGCGTGGTCTTCTCCAACATCATGCTGGCCGTGGGCCCCACGGTGTTCGACAGCAAGACGCCCTATGTGTCCGCCAACGCCGGCCCCTCGCAGTACGCGGGCGAGCAGTGCAACCCCTACTTCTTCAACGTGGCCTGGCAGAACGACAACCTGCACGAGGCCGTGGGCAAGGTGGTGACGGACAAGGGCTTCAAGAAGGTGGTGCTGATCGCCCCCAACTACCCGGCAGGCAAGGATGCCATCACCGGCTTCAAGCGCTTCTACAAGGGGGCCGTGGCCGACGAGATCTTCACCAAGCTGGGGCAGCTGGACTACGCTGCCGAGTTGGCGCAGGCCCGCGCCGCCAAGCCGGACGCCATGTACATCTTCCTGCCGGGCGGCATGGGCATCAACTTCATCAAGCAGTTCGTGGGCGCCGGCCTCTCGCGCGACATCACGCTCTTTGGCCCTGGCTTCTCGGCGGACGAGGACGTGATCAAGGCCGTGGGCGAGCCCATGCTGGGCATGTTCAACAGCTCGCACTGGGCCCATGACATGGACAACGCGGCCAACAAGCAGTTCGTGGCCGACTTCCAGAAGGAGTACGGCCGCCTGCCCTCGCTCTATGCCAGCCAGGGCTATGACGCCGCGATGCTGATCGATGGCGCAGTGGCGGACGTGAAGGGCAGGATCGAGGACAAGCCGGCTCTGCTCAAGGCCCTGAAGGCTGCGCACTTCAGCTCGGTGCGCGGCGCCTTCAAGTTCAACAACAACCAGTACCCCGTCCAGGACTACTACCTGCGCATCATCGGCAAGGATGCCCAGGGCAGGGTCACCAACAAGACCCTGGGCAAGATCTTCAGCCAGCATGCAGATGCCTACGCGCCGCTCTGCAAAATGAAGTGAGACCGTGCGCCGGGCGGCATTGATGGACTGGATTCTTGTTGCTGAGCAGTTGCTGAACGGGCTGCAGTTCGGGCTGATGCTGTTCCTGCTGGCGGCCGGGCTGACCCTGGTCTTCGGGATCATGGACATGATCAACCTGGCCCATGGCTCGCTGTACATGGTCGGTGCCTACCTGGCGGCGGCCGTGGGGGCGGCCACGGGCAGCTTTGTGCTGGGGCTGCTGGCGGCAGTGGTGGTTACGGCGGTGCTGGGCATGGCGCTTGAGATGAGCCTGCTGCGGCGGCTCTACCAGCGCGACCACCTCTCGCAGGTGCTGGCCACCTTTGCGCTGATTCTGATGATCAATGAGGGCGTGCGCATGATCTGGGGCGAGCAACCTCTGATGCTCAGCACGCCTGCCGCGCTGTCGGGGCCGGTGGAGCTGCTGCCGGGCATGCTCTACCCGGCCTATCGGCTGCTGATCATCGGCGTGGGTCTGTTGGTGGCGCTGGGACTGTGGTGGGGCGTCACGCGCACCCGCGTGGGCATGTGGGTGCGGGCCGGGGCCTCCAACCGCGCCATGGCACAGGCCCTGGGCGTGGACATCCGCAAGCTCTTCACCCTGGTCTTCGGCCTGGGGGCGGCGCTGTGCGCGCTGGCCGGCGGCCTGCTGGGGCCGCTGCTGGCGGTTCAGGTGGGCATGGGCGAGAGCATCCTGATCCTGGCCTTCGTGGTGATCGTGATCGGCGGCATCGGTTCCATACGCGGAGCGCTGATCGGCTCGCTGCTGGTGGGCCTGGTGGACACGGCCAGCCGCACGCTGCTGCCGATGAGTCTGCGGGCGCTGGCTTCGCCGGAGCTGGCCTCCAGCCTGGGGCCGGCGCTGGCATCCATCCTGATCTATGTGTTGATGGCGGCGGTGCTGTTCTGGCGTCCGCAAGGCCTCTTTCCTGCTCGGCGCTGAATGTCTGCTTCCACCACTTCCTCTGCCACGCCCCTGAGGCTGGACCACCCGGGGCCAGGCCTTTGGGGTCAGGTCTTGCTGCTGTTGGCACTCACGGGCCTGCCTTGGCTGCTGCAGCTGATGGGGCAGGAGTTCTATACCGGGGTGGCCACCCGCGTGCTGATCTTCGCGATCGCGGCCAGCAGCCTCAACCTCATCCTGGGCTTCGGCGGCCTGGTGAGCTTCGGCCATGCGGCCTTCATGGGCCTGGGCGGCTACACGGTGGGCGCGCTGATGAACGGAGGCGGCCTGGGCCAGCAGGCCCTGGTGGCCTGGCCGCTGGCCATGGCGGTGAGCGGCTGTGCGGCGGGGCTGGTGGCCCCGGTGGCGCTGCGCACGCGCGGGGTCTACTTCATCATGATCACGCTGGCCTTTGCGCAGATGTTCTATTACCTGGCCGTATCCCTGAAAGCCTATGGCGGGGACGACGGCCTGCCGCTGCCGCAGCGCTCCCTGCTGCCGGGCGTGGACCTCAAGGACGACAACAGCTTCTACCTCTGCGTGCTGGCCTGCTTCGCGGCCAGCATGGCCTTGCTGCGGCGTCTGCTGAACTCGCCCTTCGGCCTGCTGCTGCAGGGCGTGCGCGAGAACGAGAGCCGCTTGCGCGCCCTGGGCGCGCCGGTCTTCGGCCTGCAGTGCAGTGCCTTCATCCTGGCCGGCGCCCAGGCCGGTCTGGCCGGAGCGTTGCTGGCCAACCTCAACGGCCTGGTGAGCCCGCAGATGCTGCACTGGGCGCAGTCTGGCCAGCTGATGGTGATGGTGATCCTCGGTGGCGCGGGCGCGCTGTGGGGCGGCCCGCTGGGCGCCGTGGTGTTCCTGCTGCTGGAGGAGCTGCTCTCGGCCTATACCCTGCATTGGCAACTGGCCCTGGGCGTGCTGCTGCTGACGGTGGTGATGGTGGCGCCCCAGGGCCTGGCGGGCCTGCTGAGCGGCCTGCGACGCCGCTGGACGGAGCGAGGGGAGGGCTCCCATGGCTGAACTCCTGCGCGTGGAAGGACTGGTCAAGCGCTTCGGCGCCCTGCGGGCCACGGACGAGGCCAGCTTCGAGGTGACGGAGGGTGAGGTCCATGCCCTCATCGGCCCCAATGGCGCGGGCAAGACCACGCTGATCCACCAGATCGCGGGCAGCCTGCGGCCTGACGGCGGCTGCATCCGCTTCCGGGGGCAAGACCTGGCCCCCTTCGACATGGCCGCCCGCGTGCAGGCCGGCCTGGTGCGCAGCCATCAGATCACCAGCATCTTTGCGCGCTGCAGCGTGCTGGACAACCTCGTGCTGGCCGTTCAGACCCGCCGCGGCGGCGCGCGCCAGTGGTGGCAGGCGCGTCGCGGCCAGATTGTCGTGATGGCCGAGGCCGAGGCTCTGGCGCAGAAGGTGGGTCTGAGCTCGCAGCTGGAGCGCGCTGCCGGCAGCCTCTCTCATGCCGAGCAGCGCCAGCTGGAGATCGGCCTGGCCCTGGCCGCCAAGCCGCGTCTGCTGCTGCTGGACGAGCCCATGGCCGGCATGGGGCCTGACGAATCCGAGCGCATGCTGGAGCTGTTGCAGCTGCTGCGCCTGAACATGACCCTGCTGCTGGTGGAGCATGACATGGACGCCGTCTTCCGCCTGGCCACGCGCATCTCGGTGCTGGTGGGCGGGCGGGTGATTGCCAGCGGTACGCCCGAGCACATCCGCACCCATGCCGGCGTGCGCGAGGCTTATCTGGGGGATGAGATGGGTGATGAGGCCGCAGCGGAGGCGTTGCCATGAGCGAGCTGGTGCTGGAAGTTCGCGGCCTGGAAGCCGCCTATGGCCGCAGCCCCGTGCTCTTCGGCCTGGACCTGGACGTGCGCCAGGGCGAGGTCCGCTCCCTGCTGGGGCGCAACGGCATGGGCAAGAGCAGCCTGATCAAGTGCCTGGTGGGCTGGCTCAAACCCAGCGCTGGCCGGATCCGCCTGTGCGGAGAGGACGTCACCGGATGGTCGCCCGAGCGCATTGCCAGGCAGGGCCTGGCCCTGGTGCCGGAAGGGCGACAGATCTTCCCCAACCTCAGCGTGGAGGAGAACCTCGTCGCCTTTGCGGCCAACCGGCGCGGTCTGGACCGTCCCTGGACCCTGGCTCGCGTCTACGAGGCCTTCCCCCGCCTGGCCGAGCGACGCCATCACGGTGGCGCCCAGCTCTCAGGCGGCGAGCAGCAGATGCTGGCCATCGCCCGCGCGCTGATGACCAACCCCCAACTGCTGATACTGGACGAGGCCACCGAGGGCCTGGCACCCCTGGTGCGCGAGGAGATCTGGCGCGTGCTCAATGAACTGCGCGCCCAGGGCCAGACCATTCTGGTGGTCGACAAGTACGTGCAGCGACTGCTGCGCCTGGGCGATGCGCACCACATCATGGAGCGCGGCCGCATGGTCTGGCAGGGCGACTCGGCGGCGCTGGAGGCCGACCCGGCCCTGTGGCAGCGCTACCTGGGTGTCTGAGGAGAGACGCATGAGCGAGACATCAGGCCCCCGTTTCATCTTCGAGCGCGAGGAGCGCGTGCGCTTCGGTCACTGCGATCCGGCCGGCATCGTGTTCTACCCGCGCTACTACGAGATGCTCAATGCCGTGGTGGAGGACTTCTTCACCGTCGGCCTGCGCATCCCCTTCGACCAGTTGCTGGGCGTGCGCCGCGTGGGCCTGCCCACGGTGCAACTGGACAGCGGCTTCGAACGCGTCAGCCGCATGGGCGATGTGCTGCGCCAGCGCGTCGCCCTCGAGCACCTCGGGTGCAGCTCCCTGCGCCTTTTCCATCACTACGAGGGCCCCGACGGACGGCGGGCCTGGTTCCGCCAGTCGCTGGTGTGCACGTCCCTGGAGACCCACCGTGCCCAGCCCCTGCCCGACGACATACGCAGTGCCTTGCTCGCCCTGAGCGGACTGCAGGAAGACACGCCATGAGCACAAGCCCCAAGACCCTTCTCCAACCCGCCGGCTGGGCCGCGCCCAAGGGCTATGCCAACGGCGTGGCCGCCAGCGGCCGGCAGATCTTTGTGGCCGGCCAGATTGGCTGGAACGCGCAGTGCCAGTTCGAGAGCGACGACTTCGTCGAGCAGGTCCGCCAGGCCCTACAGAACATCAAGGCCGTGCTTGCCGAGGGCGGTGCCGGGCCTGAGCACATCTGCCGCATGACCTGGTATGTGCTGGACAAGCGCGAATACCTGGCCCGCGGCCGCGAGGTGGGGCAGGTCTACCGCGAGGTCTTGGGCCGAGCGTACGGGGTGGCCATGAGCGCCGTGCAGGTGGCGGCGCTCATGGAGGACCGCGCCAAGGTGGAGATCGAGGTGACGGCCGTGCTCGGGTGAGTGCGGAGGGATGAACAGCCGGGCGAAGCCGCCCTTGCTGCAAGCCTGCGGATTGAAAGCAATCCTCACCATGGGACTGCTGCAGCCGTCCGCCAGGTGAGCAGCCGGCTGCTCCGACCCGCGAGCGGCTCTGCATTCATCGGGGACGGGGGCCGGCCTGCTCTTCGAGTGCTGCACCGCGCTTCTGGGCAGACGCCCGTCGCCGTATCGCACCGGCCAGCCAGAGTCCTGAGACGAGGAGCGCGACAGAGCCGGGTTCCGGCACGTCAAAGGTCTTGAGCTGTTCGAAGGAGGCCGGGTGTGCATGGACGGTGTCGCTGCCGAAATCCATGCGGAAATCGACATAGCTGCCGGGCGTGGCGGCCGAGATGTCCATCAGGAGTTCTGTGAGGTTGCTCGTCTCGGCCGGGTTGAAGCGGTTGAAGGACAGGAAGCCGAGGCGGTCCGAGCGCTTTGCATGGAGCGCCGTGTTGATGCCCGCCAGGCCAGTGCCCAGGGAGAAGACGTCACCATCCACCGTCGTGTACTGGCCGTTCACGAAGACGGCACCGAGGGCGCCCGGGTAGGACTTGAGCGCATCGCCCGACGGGGTGGCGGAGGTCTCGATCAGGTAGTCCACGGTCACGGTCCGCCCTAGCGCGGCAAAGGCAGGCGCGGTGAAGCCCTCGCTGACGCTGTAGACGGTGGCGGACAGGCGCCACTTTTGAAGATCGGCATGGGCCGCACCGCTCAGGCTGCTGAGGACCAGGGTGGCGAGCAGGGTCAGTTTCTTGAATTTCATGGAAGCTTGCGTGCGCGGCAGGTGCCGCAATGGTCTGTCGGTCTTGGAGGGGCCAGCACTGTAGCTGGCGCTTCGTCCATTCGGGCCGGGCGCGGCCGCCGAGCTCCACGGGGGAGGCCCTGCGCGACACCCGCAGCTCGAATGGCTGCCCATTTGAGGAGTTGGGCAGGTGATGGGTCAATCATTCAAAAGGGGGTGGCCTCCGCCCGCGCGGAGGGCATCGTCGATCCGCCTGCGCGCCTCGGTTGAAACGATTGACTGCACCGGAGATGCCGGTACGCCTCCGCTAGCGGCCGTCAGATCTTCGTGGTCGGCCCGCTCGGCGGAAACGCAGGGCCAGTTCGAGAGCGACGACGTCATCGACCAGGTCCGCCGGGCCCTGCAGAACATCAGGGATGCGTTCTTCTAAGGCGGATTTGATCCTCTGAATGGTTGGGTGAATAGTGGGTTATGTGATTGACAGGCGAGAGCGCCTGGTCCGTGGCGCGAGGTTGGGCAGATTGACCGCGCGGTGCCGGGCCGAGGGTGCGGCGAGGCCATGAGCGCCGTGCAGTTGGCGGCGCCGATGGAGGACCACGCCAGGGTGGAGAGCGAGGTGACGGCCGTGCCGGGATGAGGGCGCCTGTCGCCTGCCGTCATGGGGGCACGAGGGGCCAGGCGCTACGACCCGCTCAAGCGGGGGGTGGCTTACAAACCATTACCACTTCCGGTGCGCCGGAGCCGGCCCGGGCGGCAGAATCCGCGGCGACATCAGGCAGCCCCATGCGCGGCCCGGCGTACCCCCGTGGGGGCAGGTCGGGGGCGATGCAGGCTGCTGATCCTTAGCAATCTTGTCCTGGACGGGCTGGTCCTCAGCGTGCCGCAGAGCGCGTGCAGCCCCGCAGCTGACGTTGGGTCGTGCGGTGCAAATCCAGGCGCCTCGGGAGGAATCTCATGCGAATTCATGGCTGGCGCCTGCGCTTTGGCGCGGTCGTCGTGAGTCTGGCCGCCGCCCTGAGCGGCTGCGGTGGTGACTCTTCAACCCCCACGCCCACTCCGGAACCGCCCACCCCGCCGGTCGTGGTGAAGACCGGCTCCGTCAGCGGCTTCATCTACGAAGCCGACACCGGCCTGCCGATCGCGGCTGCCACGGTGCGCAGCGGCACGCTGAGCGCCACCACCGATGCCAAGGGCGCCTTCACGCTGGCCGAGGTGCCGGTGGGCGAGGCGCTGCTGGGCATCAGCCATGCCGGCCACGCCGCTCACCAGGCCAAGGCGCAGGTGCAGCAGGGCGTGGCGAGCACCCTGACGGCCAGCCTGGCCCGCGTGGGGGCCACGGCCAGCGTCAACGCGGCCAGCGGTGGCACGGTCCAGGTGCCGAACTCCCCGGCCCAGGTCACGCTGCCCGCGAACGCCGTGGTGGACGCCAAGGGCGCCGCCTACACCGGCGCCATCGCCGTGGAGATCACGCCCATCGATCCCGCGAGCGATGCGGCCCGCATGCCGGGCGGCTACATGAGCCAGCCCGCCACCGCCGGCGCCACGCCCCAGCCTATGGAGAGCCTGGGCGCCCTGACGGTCGTCCTGCGAGACAGCGCCGGCCAGAACCTGCAACTGGCCAAAGGCGTGAACGCCGTCATCCGCATTCCGCTGGCCACGCGCTCCCCGGACGTGCCCGCCACCATCCCGCTCTTCTACCTGAACGAGGCCACCGGCCTCTGGGTGCAGGAAGGCGAGGCCCGCCTGATGGGCGAAGGCAGCCAGCGCTACTACGAAGGCCAGGTCGGTCACTTCACGACCTGGAACGCGGATCGCGTCTATGACTCCATCCGCGTGCGCGGCTGCGTGCAGGACGACAAGGGCCAGCGCAAGTCCGGCGTCAGCGTGTTCGCCGACGGCGTGGACTACAGCGCCCGTACCACGGCCTACACCGGCAGCAACGGCGACTTCGAGCTGGTGATGCGCCGCGGCAGTGTGGCCACCATCTTTGCCCAGACCGGCGACTGGCTGTCCAACTTCGTGAAGGCCGGCCCATCGACGACGGACATCACCCTGCCCAGCTGCCTGGTGCTCAGCGCCAGCACCGCCGCTCCCGTCATCATTCAGCAGCCGCTGGACGCCAGCAGCTTCGTGGGTTGGCCGGCTCACTTCGCGGTCTACGCGGCCGGAGCCCGTACCCTGAGCTACCAGTGGAGCCGCGACGGCGTGCCCATCGTCGGCGCCACCCAGAGCAGCCTGGACTTCGTGCCCGCAGGTGCGGCAGACGACAACGCCCGCTTCACCGTCAAAGTCAGCAACGACTTCGGCAGCGTCACCAGCACGCCGGCCACCCTGCACCTGACGAGCGCGGCAGCACCGGTGATCTACCAGCAGCCGGCAAGCCAGAAGGCGGCCGTGGGCGCCACCGTCACCTTCCGCGTCAACGCCGAGGCTGGTGGATTCCCCCTGGGCTACCAATGGCAGCAGCTGCGTGCCGGTGCCTGGACCGACATCGCCGGCGCCACCGCCGCCAGCTACACCACGTCCAAGCTCACGGCAGCCGACAACGGCGTCGGTTTCCGCGTCGTGGTGACAGCGAACAAGAAGTCGGTGAACTCCGACACCGCCCTGCTCAGCGTGGCCGTGCCCGTGGCACCGGCCATCACCACGCAGCCGCGTGACATCACCGTCAGCGTGGGCCAGAACGCCTCGCTGTCCGTGGGGGCCGAGGCCAATGAGATTGCCCCGGTGAGTTATCAGTGGCAGCGCAATGGCGTGGACATCGTCGGCGCCACCTCGGCGAGCTACGTCACGCCCGTGCTGGAGCTGAAGGACAGCGGCAGCCGCTTCCAGGTCGTGCTGAGCAACAGCGTGGGCAAGGTCACCAGCAGCAGTGCCACGGTGACGGTCAATGCGGGCAGCTCGGGCGGCTCCGGCTACTACCTGCTGTCCTACGCCGGCCCCTCGGTGAATGCCAGCACCACCTTCGCCGACGGTCCTGAAACCTCGGGTACGCCGGCCCTGGTGGCCGTCAAGGCCGACAACCCCGGGCTGGGCACCAGCACGGTCGAGGCCGGTGGCCAGATGTCCTTCTGGAACCACAGCGTCATCCAGGCCAGCGTGTCGGGTGGCCAGGTGAGCAATGTCCAGCAGCGCTACTACGCCTACTTCAAGGGCAGCCGCCTGTACAAGGTGGACCAGTCCATCGCCAGCGGTGTGCCGGTGCCGGCGCTGCTGTCCAGCCTCAAGAGCAGCGAGGTTTGCGGGCGCTCCAGCGTCACCATGGACCTGGCGATGCTGGATGGCATGGGCAATGACTTCGCCGATCCGTCGCGTTCGTGGATGTTCATGGTCGCACCCGGGCCGGACGGCCGCTGCGACACCAGCGCCGACAACCAGGCCTGGGCCGTGCGCCTCAACATGGATGGTGGCAGCGCCGCCCGCCTGATCGACATGCCCGTGGCGGAGATCCGCAACAACGACGGCAGCCTGGCCGGCTTTGTGCTGCGCAAGGGCACGCAGCTCAGCCGTGTCGACGCCGACCTGGGCTCGCCCACGGCCCTGTTCAAGCTGGGCAGCGCTGACTTCCACAACCTCAGCGCGGGCAACATCGGCTCCTCGGGACCGGGCATCTGGTTGTTCATCGAAGGCGGCAAGCTCTACGGCGTGGACCTGGCCAAGCCCGACAGTGCCAAGCTGCTGGCCACCCTGGCGGCCGACGAAAGCCACCAAGGCACGGTGGTCAGTGACGGCCCCCATGGCTATCTGGCGCTGACCTCCACCAGCGGCACCCGCCTCCTGCACATCACCGACACCCTGGCCGTGGACACCCTGGCCACGCTGGACGTGCAGGCCAGCGACGTGCAGCTGACGCCCAGCCATGTCGTCGTGCAGAGCCTGGGCCTCAGCGGCAAGAAGGGGCAGGTCCTTGGCATCGCCCGCGCGGGCGGCGCCCGCAGCGTCCTTTACACCCTGGCTGCTGGGGAGGCCTTCGGCCAGAGCCAGACCTCCGGCGGCAACGTGTACGTGAACGTGCTGGCCATCGGCCCCAGCCCCTCCGTGCGCACCCTGATCAGCGCCCCCGATGGTGGCTCGCAGCAATGGCTGCCGGGCACCATGGTGGTGGGCTGGATGGGCGCCAAGGTGTGGCCGGCGCGCTCCTGGCTGGGGGGCTCGGCCAGTTGGTCCCTGTTCATGGTCGATGGCGCGGTCGGTCCCTTCAACATGTCCGGCGGCACCCTGCGCAGCGTCCAGGGCGACACCCGCCAGACCCTGGTCACCTATGGCAAGCTGCCCACGGGCCCGATGGCGACCAGCTATGCCTACGTGTTCAACTACGGCCAGGCCAGCCTGCTGCCCGTGTTCAGCGTGGATGGCAGCGGCAGCGGCAGCTTCATCATGGATCTGCTCTACCTCAAGACCGATGCCCCGGGCCTGACGCGCATGACGAACTTCCTGCCCAGCGCGGCCAGCCCGTCCGCCAAGTCCGCGAAGGCGGCAGAGGGCAGTCTCAAGCGGCTCAGCGGCGCGGCGGCCAGATCGGCCGCCCTGTATCGCGCCCAGCGCGCTGCCCGCTGAACACGGCGGGCTCTCCAGCAAAGCGCCCCTCACCGGGGCGCTTTTTTCTTTTGCCGGCCGCTAGGGCAGGGCGGGGATGGTCTCGTCGATGCGCTGGCGGACCTGGGCGGGGACGGTGCGCTTGCAGAGGATGTAGCGGTACTCCTCGGCCGGCACATCGGGGAACTGCACGACCAGGAACTCGCTCATGGGGTAGCCGGCCTCGCCGACGAAGATGCTGGCCTCCTCGGCCGTGGTGATGATGGCATCCGCGCGGTTGCGCTTGAGCATCTGCACCATGGCCGGCACCTCCAGGGACACCTGCTGCACCTGCGCCAGCGGCATGCGGGCAATCAGAGCGTTCATGTAGGCGCCCTGAGAGAAGTTCTGCTTGAGCAGCAGCCTGACCTTCGGGCTCTGGAAGAAGGCCCGAGCCGTGGTGCCGGGCTCCAGCGGGAAGTCGGCCCGCAGCAGGGCGATCAGCGGCTTGTCACGCAGCATGGGCTTGCTGAACCAGAAGTCGGCCTGTCGCTCGGGCGTTGCGTACCAGGCCGGCGAGCAGGCGGGCGTCGCCTCGCTGCGCAGCGCGAGCAGGATGCGGTTGGCGGGCATGCGCACCCATTCGAAGCGCAGGCCGGCACGGCGCAGGATCTGTTCGGTGGTCTCTGCGAAGAGGCCGGTGACACGACCCTGCGCGTCGGTGTAGTGGAAGGGGGGGCGCTCGTAGTAGTAGAGGCGCAGTGGCGCTTCCACTGCGTCCGCTGGGTCAGCCCGGGCGGGCTCCCCATGCAAGGCGGCCAGCAGCGCCAGCGCCCAGGCCACGACAGCTCTCATGCCAATCCCCCGCCTGGATGGCCGGCGGGCGACGGCGTGTCGGTCCGGCTTCCTGGATGCGGACGATCATAGCCAGCGCCGCGGACCGGGAGCAAAGGGTCGCTCCTGGGCCCGGGCGGCCGGAGTCCTGGAGGGCTGAAGGTCTTCGCTCTGGTGCAGAATGGCCCCGTCATCACCAGACGGGGAATGCAGGCATGGCCGGACCTCCTTCGCGCCGCGGGCATCCGGTGCGCGGCCTCGTGAAGCTCACGGCCAGTGCCACGCTGGGCCTGGCCGACTTGGTCGAGGCCGTGCATGCCCGCGTGCTGAATGGCCCCCTGGCTGCCGGCCGCGACGCCCAGGACCGCACGACAGGCCTGACGGGGATGGTCTACCGTGGCATCCGCGGCGTGACGCGCCTCGCGGGAGCGGGCGCCGACGAGTTGCTGGCCCTGCTGGAGCCCGCCCTTGGCCGCGCCCCCGGGCTGCCGCAGAGCGAGGCCTTGGTCTCGGCGCTCAACGGTGTGCTGGGTGACCACCTCGAGCAGAGCCACAACCCCCTGGCCATACCCATGGGCCTGCACCACGGCGGGCGCCCGCTGCTGCTGGAGAAGGCGGCGCTGGCCGCGGCGCTGCCCGAGGCGGGGGATGCGCCATTGCTGCTGATCCACGGCTTGTGCATGAACGAGCAGCAATGGCGGCGCGCCGGCCATGACCATGGCGCCGCGCTGGCCCGGGACCTCGGCTTCACGCCGCTTTACCTGCGCTACAACACCGGCCTGCACATCGCCCGCAACGGCCAGGCCCTGGCAGACTTGCTGGAAGACCTGGTGGCGCAATGGCCCGGCGTTTTGCGCAGCCTGACCCTGCTGGGCCACAGCATGGGCGGTCTGCTGGCGCGCAGTGCGCTGCATTACGGGGCCGCTGCCGGTCATCGCTGGCCCGCGCTCGTGGACGATCTGCTCTTCCTGGGCACGCCGCACCATGGCGCGCCGCTGGAGCGCCTGGGGCACTGGTTCGAGCTGCTCCTGGACCAGACGCCCTATGCCACGCCCTTTGCGCGCCTGGGCCGGGTGCGCAGCGAAGGCATCACTGACCTGCGTCATGGCAGCCTTCTTGAGCAGGACTGGCAGGGGCGCGACCGCTTCAGTGCGGAGCGGGCCGCGCCCATGCACCTGCCGCTGCCCGCGCAGGTGCGCTGCTACACCATCGCCGGCAGCATCGGTGCGCGGCGCGACGACCTCAAGGACCGCCTGCTGGGCGACGGCCTGGTCCCGCTGGACAGCGCGCTGGGCCGGCATGCCGATCCGCTGCGCACCCTGGCCTTTGCACCCGAGCGGCAGTGGATCGGCTACGGCCTGGGGCACCTGGCCCTGCTGGGCGATCCGGCGGTGTATGCGCAGTTGCTGCAGTGGCTGCGGCCCTGGCGGACGAGCCCTCCGGCTTGATGCGGGCCACCTCCGGGGTCAGGTCTTGCCTACCGTTTCCAGGAAGGCCTGGCGCAAGGCCGGGGCCGAGTCCTGCCGCCAGGCCGCGAACACGCGGCTGCGCTCCATGGTCTCCGCCAGCGGCTTGAACACGGCGCCCTGGATGCCGGCGTCCCGGAAGGCCGCCGGCACGATGGACACCCCCAGCCCCCGCGCCACCAGGGACACCACCGACAGCCAGTGCCGCCCCTCGTGCTGCAGGCGCGGGTAGAAGCCCTGCTGGCGGCACATCTCGACGATCCGGGCGTGGTAGTCCGGCGAGCCGCGGCGGGAGAAGAGGATGAAGGGCTGGTCGCTCAAGGACGCCAGAGCCACGCGGCGCTTGCCCGCGGCCGCATGCGAGGCGGGGAGGCAGGCGAGGAAGGGCTCGTCGTACAGCGGCTCGCAGGCGAGGGCAGGGGGCAGGCGGTCGGTGTGGAGCAGGGCCAGGTCCAGCTCCTCCTGCAGCAAGGCCTGGATCTGGTCCTGCGAGTTCAGCTCGATCACCACCACCTCCACCCGGGGATGGGAGTCCTGGAAGGTGGCTAGCCAGTCGGGCAGGCCATGGAAGACCGTGGAGCCCACGAAACCCAGGCGCAGGCGGCCGACCTCGCCGGCCTGCACCTCGCGGGCCTGGGCGCAGGCCTCCTCGAAGCGGCCCAGCAGGGCCTGCGCACTGGCGCGAAAGCTCTCACCGGCGGGGGTGAGGCGCACGCCCTTGCTGTCGCGGTCCAGGAGCCGCGCACCCACGGCCGACTCCAGCTGCTGCAGCGCCACGGACAGCGGCGGTTGCGACATCGCCAGGCGCTGTGCCGCGCGCCCGAAGTGCAGCTCCTCGGCCAGGGCCAGGAAGTAGCGCAGATGGCGCAGTTCCACGCGGGAGAGGGCGGCGGTCGCCAGTGAGCTTGCCATATTTTATGCCTATCGTTGAATGGCTTATTCGTATTGGACACGAATCGTCTCACAAGGAATACTTGTCGCCCATCAAGGTGCAGCAAAGCCGCCCCGCAGCGATCGAGACAAGACTGGACAGGAGATCATCATGGCCACCAAGGCAAGCTTCCACTGGGACGACCCCCTGCTGCTGGACCAGCAGCTGACGGCCGACGAGCGCGCCGTGCGCGACGCCGCCCGCGACTACTGCAGCGAGCGGCTGATGCCTCGCGTGCTGGAGGCCTTCCGCCATGAGCAGACGGACCCGGCCATCTTCCGCGAGATGGGCGCCCTGGGCCTGCTGGGCCCCACCATTCCCGAGGCCTACGGCGGCGCCGGCCTCAACTACGTCTGCTACGGCCTGGTGGCGCGCGAGGTGGAGCGCGTGGACTCCGGCTACCGCTCCATGATGAGCGTGCAGAGCTCGCTAGTGATGGTGCCCATCCACGAGTTCGGCAACGAAGCCACCAAGCAGAAATACCTGCCCAGGCTGGCCACCGGCGAATGGATCGGCTGCTTCGGCCTGACCGAGCCCAATCACGGCTCCGACCCCGGCTCCATGATCACCCGGGCCAAGAAGGTGCCGGGTGGCTACAGCTTGACCGGATCGAAGATGTGGATCACCAACAGCCCCATCGCCGACGTGTTCGTGGTCTGGGCCAAGGACGATGAAGGCGCCATCCGCGGCTTCGTGCTGGAGAAGGGCTGGAAGGGCCTCAGCGCCCCGGCCATTCACGGCAAGGTGGGCCTGCGTGCCTCTATCACCGGCGAGATCGTGATGGACGAGGTCTTCTGCCCCGAGGAGAACGCCTTCCCCGAGGTGCGCGGCCTGAAGGGGCCCTTCACCTGCCTCAACAGCGCCCGCTACGGCATCGCCTGGGGTGCCCTGGGTGCGGCCGAGTTCTGCTGGCACATGGCGCGCCAGTACACGATGGACCGCAAGCAGTTCGGCAAGCCCCTGGCGGCCAACCAGCTGGTGCAGAAAAAGTTGGCCGACATGCAGACCGAGATCACCCTGGCCCTGCAGGGCTGCCTGCGTCTGGGCCGCATGAAGGACGAGGGGACGGCGGCGGTGGAGATCACCTCCATCATGAAGCGCAACAGCTGTGGCAAGAGCCTGGACATCGCCCGCACGGCGCGCGACATGCTGGGCGGCAACGGCATCTCCGATGAGTTCGGCATTGCCCGCCATCTGGTGAATCTGGAGGTGGTCAACACTTACGAGGGCACGCACGACATTCACGCCCTCATCCTGGGCCGCGCACAGACGGGCATCGCCGCGTTCTGACCTCGCCGGATGGCGCTTGCCGGGGCTGCAGCCCCGGTTTACCGTACCTCAGACCTGCGCCCAATGGCGGCGGAGATGGGCGCCCACGCCCTGTGCGCGGTGCTGGCAAGGGATGGGCGTGACGGGCTGCCAACCGCCTCAGAGAGGGGTGTCGCGGCAGCCGCTCGCCCGTGAATTTGTCACCGGATGGCCTTAAGGGTTTTCTAGAATTCACGCAGCTTCAAGTTGAGGGTGCGGGATGCGCAAGGGACTGTTTTCATTGGTGGCCGCCGTCGTGGCGGCGGGCAGCGGCCTGGTCGGGTGTGGCGGTGGTGTCTCGTCACGGGAGGACGTGCCTGTGCTGCCGCGGTCGCAGATGGCGGCGGACGCAGAGTCCGTGGAGGCCGCCGAGGTCCTGACCAACCCGCCGCGGCTGCTGCTTCGCCTGCGCCCTTCGGCGCTCAAGACCCAGGCCATGCGCATGTCCCAGGAAGCCCTGGGGCGGCTCAATGCACAAGGTGGGCAGCGCATAGAGTGGGTGCGGCATGCGGCCCTGGACACGCTGGTCGTCTCCGCCCCCGAAGTGCGCACGAAGGCCGGACTCCGCCAACTGGCTCAGAAGCTGAGCCAGCTGCGGGACGTGGAGTTCGCAGAGCCAGAGCATCGGGCCCAGATTGCCGCCACCGCCAATGACCCGGGCTTCGGTCAACAGTGGTATTTGGCGGAACCCGAGCGCGTTGCCGGCGGCATCAACGCCGTGGGGGCTTGGGACCTCACCCGCGGAAGCGAGTCTGTCGTGGTGGCCGTGGTGGACACCGGCGTGCTGGATCACCAGGACATCCGCAGCCGTCTGCTGCCGGGCTATGACTTCATCGCGGACACCCGGGCCTCGAATGATGGCGGCGGCCGTGATGCCGATGCCCGCGACGCGGGGGACTACATCACCACCGCCGAAGCCGCCAGCTACGGACGCACCTCGGCGCTGTCCAGCTCCTGGCACGGCACGCATGTGGCGGGCATCATTGCCGCCCAGGCCAACAATGGCCAAGGCATAGCCGGCATCGCCTCTGCCGTCCGCGTGTTGCCGGTGCGCGTCCTTGGCAAGGGCGGCGGCTCCGGGGCGGACATCGCCGATGGCATCGTCTGGGCCGCCGGCGGCGCCGTGCCGGGCGTGCCCGCCAATCCCTATCCGGCCCGGATCATCAACCTGAGCCTGGGCGGTTCCGGCGCTTGTCCCCGCACCTATCAGAACGCGATCGACTTTGCGCGCTCGCAAGGGGCCGTGGTGGTCGTGGCGGCGGGCAATAGCGCAGTCCCGGCATCGAGCTTCGCGCCGGCCAACTGCGCCGGCGTGATCACGGTCGGCGCCACGGGCAAGAGCGGGGCCCAGGCGTCCTATTCGAACTATGGGTCGGGGGTCACGATTTCGGCCCCGGGGGGCGACGATGATGGCCTCATCCTCTCCCTCGGTGACGGCGGCAGCACCACGCCCAGGAACGACGGCACCACGCTGTACTTGGCCGGCACCAGCATGGCCGCGCCGGTGGTGTCAGCGACCGCGGCCCTGATGCTGTCGCTGAACCCGGCGCTGGGGCCAGATCAGGTCAAGCAGGTCCTGACCAACACCGTCAGTGCCTTCAAGCGGGGCACGGGCCGCGACTGTTCGCTGAGCCAGTGCGGGGCCGGGCAGGTCAATGCACTGTCCGCAGTGCGTGCAGTGGCTGCGGGCGAGGTGGGGGCCTCGCTCGCGGTGCCGCAGTCAGGCTGGTGGTGGAACGCGGGTGAGGGCGGCCGGGGCTATGCCATCGAGATCCGCAACGGCGGCCTGTTCATGGCCGGCTTCCTCTACGAACGCAGCGGCGACCCCACCTGGTTCGTCGTCAACGGGCCGATGAGCGATGCCCGCAGCTTCTCCGGCCAGATGCTGCGCTATGAGGCGGGCCAGACCCTGACTGGCAGCTACAAGTCCCCGAACTACCTCGGCGAAGTGGGCGCCATCCGGATCGAGTTCAGCAGCGCCACGGCCGGGCGCATCTTCTGGCCTGACGGCAGCAGCACCACCATTCAGCGCTATGACATCGTTACCGGCGGCTCGCGTCTGCCACAGGGCGGCTTCGCGCCCGAGGCCGGCTGGTGGTGGAACGCCTCGGAGGGCGGGCGCGGCTTTGCCCTGGAAGTGCAGGGCGACCAGATCTTCATGGGCGGCTTCATGTATGACAGCAGCGGCCATCCCACCTGGTACGTGACGGGCGGCAAGATGAAGAGCGCGACTAGCTATGAGGGCAACTGGCTGGCCTACCGCGGAGGTCAGGCCATCGGGCAGCCCTACCAGGCGCCTTCCCTGGTCCCTGTTCCACAGTCCACGGTGCGCCTGAACTTCTCCGACGCCCGTAATGCCCAGCTCACGCTGCCGGATGGGCGGCAGCTGGCGTTGAGTCGCTACCTGGGCTTCGGAACGGACACGCCCCTGCTGGGCGAGCCCGAGGGTGTTCGCATGCTCAAGCCGGTGCTGGGGGACTGGCTTTTCCAGTACAGCATCCTCACGTCCTGGACGGAGGACCTCACCTTCTCGCAGATCATCTCGGGTGTTTCAGACGAGTTCGAGTACTTCGCGCAAGGCTTGGACAAATACGACAGCCTCACGCTCGCTACCTACAGCAGCAGCGCCAAGTCCTACTACATCTACACGCTGAATCCGAGCTGGTCGACCTACGACAGCTTCTACGAGTTCCGCTGGAACGGCCCAGGCAGCATGGCCACCGGCTGCTACTACCTGGTCTACCGCTCGACCAAGGATCTCTCCTCTTGTCACGCGCTCACCGGGATGCGGCTTCGCAGTGGCGGCGTGCAGTCGCGGCCGCCCGGCCTGAGCGAGGGCCAGCTGGCGCAGGCGCTGCAGATGCGCCTGGCGGAAGTGCAGAGCCTCGGTATGCAGGGGCCGAAAGCTGCGCAGGCCTTTGGGCAGCTCCGTCGGCGCGCCATGGGTGCTGCGATCCAGGACGCTCCCGGCGACATCGCTCGCAAGCTGGGTGACAGGGCGCAGCTGATGCAGCTTCAGCCCTGAGTACCGTCGAGACCGAGAACCGGGCCGCTGTGCGCATCGCGCTGCCGCTGAGCGGGATGGTATGTTCGCGGGCATGAGTCCACGTATCGCATTCATAGGTGCAGGGCGGCTGGCGCAAAGCCTGGCGCCCGTGCTGGCGGAGCAGGGCGAGTCGCTGACGGCCATTGCCAGCCGTGATCCGGCTGCCGCCCAAAGGCTTGCCGACCAACTGCCAGGGGTCCATGCCTTGCCTGCTGCCGACTGCCTGGCCGTCGCGGACATCGTCTTCCTGAGCACGCCTGACGATGCCATCGCTGCATTGACCGCGAGCCTGCCCTGGCGGCGTGGGCAGGCTGCTGTGCACTGCAGTGGCGCCACAGGACTGGACGCGTTGGACGCGGCTCGGCGCGCGGGCGCCATGGTCGGGGGCTTCCATCCCTTGCAGATCTTCTCCGATCCCCGGACGGCCCGCGAGCGCCTGAAGGGCTCAGTGGTGGCCATCGAAACGCCGGACGCGCCGCTGGGTGAGCAGCTGCATCGTCTGGCCGGGCGCCTGGGCTTGCGTCCGCTGGCCCTGGGCGGCGGACAGCGGGCGGCCTACCACGCCGCAGCCAATATCGCTGCCAGTGGCGTGCTGGCGATGCTCAGCGAGGCCGTCAGCCTCTTCGAGCAGCTCGGGTTGGCGCCAGACCAGGCGCTGGCTGCGCTGATGCCCCTGTCCCGCGGCGCCCTGGATGCCGCGACGCAACGTGGCCTCGCCGGCGCCATCGCCGGCCCGGTGGCTCGGGGCGACGCCCGGGTCCTTGCCGCCCATCTGCAGGTGATGGCGTCGCGCGGCGAGGACGCCCTGCAGCTCTACCGCTGGCTCTGTCAGCGTCAGCTGGATCTGCTGGCTGACAGCGGGCGGCCCGACACGGCGGCGCGCGCAGCGCTGGGTGCCTTGCTGGCGCGGCCGGCTGTCGGGGAGTCGGAGCATTCCGCCTCGGCCGGCAAGACCTGACCCCTGGTGCCCCCATCCTCCGGATTTGCGTCTGGCTCCTTCGGTGCCGCAGCAGGTCGCTCGGGTCACCTGGGATGGCCCGGCGCTGCCTACACTGCGAACCCGAAAAACAGGGACCCGGCAGGGGCCGGATCTGAGGAACGATCGATGAGCAAGAACAAGAGTGGCTGCGGCGGGCGCCGCAGCCTGGGCGTCGGTGCGGCGTGCCTGGCGACGTGCGGGTTGGCGATGAACGCGCTGGCGGAGGTGCCCAATGCGGCAGTGCCCGCGACCGCGGCCTCCGCGGTGCCCGAGCTGGTGCTGGCGCCGGTGGCGGTGCAGGGCAAGCGCGCGCCGGATCCCGCCATCATGCCCGCCAAGTTCATCTACCTCATCGACGGTGTGGCCCGCAAGCATGCGAGCGAACTGATCCGGCTGGACTTCAAGGCTCATGCCAGCAAGCAGAAGCTGCCGGCACCCGGCACCCGGCTGGTGGTGGAGCTGGACAACGAGGAGGAACTGCCCGTGGGCATGGCCGAAGACGGCACGCTGAGCCTGCCGCCGCTGACGCCCGCGCAGTCCGAGACCGCCAAGCTCATCCCCAATCAGCCCAAGGGCAGCATGGGCCTGCGCCTCAGCCTGGAGGTGATTCCCAAGGTGGGCAGCCTGACGCCGGAGCAGGTGGGCCGCGCGGACGCGCAGCTGCGCAGTCTGGTGGGCGACATCAAGGGTCTGCTGCCCTGGGCCTTCCGCTGGATGCTGCCGGGCGTGTCCGGTGTGGCCCTGTGCCAGCCGGCTGGCGAGGTGCCGGCGGTCTGGGCCTCGTCCAGCGGCACGCGTCGCATCACCTTTCTCTACGAGAGCAAGGACAGGAAGCAGAGCTGCGCAGTGCTGGACCCCGCCGGACTGCCCGCCGATGCGCGGCTGCAGGCCCCGGCTGGGGCGACCCTGGGGCCGTGGATCAACGGCCTGACGGGCACCAAGAGCCGCTGAAGCGAGGCGGGTCGGGCGGCCTCAGCGCGTGTGCGAGGTCAGCCTGGCCAGAGGTGCCGCCACGCCCACGCCGGGCGCGGCCCGGCGGGCGCCGGCATCGTGCGGCTGCTCCAGGGCGGCCTTGTCGTCGTCGTCCATCAGCTGCATGGCCTCGGGATTGCGGCGCAGGGCCACGCCCACCGCCAGGATGTCGATCACCAGCAGGTGCAGGATGCGGCTCACCATGGGGAGGTGGGTGCTGACGTCCTCGACGTGGTCGATGATCAGCGCGGCATCGGCCTTGCGAGCCAGTGGGGACTGGCTCGCGGTGATGGCGATCACCGTGGCGCCGCGGGCATGGGCGCGCTCCACCACTTCCATCAACTGGGGCAGGCGGCCCGAACTGCTGATGACCACGGCGACATCGCCCGGCCGCAGCACATCGGCGGCCAGTTGCTGCAGGCGCGGGTCGGTGTAGGCCGCGCAGGAGACGCCGAAGCGCAGGAATTTGAACTGGGCGTCCTGGGCCACCACGCCGTAGTGGCCGGCGGCATAGAACTCGATGCGACCGGCCTGCAGCAGCAGCTGGATGGCGCGATCGATCATTTCGCGGTTGAGCTGGCTGCGCACCTGCAGGATGGCCGAGGCGGTGTTGCCCAGCACCTTGGCGCCCAGCTCCACCATGGAGTCGTCCATGTTCACCTGGGTGTGGGTGACAGGCACGGTGCCCGTGAGGCCGGAGGCCAGGCGCAGCTTGAAGTCCGACAGGCCCTCGCAACCCAGGGAGCGGCAGAAGCGGATCACCGTGGGCTGGCTGACCTGGGCCGCGCGGGCGATGTCCGCGATGGGCGCGTTGAGCACGTCGCGCGGGTGGGCCAGCACATGCTCGGCCACGCGCAGCTCCGCCGGCGAGAGCTCGCTGCGGGCACGCCTGATCTGGCCCAGGATGGCCGCGCCGGCGCTGCTCTGCAGGCTCTTGAGCTGCGCCTCCAGGATGGCCGAGGCGCCCTTGAAGGTGGCGTTCTCCGCCGTGATCACATAGGTAGGGATGCCCGCCACGTAGCTGCTGAAGCGGCCCTTGTCCTCGAAGCGGCTGCGGAAAGGTGAGCGGGCGAAGTACTCGCCCAGGCGCGGCACGATGCCGCCGCCGATGTAGATGCCGCCCAGCGCGCCCAGGGTGACCGCCAGATTGGCCGCCGCCGTGCCTAACAGGGCGCAGAACACTTCCAGGGCCTCGGCGCAGACGGCGTCGCGGCCATCCAGGGCGGCCTGGGTGATGTCAGGGGCGCTGAGGGGCTTGGCGGCCTCGCCGGCGCGGTCGGCCAGGGCGCGGTAGATCAGCTCCAGGCCGGGGCCGGAGACCAGGCGCTCGAAGGAGACGTGGTCGAACTGCCGCCAGGCAAAGCGCAGGATGGCCAGTTCGCGCTCGTCACGCGGGGCGAAGCTGGTGTGGCCACCTTCGGAGCCCAGGGAGATCCAGGCATCGCCCGCCGGGATCAGGCCGGACACGCCCAGGCCCGAACCCGAGCCCAGCACCCCGACCACGCTCTGGCGCCGGGCCTCGCCGCCGCCGATCTGGTTCAGCTCGCCCGGCCCCAGGCGCGGGATGGCCATGGCCAGGGCGGTGAAGTCGTTCACCACCACCAGGGTGTCCAGGCCCAGGCGCTGGCGCATCTCCTCGATGGAGAACTGCCAGTGGTAGTTGGTCATGCGGACCTGGTCGCCCTCCACCGGGTTGGCGATGGCAATGGCGGCATGCTCGATGTGGGCGCCGCCCAGCCCGTCCAGATAGGCCGAGACGGCGGCGTGGAAGTCGGTGTAGTCGGCGCAGCGCAGCGAGGCGCTGCGGCTGAACTCGCCTGGGCTGCTTTCCAGGGCGAAACGCGCGTAGGTGCCGCCGATGTCGGCGATCAATCGGGGGCTGTCGAAGGAGCTCATGGGATGGGTCAGGGTGTAACGCAACTACAGCGCCCGGACATCAGTACATGCCCAGGGCCGGGGCGGGAGCCGGGACCGGGGTGGCCCCGGCAGCGCCTGCGTTGACCCTATTGTGGGACGAAACCTTGACGGATCAGGGACTTGCCCGGGATTTCTTCACCAATGCCTGCGCAGGACCTGGTCGGTGCTGGCGTCTGCCAGCGGGGCGGGGCTTGCGATAGCTTGTCAGGTGAATGTAGTTTTGCTACCTTTCGCCGCATATGATTCGCTTGTAAAACTACAGGCGCCACGGCAAGCCGACCTGCGGCCTGCCGAGTGAGGAAAGAACATCCATGCAAGACAGTTTGACAGGGCACCTGCCATCGGGTCCGCCGGTGCCGGTACCGCAGCGTGCGCAGCGCCTCCTTGGCCGGTGGCGGCGGGAGAGGTGCGCATGAGTGGCCTGCAGGCGCAGTATCCCTGGCTCGTGGCTGATGTTGGTGGCAGCAACGCCCGCTTCGGCTGGGTGTCGGGCCCTGGTTCACCGGTGGCATCGCTGCGCAGCTATGCCGTCCAGGACTTCCCTGGCCTGGAGGAGGCAGCCCGACACTATTTGCAGGACCTGGCTGCCGAGCTGCAGGCCCAGGGGCGCCCCTGCCCGGCGCCCCGTCATGGCGCCGTCGCGGTGGCCACGGCCATCGCGGGCGACGAGGTGGTGCTGACGAACAGCCGTTGGCGCTTTTCCCGCCAGGCCCTGCAGGCGGCGCTACAGCTGCAGAGCCTGCGGGTGCTGAACGATTTCGAGGCCCTGGCGCTGTCACTGCCGCGTCTGCGCGGGGACCAGCTGCGCGCCTGGGGCGGGCAAGCGCCCACGGCCGCCGGCTGCCTGGCGGTGATCGGGCCGGGTACCGGGCTGGGTGTCGCGGCCGTGGTGCAGACGGGGCAGGGCTGGCTGGCCTTGCCGGGGGAGGGCGGGCACGCCACCCTGGCGCCGGCCGACGACTTCGAGAGCGCGCTGCTGGCGCATGTGCGGGCTCGCCATGTGCATGTCTCGGCTGAGCGCCTGCTCTCCGGCATCGGCCTGCCGAGCTTGCATGAGGCTGTGTGCGCCGTGCTGGGTGGCCAGGCTTCGCCGGCGGTGCTGACGCCTGAGCTGATTCTGGAGCGCGGCCTCTCGGGCCAGGATCCTCTGTGCGCACGGACGCTGGACAGCTTCTGCGCCATGCTGGGCGGCTTTGCCGGCAGCGTGGCTCTGACCCTGGGGGCCCGCGGCGGCGTCTATGTGGGCGGCGGCATCGTGCCGCGCCTGGGCGACTACTTCTTCCAATCCCGCTTCCGTGAGCGTTTCGAGGCCAAAGGGCGCTTTCAGCCCTACCTGGCCGGCATTCCCACGGCGCTGATCACCGACACCCTGGCCGCCATGGGTGGCGTGGCGCTGGCCATCGAACAATCGCTGTCGCTGAATCGCGGTTCATGAGCTGATTGGTTGTAGTTGGCCTACAAGCCGGTGCGAGAAGTCACAGGGCGTTGAGCCATTTGAGAGTGCAAAACTGAGTGAATACCCTTGCTTTTGCCAGAAATTTCGATGTTTTTTGGCATCGAATGGCGTTGATAAGGGTTTTCTTCGTGTTGTGTGTGAATCTAGTTTTAGTACAGAATTGTTTCAGTGACAGGGTTCCATGGCGCCGCAGCCCCAGCCGTCCTGAGGGGCGCGGCAGCAGTTGTTCCAAGAGCTACAGGAGACAAGGATGAAGACAGTGCAAGTCCATCGCGACACCTTTCGTTTGAACCCCATCGTGGCGGGTTGCGCGCTGCTGATGTTGGCAGCGGGCGCCCAGGCACAGCAGGCGCCGAACGACAACAAGCTCGATACCGTCACCGTGACGGGCATCCGCAAGGGCATCGAGGACGCGATCTCCGTCAAGAAGAACGCCACGTCGGTGGTGGAGTCCATCTCCGCTGAAGACATCGGCAAGCTGCCCGACATCAGCATCGCCGAGTCCATCGCACGCCTGCCCGGCTTGGCCGCCCAGCGCGTCAACGGCCAGGCGCAGCAGATCAGCATCCGCGGCACGGCTCCGGACCTGTCCTCCGCCCTGCTGAATGGCCGCGAGCAGGTCAGCACCAGCGGTGACCGCTACGTCGAGTACGACCAGTACCCCTCCGAACTGATCAGCGCCGTCACCGTCTACAAGACCGGCGACGCCTCCCTGGTCGGCCAAGGCCTTGCCGGCACCGTCAACCTGCAGACCGTCAAGCCCTTGAACTTCGGCAAGCGCACGGTGGCTTTCAACGTGCGTGGCGAGAAGAACTCCAATGGTGCGATCTCCGACGGCGCGCCCTCCACGGGCAATCGCGTCAGCGCTTCCTACATCGACCAGTTCGCCGACAAGACCCTGGGCCTGGCCGTGGGTTTCGCCCACAGCGACCACCCGGTCAGCCGCTACCAGTTCGAGACTTGGAACTGGGTCAAGAACGGTGGCAACCTGAGTGGTGCCGGCGTGGCCAACAAGGACGCGCTCTATCCCCAGGGCTTCAAGGGCCTGTACTACACCGGCCGCGAGAAGCGTGACGGCGTGATGGGCGTGCTGGAATACCGTCCGAGCACCAGCTTCAGCTCGACCCTGGACGTCTACCACTCCAAGTTCTCGTACGACGAGACCCGTCGCGGCATGGAGGTGCCTTTCGAGAACTGGTCGGGCGCCAACTTCAACTCGACCACCATCACCAACGGCCTGGCCCTGTCGGGCACCGTGCAGGCCACCCCGGTGGTGCGCAACAACATCCTGTCGCGCGAGGACAAGCTCAGCGCCATCGGCTGGAACAACAAGTGGGTGCTCGACAAGTGGACCGCGGTGCTGGACCTGAGCCACTCCACCGCCGATCACGATGAGACCCTGATCGAGATGAACTCGGGCCTGGGCGCCGACACCATCAGCTACGACTACACCGGTCCGGTGCCGACCCTCAAGTTCGGCAAGGCCTACGACAGCAATGCTGCGGTCAAGCTGGGCGGCCCCTTCGGCAACGGCTACGTCAACGTGCCGAGCTTCCGCGACAAGCTGGACGCCGTGCGCCTGGACTTCAGCCGTGACTTCGACGCCGGCATCATCACCAGCATCGACTTCGGCCTGAACTACTCGCGCCGCGAGAAGAGCCGCCAGCACCTGGAGACCGGCTTCAAGGCGCTGAAGTCCGACTTCGCCAGCGCCGACCTGCTGTCGCCCACCGACCTGTCGCGCGTCGGCCTGCCCGCCATCCTGGCCTGGGACATCGACAAGGTGCTGGCCAGCAACTTCGGTCCCTACACGGCCGCAGTGCTGAATCCCTGGGGCGCCACCAAGAACTGGGCGATCAAGGAGAACGTGAGCACGGTCTACGCCAAGGCCAATATCGAGACCGAGCTGCTGGGTCGCCCGGTGCGCGGCAACGTCGGCCTGCAGGTGGTCAACACCGACCAGAGCTCGACCTCCAACACCCTGCTGCAGTGGCCGCTGGCCTCCCTGGTGCCGGTGCAGGATGGCAAGAAGTACACCGACGTGCTGCCCACCCTGAACCTGTCCTGGAGCCTGCCTGACCAGCAGCAGCTGCGCTTCGGCGCGGGCCAGGCCATCGCCCGCCCCAAGCTGGATGACCTGAACGCCTCCTTCCAGGTGGGCCTGTCCGCCGGCAACACCGGCACGCCCAGCGGCAGTGGCGGCAATCCCAGGCTGGATCCCTGGAAGTCCGACTACCTGGACCTGTCCTGGGAGAAGTACTTTGGCAGCAAGGGCTATGTGGCCGTGGCCGGCTTCTACAAGCGCCTGAAGTCCTACATCTACAACGTCACCACGCCCTACGACTTCAAGGACTATCCGCTGACCGGCACCGCCCCCGACGGCACGCCGATCAAGCCCAGCACCACCATCGGCACCATCACCCATCCGGAGAACGGGCAGGGCGGTTCGCTGCGTGGCCTGGAGTTCTCGCTGTCAGTGCCGCTGGAGATGGTCAGCCCCTCGCTGAAGGGCTTTGGCGTGCAGGGCAACCTCTCGCTGACGGACAGCTCCATCAACGTCAGGGATTCGCGCTTCGGTGACCAGAACCTGCCGCTGCCGGGCCTGTCCAAGAGTGTGCTGAACCTGACGGCCTACTACGAGAACAATGGCTACTCCCTGCGTGTGAGCCAGCGTCACCGCTCCAACTTCCTGGGCTCCATCGGCGGCCCCGGCGGCACCAGCGAGAAGACCTTCATCAAGGCGGACACCGTGGTGGACCTGCAACTGGGCTACGAGATCCAGGAAGGCTCCTACAAGGGCCTGTCCTTCCTGCTGCAGGTGAACAACCTGACGAACTCGGCCTTCCAGACCTTCTCTGGCAGCGAGGAGCGCTACCGTGGCTGGGAGAAGTACGGTCGCCAGACCCTGCTGGGCGTGAACTACAAGCTCTGAACTCGCTCTTCAATCACCAATGCCTTTTGCAGCGGCCGGGGAAACCCGGCCGCTTTTTTTCGTGCCCTCGCAGCCACCCGGTGGGGCGTTGCGGGCTTGCAGTTCGGCGGCGGGTGCGTAGCATGCGCGGAAATTTGCATGAGGAGCTGCCATGCCCGAGACTGGTACCGTTCATCTTCAGCGCATCCTGCGCGCCCCGCCCGAGCGGGTCTATCGCGCCTTCCTCGATGCAGCCGCCTTGTGCAAATGGCTGCCGCCGCACGGTTTCACCTGCACCGTCCATGAGCTGGACGCCCGTGTGGGTGGGCGCTTTCGCATGTCCTTCACGAACTTCGGCAGCGGCAACAGCCACAGCTTTCGCGGCGAGTACCTTGAACTGGTGCCCTCCACGCTGATCCGCCACACGGATCAGTTCGATGACCCGAACCTGCCAGGCGTGCTGACCGTCACCATCCGCCTGCGCCAGGTCTTCTGCGGCACCGAGCTGGACGTGGTACAGGAAGGCATTCCCGCCGTGATCCCCAGGGAGGCCTGCCTGATGGGCTGGCAGGAGTCCCTGCTGCTGCTGGCCCAGTTGGTGGAGCCGGAGATCCCGGGCTGACGCCGTCTGGCTCGCCCTGCGCACAGCCGTGCGCACCGTAAAGACCCGGTGGCCGGCGGCTTGACGACGGCCTACAAAGGCGACTTCCCTTTCGGAGAATGACATGCCGCTCCTGCCTGCCCGTTTGATGTCCGGACTTCATGCCCGCCTGCTCCTGGCCCTGGCGGCCAACATCTTGCTGCAGGCCTGCCAACCCGCGGGCCAGTCGCCGGCCACCAGTGCGGGGGCTGACAAGCCCGCCGCTGCCGCCTCCGGTGCCGTGCAGCCCAGCTTGGCCAGCTATCACGACAACAGCGGCAGCGAGGACGCCTTGACCGGCGGCGTGCGCCTGATTCCCATCACCACGCCCAAGGGCACGTTCAAGGTTTGGACCAAGCGCGTGGGCCACAACCCGCGCATCAAGGTGCTGCTGCTGCACGGCGGCCCTGGCGCCACGCACGAGTACTTCGAGGCCTTCGACAGCTACTTTCCCGGCGAGGGCATCGAGTACTACTACTACGACCAGTTGGGCTCCGCCTACAGCGACCAGCCCAAGGACGGCAGCCTGTGGGAGCTGGACCGCTTCGTGGACGAGGTCGAGCAGGTCCGCCAGGCCCTGAAGCTGGACAAGGACAACTTCTACCTCCTGGGCCACTCCTGGGGCGGCATGCTGGCCATCGAGTACGCGCTGAAGCACCAGCAGCACCTCAAGGGCCTGGTGATCTCCAACATGATGGCCAGCATCCCCGAGTACGTGCGCTACGCCGAGACCACGCTGATGCCCGCCATGGACCAGCAGGCCCTCAAGGAGATCCTCAAGCTCGAGGCGAAGAAGGACTATGACAACCCGCGCTACATGCAGCTGCTGATCCCGCACTACTACGTGCACCACATCCTGCGCATGCCACCGGACCAGTGGCCGGACCCGGCGAAGCGCGGCTTTGACAAGATCAACCGCGAGGTCTACGTGCCCATGCAGGGCCCCAGCGAGATGAGCTCCAGCGGCAAGCTGGCGCAGTGGGACCGGATGGCCGACCTCGGCAAGATCACCGTGCCCACACTGACCATAGGCGGCCAGCACGACACCATGGACCCCAAGCACATGGAGAAGATGGCCGCCTTGATGCCCAAGGGCCGCTATCTGCACTGCGCCCAGGGCTCGCACATGTCCATGTATGACGATCAGAAGACCTGGTTCCAGGGGCTGATCCGCTTCGTCAGGGACGTGGACCAGGGCCCCGGAAAATGAAGGCGATGAAGGTACTGGCCGTCGCCGGCAGTCTGCGTCGGGCCTCGATCAACGCGGCGTTCTGCCGTGCTCTGGTGCAGTTGGGGCCGGGGCGGGTGATTGCCAGCGAGCACCCGGGGCGCCTGCCCTTGTTCAATCCGGATCTCGAAGCCGAGCCACCCGCCGCCGTGGGGGACTGGCGCGCGGCGGTGCAGGCCGCGGACGTGCTGCTGCTCGCCAGCCCCGAGTACGCCCATGGCATCTCCGGCGTGATGAAGAACGCCCTGGACTGGCTGGTGAGCTTTGAGGGCTTCGTGGACAAGCCGGTGGCCCTGGTCAACACCTCGCCCCGTGCCCATCATGCTTACGAGAGCCTGCAGGAGGTGCTGCGAACAATGAATGCGCGGCTGCTGCGCCAGTCCAGCATCAGCCTGCCCCTGCTGGGCGGCTGCGTGACGGAGACCGCCATGGTGGCCGATGCCTCCGTGCGCGCCGCGATGCAGGGCCTGCTGCGCACGCTGGACGCGGAGCTCACCGGCATGGCGGATGTCGGCCCCAGCGTACAGTGGTGAGCTCCTTCAACAGGAGCTGCTGCGATGCCATCCCTGCAAAGACGACGCTGGCTGGGCGGCCTGTCCGTTTCCGCCCTGATGACGATAGTGCTGCAGCCAGCCGCCCTGGCCCAGACCGGCACCGGCTGGCTGCTGCTGGGCCTGGGCACTGCGGCGGAGCGGCCCTACCGGTCCTGTGCCCTGACCCTGCGCGGCATGCCGGCGAAGGGGGGCGGGAAGGTGGCCCAGGTCCTGCACTATCCCTCAGAGCCCGGCTGGGGAGGCAAGACCTGGCCCTGGCGAACGCCCCAGGGCCAGGGCGAGCTGATGCTTCTGGCCCTGCCGGCGGGGGACTACGAGCTGGAGGATTTCGAGCTGGTCCAGCAATCTGGCGACACGGCCCGCGTGGACCGCTCGCTGCGCCCGTTGCAGGTCCGGCTGCGGATCCAGGCGGGCGCCATCATCTATGCGGGCCACTACGAGGCCCTGGATCGCGGCGCCGCCTCGTCGAAGCAAGGGCCGCAGGGCGTGCTGGTGTTGAGCGACCGCAGTCAGACCGTGCAGGCCCAGTTGGCGGCCGAGGACATCCCGGCCCTGCGCGCTGGCACCCTGCGACGGCAGCTGCCGGACCCGGCGCTGCTCAGGCACCCGCAACTGATGCACGCGCCCGGTGAGCGCTGAACAACGTTGTCAGGACAGGAGAGAAGGCATGGCCTTGCGCATCGTCAGGCTGGGCAGCCCGCGGGCGCCCGATGAAGGGCTTCGCATCGGTACGGTGCGCCGGCCACCGCGGGGCGTGCCCAAGAGCGAGTTCGCCTCGGGCAACTGGTACGACGTCTGGTACCCCAATCTGGCGCCCTCGGTCGAGACCATGAAGCTGGGCCAGGCCGCCGAGACGCCCGCGCAATGGGCCCAGTTCATCCGCAAATACACGGCAGAGATGGGCGAGCCCGAGGCCCAGCGCAGCCTGCAGCTGCTGGCCGCGCTGTCGCACAGCAGCGCCTTTTCCATGGGCTGCTACTGCGAGGATGAGGCCCGCTGCCATCGCTCGGTGCTGCGCGAGCTGATGCGCCAGCACGGCGCGGCCCTGGTCAGGGACTGAATCCCGCGCGGGCCAGCGTTCAGAGGTAGTTCTCGAAGCCTGCGAGCATCCGGCTGGGTGTGAACTCCAGCAACTCGTAGCGGGTGAGGCCGGCCTTGAAGAAGGGGTCCTGTTCGAGGATCTCCGTGACCAGCGAGCGCGGATGCTCGCGGATCAGGATCACGCCTCCGGTGCGCGGCTCACGGCGGCCGGAGGCCACGAAGACGCCGGCGGCATAGTGCTGCTCCAGGTAGTCCTGGTGGGCTGGGAGCAGGGCGTCCACCTCGTCGAGTGGGCGGATGTAGCTCAGCAGGGCGATGTACATGGGCAGTCTCAGGGCTGGAGGCGGGAAGGGGTGGACGGAACGCGCAGGTCCTGCAGCCACTCGCCGCCGGCCTGGGCCTCGGCTTCATGCGGCGGATCGCGCCAGGGTTCCAGCAAGGCGGCCTGGTACCAGGCCTGCAGCGGCGGCAGCGCCAGCAGGTGCTGGGCATAGGCCTGGGCGGCGGGGGACAGGGCTGGCGTGTAGCTCTGCACCCGCAGGGCCACCGGCGCGAAGAAGGCATCGACCGCGGTGAAGGCCGAGCCCGCGAGGAAGGGGCCGCCGAAGCGCCGAAGGCCTTCGCACCACAGGGCGTCCATGCGGGCCCATTCGGCGAGCAGGGCGGGCGTCCAGTCCCGCACCTTCACGCGCAGGCCGCAGTTCATGGTGCAGACACCGCGGATGTGGCCGAAACCCGCATGCATCTCGGCGCAGGCGCTGCGGGCCCAGGCGCGGGCCGCGCGCTCGGCTGGCCAGGCCTGCGGCGCCAGCTCGGCGATGTATTCCACGATTGCCAGGGAGTCCCAGACGATCAGCTCGCCATCCTCCAGGCAGGGCACCCGACCGTTGGGCGTCTGGCCCGCGTAGGCCGGGCCGTCCACCGCGCTGGCAAAGGGCAGGAGGCGCTCTTCGAAGGGCAGGCCCAGCATCTGCATCAGCAGCCAAGGGCGCAGGGACCAGGAGGAGTAGTTCTTGTTGGCGATGGTGAGTCGCACCTCTCAGCCTCCCATGCCGATGAGCCAGGGGCGCACGCTGACTCGCAGCAGGCCCGACAGGACGGCGGGATCAGCCTCGGCGAAACGACGGATCTCGTCTTCGCCCACGCCCGCCCTGGGGATCATCATGCCGCCGCCCTGGGCGTCCAGGTGCGGGCCGCCCAACTGCAGCTTGCCGGCATCCACCCATTGGCGATAGTGCGCGATGTGGGTGCGGATGCCGGGCTGCTCGAACGGGCTGCGGCCCGCCAGCCAGGCGGGGCCCGGCGTGTGGAAGACCACGAAGCGGACGTCCTGGGCTGCGCGTGCAGCCTCCGGCGCGGAGGCGGCTGTCACCGGGGCCGTGCCCGCCGTCTGCGCGCCAGCCTGCAGGGCAAGGCCGGCCAGGAGCAGCAGCCAGACGGCGCGCACTCCCTGTGGGTGCGGAAGAGACGGTGTCGGCATGCTCGCGCTCCTGGGGATGGCAGTCCGCCCATTGTGCCGTCGCCCCGGGGGCGGAACCAGTGAAGCAGGTAGCGGCGGGGCGATCAATCGGACACCCGGCCCCGTAGGGCCTTGATCCCGGAGCGCTGGCTTTTGGCCTCCAGCCGGCGCCGCTGCGAGGCGCGCGTGGGCTGGGTGGCGCGGCGCACGGCGGGCACGTGGCTGGCGGCGTCCACGAGGGCCTGCAGCCGTGCCAGTGCCTCGACCTTGTTGCGCTCCTGGCTGCGCTCGGTCTGGGCCTTGATGACGATGACACCGTCCTGGTTCAGGCGCCGGTCCGCCATGGCCAGGAGTCGAGTCTTCAGCCAGTCTGGCAGGGCCGAAGCTGCCACGTCGAAGCGCAGCTGCACGGCGCTGGAGACCTTGTTGACGTTCTGCCCGCCGGGCCCCTGGGCGCGAAGGGCCACGAACTCGACGTCATCGGGACTGAGGCGCGCAGGCATGGTGAGGCAGGAGGAAGCTGAGAGGGGCGGCGGCCCCGGGCCGCGGCCCTCATTGTGCCGCCGGCTCGGCCGCTGTCGCCAGCCGGGCTGCGCAGCAGGATCAAGACGCCCAGCCGCGCGGCACGGTTTGAGGGCCGGGCGTCATGGGCGGGAATCGTGCATCAGAGGGCGCGGCCATCGAAGTGATGGACGGGCAGGGCGTCCAGGTCCATGCCCTCGACGCAGCGCACATTGACTGCCGCCACCAGGCGGCCTTTGGGATCCTTGCCCTCGCCGTAGGCGTGGATGCCGCAGCGCGGGCAGAAACGGTGCTGGATGACATGCTTGTTGAAGGTGTAGCTGGCGGCGGCGGCCTCAGGTGTCAGCAGCTGCATCTGCTCGCGGGGCATGAACCACAGCAGGGAGCCGCGGCGCTGGCAGATGCTGCAGTTGCAGGCCAGGGCTTCCTTGAACTCGCCTTCGAACTCGAAGGCCACCTGGCCGCAGTGGCAGCTGGCTTTGTACTTCATGGGGTCTCCTTGGCGGGATGGACGGGATCAGGGCTGCTCGGGCGGCAGCTTGCTGATCTGCACGCTGACGATCTTCCATGTGCCCTGGCGTTTGACGTAGATGTCGATGTAGCGGTAGTGGGTCTTGAAGGGCTTGCCGTCGTAGCGCCCGGTCATGCGGGTGCGGCCGCTGAGCAGGGCCACGTCGCCATAGAGGCGGATGTCGATGTCCTCGACCTTGTAGGGATCGATCTGGAGCTTGGGGTCCAGCAGGCCCTCGAGGAAGCTGGCGCGGTCCTCGACATTGCCCTGGCCGTCGATCTGGCGGAAGTCCTCGGCCATGTTGTTGGCGATGTCCTCGCGGTGGCGGGCCACGATGGCCTGATCCCAGCGATCGGCCTGGGCCTGCAGCTGGGCCCGGGTCTGGGCCTCGGCGGCCTGGGCCTGGCTGGCAGCGGCGGCGGAGGCGGCCAGCGGGGCCGAGGGCGCCAGCGTCTGCGTCTGGGGTTGGCACGCTGTCAGCAGCGCCAACGCCAGGGCGGTCAGAAGCACAGATGCGGGGCGCGTCAGGCGCATGGTTAGTCCTCGAAGTGAAGGGCGCAGCATAACGCCAGCTTGACGTGCCATGGTGTGCAACACCTGCTGGTGGGTGATGCGGGGTGGGCCTCGCTATGATCCCCGCATTCAAGCGCACCCTCTCCAGGAATCCTCCCATGTCGTCCACCGCGTCAACCGTTCAGATCCATCTGGGCCATGCCCCCTTCACGCTGGGCGCCAGCCGCGAGCAGCTGCGAGCCGCGGCCGGCACGCCCGATTCGCTGGAGGCCCTGCCGGCCGAGGACGGGCAGGAGGCGATGGAATTCTGGTACTACGCAGAGCAGGGCGTTGGCGCCTCCTTCTTCGAGGCCGACGGCTGGCGCCTGGGCGAGCTGGAGTTTTCCGACGGGCGCTGGACCTTGGGCGAGGAAGCCGTGATCGGCTGCCCGGTGGACCGCCTGTCCGGCCTGGTCAAGGGCCTGAAGCTGGGCCGCCTCAAGGGTGCGCAGGCCGTGGAGGGCGGCGGGCGCTGCCATGAATGCCCGGACGCCGGCGTGGCCTTCTGGGAAGCTGGCGGCGTGATCGCCAGCTTCAGCATCTTCCCCGCCTACGAGGACGATGGGGAGACGGTCCGCTGGCCATGATGATGTGAGCCCCTCGCCCGGGCTTGCCGCGCTGGACGCGGGCAAGTCCGGGCGGTCCCCCGGGGGGACGGCCAAGAAGGCGGCTTTGAGCCGCCTTCTTGGCCACATGGGCCGGCTTGGGGCGGCCCAGCGCTCGGCCCCTTGGGGCTGGCGCCCCTTGCCCCCGCCTGGATGGCGTTGACGGCGGCGTTGAGCCGCCATCAACGCCAAGGGGCGGCTTGCGGTGGCGCTGTGCTGGGTGCCTTGGGGCTGGCGCCCCTTGCCCCCGGCTGGATGGCGTTGACGGCAGCGTTGAGCCGCCATCAACGCCAGGGGGCGGCTTGCGGTGGCGCTGCGCTGGGTGCCTTGGGGCTGGCGCCCCTTGCCCCCGGCTGGATGGCGTTGACGGCAGCGTTGAGCCGCCATCAACGCCAGGGGGCGGCAGGGGGCCTCCGACAGGTCAGATCAGGCCCGGCCACTGTGCCGCATGGGGGGCGAAGCGGTCGAGCAGGGCTTGCTGCAGCCCTGGCGGCAGTGGCCCCTTGGCAATGGCGGCGAGGTTGCGCTTGAGATTGTCCAGCCGCCGGGTGCCGGCGATGACGCTGTCTACGCCGGGAAGCCAGGCCGCAAAGCGCAGGGCCAGCTCGTCCGGGGTCAGGTCTTGCGCGAGTTCCGCCAGCCGCATCGCTTGCCAGCGGTCCCAGTACCGGCCTTCGGCGAAGTCGTCGGGCCGCTGTGCATGCCGCCAGATGGCGCCGGCCAGCGGCCTCTTGGCGATGACGCCGACGCCCCTTGCGCCTGCCTGCGCCAGGCGTTGGGGCACGGCGCCCTGGTCGCAGACGCTCACCGAGATCTGCACGGCGCCGAACACGTCCTCGGCCAGGGAAAAGTCCAGCTCGGCGTTCTCGCCGGAGTAGGCTGCCACGCGGATCTTGCCGGCGCGGCGGCAGTCGTCCAGGGCGCGGATGACCTCGCCACGCAGCAGGGTCTCCAGCGGGCAGGAGTGCAGGTGGGCGATGTCGAGCACGTCGGTGCGCATGAGGCGCAGGGCGCGCTCCACGCCCTGCACAATGCAGTCGTAGGTCCAGTCGGGCACACCTTCCACACCATAGCCCAGCTTGGTGGAGAGCAGGAACTCCGAACGCCGATGAGCCAGGTGGCGGCCGATGCGTTCCTCTGACAAACCATAGGAACGCGCGGTGTCGATCAGCGTCACGCCCAGGTCCAGCACGGCGTTGAGCAGGGCGCCGGCCTCGGCCTCACTGCTGCGATCGTCGTTGAGGTGCATGGCGCCGAAGCCCAGGGCGCTGGTCTGCAGGCCGCTGCGGCCGAAGGGGCGCAACAAGGAAGGGGCGGTCGGCAAGGGACTCATTCGTTCAGGAGGATGCGCCCGCCCAGCGCGGGCAGGGTCAGGGTCAGGCGGCCTTGCACGGCCTGGAAGACTTCACCGCTGAGGGCGTCGCGCCAGCGGGTGGGCATCTCGTGGCTCAGCGGGACGCTGATACGGCTCGCCGCAGGGGCATTGCTGAGCACGGTCAGCACCTGCGCCTCGCCCAGGCGGCGTGGCAGGGCCAGGTGCTGCTTCGTGGCCAGCAGCGGTGCCTGGGGCAGGCCCTGGCGCAGCACGGCGTGGCGCTGACGCAGGGCAAGCAGGCGGCGCAAGTCGGCGTGCAGGCTTTCGTCCGGCTGGCCGCCCTGGTCGGCCCAAGGGTAGGGCGCGCGGTTGTAGGGATCCTCGCCGCCGCCTACACCGACCTCGTCGCCGTAGTAGACGCTGGGCGCGCCCGGCGCGCTCATCTGCAGCAGCCAGGCCAGGCGCAGGCGCTGACGGGCGAGGCGGCGCTGGGCGGCGCTGCTGTCGTCCCGCTCGCCCAGGGCGAAGAGGGCGCGGGGCTGGTCGTGGCTGGACAACAGGTTCATGTTCGCCAGCAGCGACTGCGGCGGATAGGCCTCGCGCATCAGCTCCAGCTGCGCAGCAAGCCGCCGGGCATCGCCGCCGGCGGCGAAGTCCAGCGCGGCGCTGCGGAAGATGTAGTTCATCGTGCCGTCGAAGCTGTCGCCCAGGAAATACTTGCTGGCGTCGAACCAGGTCTCGGCAATGGTGATGGCGTCGGGCCGGTGCGCCTTGACCGCGCGGCGCCATTCTCGCCAGAAATCGTCCGGCACCCAGGGCGCCACGTCCATGCGCCAACCGGCGCCGCCGCGGTCCAGCCAGCGCTGCATCACGCCGCCGGGGCTGCCGTAGGCGAAGTCGCGGAAGGCGCGGCTGCGCTTGTCCAGCTCGGGCAGGTCGGTGACGCCTACCCAGCCCTTGAACTGCTTGTCGGGCGAGGACTGGCTGGCGTCGAAGCTGAACCAGCCGGCATAAGGCGAGTCCGGCTGGATGCGGCCAGCGCGGAAGGCTCCCTGGCTGTCGTAGCGGGCGAAGCGGTCGAAGTAGAGCGAGTCCGCGCCCACGTGGTTGAGCGAGGCGTCGGGCAACACGCGCAGGCCGCGTTTCGCGGCCTCGGCGCAGAGGCGTTCGAAGTCCGCGTTGCTGCCCAGTGCTGGGTCGACCTGGGTGTAGTCGGCCGTGTCGTACTTGTGATTGCTGGCCGCGCGGAAGATGGGCGTGAGGTAGATCGTGTTGGCGCCCAGGGCCTTGATGTAGTCGAGCTTCTCGATGATGCCGGCGAGGTCCCCACCGAAGAAGTCGTTGTTGTAGACGCCATCGGAGCCGTCGCCGCTGCCGGGCTTGAAGGGCTTTTCGATCCAGCGGGCGTGGTGCTCCACCTCGTGATCCTGGTAGCGGTCCTGCACGCGGCCGCCGCCCGGGCGCGGGTCGTTGGCGGGGTCGCCGTTGCGGAAGCGCTCGGGGAAAATGGCGTAGTAGACGGCGTCCTGCGCCCAGGCGGGCACGGTGTAGTCGGCCGCATGGATGGTTTGCCTGTAGCGGCGGATGCGGCGCGTGTCAGAGGGCAGGCGCTCCACGACGGCCGGGCCCATGCTGCCCTTCTCGCGGGTCCAGGCCACCGTGTCCTTGTTGTTCTGCAGGGCGTAGCGGCCCTGGTCCGTCTCCAATTCGAACCAGTAGCCGAAGACGCCGATCTCGTCGAAGCGAACGGTCGCGGTGAAGCCCGTGCCCAGGCCCCGGCCTTCGGGTGTCATGGCGATGCGCTGCAGGGGCTCGTAGCTCAGCTGCTCCTGATTGGCGCTGAGCAGGCGCTTCTCCAGCACCAGGGTGGCGCGCAGCAGCCCGGGCCGGCTGCTGCCCAGGGAGAAGCGGATCTCCGTGCCCTGCGGCTGCGCACCGAAGGGCGACTTGGCGCCTTCGACGCGCGAGTCGAAGTGCGTGCTCAGCGCGGCCTCGTCCGTGATGCGGGCCGGCGGCGTGGGCTTGAAGCCGGGAGGCCGCAGCTCCAGCAGCGGCTGGCCCTGCGCGCCGAAGCGCAGGCGCAGGGTCTGGGCGCCGCGGAAACCCAGGCGGTAGTTGCCCACCACGGCGCCACCGCGCGCCAGGCGGCCCTGGGCGTCGCTGCCGAGGGTGCTGTCGGGGGTCCAGGCTTCGTCGGCGATCTTGAACTCCTGCCATCCCTCGGCCAGCAGGTTCAGGTAGTAGGCGTCGCAGCGGTACTCGAAGGCCTGCTCGTCCTGCGCGGCCCAGTTGTTGAGGCTGCCGCGCAAGTAGAGCTGCGTATCGCCGAAGGGCGCGGGCTGGCAGGGCTTGGCATGGGCGGCGGGCGCGAGCAGGGCCAGCGCTGCAAGGACAAGGGCCCTCATCCCTTCACGCCCCCGGCCGTCAGCCCGGAGACGATCCAGCGCTGCGCCAGCAGGAACACCAGGGTGATGGGCAGGCCCGAGAGCACGGCCGCGGCGGCGAAGTCGCCCCACAGGAAACGCTGGTCGTGCAGGAAGTACTTGGAGCCCACGGCCAGGGTCAGGTTGCTCTCCTCGCGCAGCAGCACCGAGGCCACCGGGTACTCGATGATGGCGCCGATGAAGGCCAGCACGAAGCACACCATCAGGATGGGCAGGGCCATGGGCAGCAGCACGCGGCTGAAGGCCTGCCAGGGGCTGGCGCCATCGACCTTGGCGTTCTCCTCGATCTCGGTCGGGATGGTCTCGAAGTAGCCCTTGATGGTCCAGACATGCGTGGCCACGCCGCCGAGATAGGCCAGCACCAGGCCCGCATGCGTCTCCAGGCCGAGCAGGGGCACCTGGCTGCCGATGGCCTCGAAGATGGCGTAGATCGCCACCAGCGCCAGCACCGGCGGGAACATCTGCAGCAGCAGCATGCTGTTGAGCAGGCCGGCCTTGAAGGGGAACTTCAGCCGCGCGAAGGCATAGGCCGCCGTGGTGGAGATGCCCACGATGGCAAAGGCCGAGATCGTGGCCACCTTGATGGAATTCCACAGCCAGGTCAGCACCGGAAAGGGCGGCTGCACCAGCGCGCCATCAGCACCTTGGTAGGGAATGCCCAGCGCGAGCTTCCAGTGCTCCAGGCTGATCTCGGTGGGGATCAGGCTGCCGGTGGCGAAGTTGCCCGGCCGCAGCGAGATGGACACCACCGCCAGCAGCGGGAACAGCGTCAGCGCCAGGAAGGCCCACAGCAGGGCGTGGGCGGCGAAGGTGCGCCAGCGGGCTTGCTTGCCTCTAACGATGGCCATGTCGGTTCTCCTGAGACGTTAAGTGCACGGCATGGACCGCATTGTGTTTCCCAGCGAAGGCCGAGGATCCGGCTTTGCCGGGCCTGCGGCCTTGCCCCCTTGAGGGGGCGCGCGAAGCGCGTACGGGGTGGATCATGATTTCCGCATGAGGCGCAGGTTGAGCAGCGACATCGCCGCCACCAGGAAGAAGATCAGCGTGGAGATCGCCGCCGCCAGGCCGAAGTCCGAGCCCGAGTCGCGGAAGGCGATGCGGTAGGTGTAGGACACCAGGATGTCCGTCTGCCCCGCCGGCAGCTTGGTGGAGAGGAAGTCCGGCCGGCCGTCGGTCAGCAGGGCGATCAGCACGAAGTTGTTGAAGTTGAAGGCGAAGGCGCTGATCAGCAGGGGCGAGAGCGGCTTGATGATCAGCGGTGCGGTGATGCGCCAGAAGTTGGTCCAGGGCCCGGCGCCCACGATGGCCGAGGCCTCGTACAGGTCCGAGGGAATCGCCTTCAGCAGGCCCGAGCACAGGATCATGATGTAGGGGTAGCCCAGCCAGATGTTGACGATCAGCAGCATCAGCTTGGCCAGCATCGGGTCCGCGAACCAGGCGGGCTTGACGCCGAAGAGGGTGTCCAGGATGGCGTTGATCTCACCGAAGTTCTGGTTGAACAGACCCTTGAACACCAGAATGGAGATGAAGCCCGGCACCGCATAGGGCAGGAAGAGCAGGGTGCGGTAGGCCGTGCGGCCCTTCAGGTCTTCCCAGTTCAGCAGCACGGCCAGGAACATGCCGATGAAGGTCGCGCCCGCCACCGTGGCCAGGGAGAACAGCACGGTCCAGACGAAGATGCTCACGAAGGGGCCGCGGAACTCGGCGTCGAAGAGCATGCGGCTGTAGTTCTGCAGGCCCACCAGGACCTTGTAGCCGGGCTGGAGGATCTCGCCCGCTTCATTGCGGTAGTAGCCCAGCTTGGCGTCCGGGGCGTAGCGCACGCCGTCGGCCACTCGCAGCAGGCTGCCGTCCGCCTGCTCCACGTAGTGCGGCGCCACGGGGCCGTACTCGCGCAGGCCCAGGTAGCGCAGCTGCGCCTCGGGGCCGCTGCGGTCCGGCAGCAGCAGCTGCAGCTGGGCCAGGGCCTCGCGGTGCTCGACGAGATCGCGCAGGGGCAGGGCAGCCTGCAGCGGGCTTTGCAGGGGCAGGTGCTCGTCCTTGGCGGCCAGCATCGTGACCTTGAGCGGCTCGCGGGTCTTGCGCAGGGCCAGGGGGGACGAGACATAGCGCGGCTGTGTGGTGCCGGGCGTGCTCAGCACCACGCGGAACTCAGGGCCGTCGGCATGCAGGCTGAAGGCCATCACGCCGGACTCGATCACCTCATGCTGGTCCAGCAGGTAGGCCCGCACGCGGGCCTGGCTCAGCAGATGGGCCGAGGAGTAGTTGGTGAAGCCGATCTGCGCCGTGTAGACCAGCGGGAAGGCGATGAACACCGCCATGCCGGCGACGCCGGGAAAGAGGTAGCGCCAGGCGAAGCCGGCCCGCAGGTAGATGTAGAAGGCCCCGCCGAACAGGGCCAGCGCCCCGGCCGCCCAGGCCGTCTGGCCGGCGGCGTAGATGGAGAAGACCAGGTACAGCGCGCCCAGCATCAGGGCGGCCACGACCGGCCAGCGCAGGGCAGAGACCAGACGCTCCCAGGCGGAGGGTGGCAGGGTGCCATAGGCCGCGGCGAGCGGAGAGGGGGAGGCAGCAGCGTTGACGTTCATGGGAGGCTCACTTCTTCAGCAGCATGCGGGCTGCGGCACCGTCGAGCGCATCCTTTGGGCTCTGCAGGCCGTTGCTGATGGCCTCCAGCGCGGCGTCCATCGCGGTCCAGAAACGGCCCACCTCGGGGATGTTGGGAATGGGCTCGCCCAGGCGGGCGTTCTCCATGCTGGCCTTGATCAGCGGATTGACCGAGAGCTCGGCGTAGAAGGCCTTGTTGGCCGGCACGCCCAGGGGCACGTCGGCGTCCAGCACCTTCAGGGCCTCGGGGCGTAGCAGGTGCTGCTCCAGGAACTCCCGGGCCAGGTCCTTCTGGCGCGAGGGGGCGGAGATCATGCAGCCCAGCACGCCCACGAAGGGCTTGGAATACTGCCCCGGCTTCAGGCCCGGCACGGGCGCCACGCCGAAGTCGATGCGGGCGCGGCGGGCGTTGTCCCAGGCCCAGGGGCCGGAGATCATCATGGCCACCTCGCCGCGGGCGAAGCCGCTTTCCATCTCGGCGTAGTTGGCGCCCTTGGGCATGTGGCCCTCGCGCACGAGGCGGTTGATCATCTCGGCGCCGGCAAGGGCGCCTTCGTTGTTGACACCGACCTGCCCGGCATCGAAGTCGCCGCGCGCATCGCGGCCGTAGATCTGCCCGCCCGCGCCGGCCAGCACCTGCCAGCTGAAGAAGCTCTTGTTGTAGTGCCACAGGATGGCGCGCTTGCCCTGACCCTGCAGGCGGCGATCCAGCTGGATCACCTCCTCGAAGGTCTTGGGCGGCACGGGCACCAGGGCCTTGTTGTAGATGAGGCCGGTGGTCTCGATGGCAAGGGGATAGCCCCAGGTCCTGCCTTGATAGCTGAAGGCGCGCCAGGCGGTCTCCTCGATCTCCGAGCGCAACTGGGCCGAGGGGCGCAGCGGCGTCAGCAGACCGGCCTTGGCCCATTCGCCCACGCGGTCATGCGGCCAGCAGAAGATGTCCGGGCCCTTGCCGGCGCTGGCGGCCTGCTGGAACTTGTCGGTCGCGTCCACGGGGTGCTCCACGACCACCTTGACGCCCGAGACCTTCTCGAAGGCCTGGCCCACCTTCTGCAGGCCGTTGTAGGCCTTGTCGCCATTGATCCAGACCAGCAGGGTGGGCGGCGTGGCCGCCTGGGCCAGGCTGCCCGCGAGCAGGCTCAGCGTGATCAGCGCGGCCCTCATGCGCCCAGCTCCGGCGCGGCCAGACGGCGCAGGGCCTGACCCTCGGCGTCGAAGAGGTAGACGGCCTCGGGCGGGAAGCGCAGGGCCAGTTGGTCGCCGCTGCGCAGGCGGTCGCAGCCGTTGCGGCCCTCGAACTGGCACGTCAGCGCCTCCTCGATGCCGGGGAAGGGGCAGTACGCAAAGGTCGTGCCGCCCAGGGACTCGACGAAGGTGACCGTGGTCTCCAGCCGGTTGCCCTCGCCGACGGTACGGATGTGCTCGGGGCGGATGCCCAGGGTGACCTTGTCCCCCACCTGGGCGCGGCTGGCGTCCACCAGCGCGCGCATGGCGAGGCCGCCCGCGAGGCGGACGTCGGCATGGCCGGCCTCGATGGCGGCGATCTCGCCCGCGATGAAGTTCATCTTGGGGCTGCCGATGAAGCCGGCCACGAAGAGGTTGCGGGGGTGCTCGTAGAGCTCCAGCGGCGTGCCCACCTGCTCGATGCGGCCGGCCTGCAGCACCACGATGCGGTCGGCCAGGGTCATGGCCTCGACCTGGTCGTGGGTCACGTAGACCATGGTGGTCTTGAGTTCCTCGTGCAGCTTGGCGAACTCGTAGCGCATGCGCACGCGCAGGGCGGCGTCGAGGTTGGACAGGGGCTCGTCGAAGAGGAAGACCTCGGGCTTGCGCACGATGGCCCGGCCGATGGCGACGCGCTGGCGCTGGCCGCCGGAGAGGTCCTTGGGCTTGCGCTCCAGCAGGTGCTCGATGTGCAGGATGCGCGCGGCGTGGCGCACGGCGCTGTCGATCTCGGCCTTGGGCACCTTGGCCAACTGCAAGCCGAAGGCCATGTTGTCGTACAGGTTCATGTGCGGGTAGAGCGCGTACGACTGGAACACCATGGCGATGCCCCGCTCGGCCGGCGGCACGTCGTTGACCAGGCGGCCGCCGATGCGCAGCTCGCCGCCGGTGATGTCCTCCAGGCCCGCAATGGAGCGCAGCAGGGTGGACTTCCCGCATCCCGAGGGGCCCACGAAGACCATGAACTCGCCGTCCCGGATCTCCAGGTCGATGCCATGCAGGATTTGGGTCTCGCCGTAGGCCTTGGCCACGGACTGCAGCAACACGCTCGCCACTTGTCTACCTCCGCCGGCCTGCGCGGGCAGGGCGGCTTGTCTCGCTCATGGGGTGGTCCGTGCAGGGCTAGGACCTCGTTTGTAGAGAATATACAGTTCAAAATGTAGTCTCACAACATGATGCACCCGAATTTCCAGTCCATCTGTTATTGAAAATCAACAACTTAAGCAATGTTGCGGGTTAACCCGATGTAGTGAAACTACACAAATTCAGCGAGCTGAGTGATACTTTCATCGTCGCGCTCACGGGGCTGGACTCTGTGGGCTGTGTGTCCGACGTGCCGCCGGGTCTCTTTCATGGGTCCGCGGCCGACCGCAGGGGCCGGTCCTGGCTGCCCCAGGGATGAATTCCTATGCTGTCCACGCTTCTCAACGCAGCCAAATCCACGGCGCGAGGTGCCATGAACTCCGAATCCTCTTCCCCCTCTGCCGCTGCCCTGAAGGCAGCCTTCAAGGCAGCCCTGCAACGCGAGCTGCAGCAACGCGCCCTGGTGGGTACCAAGCCCGGTCGTGACGAGCTGATGCGCGCCGCCGCCGCGGCGAGTCGCGAGTTGCTGGCCCAGCGCTGGGCCACCACGCAGGCGGCCGACGCCAAGCGCGGTGCTGATGCGGCCTGCCGCCGCGTGCACTACCTCTCAATGGAATTCCTGATGGGCCGCGCGCTCAGCAACGCCCTGGCCGCACTGCGCCTGGACGGCGTGCTGCAGGAGCAGTTGCAGGCGCAGGGCCAGGACCTCTCCACCGTGCTGGAGCGCGAGCCCGACGCCGCCCTTGGCAACGGCGGCCTGGGCCGTCTGGCGGCTTGCTTCCTCGATTCCTTCGCTGAGCTGGGCCTGCCGTCCTTCGGCTACGGCCTGCGCTACCAGTACGGCATGTTCGCCCAGGGCATCCAGGACGGCCGCCAGGTCGAGTCTCCCGATGACTGGCTGCGGCAGGGCAATCCCTGGGAGCTGCCGCGCCCGGAGCTGCGCTACAGCGTGGGCTTCGGCGGCCGTGTGGAGGTGGACGCCAGCGGCGCGCGCCGCTGGGTGCCGACCGAGGTGCTGGTGGCCCAGGCCTATGACTTCATCGTGCCGGCCCACCACAGCGAGCGGGTCTCGACCCTGCGCCAGTGGCATGCCCAGGCTGCCGCGCCCATCGACTTCCAGGCCTTCTGCCGCGGTGACTACGCTGGCGCCGCCAGCCGCCAAGTGGCCGCGGATGCGCTCAACTGGGTGCTCTACCCCGACGACTCCACCGACGCCGGCCGGGAGCTGCGCCTCAAGCAGGAAGCCTTGCTGGTGAGCGCCTCGCTGCAGGACCTGATCGCACGCCATCTGCGCGAGTTCGGCACGCTGCAGGACCTCGGCAGAGCCAACGCCGTCCATCTCAACGACACCCACCCGGCCCTGGCCCCCGCCGAGCTGATGCGCCTGCTGCTGGACGAGCACGGTCTGTCCTGGGACGAGGCCTGGGCCATCACCCGCCAGGCCGTCAGCTACACCAACCACACCCTGATGCCCGAGGCCCTGGAGACCTGGCCCGTGCGCATGTTCGAGGCCCTGCTGCCGCGCCATCTCGAGATCATCTACGAGATCAACCACCGCTTCCTGCAGGAGCTGCGTGAGCGCATCCCGGGCGACGACGCCCTGGCCGCGCGCGTCTCCCTCATCGATGAAGGCGGCAACTACGGCGGCGAGCGCCGCGTGCGCATGGCGGCGCTGTCCATCGTGGCCTCGCACCGCGTCAACGGGGTGGCCGCGCTGCACTCGGACCTGATGGTGCAGACCATCTTTGCGGACTACGCCCGCATCTTTCCCGAGCGCTTCCACAACGTGACCAATGGCGTGACCCCGCGCCGCTGGCTGCAGCAGGCCAACCCGGCGCTGTCCGCCGTGATCGACGGGCAGATCGGCACGGCCTGGCGCCAGGACCTCTCCAAGCTGCAGGACCTTGCCGCGCATGCCAAGGATGCTGGCCTCATCGCCAGCTTGCGCAGCGTCAAGCGCGTCAACAAGCAGCGACTGGCCGAGCGCATCCGCCGCGAGCTGGGGCTGGCCGTGAGCGTGGACAGCCTCTTCGACGTGCAGATCAAGCGCATCCACGAATACAAGCGCCAGCTGCTGAACCTGCTGCATGTCATCGCCCGCTACCAGGCCATCGTCGCCAACCCGGACGGCGTGGACGGCCAGGGCTGGGTGCCGCGCACCGTGGTGATCGCCGGCAAGGCGGCTTCGGCCTATCACATGGCCAAGCTCATCATCCAGCTGGCGCACGACGTGGCCCGCGTGGTCAACAGCGATCCGCGCGTGGGGGACAAGCTCAAGCTCGTGTTCCTGCCCAACTACGGCGTTTCGCTGGCCGAGACCATCATCCCGGCCGCCGATCTCTCCGAGCAGATCTCCACCGCCGGCACCGAGGCTTCGGGGACCGGCAACATGAAGTTCGCCCTCAACGGCGCCTTGACCATCGGCACCTGGGATGGCGCCAATATCGAGATGGCCGAGCACATGGGCGTGGACCAAATGTTCGTCTTCGGCCTGCGCACCGAGGCCGTGGCCGGGCTCAAGAGCCTGGGCTACGACCCGCGCCTGTTCGTCGAGCAGAACCGCCAGCTGCAGGGCGTGATCCGCGCCATCGCCGAGGGAGACTTCTGCGGCGGCGACAGTGCCCGCTACAAGCCCCTGGTCGATAAGCTGCTGGGCGCCGATCCCTACCTGCTGATGGCCGACTTCGCCGACTACGTGGCCACCCAGCTGAAGGTCGATGCCGTCTATCGCGATGCGCAGGCCTGGGGCGAGCAGGCCGTCCGCAACGTGGCGGGCATGGGTTGGTTCTCCTCGGACCGCACCATTGCCGAGTACGTCGAGCGGGTCTGGTCGCCGGCCTCGCTGAAGGCCTGATCTCCGAGGCGTGGGCATGGTTGACGACAGCACCCTTCAGGCCCTGAGGGAGGCCCGCCATGGCGACCCTTTCGCCGTGCTGGGTCAGCATGCCGACGACGAAGGCCGGCTGTGGCTGCGCGCCTGCCTGCCCGGTGCGCAGGCGGTGCAGGTGCTGGACGCCGCCAGCGGCCGTGCCCTGTGCCGCATGACGGTGCGTGAGCCGGCTCTGTTCTTCGAGGCTCTCATCCCGCGCCGCCGCAAGCCCTTCGCCTACCGCCTCTTCGTGCAGTGGCAGGCCGGCGGCCCCTGGCAGCGCATGGACGATGCCTACGCCTTCGGCCCCCAGCTGTCTGAAGCCGAGCTGCAGCAGCTCGCGGCCGGCCGGCACCTGCGGCCCTGGCAGGTGCTGGGCGCCCATCTGCAGCAGGTGGATGGCGTGGCCGGCACGCGCTTCGCCGTCTGGGCACCGAACGCCCGGCGCGTCAGCGTGGTGGGCAGCTTCAACCAGTGGGACGGCCGCCGTCATCCCATGCGGCGCCGGCACGAGGCGGGCGTCTGGGAGCTCTTCATCCCTGCCGTGCAGGCGGGCGACCTCTACCAGTTCGAGATCCTGGGTGCCGAGGGTCAGGTCTTGCGCAAGGCCGATCCCTACGCCCGCCAGGCCCAGTTCCGGCCGGACACGGCCAGCATCGTCTGCGCCGAGCCGCCTCAGCTGCGCCTGCCCGTCGATCGCCGTCCGGTGAACCGCCGCGACGCGCCCATCAGCATCTACGAGGTGCACGCCCTGTCCTGGCGGCGCCCCCCTGGCGGCGGGCCCGGCGACTTTGTGGATTGGGACACCCTGGCCGCCACCTTGCCGGGCTATGCCGCGGGCCTGGGCTTCACCCACATCGAGCTGCTGCCCATCTCCGAGCACCCCTTCGACGGCTCCTGGGGCTACCAGGCCCTGGGCCTTTACGCGCCGACTGCCCGCCTGGGCGACCCGCGAGGACTGGCCCACTTCGTGGCCGCCTGCCATGCCCAAGGCCTGGGCGTGCTGCTGGACTGGGTGCCCGCTCATTTCCCGGCAGACGCCCACGGCCTGGCCCAGTTTGACGGCACGCATTGCTACGAATACGCCGACCCGCGCGAGGGCTTCCATCGCGACTGGAATACCCTGATCTACCACTTCGGCCGCATCGAGACCCAGCAGTTCCTGGTGGGCAACGCCCTGTACTGGCTGGAGCAGTGGGGCGTGGATGGCCTGCGCGTGGACGCCGTGGCCTCCATGCTCTACCGCGACTACTCCCGCCCGACTGGCGAGTGGGTGCCTAATGTGCACGGTGGCCGCGAGAACCTGGAGGCCATCGCCTTTCTGCGACGCATGAACGAGGTGATCGGTGCCGAGGCGCCGGGCGGCATCACCGTGGCGGAGGAATCCACCAGCTTCCCCGGCGTCAGCGCGCCCACCTCGGCCGGCGGCCTGGGCTTCCACTACAAATGGAACATGGGCTGGATGAACGACACCCTGCGCTACATGCAGGAGGACCCCATTCACCGCAAGTGGCACCACGAGAAGATGAGCTTCGGCCTCGTCTACGCCTTCAGCGAGAACTTCGTGCTGCCGCTCTCGCATGACGAGGTGGTGCACGGCAAGGGCTCGCTGCTGGGCAAGATGCCGGGCGACGACTGGCAGCGCTTCGCCAATCTGCGGGCCTACTACGGCTTCATGTGGGGCCATCCGGGCAAGAAGCTGCTCTTCATGGGCCAGGAGTTCGCGCAGGACAGCGAATGGAACCACGATGCCGAGCTGCCCTGGGACCTGCTGGACCGCCCGGCGCATGCGGGCGTGCAGGTGCTGGTGCGCGACCTCAACCGCGTCTATCGCGAGCGCCCCAGCCTTCACCGCCAGGACTGCGAGGCCGCCGGCTTCCAGTGGCTGGTCAGCGAGGACCGCGAGCACAGCGTCTTCGCCTGGCTGCGCCGGGAGCCGGGCGGCGAGCAGACGCTTGTGGTATGCAACTTCACGCCTGTGCCGCGCGAGGGCTATCGCATCCCCATGCCGGACGGTGCCTGCGCCTGGCGCGAGGTGATCAATACCGATGCCAGCTACTATGGCGGCAGCAACCTGGGCAACCAGCAGGCCGTGTTGACTGTGGCAGACGGCCATCTGCAGCTGCTGCTGCCGCCGCTGGCCACGCTGATGCTGGCGCCGGTGGAGGAGGGCGCATGAAGCGGCGCCAGCTGATGCAGGGCGCAGCGGCGCTGGCCGCGGCCGGGGCCGTCGGCGCTGAAGAGGGCGCGCTGCCTCAGGTGTCCGCCGGCCGCCTGGAGCGGCTGGTGCTGGAGGACGCGCGGCTGGGCGATCGACCGGTCGATGTCTGGCTGCCGCCGGGCTATCGCGCGGACCGGCCCCATGCGGTGCTCTACATGCACGACGGCCAGATGCTCTTCGATGCCCGCAGCACCTGGAACCGCCAGGCCTGGGCGGTGGACACCGTCGCCGCGCCGCTGATCGCCGAGGGCACGCTGCGCGACTTCATCGTGGTGGGTCTGCACAACCACGCGGGGCAGCGCCATGCCGAGTTCTTTCCGCAGGCCTGCTGGCCCGCCGTGGAAACGACGGCTGCCGGGCAGCGCTACCTCGCCGGGCATCTGAAGCGCCCACCCTTGTCCGATGCCTATCTGCACAGCCTGGTCCACGTGCTCAAGCCTCGCATCGATGCGCGCTACGCCACCGATCCCCGCTCCGCATCGACCTTTCTGATGGGCTCCAGCATGGGCGGCCTGATCAGCCTTTACGGCCTGTGCGAGTATCCGGAGGTCTTCGGCGGCGCTGCGGCGCTGAGCACGCACTGGATCGGCCTGTACGAGCGCAACGCCGAGATCCCCGGCGCGCTGCTGGCCTACCTGGAGCGCAAGCTGCCCGCGGCCGGCTCGCACCGCCTGTACCTGGATCGCGGCACCGTTGGCCTGGATGCGCTCTACGACGAGGCGCAGGCCCGCGTGGACGCCCTGCTGGCCGAGCGGGGCCACCGTCCGCCGCTCACCCAGTCCCGCGTCTTCGAAGGCGCGGACCACACCGAGCAGCACTGGGCCCGGCGCCTGGCGCTGCCGCTGCGGGCCCTGCTGGCCCGCCCTGACGCCGCTGCTGCATGAACACTGCCTTGCCCGATCACCTGGCCCCCGGCCGCACCGAGCCCCTGGGCACCCTGGCCCGCGATGGCGGCGTCAACGTGGCCGTGTTTTCCGAGAACGCCGAGGCCATCGAGCTGTGCGTGTTTGATGCCGATGGCCAACGCGAACTGCGCCGCTACAGGCTCCACGGCCCGCACGACGGCATCTTCCACGGCTTCCTGCCGGGCCTGGGGGCAGGTCTTGTCTACGGCTTGCGGGCGCACGGACCCTATGCGCCCGAGTGCGGCCAGCGCTTCAATGCGCACAAGCTGCTCCTGGATCCCTATGCCCGCGAGATCGTCGGCCACTTCAGCTGGCGCCCGGAGCACCATGGCTACGAGCTGGGCCACCCCGAAGGCGCGCGCAGCTTCGACACCCGGGACAACGCCCTGCACGCCTTGAAGGCGCGGGTGGCCGCGCCGCCGGCCGCGCCGAGCCCGCGCGCCTCAGCACCCCGGCACGCGGCGGCGGACCTGCTGCTGTACGAGGTGCATGTGAAGGGCTTCTCCGCCACGCACCCCGGCATTCCAGAGGCGCTGCGCGGCAGCTACGCCGCCCTGGCCCACCCGGCGGCCATTGCGCATTTCCAGCGCCTGGGCGTGAGCACGCTCTCCCTGCTGCCGGTGCAGTACGCCATCGACGAGCCGCACCTCGCGGGCAAGGGCCTGCGCAACTACTGGGGCTACAACACCCTGGGCTTCTTCGCGCCGGACCCGCGCCTGGCGAGCTCTGCCGTGCGGCACGACCCGGCCCTGGTGGCAGCCGAGTTCCGCGCCATGGTCGAGGCCCTGCATGCTGCGGGCCTGGAGGTGGTGCTGGACGTCGTCTACAACCACACGCCCGAAGGCAACGAGTTCGGCCCCACGCTGTCCTGGCGTGGCCTGGACAACCGCAGCTACTACCGCGCCGTGCCGGACGACGCCAGCCGCGCCGAGAACCTCACCGGCTGCGGCAACACGCTCAACACCCAGCATCCGCGGGTCACGCAGTTCGTGCTCGATTCCCTGCGCTTCTGGGTGCAGGAGATGGGGGTGGACGGCTTCCGCTTCGACCTCGCACCGGTGCTGGGCCGCGGCCCGCATGGCTTCGATCCGCAGGCCGCCTTCTTCACCGCGCTGCGCCAAGACCCGGTGCTGGCCGGCGTGCACCTGATCGCCGAGCCCTGGGATGCCGGCTACGACGGCTACCAGCTCGGCCGCTTCCCCGGCCGCTTCATGGAATGGAACGACAAGTTCCGCGATGCCGTGCGCGGCTACTGGATCGGCCCCGAGGCCACACAGGCCCGCCTGGGCCATGCCATCAGCCGCGGCGAGTTCGCTCGGCGCTTCAGCGCCTCCAGCGATGTGTTCCACCATGCGCAGCGCCTGCCCACGGCCTCGGTCAACTTCATCGCCGTGCACGATGGCTACACGCTGCACGACCTGCTGAGCTACAGCGGCAAGCACAACCACGCCAACGGCGAGGACAACCGCGATGGCCGCGACGGCGAGCTGGCCCACAACTTCGGCCACGAAGGCGAGGGCGCCCCGGCCGAGGTGCAGGCCACGCGCGAACGCCTGCGCCGCGCCATGCTGGCCACTCTGCTGCTGGCCCAGGGCACTCCCATGCTCAATGCCGGAGACGAGCTGGCCAACAGCCAGCAGGGCAACAACAACGCCTATTGCCAGGACAACGCCCTGGGCTGGCTGGACTGGCAGCAAGACAGCAGCGCCCTGCAGGCCTTCGTGGCCCATGTGAGCGGGCTGCGTCGCGCCCAGCGGCTGCTGCGGCATGAGCGCTGGTTCGCGTCGGCCGGGCAGGGCGGGGCGGCGCACGGGGGCGAGGCGCAGCTGCGCTGGTTCTCGCCGCAGGGCCATGAGATGCAGGTGCAGGACTGGCACCTGGGCCACGAGCAGGCGCTGGCCTGCCTGATCTCGGCCCTGCCCGCGGGGGACCAGCCGCGGCTGGCCCTGCTGTTCAATCCCGAGGCCCAGGCCCGGCGCTTCCTGGCGCCCGCTGAATGCAGCGGCACGCCCTGGCGCCTGCTGCTGGACAGCAGCCAGGCCGACGGTCGCCCGCAGGTGCAGGCCCTGAGCCTGGACCTGGCCTTCGAGGTGCCCGCCCGCAGCCTCTGGCTGCTGCAGTCCCAACCCGACTGAGCCGACACCACCGCCACGCCCTTCCATTCCTTTTTGTACGAGACTTGCGCGCATGGACCTGAACCAACGCCTCGCCGGTGTGCTGCTGCACATCACCTCCCTCCCTGGCCCGCACGGCATGGGCGATTTCGGCCCGGATGCCTACCGTTACGTGGACTGGCTGCAGTCCGCCGGTCAGGGGCTGTGGCAGTGGCTGCCCTCAACCCCCATCGGCCCTGGTGACAGCCCCTACCAGGGCGTCTCGGCCTTCGCGGGCAGCCAGTGGATGGTGGCCTTCGAGCCCCTGGTGGCCAAGGGCTGGATGAGCGCGCCGCAGCTGCCGCCGGAAGGCTTCGATGCCTCGCGCGTGGACTACGGCCGCGTGCTGCCCTGGCGCGAGCAGCAGCTGCGCGCCGCCGAGGCCGGCTTCCGCGCCAAGGCCAGCGCGGCCGATCAGGCCGAGTTCGCCACGTGGTGCGCCTCGCAGGCGGACTGGCTGGAGGACTACGCCCTCTTCATGGCCATCCGCAGCCCCCGCGGCGGTCAGCCCTGGTGGCAGTGGCCGCAAGACCTGGCACGCCGGGAGCCCGCCGCCCTGGCCGCCGCACGCCAGGAACACGCCGCCGAGATCGACTTCTGGCGTTTCGTGCAATGGTGCTTCGACTGGCAGGTGGCCGGCCTCAAGCGCTATGCCAACGAACGTGGCGTGCGCATCATGGGCGACCTGCCCATCTTCGTGGCCCATGACAGCGCCGACTGCTGGGCCCGCCCGGACCTCTACGATCTCGACGAGCAGTTCCAGACCGTTACCGTGGCCGGCGTGCCGCCCGACGCGCTCTCCGCCGAGGGCCAGCGCTGGGGCAACCCGCTGTACCGCTGGGACCGCATGGCCGCCGAGGGCTATGCCTGGTGGACGGCCCGCGTGCGCCGCGCGCTGAGCAGCGCCGACGTCTTCCGCATCGACCATTTCCGCGGCTTCGCCGGCTACTACGAGATTCCCGGCAGCAGCCCCGATGCCAAGCAGGGCGTCTGGCGCTCCGGCCCGGGCAAGGCCCTGTTCGACGCCATCGAGAAGGCCCTGGGGCCGCTGCCCATCGTGGCCGAGGACCTGGGCTTCATCACCGAGGACGTGCACCAGCTTCGCGATGCCTGCGGCTTCCCCGGCATGAAGATTCTGCAGTTCGGCTTCGGTGGTGACGGCAGCCACGAGTTCCTGCCCCAGATGTGGCCGCGCGCCGCCGTGGCCTACACCGGCACGCATGACAACGACACCGTGCTGGGCTGGTGGCGCCACGCCAGCGCCCGCGAGCGCGCCTTCGCCGGCGCCTACCTGGCCTGCGGCGAGCACGACGTGCACTGGGCCATGATCCGCGCCTGCTGCAATTCCGTCGCCAACATGGCCGTCTTCCCCATGCAGGACGTGCTGGGCCTGGGCGGGGAACACCGCATGAACGTGCCCGGCATCCTCGGGGGCAACTGGGGCTGGCGCCTGCGCTGGGACATGGTCGATGCCGAGCACAGCCGCGTGCTGGGCCTGATCACCGCGGCCAGTGGGCGGGCGGAAGTGAGCTTCATGCGTCTGCCCTGAAAACGCTTTCTTAGCATGAAATCTGGTGTTCCGTTCACCGGGTGAGTCCGCTGCACGGCAGCGGGCTTCATCGCCATCATGGCGCGATGAACACGACCGAAATCTTCCTGATCGCCATGACGGTGATCTTCACGGTGCCCTATCTGGTGTGGCGCCTGGGGGGCACCGACTACTGGGCGCCGCTGGTCGTGGTGCAGATCATCATGGGCATCGTGCTGGGGCCGGGTGTGCTGGGGCGCGCCTTTCCGGACTATTACCAGTTCGTCTTCAACCCGGCGGTCGTGCAGTCGCTCAACGGCGTGGCCTGGTGGGCGGTGATGCTCTTCGTGTGGATCGCGGGCATCGAGCTGGACCTGAAGAAGGCCTGGGTCCACCGCGTGGAGAGCGGCATCACCGCCGGTCTGGCGCTGGGCACGCCCTTGATCGCAGGCAGCCTGGCCGCGCTGGCCCTGCTCGGCGGCGGCTGGATGGGCGCCCGGGCCGAGACCTGGCAGTTCGTGCTGGGCGTGGGCATGTCCTGCGCCGTCACGGCCCTGCCCATCCTGATCCTGCTGATGGAGAAGCTGGAGATCCTGCGCCAGCCCCTGGGCCAGCGCATCCTGCGTTATGCCAGCCTGGACGACATCGCCATCTGGGGCGTGCTGGCCCTGATCCTGATGGACTGGCAGCGGGTGGGGCGCCAGGGGCTTTTCCTGATCCTGTTTGCCGTGGCCACCTGGGGCCTGCGCCGCCTGATGCTGCGCCTGCCCGCCGCGGACCGCTGGTTCGTCAGCCTGATCTGGCTGGCCCTGGTGTCCTTCGGCGCGGACTGGTCGGGCCTGCACTTCATGGTCGGGGCCTTCCTGGCCGGCGCGGTGATGGACGCCGACTGGTTCGACCAGGCCCAGATGGACCTGCTGCGCCACCACGTGCTGATGGTGCTGATGCCGGTGTTCTTTCTCTCCACGGGCCTGCGCACCAACTGGGAGATGGGCGGCTATGCGGTCTTCGGCGTGGCGGGGCTGCTGCTGGCGGTCTCGGTAGGCGGCAAGCTGCTGGGCCTGCAGATCGCCGGGCGCCTGCTGCGCTGGGCGCCGGGCGAGGCCCGCATCATCGGCTGGCTGCTGCAGACCAAGGCGCTGATCATGATCATCTTCGCCAACGTGCTGCTGGACAAGCAGATCATCACCTCCGAGACCTTCACCGCCCTGCTGCTGATGGCCGTGGGCAGCACCATGCTGACGGTGCCGGTGGTGGCACCGATGCTCAGGCCGATGATGGCGCTGGTGAAGCGCGCGAGCTGAGGGGCGTTTGCCGCCTCAACGGCCTTGCCGGCGCGGCCGCAGGAGGCTCAGCGCCGGCGGTAGCGCAAGCCAGAAGCCGGAGGCGGGCATCAGGCTCGCCCCCACGGCGCAAAGGCCCAGCAGGCCCCAGCCCAGCAGGCGCAGGCGCCGGATCTGACCTGCCTGCCTCAAGGGGCCGATGCACAGGGCCAGCAGGGCCAGTGGCAACCCGAACAGCAGGAACCAGCTGACGGCGCCGCGCAGGGGGTCGGTGCCTACGGTGTCGATCCAGCCTTGCGCCACCATGGCGCGCAGCACCGGGGCGAAGACCAGCAGCCCGAACAGGGTGTGCACCGCGGCGACGGCAAGCAGCCAGGGGCCTTCCCAGGCCTGCCAGCGGGAGGGGCGCAGGGGCGGCGACGCGTCAATCACAGTGGTGGTGGGGGTCATGGGCATTCCTTTCAGGTCATGGGTGAGGTGGTGGGCGGGCCTATCCAGCGGTTGCTGGTCTGCACCCGCGCACCCAGGCGGTGGAGCAGCTGGTTGAGACCCAGGTAGCTGCGGTCGAAGAAGGCCAGCTCGGTGGGCAACTGGTGCAGGGCCTGCAGGGCCGTGCGCTGCGGCCCGGCTTCGAGTCGGGGCAGGCAACGGTCCTGGCCGAAGTCATAGACCGGGCTGCGGAAGGGCGCGAGCTGCCAGTCCAGCAAGGGTGACAGCGCCGGTCGCAGCTCCGCGCGGAAGTGCTGCAGCGTCATCCCGGGGCTGATCAGCTGCAGGCTGAGGTAGGCCTGGTGCAGCGCTTCATCGGCATCCGGACGCAGGGCCGCGTTCCAGGCCTGCGCCAGCCCGGCGGTGAATCCTTCCGACAGCCGCTGGGTGCAGCCGAAGTCCAGCAGGCCCAGCTGCCCATCGGCCATGAAGAGGTAGTTGCCGGGATGCGGGTCCGCATGCAGCCAGCGCAGCTCGAAGACCATGCGCAGGAAGGCGTCGAAGATCAGTTGGCCGTAGTGGTCGCGCTGGGCCTGGCTGGGCCGGGTGTCCAGCCACTCCTGCAGGTGCCGGCCGGCCAGCGTCTCCATGACCAGCACCTGGCGCGTGCTCAGCTCGGGGACGGCCGCTGGCACCACCAGGCCTGGCAGGCGCAGCTGCGCGTGGAAGGCCTGCATGGCCTCGGCTTCCTGCGCATAGTCCAGCTCGGCCTCCAGGCTGCGTTCGATCTCGTCGAGTAGCGTGGCCAGGAGCTGGGGCGCCGGCAGGCCGCCGGCCTCGTCGAGCAGGCCGGTGAAGGGGCCGTCCAGCAGCAGTCGCAGCAGCTGCATGTCGCTGCGCACCGTGGCCGCCATGCCGGGGTACTGCAGCTTGATCGCGACCGCGCGGCCGTCGGCCAGCCGGGCCCGGTGCACCTGGCCCAGGCTGGCCGCGGCAAAGGCCTGGGCGTCGAAGTCCGGCAGGCGCTGCGCCCAGTCGTGGCCCAGGGCCTGGCGCAGCTGGCGGTCGACCTGGGCGCGGTTCATCGGCGTGGCCTGGTAGCAGGCGCGCGCCAGCTGCTGGCGCAGGCCCTCGGGCAGCAGCTGGGGCTCGCCGGCCAGCATCTGCGCGGCTTTCAGGGCCACGCCCTTGAGCTGGTTCAGCGCGGTGAAGAGGATGCGGCCCAGCTGCGCTTCCTGCGCGGCGCGCGCGGCTTGGCGCTCTTCCTCGGTGCGTGCCAGGTCTTGCGCCTTGTGGACCAGCCGGCTCGCGCCGGCCTGGACCAGGGCGCGGCCCGCGATGGCGCTGCGCGCCAGGCGGCCGCTGCGCGGGGGGCGTTCGGCGGTCGTCATGCCTTGGGTCGCTGGCGGCGGCTGATCTGGCGCAGCATCAGGGGCACGATCAGCGAGTGGACCGGGCCCACCACGGCCATGTAGAGCCAGCCCAGGCGGTTGTGCTCGTGCACGACGGTGCTGAGCGCCAGCCGGGGCGGCCCCTCCTGCGCGGGCAAGCGGCGCAGCGAGAGGCGCACATGCAGGTGGCGGTCGTTGTCGCCCAGCAGGAGTTCGTCCGGATGCAGGCCCTCCAGCGTGAAGATGCCGACGCGGTCACCCACCCGGTAGGCTTCGGCCGGCTTGGCGGCGTCGGCCTGCAGCTGGCCAAGATGCTTCAGTCCCACCAGGCGGACCGCCCGGTTGCGCAGGCTCATCAGCAGGTTCATCCAGCGCGGGCTGCGGGCCGCCAGCTGCAGCCACAGCGCCAGCAGCTCCTGCTGCGGCTGCGGGTCGGGCAGGGCGTAGCAGTCGGCAAAGTCGGCGCTGGCCAGGGACGGCGCCAGTCGGCTCTCCGCCGGGACCGGGATCTTGGCGATGCGGTGCGCCTTCATGGCTTGCTCCGTGCCGTGCGCTGGCGGGCTTGGGCGGGCGGCGATGCGGGTTTCGTTTTCGGCTGCCTTGTCGGTTTGGGTTTGGGTTCGGGTTTGGGCTCGGGTGCCCGGCCTGTGGATGGGCCAGCGGCGGCCACGGCCTTGCCCAGCCCGCGTCCGGCCAGGGCCAGCATCTGGAGCAGCTCGCCCCGCTGGCCCTGCAGCAGGCGCGCCAGCTGGTTGCGCAGCAGGTAGGCGGCCAGCTCGCCGAGCTTGTTGATCACGCCGCTGCGCAGCACCATCACCAGCAGTCCCAGCACCAGCTCGCTGAGCTGGGTGGTGTCGGCGAAGTCTTCGCTATCGTCGTCCAGCCAGTAGGTGATCAGTCCGAAGAGCCCGTCGGTGAACAGGCCGGCCACCAGGCCCTGGTAGTCGCAGGGGGCGATCTCGCCGGCGGCCTCGGCCGCGGCCAGCCAGTCCTTCACCACGCGCTTGAGGGCGCTCTTGCCGGGCAGGCCGTCGCCCAGCAGCAGCAGCGGCGACTGCTGCGCCAGCTGGCGGGTGAGGGCCACGAACTCGCGGTCGGGCAGCAGGCGCTCCAGCACCGCATCAACAAGGCGCTGCAGTCGCTCCTGCAGGGTGTAGCGCTCGAAGCCGCTGGTCTGCTCCGTGCGGGCCAGCGCCTCGGCCAGCGCCAGCTCGTAGTAGCCCAGCACCAGCTTCTCCTTGCTGGGGAAGTACTTGTAGATCGTGGCGTCGCCCAGGCCGGCCTCGCGGGCGATCTGCTTCATGCTGGTCGCCTCGAAGCCCTGGCGGCTCATCAGCTCCACCGCGGCCTCGATCAGGCGCCGCAGGTTCTGGTCTTGCTGCTGCTTGGAGATTTTCATTGGCTATCCAAAAAAACAGAAAATAGTGATTGTTTTGGATAGTACGTATTAATAATTGGTCTGGCAAGTGCTGGCGGTAGTTGGTGGGTGCGCCGACGGGCCAGCATCTTGTGCAGGGGCGGTGCGTGAAGCATCAACGGATCACTCGCCGTCTCTCGGGATTTTTCTGCCTTGTGGCCCAGGCGCGCGGTGGTACCGTGCTGCCCAGCCGCGCCAGGCAGTTGATAGAGCGCGCCCCAACCAACAGCCCCGGCGCGCGCACGAGCCTGCAGTCCCCTGCATCGTGAGCCGCCGCATCAGCGAGACGACTTCCGATGAGCCTTCCCGACATCATCACCAGCATCGCCAGCGACGCCCGCCCGGCGCAGATCCCCAGCCTGCCGCAGCACCATGACGCGAATGCCCGCAAGGCCCGGGCCTTCCAGCTCTCCATCGCGCGGACGCAGTACAACTACATGCAAAGCTACCTGGAAGGCGTGCCGCTGTCGGCCGACCTGCCGGAGGCCGAGAAGTTCAGCCTGGACTACGAGGCTCAGGTCGTGCAGGTCTTCCTCGCGCTGACCGACAACTTCAAGCGCGTGGTGCTGATGCTGCTGGAGCGCGAGCTGCTGGCCGACGTGCCCACCGCCGCGCTGCGCCGCGTGGAGGAGGCCTATGCCAAGCTCAAGGACTTCAGCATCCTCCACCCGCTGCGGGACATCGAGGAGCTGAAGGACTTCTTCGAAGCCCTGGCCGGCCTGCCCGCGGCGCTGGAGACCCTGGGCAATCTGCCCAAGGACCTGGCCAAGATGGCCGTGGGACTGGACGCGGTCTTCAAGGAATTCCTCCAGAACGGGCCCACTGCCTTCCTGAAGTCCACGCTCTTTGACATGCTCAGCGAGGAGCCGGGCCGCAACTACCTGCAGGCCCAGGGCATCGAGGACTACGAGCGCCTCTTCGTGAGCCTGCCGACGCCGCTGATGCTGTCCATCCAGCCGCAGCCTTGGATGCCTCAGGGCCAGGGCAAGCCCTGCCAGCAGGACTGGTTCTTCGGCTGGCTGCAGACGGCCGGCTACAACACCACCTTGCTGCGTGGCGTGGTGCCGACGCCTGTCGCGCCGGACGTTGACGACCCGATGGAGGGCATCCAGAAGATGCCCCTGGCCGATCTGCTGGCCAAGATGCCGGTGACTGACGCCATGCTGCAAAAGGAGACCGGCCAGTCCGGCCTGACCCTGGCTCAGGTGGCGGAGCAGGGCCGCCTCTTCGTGTGCGACTACGCCCTGCTGGACGGCGCCTGGGCCGACCCGCTGCACGGTGAGCAGCGCTACATGGCCGCGCCCATCGCGCTCTTCTACTGGAACACCACGCCGCCGGCAGGCTACCCCTCGCAGCCCGAGGGCGTGCTGCAACCCATCGCCGTGCAACTGGCCCAGAAGCACGACCCCGAGACCGCGCCCATCTACACGCCCAAGGATGCGGGCAATGCCAATGACGCCAATGGCTTCAAGTGGCGCATCGCCAAGTACTTCGTCAACGTGGCCGCGGCCATCCAGCACGAGGCCATCGCCCACCTGGGCGCCTGCCACCTCGTCATCGAGCCCATCGTGGTGGCTGCGCGGCGCCAACTGGCCGAGAACCACCCCATCCTGAAGCTGCTGGCGCCGCACTTCCGCTTCACGATCAACATCAACGATTCCGCCATCCACAGCCTCATCATCCCCGGCGGCGTGGTGGCCACCAACGTGGGCCCGGCCATCGAATGCACCCTGGGCGTGGTGGCCCAGGCCCACCAGGCCTACCGCTGGGACGACAACCACCCCGAGCGCCTCTTCCGCATCCGTGGCGTGGACGGCCTGCCCAAGTTCCCCTTCCGCGACGACACGATGCTGTTGTGGCAGGCCACGCACCGCTTTGTCGAGCGCTACCTGCGCGTCTACTACAGCAGCGACGCCGAGGTGGCCGGGGACTACGAGCTGCAGGGCTGGATCCACGAGATGACAGCGCCGCAGTTCGCCGGTTTCAAGGGCATGCGCGGCCTCACGGCCACGGGCGATCCCAAGCGCCCCTGGCGCATCGACAGCCTGGCCTACCTGATTGAGGTGGTCGCCCAGGTTATTTACATCGCAGGCCCGCAGCATGCCTCGGTCAACTACGCGCAGTACCCGCTGATGTCCTACATGCCCTCGGTGGCCGGCACGCTCTATGACCCCGCGCCCGCGCGCAGCACGATGGTGAACAGCGAGCAGGACTGCATCCGCTGGTACCCGCCGCTGGACGTGTCCCTCTACACCTTCTCCTTCGAGTACCTGCTCTCCGGCGTGCAGTTCGATACCTTCGGCCACTACGAGCACAACCCGCGAAATCCTTACTTCCAGGATGCGCGTGTCGGGCCGCTGGTGGCGGAGTTCCAGACTGACCTGGCCTTGGCGGAGCGTGAGATCCGCGAGCGCAACCGCCTGCGCCCGGTGGAATACCCCTTCCAGCTGCCATCGCAGATCCCGAATAGCATCAGCATCTGATCGACGCCGACCGGCGGGGCGGGGCGGGTGCTCCGTCCCCGGCCGGATGGCAAGGAGAGATGATGATGGCGAAGAAGATCCTGGTCATGAGCGGCAGCCTGCGCGCCGCCTCCCGCAACACGGCCCTGGCCCGCTACGCGCTGCGCAATGCGCCCGAGGGACTGCAGCTGGAGATGGCGGAGCTCGGCGAGTTCCCCTTTTACAACGCCGACCATCCCGCGCCGCCCCCGCCGGTGGCGCGCTTCTTCGAGCAGCTGCGCCTGGCGGACGGCCTGCTGCTGGCCTGCCCCGAGTACAACTACTCCATCGCCCCGGTGCTCAAGAACGCGCTGGACTGGGCCTCACGCGAGAAGGACAACCACCTGCTGGCCGGCAAGACTGTCGCGCTGATGGGGGCGGGCGGCGGCATGGGCACCTCGCGCGCGCAGTACCATCTGCGCCAGGTCGCGGTGGCCCTGGACCTGCGCGTGCTCAACAAGCCCGAGGTCTTCTGCAGTACCTTCACCGCCGGTCTCTTCGATGAGCAGAACGAGCTGGTGGACGAGCGCATCCAGGGCCTGGTGAAGCAGCTGCTGGAGGCACTGGAGACGGCCCTGCAGCGCTGATCCGGGCACTCCGGGAACAGCGCGGCCCTGTGGCCTCGCTCAGGGCTGCCTGTGCCAGGCACCGGCCTGGGGTCAGGTCTTGCCCTGATCCGGGGCTGGGCGTGCTCAGACCGTCACGTCGAACCGCATCCAGCGCCGCCTTCCGGCCCGCTTGGCGCGGTACAGGGCCTGGTCGGCGTGCCCCAGCAGCATCTCGGGCGTGCAGGCCTCGCTGGCCTGCAGGGTGCTGCAGCCCAGGCTCAGGCTCACATGCGCGGCAGCAGCGGACTTGGCATGCGGGATGGCCAGGGCCTCGATGGCCTCCAGGCAGGCCTGGGCCAGGCGTTCGGCGGCGGCGCTGTCGGTGTCCGGCAGCAGCAGGGCGAACTCCTCGCCGCCGTAGCGGGCGACCAGGTCACTGCCGCGGCTGGCAACGCCTTGCAGCAGTTGGGCGACGGTCTTGATGCAGCGGTCGCCTTCCAGATGGCCGTAATGGTCGTTGAACTGCTTGAAATGGTCGATGTCCAGCATCAGCAGGGACAGCGGCGTGCCGTGGCGCAGGCTGCGCCGCCATTCGATGGCCAGGCGCTCGTCGAAGGCGCGCCGGTTGGCGATGCCGGTGAGGCCGTCGCGCATGCTCATCTGGCGCAACTCCTGGGTGCGGCGCTCCACCTTCTCTTCCAGCTGCTCGTACAGCCGCGCATTGGCCAGGGAGATGGCCGCCTGCGAGCTCAGCAGCTCCAGGGTCTGCTGGTGGCGCGGGGTGAAGGCGTTCTCCAACTGGCGGTTCTCCAGGTAGATCACCGCGACCAGTTTGCCCTGGTTGAGCACCGGCAGGCACAGCACGGACTTGGGCTCGTACTGGCGCAGGTAGCGGCTGTGCGAGAAGCGCTCGTCAGCGGCTGGGCGGTTGAGCAGCTGGGTGCGGCGGCTCAGCTTGGTGTACTCGATCAGGCTGCTGGGCAGCAGGGCCAGGGCGCCCTTGTTGAGCTCGTCCAGAGGGCGGCCGATGCGGCTGGAGTCCATGCGGTGGTGCTCGTTCAGCCCCCCGATGACCTCGACCACCAGGCGGCCTTCGTCGTCCAGCACGATGGCACCGCGCTCGGCGCCGGCGTTCTCCAGCAGCACGCCCAGCATCTGCGGCAGCAGGGCGTCGAGCTGGATTTCCTGGGTCAGCAGTTGGTTGGCCTTGAGCAGGGAGTGGAGGTCCAGCCGGGTGATCTGGTCCAGCGAGTCGCGGTAGGTCGGGCTGCTGCGGCTCTGGCTGCCCTGGGGAGCGCGGGCGCTGGAGAAAGCCGCACCGGGCCACATCGATTCCAGCTGCCTGCACTTCACCACGGCACCCCATTGGCGGTAGTGGTAGTGCGCCTCGCGGACGAAGGTGCGAGCGAGCTGCTGCTGGCGCTGCTCGGTCCAGAAGCGGGCGTAGAGCTCGTTGGCCAGCGCGGCGCAGGGCGTGAAGCCGCTGGCCTGGGCCTGGTCGATGGCCTGGGCGTAGAGTTCCATGGCCTGCTTGTCGCGGCCTTCGACCCGTGCGAGCTCGGCGCCGATCAGCAGCTGCTTGTGCAGGAAGTTGGCCTCGCCGTGGCGTGCCCAGGTCTCGAAGCGGCCCAGGAGCTCCCGGGCGGTGTCCAGCGGCGCCTCGCCTTGCGGGAAGCCCGCCCGCAGGTGGCCGAGGGCTGAATAGAAGCAGCCTTCCACCAAGGAGGGGCTGTCCGGCAGGCACATGGCCACCATGGGCAGCAGGGGCAGGGCTTCGCGCCAGCCGGCGGCGTCGTCCAGCAGATAGCTGTGGCGCAGGCGGGCCGCCACCATCAGGGCCAGCGGGATGCCAGGCTGCAGGGGAACGGCCTTCAGCAGCTCGCTGCTGCGGCAGGTCTGGGTGTCGAAGCTCAGGGGCGCGAGGGTCCGGCCGGTCAGCGCCAGCAGGGGCTGAAGCACGCCGTGGCGCAGCATGGCCTCGGTGGCAGGCTGGCGTGTCTTCTGCAAGAACCGGAGGCCGCGCTCGCACGCCAGCTCCAGCTCGTCCAGCGGCGTGCCCAGGGCGAAATGGTTGACCGAGCTCAGCAGTGCACAATAGCCCGCGGCCACGGGATTGGTCCCGCTCTGGCCCAGTTCCCAGCCCAGTTCGACCTGCTCGATCGATGGGGCCAGCGGCTCGCACCAGTGCTGGTAGAAGGCACTGAAATACTGGTAGACCGTGATGCGAAAGAAGACCGCACCGCGGCGCTCGGCCAACTGCCGCGCCAGATGGCCCAGGGCATAACACTCGGTGTAGGGGCGCTGCATCACGGAGCGCGAGGTCATGTGCGCCACATAGGCGATGCAGCTGAGGTCGCTCTGACCATGCCGCAGCGTGGTGCTCATCATGCGGCAGGTGTTCAGCACAAAGGCGGCAAAGCGCCCGGCTTGGTAGGACGAGTAGGCGAGTGCCATGCCCAGGCGCATCTCCAGCAGGGCCAACTGGTCCCGCATCTCCGGCGCGCGAAGGATGGCGTCCTCGCCGCGCTCGGCCAACTGCAGCTCGGTGGCGGCAAACTCCGCAGGGAACAGCGCCCGCGCTTCTTCCTCGGTGACCGGGAAGGGCCGGCCGATCTCGGCCAGGGCCCGCAGCAGGACATCGACGGCATCCGCGAATCGGCCCTGGATGTGGTATTGCTCCGCCTGCACCTGTCCCAGCTGGGCGCGGCCCTCGCCGTTGGGGCAGGCGGCCTGGGCCAGCGGGTACAGCAGCTCGGCGGCCTGGAAGTTGCCGGCCAGGTACTCGGCCTCGGCCAGCTCCTTGAAGAGGCCCAGCGTGCCTTGGGGGTCTTGCTGCCAGGCATCGTTGGGCAGGAGCGCATGGGCATGACGCAGGAAGTCCACCGCGGTGGCGTGGGCAGAGGCGGCCTTGGCACGCAGGCCGGCACGCAGGTTGAGGCCGCGCAGGGCATTGAGCTCGGCAGGCTGCTGGATCAGGCCTCGCCCCGCATTGAGGCAGGCCAGGATGCTGAAGAGGCGCTGTTCGCACTGGGCCTCATCGCTGGCGGCCAGCAGGCGGCGGCCACAGCGCAGCTGCAGGGCTGCGAGCTCGTGCGAGGGGGTCAGGTCATGCGCGGCCTGCTGGACGCGGTCATGCAGGAAGCGGTAGCGCGCCTCCGCCAGCAGCGTGGGCGTACCGGTGAACTTGTAGCCCTCGTCCAGCGGCAGCACCAGGCTGGCCTGCAGGGCCGGCCAGAGGACGCGGGCGCAGGCCTCGCCGTCGAGCTCGCTGACGGCCATCAGCTCGCTGAGCGAGAAGCTCTCGCCCAGGTGCGCCGCGCTGGCCAGCAGGTGCTGGGTGAGGGGCGGTAGCACGCGCATGCTGTCGAGCATGAGGGTCACGACGTTGTCCGTCATGTCGCGCTGGCGGATGCGGGCGATGTCCCAGGTCCAGCGGCCGCTGCGGCGCTCGTAGTGCAGGTCGTCCAGGGCGTGGAGCCGGCGCAGGAACTGGTTGAGGAAGAAGGGATTGCCGCGGGTCTTCTCCATGCACAGGCCGGCCAGGGGGGCGATCTCGGTGGCGCTGCCATGCAGGCTGTCGGCGATCAGCTGCGAGACATGCTCGGGCTGCAGGTGGTCCAGGTGCAGGCGGCCAGGGCTGACATGGCCGGCCTGCTGAAGGCTCATCAGCATCTGCCGCAGCGGGTGGCCCTCATCCACTTCCTGGTCGCGGTAGGCGCCCACCACCAGCAGGCAGCAGTGGCCTTCCTGGTCGGACAGCAGGTGCTGCAGCAGGCGCAGGCTGGGGCCATCCACCCATTGCAGGTCATCCAGGAACAGGGCCAGGGGATGGGCGCTGCTGGCCAGGGCGCGGGTGAAGGCGGCGAAGGCGAAATGGAAGCGCTGCTCGTGCTCGGCGGCGGGCAGGGCAGGCAGGGGCGGGATCTCGCCGATCAGCAGGCCCAGTTGCGGCAGCAGTGCGGCGATGGAGCCGGCGGTGTCGCCCAGGGCCTGGCGCAGGGTCTCACCCCAATAACCACGGCGATCCAGGCCTTCGGACGCGAGCAGCTCGACAAAGGGCTGGAAGGCCTGGCACAGCGCCGCATAGGGTTCGTTGCGACGGTACTGGTCGCACTTGCCGCGCAGGAAGTAGCCGCGCCGGGCCAGCACGGGCCGATGCAGCTCGGCCACCAGGGCGGTCTTGCCTATGCCCGAGGCGCCGCTGACCAGCAGCAGCTCCGCGCGCCCAGAGGCCGCGCGCTCGAAGGCGGCCAGCATCGCTGCGGTCTCGGCTTCGCGGCCATAGAGCTTCTGGGCGATGCAGAAGCGTTCGGGGGTGTCGTGCCGTCCCAGATGGAAGGACTCGATGTGGCGCCGGTCCGTCCAGCCGCGGGCGCAGCGCTCGAGGTCCTGCAGCAGCCCGTAGCTGCTCTGGTAGCGCTCGTCTGGATACTTGGCGAGCAGCTTCTGCACCAGCAGGGACAGGGGCTCGGGGATGCTCTCGTCGAGCTGGTGCAGAGGCGTGGGCATCAGGGCCAGCTGCGCGTGCAGCAGGGCCATGGGGTCGCTCATCAGGAAGGGGCGGCGGCCCGCGAACAGTTCGTAGAGGGTGATGCCCAGGGAGTAGAAGTCGCTGCGGTAGTCCACCTCCAGGCTGGTGCGGCCGGTCTGTTCGGGGGAGATGTAGTCCAGGGTGCCGCGCAGGCCCGGGCCCGGCAGGGCCTCTTCGCGGTCCAGCGGCGAGGAAAGGGCGAAGTCGCAGAGCTTGAGCCGCATCTGGCGCAGGTCCACCAGCACGTTCTTGGGGGCGATGTCGCCATGGATCAGACGGTGCGCGTGCACATCGCTCAGGGCGCGGCACAGCTGCAGGGCCAGGCCCAGCTTCTCGCTCAGGTCCAGGTGCTGGCCCTCGATCAGCTGCGCCAGGCTGCTGGTGGCAAAGGCCTCCATGGCCAGGACCAGCTTGCGCCCGTCCTGGTGCAGGGCATGAACTTTGATGACCCACTCGGAGTCGATCGATTGCAGGGTCTGGAACTCATGGCGCCAGCGGGCCAGCAACTCGGGGGCAGGCTGCTCGCTGTCGGAGTATTTGAGGACGACGCGTGCGCCGTCCGGCGCCACGGCAGCAGCCACGACGGTGTCGGCATTGGCGTAAATGACGTCGGTCTGGCGGTAGCCGGCAATGAGCATCGGGGCGGAGGTAGGGACCTGGAACAAGGTCGCCCGAGGCTCCTCCTGGCAGAAGGCAACGGGCGCATGAAGACAATCGACAGAGTGTCGCAAATGGACGATGACAGTCAGCAGGAAAACACCGATGGAGTTCGGGGTCTCCAAGGGCAAAACCACGAATTCGCAGGCCGGACGGCGAGTCAGTCCCGGGTTAGGGTCGATCGGGGGGCAGAGCGGGGGCAGTGCCAGCTCAGAACCGTTGCAGCAGCAAGGGCAGTCTCGGGCAAGGGCAAGGCCGCCTCCCGAGCCCGGCGCGCCGCACAAAGAACAACACCCTGGCTGCCGGCAGGCAGGCCAGGGTGTTGGATCGGGGCATCAGCCGCCTTTCAGCGGCCGGGCCTCAGGCCCTTCAGACGTTCACGCCCTTGGCGGTGTCCGCGTACTCCTCGATCTGGTCGAAGTTCAGGTACTTGTAGATGCTGCTGGCGTCCTTGTTCACGATGCCCACGGCCTCGTGGTACTCGGCCACGGTCGGGATGCGGCCCAGCTTGGAGCACACCGCAGCCAGCTCGGCCGAGCCCAGGAACACATTGGTGTTCTTGCCCAGACGGTTGGGGAAGTTGCGGGTCGAGGTGGACATCACGGTGGCGCCTTCGCGCACCTGGGCCTGGTTGCCCATGCACAGCGAGCAGCCCGGCATCTCGGTGCGTGCGCCGGCCGTGCCGAAGGTGGCGTAGTGGCCTTCCTTGATCAGCTCGTTCTGGTCCATCTTGGTCGGCGGGGCGACCCACAGCTTGACCGGGATGTCACGGGCGCCGCCCAGGACCTTCGCGGCCGCACGGAAGTGGCCGATGTTGGTCATGCAGGAGCCGATGAAGGCTTCGTCGATCTTGGTGCCGGCGACTTCGGACATGAACTTGGCGTCGTCCGGATCGTTGGGGCAGCAGACGATGGGTTCCTTGATGTCGGCCAGATCGATCTCGATCACGGCAGCGTACTCGGCGTCGGCATCGGCCTCCAGCAGGTCGGGCTTGGCCAGCCAGGCTTCCACGGCCTTGATGCGGCGCTCCAGCGTGCGCTTGTCCTCGTAGCCGTCGGCGATCATGGTCTTCATCAGGACGATGTTGGAGGTCAGGTACTCCTTGATCGGTGCCGGATTCAGCTTGATCGTGCAGCCGGCGGCTGAGCGCTCGGCCGAGGCGTCGGACAGCTCGAAGGCCTGTTCCACCTTCAGGTCGGGCAGACCTTCGATTTCCAGGATGCGGCCCGAGAAGATGTTCTTCTTGCCCTTCTTCTCGACGGTCAGCAGGCCGGCCTTGATGGCGTACAGGGGGATGGCATGCACCAGGTCACGCAGGGTGACGCCGGGCTGCATCTGGCCCTTGAAGCGCACCAGCACGGATTCCGGCATGTCCAGGGGCATCACGCCGGTGGCGGCGCCGAAGGCGACAAGACCTGACCCCGCGGGGAAGGAAATGCCGATGGGGAAGCGGGTGTGGGAGTCGCCACCGGTACCGACGGTGTCAGGCAGCAGCAGGCGGTTCAGCCAGCTGTGGATCACGCCGTCGCCCGGACGCAGGGCCACGCCACCCCGGTTGCTGATGAAGGCGGGCAGCTCGCGGTGCATCTTCACGTCCACGGCCTTGGGATAGGCGGCGGTGTGGCAGAAGGACTGCATGACCAGGTCGGCCGAGAAGCCCAGGCAGGCCAGGTCCTTCAGCTCGTCGCGGGTCATGGGGCCGGTGGTGTCCTGCGAGCCCACGGTGGTCATCTTGGGTTCGCAATAGGTGCCGGGGCGCATGCCCTTGCCTTCGGGCAAGCCGCAGGCGCGGCCGACCATCTTCTGGGCCAGGGTGTAGCCCTTGCCGCTGTCCACCGGGGCCTTGGGCAGGCGGAATAGGGTGGAGGCGGGCAGGCCCAGGAACTCGCGGGCCTTGCCGGTGAGGCTGCGGCCGATGATCAGGTTGATGCGGCCGCCGGCGCGCACTTCGTCCAGCAGCACTTCGCTCTTGAGCGCGAAGGTCTCGATGACCTCGCCGTTCTTCACGATCTGGCCGGCGTAGGGCAGCACGTCGATGACGTCACCCATTTCCAGCTTGCCAACGTCCACCTCGATGGGCAGGGAGCCGGAGTCTTCCTGCGTGTTGAAGAAGATGGGGGCGATCTTGCCGCCCAGGGTCACGCCGCCGAAGCGCTTGTTGGGCACGAAGGGGATGTCCTCGCCGGTGGCCCAGATCACGCTGTTGGTGGCCGACTTGCGCGAGGAGCCGGTGCCGACCACGTCGCCCACGTAGGCAACCAGGTGGCCCTTCTTCTTCAGGTCCTCGATGAACTGCATCGGGCCGCGCTTGCCGTCTTCCTCGGGCTTGAAGGCCGCGTCAGGACGCGTGTTCTTCAGCATGGCCAGGTAGTGCATCGGGATGTCCGGGCGGCTCCAGGCGTCGGGGGCGGGGGAGAGGTCGTCGGTGTTGGTCTCGCCGGGCACCTTGAAGACGGTGACGGTGATCTTCTGCGCGACTTCGGGGCGCGAGGTGAACCACTCGGCATCGGCCCAGCTCTGCATCACGGCCTTGGCCTGGGCATTGCCGGCCTTGACCTTCTCGGCGACGTCATGGAAGGCGTCGAACATCAGCAGGGTCTTCTTCAGGCCGGCGGCAGCCACATCAGCGACCGTGGCGTCGTCCAGCAGGTCGATCAGGGGCTTGACGTTGTAGCCGCCCACCATGGTGCCCAGCAGCTCGGTGGCCTTGGCCTTGGAAATGAGACCGACGGCGATGTCGCCGTGCGCCACGGCCGCCAGGAAGCTGGCCTTGACCTTGGCGGCGTCGTCCACGCCCGGGGGCACGCGGTGGGTCAGCAGGTCGACCAGGAAGGCCTCCTCTCCGGCCGGCGGGTTCTTGATCAGCTCGATCAGCTCGGCCACCTGCTTGGCATCCAGGGGCAGAGGCGGGATGCCCAGCGCGGCGCGCTCGGCGGTGTGTTGGCGGTAGGCAGTCAGCATGAGGGACTCCAGGGACAAGGAAAGGAAGATGACTCTCAGGGCTTGGGCGCGATGACGCGCAGACCCTTGAAGTAGTCACGAAAGAAACCGGCGTCACGGGTGATCAGGCCCTGGCATTGCAGCAGGGCATGGGCGCCGATGAGGAAATCGGGGACGGATCGCCGCGCCTGCGGAAGCTCGGACTGGCCTTGCAGGCGGGTGCGATAGCGGCGCTGCATCTCGCCCGCCCGCAGCGCCGAGCGAAGCTCCAGCGCAGAGTAGCTGATGCCGATGGCCTCCAGGGTCTCCAGCACGATGTCGCTGTGCCCCAGGCCGGCCACGACCTCGCTGATCACCACCTCGCAGGCCACGACCGGGCCGGCGGACAGCGCGACGCGCAGCAGCTGCTCGGCTTGCTCGGCCAGGGGACCGTCACCGATGTAATCGACCAGGATGGATGTATCGACGGCAATCATGGGAAGGGGTGCCAGTCAATGAAGTTGAGGGCGGGGTTCAGGCTTCGTCGGGCGGCGGATAGGGGTCGCCCGGGGCACGGCCGCGGAGCTCACGCATGACGTCGTCCGAGCTGGTGCCTGGCGGCAGCTTGATCCGGCCCCGCATGCGCGACAGGGCGTCCCCCACATCCTTGCGCAGGATGATGCGACCGCCGTCCAACTCCACCTTGAGGGTGGTGCCTTTGGTCAGTCCCAGGGCGTCGCGGACGGCCTTGGGCAGGGTGATCTGCCCGCGTTCGGCAACAGTCGCTTCCATGCTTGTGCTCCTTGGGGTATGCCGCTGAAAGTATGCATTGATTGTACGTACTTCTGACGGATCCCCAAGCCCGACAGGGTGACTCGGGCATGAAAAAAGGAGGCCGCAGCCTCCTCCTGACCGAGTGCAGACGGATCAGTTGCTGGCGGTCGTGCCCGGCGTGATACCGATGCCGGTGCCCGGCTGCGGCGTGGCTGCCCCATTGGCCACGAACGCGCGCTGCTCGGCGTGCTGGCAGCTGTCCACCATGCGCTGGCCCGCCTTGGCGTTCATCAGCATGGACTTGGACGGGATCTGCAGCCAGACCACGCCGGCGTGCTTGTCTTCCAGGCGCACGGCGCCGGTGGTGGTGGGCTCCGGCGTCATGTTGTAGACCATCTTGCCGAACTGCAGGCGGAAGCGGCCGGGCTTGTCCGGATGGGGGGTGATCTGGACTTGCTGGTTGAACTCGCACTGGGCGTCGCCGGCATGCACGCGCGGGGCCACGGCCAGTTGCTCTTCGGACAGCGTGGCTTCCTCGGGCGGGGGCAGGGGGGCCACGGCCGTTTGGGGCTTCAGCTTGGCGGCGAGGCGGTTCTTGGGTGCCGCCGGCGTTTCCTTGGCAGCAGCGAAGACCTGGCCCGCCAGCAGCAGAGCGCAGGCGCCCAGGGCGAAGGAGAGTGTGCGGAGGTGTTGCATGAGAAATCCTGTGCAGATGCTTGATTGTGCAAGCAAAAGTGCTATTTGTGGCCGCTTGGCCAAGCCCGGGAAGCGACCGGCGCAAGCATGCGCCCCGCGAGATCGGCTGTCTATGCCAGAAATCCCTTCATCTGCAAGAAAACGTGAGGCCTGCACTGCGGCGCCTCGGATTGGGCCTGGGCAGGTCAGCCGCTGAAGTAGGCGGCCTCGACTTCCGCCGGCAGGGCCTGCCCGGTGCGGTGGGCGCGCTCCAGCACCTGCCAGAAGTAGCGGTAGCTGGCGCGGTCGTGCAGAGTGTCGCGGTGCTGGATGGGAGCCCAGCAGGCCGCCTGCGCGGCGTGGATGATCTCGATGGCTTCATCGATCTCGGCCATGCGGGGTGCGAAAGCCTCGATGATGGGCCGGATCTGGTTGGGGTGGATGCTCCACATGCGGGTGTAGCCGAACTCGCGCGCGGCTCGGCCGGCCGCCAGCTCCAGGGCGTCGGTGTTCTTGAACTCGGTCACCACGCAGTGTGAGGGCGTCTTGCCGTGGGCATGCGCGGCGGCGGCGATCTCCAGCTTGGCGCGCACGACCAGGGGGTGGCTGAACTGGCCATCCACGGTCAGGCCGGCGCGGGGAATGGCGCCGCGGTGGGCTGACACGAAATCCATCAGGCCGAAGGACAGCGACTCGATCCGCGGATGCGCCGCGATGCGCTGCACGTCGCGCAGTGCGCCGTGGGTCTCGATCAGCACATGCACGGGCAGCTCGCGCAGCAGGCCCAGGCGCGCGCGGGTGGCGTCGATGAAGGCGACGGCACGGTCCACATCCTCGAAGGACTGGGGCTTGGGCACCATCAGGTAGGCCAGACGCTCGCCGCCGCCAGCCAGCAGGCCCTCGACATCGGCCTCGAAGGCCGCATGGCCCAGCGGATGCACGCGGGCGCCCACGCGGCCATGGCGATTCAGCGGGTCGTTGAGCACCTCGTTGACCAGCAGCACATGCTCGACCTCGCCACCCACTGGGGCGCCGTCCTCGCAGTCGAGGGTGATGTCGAACACGGGTCCCATCTCGGCCTGCAGCGCCAGGCTTTTGCGCATGCGCGCCTCCACGCCGCAGTAGTGGTCGACGACGGGCAGCAGGGTGGCGGCATCGCCCTCTTCAAAAAGGGCCAGGCGAGGGTGCGGCGCGGTGCTCATGGGCGGGGCTCGATGGATCAGTGGCTGAAATGAAAAAGGGCCGGCACGGGGCCGACCCTTCACCGTATCACGAAGCGTAGTCCGTGATGCTGTCAGGCGCTGCGCTGATTACAGCAGGTGCTTGACGCCGTTCTGCTCTTCCAGCAGCTCGTTGAGGGTCTTGTTGATGCACTCTTGCGAGAAGGCATCGATCTCCAGGCCCTCGACGATCTTGTACTCGCCGTTCTCGCAGGTCACGGGGTAGCCGAACATCACTTCGGCGGGGATGCCGTACTCGCCCTTGGACGGGATGCCCATGGTGACCCACTTGCCGTTGGTGCCCAGGGCCCAGTCGCGCATGTGGTCGATGGCGGCATTGGCAGCCGAGGCGGCCGAGGACAGGCCGCGGGCGGCGATGATGGCGGCGCCTCGCTTGCCGACGGTGGGCAGGAAGGTCTCGCGGTTCCAGGTCTCGTCGTTGATCATGGCCTTGACCGACTGGCCGCCGATGGTGGCGAAACGGTAGTCGGCGTACATCGTGGGCGAGTGGTTGCCCCAGACGGCCAGCTTCTCGATGTCGGCCACAGCCTTGCCGGTCTTGGCGGCGATCTGAGAGGCGGCGCGGTTGTGGTCCAGGCGCAGCATGGCGGTGAAGTTCTTGGCCGGCAGGTCCGGGGCCGACTTCATCGCGATGTAGGCATTGGTGTTGGCGGGGTTGCCCACGACCAGCACCTTGACGTTGCGCGAGGCCACGGCATTGAGGGCCTTGCCCTGCACCGTGAAGATCTGGGCGTTGGCGGCCAGCAGGTCCGAACGCTCCATGCCGGGGCCGCGGGGGCGGGCGCCGACCAGCAGGGCGAAGTCGGTGTCCTTGAAGGCGGTCATCGGATCGCTGTGGGCCTCGATGCCGGCCAGCAGCGGGAAGGCGCAGTCTTCCAGCTCCATGATCACGCCCTTCAGTGCGTTCTGGGCCTTCTCGTCGGGGATCTCCAGCAACTGCAGGATCACGGGCTGGTCCTTGCCCAGCATTTCGCCGGAGGCGATGCGGAACAGCAGGGCGTAGCCGATCTGGCCTGCGGCGCCGGTGACGGCAACGCGAACGGGTTTCTTGCTCATGGAGGTCTCCGAAAAGGATGAAAAAGCTGTTCGTGGCGCCACTGGTTGCAGTGCACGGCGGTCATCCCCGGGAAGAGCGAGACCGAAGGGCGGGCAGGCGGCAGCGCGGTGGCCGCAAGTGTAGGTCAGAGTCCGGGCGTTTCCCCTATTGACCCATTTCAACGCTGCCACTTGAGGCCGGGCAGGCGAGATTATGCGGCGTCCTTTGCATAAAACTGACTGTCTTATGTCTTATAGAAGACATTTTTGAGAGGATTTGCTGAATCCGCTCGACGGCGCGGGTCGGCCTGTGCTCGAATCCCGGCCATGCCGAATCCTCCTGCAGTCCCGAGCACGCCTGGCCCTGAGCTTCAGCGTGGCGAGCTTGCGCCCGCGGCGGCCCCGGGCCTGTCATCGCCTGCCTTCTCGCCGCTGTATCGCCAGATCAAGGGTCTGATCATCCAGCGACTGCAGGCGGGGGCCTGGAAGGCCGGCGAGGCCATTCCCAGCGAGATGGAGCTCGCGGCCAGTTTCGGCGTCAGCCAGGGGACGGTCCGTAAGGCTATTGACGAACTTGCGGCAGAGAATCTGCTGGTGCGCCGCCAGGGCAAGGGTACTTTCGTCGCCACGCATGCGGAGCAGAAGCAGCAGTACCGCTTCTTGCGCCTCATGCCTGACGAAAGCCAGGACCCCGGCCTGGGCCGCCAGCTGCTGGACTGCCGGCGCCAGCGTGCGCCGGCCTGGATCGCCCGTCAGCTGCAGATGCGTGCGGGCGATGCCATGGTCGAGGTGCGCCGCCTGCTGCACAGCAAGGGCCGGCCGGTGGTGCTGGATGACATCTGGCTGCCGGGCAGTCTGTTCAAGGGTTTGACGACCGAGCTGCTGAACCAGCACCGCGGTCCGTTCTATGGTTTGTTTGAGTCCGAGTTTGGGGTGCAGATGATCCGTGCCCAGGAAAAGATCCGTGCCGTGGCGGCCGATGAAGAGGTTGCCGCGCTTCTGCAGGTGGAAGTCGGTGCGCCGCTGCTGAGCGTGGAGCGCCTGTCCTTTACCTATGGCGATCGCCCGGTGGAGCTGCGCCGGGGCCTCTACAACACCTCCACGCACTTCTATCGCAACGATCTGAACTGACGCCCTCTCAAAGAAAGAAGCCCGTGGCAGTGAAAGGCAAGGCCTGACCCTGTTGCGTTGCAATAAAATCCTCAGGTTTCACATTGATTACAAAAGGTCGGGTATGACGGACATCTCCTCCTCCACGACGACAAAGCAACGGCCGGTCTACCGCAACATCAACATCTTCACCGATGTGCGGACGTACCGACTGCCCGCGGCGGGTTTCGTCTCCATCCTGCATCGCATCAGCGGCCTGCTGATGTTCCTGCTGCTGCCCTTCGTCATCTGGATGCTGGACACCAGCCTGAGCACCGAGATCTCCTTCGACGTGTTCAAGAACGCCTTCGTGGCCGGCCTGGGGCCCGTGCCCGGCGTGCTGGTCAAGCTGGTGACGCTGGCCCTGATCTGGGGCTATCTGCATCACTTCATCGCCGGCGTTCGCCACCTCTGGATGGATGCCACCCACAGCGTGAGCAAGGAGCAGGGCCGTTCCAGCGCCGTGCTGACCCTGTCGCTGTCCGTGCTGCTGACGCTGGTGCTCGGCGCCAAGCTCTTCGGCCTGTACTGAAGGCCTGACCTGGATTGAGGTGCAAAGAATGAGTACTTACGGAACCAAGCGCATCGTCAGCGGTGCGCACTATGGCCTGCGTGACTGGATGGCCCAGCGCGCAACGGCTGTGCTGATGGCCCTGTTCACCATCGTGCTGCTGGCCCAGATCCTGTTCACCAAGCAGCCCATGGGCTACGAGCTGTGGTCGGGCATCTTCTCCCAGCAATGGATGAAGTTCGTGACCTTCGCGACCATCATCTCCCTGGCGTACCACGCCTGGGTGGGTGTTCGCGACATCTGGATGGACTACGTGCCGGCCGTGGGCATCCGCCTGGCCCTGCATGTGTTCACCCTGGTCTGGTTGGTGGGTTGCGCGGGTTGGGCGATCCAAGTCCTCTGGAGGCTGTAAAAAATGCAAGTTGGAAGCTCGCTCGCAAAGCGCAAGTTCGATGTGGTGATCGTGGGTGCCGGTGGTTCCGGCATGCGCGCCTCGCTGCAACTCTCCCTGGCCGGCCTGAACGTGGCCGTGCTGTCCAAGGTCTTCCCGACCCGTTCGCACACCGTGGCTGCCCAGGGTGGCATCGGTGCCTCGCTGGGCAATATGTCGGAAGACAACTGGCACTACCACTTCTTCGACACCGTCAAGGGCTCGGACTGGCTGGGTGACCAGGACGCCATCGAGTTCATGTGCCGCGAGGCCCCGAAGGTCGTGTACGAACTCGAGCACTTCGGCATGCCCTTCGACCGCAACCCGGACGGCACCATCTACCAGCGCCCCTTCGGCGGCCACACCGCCAACTACGGCGAGAAGCCCGTGCAGCGCGCCTGCGCAGCGGCCGACCGCACTGGCCACGCCCTGCTGCACACCCTGTACCAGCAGAACGTCAAGGCCAAGACGCAGTTCTTCGTGGAGTGGATGGCCCTGGATGTCATCCGCGACGCCGAGGGCGACGTGGTCGGCGTGACCGCGCTGGAGATGGAGACCGGCGAGGTCCACATCCTGCAGGCCAAGACCGTGCTGATGGCCACCGGCGGTGCCGGCCGCATCTACGCGGCCTCCACCAACGCCTTCATCAACACCGGTGACGGCCTGGGCATGGCGGCACGTGCTGGCATCCCGCTGGAAGACATGGAGTTCTGGCAGTTCCACCCCACCGGCGTGGCTGGTGCGGGCGTGCTGCTGACCGAAGGCTGCCGCGGCGAGGGCGCCATCCTGCGCAACGCCAACGGCGAGCGCTTCATGGAACGCTACGCCCCGACCCTGAAGGACCTGGCCCCGCGTGACTTCGTGTCCCGCTCCATGGACCAGGAAATCAAGGAAGGCCGTGGCTGTGGTCCCAACAAGGACTACGTGCTGCTGGACATGACCCACCTGGGCGCCGAGACGATCATGAAGCGTCTGCCCTCGGTGTTCGAGATCGGCCACAACTTCGCCAACGTCGACATCACCAAGGAACCCATCCCCGTGGTGCCGACCATCCACTACCAGATGGGTGGCATCCCCACCAACATCAACGGTCAGGTGGTCGTGCCCAAGAACGGCAACCCCAACGAGGTCATCAACGGCCTGTACGCGGTGGGCGAGTGCTCCTGCGTCTCGGTGCACGGCGCCAACCGCCTGGGCACCAACTCGCTGTTGGACCTGGTGGTGTTCGGCCGCGCGGCCGGCAAGCACATCGTCGAGTTCAACCTCAAGAACCGCGAGCACAAGCCCCTGCCCAAGGACGCCGCCGACCAGACCCTGGCCCGCCTGGCGCGCCTGGAGTCGGCCTCCAATGGCGAATACGCCCAGGACGTGGCCAACGACATCCGCTCGACCATGCAGAAGCACGCCGGCGTGTTCCGCACCCAGGCCGTGATGGACGAGGGCGTCAAGAAGATCCTGGAAGTCGCCGAGCGCGTGAAGCACATCGGCCTGAAGGACAAGTCCAAGGTCTTCAACACCGCCCGTGTGGAGGCGCTGGAAGTCGAGAACCTGATCGAGGCCGCCAAGGCCACGATGACCTCGGCCGCCGCCCGTCCGGAATCCCGTGGTGCCCACGCCCACGACGACTTCCCCAACCGCGACGACGCGAACTGGATGAAGCACACCCTGTGGTACTCCGAAGGCAATCGCCTGGACTACAAGCCGGTCAAGCTGACCCCGCTGACCGTGGAATCTGTGCCGCCCAAGGTGCGTACCTTCTGAGGACAAGAACATGAGCCAAAAACGTACCTTCCAGATCTACCGCTACGACCCGGACAAGGACGCCAAGCCCTACATGCAGACCCTCGAGATCGAGCTCGAGGGCAACGAACGCATGCTGCTGGACGCGCTGATCAAGCTCAAGGCCGTGGACCCCACGCTGAGCTTCCGCCGCTCCTGCCGAGAGGGCGTCTGCGGTTCCGATGCCATGAACATCAATGGCAAGAACGGCCTGGCCTGCCTGACCAATATGCGCTCGCTGCCGCAGGTGGTGGTGCTCAAGCCCTTGCCTGGCCTGCCCGTGGTCCGCGACCTGATCGTGGACATGACGCAGTTCTTCAAGCAGTACCACTCCATCAAGCCCTATCTGGTGAACGACACGCCGCTGCCCGACAAGGAGCGCCTGCAGTCGCCGGTGGAACGCGAGGAACTGGACGGCCTGTACGAGTGCATCCTGTGCGCCAGCTGCTCCACGAGCTGTCCCAGCTTCTGGTGGAACCCCGACAAGTTCGTGGGCCCCGCCGGTCTGCTGCAGGCCTACCGCTTCATCGCGGACAGCCGTGACCAGGCCACCGCGGAGCGCCTCGACAACCTCGAGGACCCGTACCGCCTGTTCCGCTGCCACACCATCATGAACTGCGTGGACGTCTGCCCCAAGGGCCTGAACCCCACCAAGGCCATCGGCAAGATCAAGGAGCTGATGGTGCGTCGCGCCGTCTGATGCTCGGACCCGCCCTGGACACTTTGCAAAGGCCCTCATCCGTGACAACCTTGTCCGATGCCCTCATCGACGAGAGAGCTCTCTCCAAACTGAAGTGGCGCTGCCGCCGCGGACTGCTGGAGAATGACCTCTTCATTGAGCGGTTCTTCAAGCGCTACGAGTCCAGCCTGACCGAACGTCAGGCCGAAGGCCTGCGCCAGCTGATGGACCTGTCGGACAACGATCTGATGGACCTCCTGCTGGCGCGCAAGGAACCCGAGGGCGAGTCGGTCACGCCCGAACTGCTGGAGGTCCTGGGCATGCTCAGGACTCCCCTCTGATCTGTCAGCGCCGCTGACCTGTTTTTCCAAGAAGTCATAAGGAACGCCCCATGACACCGTCTGACGTCAAAGCCACCCTGTCGTTCTCCGACGGCAGCCCCAGCATGGATCTGCCCATCTACAAGGGCTCCGTGGGTCCCGATGTGATCGACATCCGCAAGCTCTACGGCCAGACGGGCAAGTTCACCTATGACCCGGGCTTCCTGTCGACCGCCTCCTGCAACTCGACCATCACCTACATCGATGGCGACAAGGGTGAGCTGCTGTACCGCGGCTATCCCATCGAGCAACTGGCTGTCAACTGCGACTACCTGGAAACCTGCTACCTGCTGCTGAACGGCCAACTGCCCAACGCCGACCAGAAGGCCGAGTTCGAGAACCGCGTGATGCACCACACGATGGTCAACGAGCAGATGCAGTTCTTCCTGCGCGGCTTCCGTCGTGACGCGCACCCGATGGCCGTGATGACCGGCCTGGTGGGCGCGATGTCGGCCTTCTATCACGACAGCACCGACATCAATAACCCCGAGCATCGCGAGATCGCGGCCATCCGCCTGATCGCCAAGATGCCGACCCTGGTCGCGATGGCCTACAAGTACACCATCGGCCAGCCCTACATCTACCCGAAGAACGACCTCTCCTACGCCGGCAACTTCATGCGCATGATGTTCGCCACGCCCTGCGAGGACTACAAGCCCAATGACGTGCTGGTGCGCGCCATGGACCGCATCTTTACGCTGCATGCCGACCACGAGCAGAACGCCTCGACCTCGACGGTGCGCCTGTGCGGCTCCTCGGGCACCAATCCCTTCGCAGCCATCGCCGCCGGCGTGGCCTGCCTGTGGGGCCCGGCTCACGGTGGCGCCAACGAGGCCTGCCTGAACATGCTCAACGACATCCAGCAGATGGGTGGCGTGGCCAAGATCGGGGAGTTCATCAAGCAGGTCAAGGACAAGAGCAGCAACGTCAAGCTGATGGGCTTCGGCCACCGGGTCTACAAGAACTACGACCCGCGCGCCAAGCTGATGCGCGAGACCTGCCACGAAGTCCTAGGCGAGCTGGGCCTGCACAACGACCCGCTGTTCAAGCTGGCCATGGAGCTGGAGAAGATCGCGCTGGAAGACGAATACTTCGTTGCCCGCAAGCTCTACCCGAACGTGGACTTCTACTCGGGCATCGTGCAGCGCGCCATCGGCATCCCCGTGCCTCTGTTCACCGCCATCTTTGCACTGGCCCGCACCGTGGGATGGATCGCCCAGCTGAACGAGATGATCGCCGACCCCGAATACAAGATCGGCCGTCCGCGCCAGCTCTTCGTGGGCGCCACGCCCCGCGACGTGAAGCCCATCGCCGAGCGTTGATCCTTCGTCCCGGCCGGCTGGAGTCGGCCTGGGTGAATGACTGGAAGCCCCGTTGCAGTAATGTGCGGGGCTTTTGCTTTGTGGTGCTTGGTCTTGGCGGGGGGAGGCGTGGAGCGCTCCCGGGCGGCCCCCTGCGCTCCCCGGTTGGGTGCAAGGCGCCCGGCCGGAGCGGCGTCACCGCCGAGCCGAGCCACCGGGTGACGGGCAGGCGTGGCCGGGCGCTGAGGCTGCCGGGGCCCGCCTCCCCCAGCGCAGGCCTGGGGCAGGGCGTTCGCGCTATGCTGGCTGAATGAGTCGATCGCCCATTCTTGATCCGCGTGCCGTGCCGGTGAGCTCCCGGGATGTGGGGCTGCCGGCGGTGCCGGCCGAAACCCTGACGGCGCAGGCCTTGCGCGCCCGCTTCCGTGCGCCGCCCGACTGGTCGCCGGAGCTGCCGGGCGACGGCGGGATGCTGAGCCAGCGTGAGCCGGCCTCGGCGGCGGTGCTGGTGCCCCTGGTGCAGCGCCCCGAGGGCCTGCAGGTGCTGCTGACCCAGCGCACAGCCCATCTGCGGGACCACGCCGGCCAGATCAGCTTCCCTGGCGGGCGTACCGAGCCGGAGGACGCCGACGCTGTCGCCACCGCCCTGCGCGAGGCCCAGGAGGAGATCGGCCTGCATCCGAGCCATGTGGAGGTGCTGGGCCAACTGCCCATCTACCGCACGGTGACGGCCTTCATGGTGCACCCCGTCGTGGCCCTGGTACAGCCCGACTTCAGCCTGGCGCTGGACGAGTTCGAGGTGGCCGAGGCCTTCGAGGTGCCGCTGGCCTTCTTGATGGATCCGGCCCGCCATCAGCGCCACGTCTTCCGCTGGCAGGAGGGGGAGCGGCAGTTCCTGTCCATGCCCTGGACGGGGTCAGATCTTGCCGGGGTGTCGCGCGAGTACTTCATCTGGGGCGCGACGGCTGCCATGCTGCGCAACTTCTACCGGTTCCTCTCGGCCTGAGGGGCGCAGGGCCGCTATCATGCGGGCCCATGAACTTCTTCGCCGTCCTGCTGGCCCTGATCTGTGAGCAGCTCAAGCCGCTGCCGCATGGCAATGCCGTGCATGAGGGCGTGATCAGCTGGGTGCGCTGGACGGGCCGCAACTTCGACGCCGGCAAGGAACGCCACGCCCTGGTCGTCTGGGGCATCACGGTGCTGGGCCCCGCGCTGCTGGCTGCGGCGCTCTACGGCCTGGTGCGGCATTTCACGGTGCTGGGTGCGCTGGCCCTGGACGTGCTGGTGCTGTACCTGACCCTGGGCTTCCGCCAGTTCAGCCACTACTTCACTGACATCCGCGACGCCCTGGAGCGTGCCGACGAGCTGGAGGCACGCCGGCTGCTGGCTGAATGGCGGCACCTGGATGCCAGTGAACTTCCCCGCACGGAGCTGCTGCGCCATGTGGTCGAACATTCGCTGCTGGCCGCGCATCGCCACGTCTTCGGTGTGTTCTTCTGGTTCATCGTGCTGTCCACCGTGGGCCTGGGACCTGCGGGTGCCATCCTGTACCGCATGGCTGAATTTGCCAGCCGCTACTGGGCCTTCAAGAGCCGCACCATCGACGCCCCCACCAACGAGCGCCTGATGGAGATCTCCCGCCAGTTCTTCGGCTGGGTGGACTACGTGCCCGCCCGCCTGACCGCCACCGGCTTTGCCATCGTCGGCAACTTCGAGGAAGCGGTGAACGGCTGGCGGCGTGACGCCGGCCTGTGGATGCACCCGAACGAGGGCATCATCCTGGCCTCGGCCGCCGGTGCCTTGGGCGTGCAACTGGGCGGCTCGGCCGCACCGGGCGTCACCCCGGACCGCAGCAAGACCTTCGAGGCCGGCGGTGACATGGACGCCACCCGCGCCGAAGGCTCCACCCCCGGCATGCCGCCAGCCCTGGGTCATCTGCAGAGCGTGGTGGGCCTGGTCTGGCGCTCCGTGGTGCTGTGGATGTTCCTGCTGGCCCTGCTGACGCTGGCCAATCTGCTGGGCTGATCAGCCGGCTGAGCGCCCGCGGGTGCCTCGTCGCTGAATCGTCCGGAGCGCCTCAGACCTCGCGAACGTCTGCGATCACCTGCTCCCCGAAATCCGGCCGCGCCAGGTAGCGCAGCACGGCCGTGGCCGTCTGGGCCGGGCTGCTGAGCTGCTGATCGGCCTTCAGGGCGCTGAACCGAGGCTGGTCCGGGAGTACGGTGGGGGCAGCGCTTCGCAGCTGCTGCTGCATGTCGGTGTCGATGACGCCCGGCGCCAGGGATACGATGCGGGCCGCCTTCAGGCCCAGACTGGCCCGATGCGCCTCATCGAGGGCCATTGCGCGGGAGAGGTGGTCCAGCGCCGCCTTGGCTGCGCAGTAGGCCGCCGTACCGGCCATGGCACGACGCCCGAGGCCGGAGGAGATGTTCAGCACGCGCAGTTCGCCCGGCGCTAGGCGGCAGGCGTCCAGGAAGGCCGCGCTGAGCAGCAGCGCCGCCTCCGCACTCACGCGCAGGGCGCTGGACAGCTCGGCCAGGGGCGTGTCCTGCACGGCGCCCGGGTGGGTCACAACGCCGGCATTGTTGATCAGGGTGAGGGTGTCGAAGCGCTCCAGGGGCTGGGCCTGCAGCCACTGCTTCAGGGCCTGGGCCACGGGCAGGGGCTGGGCGAGGTCCTGGCGCCATTGCTGCAGCACACTGCCGGTGGAGGCGGCCAGGCCGTAGAGCGATTCGTTGTCCCGCCGGGCAATGCCCAGGACCTGGTGTTCGGGGCTTGCGAGCAGTTCGCGAGCCAGGGCCAGGCCCAGGCCGCGCGAGCTGCCACTGAGGATGTAGAGGTGGCGCTTGGGGCTGTTCATGCCTGCATTCTCGCGCTGGATTGCATCGGATGGCAGCGGGCTGGGCGCTCAGAACGGGGGAGGGCTCTGCAGCAGCAGCGCCGGCGCCTCGCCCATGTCGGGCAGGCCCAACTGCCAGGCGTGCAGCAGCAGGCGCGGGGCGGCTTGCTGCAGGGCTGGCGGCGCATAGAGCGCGTCGCCGAGGATGGGGTGGCCGATGGCCAGGCAGTGCACACGCAGCTGGTGCGATCGCCCGGTCAGCGGGAGCAGCGCGACGCGCGTCTGCTGCCGAGCGCTGTCGCGCTCCAGAACCCGCAGCAGGGTCTGCGAGGGTTTGCCGCGCTGATGGCAGACCATCTGCCGCGGGCGGTTCGGCCAGTCGGTGAGCAGGGGCAGGTCGATGGCCTGCTCGTCGGCCTCGACGAGGCCGCCCAGCACCGCCACATAGCGCTTCTCGACCCGGCGAGCGGCAAAGGCATCGCCCAGCAAACGCTGCATCTCCTGGCTGCGGGCGAAGACCAGCAGGCCCGAGGTGGCCATGTCCAGGCGGTGCACGACGAGGGCCTCCGGGAATCGTGCCTGCACGCGGCTGGCCGCGCAGTCCTTCTTGTCTTCGCCCCGGCCGGGCACGGAGAGCAGGCCGCTGGGCTTGTCCACCACCACGCAGCCCGGGCTGACGTGGATCCAGCCCAGCCGCAGGGTCTCAGGTGCCGGTGGGGGCGGCAGTGCGTGCGGGGGGGCAGGCGCGGCGCTCAGAACTGCTCCACCCAGCCGCTCTGCACGGCGGACTGGGGGTTGGAGCCGGCCTTGCGCACGCGCTGCAGTGCCTCGTCCACCTCCATGCCCAGGCCTTTGAGCACACAGGCTGCCACGGTGCCTGTGCGGCCGATGCCGGCGGCGCAGTGCAGCAGCACGCGGTCGCCCACGCGCAGGCTGTGGATCAGCGTCTCCACGCCCTGGCGGAAGACCTCGGGGTTGCTGCCCAGGCCGAAGTCGCGCATGGGCAAGTGCTGCCAGCGGAAGGGCAGGCGGCCCTCGCTGACGGCCTTGTGGTACAGCGGGGAGAGCTGCGCCACTTCGTCCATCGGATTGAGGCAGCTGACCAGACTCAGCTGGCGCAGTCTCGCCTCATCGAGAAAGGCTCCCCAGGGCTCCAGCCGGCCGGGCATGGACTGCAGCCAGAGCCGGCCGCTGATGTCAGCAGGGAGTTCGAGTGCACGGAATGCCATGGGGGGATTGTGCCTTCGGTGCCTGCCGATGTCAGCGGCGCTTGCGTGGTTAATAAACGTTTTGTTGATTAATTGAAGCGCTGCCCGCATCATGCCGCCATGACGAATCGACAGCCCTGCGCAGCAGTCCCCGCCCCATGAGCGCCGCACTGAATTCGCCCCTTCCGCAGCCCGAAGCCTCGCAGATCCGCCATCCCTATTGGGTGTTGGGCGCTGTCTGCGCACTGGCCCTGATGAGCACGGTCGGCGTGTCCATGCCCTATCCCATCCTGGCCCCCATCTTTGTCGATGGTCCGCCGGATGCCTTCACCCACTTCCTGGGCCTCGACCCCAAGCTGCTGATGGGCCTGGCCCTGGCAGTCAACCCGCTGGGCATCCTGCTGGGCAGCCTTTTCATCGGCCCGCTGTCTGACCGCTTCGGCCGCCGTGCCACCCTCAACGTCACGTTGACGGCCACGCTGCTGGGCTATCTGCTGACGGCCTATGCCCTGCACCAGCGCTGGTTCCTGGTTTTTGTGCTGGCACGCTTCCTGACGGGCATCACGGAGGGCAATGTGGCCGTGGCCCGTGCCTTGGTGGCCGACCTGCACGGCCAGATCGACCGCACCCGGGGCCTGGCATGGCTCAATGCCTGTCTCTACGCGGGCTGGCTGCTGGGGCCGCTGGCCGGCGGGCTGACGCTGGGCCTGGGCGAGCCCGTGCCCTTCCTGCTGGCCGGCCTGGCCATGCTGCCCTGCCTGCTGATCCTGGGGGCGGGTGTGCCCGCGGGCAAGCGAGTGGCCGGGCCCTTGCGCCTGCTGCAGTCCATGCGCGAGCAGCAGGCCCTGGGGCTGCTGCGCGAGGACCCGGTGCTGGCTCGCCTGGCGCTGCTGCAGTTCCTCTACACCGTGGGCGTGACGGCCCTCTACGAATTCGCGCCGCTGTGGATGCTGGAGCAGGCCGGGCTCGACAGCCGCGGCATTGCCTACGTCACTGCGGCCCAGTGCGCCACCATGACCCTGGCCAGCGTGATGGCAGGGCGCTTCGGCAGCGGGCGGCGTCAGCACCCGCTGCGCGACGCCGCCTGGCTGGCCCTGGCCGCAGCCCTGGGGCTGAGCCTGCTGGCGGTGCTGCCGTCCACGCCGGGCCTGCTCATGATCGCCTTCCTGGGCCTGCCGCTGGCGCTTTACAACGCCGTCATGCCTGCCTGGATGTCCGAGCGCTTCGCCAGCCATGGCCAGGGCCGGGTGATGGGCCTGCTGTCCACCATCTTCTGCCTGGCCAATGTGGTGGTGGCCCTGCTGGGGTCAGGTCTTGCCCTGCTGTCCTCGCGCTGGATCATGGGCCTGGGCGGTCTGACCTGTGTGCTGGCGGCCTGGCAGCTGGTGGCGCTGGCGCGGGCGGAGCACCGGCGAGCAGTCCGGCAAGAGGGCCAGGCATGAAGACCGAAGCCCGCCAACGCCTGCTACAGCAGCTCAAGAGCGGCGGCCCACAGACGGCGGCCGGGCTGGCCGAGGTCCTGGGCCTCAGCGCCATGGGCGCCCACAAACAGCTGCAGCAACTGGCCGACGAAGGCCTGCTGCAGTGGCAGGACGAGGCGGGCGCTGTCGGCCGGCCGCGGAGGGTCTGGCGGCTCAGTGCTGCGGGCCATGCCGAGTTTCCGGACCGCCATGGCGAACTCACGGTCCAGCTGATCCGGCAGATCCGCAGCCTGCTGGGCGAGCCCGCGCTGGAGCGCCTGATCGACGCCCGCGAGCAGGACAGCGAACGCCGCTACCAGGCTGCACTGGCCGGCAAGCGCACCCTGCGCAGTGCCCTGGCGGCGCTGGCCGCCGAGCGTGAGCGGGAGGGCTATATGGCGCGGGTCGAGCGGATGGGGGCGGACTGGCTTTTAATCGAGGACCATTGCCCCATCTGCGCCGCGGCCCAGGCCTGCCAGGGCTTCTGTCGTTCGGAGCTGGCCCTGTTCCAACGCTGCCTGGCGCCCTGGGGGCAGGTGCAGCGCACCGAGCATCAACTGGCGGGCGCGCGGCGCTGCGCCTACCGCGTCAGTCCGCACCCCTGAGCACGGAACGCAGCCAGGGATCCAGCTGCAGCAGCTCCTGGGCCAGCGCCTCGCGCGCCTGTGTTGCGGCCTGGGCGCAGCGCTGCTCCCACTGCTGCCGTTGCATCTCCAGCTCGCGGATGCGGGCCTGCGTCTGCGGCCCGTCCATGGCGCGCAGACTGCGCAGGGCCTGGCGCAGCACCGAGCCGTGCAACTGCACATTGATCTGCAGATCGGGCTCGGCCAGCAGCAGGGCCAGCAGATGCCAGGCCTCGGCATGGCGGCCCCGGCGGTTCAGCAGGTCGGCCAGGGTTTCCTCGGCAGACCAGCGCCAGTAGCGCGTCCGGTCATCGACGGACCATTGCGCCAGCAGTTGGTTCAGCAGGACCTCGGCCTCGTCCAGCCGATGCAGCAGCACCAGCAGGTGGGCCACGGCCAGCTTCAGTACTCCCTGAAAGACGGCATGCAGCCGGCCATCCTGGGCCAGGGAGCGGGCGCCACCCAACTGGCGCTCGGCGCGGCGCAGGGCGAGGCGGGCCATCACCCGACCTTCCTCGTCGCCGCGGTCCAGGGCCTGCTCGTGGGCGGCGGCCATGGAGACCAGCAGATTGGTGTAGGCCCGCATGCGATCGGCGCTGTCGATGGATTCGCGAGCCAGGGACAGGGCCCGCATGTGCAGCAGCTCAGCCTGGTCCAGCTCGCCCAGCCGCGCATGGACATGGCCCAGGCAGCTCAGGCAGGCAGAAAGTGGCTCATGCAGCTGCTCTCGCTCCAGGTAGTGCACCGAGGCCCGGGCCAGGGGCAGCGCTTCGGCGGCCAGACCGAACTCGCACAGGGCCAGGGCAGCCTGGCGCAGGGCATGTGGCAGGGCGGTGGACGTCGGGCCGCCGCTGAGCGCGACGGCGGCCGCCAGGGCCTGGCGGCAGCTGCCCAACAGGTCGCCCGTCTGCCAGGACTGGATGGCCTGGGCCAGAAGGGCTTCGCCCGAAGCCGGACTGGCGGGGGCGACCGGGGCCGCGCGAGGGGGCTCGGCCGGGCCGGCTCCGGGGTACTGCGGGTACTGCGGGGACTGCATGCCCGGACTCTATGCCAAATCCTTGGCGCCTCGCTCCCGGGATTCACCGCTAGACTGGGGCGGGAACCCTAATGCCAGACCCAGCCATGCATGCCGACAAGCCCGCCCAAGCCCGTGCCGCCCCGAACGGGCACGCCGACACCCACGAGTGGTTTGCACTCTTCGAGCTGGCGCCGGTGTCTCTTTGGCTGGAAGACTTCAGCGCCCTGGCCCAACTGTTCAAGCGCTTGCGCTCCGAGGGCGTGAGCGATCTGCGCGCCCACCTGCTGAGCCATCCTGCCGACCTGCGGGTGTGCACGGAAGGCATCCGCGTGCTGTGTGTCAACCGCAAGACCCTGAGCCTGTTTGGCGCCCGAGATCAGGCCCAGCTGCTGGCCAGTCTGGGCGCTGTCTTCCGGGACGACATGCTGGGGCACCACGTACAGGATCTGGAGCGGCTGTGGCGTGGCGAGCTGAGCTACGAGAGCCAGACCGTCAACTACACCCTCGATGGTCGCCGCCTGGACGTGCGCCTGGCTGTGCGGGTGCTGCCGGGGCATGAGACGGACTGGTCGAGGGTGCTGCTGTCCCTGGAGGATGTGACGGCGCGTGCGCAGGCCCAGCGTGAGCTGCAGGCCAGCGAGCGCTATGCCAACGGCCTCTTCGAGCATTCACCCGTCTCGCTGTGGGTGGAGGATTTCAGCGGCGTCAAGCGCCTTCTGGACGAGGTCCGCGAGCAGGGCATCACCGACTTCCGCACCTTCACCGACGTGCACCCGGATTTCGTCGATCGCTGCATGGCCCAGATCCGCGTGCTGCGCGTCAACCGTCAGACCCTGCGCCTGTTCCGCTCGCCCGATCAGGCCACCCTGGTGGCACGGCTCAGCGATGTCTTCCGGGACGAGATGCGTCGCCCCTTCACCGAGCAGCTGATCGAGCTGTGGAACGGCCAGATCTTCCAGCAGCGCGAGACGGTCAACTACACCCTGGACGGCGAGCTGCTGCATGTGCACCTGCAGTTCAGCGTTCTGCCGGGCCATGAGCACGACTGGTCCCTGGTGCAGGTCTCGCTGACTGACATCAGCGCCCGCAAGAAGGCCGAAGCCTACCTCGAGTTCCTGGGCAAGCACGACGCCCTGACCAAGCTGCGCAACCGCAGCTTCTTCAGCGACGAGATCAACCGCCTGGAGCGCCGCGGCCTGGCACCGCTGGGCATCCTGCTGCTGGACGTCAACGGGCTCAAGCGCCTCAACGACGAGGCCGGCCACGCCGCGGGCGATGCCCTGCTTCGCCGCGCCGGCGAGGTGCTGGCCAAGGCGGTGGAGGCGCCGATGACGGCCTCACGCGTTGGCGGAGACGAATTCGTGCTGCTCATGCCCGGGGCCGACGAAACGGCCGTGGAGGCATTGCAGGCCCAGGTCGAGGAGCTGCTGGAGCTCAACAACCAGTTCCATGCGGGGGCGCTGCTGGAGATGTCCATGGGGCATGCCGTCTGGCGCGGCGGCGAGCGCATCGAGGCCGCGGTGCATCGCGCCGACACGATGATGTACGAACACAAAAAGGCCTTTTACGCCGCCGGGGCGCATGATCGGCGCGCCTGACCGCCGCTGCTGCGGCCTGGCTCAGGACACCATGTAGGCCGCCGATCCCGTGCTCAAGAGGCGGCCCTGGTCATCCATGAACTCCATGCGGGTGCTGGCCACGCGGCTGCCCAGTCGCAGCACCTCGGCACGGGCCCGGAAGCGCTCGCCGATGGCGGGGCGCAGGTAGTCCACCCGCAGGTCGATGGTGCCCAGTTTGTTGAAGCGCTGCAGGCGGGTGGCCGGCGGCTCCTCGCGGTGGCGGTCGCCGATGGCGGCCATCACGGCCAGGCCGCCCAAGGCGTCCAGCGTGGCCGAGATCACCCCCCCGTGCATGCGTTGATGGGCGAAATGGCCGATCAGCTCGGGGCGCATGGCCACAGCGGCCTCCGCAGCCTGCGCCTCCAGCCCGGTGACCCGCAGGCCCAGCACCTTGTTGAAGCTGATGTGCTCCTCGAAGATCTGGCAGAGGGCGGTGGTGAAATCAGCCTCGAAGACTGTGCGGGGCGGGGTGCTGATCATCCCGCAACACTAACCGAGTGGCCGCGGCCCCGGCCCTGGGGCCTTCCCCTGCAGATTGACGCCAGGGCGACAGGGCGACAGGGCAGAGCCCTGCCGCAGGTTCCTCCAGCGCGGTCCGGGCTTAAGCGGGCCCTAAGATGGCGGCGCCACCCGCGGATGACACTAGCGCCCATGATCAGCGCCCGACATCTCCCTCCCGTCCGTTTGGCCGCATGGCTGGCGGCCTTGGCCTTCGGCGCCAGCTTGAACCTGGCGCAGGCCGCAGGCCTGAGCCTGCTGCAGTCGGCGGCCGAGGAGCCGGCCTTCCTGACGGCCTTCGGCGTGTCTCCGCAGACGAAGGTCAGCTACCGGGACGAGGAAGGCCGCAGCCTGGCGCGCGAGGCCTTCTACCAGCGCCTCGCGGGCGCGGAGGGCAAGTTGGGCCTGGCCGTCGCCAAGAGCGCGCAGGAAGTGACGCTGCAGCTGCAGCTGCCGGGCAAGCGCCCGGAGCCGATGCGTTTCAAGGTCGCGCCGGGTGAGGCTGTGCCGGACTTTTCCTTGCGTTCCCTGGACCAGGCGGCGCTGACGCCCGACACGCTCAAGGGCCGCTACACGCTGATGAGCTTCTACTTCTCTACCTGCGCGCCCTGTGTGGCGGAGGTGCCCACCTTGAACGGCCTGCAGGCCCGCATGCCCGAACTGCGCCTGGCCGCCGTCACCTTCGACGACGAAGCCACCAGCCGCCGCTTTGTGCAGGACCACGGCCTGCGCTGGCCGGTCTATCCCCAGGCCAAGCCCTTCCTGCAGTCGCTGGGTATCAATTCCTTCCCGGCCTTCGCCCTGCTGAGTCCCGGGGGCAAGGTGCTGAGCATCGGCCCACTCTATGAGCTGCAGCGCAGCCAGCAGCCCGTCGAGCTGCTGCAGCACTGGGTACAGGAGCAGATCGCCCGCGATTCAGGCAAAACCTGACCCCGAGGGCGGCATCAGGCGCGGCCTGTCACTTGCGGTCCGGAGCCTTGCAGGTGCTCATGCCCAAGGGCAGGTAGGCCGGGCAGAAGCGCAGCAGGCCGGTGGCGATGAAGACCACGCCGATCCAGCCCCACAGGCCGATGAAGCCCATCAGGGTGGCGGCAATCAGGACGGTGCCGGCGATGACGCGCATCGCGCGGTCCAGGTTTCCGACATTGGCTTGCATGAGAGTTCTCCTCGGAGGGGTCAATGCACGAGAGGGGTGGCTGGCTTCAGCAGGGCGCCCTCGGCGTCCCGCACTTCCGTCGTGATGGCGATGCCATGGCCCACGCTCTGCGTCACGGTGCAGAAGGCCTCGAACTGGCTCAGCACGCGATCCAGGTGCAGGAGCTGCGCCGCGGGCACACCCAGCTGCAGCCGCGCCTGCATGGCCAGCACCCGCAGTCGGCCTTCGGCATTGCGGCCGACCTGCGCCTCGACGCTGCAGCGCAGCGGCTCCGGCGCCTGCTTGTACTTGCGCAGCGCGAAGAGCAGGGAGTCCGTGAGGCAGTTGGCCACCGCCGCGCACAGCAGCTGCACGGGCGAGGGGCCCAGGCCCGAGCCCAGGGGCGGCGGTTCATCGGTCAGCAGGGCGGGGACTTCGCCGCCGAAGCGGGTGTCGCAGCGGTAGTCCGCCTGCTGGACCAGATCGACGCGAACGTGTTCATCGCTCATCAGGGATGTCCTTTCTGGAGATGGGATTGAATCCAGCGCAGCAGTTCGGCGGCCGGCATGGCGCCGCTCTGGCGCGCGATCTCGCGGCCGCCCAGGAACATCGCCAGGGTGGGAATGCTGCGAATGCCCAGGCGTGCTGCAGTCTGCGGGCAGGCCTCCGTATCCACCTTGATGAAACGCACGCCGGGCGCCTGCGCTGCCGCCGCCTCGAACTGCGGCGCCATCATGCGGCAGGGGCCGCACCAGGCCGCCCAGAAGTCCACCAGCACGGGGGCTTCGGTTTTGGTGATGTAGTCGGCGAACAGCGCGTCGCTCAGGGCCAGCGGATGCGTCGGTGCGAGCTCGGACCCGCAGCGGCCGCAGACCGGCTGGTCCTGCAGGCGCTCCTCGGGGACACGGTTCGTCGCGCCGCAATGGGCACAGACCAGATGCATGGACAGCTCCTTGCTTCAGCAGCCCGGGCGCACGCCGAGCTTGCGCAGGATCGACTCCATCATGCACCAGCGGGTGAAGCCGCTTTGCAGGAGATTCAGGCCGACGAAGGCCGTGAAGGCCAGCCACCATTGCGAGTGGAACACGGGGCTGCCGGGCAGACCCAGGGCCAGGGACATCAAGACGAAGAAGCCGGCGGCGATGCGGACGATTTGCCAGGAAGTCATGTCAGTCTCCTTCAGTGGGGGAGGGTGTTGAAGACGCGGCCTGCAGCAGATGCAAGCGGTGGCGGTAGGCAATGAAATAGAGCGTCGGGATGACGATCAGCGTCAGCAGGGTCGAGACCAGGATGCCAAAGATCAGCGAGATGGCCAGGCCGTTGAAGATGGGGTCGTCCAGGATGAAAAAGGCGCCCAGCATGGCGGCCAGGCCCGTCAGCAGGATGGGCTGGGCGCGGGTGATGGCCGAGCGCAGGATGGCCGACTCGAAGGGCATGCCGGCGCGGACCTGAAGATTGATGAAATCCACCAGCAGGATGGAGTTGCGCACGATGATGCCGGCCAGCGCGATCATGCCGATCATGCTGGTGGCGGTGAACTGTGCGCCCAGCAGGGCATGGCCTGGCATCACGCCGATCAGGGTCAGCGGGATGGGCGCCATGATGATCAGCGGCGTCAGGTAGGAGCCGAACTGCGCCACCACCAGCAGGTAGATCAGCACCAGGCCCACGGCGTAGGCGGCACCCATGTCGCGGAAGGTCTCATAGGTGATCTGCCACTCGCCGTCCCACTTGAGGGCGTAGCCGCGGTAGGCGTCGTCGGGCTGTCGGATGAAGTGCTCATCGACCCCGGCGCCGTCCGGCGCCTGGATGCTGGCGATGGCGCTGCGCATCTGGAACATGCCGTAGAGCGGGCTGTCCACGCGGCCGGCCATGTCGCCCATCACATAGTTCACCGGCAGCAGGTCCTTGTGATGGATGGGTTGCTCGCGCAGGCTGTCGGAGATCGTCACCAGCTCGCGCAGCGGCACCAGCGCTCCCTGCGCCGAGCGCACGCGCAGGGAGAGCAGGGCGTCCAGGCTGCCTTGCTGCTCGGGTGGCAGCTGCAGCCAGGCGGCGGCGGGGTACTTGCTCTGGTCATGGAGCCAGACCACCGCCTCGCCGGCCTGGGCCGTGCGCAGGGTGCTGACGATGGCGGCCTGGCTCACGCCCAGCTGCGCGGCGCGGGCGCGCTGCACCAGCAGCAGCTGGCGCGGGGCGGCGGCGATGCTGCTGTCGTCCACGTCCACCACGCCGGTCTGCTGCTCGAAGACCTGGCGCACCTGGCGTGCCAGCTGCTGGCGGCCGGCGTCGTCGGGGCCGTAAACCTCGGCCACCAGCGGCGCCAGTACCGGCGGGCCCGGCGGCACTTCCACCACTTTCACGTTGGCGCCAAAACGCCGGGCGATGGCCTGCAGCGGCGGGCGCAGGCGGGTGGCGATGGCATGGCTCTGCGCCTGGCGGTGGTGCTTGTCGACCAGATTGACCTGGATGTCGCCCAGCTCGCCACCGGCGCGCAGCTCGTACTGGCGCACCAGGCCGTTGAAGTTGATGGGCGAGGCCGTGCCGGCATAGGCCTGGTAGTGCAGCACCTCGGGCACGGTGGACAGGTAGGCGCCCAGCTCGTGCATGACCGCGGCCGTCTGCTCCACCGGTGTGCCCGCCGGCATGTCCACCACCAGCTGGAGCTCGGACTTGTTGTCGAAGGGCAGCATCTTGAGCATGACCAGCCCTCCCGCGGGCAGGGCCAGCGAGAGCGCGATCAGCCCCGCGATGCCCAGGCCCAGCAGTCGGCGGCTGCGGGCGCCGCGCTGTGCGTCCAGCAGTGGCGTGAACAGCCGCGTGAAGAGAGGCGCCAGCTTCGCGGAGAGCCCCTGCAATGCGTCCGGATCCGCCGGATGATCGGCGGGCAGCGCCTTCATCCACAGGCGGGCCAGCCAGGGTGTCACCACGAAGGCGATGGCCAGTGACAGCAGCATGCCCATGCTGGCGTTGATGGGGATGGGCCCCATGTAGGGCCCCATCAGCCCGCTGACGAAGGCCATGGGCAGCAAGGCGGCGATCACCGTCAGCGTGGCCAGGATGGTGGGGCCGCCGACCTCATCGACGGCACCCGGAATCAGCTGGGCCAGGCTGCGGCCCGGATGCATCTGCTGGTGGCGGTGGATGTTCTCGACCACCACGATGGCGTCGTCCACCAGGATGCCGATCGAGAAGATCAGCGCGAACAACGAGACCCGGTTGAGAGTGAAGCCCCAGGCCCAGGAGGCGAAGAGGGTGACGGTCAGCGTGAGGATCACGGCCGCGCCCACGATGGCGGCCTCGCGCCGGCCCAGGGCGAGGAAGACCAGGCCCACCACCGAGGCAGTGGCGAAGAGCAGCTTCTGGATCAGCTTCTGAGCCTTGTCGTTGGCGGTGGCGCCGTAGTTGCGCGTCTCCTGCACCAGCACCTCGGCGGGGATGACGGTGTTGCGCAGCGCCTCCACCCGGTGTCGCAGCGCATTGGCGACGTCGATGGCGTTCTCGCCGGCCTTCTTGGTAATGGCGATCGTGATGGCCGGATGCTCGCCCCGCAGCTCGGAGGCCGCCCCTTGCGGCTGCGGCGCACCGCCCGTGCCGTGCCATACGTAGCGGCTGGGCGTCAGGGGGCCATCGACGATGCGGGCCACCTCACGCAGGAACAGGGGCCGGCCTTCGCGCACGCCCACCACCAGCTCCTCCAGGTCGCGGGCCGAGGACAACCAGGAGCCGGCCTCCAGCGCGATGGCCTGGCCGCCCTGCAGCAGCTCGCCAACGGGCTGTCCCATCTGGGCCGACTGCAGGGCTTGGCGCAGTTCGCCCAGGCTGAGCCCGGCCTTGGCCAGGCGCGCGGCGTCGATGTGGATCTGCACGGCGCGGCCCGGGCCGCCCAGGCTCACCACGTCACGGGTTCCGGGCACGCGCTTGAGCTCGTTCTCCAGGCTGTGGGCCACGCGCTCGAGATCGTAGGCGCCCGTCTCGGGCTGGGTGCTGAAGAGGGTGAAGCTGACGATGGGCACGTCGTCGATGCCCTTGGGCTTGACCAGGGGCTGCTGCACCCCGAGCCCGACGGGCAGCCAGTCGGCATGGCTGCTGACGGTGTCATGCAGGCGCACCAGGGCCTCGGTGCGCGGCACGCCGACCTTGAACTGCACGGTCAGCACTGCGAGGCCGGGACGGGAGACCGACATCACATGCTCGACCCCCGCCATCCGCGAGAGCACCTGCTCGCCGGGACTGGCCACCATCTGCTCCACGTCCTTGACCGAGGCGCCGGGGAAGGGCACCAGCACGTTGGCCATGGTGACGTTGATCTGCGGCTCCTCCTCGCGTGGCGTGACCAGCACAGCAAAGACGCCCAACAGCAGGGCCACCAGGGCCAGCAACGGGGTGATGTGGGCAGACTGGAAGAAGGCCGCGATGCGCCCCGAGGCGCCCAGTGCCGGCTTGTCCATTGAATCCATGGGGACTCCCGCTCAACGCAGCCGGGCGGCAGCCTGCGGCTCCAGGGCCACGCGCTCGCCGGCCTTCAGGCCGCTGAGGATCTCGATCTGGCTGCCGCGGCTTTCGCCCAGACGCACCTGGCGCAGCAGGGGTCGGCCTTCGGCATTGAGTACATAGAGCCCGGTCATTTCCGCACGGCGCACCACGGCCTGGGTCGGCACCAGCAGGGGGGCTGCCAGGGCGGGAGCCTCAGCCGCGCCACTCAGCCGGATGCGCGCGAACTGGCCGGGCACCAGGCCCTTCAGGGTGGCGGGCAGCTCGGCCCGCAGCTCCATGGTGCCGCTGCTGCTGTCCACGGTCGGCAGCCATTGCACGCGACTGGGGATCTGCCCTTGCACGCCCAGGGTGGGAAGGTCGAGCAGGACGGCGTTGCCCGCGGCCTGGGCGGCTTGTGCCTGGGCCTGCGGCACATGGGCCGTGACGCGCAGGGCTGAGGGGTCGTAGAGCACGGCGAGACTGCGGCCGGGCAGGGCCATATCGCCCTGCACCACGGGCAGCTCCGCGATCACGCCGGCAAAGGGCGCACGCAGCTGGAACCAGGCGCTCTGGCTGCGCGCCGCGCCGGCCTGGGCCAACTGGGCCTGCACCTGGGCCGCCGTGGCCTTGAACTGGGCGTCCGCCTGATCCAGGGCCGCCTGGCTGATGAAGCGCTGGTTGAAGAGTTGTTGCTGGCGGTCCAGCTCGCGCCGGGCCAGCTCCAACTGGGCGCGCGCGACCTGGGTCTGAGCCTCGCTGGCCTGGGCACTTTGGTCGGCGCTGCGGGCGTCCAGGCGCATCAGCAGTTGGCCTGCCTTGACGGTGTCTCCGGGCTTGACCAGCAGCTCCACCACGGCACCAGCCACCTGGGCGGCCAGCGTGGTCTGGCGCATGGCTTCGACGCGGGCCTCAAAGGACTGGCTCTGCGCGCCGCTGCCTGCCTGCACGGTGTAGGTCCTGAGCGAGGGCAGGACCATCTCGGCTGCCTGGGCTGGGCCGTCTGGCAGGCCGGCCAGGGCCAGCATCAGCAGGGCTGCGACCGGGAGAAGGGCGGGGGAAGGGATCTTGCGCATGGTGGGGCGTCGAGGGCTGGACAGGGCGTCGTGTTATATTTATTATTTGCGCAATCATGCAAATAGTCAAATGGTTCCATCCAGGCGGCGTGGACCGGATGGGTCCATGGCTGCTGCGCCCGCCGGAGGTCGGCCTGTCATGCCCAAGTCCCGTCCTGCCCCCGATGTATCCCCGCCGCTGCCGGCGCCGGTCAATGCGGCGAAGCCTGGCGGCATTCGCAACCTGCCAGACAGCGCTCTGCCGCAGGTGGCGGGCTTCTTCCAATTGCTGGCCGAGCCCAGCCGGCTGCGCGTGCTCCATCTGCTGCGCGAGCAGCCGCAGTGCGTGGGCGATCTGGCCCGGGCTTGCGGCAGCAGCACCGCCAACATCTCGCGGCATCTGGCGCAGCTGCAGCACCATGGTCTGGTGCACCGCGAGGGCCGGGGCACCCATGTGTACTACCGCATCGCCGACCCCTCGGTCTATGCGCTGTGTGACCTCGTCTGCGGCCAACTGGCCCGCCAGCACGCGCGCATCGCCAAGGCTGGCGCCAGCGTCCTCAGGCCTTGAGCGCTTCCTTCCATTTGTCCTGCTTGACCACGCAAGGAATGCACCGACATGAACAAGCCCCCGCTGCACCTCGATCCCCGATCCGCCCTGGAGGCCCTGCACCAGGGGGCCTGGCTGGTGGATGTGCGCGAGCCCCACGAGAGAGCCCGCCTGGCCTACGCCGTGCAACGCTGCATCCCCATGCCCCTGAGCGAGCTGGAGCGCCGCCACCACGAGCTGCCGCGCGATGCCGAGCTGGTCCTGGCCTGCGCGGCCGGGGGGCGCAGCCAGCAGGCCATGGGCTACCTCCTGCACCACGGCCACAGCAAGGTGCGCAACCTGGCAGGGGGCATGGCCGCCTGGATGGCCCATGGCCTGCCGGTGGCGGTCGCCTGAGGCCCAGCGCGACAAGGCGCCCAGCCTTGATTCGCGGCATCTGCCGCAAATCAAGGCTTCTCCCTGTGGCGTTGACGCCCAAGGACCGGGCCGGCCTTCGCCGGCTTCCTCTACGATGAACGCATGGCGCTGCGCTTCCTGCTCGTCTTGTCCTGCGTCCTGGGACTTCCGGGACTCCTGGGCCCGCATGGCCCGGCTGCGGCACAGCCGGGGGCCAAGGTTTTGCGCGTGCTGGCCTGGCCGGGTTATGCCGATCCTGAGGTGCTGCAGGGTTTCACCCAGAAGACCGGGGCGCGGGTGGAGCTCACCGTGGTTGGCTCCGACGAGGCCATGCGCCAGCGGCTGCTGGCCAACAAGGGCGGCGACTTCGACGTCTTCGCCCTCAACACCGCCGAACTCCAGCAGTACATCGAGCAGGGCATGGCCCTGCCCATCGACCTCCAGCGCATCCCCAACACCCGGCGCCAGCTGCCGCGCTTCCGCGAGCTGGCGTCCATCCCGGGCTTGAGCCGCCGGCGCGAGGGCCAGCTGCGGGTCTTCGCCGTGCCCTATACCTACTCGGAGATGGGCCTGATCTACGACCGGCGCCAGATCACCACACCGCCTGGCTCCCTGCAGGACCTCTGGGATCCGCGCTGGAAGGGCAAGGTCCTGGCCTATGCGGGCGGCACCCACAACTTCTCGCTGGCCGCGCTGGCCCTGGGCCAGGCCCAGCCCTTCCACATCGAGGACTCGCGCTGGCCGGCGGCCGTGGACAAGCTGGTGGCCCTGCGGCGCAATGTGCTGAGCTTCTACAGCCTGCCGGAGGAGTCCGTGCAGCTGTTCCAGCGGCATCGCGTCGCCCTGATGTACGCCAATTACGGCATGCAACAGGTGCACCTCCTGAAGGCTGCGGGTGCCGATGTGGGCTATGTGATTCCGCGCGAAGGCGCGCTGGCCTGGCTGGATTGCTGGGCCATCTCCACGGCCACGCGCCAGCCCGAACTGGCCCATGCCTGGATCAACTTCATGCTGGAGGAGCCCGCCAGCAGCCTGCTGGTCACGCGCCAGGGCCTGGCCAACACGGTCAGCGAATCGGTCAGCAGCGCGCCGCAGGTGCCGCTGCGTTGGTTGGAGCCGGTGGAGGACGAGCCGCGGCGCGAGCTGCTCTGGTCCCGCATCCAGTCCGGTGACCAGCCGTCCAAGGTGCTGCATCGATGAAGGTCGGCATCTCCTGGCGTCTGGGCCTTGCATTGGCCCTGAGCGGCGTGCTGGCCGCCGGGCTGACGGGCTATTACGCCTACAGTGCCAGCCGCCAACTCCTGGTCGCGGCCGCCGAGCAGCGCCTCGTGACGGCCACTCGGGTGCTGGTCCGCCAGCTGGCCGTGGGGCTGGACGGCACGGCCCGGGACGTGCTGATGGTGGCCGGTCATCCGGGTGCCGCCCGCCTGCTGCTGCGCGCGGACCCCGAGCTGGTGGCCCGCAACGAGACCACCCTGGCCCAGCTGTTCCGCCAGGTGCTGGAGACCCATCCCGAGTACTTCCAGATGCGCCTGATGGACGCCGCCAACCATGGCCTCGAGCGCGTGCGCGTGGACCGTGACGACATCGGCGTGACCCGCGTGCAGGGCGAGGACCTGCAGGAGAAGGGCCACTATCCCTACGTCTACGAGGCGATGCGCCTGCAGGCCGGCCAGGTCTATGTCTCGCGCGCGGTGATCAACCATGAGGTCGGCGCCCATGCCGGCCATGGCAAGCCGGCACTGGAGGTGTCCGCGCCGGTGATGGACATGCATGGCGTGGTGCTGGGCGTCATCGTGATCAATGTGGACCTGAATGGCCTCTTCGGCCAGCTCGCCGCCGACCTCCCACCGGGCCTTCAGCTCTACCTCAGCAACGCGCAGGGCGAGTACCTGGTCCATCCCGACCGGAGCAAGACCTTTGCCTTTGACCGCGGCCAGTCCTCGCTGGTGCAGGACGAGTTCCCCAGCGTGAGCGAACTGCTGGTGAACCCGCCGGTCCAGGGCGAACAGACGGTGGTGACCCGTTCCCTGGGCAGCAATGCCACGGCCCATGTGGCGGCCTTCGTGCGTCAGCCGCCGTCAATGCTGAAGGCGGAGGAGGACTTTGTGCTGGGCCTCTCGCAACCCCTGTCCGAGGTGCTGTCCGAGAGCGACAGTCTCGGGCGCATGGTGCTGCGCATCGTCGCCGCCTTCAGTGCGCTGGCGGTGCTGATGGCCGCCCTGCTGGCGCGCGCGTTGACCCGGCCGCTGGCGCAGATCGTCCGCGCGGTGGAGGGTTTCGTGGGCGGTCTGCGCAGCGATGAACTGCCCACCGGCCGCCGGGACGAGATCGGCATGCTGGCCCGCTCCATCGAGCACATGCAGATGCAGATTGGCGGCCAGTTCGCCAAGCTGGCCCAGAAGCAGCACGAGCTGGACCACCTGGCCAGCCATGACAGCCTGACCGGCTTGCAGAACCGCCGCTTCTTCATGGACCGGCTGGACCATGCCCTGGCCCATGCCCGCCGTGACCAGGGCCGTCTGGCCATGCTCTTCGTGGACCTGGACGGCTTCAAGGAGATCAACGACAGCGTGGGCCATGCGGCCGGTGATGCCGTGCTCAAGGCTCTGGCCCTGCGGCTGCGGCACATGGTGCGGGAGTCCGACACCGTGGCCCGCATCGGCGGCGACGAGTTCGTGATCCTCATCGACCAGGTGAGCGATCCCGAGGACGTGGACGTGGTCGCCCGCAAGATCCGCGACGCCCTGGCCGAGCCCGTGCTGTGGGAAGGGCGCGAGCTGCGGGTCGGCGCCAGCGTGGGGGTCGGCCGCTTCCCCGAGCACGGGCAGGACGGCGAAACGCTGATGGGCGCGGCCGACCAGGCCATGTACCGGGCCAAGAGCGGCGGTGGTGGTCTGATCTGCCATGCCGAGGCGCCGCCGCGGCGCCTGCCCTGACCGACGCTGCGGGCGATCAGGAGGGCCGCCGTGCGTGGCACAGCCAGGCCATCAGCAGGCCGAAGCCCAGCAGGGACAGACCATGCAGCCAGGCGGCACAGGGCAGCAGGTGTGACGCTTCCACGCCCAGTTGGCCCAGGGCCCGCAGCAGCAGGCTCAGCGCCATCAGGCCCAGCGGCGCCAGGGCCCAGGGGCTGTAGCGCGGCTGCAGGCGCAGCAGGGCGGGCAGCATGATGGGCGCATGGCCAAAGACCATGGCCATCACGAAGCCCAGCCACAGCCAGTGCCAGGCCAATTGGGGCAGGCCCAGCAGGCCCGCCAGCGCGGCGGCCGCGGCCCAGGCATAGCCCAGCAGCAGGCAGCGCGCAGTGTGGCCGGCCCAGGCGCTGGCGCGCCACTGGCGTCGGGCGATGTCGAAGGCCAGCAGCCACAGGGCCAGGGCCAGCAGCAGCGGCCAGGCCAGCCGGGCCGCCAGCGCGGGCTGCCAGAGACTGAGCCCGCCGCTGCCCAGCAGGGCGGCCCACAGCAGCAGGAAGCTGTGGCGGGCCAGGGGGCCCAGGGGCAGCAGCCGGCAAAGCTCGCGCCGCTCGCCCGCGATGGTCAGCAGCAGGAACAGTGAGCCGTTCCAGCGCAGCGCGAAGTCGGACCCCTGCACCTGCGCGGCCACCGCCATCAGCAGGGCCAGGCTGGCGCTGGCCTCGATCAGCAAGGGCAGGGACCAGGCGCGCGAATGCCCGGCCCACAGGTACAGCGCCAGCAGGCCCAGCGCGGCGGCGGCCCAGAGGCCCATGGCCAGGTTCGGCAGGCCGGCAACCAGGACCGGGCCGGCCAGGCCGCACAGGAGGGGCACCGCGAAGCCGCGGCCCAGCGCGGCTGCCCGCTCCAGCGCGATGAGGGTGGCGAAGAAGCCGCCCAGCATCAGCAGGCCGTGGTGCTGCAGCGACTGCTGGGCGAGGAAGGACAGACCCGTTGGCAGGCCGCCCAGGCGCTGCAGGCCGCCCGCCAGGGCCAGCAGCAGGTTCACCAGAGCCAGGGGCAGGGCCAGGCGCAGACCCGGCGTGAGGGGGCGGCGTGGGGCGGCGTTCACGGGGCGGGCAATGCTGACGAGTCAGGCCCAGCCCAGGCGCAGGCGCAGGGCTGTGGACATGCGCTGCGGAGTCCAGACGGCGTCCCAGTCCATCTCGACCTCGACCGTCCAGTCCGGCGGGCAGGCCTGGCGCAAGGCGGTCTCGGCATCCTCGATCAGCACGTCGGCCATGGGGCAGGTGGCACTGGTGGGGATCAGGCGCAGGGCCACGCTGGCGGGGCCCAGGACCAGGCTGTCCACCAGGCCCAGGTCCACGATGCTCTCGCCGATTTCGGGGTCGGCGACGCGGCGCAGCACGGCCATCAGACGCTCGCGCTCGGGATCGGTCGTGGCTGCGGCGTCGAGGGAGGGGGCAGGTCTTGCGTCGTCCATGTCAGCTCCGGTCTGGCGGCTTCAGCGCGGCACGAAGAAGCTGGCCTCTGCCTGGAAGGCGGGGGCCTCGGGATGGTCCAGGTCACGAGCCAGCAGCTGCACGCGCCGGGCGCCGCTCTCGTTCACCACGCCCGGCGGCAGGCGCAGCTGCACCGGCAGGGACACGATGGCGGCCGGTGCCACGTCCACCCGCTCCCCGCCCAGCAGGCGCAGGCCCGGCAGGCCGGCGGCCTCCAGTGCCAGGTGCAGGGTGTGCTCGCTGCGGTTGAGCAGCTGCAGGCGGTAGACGTTCTCGACCTGGCCGTCGTCCACCTGGCGCGCCATGACGCCGCGGTCCTTGATGACATCGATCAGCAGAACGCTGCGCTGGCTCAGCTGCCAGACCATCAGCGCGCCCAGCACGGCCAGCGCGCCACCGTAGATCAGCACCCGCGGCCGCAGGGTGCGTCGCCACATCTGGGCGCGCGTGAGCCCCTGCGCAACGCCGTTCTCGGTGGCATAGCGGATCAGACCGTGCGGTGCGCCGACCTTGTCCATCACCTGATCGCAGACGTCAATGCAGGCGGCGCAGCCGATGCACTCGTTCTGCAGGCCCTTGCGGATGTCGATGCCGGTGGGGCAGACCTGCACGCACAGGGTGCAGTCCACGCAGTCGCCGCGGCCTTCGGCCAGTACCTCGGCCGACTTGCGCGAGCGCGCGCCGCGCGGCTCGCCGCGCCGGGCGTCGTAGGTGATGATCAGGGAGTCGGCGTCGATCAGGGCGCTCTGGAAGCGGGCGTAGGGGCAGATGTACTTGCACATCTGTTCGCGCAGCCAGCCGGCATTGCCGTAGGTGGCGCCGGCATAGAACAGCACCCAGAACAGCTCCCAGGGCGACAGCGCGAAGGCCATCAGCGCCTGGCTCAGCTCGCGGATGGGGCTGAAGTAGCCCACGAAACTGAAGCCGGTGAACAGGGCCAGCAGGACCCAGCCCGTGTGCTTGGCGGCCTTGCGCGCCAGCTTCTCCGGCGTCCAGGGCGAGGCATCCAGGCGCATGCGGGCCTGACGGTCGCCCTCAGTGTGGCGCTCGATCCAGAGGAAGAGCTCCGTGTAGACGGTCTGCGGGCAGGCATAGCCGCACCACAGCCGCCCGGCCACGGCGGTGAAGAAGAAGAGCAGCAGGGCGCTGAAGACCAGCAGGGTCGCCAGGTAGATCAGGTCCTGCGGGTAGAAGACCAGGCTGCCGATGTAGAAGCGGCCGCCCACGAGGTCGAAGAGCAGGGCCTGGCGGTCTCCCCACTGCACCCAGGGCATGCCGTAGAAGAAGAGCTGGGTCAGTGCCACCAGGGCCCAGCGCCAGTTGGCGAAGCGGCCGCTGACGGAGCGCGGGTAGACCTTCTTCTCGGCCACATAGAGCGAGCTGCCGGCTGCTGCGGCGCTGGCCTGGATGGGAATGACGCGGCGGGCCGCGCGGTCGGCGGCAGGGGGCTCGGCGGAGGACATGCGCGGGCGGTCAGGCCTTGAGGGCCCGGATGGGGAAGTCGGCGGGCAGCCGCAAGGGCAGCTTGCGGCCCGGCGGCGGGAGCAGCTCGGCCAGCGTGTGCTGGTCCAGCTCGCCCAGGAAGGCATCGAGAGCGTCCTTGAAGATCCGGGTCAGGCGGCAGCGTTGGGTCAGGCGGCAATCGCTGCCCTCGCCCAGGCATTCCACCAGCATGAAGTCGGGCTCCACGGCCCGCACCAGGGCGCCAAGGTTGATCCGCGAGGGCTCATGCGCCAGGCGCATGCCACCGCCCTTGCCGCGCACGGTGGTGATCCAGCCACCCAGGCCCAGCTGATGGGTGATCTTGGTGAGGTGGGCCTCCGAGATCCCATAGGCTTGCGCGATCTCGGCGGTGGTGCACAGGCGCTCCGGATGGCTGCCGAGGTAGATCAGCAGTCGCAGCGCGTAGTCGGTCATGGTGGTGAGGCGCATGGCGGCATTGTCTCCCTGATGGACTCAACCGGGCTGGCCATCTGCACGCGTGCGCAGCAGGAAGGGGGTATAGCGCCACAGGTAGAGCGCGAACGACAGGCTCCACAGCAGGGACGAGGCCAGCGCCGCGCCCATCAGCCATTGCGGCACCGCCAGTGGCAGGACCACGCGCACCAGGGCGGCGGCGAACATGCTGAGGTAGGCGATGGTCTCCACCGGTCCGGCCTGCAGGCGGCGCCCGGTGTGGCCCAGTGCCGTGCGGGTGATCATGCCCAGCGTGATCATGCCGATCACGCCCACCGTCAGCGCATGGGTGGCAGGGCCGCTGGGCAGTTGCCACAATAGGGCGGCGATACGCAGCAGCAAATGCACCGGCAGCCACAGATAGGCCGCATGCAGCACCCACACTAGCGGGTTGCGCCAAGTCTTCCAGGGCTGCCACAGCAGCAGGCGCCAGCTGTGGAACAGCAGGGCGAGGCACAGCACGGCGAAGCTCAGGCCGCCGCCCACACCCAGTGCATCCAGCACGAGCAGGGCGATCACGCTGCCCAGCGAGGCTTGCTCCACCCAGGGCTCGCGCCGGGCCTGCATGCCCGGCACGCCGTTGTTGGAGAACATGGGCACCACGCGGCCGGCCATCACCGCGATCATGAAGAGCACGATGTCCAGCCCCAGCGGCAGTCCCGCGGCACTGAGCCGGGGCAGCTCCAGCAGGCCCATGCTGCCCAGGTGCAGCAGCGCGCTGCCCAGCCCCATCATCAGCAGCAGGCCGACGAAGAAGTAGTTGCGCCGGTTGCCCGCCTTGTGCAGGGCCTGCCAAAGGCCCCAGGCTGCTGCCCAGGGCACGGCCACATTGAGCAGCAGAGACAGCCAGGCCCAGGGGCTCAGCACCGCCAGACGGGCCAGCACCCACAGCGCGGCGATGGCCTGCAGCGGCCTCCCGGTGGGCGTGGCCTGACCGGACCAGTTGCGCCCAGCCGTGAACAGGAAGCCGATCACCACCGCCAGTGCATAGCCGAACACCATCTCGTGCGCATGCCAGGCCGAGCCCTTGAGCAGCGCCGTCGGCAGCCAGCCGCTGAACTGCAGCGCCCACAGGGGCACCATCAGCAGGGCCTGCAGCGCTGCCAGCAGGTAGAAGGGCCGGAAGCCCAGGGCCCACAGGGCAAAGCCATCCCGCCGGGTCGGCGGTTCCTCAAGGCGCAACAGGACGGTGCTCATGATGTCAGTCTTTCCGGCGAAGCCGTCAGGGCGAGGCTTCAGCCCCCACAGCAGCCGCAGCAGCTCTTGCCGGCAGGCTTGCGGGAAATCCGCACACGCCACTGCTCGGGGCCGGACTCCAGGGCTTCCCACTCGAACTGGCCGGGCCACATCACCTGGAACTGGCGGTGCAGGGGCTCGGGGTTGTGGTCGTTGCTGAGCTCAAGCCAGCCGCCGACGGGCAGGGCCTCGAAGGCGCCAAAAATGGCCGGGTGGCGCTCCTGCGGGGGCAGGCTGGGAACGTGGATATGGGGTACGGCGGTGGTGTTCATCTTTAAACCTCTATCTTGGATGTAGGAATTGTGCCGAACGGCATGATTTAAAGCAATATCCAGAATGTTTCTTTTGACCTGAATCAAGTGACGCCCGCCCCTGGGGGCGGCGCCCGAGGACTCAGCCTTCAGTCCTCGGGCATGGACAAGCGCTTGACGGCCTGCACGAAGCGGCTCAGCGTGGGCGACAGCGAGCCGGCAGGCAAGCGGGCATCGATCAGCTGGAAGCGGCCGCGTTGCCTCACGGCCTGGTCCAGGGCCATGCGCAGTTCGCCCAAGGTGGTCGCGTGGTAGCCGGCGCCGCCCATGCCGGGGGCCATGGCGGCGAAGTCCCAGTCGCCGCGGCTGTGGTACTGGCCTTCGGGCTGGAAGGTGCGCAGCATCTCCCAGCTGCTGTTGTTGAAGACGACGACGATGGGGTCAACGCCCAGGGCCTGGGCATTGCCCAGCTCCCAGCCCGTCATCTGGAAGGCGCCGTCACCGACGAGGATCAGCGGCCGGCGGCCTGTGGCCACCTGCAGGCCCAGGCCGGCCGGAACGCCGTAGCCCATGCTGGCGTAGTAGCCCGGCGCGAGCAGGTCGCCCGGGGCCAGGTCCAGCGCGCTGAAGAGGCAGTCGCCCACGTCGCTGGCCACGGGCATGGCGCCGTGGCGCTGCTGGAACTCGTTGAGCACGGCGATGATGCCACCGGGGCTCAGCCTCGTCTCGGGGCTTGGCAGCGTGGGCGCGGGCCAGGAATGAGCCGGCGCCGCGGGGCGCAGCGGCCGGGTCAGCAGGCGCAGCAGCAGGGCCTCGACCAGGTCTTTGATAGGCACGTCGTGGTAGCTGTGATGGCCCATCTCCACCTGGCCCTGCCAAACCCGGATGCCGTGGCGGAAGTTGATGGGCCGGCGGGCCGCGGCGAAGTTGGTGTCGCTGAGGATGGCGCCCAGCAGCAGCAGGCCGTCCGAGCTCTCGACCTGCTCGGTCAGGGCCGCGTCCCCGGCCAGACCCAGGTAGGTGCCCAGCACGGGCACGCCGGCGTCATGCAGCAGGCCCCGGCCCATCAGGGTGGTGGCCACGGGGATGTCCAGGCGTCGAGCCAGTTCGGCCACCTGCTCTTCGATGCCGTAGCGACGGATCTCCACACCCACCAGCATCAGCGGATGGCGGGCCTGGCGCAGGCGGGCCAGCAGCTCGTCGGCACAGGCGGCCAGGCGCTCGGCGTCCACCGCGCGTGTCTGTGGCGCGGGTACGGGCTCGCAGGGGCGGGCAGGCATGTCGCGCGGGATCTCAAGGTAGACCGGCCCGGCTTCGCGCAGGGCCGAGTCCAGCACGCGGGCGATCAGGGCGGGCGCAGTGCGCGGGTCGTCAAGACGGGCTTGATCGACGGTGATCTCCTGGAAGATGCGCCACTGGCTGTCCAGGGACTTGACCTGGTGGTGCAGCATCAGCCCGCTGGCCGCCTCGTGCGCGGCCGGCGCACCTGACAGGATCACCAGGGGCACCCGCTCCGCAAAGGCGCTCGCCACGCCGTTGACGAGGTTGAGGGCGCCGGCGCCATAGGTCACGGCTGCCACGCCCAGGCCGCCGCGTGCTCGCGAGGCCGCATCGGCCGCGAAGGCCAGCGCGGGCTCGTGCGACAGCGGATGCAGGGGCAGGGTGCCGGCCTTCTGCATCTCCAGGAACAGGGGCAGGGCGAAGTCGCCGGGAATGCCGAAGACTTCGGTGGCGCCACGCGCCTGGAGAGCCTGCAGCAGGGCTTGGGTGAGATTCATGGCGGGCTCCGGTGGGTGGCGGGACAGGGAATCAAAGGGGGCGCCCGAAGGCGGTGGCAGGCAGCAAGGGACCGATGGCATCGAGGGTGTTCTTGAGCATCAGGCCGAATTCGGTGTCGCCTTCCATGACCAGGGCGCGGTCGAAGAAGAGGCGGTCGGCGTCTTCCTCGCCGTGCAGCAGGCGCCACAGGGCCGTCGTGCGTGCACGGATGCGCAGCAGCACCGGCGCCTCGCGCGGGGCGAGCATGAAGCCGGCATCGCCCAGCTGCAGGCGCAGGCGGATGCCGGGTTCCAGAAGCTCCAGTTCCATCACCTTGTGCGAGAGGCTCTGGCGCTGGCCGGCGTCCAGGCGCGGCAGCAGGAACTGGTCCAGCAGGCGCGCAGCGACGAAGGAGGGCGGCTCGACGGGCAGCCGTCGCACCACGCCACGGACGTGGCCCAGCAGCATCTGGTGCAGGCCGGCAGGGGCCGAGGGCTGGGCAGAGGAATTGCGCAAAGGGGCTTGCATGGGTGTCCTTTCAGGCCAGGGCCTGCATGCCAGGCTGCTGGTGGGCAAAGCCGTGGACCAGGCTTCCGGGCAGGTCCAGGGACTGCAGTTCGGCCAGGGCTTCCTCGCCGTCGGCCGCCTGCCGATAGACGGCATCGAAGAGCGCCAGCACGCGAGCGAAACTGCCGCTGCAGGGCGAGAGTCGAAGAGCCTGCACGCCCGCGGCCCGCACAGCCTCATGCGCCTGGATCAGGCACTGCAGACCGGCGGACTGCGTCTGGATGCCATTGAGCGCGAGGAAGGGCTGGCCCTCGCTGGTGCGCAGCAGCAGGCCGTCGGCGTCGTCGCGGCAGCGGAAATCGCACTGGTCCTTGCTGAGGCGGTGGTGGCGCGCGGTGAAGCAGCGGGCAGAGAAGGCCAGGGGCATGCGGCCGAACGCCAGCAGTTCCGTCGTGACGCGCAGCCCCTGCGCCTGCACCGGGTCCAGCGGCGGATTGCAGCGGGCGATGGCCGCGAGGGACATCTCGGCCGGTGGCACCCAGACGCTGGCGCCCAGGCTGGCCAGTTCCTCCAGCGCGGGGCGGTTGTAGACGTTGATGTGCGGCCCCAGCACCAGTTGGCTGCGGCGCTCCAGCACGGGCTGCTCGCGCGTGAGGCCGTGCCAGACCTGCAGGGCCGAGGCATCGCCCGCCTCGAAGTCCATGGGTTTGTCGGCAGCCAGTGCGGCCTCGGCCAGGCGGCGCAGGCCGCGCAGCTCGGCCTCGGACATCAGCAGAGGCATGCTGGCCAGGCGCACGCGCTTGCCAGCCTGCTGCAGCTCGCGTGCGATGGCCAGCCAGTCTTCCTGCGAGAACTCGTTGCGGCGCGAGCAGGTGACCTCGCCCAGCACGATGGCATCGGCCGGACTGTCCGCCAGCTCGGCGTAGAAGTGCATCAGCGTCTGGCGCGGCCACCAGTACTGCAGCGGGCCGACGGTGAGGGTGGGGGCTTGTAGGGCGGTCATCGGGCGGTACTCGCTGCGGCTCATCGCCAGGGTCGGTCAAAGGCGCCCAGGGTGCTCTGCTGGCCCTCGGCCCAATGCGAGAGTGCCTGCTGCCAGGCGGGCGTGATGGTGTAGCGCTCGCCCGAGGCTGCGCGGTCGATGGCCTCGCGCCAGACCTTGCTCACCTGGGCCACGTAGGCCGGGCTGCGTTGGCGCCCCTCGATCTTGATGGCGCGCACGCCGGACTCGATCAGCTGCGGCAGCAGGGCCAGAGTGTTGAGACTGGTGGGCTCTTCCAGCGCATAGTCGCGCTGACCCTGCACATCGAAACGGCCCTTGCACAGCGTGGGATAGCCGCGCGCCTCGTCGGGCGCGTAGTGATCGATCAGCACGCCGTTGAGCCGGGCCTCGACGCCGTCCCCGCGTTCCTGCCACTGCACGGCCGATGGCGGCGAGCAGACACCATGCGTGTTGGGCGACTGGCCCGTGGCATAGGAGGACAGCGCGCAACGTCCCTCGACCATCACGCAAAGGCTGCCGAAGCCGAAGACCTCGATCTCTACCTCGGTATGGCGGATCACGTGCTGCACCTGCTGCAGGGTCAGCACGCGGGGCAGCACGGCACGCTGGATGCCGTAGCGCTCGCGATAGAAGTTGATGGCCTCGTAGCTCGTGGCCGAGGCCTGAACTGAGAGATGCAGGCGAAGCTGCGGATGGGTCTTGGCAGCATAGGCCAGCACGGCGCTGTCGGCGACGATCAGCGCATCTGCGCCCAGCCTGGCGGCGCTATCCACCGCAGCGAACCAGGGCGCGAGGTCCTGCGACTGGCCGTAGGTGTTGAGCGCCATCAACACTTTTCGACCGCGCTGGTGCGCATAGGTCATGCCGCTGCGCACCTGCTCCAGATCGAAGTTGAGGCCGCCGAAGTTGCGGGCGTTGGTGGCGTCCTTGAGGCCCAGGTAGACGGCGTCGGCGCCCGCATCTACCGCCATTTGCAGGGCGCGCAGGCTGCCGGCCGGACACACCAGTTCGGGCTTGTTCAGGCTCATGGATAAAAGGGCCAGGCCCCGCAGATTTTAAAGTTGCAAAATATATGCACCTTAGTCGCGCAGGGTTTTGCGCCCGCGCAAATGCGGGTGGCCCCGCGACCTGGGGGAATCGCTGAGCCTGCGGATGGCCCGGGCGTTGATGCCGCTCAAACTCGAACCATGAGCGGCGCCGCAAAGTGTGGCTTGTGCACGATTCAGTGGCACGACTCCGAGGAGACCCGCATGGGATCGATCGACTACGCATCGACTGCGGCGCCAACACCCGAGGGCGCCCTGGAAAGGACGCATCGCAGGCGCGTCGCCGCGATGGCGCAAGCGCTTATTGCCGAGCGGGTGGCAGCACCGCTGCGCGAAGTGCTGATAGAAGCTGGCCAATGGCGCCGGGTGCCTGCCGGCCAGCCCCTGTTCGAGCAGGGTGAACACTGCGAGACCATGTGGCTGCTGCTGGAAGGCAGCGTCTGCCTGGGCCATCACGACAGCCAGGGCGAATGGCGCCAGTTCCGCCTGGCCGAGGCGGGCGAATGGATGGGCTGTGCGGCCTGCTGGCTTCGCGAGTCCCACAATCTGCGCGCCGTGGCCGCGGTGGACGTGCTGGCCGTGGGCATGAGTCGCGCTCAGATCGACGCCTGGGCTGCCGAGGATCCGGCCGCCTGGCGCGCGGCCATGGAGTCCGTGGTCGATGCCCTGGCCGAGCTTCAGCTGCAGCAGACCCGCCAGGCCGTGCGTCGAGAGAGTCTGGATGCGCTGGGCCGGGTGTCCGAGTGGCTGCTGGACATGTGGCGCCGCCAGGGCAGCACGGTACGCTTCATCCAGCGCAAGAAGTATGTGGCCTCGCAGCTGGCGATCACGCCTGAGACTTTCTCGCGCTGCCTGCGCCAACTGGAGGAGGAACAGTGCATCAGCGGTGCGGGCTACGAGCTTCAAATCCTGGCCCCGGACCTGCTGCGCCAGAAGGCCAGGCCACGCTGCGAAGACAAGGCCGTACGCGCCACCACCTGAACCCCCGGTCCCTGGTGGAGAGGGGCAGGGGGGGCGAGGCTTTCCTGCTGAACCATTCCCCCCTGCCCGCCACGCTGCGGCTGGAGGACGCGCCCTGCTGGAGCGTTGCGCAGGCTGCGCTGCTGCGCGAGGAGCTGCGGGCCGATGCGGACTGGGCGGAGCTGGTGGACCAGCTCAATGCGGCCCTGCGCTGAGGGGCGCGCCGACGTGGCATCCGCTACGGCGGCGCGCTAGCGTCGGTGGGTTTTGCCTGGAAAAAGGCAAACTGCATCAAGGATTCCTTCGTTGCGCATCCCTAGACTGGCCGCTTCGTCATCAAGCAGAGGCAGGGAGTCTCGCGATGGAGTTCATTCGCCGCCGTCAATGTCTTCTTTTGGGGCCGGCCCTCTGGCTGGCCGGTCAGGCCCATGCCGAGGTTCGGGATCTGCCCGATGCCATCAACAAGGCCGGCCGCCTGCGCATGCTGAGCCAGCGCTGCGCCAAGGCCTATATGGCCCTGGGCCAGAAGGTACGCGCGGAGCAGGCCGAGAAAGTCCTGTCCGATTCCATGGCCCTGTTCGACCGCCACCTGGTGGAGTTGCGGGCCTTCGCGCACAGCCCCGCCGTGGCCAAGGTCTACGAGCAGATGGACGGCAGCTGGAGCGCCTACAAGCTGCTGCTGGTCGGTGAGCGGCCGCATCCCAAGGGTGCCGAGGCGGTGATGGCCGCTGCGACCCAGGTGCTGGCCCAGGCCCAGCAGGGCACGGGGCTGCTGGAACAGGCCTCGGGCAAGGCGGTGGGGCGCCTCGTCAACCTGGCGGGGCGGCAGCGCATGCTCAGCCAGCGCATGGCCTCGGCCTACCTCGGTGCCGCGTGGGGCGTGCAGAGCGAGGGGCTGGTCAAGCAGCTGAATCAGGCGCGCGAGGAGTTCACGCAGGCACAGGCCAACCTCAAGGCCGCGCCCGAGACCACGGCGGCCTTGCGCTCGGAGCTGGAAATGGTGGACCAGCAGTACGTCTTTTTCGATGCCGCGCTGCGCGCGCTCCGCCCTGGCAATACCGACACCCGCTCCCTCAGCGAGGTGTTCACCACCAGCGAGCGCATTCTGCAGCTCATGGATGACGTGACGCAGCAGTACGCCCGTCAATCCTGAGGCTGCCCGGCCGGGGGGGGCATGTCCTGGCCCCTGCATGGGATGCCAGCGCATGCTAGGCTGCCACCCCATGAGCAAGCCCACACTGATCTACTTCGACGCCCCGGTCAGCCGCGGCGAGGAATGCCGCCTGGCCCTGCACCTTGCAGGGGTGGACTTCGAGGACCGGCGCATCCCCTCCGCTGATTGGCCGGCCCTCAAGGCTTCGACGCCTTTTGGCTCTATGCCTCTCCTGGAGATCCCCGGCCGTGCACCCCTGGCCCAGACCAATGCCATCCTGGTGCTGGTCGGCCGCCGCCACGGTCTGCATCCCCAGGATGACTTCGAGGCTGCGCGCCATGAGGCCATGATGGCCCACGTGGAGGACCTGCGAGCCGCCGTGGGTCCCACCATCCGCATGGAGGCCGAGGAGAAGCGCCGCGTGCGCGAAAGTCTGGTGGCCGGCTTCCTGCCCCAATGGGCCGAGGCGGCCGAGCGCAACATCCTGGCCCAGCCCTTCTTCGGGGGCGAGCAGCTGAACGTGGTGGACCTGAAGCTGCACATGGCCGTGCGCTGGTTCCTGGGCGGCAAGGTCGACCACATCCCGGCCGACATCTTCGCGGCGTACCCGCGCCTGATGGGCGTGCACGATGCTGTGCGGGACCATGCCGGCGTGAAGGCCTGGTACGCCAGGGCCTGAGGACACAGCGCGCCCGGCGCATCATGGGCCGGGATGCGAGGGGCTTGACCTTCCCATCAGGGTAAGCCTCACAGTGCGGCTGCCGCGTCTCCCGCGGCTGCCCACTTACACTTCGAGCATGAGCACTATCTGGCGGATCGCACTGGCATGGATGCTGGCCCTATCCTTGCCCCTGCAGGGGCATGCCGCCCAGCGCCTGCTCGCCAGCGCGGCTTCGCCCGCGGCCGCGTCCGCGGAGGTCCTTGGCCCCTTGGCGGCCCCGCAGGGTCGAGAGGCGCCCATTCCCGGCTCGCATGAGGGCCTGACGGACCCGCATGCCCGCCATTGCGACAAGGCCTCCGCTGCGGCGGGCGCCGAGGCCGCCAAGCCCGGTTCCACCGGCAGCTGCAGCGCCTGCGCTTCCTGCTGCCATGCGGCTGCGCTACCACCCACGGTTCCCCAGCTGCCCCTGATGCCCCCGGCCATGCCCGAGGCGCCCGAGATCCACCTGACCCTGGCCTTTGTGTGGCTGGATGGGCTGGAGCGGCCGCCCAGGCCCGCTCAGCGCTGAAGCGCGCGCTGCCGTCCTGCGCTGCGAGCGACTGCGGCCCTGCACCGGTTCCGCTGCGCCGGCACCTTCAATGCCCTGCCTTTGCAGCGAATGGGGCGGGCAGGCGTCAACACCTGACCCCCAGCTCATCGAATCCAGCCCCTGCCTGCATCCGCCGGCGGTGGCCGGCTTCCCGGGCGATTCCAGCCAATGCCCATGGCTTCCACTTCAATGACCGAGGTGCCCATGCACCACAAGACCCTCAGAACGCACCTGCGGCGCCTGCTGCCCGCACTGGCCCCACTGCTGCTGGGCGCCTGCGCCAGCCTAGGCCCGGACGGCGGCATGGCCGCCCTGCAGTCCACCGCGAAGCAGCAGCTCCAGGCCGATGTGCAGGCGGCGCGCACGCCGCAAGACCAGAGCCTCATCGCCGCCCGCGTCGCCGAGTTGCTGCAGCAGCCGCTCAGCGCGGACACGGCGGTGCAGCTCGCCCTGCTCAACAACCGCGGCCTGCAGGCCGGCTTCCAGTCCTTGGGGCTGGTCGAGGCAGAGCTGGTGCAGGCCAGCCGGCTGCCCAACCCAGGCTTGCGTCTGGGCCGACTGAAGCAGGGCGATGAACGCGAGATCGAGCGCACCCTGGGCTTCGATCTCGGTGCCCTGATCAGCCTGCCCCTGCGTCGCAAGCAGGAGCAGCAACGCCTGGTCGCCACGCAGCGCGACGTGGCGCTGCAGATGCTGGCGCTGGCCGCCGACACCCGCAAGGCCTTCTACCTGGCCGTGGCCGCTCAGCAGACCGCGGCCTACCGCCACGACGCCCGCGAAGCCGCGCAGGCCGCCGCCGAGCTGGCGCGCCGCATGCAGCAGGCTGGCAACTGGAGCGCCCTGGACCAGGCTCGGGAGCAGGGCTTCCTGGCCGAGGCCCGGCTCGGTGCCCTGCAGGCGGACCTGGCACAGGCCCGCGCCCGCGAGCGCCTGGCTCGCCTCCTGGGCCTGCCGGATGCAGAGACCTTCAAGCTGCCGGAGCGGCTGCCTGATCTGCCGACGCAGGTGGAGGCCCGTCCCAGCATCGAGCAGCAGGCCCTTCAGGGCCGCCTGGACCTGCAGGCGGCCCGGGCACGGCTGGAGGCCAGCGCCCGCGGCCTCGGCTTGAGCCGCGTGACCCGCTTCGTGGATGCGCTGGAACTGGACCTCAAGCACAACAGCGCCAGCGAGGCTCCTCGCCAGACCGGCTTCGAGATCGGCTTCGAGATCCCGCTCTTCGACTGGGGCGAGGCGCGCGTGGCCCGGGCCGAGGCCCAGTACCTGCAGGACGCCCACCTTGCCGCGCAGGCCGTCATCGAGGCCCGCTCCGAGCTGCGCGAGGCCTACGAAGGCTATCGCAACGCGCATGAGGTCGCCCGCCACTACCGCGACGAACTGCTGCCCCTGGCCCGGCGCGTTTCTCAGGAGCAACTGCTGCGCTACAACGGCATGTTCATCGGGGTCTTCGAGCTCCTGGCCGATGCGCGCACGCAGATCGGCACGGTCAGCGCCTCCATCGAGGCCCTGCGCGATTTCTGGATCGCCCGAGCGGACCTGGACCTGGCCCTGGTCGGCCGGCCCGCGCTCGCCCCTGCGACGACGCCGGCGGCTCCGAACGTCACCCGCAGCGCCGCGCACTGAAAGGACAGCCCATGTTTTCCCGACGCAATTTCTTCCGAGGCGCCGGTGCGCTGACGGCGGCCGTGTCCGCCACCTCGGTCAGCCGTGTGGCCCTGGCTGCACTGCCCGAGGCCCATCAGCAGGCCAGTCCCGACACCCAGCTGCCCCTCGCGCCCAGCGCCGGACGCCCCTATCACCCGGTGGTGACGCTCAATGGCTGGACCTTGCCCTTTCGCATGAACAAGGGGGTCAAGGAGTTCCATCTCGTGGCCGAGCCCGTGCTGCGCGAGCTTGCGCCCGGCATGAAGGCCCGGCTGTGGGGCTACAACGGCCAGTCGCCCGGGCCCACCATCGAGGTGGTGGAGGGTGACCGCGTGCGCATCTTCGTCACCAACCGCCTGCCCGAGCACACCAGCGTGCACTGGCACGGCCAGCGTCTGCCCAATGGCATGGACGGCGTCTCCGGCCTCACGCAGAAGGCCATCCAGCCCGGGCAGACCTATGTCTACGAGTTCGTGGCGCGCCGCCCCGGCAGCTTCATGTACCACCCGCATGCCGACGAGATGACGCAGATGGCCATGGGCATGATGGGCCTGTGGATCACCCATCCCAAGGGCCGCCACCCGCTGATCGACGAGGTGGACCGCGACTTCTGCTTCCTGCTCAACGCCTTCGACATCGATCCCGGCTCCGCCACGCCGCGCATCATGACCATGCTGGACTTCAACCTCTGGTGCTGGAACAGCCGCGTCTTCCCAGGCATCGACACGCTCAATGTGCGCAGGAACGACAAGGTCCGCATCCGCGTGGGCAACCTCACCATGACCAACCATCCCATCCATGTGCACGGCCACGAGTTCACCGTGACCGGCACCGATGGCGGCCCCGTGCCCAAGACCGCGCGCTGGCCCGAGGTGACCACCGACGTGGCGGTGGGCCAGATGCGCCAGATCGAGTTCGTCGCGGACGAGGAGGGCGACTGGGCCTTGCACTGCCACAAGAGCCACCACACCATGAACGCCATGGGCCACCAGGTGCCCACCATGATCGGCGTGCCGCAGCAGGACCTGGCCGAGAAGATCGAGAAGCTCGTGCCCGACTACATGGCCATGGGCGAGCGCGGCATGGCCGAGATGGGCAGCATGCAAATGCCCCTGCCGGACAATACCCTGCCCATGATGACGGGCGACGGCCCCTTCGGCGGCGTTGAAATGGGCGGCATGTTCTCCATCCTCAAAGTGCGCAGGGACCAGAAGCCCGGCGACTACAGCGATCCGGGCTGGTACCAGCATCCGCCCGGCACCGTGGCGCGCCAATGGAGTGGCGACCTCACGGAAGCGGTGCGCTCCAACTCGGCTGGCGGGCAGGCCATGCCTCGCAAGGCGCCGTCGGAAGCCGAGCTGCGTGCGCGCAAGCCGGGCTCCCATGGCGGGCATGGCGAGCACTGATGCATGGCAACGCAGAGGCACCACGATGAAGGCGATGAAGTTGGCAAGACCTGACCCCGACCGCCGCCAGACCCTGCGGCAGGGCCTCGCCCTGTGCCTGGGCAGCTTGATGATGCCGGGCCTGGCCCTTGCCGCGGCTGCCCGTGTGCAGGTCTGGAAGGGCCCGGCCTGCGCTTGCTGCACGGACTGGATCCGGCATCTGCAGGCCCAGGGCTTCCAGGTCGATGTGACGGACGGCGGCAACACCCAGGCGCGCAAGCGGCTGGGCATCCCCCTGGCCCTGGGCTCCTGCCATACGGCCCTGGTGGGCGGCTATGCCCTGGAGGGCCATGTGCCCGCCCGGGAGATCCGGCGCCTGCTGCAGGAGCGCCCGCAGGCCCTGGGCCTGGCCGTGCCTGGCATGCCCATCGGCTCGCCAGGCATGGACGGGCCGGACTACGGCTACCGCCAAGACCCCTACGAGGTGCTGCTGCTGTTGAAGGATGGCAGCACCCGTGTCTACCAAAGCTATCGATGAGGGACGTAAGCATGAACACGCTCAAGCACATCGCACTCGCCGCACTGGTCGCCATCGGATGGCAGGCCGCACCGTCGGCCTTGGCCCAGGGCAGCACGGCCTCTGCGCCGGCCGCGGACCTGACCGAAGGTGAGATTCGCAAGGTCGACAAGGAGGCCCGCAAGCTGACCATCAAGCACGGCGAGATCCGCAACCTGGACATGGCCCCGATGACCATGATGTTCCAGGTGAAGGACCTCGCCATGCTGGACCAGGTCAAGGCCGGCGACCGGGTGCGTTTCAAGGCCGAGCGCAAGGGCGCCAGCCTGGTGGTGACGGAACTGCAGCCCCAGCCTCGTTGAGGTTCATGGAGATCCTCGTCCCTGACCGTCACTGAGCTGAAGCCAGCCACAGCATCCGCTGCGGTCTATGCTGGCTGGCATGCACCTCGCCAAGCCCTTCGCCGCTGGATGGGCAGGTTCCTGTCACTGGCCCTGCTGTTCATGCAGCGGGCCACGGTGGCCTCTGCCTGCCCGCAGCTGGCGCGGCCTCGGCCGCCGTCGCGCTGGTGGCGGTGATCCTGGCCGGCCAGCCGCCCATCGTCTTCGGCAGTGGCTCGGGCATCGAGCTGATGAGCCGCATTGCCGTGCTAATGCTGGGCGGCAGGGGCAGCGCGCCGCTGCTGTCGCTGTTCCTGATCCCGGCGGCCTTTCTGCTGCGGTGGGGCAGGGCTTGAGCGGACGCAAGCTCCGCGGCGATGCCTGCTGTGTTCGTTATGCATGAGTGTATATTGCGCTCGGTCGAATCCACCGCCTCCGCAAGGACTGTGCACCGTGATGCTCCTTCCGCTCCATCTCCTCCAAAAGGCCGCGCTTGGCGGCGCCATGCTCTGCGCACTGCCGGCCCTGGCGGCTGATCTCACTGTCTCCGCGGCGGCCAGCCTTGGCAATGCCTTCAAGGAGATCGCGCCGGCCTTTGAGGCCCGCCACCCCGGCACGCGCTTGCGGCTGAACTTCGGGGCCTCGGACGCCCTGCTGGCACAGATCGCCAAGGGGGCGCCGGTGGACGTCTTCGCCTCCGCAGATCAGGAGACCATGGACCGCGCCGAGGCGCAGAAGGCCTTGCTGGCGGGCACGCGGCACGACTTCGTGGCCAACAGCCTGGTGCTGGTTGTGCCCGCTGCCGGCATGTCGCCGGTCAAGGCGCTGCCGGACCTGCAGCTCCCGGCCGTGCAGCGCGTGGCCCTGGGCAAGCCCGAGGGGGTGCCGGCGGGGCGCTATGCCAAGGGCGCGCTGGAAGCCGCTAAGCTGTGGCCGGCCGTAGCGCACAAGGCCGTGTACGCCAGCAACGTGCGGCAGGCCCTGGACTACGTGGCGCGTGCCGAGGTGGATGCCGGCTTCGTCTATGCCACCGACGCAGCCGTGCAGCAGGAGAAGGTCCGCGTCATCGCCGTGGTGCCCACTGAGACGCCCATCCGCTATCCCGTGGCAGCCGTGGCCGGCGGCGCCAACGCCGAGGCAGCGCGCCAGTTCATCGACTACCTGCGCTCGCCGGCCGGCCAGGCGGTGCTGGCCCGCCACGGCTTCCAGAAGCCCTGAGGCGCCAGGGGGCGCTGGGCTTCAGATCATGCTGTCCCAGGGCGCGGACAGCCGCACGGCGCTGTGGATGATGCCAACCATGGAATAGGTCTGCGGGAAGTTGCCCCACAGCTCGCCGGTGGCCGGGGCCATGTCCTCGCTGAGCAGGCCCAGCTTGTTGCGACGGGACAGCATGGCCTCGAAGTTCTCCCGGGCCTGCTCCCGCCGACCGGTGCGCGCCAGCGCATCAATGTGCCAGAACGTGCAGATGTTGAAGGCGGTCTGGGGAAGGCCGAAATCGTCTCGGCCCTCGTAGCGGCGCATGAAGTAGCCGTCGCACAGCGTGGTCTCCAGGGCGCGGACGGTGCTGATGAAGCGCGGATCCTGCGGGTTCAGGAAGCCCACTTCGCCCATCAGCAGCACGCTGGCATCCAGGTCCGAGCCCTCGAAGCTTTCGACGAAAGCCTGGCGCTTCTCGTTCCAGGAGCGGGCCAGGATCTTGGCCTTGATGGCATCAGCCCGCATGCGCCAGAGGGCGGCGCGCTCTGCGCGTGAGAGCCGTTGGGCCACGTGGGCCAGGCGGTCGCAGGCAGCCCAGCACATGAGGGCCGAGGAAGTGTGGATGCGGGCCCGCGTGCGCAGCTCCCAGATGCCGGCATCGGGCTGCTCGTGCAGCAGCCAGGCCTGCTCGCCCATGGACTCCAGGGCCTCGAAGTCCTTGGCATCCGCCTGCCTGAACAGTCGCAGGTCGTGGAAGGCCTGCGCCGCGCCGAGCACCACGCTGCCGTAGACATCGTGCTGGAAGTGTTCGCAGGCCTGGTTGCCGATGCGCACAGGACCCATGCCCCGATAGCCGCAAACGCCCTCCACCACGGACTCCGGCAGGTCGGCTTCCAGGCCCAGGCCGTAGAGCGGCTGCACGTGGTTGTCGCGCGCACCGCGAATCACGTTGTAGAGCCAGTTCAGGTAGCCCTCCATGGTGCCCACCTCGGAGAGACTGTTGAGCGCGCGCACGACGAAGAAGGCATCTCGGATCCAGCAGTAGCGGTAGTCCCAGTTGCGGCCGCTGTTGGGGGCCTCGGGAATGCTGGTGGTCATGGCGGCGACGATGGCGCCTGTTTCCTCGAACTGGCACAGCTTCAGGGTGATGGCCGCGCGTATCACCGCTTCCTGCCATTGCAGGGGCAGGGCCAGGCGGTGGGTCCAGTGGCGCCAGTACAGGGAGGTCTGCTCCTCGAAGCTGCGGGCCGTCTCCTCGATGCCTGCGTCCAGGGTCTCGTCCGGCCCCAGCAGCAGGCTCACCGGCTTGTGCAGCGCGAACCAGCTCTGGTCGATCAGGTAGGTCAGGGGCACATTGGTGTTCAGGCGAAGAACCTGCTCGGGCAGGACGTAGCGCAGGTGGTGGCTGCCGCGGGTGAGGGCGGGCGCCATGCGGCCCCAGTCGCCGCGAGGCGTCACGCGCAGGCGAATGCGTGGATGGCCGGCCAGCGGGCGCACGCGCCGCACCAGTTGGGCCGGCCGGAAGGGGCGATCGCGGGTGATGAAGCGCGGCGCGAAGTCGATCACCTCGATGCCCTGGCCCTGTTCGTCCCAGAGCTCGGTGCGCACGATGGCCGTGCCCGGCTCATAACCCTGCGCGGTGCGTGCCAGCTGCTCGATCTCCACGCTGAAGACACCCTCCGCGCCGATGCCGTCCGCCGAATGCATCAATGCATCGAAGACGGGCGTGCTGTCGAAACGAGGCATGCAGCACCAGACGATGTTGGCCTTCGCATCGACCAGGGCGCTGATCTGGCAGTTGCCGATGAGTGCCAGGTCCAGAGACGCTGGCGAGGTGTGCAGCGATTGGCTTTCCTGCATGCGGAGACCTCTTGTTGCTGATCGAAACCCATGAAGCGCGCGTCGTTGCCGCAATATTGGTACAAGAACGCTCGCATGGCACCGGGCCCGGCTTCGGAATCCGCGCCATGCCGGGATCCAGGGATGAAGACACTCAGACTCCAACTGCGCTTTCTGCTTCCTCTGGCGCTTGCGCTGGTGGGTGCGGCCTATATCGCACTGCCACTGCTGGATCAGGTTACCTTGCGCTGGTTCTCCAGGGACCTCAATAGCCGCGGTGCGCTGATGGTCAATGCCATGTCGGACGCGGTGGCGCAAGCCATGCTGGATCCGCGCGGCGAAAGGCTGGCCAGCCTGTTGGACCGCGCTGTGCAGGACGAACGGCTCTTCGCCATTGCTGCCTGCGATGCCAGTGGCGTGCTGCTGCATGCTACGCGCGCTTTCCCGGATGGGCTCATCTGTGCCCGTGTCCTGTCCATTGCAAACCGTCAGGATCCGCGTCTCAAGCTGGCGGGCGGTCCGGTGCATGTGGGTGTCCACAACATCACGAGCCTGTTGCAGGATGTGCCTGCGGAGCCCTGGATCGGCGCGGCCAGCGCGCCGATCACCTTCGATGCTCCCTCCTCGGCACCGGCGGCCGGAGGCGCCGTGGCCTCCGGCCTGGGCTCTGAGCTCGTCGGGCGCCTGGTGCTGCTGCATGACATGAGCTTCATCGAAAAGCGCAGCCAGGACACCCGGCGCTACCTCGTCGGCTTCATCGCCAGTCTGGGTTTTGTGATTGCCCTCATCACCGTGAGCGTCGCGCAGCTGAGCTGGCGCGGCTGGGTCAAGGGGGCGCGGGCCATCATGCGGGGCGAGGGCCTGGTCAGCCCGCTGCTGCCGCCGCCGGAGCTGGCGCCCTTCATGGACGAGCTTCGCAACAGCCTGCGCGATCTGGAAGACGAGTACCGCCGCATGCAGGGCGCGCCACTGGAATGGACCGGCGAGCGCCTGCGCAACCTGCTGCAGACCCAGCTGCGGGGGGACCAGGTCATCGTGGTGTCCAACCGTGAGCCCTACATCCATGAGCAGGGCCCCGAGGGTGTGGTCGTGCGGCGCCCGGCCAGTGGCCTGGTGACGGCGGTGGAGCCTGTGATGCGGGCCTGCTCGGGTACCTGGATCGCGCATGGCAGCGGCAGTGCGGACCGCGAGGCCGTGGATCGTCATGACCGCGTCGGCGTGCCGCCGGGCGTGGAAGACTACCAGCTACGCCGCATCTGGCTGAGCCCCGAGGAGGAGCAGGGCTACTACTACGGCTTCGCTAACGAAGGGCTGTGGCCGCTGTGCCACGTAGCCCATGTGCGACCGGTTTTCCGGGAGTCGGACTGGGCGGCCTACCAGCAGGTCAACCAGCGCTTCGCCGATGCCGTCGTGGCGGAGGCCCGCAGCGAGGATCCCGTGGTCCTGGTGCAGGACTACCACTTCGCCCTGCTGCCCGCCATGATCCGTGCCCAGCTGCCGCAGGCCACGGTGCTGACGTTCTGGCACATCCCCTGGCCCAACCCGGAGTCCTTCGGCATTTGCCCCTGGCACAAGGAGATCCTGCAGGGCCTGCTGGGCAGCACCATCCTGGGTTTCCATACCCGCTTCCACTGCCGCAACTTCATGGAGACCGTGGACCGATCCCTGGAGGCCCGCATCGAGGCAGAGTACGCCACCATCCGTTTCCAGGACAAGGAGACCCTGGTGGAGAGCTACCCCATCTCCATCGAATGGCCCGAGCCCGCCACGGTGGCCTCCTGGCCCAGCGTGGCCGACTGCCGCCAGCAGGTGGTGGACCGCCTCGGTCTGCCGCAGGATCTGTGCCTGGCGGTGGGCGTGGACCGCTTCGACTACACCAAAGGCATCCTGGAGCGGCTCAATGCCGTCGAGCGCCTGCTGGAGAAGGCGCCGGCCTGGATTGGCCGCTTCGTTTTCGTGCAGGTGGCCGCGCCCACGCGCTCCTCGCTGGACGAATACCGCAGCTTCCAGGACCACGTGCAACGGGTCGCCGAGCGCATCAACAGGCGCTTTGGCCAGCCCGGCTACCGGCCGGTGCACCTGCTGGCCCAGCACCACGGTCCGGACGCCGTCAACGAGCTGTTCCGCGCGGCCGACATCTGCGTGGTGACCAGTCTGCACGACGGCATGAACCTGGTCTGCAAAGAGTTCGTGGCCGCCCGCGACGACCAGCAGGGCGTTCTGGTGCTGAGCCGTTTTGCCGGTGCGGCGCGCGAAATGACGGAGGCCCTGATCGTCAACCCGTACCACGTCGAGGAGACGGCCGATGCCCTGCTGCAGGCCGCCACCATGCCGCCTGCCGAGCAGCGCGAGCGCATGGCGAGCCTTCGCAGCACGGTGCGCGAGTTCAACGTCTTCCGGTGGGCGGCGCGCATGCTGGCCGATGCCGGCCGCTGGCGCCTGCGGGCGCGAGTGGAGGCGCGGGTGCGACGCCTGGGATCGGGGTGAGGGCGGTGCGGGCATGAAGCTGCACATCTTCAGCCCGCAGGGTGAGCTGGCGCTGGCCGCCACCATGGCCTCCCGCCCGCTGCTGGCTTTTGATTTCGACGGCACGCTGGCCCCTATCGTCGCAATGCCGGACAGGGCCCGCATGCCGTCCGGCGTTGTCAGCCGACTGCGCCTGCTCGCGCAGCGCCTGCCCGTGGCCATCGTGACGGGCCGCGAGGTGGCCGATGTGCGCAAGCGCCTGGACTTCACGCCGACCTACATCGTCGGCAGCCATGGCGCTGAGAGCGAGCTGCTCGAGCCCTCGCCCATGTGGGTGAATGCCATGGAGTCGGCTCGCGAGTGGCTGCAGCCCTTCCGTGCCGAGCTGCAGGCCCTGGGCGTGCATGTCGAGGACAAGCGCAGTTCCATTGCCCTGCACTACCGCATGGCGCGGGACCGCGAGCTCGCGCGGCAGCGGCTGGAGGAAATCCTGAAGACGGCAGGCCCGGCCTTGCACGTCTTCGGCGGCAAGCTGGTCTTCAATATCGTCGCCGCCCGGGCTCCGGACAAGGCCGACGCCGTTCATGCCGTGGTGGCCCGAGAGGGCGCGGGATCGGCCGTCTTCATTGGTGACGACGTCAATGACGAACCTGTCTTCCGGCGCGCACCCGCGCACTGGCTGACCATCAAGGTGGGGCGCACCAGCTGGCACTCCAGGGCTCGCTTCTACCTGGACAGTCCGAGGGAGATGGCCTTGCTGCTGGATCGGATGCTCGGGGCTTCCTGCGAGCCAGGTGCCGGGAGCCTCTGACAGGGCCGCGCGGTTCCCCTTGCCCCAAGGCAGATGCCCCCTGGTCCCGGCTTCACCCTCGCCGTGCCAATGCCCGCCCGGCCGAGATGCTCAAGCAGCGGATGGGAAGAATAGCGGGGCAAGGGCGTGTCCGATGAGCGGCCTGCGCTCGCTCAGGCCGTCGGGCGAAAGCTCACCTGGGGCAAGGCGGTGGGCAGCAAGGAGCGCAGGGCCAGGCGCTGGTCGGCCACCCGTCGGGAGTCCTGCGGTCGCCAGCAAGGCGTGTGGCGCGCCTCCTGCAGCACCCAGTGCCGCACATCGCGTTCATGCAACTGACCCGCCAGGCGCTGCAGCTCTGGCGTGTCCAGCCAGTCTGGATGCCAGGTGGTGCGGCATTCATAGCTCAGGGCCTGCGCGCGCTGCGCAGCCAGCACCAGGTCCAGGGAGTCCCGTGCGTCCTGCCAGGCCGTGCGTGACCCTGTGATGCGTTCGTAGCTGCCAGCTTCGTCAAGGGCGGCCTTGATGTCCAGCCCTACCCAGTCCAGCAGCGGCAGCACGGTGCGCAGGCGTTCAGGGTAGATGCCTGCGGTATGAAGCCCGATGGCGAAGCCCAGTGAGCGGATGTGACGCATGGCCTCGGGCAGGGCGGCGTCCAGCAGGGGCTCACCACCGCTGAAGACCACGCCGTCCAGCAAGCCGCGCCGGGCGGGCAGCCAGGCCAGGACTTCGTGCCAGTCGAGGGCAGCTTGCTGACGCGGCTGCAGGCCGGGGTTGTGACAGTAGCCGCAGCGCCAGGGGCAGCCCTGGACGAAGAAGACGGCGCACAGCCGCCCTGGCCAGTCCACTGAGCTGAAGCGGCTCAGGCCGCCCAGGGTCAGGTCTTGCATGCGATTTCAGTCCAGTGCGGCACGCGCTTCCTGGAAGTGCTGGCGCTCGCTGAATTCACCCTGCTTGCCGACGTTGAAGGCGCTGACGGGCCGGTGATAGCCCATCACGCGGGTCCAGACCTCGCAGCGCTGGCGTTCGGCATCCGGAAGCATGGGCGAGGTGGTGGGCGAAGTGGGGAGCAGAGAGTCGCAGGCTTGCATGGAGAGTCTCCTTGGCGGGTTGATGAATGGGGCAAGGGCGCCGGGATCAGGCGCAGCAGACCGCACGGGCCTCGCTTCGCTTGCGCGCCAGCAAGGCCTCGTCGCAGCGGGGACAGAACTCATGGTGGCCGCTGAGGTAGCCGTGGGTCGGGCAGATGGAGAAGGTCGGCGTGACCGTGATGTAGGGCAGGCGGAATCGCGACAGCGAGCGCCGCACCAACTCGCGGCAGGCCTCGCTGCTGGACAGAGCTTCGTTCATGTAGAGATGCAGCACCGTGCCGCCGGTGTACTTGCGCTGCAGCTCGTCCTGGCGCTCGAGCGCCTCGAAGGGGTCGTCGGTGAAGCCCACCGGCAGCTGCGAGCTGTTGGTGTAGTAGGGCTGCTCCGGGCTCCCGGCCTGCAGAATGCTGGGGAAGCGCCTGCGGTCTTCCTTGGCGAATCGGTAGGTCGTGCCTTCGGCCGGCGTGGCCTCAAGGTTGTAGAGGTGGCCGGTTTGCTCCTGGAACTCGACCATGCGCGATCGCACGTGGTCCAGCAGGCGCAAGGCCAGGGCATGGCCGGCGGGCGTGGTGATGTCCTCGCGGTCGGCACTGAAGTTGCGGACCATCTCGTTGATGCCATTGACCCCCAGCGTGGAGAAATGGTTGCGCAGTGTGCCCAGGTAGCGGCGCGTGTAGGGGAACAGGCCTTCGTCCATCAGGCGCTGGATCACCTTGCGCTTGATCTCGAGGCTGTCACGCCCGAGCTCCAGCAGGCGGTCCAGTGCCGCCAGCAGGCCGGCCTCGTCACCGGCATGCTGGTGGCCCAGCCGGGCGCAGTTGATGGTGACGACGCCCAGCGATCCGGTCTGCTCCGCCGAACCGAAAAGACCGTTGCCCCGCTTGAGAAGCTCGCGCAGGTCCAGCTGCAGACGGCAGCACATGGAGCGCACCATATTCGGCTGCAGCTCCGAGTTCAGGAAATTCTGGAAATAGGGCAGGCCGTAGCGGGCCGTCATCTCGAACAGGGCCTGGGCATTGGGGCTGTCCCAGTCGAAGTCGGGCGTGATGTTGTAGGTGGGAATAGGGAAGGTGAAGGCTCGGCCCTTGGCATCGCCGGCCATCATGACTTCGATGTAGGCGCGGTTGATCAGGTCCATCTCGGCCTGCAGCTCGCCGTAGCAGAAGGGCATTTCCTGTCCGCCGATCATGGGCACCTGCTCGCGCAGGTCCTGCGGGCAGACCCAGTCGAAGGTCAGGTTGGTGAAGGGCGTCTGCGTGCCCCAGCGCGAGGGTACGTTGAGGTTGTAGATCAGCTCCTGCAGGGCCTGGCGGACCTCTGCATGGCCCAGCCCGTCCTTGCGCACGTAGGGCGCCAGATAGGTGTCGAAGCTGGAGAAGGCCTGGGCGCCGGCCCACTCGTTCTGCAGGGTGCCCAGGAAGTTGACGATCTGGCCGATTGCGCTGCTGAGGTGCTGGGGCGGCCCTGACTCGACCTTGCCCGGGACTCCGTTGAGCCCCTCGTTGAGCAGGGTGCGAAGCGACCAGCCGGCGCAGTAGCCGCTGAGCATGTCCAGGTCATGGATGTGCAGGTCTGCCTCGCGATGGGCCTGGCCGATCTCGGGCGGGTAGACCTGGTCCAGCCAATAGTTGGCCACGACCTTGCCGGAGACGTTGAGGATCAGGCCGCCCAGGCTCCATCCCTGATTGGCATTGGCCTTGATGCGCCAGTCCTGCTGGCCAAGGTACTCGTCCATGGTGGCCTGCACATCGACCAGCGTCTGCCTGGTCTTGCGCAGGCTGCGGTGCTGTTCCCTGTAGACGGCATAGGCGCGCAGGGTGCGACGCAGTCCGGCTGCGAACAGGGCCGCCTCTACCGCGTCCTGGATCTGTTCCACGCCAGGCTCGGCGGGAAGCGCGGGCAGCACCGCTTCTTCAACCAGCCGGCAGGCCTTCGCGCCATCCAGTTCGCCCGTGGCGGCGCCAGCGCGGCTGAGCGCCCCGACGATCTTCCCGGCATCAAAGCGTACCTGCTGCCCGTCGCGCTTGCGAACGTAGCGCAGGGCGCCCGCCGCACGGGCGAGCTCCTGTGAATGAGTCAAGGTCATGCTCTCGCTGTCTGGCAGCTGGCAGCACGCGCCCGCACTGCCGCTGGATGGGGGGCAGGCGCCACGGATGTCTTCCTCCTTGTGGCGTGTCTGCTGTGATGCACTACATATAGTGCCACCAATGCAATTGACGACTAGATGTAGTGCTCGCATCCTGCCCATTCACCGGCGCAAGGACTCTGATCCAACGCAAATGACGGCATGAAGCCGTCCCCTGAATCCAGCTGGCCGGCAGTGCCCGATGATCGCGGGCGCGCATGAGCTGCCTGGTCAGCAGGGGCACCGGACGGCTGCCGACACATGGGTGGGGTCGCTCCGGTGCATGTAGCCGTGGTGCGCATTCATGGCGTTAGTTGGTTTTTTCGGGTCAGATGGCGCCCATCGCCTCCGCCCAATCAAGCACCAGCGCTTCGATCTGGGCACGATCCAAGGCGGGCTCCAGTTCTTCTGCCTCGGCGTACCCGCCTGTTGGCATGGCGCGAAGCCCCTGCTCGGAGTCAGTCCAGGTGAAGCGCGCCGTGCAGGCAGGGCAGCCCAGGTGATGCCCGGCGCGCGCGCTGCGCGTGCGAACCAGAGTCGGTCCGCAGACCGGGCAGTGCTGCAGGGGGATGCCGTCGTCGCTGTGGCCGACGATGCCGTCAAAGGCACCATCGCGCCCCATGCGCACGAACTGGGTCCCGAGCAGGCGGTCGAACTGCCTGCCCAGTTCGGACTCGATGATGTCCAGGGCCTTGACGATGGGCATGCCCGCGCGGTAGGGGCGTGTGCTGGTCATCGCATCGAAGGCATCGCAGATGCCGACCAGCCGGGCGTCGTGCGGAATCTCGTCCTCGACAAGGCCCAAGGGATAGCCCCGGCCGTTGGGCATCTCGTGGTGATGATGGATCACACCCACAACCAGTTCCGCCAGGGGATGGCCGGACAGCATGCGCGCCCCCACGCGTGGATGCGTCTTGATCGTCGCAAATTCCTCGTCGGTCAGCCGACCCGGCTTACGCAGGATGGCATCGGGAATCCCCACCTTGCCCAGGTCGTGCAGAAATCCGGCCATCGCGATGCGGCTGGCCTCGCGTGGAGTGCTGCCCGACGCCAGGGCCAGCGCATGGGCCATGCGCGCCACGCGCCAGAGGTGCCCACCGGTGTAGGGGTCGCGTGCCTCGACCATCCAGGCCGAGACCAGCAGGCTGGCCAGCAGCGCCTGGCGTTGGCTTGCCAATTCCTGGCGCAGGCCCTGTACTTCATCTGTCAGTGCTTGCGATTCAGAACTCGTCATGTCTTGTCGTTTCATTGGGCAGGCTCGGGCCTGCAAGAAGGGGTGTCGCGGTCTCAGGCGGTCTTGCTGACGATCAGCGTGCAGACCTGCTCGTGCAGGTCCTGCAGGTCTTGCGGAGCCTGCGAGAAGTTCATCTTCTGGTCCATACGGACACGCGCATCGGCCAGCGCCGCCTTGCTCGGCCGGTCCCATTGCGGGCCCAGCAGCCCCTTCATGATGACGGTGGCGTGGTGCTCGGCCTGCTCGTCGCTGAGTGGCTTGCCCAGCAGCGCGGCGCCGCGCTTGAGCGTCTCGCCGTGAATGGTGACGAAGCAGCCGAGCATCGCATCGCGCGCCTCGACCGGGGTGATGGTGGCGTCGGAACGGGCCTTGGCGAGCATTTGCTTGATGTGCATGGTGGGCTCCTGAGCTTGAGGCGGGATGAGTTGGCCCGGCCCGGCGGCCTCGTGCCGGGTCAGGCTTGAAAACGGTGGGCTCCGAACAACTAGGGGCGTTGGGGCGATGCGTCCCGCAGCCGGGCCTGTTCGCACCGCGCCTGCTTGGTTTCGAGGCGCAAGGGCTGCATGGCCCGCTGGATCTCGGCTTCGCTGAAGCGCGGCATGATGTGCTGAGTGCAGTTCCGCTCGTAGGCTTCGACCGTGATGACGATGGCCCGCCCGGCCTGGGCCCGGTGCTGCGGCAGCTGGAGCCCGGACGCCGGGGCGAGATCGTCGGCCTCATTCGCCGGGCGCACACGGCCAAGGGTCTTCAGGCGACGCTGGGTGGCGTCGTTCATCCGCACGTGGGCGACGCGGTCGTCGCCATCGAGCTCGCCAACACTGATGCATTGGAGATCGCTGTCGCAGTTGGCATAGGCCCGTGTCTTGGCGTCCAGCCCCCATAAAAAGCTGGCCTGGCCGCTCTTCAGTTGCGCATGGCGCCAGCCGGCTTCGCTCGCGGTGGCCTGGTGGACGACATCATGCTCGCGGCTGGGTTTGGTTTCGCGATCGGTCGGGGCGCCACGGCGGTCCTCGGCAGGGTCCAGGCGGGTGCGGGACGTGCGGCTGCCCATGCGGCCCTGCAAGGCAGGCAGGGCGGGCGTGAAAGCAAAGTCTGGGTGGGCACGGCTCATGATTCGGTCCGGGTGTCGTTGACCCCGTGGCTAAGCAGCGGGTGACCGAACTATGGGCGAGTAACGCAGAAACCGGAATGACCGCCGGGCCAAATGCAATGTTTCGCCGGGCGGAACAAAGGCGACACACAGAAGATGCTCTGACAGGTCAGACCGGCAGCAGGCAGGCTCGACCAACCTGTGGTGGCACGCGGTCTTCGGACCCAGTCCGCGCGAATGGAATGGAGCCGTGCTGCGCTGCACGATCCGGCACCGTGGTGGAGAGGAGGAGGATCGAACTCCCGACCTTCGCATTGCGAACGCGACGCTCTCCCAGCTGAGCTACCCCCCCACGTCGCGAAAAGTATAGCCATGCACTCCGGTTCGCGCGAGTCCGGTTTGGAACTGAGCGAAACTGCAGGCTTCGCCACGGAGCCCGGGCCGAAGCCCGGGAGCAGTCATGCCCGAGCACAGCGGCGACTGGTTCGAGTCGCAATACAACAACCGGCGCCGGGTGCCGGACGCGGAGGACATCCTGCAGCGCTGGTCCGAGGCCTCCGCACTCGTGAGGGTGCAGGCGCGCTGCCAGCTCGACGTCCGCTACGGCAGCGGCCCGCGTCAGCACCTGGACGTGTTCAGCGACAGCGTCTCCAAAGCGCCTGTGCTGGTCTTCATCCACGGCGGGTACTGGCGGGCACTGTCCAAGGAGGATCTCTCCTTCATCGCGCCGGGCTTCACCAGCGAGGGCGCGGTGGTGGTCATTCCGGGCTACGACTTGTGCCCCGAGGTCAGCATGGAGCGCATCCCCCTGCAGCTGGCCGAGGCCCTGGCCTGGGTCTGGCGGCATATCGCTGAGTATGGCGGCGACCCCAACCACATCGTGCTGGCCGGCCATTCGGCGGGCGGCCATCTGGCCGCGCTGCTGAGCTGCTTCGACTGGAAGAGCCTGGCGCCGGACCTTCCGCGCCAACTGGTCAAGGGCACGCTGTCCATCTCGGGCCTGCACGAGCTGTCGCCCCTGGTGCACACGCCCTTTCTGCAGCCGGACCTGCGCCTGGACGAAGCGAGCGCCCGGCGTCTGAGCCCGGTGCACCAGGCACCGCCGGACTCGCCGCTGTATGCCGTGGTTGGCGGCGCTGAGAGCGAGGAATTCAAGCGTCAGTGCCGTCTCATCCAGGAGGCCTGGGGCCATCAGGCCGTGCCCGTGCTGGAAGAGGTGCCCGGCTACAACCACTTCGACCTGCTCTACGACCTTGTGGCGCCCGAGGGCGTCACCCACGCGCTGGCTCGCAAGCTGCTGGACCTGCGCTGGTACAGCCCGCTGCTCTAGTGCTCTAGGGCTAGGCTGGCTCTGCGGGATCGAGCCTTTCACCCGGCGTGGAGTTGGTGTCCCGCCCGGGATGGTCCGTTGAGTGCCGCTGGCCCACCGAGAAGCGCAGCCCTCCCGCGAGCAGCAGGGCGCACAACACCAAGGCGACGGAACCGGGCTCCGGCACCTGCGTGATGAAGACCTGGGGGTCGAAGTCCAGGGAGTCCGTCTGCCTTGTGTTCCAGACATCCCAGTCATACCACTTCACATGGTAGGTCCGCGAGTGCGGTGCGCCATCGTCGTGGAAGTCGGCGAACGCCGGCGGCTTGCCGCGCGGGCCAGCCGTGGAGACATGGGCGCGGCGGTTGGTGAAGCCGTCCGCGTCCAGCCACTGGGAGAAGACATGCTCCAGCGGCCAGTCGTTCAGTGACCAGACCTTGCTCTGTGATTCAACCTCCAGATGGAAGTCCAGCAAGGGGGTGGTCCAGGGTGTGCCACCCAGGACCAACGGGCGTCCGGTGTCGTCGAAGGTGAACGATTCGAGGTAATGCCGGCCTGCGAGGCTTCCGGCGTCGAACACCCCGCTCACGGTGTAGCGCAGCAGGCTGGCCCGCGCCGGTTGCAAGAGGCTCGAGGCGATCAATATGCAGAGCAGCGAGGCGGGCAGTATCGAGGGCAGGAGCGCTCTGCGGCTCCCGGGGAGCCTTGAGGCGGCGCGCCTGAGGTGTAGCAGGGGGGCGAGTTGGTTCATGGTGGTGTGACCTTCTTTGGTTGATCTGCGAGGCCTCCAGGCCTTCCGTACACAGCGCCGTGCAAGGGTGGCCAGCAGTGCCTCGCCGCCCGGATGCCGCTCAGCCGTGCGTCGGCCTGAGGCAGGATGAAATGCTGCTGGCGCACGCCTGCACAGGCCCCGCGTGATGGGTGTCTCGACCCATGCCGGCGTTGGAGATCGATTCATTGCCCCGCGCCAGCCTCGGGACATGCATCGGCCAAAGCGTTGGCCCCCTCGCTCCTGAAGTGCCTGAGTAAGGCTTGATGACGGCCGTGCGCACCCCCCAGGAAGCTGGGCCGGACACGCGGCAGTGCGATGGCAAGTGATGTGCCCGAACGGCAATGCGGCAATGCCCGCGCAAGTGCGGATGCGGCTGGCGTGGCCTTGCATCTCGGGCCGTGCTGCCCATGCAGAATTTGCCGCCAGGCTTGCTGCAGCGCTTACCGTTGCGGTGGAGAGGACGGTCGAGGCGTCCTGCAGGCGGGCCGGCGCATGCCACCTGCTCCGCCGTTCACACGGCCATGTAGCGCCCGGGCCGGTGGTTGATGGCCAGGGCGGCGTTCATCGCCGCCATGCCCAGCAGCGAATAGCCGATGCGCTCGGGGCTGACCACGGCCATCGAGCCCAGCAGGATGCTCGCATCCAGCGCGGCCTGCATGTAGCCGGCGCGCCAACCGCGGCTGTCCTGGAGGTAGAGCACCAGGATGTTGAGGCCGCCCAGGCTCGCCCGATGACGGAACAGGATCAGCATGCCCGCGCCAATCATCAGCCCGCCGGCGATGGCTGCGAACCATGTGTTGATCTGCGAGAACTGCACCAGGCGTGGCAAGGCCTCGGACAGCGTGGACATCAGCGTCACCGCCGCCACGGTCTTGAGTGTGAAGGCCAGGCCCATGCGCCGGTAGGCCAGCCAATAGAAGGGCAGGTTGATGCAGAAGAACAGCAGGCCGAAGGGCCAGCCGCTGGCGTAGTGCAGCAAGAAGGCGATGCCCACGGTACCGCCGGTCAGCATGCCCACCTGCTTGAACAGGGCCACGCCCAGGGCCACGAAGAGCGTGCCCGTGAGAAGGGCCTGCGCGTCCTCGAACAGCGTGTGCCGGAAACTCTTGGTGCTGATCACGCCCATATGGCCCTCATTCGCCCACTCCGGCCAGGAAGAACTTGATCAGGCCCTTGGCTGCAAAGCCCACCAATCCGAAGCCCAGGCCCAGCAGCAGGATGAAGGTGCCGAACTTGCCCGCCTTGGACTCGCGGGCCAGCTGCAGGATGATGAAGACCATATACAGCATGAAGGCCGTGACGCCCACGCTGAGCCCGAACTGGGCGATCTGTTCCTCGGTATAGCCAAACATCTCTTCTAGTCGTTGCGGGTCAGGCCCGAGGTATCGACGAGGTCGCGATAGGCATGCCAACTGGCATGCCCCAGCCAGGGCAGCACGACGACGAAGCCCAGCATCAGCGTGGTCATGCCCAGCAGTGTGAGGCTCATGACGAGCACGGCCCACAGCGCCACCGGTGCCGGGTACTCCATGACCACGCGCCAGCTGGTGAACACGGCGCCCAGCACGCCGATCTGGCGGTCCAGCAGCAAGGGCACGGCGATCACGGTGGAGGCGAAGACCGGGGCGGCCAGCAGGGCGCCCAGCGCCAGCCAGATCTCGAAGAGATGGCTCTGCTCGTTGAGCACCACATGGCGCAGGAAGTCCAGCGGCTTCAGGATGGGCACGCCGGCAAAGCCGGTGATCAGCGAGGCCGAGGTCATCACCCAGCCTGTGCCTGCAAAGGCCAGCAGCACGCCGAAGAGCACCAGTCGCCCATCGCGCGGCTTCCAGGCATTCAGCACGGTGTGCAGGCCAGGGTGGCGGTTGGCCTCGATCTCGCGGCTGATGGCATACAGCCCGGTGGCCAGGATGGGAGCCACCAGCAGGAAGCCGCTGAAGGCTCCGGCCAGCAGCCAGAAGCGATCGCGCCCGAGCAGGAAGATCAGCGCGCCGAGCAGGGCCAGCACCACGCCATGCAGCAGCGAGGGGCCGGGGCAGCGCGTCATGTCCGCCCAGCCGCGGGCCAGCCAGCCCAAGGGGCGCAGCGGCGGCACGGGCTTGACGCCGAAGCGGCGCGACTCCTGCAGGGCTTTCTCGGTGTACTTGTTGGGCATCAGGATGTTCATGCTGCCATGCTCGGTCCAGGTGGGTCTTGATGGGCATCAAGACTAACCCTGATGCCTGGCTCCGCGTTCTGCCGCCGGCCGGCACAGCCCATGAAAAAGCCGCCCCGGCTGGTGGCGGGGGCGGCTTTCGCTGAGGACCTCAGCCTCAGATCAGCGGCGTGATGCGGTTCAGCTCATCATCCTCGCCAGGCGTCTTGCGCATCGGCACCAACTGGTGGTGCAGCACGCCGTGGCTGCCCGGCTGGGTGACACCCTCGCCCAGCAGATGGCCCGCCGGTCCGGCCAGGACATCGCCCAGGCTCAACTTGGGCTCGCCGCCGGTCTTGCCCGCGTCGTGGGCCGCCACCTGGGCGTCGCCCATGCCGGTTCCATTGCCGTCGGCCTGGCCCATGTCCTTGGCGAACCAGACATCCGCCATGTCATGGGTCTTGCCGTCGCTGGTCGTGTAGCCGGAGACCAGACCCACCAGGTTGCCGTTGTTCACTTCCGTACCGGTCTGCGCATGCAGGTCCAGCGAGGTGATGCCCAGGTCGGTGAGGGACTTCAGCTCGCCCGCGTCGGTCTTGCCGTCGTGGTTGGCATCCACCCAGACCTTGAGCTGGCCGAACTGGGCATCCGTGGCGTTCAGCGCGCCGTCGAGGTTGCTGTCCAGCGTGGCCATGGCCTGGTAGCCGTTGGCGGCGCGGCTGCCGTCCGCCAGCAAGGTGCCGCTGCCGAACAGTTCCTTGCCGTCATTGATCTGGCCATCGCCGTTGCGGTCCATGACCAGCAGGCCGTCGTTGCCGCCCACCCAACCCCACTTCTGGGCATTGCCCGTGCCGTTCAAGTCGAAGCTGACGCCCTGGGCGGCTGCGGTCGTCGAGACACCGTTGCCGTCCAGGTCCAGCACGATGGGCGAGGTCAGCCACAGGGCATCCAGCTGGGCGCCCGTCATCGCGTGGATCACTTCCGTGGTCAGCGCGGCGAACTGGGTCATGTTCAGCTTGGCGATGTCCTCGGACTCCATGCCGAGGATCTGCTCCGTCGTCAGGCTACGGATCTGCTCCGTCGTCAACCCGGCGATCTGCGAGGTGGTCAGCGCCTTGATGTCATCGCTGGCGAACTGCGCGAACTGTTCCGTTACCAGTGTTTGGATCTGCGCCGAGCTGAAGGCCGCGATCTGCGTCGTGCTCAGCGCGTTGATGTCATCGCTGCTGAAGGTGCCGATCTGGGCCGTGGTCAGCGACAGCACCTGCGCCGTGCTCAGCGCAGCGATGTGCTCGGTGCCCAGGGCCCCGAACTGCTCGGTCGACAGCGCACGCAGGGCGGAGGTCGACAGCAGCTTGATATCGTCGCTGCTGAAGGCCGCCATGTCCGCGCTGTCGATGCCCTTGACCTGCGCCGAGGTCAGCAGGCCGATCTGCGTGCTGGTGAAGGCATCGATCTGGTCGGAGCTGAAGGCCTGCAGATCGTCCGACTGCAGGGCGCGGAAGGCAGCACTGCTCAGGGCGCGGATGTCCTCGGACGAGAAGGTCACGACCTGGTCCGAAGTCATCGCCGCGACCTGGGTAGCACTGAGCGAGGCCACCTGATCGGAGCCCAGGGCCTGGATGTCGGCGGTCTCCCACTTCTGGATCTGCGTCGTCGTCAGCGCGGCCACCTGCACCACGCCCAGCGTAGGCACTTGGTCGCTGGTCAGGGCGTTCAGCTGGTCGCTGCTCAGGGCCCGCACGGCGAAGGCGTTCAGGGCGCGAAGGTCGTCCGTCTGCATCGCCGCGATCATGCCCACGCTGATGCCGGGCACCTGGACCGAGGTCAGCGCTGCCATCTGGGCGGTGCCCATGGCGTTGAAGTCGTCCGAGCCCATCGCGTTGATCTGGGCCGAACTCAGCGCCGCCACCTGGGTCACCGTCAGTGCGGCCACCTGGTCGGAGGTCAATGCCACGAACTGGTCGGTGCTGAAGTTGCGCAGGGCCGAGGTGCTGAGGGCGCGCAGGTCATCCGTGGCCAGTGCTGCGATCTGGTCGGAGTGCAGGCCGGCGATCTGCGTGGACGTCAGGCCGCTGTACTGCGCCGTGGTCAGTGCCACCAACTGGTCCGTACCCATGGCGCCCAGCTGGACGCTGCTGATGCCGCGGATGCCGGCGCTGCTGATGGCCTGCAGGTCGTCGGTGGCCAGCTTCATGAACTGGTCTGTGCCCATGGCGGCGATCTGACTCGAGCTCATGGCCGCGTACTGGTCGGTCGTGAAGGCCACCAGGTCTTCGCTGCCCAGGCCACGGATCTGCGCACTGGTCAGCGCGTTGACCTGGGCCGTGGTCATGGCGGCGAACTGGTCGGAGCCGAGCGTGCCCAGCACGTCCGTGCTGATGGCGCGCAGGGCTGCCGTGCTGATCGCGCGCAGGTCGTCCGACTGCATCTTGGCCAGCTGATCACTGCTGAAGCCCACGATCTGGCTGCTGGTGATGGCCGCAGCCTGGGCCGTGGTCAGTGCCACGACCTCGTCCGTGGTCAGCGCGGCGATCTGCGCCGAGCTCAAGCTGCGCAGCGCTGCGGTGTTGAGCGCCGCGAAGTCCTCGGTCTGCAGGGCACGGAGTTGGTCGGTCCCCAGCGCCGAGACCTGTGCGGAGCTCAGCACGGCGAACTGGTCGGTGCCCAGCGCGTTCAGGTCGTCGCTGACCATGCCCTTGATCTGTGCGCTGGTGAGTGCGGCCACCTGGGCGGTGGTCAGGGCCCCGATCTGGTCGGAGCCGAGGGCGGCGATCTGCTCGGTACCGAGGGCCTTGATCGCCGAGGTGCTGATCGCGCGCAGGTCGTCGGTTTCCAACGCTGCGACCTGATCGGTGCTGAGACCCTTGACCTGCGCACTGGTCAGCGCCGCGGCCTGGGCCGTGGTCAGGGCCTTGATCTCATCGGTCGAGAAGCCGCCGAACTGGTTGCCCGGGCTGGTGGCCAGGGCCGCGATCTGGGCCGAGGTCAGGGCCACGATCTGGTCGCTGCTCAGCGCGGCGATCTGCTCGCTGCCGAGCGCCTTGATCGCGGCGGTGCTGAGGGCACGCAGGTCGTCGGTCTCGATCTTGGCGATCTGGTCGCTGGTCAGGCCGGTGACCTGGCTGCTGGTGAGGGCCGCAGCCTGGGCGGTGCTCAGGGCCACGATCTCATCGGTGGTCAGGGCGCCGATCTGGACGGAACTCATGCCACGCAGGGCCGCCGTGTTGATGGCGGCGAAGTCCTCGGTCTGCAGCGTCTTGATCTGGTCGCTCGTCAGGGCCGCCACCTGGCTGGAGCTCAGGGCCTTGAACTGGTCGGTGCCCAGGGCGTTGAGGTCGTCGCTGGCGAGGCTCTTGAGCTGGCTGGTAGTCAGGGCCTGAGCCTGGCTCGTGGTCAGTGCCCCCAACTGGTCGGAGCTCAGCTGAGCCAGTTGGTCGGTGCCGAGCGCCTTGATCACCGAGGTGCTCAGGGCACGCAGGTCCTGGGTCTCAAGCTTGATCAGCTGGTCGCTGGTCAGGCCGCCGATCTGCGCCGAGGTCAGGGACGCTGCCTGTTCGGTGGACAGCCCGATGATCTGGTCGCTGGTCAGCGCACTCAGTTGCGCCGAGGTCAGACCCTTCAGCGCGGCCGTGCTGATGTTGCCGAAGTCGTCCGTGGTCATGGTGCGGATCTGGTCCGTACCGATGGCCGCGATCTGGGCCGAGCTCAGCACCTTGATCTGGTCGGATACCAGGGCGTTGAGGTCGTCGCTGCCCATGCCGCGGATCTGTGCGGTGGTCAGGGCGGCGACCTGGGCGGTGGTGAGCGCGCCGATCTGGTCGGAGCCCAGCGCGGCGATCTGCTCGGTGGCCAGGGCCTTGATGGCAGCGGTGCTGAGGGCGCGCAGGTCGTCGGTCTCGAAGGCCGCGACCTGGTCGGTGCTCAGACCCTTGACCTGTGCGCTGGTGAGCGCCGCGGCCTGGGCGGTGGTCAGGGCCTTGATCTCGTCGGTGGAGAAACCACCGAACTGGTTGCCGGGCGCGGTCGCCAGGGCGGCGACCTGGGCCGTGGTCAGGGTCACGATCTGGTCGGATGTCAGGGCGGCGATCTGTTCGCTGCCAAGGGCCTTGAGCGTGCCGGTGTTGATCGCACGCAGGTCGTCGGTCTCGATCTTGGCGATCTGGTCACTGGTGAGGCCGGCGACCTGGCTGCTGGTGAGCGCGGCAGCCTGGGCCGTCGTCAGGGCCACGATCTCGTCCGTGGTGAGCGCGCCGACCTGGACCGAGCTCATGCCACGCAGGGCCGCGGTGTTGATGGACGCGAAGTCCTCGGTCTGCAGGGTCTTGATCTGGTCGGAGCTCAGGGCGCCGACCTGGGCGCTGGTCAAGACCTTGAACTGGTCCGTGCCCAGGGCGTTGAGGTCGTCGCTGGACAGGGCGCGCAGCTGCGCCGTGGTCAGTGCGGTGACCTGGGCGGTGGTCAGCGTGGCCAGTTGGTCGGAGCTC
>NZ_JACJUG010000030.1 GCF_014174515.1 Mitsuaria sp. WAJ17
CGCCGACCAGCAGAACCCATCAGGGACAGCGAGCTCGTCTCGCATCTGAAGTCCGAATGTACGGGTGCAATCTTTTCTTCGTGCGGCAGTGAACTGGAAGCTTGGCAAACGGGGGCGTCCATGTACGTCCTGGCAAGTCATGTTGATCCGTTGAGCCGCGCCTAGGATGCTCGTATCCATCAACGACTGAACTGACCCCCAGAAGTTGGACGGTCAGTGTCCGTGCCAAGGCGGTGTTGTGCAACCTGGCTAAAACAAAGTATCAGCGGACGGCTTTGCAGCGGGGCCGTGTGAGAACGCTGCCGCGGCTCTCGTATGCCGTTCTGTCGCTCCCCAGTAGTGCGTCAGGTATCGCCCACCCGCGGACGGCGCCAGCTCGGATAGGTCTGCAGCACCCGCCGCCCCGCCAAGCGGCTAGTCATGAGATCGTGGATTCTGACGAGGAAGCGCTCGAAGCCGTCGTAGTGGTCCACGTAATGCGCACGGTGGGAGTCGCGCAGCAGTTGCCAGAAGCGGGCGTTGTCACTAAGCCCCCAGGTCAGCAGGTGGTCATAGAAGAGAGTGCCTCGTTCAAAGTCTAAGACTCGGGCCATGATCTCTTCAATCGTCAAGGTCTTACCCTCGACGGCTGCTAGCCACGCCTCTACCTCCTGATACGGTTGGTTCGACAGCGGCGGCGGCATAAGTAGCACGCTGGCCCTCTCCCTGTTGCCGCTCAAATCGGCAACGTCGGACCATTCAGGTTGCGCCGCCGAAACATGACGACAGACCGCGGGGTCCGGGCGTTCGACGCTCACGTAGTTGTCGAACCACCAGACGGGAAGGGCTTCCTGAATGTCGAGGAAGACCTGGCGGCGTTCCGCCTCGGTAAGCACGGTCAACGGAGGAGCGCTCTCCACGGCCCAGAGGTCCTCGAAGTTGACCCTCGAGCGGATCCCCTTCCAGATGGTGCTCGGGTGAGCGCCGATGTTGTCGACACGCACATCGACGATGCGGATGCCGAGATCGTGATGCGGGAGCGGGGTCCATCCACTCACGCGGAACTCCCGCAAAGGCTTCCAGCCGACCTCTGTGACGATTTGGGCTGAAAAGGGGATGCTCCGTTGTGCGTCCATCATGCAGAAGAGGTCCAGGGTGTCATCATCGACTCCAGACCGGCTGCCGATGCGGATAAGACGGGTTCCGCGCTCAAGGTCCATCGCAGTGGGGCGCAGCGCTTGCACTGTGCGGTTCTCGGCGGCTAAGGCCAAGTGGGTGTAGGTGCTCTTGAACATGGTCGTTGCGTTTCGACGGTCGTGGTCAAGTGGTGGTGATCTGAGCCAGGAGAGTAAGCGCATGACTGGACTGCACACATTGGCATCCGGTGATGAGCCGGGTTGTGCGCAGCCGAGAGTCTCAATCCAGTCGAAGCTAATCTATAGCGCCCGACGGCAGGGCGCCAGTTGGTGATTCAGCAGGCGGCGACGCCGCCGAGGCCCCCGTAAGCACTCCATCCGAAGCGCTCGGCCCATCTCGGGCCGGTCCTGCTGGCCTCGGTCTAGGCCAGTTGGTCTTCGCAGGCCTGCAGGTCGTTGCACGCCGCATGGCCGTAGCGGCAGGCCAGGTTGTCGCGATATCTGGTGCCGGTGTCGTAGGACTTGAGCGTTTGCCACAAGATCCGGTGCGGTCCTTGAGCCATGCGCACAGGGCCTGCCAGCGCTTCCTGAAGATTCGACAATGTGCATTGCCTGGTTCTGAGGGGCAAAGCGAGTTTGACCCGATGAACACTGCGCAAAAGCGGGTTCAGGTGTTGCCAGAACGACTGCAAATACTGCACTCAAGAAGGCCCAAGATCCCGTCTCTTTGACCTTGCGAAAGTAGGCGAGCTGCGCCTCGCTTGCCTCCTGTTCTGCCAGCCATTGCAGGAGCGGCTTAGGGTCTGAATTCGTCACCATCGCAAGCACCAAACACTGCGCCGCGGTGGGCTTTCTCGGGCCCACTTTCCAGTCGTGGCGACGCTGTCGCGTGATCCCGAGTTCTTCGAGTTCACGCTTTTGATCGGGCGTCAATCCCTCCAACAGGTCGATAAGCATTTCATTGCCTCCGTAACCCCAAGGGGTACATAGTCCGCACCCGGAAGGGGTACGGGACGCGATGATAAGCGCACAGGTCGAATCAGCACTGGAGGGGGAGGGCGCACTGGCGCATGCTGCCTACGCTGCCTTGGCTTCGGCTACTGGAGCAAGGACGGCACGCCTAAGCGGCAGCGCGTCTGGCACTTGCGCGAATCGCAGCGTCTTGAAGCCTGCGCGTTGCAGCATCTCATCGCGCTTCGCGTCTTTGCCCTCCTTGCCCTTGTGGGTGGCGTCGTCCAGCTCGATGACCGCCAGCACATCAAAGGCCTTTGTGCAGAGCACGAAGTCCGCGACCTTTCGATCGAAGGTGTTCCGCGTGCTCGTGTCCTTGGCTGACAAGAGCGCGGACATACCCACTTGGCTCAGTACCACGTGCTCCGGAAACGCCTCTTGCAGCCGGAAGAACATTCCTTGCTCCCGCGGCGTCAATGGCTTCTTGGCCTTGATCGGCCCTAGCGCTCGCCCTTTGCCTTGCCGCTTTGCTGCTTCGACAAAAAGCGCCAGCAGCACGACAGCGGCAATGGCCAGCACGATGAATATCGTTTTCATTGGGGGCTCCCTGTGATTGAGAAGTTAGCGAGTATGCCCAATGAGGTGGCCGCTGCTTTGACGGGTAAAGCACCCCTGACGCACAGGGCCTACACCGCGGCTGCATGCCGCCGGTTCCTCGCTGGCCAGGTCGAGCCCGTGCGCGTCCAGATTCGCAAGCAGGGCGTCGTTTCCTGCGGCTGCGTCGCCAAGATGCATGAGACCTTCACGAACTCGGGAGAGTTCTTTCAGGTCCAGTCGCAGCTCTTCGGCCTGGTCTGGGTCGAGTCCCGCAATGTGCGCCTCTGCTCCGGCCTGGGATGCACCTGCGAGCCCATCAGCGAGGTGCAGGCATGAGCCTTGAGCTGGTGCCGCCGTCAAGGCTTGGCCACCTACTCCCCGGTGAGGGGTCTGCCGGGAGGGGCGCGCTCGCGCGCACCCCCGGGAGAACCCTTGCCGGGGAGCGGAACGGCCTAGTAACACGTTCCGAAATTCTCACCGGTGAGAAAAAGCCGGCCTTCCGCGCGGTCGAAAGTTGGCCTTTGGATCGCGAAACGCCCTTCTTCGTGGACTGGCTGACGATCAGCCAGGAGCATCCAGAGAAGGGCCTGCCGGTGGTCGATAGCGGCTGTGTGATGGCCTGTGACGATGCGGGCGAGTTGGTCTGGAAGACCGTTCGCGCGGTCCAGCACCAAGGCTCCTTTGAGACGTCAATTTCGGTGAAGTGCGACGGTGTGCGCGTCACGCTGTCAGGCAACCTGTCTCGCTTTGGACGTGCTGAGAACCTGTTCGGCTTCGGCTTCGCTGAGTGCATCGCCCGTGCCAATGAGGTACTCGCCCACTATGGCCTGCCGCCTTTCACGGCTGGCCAGCGGATTGAATACGCCGCGAAGAAGGGCAAGGACGTGCGCTATGCCTGGACCGGCGCCCGCGTTAGCCGCATCGACCTGACCGCCAACTACGAGGCCGGTTCAGCGGATGACGCTCATGCGGTCATGCAGTACCTCGGCACTCAGCACGCCGGCCGGCATGAGGGCAGGGTGCTTGGCCAGGGCGAGACGGTTGCCTGGGGCGGAGGGAAGGGCGCCAGGTCGTACTGGAAAGCCTATCTCAAACATTTGGAACTCCGCCGGCATGAATGCGCTGATGAGCGCGTCGCCGCGCACTGTGAGGCTGTGGGCCTCGTGAGGTTCGAAGGCACGGTCAGAACTAAAGCCCTGACTGACATGGGTGCCGCATTCCTGGGCGACTACGAAAGGGGGTTTGCCATGCAGCAGCTGGTGCACCTGTTCAACGACAAGAGCGCCGTGCTCACGCGTGCCGAAAAGGCCACTGATGACCTGGACGAACTGCCGCGTCATCTCCGCGCGACCGCCCGTGATTACCTCGCCGGCATGGACACGCGCAAGACGCTGAGCCAGGCCACCTGGTATCGCCATCGCAATGAGCTTCTCAAGTACGGCCTGGACCTGGCGGTCCGCAATGTCAGGCCGTTCACACCCAGGGTCCGCGTCGTTGAGCTGCGCCGCGCTGAAAGACCCTCTTGGTACCAGCTCGCAGCATGAAAGAGAGAAACACATGGATCTGACCAAGCGCACCGTCGAGGTTGTGGGCATCAAGCTCGCGCCCTGGGAAATGGACGGCAAGAAGGGCGTCACCTCGGAGCTCTACCGAAAGGTGGCACTCGATGACCGTCGCAACGATGGTGAAAACCGGGTCATCAAAGGCCACTGCACCGCGGCCATCAAGGTGGACGAGAAGCTGCTGCGTCGCATCGTTCATCTGCCGGTGCCCTTCTGGTGCGAGCTGACCGAAGAGGAGATGAGCAACGGAAAGACCGTGCAGCAAGTCGTTGTGGATCTTCGCCCCGTGGACCTTGCCAAGCCGTCGAAGGGCAACGCTGCTGCGGCCGCAGCTTGAAATCCCGGCCCCCAGCGTGGTGCCGCTGGGTCATGGCCATTACTCGCACCTGGAGAAAACCTATGCGCAAACTCGTCGCTTCCCTGGCCGTCCTGGCTCTCTCGGCTCCTGCCTGGGCTGTCGATACCAAGCCCGTTGATGACGCCAAGGCCGACATGCTGGCCTTCCTCGCTGCCATGCTGACGCTGGCCGTGGCTGTCTGGGGCGGTCGCAAGGTCATGGGCCTGTTTGGCCGCTGATCGCTCGTCCTAACTTCCTGTGTGCCCGCCCGAGAGCGGGCACTTTTTCATCTGAGGTGCTATGGCCGACTCCGCATCTTTCGGTGGCGTTTGCTACGAATCTCCCGCGGCTGCGGCTGCTGCCTGGTGCGGTTCGCACTCGGTTCTCACCAGTTCCGGCGCCTCGGTGAGCTGTTCCGGTGTTTCTGGCGTTGCCGGGCCTGGTGCTGTCTTCACTTGGACGCGGCGGTCTGTCGATGGGGCCGGGCTGGTGACTGAGGTGGTCGTGCCTGGTCAGAGCTTGCCGGCCTGCGAGTTTTACGACTGGGCCTATTGGGCACCATATGCCGGGGCATTCTGTGGCGCTTTGCTGGTGGTATTCCTTGGCAAAGAGCTTGTGGGCTTGTTCTCCTCCGATCGAGATATCCAATGAGTTACCTACCGCCGCTTGTTACGTTCGGCCTGGTTGTGGCCGTTATCTGGTTCACATTCAGGGGGCGTCGATGATGCGTGTGGCCTGGTCTTTGTTCTGCTTGGCCGTGATGGTTGGGCTGTTCTCTGTTAGTGGTCCGGCCTGGGCATTTGTACCTCCGCAGCCTGTGGTATTTCCTGGCGTTGAATGGCCCCCAGCTGGTCCGACATATACGCCAGGTGTCGGGCGGCCTGGTTTTTCCGGTGGGTCAGTTATCACGCCCGGCGAGCTGTCCTTACCTGGTAGAGCGGGTGCGTCTCTGCCTGGTCGTTTCTCGGTGCGTGCAGGTGCGAGCCGTGCTATCGCTCGGGCTATTTTTAGGAACCCATATGTTGCTGCAGCTGCGGTATTGGGCTGGTTGACATATGAGGGTATTAAAAAGTGCCAAGATTCTGGCGGCGCCTATTTTTGGTGTATTAACCGCAATGAGCAGTTCAAAAACCTAGTCTTCGGCGCTCCTGCTCTGAGTAATCCATTGCCTGCAAACTCTACGTTTTCAACGCCGCAGCAGGCGTTTCAGTCCGTATATGCGCATCTTGCACCGCCACCAGGGTGGTCAAAGTCTTATGGTGGCTGTGCTATGGTCAATGGCAATAAGTATCGTTGGGAATGTACGCTTACATTTTTTCCCCCGTCTGGTGTTAACTACCCGCCCACTGTCAACAAGCTGTCAATTTGGGGCTACGACAAGCCAGGCTCGAACTCCACAGATGAGGCGGCGACTGAGGCTGATTTTGATCGGGTGGCAGATACTCATCCGTTGGCGCAGCCTGATGTGAAGCCTGGAGCAGCGCTTGATCCAAATTCTGATCAGGTGCTCAATGCGTCGGCTGTTCCGGTGCCTGTTACTGGTCCCGCCATTAAGACAGGGTTTGTTGCTTCTGTTGATAATGCCAAGCCTTACCCCTGCACCGCTTTTGCTAGTGGATCTTGTATCGATGGTTGGCGCATTAGTCCGAATCCAACTTCCGATTGTCCAAATTGCGTTCGCCTAGAGCCTGTCACTGTTGATGGTGCAAATACTGAGGCCCAGAAGCCACCCGCTGCGGGTACTGGGACTAGCTCTGATACAGACACTTCTACCTCAGATCCCGCGACCAAACCCGATAAGGAGCGTGATCCTTGCGAGCTGAATCCCAATCGGCTGGGTTGTGCCGAGCTGGGCCAGGACGAGGCTAAGCCGGTGCCTAAGGCGAGTAGGACTGTTTCATTTGCTGCGGAATTTGTCGGCCTACCTGTTGGGTGCCCCGCTGATATTCCAGGTCCACGTGGGCTCATGATTAGCTATGCGCCGGCTTGTGATGCAGCGTCTCAGTTGAGGCCTATTGTTGTGGCGCTTGGCGCCATGGCTGCGCTGATGATTGTTATTTCTGCTGTGAGGTCATAAATGGCTGGCTCACTGCTTGCGGGTTTGTTGTCTATTGCTGGTTCCGTTACTGCTCGTGTATTGCTGAGTTTGGGGTTGTCGGTGGTTTCTATTGCTGGCATTGCCGCTTCGATCGCCGGCATTAAGTCCGCGCTCATGGGGCAATTGGCTGCCGCGCCTCCCGCCATGCTTCAGCTTGCTGGCTTGGCTGGAGCTTGGGATGCTCTTGGCCTGGTGCTTGGTGGTGTGTCGTTCGCTGTCAGCTACTGGGGTTTGACTTCGGCTGTTCGCATTGCTGGTGTGGGCTCGTAATGTCAAATGCGCTGATTACTGGCACGCCTGGGGCTGGAAAAACGCTTTATTGCTTGTCTGTGTTCGTGCCAGGCTGGCTTGTGGACCTGGTGTCAGACACCGGCCAGGTTGTGAAGCGGCGGCTTGTGGCCGGGAATATTCGAGACCTGCTGCTGGATCATGAATTGATCGAGGTTCCTCGCATTCGTGATTGGGACGCCTGGTACAAAGACCCTGTGGTGGCAAAGTGGATCGGTGTGCAGCGTCTTCCCGCTGATCCTCCTGTGTCTGGCGCTCCAATGCGTGCCGATCTCTGGTGGCTTTGGTGTCGGCCTGGTGACGTCATCGTGATTGACGAGGCTCAGCATGTTTTTAAACCGATGGCTGCGGGGAGGGCGCTGCCGCCCCATATTACAAACCTCGAAGAGCATCGGCACTATGGGGTGGATTTCGTGTTTATTACTCAGCACGGGAATTTACTGCATGCAAATGTCCGGGCTCTTATTAATCCGCACTTGCATGTGCGTCGGTTATTTGGTCGCAGTGCTGCGTTGATTTATGAGTTTGATGCGTGCACGAATCCCAAGTCTGTGAGCCAGGCGCTTAGTAAAAAGGTCTGGAAGTATTCAAAGAAGACCTTCGAGATTTACCGGAGTTCTGAGCTGCACACAAAGCAAGCCCGGGGTATCCCGTGGCAGATTTGGGCATTCCTCATCGCTGTATTGGCGATTCCGTTCTTGATCTGGAATGCGACCAGGCGAGCGGACCGCATGTTGAGCGGCGGTGCGCCTTCGGCTGCTGCTTCTGCACCTGTAGGTCCTGCGTCCGGTGTTGCGCCTGGTGCTTGGCCTGCGTCGCCGCCTGGTGGCCAGCGTGTGGTGCCTCGCGGGCGTCCGGCATTCGTTGGCGTGGTTGCTGAGCGCCAGACCTGGCCTGATATCGTGGCCGGCTGCTGGCAGGCGGACGATGAGTGCCACTGCATGACGCAGGAGCAGCCCCCGCGCATCGTCTCGGACCGGCCTGCGCTGTGCTACGCGGTCACCCAAGGTCACCTGGTGCCGCCTGACACTCACGCGGCCCCTGTGCGTGCTCCTGAGGCTTCAGCGCCTGCTAGGGCTGCATCTGGGCCCATGGTGGCCGCCTGAGCTGCTGGCGGTATGCTCTGTTCCGTTGGATTATGGGGATTGATTCCAGAGACTGGTACCGAGACAAGATCCGAAAGGATGAGGGCTACGTCGAGCGCGCAGCGTTCCGTGTGTCGTTGGCTGAGGTCGAGCGTGAGGCGATCAGACGTCAGCGCCGTCGCGCCTGGGCGCGCATCGTCTTTGTTGTGCTGGTGGTGTTCGCTGCACCCTTCGTGCTCAAGGCTGCAATTCGGTCGCTTTGATCAGGTCGAGCTGGCCCCAGAACCAGCATCCCGGCACATCGATAGCCCGCCATTGAGCGGGCTTCTTCTTGGGCTTCTGCATGAAGCGTGAACGCTTCCAGGTGCCGGCATCCAGGCTGCGGCGATAGGCGGCCAGGACGGCGCCGCGCATGTTCTGGATGGTCTTCGCGAAGCCTTGCAGGGGCAGCTCGAGCTGCACCAGCAGTGCCTCTGCGTACTTCCTGAAGTTCTTGGCGATGGCCATGGCTCTTGGGGTGTGGTGGATGGGAATACCTTCAGAAGAAAGCTCCCTCGCTCCCCTTAGGGGCGGGGGGGAGTTCCCCCGAGTAGGGGGCGGAGGGGGGTGTCTTGCTGTGCGTAGGAAACCGGGCCTGCTGCCCGGAATAAAAACACCCCCATCGACGCCCCTCACGAAGGACGGGGATCGATGGGGGTGTTTCCGGGCTGCAGGGCTGGTTTCGAGGTGTCTAGCCTGGCGCGACAGTCAGCCGGCATGACAGCTTGCCTGGCGTGACGGGTGCAGCGCCAGGCGGGTTAGGCGAGCTGGTCTTCGCAGGCCTGCAGGTCGTTGCACGCCGCCTGGCCGTAGCGGCAAGCCAGGTTGCTGCGATACCTGGTGCCGGCGTCGTAGGACTTGAGCGTTTGCCACAAGATCCGGTTGGTCGACACCGCCAGCTGGGTCCGATTGGCCATCTCAACATCCCACATGTTGTGGCCAGCGCGCGACAGCCACCACAGCGCAAGACGGGCTGTTTTGGGGGAATCTGATGCCCACCAGGTCCAAACGGTGCGCTCCGACACGCCCAGCGCCCGAGCAATCGCGCGCGTGTTGGAGGTCTTCAAACCAATGTCAGTTGCCAGCTCCCTGAAGCTCGGCACATCGCTCGGAAGGCGATTTAGCATGGCAGGGATATCGGCTTGGCCAGGTCAAAAAAAAGACCGCTGGTGCGGTCCTTGAGCCAGCCCAAAAGCACCTGCCGCCGCCTCCTAAAGAACTCGACAATGTGCATTATGTAAATCAACATCTGTGCGCAGCTCTCCGCTCTGTGCAGCAGTCCGTTCAGCTGTCCCCGGAGGTCTCCCGTCGGATCAAGAGGAAGGCTGCCGGAACCGCGAACAGTGACAGCAAAGGCGCTGTCACCATCCCACCGAGCATGGGCGCCGCAATCCGGCTCATCACTTCGGACCCGGTCCCGCTGCCCCAGACGATGGGAACCAAGCCGGCTAGGATCACCGCCACGGTCATGGCCTTGGGCCGCACCCGCAGCACCGCACCCTCGCGGATCGCGTCAAGCACCAGATGGGCGCTCAGCGCTTCGCCACGGCCAAGTCGTTCCTCCAGAGCATGGCGCAGATAGATCAGCATCACCACGCCGAACTCAGCCGCAACACCTGCCAGAGCGATGAAGCCCACACCGGTGGCAATCGAGAGGTTGAAGCCCATCAGGTACAGGAACCAGATGCCGCCGGTGAGCGCGAATGGCATGGTCGCCATGATCAGCGCCGCTTCGTCCAGGCGTTTGAAGGTGAGGTACAGCAACACGAAGATGATCAACAGCGTGGCCGGCACGACCACCTTGAGCTTGGCGTTGGCACGTTCCAGGTATTCGAACTGCCCCGAGTAGGCAATGCTGATCCCGGGCTCAAGCTTGATCTTCTTGCCCACCTCCTGGCGAAGATCGTTGGCGACCGACGCAAGATCGCGTCCTCGCACATCCACATAGACCCAGCCCGAGGGGCGTGCGTTCTCGCTCTTGAGCATGGGCGGGCCGTCGTTGATCTTCACGCTGGACAATGCGCCCAAGGTGATCTGCTGGCCCATGGCTGTCTGGATGGGCAACTGGCGCAACTTCTCGGGAGAGTCTCGCCACTCGCGCGGATAGCGCAAGTTGATTGGGAAACGGGCCAGGCCCTCAACCGTCTCGCCGACGTTCTCGCCACCGATCGCGCCAGCGACGATGGCCTGGACATCGGCCATGCTGAGCCCATAGCGGGCCGCTGCATTGCGGTCGATGTCAATATCCACATAGCGTCCTCCGGTGAGACGCTCCGCCAGCGCCGAACTGACGCCGGGCACTTTTTTGGCCACCTGCTCCACCTCGGAAGCGATACGGTCAATCACCCTCAGGTCGCTGCCCGTCACCTTTACCCCAATGGGGCTCTTGATGCCCGTGGCCAGCATATCGATGCGATTGCGAATGGGCGGGATCCAGATGTTGGACAAGCCGGGGACTTTGACGGCTTGGTCCAGGGCCTCGACGAGCTTCTCTGGCGTCATGTCTGGCCGCCATTGATCGCGCGGCTTGAGCTTGACGGTGGTCTCGAACATCTCCAGAGGGGCGGGGTCGGTGGCCGTCTCCGCCCTCCCCGCCTTGCCGAACACGCGTTCTACTTCCGGCACGGTCTTGATCATGCGATTGCTCAGCTGCAGCAGCTCGGTCGCCCGCTGCGCCGAGAGCCCTGGCAGCGCCGAAGGCATGTATAGAAGGTCCCCTTCATCCAGGCTGGGAAGGAACTCGCCGCCCAGTCGCGCCAAGGGCCAGATCGTCGTCGCCAGGGCAGCCACGGCGATGGCCAGCGTGGCCTTGGGCCTGCGCAGTACCCATTCCAGCGCTGGCCGGTACACGGCAATCAGCGCCCGGGTGATGGGGTTCTTCTGCTCGTCGGGGATACGGCCGCGAATCCAGTAGCCCATCAGCACCGGGATCAGCGTGACCGAGAGCCCCGCAGCTGCCGCCATCGCATAGGTCTTGGTGAAGGCCAGCGGCCCGAACAGCCGGCCTTCCTGCGCTTCCAGCGTGAAGACCGGGATGAATGACAAGGTGATGATCAGGAGCGAGAAGAACAAGGCTGGGCCCACCTCCTCGGCAGCCTCGGTGATGACGCTCCAGCGCTCAGTTCCGACCAAGGTCCTGTCAGGGTTGGCATGCTGCCAGGCCTCCAGCTTCTTGTGCGCGTTTTCGATCATCACCACGGCAGCATCGACCATGGCGCCGATGGCAATGGCGATACCGCCCAGGGACATCATGTTGGCGTTGATGCCCTGGTATCGCATCACGATGAAGGCCGCCAGCACGCCCAGCGGCAGCGAGATGATGGCCACCAATGCCGAGCGCAGATGCCACAGGAAGACCCCGCAGACCAGGGCCACGACCAGAAATTCCTCGCCCAGCTTGTGCGTCAGGTTCTCGATGGCGCGCTCGATCAGGGCGCTGCGGTCGTAGGTGGTGACGATCTCCACGCCCTTGGGCAGGCTGGCCTGCAGCTCGCCCAGCTTCGTCTTGACCGCAGCGATGGTCTCCTGCGCGTTCTTGCCAGAGCGCAGGATCACAACGCCGCCGGCCACCTCCCCTTCCCCATCGAGCTCAGCAATGCCGCGGCGCATCTCGGGACCGATCTGCAGCGTCGCCACGTCGCCCAGGCGCACCGGGACGCCACCGCGCGTGGCCAGGGCGATGGCCCGGAATTCGTCCAGCGATTTCAGGTAGCCACTGGCTCGCACCATGTATTCGGCGCCGCTCATTTCCAGTACGGAGCCGCTGGTCTCCTGATTGGCCGACATCAGGGCCTCCCGGACCTGCGCCTGCGTCACGCCATAGGCCGCAAGCCTGGCTGGATCCAGGACCACTTGATACTGCTTCACCATGCCGCCCACCGACGCCACCTCCGCCACATTGGGCAGGCTCTTGAGCTCAAACTTGAGGAACCAGTCCTGCAGCGCTCGCAGACCGGCGAGGTCTGTCTTTCCTGTCCGGTCCACCAAGGCGTACTGGAAGATCCAGCCGACGCCCGTTGCATCAGGACCCAGGGCCGACTTGGCGGAGGCCGGCAGCCGACCCTGCACCTGATTCAGATACTCCAGCACGCGGGAACGGGCCCAATACAGGTCCGTGCCGTCCTCGAAGAGCACGTAGACAAAGGAGTCCCCGAAGAAGGAGAAGCCCCGCACAGTCCTGGCTCCAGGCACGGCGAGCATGGTCGTGGCCAGAGGATAGGTGACCTGGTTCTCGACGATCTGCGGCGCCTGGCCCGGGTAGTTGGTCCGGATGATGACCTGCACATCGGACAGGTCAGGCAAGGCATCGATGGGCGTGCTGCGCACCGCCCAGATACCCCAGGCGAGCAGGAACATGGTGCTCAGCAGGACCAGGAATCGGTTGCCGACCGACCAGCGGATGAGTTGGGCAATCATCGCTGTGCTCCTGAAGCCGCACGAGCGACAGGCTCAATCGACACGACAACATAGTCGTCGCCGCGTTTTGCAAAGCTGAACTTCACGGCCTGCCTGGCCTTCAGCCCCGTCGCCAAGGCCGGTTTGTCGAGCTTGAAGCCCATAGTCATCGCCGGCCATTTCAAGGCCTCGATCGCGCTGTGAGACAAGGTGATCTCGTCCTTGCTGATCTCTTCTATCGTGCCGAGGGCGCTGTAGCTCGCTTGCGGCGAGGCCGAGGCTGCCTCCATCGGGGGTATGACCCCCTTGAGACTGGCTTCGGAATCGATCAGGAACTGGGCTGACGCCACGACCTGTTGCCCTGCACTCAGTCCGCCGAGCACCACGAGTTGATCCTCGATCTCTTCGCCCACCTCGACGCGGACCGGATGGAAGTGACCCGGGCCATCAACCACATAGGCCAAGGCACGCTTGCCCGTCCGGATGACGGCCTCGCTGGGTACCAGCAGGCGAGTCTGTGGCGCTCCTTGCAGGCTGACTTGAGCGAACATGCCAGCCTTGAAGCGCTGTCCGGGATTGGGCAGCTCGATCCGCACGCGCAGCGTTCGTGTGTCCTTGCTGGATTCCGGCAGGATGCTGACCACGCGGGCCTTGAAGACTTCGGCGCCGTAGGCGGCAAATCGCATCTCGGCCTTCTGGCCCACCGCGACTCGACCGCCTTGAGACTCGGGCACGGCCACCTCGACCCATACGCTGCTCAGGCCGTTGATACGGGCCAAGCTCATGCCAGCGCCGACCGTCATGCCTTGCCTGACCATCAGTTCGGCGATCAGGCCGCCTTGCGGGGCGGTGACGGTGATGCGGGCGTTGGGTTCGCGGGTCTGGTCTAGACGCGCCACCAGCACCTCGCTCATGCCCAGCAAAAGAAGGCGCTGCCGAGCCGCCTGCGTCAGCGCGGCGTCACCCAGCGCCTTGACGGCCAGGTACTCATGCTGCGCAGCCACCCACTCAGGTAGCAGGAGATCGACCAGCGGCGCTCCGGCGGCAATCACATCGCCCGGAGCACGTGCATAGACGCGCTCGACAAAACCGCCGGCGCGGGCCTGCACGATGCTCACCTCACGCTCATTGAGCTGGACCGTCCCGACAGCATCAACCCGAGCGGCGATGGGGCGTTCCTGTACTGCGGCTACCCTCAGGCCCAGGGACTGGACAGCCTGCGCTGACACGTTCAAGCCTGGCGTCTGCTCAGTTGACTCGTCGGCATACTTGGGCTGCAGCTGCATGTCCATGAAGGGCGACTTGCCCGGCTTGTCGAAGCGTTGCGTCGGACTCATCGGGTCGTACCAGTACAGCACCTTGCGCTCGCCCTTCGCCGCCGGTCCAACACGCTCGGGAGATGCGCTGTCGTGGCTGGCTGCGTTGGAGCGCCAGTTCGAAAGGCCCCAGCCTGCGGCAATTCCTGCGGCAAGCAATGTGAGTCCTGCAATGAGATTCCTGGTGTTCATGGGGCGTCCTTGCTCAGTCGGCGATCAGGCTGTGCAAACGGGCCAGCAAGCCGCTGCGCTGGGCTTGCAGGTCGATGCGGCGCAGGCGCTGCTCCAGCACCTGGCCTCGCGCGCCAAGGACGGCGGCCAAGTCGGCTCGGCCAGCCTGGTAGCTGCTGAGCGCCAGCGCGACACGGTCCTGGGCCAGCGGCAGGGCATGGCCGTCCAGTCGCTCAACTTGCCGACCCAGCGACTGCAGCTCCGCGAGTTCCTCTTCAAGCTCTTGCCGATGGCGGCGTTCGGCCTCCTCGCGCTCAGCTTCAATGCGCTCCAGATCGCGCTGCTTGGCCGTTGCGATGGGGTGCTGGCGCTTGCCCTTCTGCCAGGGAAGGTCAAAGCTCAGCTGGAAGGAGACCATGTCTCCCCATTGCGCGCCGCGGCGACTGTAGGCCACCTCCCACGCCCAGTCGCCCCTGGACTCGGCATTGGCCTCGTTGATCTCAGCCCGAGCCATGGCAAGCATGGCTGGATAGACGGCAAGCGCTGCATGGTGAGTCAGCCGGGCCTTGAAATCCTCCGGGGGCAGATCCGGCAGGGGAATGTCACCCTCCAGCGCTTCATCGCCTTGCGGTCCCAGCAGGCGTCGCAGAGTCGCCCGAACTTTGTCGGCATCGCGCTGAAGTTCGTCCTGGCGGTCGGCCAGGCTCAGGGCCTCTTGGCGGGCCATCAGCAGGTCCGTTGCGGGTGCACCACCGGCAATGCGAGCCGGCAGGGTGTCCTGCAGGCGCTGGTTCTCCACCTGCAGTTCATGCAGAAGCGCCCGCTTGTCCTCGAGGCTTTGTGCCGTGATCCAAGCCAGGTCCAGCGCCTGACGCACTTGCAGCCGCTGCACCTGCAGCATGGCGCGCTCACGCTCGGTGCGGGCTTGGGCCCCCTCCAGTCGAGCGGTGCGCTTGGCCTGGTTGGGGACCTCCTGCATCAGTGCGATGCGCTTCATGGTCATGAAGTCCCGAGAGAGACTCCACCGGTCCGTGCCGCTGGCAGGTAAGTTTTCGATGCCCAGCGACAGGCGCGGGTCAGGCAAAGTGCCGGCCGCGGGCTGGGCCGCTGATGCGCCCTCCAGAGCAAATTGCTGAGCGCGAAGCCCGGGGTTCTGGCGCTCGGCGAGCTGGCGCGCTTCGGCGTAAGTCAGGGCCTGAGCAGGCAGCATGAAGCTCAGGCAAAGGCTCAGCAACGCGCTGAGGCGCCGCGGTGTGAAAGCAGCAGGCAGCCCCAGGGGGCGACCGGTGTGGAATGTAGACATGGGAGTCCTCAAGGAAGATAGCTATCGCAGCAAGGGGTCCGCGCGATGAGGGCGCGCGGCATGCGATCAGCTCAATTCCTGAGGACTAAGAGGCTGAGATACAGCGGAGGTTCACCCGCAGACCGACGAGCAATCGGCGCCTTCCCAGCGCGGACACTCGCGGGCAACAGCGGTAGAACCGGCTGCACGATGCCGAAGATGAGTGTGACTGCTGCGGGGTTGGGCTGTAGATCGGGAGCGCTTGTCAGCGGGGTGCTCTGGGCATCCTTGTCGCAATGGGCTTTGCAGAGTTGCGGCTGCTGGTCATCCATCGAGCCAGGCATGCCATCGCAATCGATCATGACCACGGCCGCATGCTGGCGCGCCCTCTCCAGCTGTGGGCAGGCGTAGGCGGCCGTGGCAAGCTGCATGAAGAGCATCGCCATCAGGACGCTGGCGGAAACCCAGCGGCGCAGACGCCTAGTGATGGTCATGGTTGCAAGGATAGTTCGGGAGGCGTCTCTCCAGTTGCGCTGTGTCAAGTGAGCGCATCGAGCTGCAGCATCGACCGGTCACGGGGCGCCGGCTGCCCGACGGCTGTTGCGCAGTTGGCGGCCAGAAGTCTCAAGGCAGCTTCTGAACAGAGAACGCCAGATCCACGGTATCGCCGAATTTGTTGGACCACCTCCAGCAGTAGTCCTGACCCAGTGCCGCTTCCAGCAGCCCTTTGGCGGACTTGACACCGTCCACCTTGGCGCAGACCTCCGCGAACTTTCCCGCGGTGATGGCCTGGGAATGCATGAAGCGTCCCGTTGTGTCCCAGCGAATATCGACCACATCGGCCACTGCGGTATTCATCGCTGCAATGCCCACGAGGGCCAGGACCATGCATCTGCACGATGCGTTTCATCAGGTCATTTCTTGGCACGCAGTGCCTCGTTGAGTTGGTCTACCACCTCGGCCCAGTCAGCGTCTCGAAGGATCTCCTCGCGCAGCAGTGTGGCCTGCGCGACGGTCCAAAAGGGGGCATCCTCGAGGGCCACGCCACCAGGCAGTGGTGCATGCAGGGTCAGGAAGCTCGCGATCCCAGCGTCGTCGGCTTGCAGTCCAAGTTGCTTGAACAGGTCCGAGAATCTGTGAATGGGTCGTTCCATCGTTTCACTCCAGCAACAGAGGTCAGCAGGATCAATGCCGCAAGGGGCTGCTCAAGGTGCCTGGCGGTGTCCTGAATCATGTGGTCGATACACCCGCGGGCATAGGCTGCTCCGAACCAACGCTCGAGTAGGCCCCGAAGCCGCATTGCGCTTCCCAGTGCCCGGCCGCCAGCTGCATCCAGTTCAGTCCGCATCGTGGCATGGCCCATGATCAGTGTCGGCTTGGACCAGACGCAATGGATTATCCAGGAAGGCGAACACGGGCTTGACCGGTGCGGACAGCACCGTCGTTGCCTGGTGGTGCTCGTCGCAGGACAAGTCCGTCACCCGCGGCGCAGCCGCAAGGCGTTGGTGATGACGGAGGCCGAGCTGAGGCTCATGGCCAGGGCGGCCATCATGGGCGACAACAGCCATCCTGTGAACGGATAGAGCAAGCCCGAAGCGATGGGGATTCCCAATGCGTTGTACACAAAGGCGAACATGAGGTTCTGCTTCATGTTGCCCACAGTCGCCTCGGACAGGGCTCTTGCCGTCGAGATGCCGCGCAGGTCACCTTTGACCAGCGTGACCTGTGCGCTATTCATAGCAACGTCGGTCCCGGTCCCCATCGCGATACCCACATCGGCCTTGGCCAGGGCCGGTGCATCATTGATGCCGTCACCCGCCATGGCCACCACGCGGCCCTGATCCTGAAGGCTCTGCACTAGGGCCAGCTTGTCTGCAGGCTGGACCTCGCCGTGGACCACATCAAAGCCCAGCCGTGCACCGACAGCCTTGGCGGTTGTGAGACCGTCCCCCGTCGCCATGACCATGAGGATGCCGGATTCTCGCAGTGCTGTCAGTGCCTCAGGCGTGCTGGGCTTGATCGGGTCCGAGACCGCCAGCAGCCCCATCAGCTTCCCATCTGCCGCGAGATGCATGACGCTGGCTCCTTCCGCCCTAAGCGCTTCTGCAGCGGGAAGCAGAGCCTTCACTTCGACACCAGACTGCTCCATCAGCGCCGTATTGCCCAACGCCAGTTGGCGGCCCTCAACCACGCCACGCACGCCGATGCCGGTGCCAGATTCGAAACTCTCCGGCTTGGACAGGGGCAGGCCGCGCGAGCGAGCTTCCTTGACGATGGCTTCGGCCAGCGGATGCTCGCTGCCCTGGTCAAGACTTGCCGCCAGGCGCAGTACGTCGGACTCCTGGACGCCTGGGGCGGCGACGAGCCGATCGAATGCGGGGCGCCCTTCCGTCAGTGTTCCGGTCTTGTCGATGATGAGCGCATCGATCTTTCGCAGGTTCTCGATGGCGGCCGCATCACGGAACAGCACGCCGCTGGTCGCCCCGCGCCCGGTGGCCACCATGATCGACATGGGCGTGGCAAGTCCCAGCGCACAAGGGCAGGCGATGATCAAGACAGCGACAGCATTGACCAATCCGTAGACCCAACTGGGCTCCGGGCCAAACAGGCCCCAAACCAGCAGTGTCAGCACGGCTATGCCAACAACCGCAAGGACGAAGTACCCTGCGACGTGGTCCGCCATGCGTTGCATCGGCGCTCGCGAGCGCTGGGCCTGCGCCACCAGTTGCACGATCTGCGCCAACATGGTGGAGGAACCCACACGTTCGGAGCGCATGACCAAGGCGCCATTGGTATTCATGGTGGCCCCGATCACCTTGTCGCCTGGGCCCTTGACCACCGGCACAGGCTCACCGGTCAGCATGGCTTCGTCAACAGCACTTCGGCCTTCAACGACCACTCCATCGACAGGTACCTTCTCCCCAGGGCGCACACGAAGCAGGTCCCCCACATGCACATGGGTCAGGGGAACGTCAATCTCGACGCCATGCTCATCAATGCGCCGAGCAGTCTTGGGCGCCAGACCCAGCAGCGATTTGATGGCCGCCGAGGTCTGAGAGCGGGCCTTCAGCTCAAGGATTTGACCCAGCAAGGTCAGCGAGATGATGACGACCGCGGCTTCGAAGTAGACCGCGACACGTCCCATGGCCTGGAAGGAGGCGGGGAACACTTGCGGTGACACCGTCGCAACGACGCTGTACGCAAAGGCAGCCCCGGTGCCCAGGCCAATCAGGGTCCACATGTTCGGACTGCGGTTCACCACCGACTGGACTCCGCGGACAAAGAACGGCCAGCCGGCCCAAAGCGCCACGGGCAAAGTCAAGACCATCTCCACCCAGCTCTGCGTGGCCATCTCGAACAACTGCAGTCGATGTCCCACCATGGCGAGCAAGGTGACCACCACCGTCAGTGGCAGCGTCCACCAGAACCGACGCTGGAAGTCCTGCAGCTCTGGGTTTTCTTCCTCTTTCAACTCGGGCAGGAGCGGCTCAAGCGTCATGCCGCATTTCGGGCAGTTGCCGGGATGGTCCTGCCGTACTTCCGGATGCATGGGACAGGTGTAGATGGTCGCGTCGGTTGAAGTGGGTGCTTCAGGCTTGACCGACGTCGGCAATGCGGGTCCTGCCTTGGCAGGAGCTGGCATCACCACCGAGCCCTGGCTCTGTCGCGCCTGGTTGTGGTACACCGCATCAGGAGCGGCGGCGTCCGATTTCATATCGTGTTCATGCTTCATGCGGCTCTCGTGGACTGGGCCTCGGTCAATGCCTGGCAACGCCGACTTCATGCCGGCCTGGCCTGGGTGGGCCGGATCAGCCCTCCGGATTCGGTGGTGCGATGCTGCCTGACCCGCGTGGGATGAAGCGGGGCGTCTGTGCAGCCCAGCGGCGGTACTCGTTGCCGAACTGCTGATTCAGCTCCTGCTCTTCGATGACGGCCAGGCGTGTGTACATCACCAAAAGGACCGGGAACATCAGCAGCGTCAGAAGCGTGGGCCACTGGGCCAGGAAGCCCAGCAGAATCAGTACAAAGGCCACGTACTGAGGATGTCGAATCCGGGCATAGGGCCCCACGGTTGCCAGCGTGTGACGGCGTTGTGCGTGATAGAGCACATGCCAAGCCTCGGACAGCAGCCAGAACCCCCCGCCCAGGAGGAGGTAGCTGGCGATGTGCAGGGCACCAAAGTGCGGGTCGCCTTTTTCACCCAACAGCATTGACCAAAGATGACCTGAGTTGTGGGATAGCAGGTCCAGCCCCGGGTAGCGCGTCTGCAGCCAACCCGACAGCAGATAGATGGTCAAAGGGAAGCCATACATCTCGACAAACAGCGCGACGACGAAGGCTGAGAAGGCGCTGAAGCTGCGCCAGTCCCGAGCCGTCTTTGGTTTGAAGAAGCTGAACGCGAACATCACAAAGACGGCCGAGTTGAGGATCACCAGGGACCACAAGCCATAGGCGGGAGCGTCGTGGTTCATGGCGCTTTCCTTTCATCGCGATCGTCGCCATGCTGGTGGTGGCCACCTCCATGGTGATGGCCGCCGTGCATGAAGACATGCATCAGCGGGCAGGCCAGGAAAACGAGATAGGGCAAGACGCCCAGCAGGTGGGCTCGATGCTCCTCCCAGAGGAACCAGCCGGCCACACCGGCCAGCACGAGCCAGCCCAAACCGAAACGGGAGCGCCAGAACGGCGTCCGCTTATGGTTGTGTTCCATGACGGCTGCCCTCCCGTCACTTGGCCGTCGAGGCCGGACCTGCAGGCATGCACTCCATCATCATTTCCATCATCATCTGCATCATGTCCATGCGCTGCTCCATGGCCTCCATGCGGGCCTTCGGGTCCGCTGGCATTCCCTTCATGCCAGCGCCTGCGCCCCTGCCGGACAACTGCTTCATCATCCCCATGCCGTCCTGCATCGCCTTCATGCGCTCGGCCATCAGTGCCTGACGCTCCTCTGGCGTCTTGGCGTCCATCATCTTCTGATGCGTGTCCTGCATGGCCTTTATCGTTGTGGCCATGGCCATGGCCATGGCCATGTCCTGGGCCGTTGCTGCGACAGCCTTGGGCGCCGGCTTGGTGGCCGGCTGCGCTGCAGCCAAAGCCCTGCCCTCGGGATGGTGCGCTTGGTGGTCCTGTTCATTCGCGGTCGCAGGCTTCTGAGCGACGGCGAGACCTGCAGCCAGCAGCAGCGCAGGAGCGATCATTGCAATCTTGTTCATGGTGCTCTCCGAAAGGTTGCGGCGAGGAAGGCCGACTGGGGTCCAAGTTGAAGGCACGCATGCTGCCCCGCCACCAGCACGCGCGTCATGCCGTGCGGTTTCGACGCCTCCCGACGAATGCTGGAGGCGTGGTGACGGAGGGCTAGATGGTCAGCCTGAGCAGACGGATCGGGATTGGTGGCCCTGTCACGCAGCGAGGCACATCTGCGGGCAAGGCTTCCGCGATCTTCACTACTTCAGGCGTCCAGGCCAAGGTAGTGAACTGGACCAGCACCGGTAGCAGACTGCCGGGCGAGCCCAGATTCTTGGCAATGAAGCTGACGGTGGCGCGTTCGTCATCGCAGAACTTCTGGCAGGCCGCATCGTGATCCTGCGGTTCGGGTGCGTTCGACTCGACGGCGCTCTCGTCATCGCCATGATCGTGATGCCCATGGAGCGGCGTGGGATCGTCGTGATGAGGTGAAACAGGTTGACCGAGCGCCAAAGCGGCACTGCTGTCGCCTAAGGCGCAAGCGTTGGCCATGCCGGAGACCAGCGCGAACAGCCAGACGAACAGCATCACGGCTGCAAGCCGTCGCTTGGTTGTCCTTTGAATCGTGGCGATCATGGAGTGCATGCTCCAGCGAGCCTCTTAGCTCTGAGCCGATGTTGCGCCGGTCGCCTCGTGGCCACATTGACACGCATCAATCTCTGCGCCGCCGCAACGAATGGCGCGGAGGGCCTCAATTTGCAGCCGACTGCAATTCCATGACGACAAGTCCGTTTGATTGTTGACGCTCGCGCAGAACTGCCCCACGCAAACACACTGACCTGCTCAAGGATTGAGCAGGGGAAGCCGGAGTGATCAGCGTGGGCATGTTGGCCAAGATCAGACGAATGCACCGGCGAAATGGGTTGTCCATCTGCGAGGTGTGTCGGCGAACCGGGTTGTCCCGGAACACCGTTCGACAGTGCTTGCGCCAGGAGGGCGTGACCGAACCCAAGTACCCCAAGCGAGACGCCGTCAGCGCGGTGGCCGGTCCGGTCTTAGCCCCAGCTGAGGCTGCAAGTGCCAAGGCGGCGCCTCCAGCCAGCAGTTGGCGCCGCGTCAAGCGGGGGATCGACTCAGTGCTTGTGATCCGCATGGCCTGCTTGACAGTCCGCACTAGGGACTGACTGCGGCGGGATGGCCTAAGGGCGGCCTGGCGGCCTCACTCGCAGCCAGGAACCGCGCTCAGGTCTGCGTCAAGCGCGCGCGGGCAGTCTGCTGCAGGGCTGTGCGAGAGGTGTCCATCAGGGGATCGGCCATGGCTTGCCTTGTCAACGGATTCGTTCTCTCTCCTCCCCTCCCCTCCTGCGGTTGGACGAGGATCATGGCGCCCAGGTGCTGGCCTCGCTTGATTCGATTCGCGGGGGCTCGGCCACACGGGTCGCATCCCTGCATGTCACGACCCAAATTGGGGGCATAAGTCTTCGACGCGCAGGGTGCTGCCCCCCTTGTTTGATGTCGTCACTCGCATGCAGCGTGGCATGAGCGGCTCGGCCGGCCTTGCGTCAGCGCAAGGTGCTGTTGCACCCTCCGTGGGACCGTCGCCACCCATTCGCTGGATTGAGCACCACCGCATCAATTCCGCTCGGAAAAGCGGTTCACATAGTCACGCAAGGCCAGGAGATTGGGGATCTCGATGTCGCGCCGGCTGCGGGAGTTGAAGCGGATCAGCTGTTCACGTTCCAGGCTGGTCATGGCGCGGCTGACAGACTCCAGGCGCAGACCCACATGCCCACCTATCTCCGCCCGTGTGGTGGGCAGCATGATCTGGTCATTGCGGAGTCCTCGCTGCTGCAACTCGTCGGCCCAGCGGCACAGGAAAGCTGCCACGCGCCCTTCGGCCGGCAGCGCATGCATGTTCAGCACGGTGTCGCGCTCCCGGGAGTCCTGCCGGGCAAAGGCGGCGAGCATCTGCGTGAGCAGAGCCGGATTGCGGGCACCGGCGCACAGCAGGGCGTCATAGCGGATGGTCAGCACCTCGCAGACATCCGCCGCGATGGCGCTGCAGCGATAGCGGCCGTCCGCGAGGCCGTCCAAGCCCAGCCAGTCTCCCTTGAAGAGCATGGTGACCAGCCCTTCCTTCCCGTCGGCAGACAGGCCATACAGCTTGCACAAGCCGACCTGAAGCACGTGGACATTCCGGAATCTTTCACCGACTCGGTAGATCGTGTCGCCCGCCTTGACCAGGTGCCGCTGGACCGCGACCTCTCTCTCGAGCAGCGCAAGGCCACACTGGGCATGCCCAGGTGCTGGCACCGAAGCCACTTCGGGCTGCAGCGCGGTCCGTGACAGGGCCCAGCGGCTGCGCTCCCCGCCTGAACGCTTTGCGCGATACATTGCCTCATCGGCACGGCGCATCAGTTCGAAAGCGCTCTTTCCATCATCCGGGAAGCAGGCGACGCCAACGCTGAGTGACAGGGGCGGGCGCTGTGCCCCATCGAAGCGCCATGGTTCTGCGCACACCTCCATGAGGGCGGCCATCACCCGGGCGACGTCGGTGGCGTCATGGAGCAGTAGCGCGAACTCATCGCCCCCAAGCCGTGCTGCCGTGTCGGTCTGGCGCAGGCAGCGCTTCAATCGCTGGGCGCTTGCTCTCAGCGCCGCGTCGCCGGCATCATGGCCCAAGGCGTCGTTCAAGGACTTGAAGTCATTCAGGTCCAACAGGGCCACAGCAAACACCTCGCCGCTGCGGGTGGCGCGGCTCAGGGCCTGCTCCAGCCGGTCCATGAACAGCGTCCGGTTGGGCAATCCCGTGAGGGAATCATGCGTGGCGTCAAACCGGAGCCTTTCCATCGCTTCGATGCGCGTGCTGACGTCACTTCCCGATGACAAGAAATGCCTGACGCTGCCGTCTGCGTCGAACAGTGGCCGGATGGTCTTTTCCTCGTGGTACAGGCTGCCGTCTCGTCGCCGGTTTACCAGAATGCCCCGGAACTCCTGCCCTTTACGCAGCGTGTCCCATAGATTGCGATAGAACGCCTCCGACTGCTGTCCGGACTTGAGGATGGCCGGTGTGCGCCCCAGCGCCGATGCCTGACCGTAACCCGTGATCGATTCGAAGGCCGGGTTCACATATTGGATGGTGCCGTTCGGATCCGTGATCATGCCGGCGTCGCCACTGCTTCCGAGCAGCAAAGCCGCATGTTTCAGGATGGTGTCATGGGTCATTCAGTCGACTCCCTGTCGATCTGGCCACTTACCCCTGCCGGGGCGGCCCGCTGCTTCGCAACTTGCGTCCGGTCCTCTGCGGTCCTCCCGGCACGCCTGCCTGAATGTAGAGGCTCTTTGGCTGTGAAAAAATCCACAGCTTTGTGCAGGCTCAGTACTGCAAAACCGGTAGCAGTTGGACGAGGCGGGTTGAGCTGTCAGGGGGGAGCAATGCCCTCCCGTACGGCGTAGCGGGTCAGCTCAGCCACGGTGTGCAGTTCAAGCTTTCGCATGATGTTGCGACGATGGACTTCGATTGTCGCGACGGACAGGTTCAAGGCCTCGGCGATGGCCATGGAGCGCAATCCTTGCGCTAGCAGTCGCAGCACCTCGCGCTCGCGGCGCCCAAGGCGGGCGCCGCGCTTCCCCGAGACGTCCCGGATTTCCGAAGCAAGCGCGCTCGCTGCATCAGCACTGAGATAGGTGCGGCCGTCGGAGACAGCCCGGATGGCAGAGATGAGATCGACCCCGGCGGCCGTCTTTGTCACGTAGCCTGCTGCACCGGCCTTCAGCATGTCACTCACAAACCGGCGGTCCGAATGGCCTGACAAGGCCAGGATGCGGGCATCCTCGCCCGTCTCGAGGATCCGCGTCGCCACTTCCACACCGTTCAGGTCGGGCAGGCTGATGTCCAGCAGCACGACATCAGGTTTCAGGTAGCGTACCGATTGGACGGCCGCTTCACCCTCACCGGCTTCTCCGACGACCTGGATGTCCTCCGCCCGGGCCAGCAAGCAACGCAGCGCCTCGCGAATCAGTCGATGATCATCGACCAGAATCACACGAATCCGCCTTGACGAAGGAGGTGGGGTCATGCTTGGGAGCATGGCACGCTTGAAGGTCGCTGTCTTGACCTTTAGCAAGATTCAAGCGGCATGCCTCCGCCCGGTCATGGGGCAGTAGAGCTGTGAATCCACTGTTGGGTGCTGGCACTCGGCGGAATCTGCTTAAGGCATCACTGCGCGGCGGTGGGGCTGCCGTGCCGAGCCCGTCGCTACGCCTGCGGAGCGGGGCAACTGGTGCATCAGCGCCACGACCTCCTCGCCAGATGACCGTACGGGCAAGCAGGTCCGTTGGCACCCATCCCGGCATGTAGAGGTGACGGTGCCGTTCGATTTCCGCCAGATGGCGAGGCAGATGCGCAAGGACATGGTCTCGCGTGGCGCCACTCAAGGACAGGGTCTTCTCGTCGAACTTCAGCGTCAGCTGCGGGCCATCCACCACGGCGGCGGTGGCCAGCTCCGGCTGCTGGGGAGCCCCAACCTTGCGCACCAGCAGAGGGTCCAAGGGGGCAGACGGTGCGCGCGCCACTTCCGCCGCCACCGGAACGCCGCCACGGGGCAGTGCCACGGCGACCGGCATGTCCAAGTCCATGGTGAGCAGCCGCTGGCCCAGAAGCGTGCTGCCTTGCGCGCGATGCTTGAACTGGATGTTCATCGCCGTACTCCCCGGGGCTGAACGGGGCGGACGCGGTCAGCGCGAGCCCATCTCGGCGTGCCGGTAGAAGAAGAGAGGCACCCGCCGCCATGGGCACCCCGTGCTCGAATGATGCCGGCACCGTGCCGTGCGGTGGTGATCTGGGTCACTGCAGGGCGGTGCTTGAGGGCCTGGGCACCACCAGGCCGGCGCGCGCGGATTGCGCAATCGCAATGGCCATGGCAGGCAGACACCTAAATTGGCTTGTCTGGAACACATCGGGAGCCACCATGTCCATTGCCAGCACCGCCCAGCATGAAGTCGTCACCATGGACGCCGGGGGCACGCTAGAGGCCAGCCGGAGCGAGATGCCGGTGATCGTCCCGCCACAGCTGGCCGAGGCCTGGCAACGGGCCATCCGGCCTTGAGAGCTGGCGATGAGCGAGAGTCCCGGCAGCCCCCTGCGCCTGCCCGACGACGTTTATGCCATCGTGCCGATGCGCAATGTCGTGCTGTTTCCTCACGTCTTGCTGCCCATCAGTGTCGGACGGGAGAAGTCGATCGCAGCCCTGGAGCATGCCCTGCAGGCCAAGGTGCCCCTGGGCATCGTGCTGCAGCGCGACATCCGCGAGGACGAACCGGCCCGCGCCGGCCTGCATGATGTAGGAACCCTGGCATCCGTGACACAGGCCAGCCGCAGCGAGGATGGGCTGCAGCACGCGCTGTGCCAGGGGCTGCAGCGGATCCGCATCATTGAACTGGTCGATGGCTATCCCTTCATGGCGGCCCGGGTGGAGCGGCCGATCGAGAGCGGCCTGCTGAGCACAGAGGCCGAGGCGCTGGGCCTTCAGCTGCGCGAGCGCGCCGTGGAGTTGCTCTCCCTCTTGCCTGGCGTGCCCGCAGAACTGTCGCATGCCTTGACGGCCACCCGCTCCTCGTCACAGCTGGCCGACATCGTCGCCAACCTGATCGACATCGACACCGCCGAGAAACAACTGCTGTTGGAAGTGCTGGCGATCGAAGCCCGGCTGGAGCGGCTGCTGGGTCTGGTCACCCATCGGATCGAAGTCCTGCGCTTGTCGCACGAGATCGAGGAGCGTACCAAGGAGCAGATCGACGACCGCAAGCGAGACTTCCTGCTGCGCGAACAGATGCGCGCCATTCAGGAGGAGCTGGGGGAGGACGGGGCGCTCGACGAGGAGCTTGAGCAGCTGGACAAGGCCATCACCGAGGCGGCCATGCCTGCGGAGACCGAGGCTCAGGTCCGCAAGGAGCTCAAGCGGCTCCATCGCCTGGCGGAGTCCTCCGGCGAAGGCGGGGCCTTGCGCAGCTGGATCGACTGGATGATCGAGCTGCCCTGGCGCGAGCCTCAGCCCCTGGCCATTGATTTGCAGGTCGCACGCGCCGTACTGGAAGCCGAACACTTTGGCCTTGACAAGGTCAAGCGCCGGGTCATCGAGTACCTGGCGGTGAAGAAGCTCAATCCACAGGGGCGCGCGCCAATCCTATGCCTGGCCGGACCGCCGGGCGTAGGCAAGACATCGCTCGGCCAAAGCATTGCACGAGCCGTGGATCGGCCATTTGTTCGGGTCTCGCTCGGCGGCGTGCACGATGAGGCCGAGATGCGGGGCCACAGACGAACCTATATCGGGGCCTTGCCTGGCCACATCATCCAAGGTCTGCGCAAGGCGGGCGCACGCGATTGCGTGATGATGCTCGACGAGGTGGACAAGATGTCCGCAAGTTCGCACGGTGATCCGACGGCCGCCCTGCTGGAGATCCTCGACCCTGAGCAAAACGGTAGCTTTCGCGACAACTACCTGGGCGTTCCCTTCGACCTGTCGCGCGTGATGTTTCTTTGCACGGCGAACGTGATCGACTACGTCACGGGGCCGGTGCGGGACCGGATGGAACTCATCGAACTGCCGGGCTACACGCCGGACGAGAAGCTGCAGATCGCCCAAGCCTTCCTGATGCCTCGCCAGCGCAGCGCCGCCGGCCTGGCGGATTCGCAATGCAGTCTGACCGTACAGGCCCTGGTGTCCCTGGTGGAGGACTACACCCGCGAAGCCGGCGTGCGCCAGTTGGAGCGAGAGATCGGGCGGGTCATGCGGCACGCCGCGCTGGCGGTGGCAGAAGGCGACAAAGGCAGCGTGGTGATCGGTGTGGCGGACCTTGACGCCATACTTGGCCCGGCCCGCTACGAGCATGATGTGGCCTTGCGCACCGGCCTGCCAGGCGTGGCAACGGGTCTGGCCTGGACGCCGGTTGGCGGTGACATCCTTTTCATTGAGGCCATGCGCACGCATGGAAGCGGCAAGCTGATCCTGACGGGCCAGCTCGGCGACGTGATGAAGGAGAGTGCTCAGGCGGCCTTGACGCTGGTGAAGGCACAAAGCGCTGCGCTGGGCATTGGCGCCGGCGAGTTCGAGCACTGTGATGTCCATGTGCATGTTCCCGAGGGCGCAGTACCCAAGGATGGCCCGAGCGCCGGCGTCGCCATGTTCGTGGCACTGGCCTCGCTGTTCAGGGATCGGGCGGTGCGTCCGGATCTTGCGATGACGGGGGAAATCAGTCTTCGGGGCCTGGTGCTCCCCGTCGGGGGCATCAAGGAAAAGGTGTTGGCCGCCCAACGTGCCGGCATACGTCGAGTGCTACTGCCAGCGCGCAACCTCAGGGACCTGCGTGAGGTGCCTGCCTCGGTGCGCGAGGCGATGAGCTTTGAGCCACTTGAGAGCGTCAGCGATGCCGTACAGGCTGCATTGGAACCCCTCATGCCGCGGTGATGGCCTCTTTCCTGGCGCCCTTCGAAGCCAGGCGCGCTCCTCGGCGAGGGCTGAGCATTCTTCAGTTCATCGTGTTGCGACCCCATGCCAGGAGGCGTCGGGCAATGCACATGCCTGGAGGTTTCGCTATGTACTATGTATGTACGAACCTTGGTTCTCCTGGATGGCCGTGAGACTGCCGAGCATGGCTTGCATGAGGCGATTGCCTTGGCGCAGGAGACCAAGGAACTGGTGGTTCGCGAGGCCCCGCATGTGCTGCAAACCACCGTATCGACCGATCGTCGGTTGAGCGACTGGATGCGGGGCCCGCTTCCTCGCCCGTTTGCAGGAATTGCTGCAAAAGCCGGAGCAACTGACAGGAAGGGCGTCAAGCGCATCCGGCAGATTCGTAAGGGACGAGGTGGTCATCGCCCCGAGGTCGATCTGGCGTCCGTCGATCCACTGGGAGATGCTTTCAGTCTGTACCAGCCCCAGGGCCCGCATTGCGGCGGCGCACGGAAACCTCTGCGCTGGCCTGGCACGCTCTTGATGCGCCGCAAGGGAATGCACGGGTTGGAGGACTAGGGTTGGAGCAAGTCCGCGAACCGGGAGCCGTTCCATGGACTACAAGGACTACTACGCCACGCTCGGCGTGGCCCGCACGGCGACTGCCGATGAGATCAAACGCGCCTATAGGAAGCTGGCGCGCAAGTACCACCCCGATGTGAGCAAGGTGCAGGACGCCGAGGCCAGGTTCAAGGAACTTGGCGAGGCCTACGAAGTCCTGAAGGATGCCGAAAAGCGGGCCGCCTACGATGCCGTGGGGCAGGACTGGGACCGGCAGCAGCAGCGGGCGCCGGGCCGGGCCGAGCGGACCTGGGACGAGGACTTCGAGTTCCATGGTGCCCATCAGGACGGCAGTTTTGCCGAGCACAGCGACTTCTTTGATGCGCTGTTCGGCAGCGCGGCCGGGCCAGGCCGCCGGCGGGGCAACCGTTCTGGCCAAGTGCGTGGTGAGGACCACCACGCAAGAGTCAGGGTGAGGCTTGAGGACTTGTACCAAGGTGCGGACCGTGTACTGACCCTTCGCTCGCCTGCCAGAAACGCGGAGGGGCAGATGCTCATGACAGAGCGACGGGTCGATGTGCACATCCCCAAGGGCGTGCAAGCCGGCCAGCAGCTGCGCTTGAAAGGCCAGGGAGGTCCAGGCGGCGAGGGAGCGCCTGCCGGGGACCTCTATCTGGAGGTCGAACTCGAGCCGCACCCGCGCTATCGCCTGGCCGGCCGTGATGTCCACTTCGACCTCCCTCTCGCCCCCTGGGAGGTGGCCCTGGGCGCAACGGTCACCACGGCGACGCCAGGAGGCCCGGTGGCGCTGAAAGTGCCACGCGGTAGCCAGCCCGGTCACAAGCTGCGTCTGGCCGGCCGAGGACTGCCGGGGGACCCGCCGGGGGACCTGTACGCGGAAGTGATCCTGCGGATGCCGCGGGTGGACTCGCCGGCCGTGGAACAAGCCTGGCGGGACCTGGAACGCGCCTGCGCCCAAGCTGGCCACAGGCCATCAACGGAGTGACTCACCATGCCTAGTCCGCCTCCAGCTGCTCAACCGCGGAACACCCAGGTGTTCGTCGTCGTCGATGTGGACCTCTGGCTCGACCCCGATGAGATGTGCAGTGCCTGCGCCTGCAGTGCCGAGACCCTGGCCCAGTTGGTGAACGATGGGATCCTGGAGCCCTTGGGTGATACCCAGGCGCACTGGCGATTCGGCGGGGCCAGCCTGCTACGCGCACGACGTGCCCTGCGCCTGATGAACGACCTCGGCGTCAACGGCCCTGGAGCGGCGCTGGCATTGGATCTGCTGGATGAGCTGGCTGCCCTGAGGGCCGCTGTACGCGCACCGTGAAGCGGATACCTCTCCAGCGGTATCGAAAAGAATCCAAGGACTCGGGTTCCCGTCGATGGCAGTCAGGCTGCCGAGCGTGCCCTGGGGCAAGCCCTCGAGCGGGCAGCCCGGACGAAGTCCCGGCTGATCTTGCTATGCATCACTGCGGGCTTTCCTACGAAGCCATCCAGCGTCAATGCGCCTTGATCGCGATGGGCGCCGATGGACGTCGCGGCCTGAGTCGCCTGACCGCTTGGGAGCGGTGCCGAGAGGGGGGCGCGGTGCGAAGCTCGGCCTGGGCTCGGCCAGCCCCCGAGACAGCCTTCGAGACGCCCAGGCTAGGTCTTGGGATGGCCAACCGTCTGGGAGAGGAGCACGCTGTGGCTCATCGGCAGTCCCAAAGCCTGGGCAATCGCCTCACGGTCGATCCAGGCACGCAACACGGTCGATAGGCCCTGCGCAGCACAGAACAGATACACGTTCTGCGCTACCGCCCCGGCAGCGACATGAGCAAAGGATTCGCGCTGGGTCACCGGTACAAGGGCCATGCGCGAATGATCGGCGACATAGACCAGATCGAGAGGCGCCTCTTCGACAAAGTCCTGATAACCCGTGATCCGCCGGACATCGGAGGCTGAGGTCAGCTCCAGCGCATGGTCGTGCGCCAGGTAGCGGTAGGCACCTTGCGGCAGGGTCACGTAAACCTGGAGTTCCTGCGCACCCAGTGCAGAGGGCGCCGTGCGGCCGCTGCCTTGGCGGTTGACGCCATCGGCGGCCCACAGCAGATCCGACAGCATCTGCATGGTCAGTGGCGTCCTGCTGAACTCACGGGACGAGCCGCGCAGTTCGAGCGCTTCCAGCAAACCCATGCCACCTTCGTGGCGAGGCGCCGGCAGGACAATGCGACGTACCGAAGCGCCCAGTGCGGGCTCCGGTCGCAACCGTCCCATGGCGCCGAGTACCAGCTTGGTGAAGGTGTTCATCGATCACTCCTTGGCGGACACGATGCCCGCACAAGGCAAGGCACGCATTGCGATGGCGCAATCGGCACCCCCGTGAACGCTCCTACATTGAAGCCGTCATCCGCGGCTCGATGCAGGGCCGGCAAGGAGTCCGCATGGACGAGACCGCTCCCACCTTTCAGCATGTCGTGATCGGACCTAATGGCCAGGATGGATGGCTTACCTTGCCTCGCCCGGCCAGGGCGCTGGTCTTGTTTGCCCATGGCAGCGGCAGCACGAGGCACAGCGTGCGAAACCGCAGCGTGGCTCGGACCCTCCACGGCGAGGGCTTTGGCACCCTGCTCTTTGATCTTCTAGAGCCCCAGGAGGCGGCGGATCGCGCCAAGGTCTTCGATATTCGATTGCTCACGCAGCGACTGGTGGATGCCATTCGCTGGATAGACAGGCGCCCTGCCCTCGCATCCCTGCCCTGGGCGCTGTTTGGCTCCTGTACGGGCGCTGCTGCTGCTTTGAGTGCTGCGGCAGCACAGCCCTTCCGTGTCTATGCCGTTGTTTCGCGTGGCGGCAGGACGGACCTGGCGGGCGAGGCGCTGCAGCGCATCAAGGCGCCCACGCTGCTCATCGTCGGCGCGCTGGACACCGAGGTGCTGCAACTCAATCGCCAGGCCATGCTGCAGTTGCCAGCTCTGAAGGAGCTGGTCATCGTGCCTGGCGCCACGCATCTTTTTGCGGAGCCGGGTGCGATGGCGCAGGTTGCCGAGCATGCCGCCCGCTGGCTTTCGCTTCAACTGCCTGCTGTGACCGTGGGAGGTCTCCATGCTTGATGCCTGCATTCCCGTCCTTGCGCCGCTGAGTGCTCCCTGGAGCCCTGCTGGCTTTGTCGAGCAGGACCTGTCCGACTTGGCCGATCAGATGCAACACTGCCGCAGGCGCCATGTTCGGCTGCTGCATGTAGCTGAACGCCTGCTGCAGTTGCTGATAAGGCATGCCGTGACCCTGCTCGTGCTGGTGCTGCTCCTGTTTGCCGCATCCGTGGCAGCAAGCTAGCAGCGGAGCAGTCAAGGGGCTCTTTGGCCTTGTCGATACCTGGTGGGTACGTCACGACGGAGGCAGCACCCAGCACAAGAGGCCATTCTCCGGAATGTCGGCCAAGGGGACCCACTGTCCCACCGAGCAGGGCCGGGCCTGGCTTGGCAGCGCCACCGACAGCCTTTGCAGCCGCAGCCTGATGGCCTTGTGCGCAATCACCAGGGTAAGCTCAACTTCCTGCCAGGACGGTGGAAGGCAAGGGCACAGCTGCAGGGCATCGGCGCGCACGGACAAACCGATCAGCCCTTCGATCGACGCCCGCCACATCCACGCCGCCGACCCGGTATACCAACTCCAGCCACCCCGCCCTTCATAGGGAGCTTCCGAGTACACGTCGCCGGGCATGACGTAGGGCTCCAGTCGGTACCGCCTTTGCGCGGATTCGTCAGTGGCGCGGTGGGCCGGACTGAGCATGCGGAAGTACTCCCAGGCCTTGATCGGGTCCCCCAGGCGTGCCTGAGCCAATAGAGCCCAGGCCCCCGCATGGGCGTACTGGCCACCGTTTTCGCGTACGCCGGGAGGATAGGCCTGGACATAGCCGGCGTTGTCAGCGGCTCTCTGCAGTGGCGGGTCAAAGAGTCGAATCAGGCCAAGCCTTCTATCGACCAGCAGCTGATCGACGCTGTCCATCGCCTGCCTGGCCCGAGGATCGGGAGCCTCTGAGGCCAGGACGCTCCAGGCCTGTGCAATCAGATCGATCCGGCATTCCACATTGACCTGGGAGCCCAGCGCATGGCCGTTGTCGAAGTAGGCTCGCAGGTACCAATGGCCATCCCAGCCATCGCGCTGCATGGCTGCCCGCAAACGACTGCATGCGCCGCTCCAGCGCTGCGCCCGTTCATCGTCATGGCGCCAACTGGCCACAGGCGCCCAGCCGCTCAGGATGCGCAAGAGGAACCAGCCCAGCCAGACCGATTCCCCTCGGCCCTCATGTCCCACGCGATTCATGCCGTCGTTCCAGTCCCCTGTGCCCATCAGGGGCAGACCGTGTTCGCCAAAGCGAAGCGCGTGATCGATGGCTCGCACGCAATGCTCGTATAGCGTGGCGCTTTGCGAGCTGGCTCCCGGCACGAAGTAGGCATCTTCGGCCTCTGCCGGCACGGACTGCCCGTCGATGAACGGCACGTCTGCATCAAGCACACCGGTGTCCGCCGTGCATTCCAGGTAATGCATCACTGCGAAGGGCAGCCACAACAGGTCGTCGCTGAAGCGCGTACGTACGCCGGCCCCCCCGGGCACATGCCACCAGTGCTGGACGTCGCCCTCAGGGAATTGACGCGAGGCATGGAGCAGGATCTGCTCGCGCAGCGCCGAAGGCTCTGTCCAGGCCAGCGCCAGAGCGTCCTGCAGTTGGTCGCGAAAGCCGAATGCTCCTCCCGCCTGATAGAAGCCGGCCCGCGCCCAGAGCCGACAAGCCACCGCCTGGTAGGGCCACCAGCGGTTCACCATCGCATCGAAGCACGGGTCTGGCGAATGCACGACACAGCGAGACAGTCGCTTGTCCCAGTCCTGCATGGCTCGCTCGGGAAGGCCGGACAGGACCCCGGGCGCGAGCATGCGCCTCAACAGTGCCAGGGCGGCCTCTCTTCCGGGGGCATAGCCGACCATCCAGCACAGTTCCCTTGTTTCTCCAACGCCGACCTCGACGTCCGCGGCCAGTGCGCCGCAGGGGTCCAGTCCGACACCGGCCACCCGCCCCAGAACGCGGGGCAGCCGCACGCGCCCCTGCAAGTCAAGGAACGCTTCCCTCGAGCAGGTCCAGTCTCCTGGCCGAGCACCGGACAAGGCCAGGAAGGCACATCCGTCGCCAAATCCACCTTGATGGTCCAGCTGACGCGCCAGCACCGCATGGAGATCGGGCATGGACTCGGTCCCGAGCGTCATGCGATCACGCCGCTGCGCGCCCAGTACCCACTCGACGCAGGCGACCCACTGGAGACGCCGTCGGTGCTGGGTGTTGTTGCGCACCTGAACACGAATGCACTTGACCGACTCCAAAGGGTCCACGGCGATCGTTGCCCGTACCAGGAGCCCGTCGCGAAGGTGCTGGAATTCGCTGCTCCCCTGCGTATGTCGCACGCGATAGCCCTGCGCGCCATTGCGATCCATCGTTGGCAACACGCCAAACACCTGGCCGCTGTCCAGGTCCCGGACCAGGAAATGCTCCGAGGGCGGGTCCAGCAAGGCGTCATTGCTCCAGGGCGTCAGCTGGTTCAATCGGCTGTTGAGGGCCCAGGTGAAGCCGCCACCGCTCTCCGTGACCAGACAGCCGAACTGGGGATTGGCCAGCACGTTGGACCAGGGACGAGGTGTCACATGGGCTGCATCGATGTCGATCAGGAAGCTGCGCCCCTCGTCGCCGAAGCGGTTGGGTGCCCAGGCATCGGGCACGAGCGGCGTGGTGTGTGGGGGGGGCGGACCGGTGCCCTCCCCTGAATCGGGCTGGGACAGCGTGCCCAGGGCCGCGGTGACCATCCTTTCCAGCGTCCTGCCATCCGCGTGCAACTCGAGCCGGGCACAGGCCATGAGCGCGCACAACTCTGCTGCCGATACCTCGCCCTCCCTCAGCAGCTGTACGCTGGCGCGTACGGGCTGCTCGTGCTGCGTGCTCCCCAACTCGTGCTGGAAGGAGGTCAAGTGCGTTTGAAGCGGCATCAGATAGGACGCTGGCTCGCCGTTGAGGATCACGAGGTCCATGGGGACTCCTGCGAATTCCCACAGGCGCTGTACCGCCATCAGCGCCCGGATGGCCGGAAGTCCCTGTGGTGAGCTCACCCGCACCAGGACGATCGGCCGGTCGCCCGAGACGCCGAAGCGCCACAGCGCCCGCCGATCCACGGCCAGTGGCGGCAGTGGGCGAAGGCGGCCGCGGAACTGCACCAGGGCGCCGGCCAGGTCCTGCGCTGCATGCAGTTCGCTGGCGTCCAGGCCAAGTTCGCGGCGACGGATCCGCGCCAGGGCCGCAGCCATGGTGCGAGCGCTTTGCATGTGAACGCTCTGGCGATACTCGTCCATCAGGGCCAGCAGGCGGGCCTTGTCCGACGCCGCAGCCGTGGCGAAGGTCAAGGATGCGCGCGCGCGCGGCGGCAGGCGCAGCCGCAGACCGACCGAGGCAGCAGGGTCCAGCCCAGTGCTGAGCCGTGCCCCCGCCACGGCCGGCGAATCGCCAGGCCGTATCGCGGGAATCCCCGTGCCCCGTGGCAGCATCTGCTCGCGGTCGCAGCACAGGACCACCTGATCGGGGGCCGTGTCGCAGGCACCGAGGAAATGGATGGCCCAGACGCTGGGTTCATCCGGCAGCCGTGGTCGTCGTTCGAGCAGTAGTGCGTGGGGATCGACAGCCTGGGCCATCACAAACAGATTGGAGAACGCCGGGTGCGCTTCATCCGCGGCCTGAGGGGCCAGAACGGCCTCGAAGTAGCTCATCAGCTCCAGTTCGATCACCTCTTCCCGCCGGTTGTGCAAGGTCAGCTGGCGAAACTCAATGTCATCGTCGGGCGCGACCCAGACGCTGATCAGCGCCTCGAACTCATCGCAGTCCGCAAGGAATTCCACGTGGTCACTGAAGAACCGGGCGGCATAGCGCATGTGTGGTCGCGGGGACGGCATTTGCGTCAATGAATGGAATTGAGCCTCTCCCTGCAGCCGAGCCAGCAGCCAGAGACCATGCATGTCGCGAAGGGCGTCATCGCGCGTGCGGCTGATCGCATTGCCACGCCAACTGCTTGTCCCCGCTCCGTTGGGACGCAAGGTCACGGCGTATCCCCCATTGCTCAGACACTGCGTTGCTCTCGCGCCCTGAACCTGGTCCCGGTCGAATTCCCTCACGGACACGACCGAGGCCGCACCGTCCGCCAGATGCGGCGCTCGCGGCTGGATGGGCTCCTGCAGGGCGATCTCGCGAGGCATGCGCTCGTGGAGCAACGAGGCAAAGGCCTGCACTTGCGGTGCCTGGCTGAACCAGTGGCGAGCAGCGTTCTCACACAGCACGTTGGTCAAGGCCACGAGGCTCATGCCCTGATGGTGCGCCATGAAGGTCCTGACATGTTGCGGGCCTTTGCTGTCGATGCGCGTCTGCGTGAAGTCCAGAGCCTCGATGAAGCCGTATCGACCGCGGCCATCCAGCTGCTCCAGCCTGCGCAGATTCAGTATGGCGCTGGGAGCATCGACAAGTGTCGCCAATGCAGTCGCATAAGGCGCCACGACGCGGTCCTCGACTGGTGTTCGCCGCAGAGCAAGACCTGGCACGCCGAAGGGTGCATATTGAAAGGCCAGCGTGTGGTCCTGGGCGAAGTAGGCGCATTCGGAGACGCCCCAGGGAATGCGGTGCGTGGCGCCGAAAGCCAAGTGGGCCTGCAGGGCGGCGACAGAAACGCGCTGCAACAGCCCTCCTTCCGGTTCCTCCAGAAGCAAGGCAGGCATCAGATACTCGAACATCGACCCAGACCACGAGCGCAGTGCGGGCTGGCCTTTCACGGCCAGGAAGGGACGCCCCAGCGCCTCCCAATGGCGCCGGGGAACGTCGCCCTTGGCAATGGCGACAAGGCTGGTCAGCCGAGCCTCGGAGGCAAGCAGGTCGTAATAGGCCGGATCGAGGGAGGCATCGTCCAGCCGGAATCCAATGTGAAAAAGGCGGCGCTTCGGCGCATAGAGGAAGCTGAAGTTCATGGCCGCCACCATGGCGTCTGCCCTGCGGGCGCGCTGGCGCCAGCGCGCCCCCTCCGGCTCATGGACACCGAGCTCCCGGCACGCCTGGGCCACGGCCCAGAGGCAGGCCGCTAGGTTCCCGCTATCGACGGCAGAGACGTAGTGCGGCGTGAGCGCTTCCAGCGTCCGAGTGTCCGTCCAGTTGAAGAGATGACCGCGATGGCGCGGCAGGCGGTCCATGGTGGCCAGGCAGCGGTCGATGCGCCCTCCCAGCGCAGTCGCCTCGATCAGACCCAGGCGGTGTGCGCAGGCGCAGCTCAGCAGGTACAGGCCGATATTGGTCGGCGATGTGCGGCCCGCTAGCATGGGGCGAGGTTCCAGCTGCAGATTGTCTGGCGGCAGATCGTGGTCGGCGTCTCCGACATGCTCGTCAAAGTAGCGCCAGGTGTCGCGCGCCACCTGCTCGAGGTAGCTGCGCTCGGCTGGCGACAGGCGCTGCCGTATCGGTCGCAAGGGCCGCGCTGCGGTCCAGAGCCAGGCGGGAGTAGCAAGCCACAGGAGGCCGAAGACGCTGAGCCAGGCCTGGTTGGCACCCGGCACCAGCATGCCCGCAGCCCACCAGGCCAGTGCCGCGCCGCTGCTCAGCGCATGGCGCTGCCAGAAGTTCCACCAGGCATGCCCTGCATCGACTTGGGCTTGGGCGGAAGTGGTCCATTGCAGCAGCCCTTGCTTGCTCACCAAGAGGCGCCAAATCGTGCGACCGATGGCATCCACGTGTAGCAATGCCGCATGCATCAGTGTCATCGTCTGGTACACAGAGCCGGCCACGGCCCGCCCCAGCTCCCGAGCAGCTTCGTGAAGCAGGTGCCGCCACGCTATGTGCGAGCGCGTCGGCACGAACCCAGCCAGGGCACCCATCAGCGGGCCAAGGCCCAGCGCAGCCATCACTGTGGCCGTCGCCAGCCAGGGGGCCATGACCTGCGTGGTGCAGGCCAGCCAGAGCAAGGCCACTGAGGCGGGCGTCAGCAGACTGCGGCGAAGGTTGTCCAGAATCTTCCAGACATTGAGACCACCGACGCCTCCTCCAAGCACCGCCCCCATGAAGGCCAGCAGTTGCCAGTCGCCCCGCGTCCAGCGATGGGTGCGTGAGGCCGCCACGTCCGGGTGCATTGGGTGCGATTCCAGGACCAGAACGTCGCTGAGGTAGGCGCACCGCGCCCACAGGCCCTCAAACAGATCGTGGCTGAGAAGCCTGCAGGGCACTGCTCGGTCGCGCAGCACCTCATGAACGGCCTGCACATTGAACAGACCCTTGCCGCAGAAGCTGCCCTCGCCGAAAACGTCCTGGTAGATTTCCGAGCAACCACTGTTGTAGGCGTCCGTGCCCCAGGGCCCCGTGAACATCCAGCCGAAGGGCGTGACCGTGTCGGGCTGCGGAAAGCGAGCTGCCACGCGCGGTTGCAGGATGCCGTAGCCCGCCACGACACGCCGCGTGACCGCATCGACCTGCGGCTCGTTCAAGGGATGTGCTGCGATGCCCACCATCTCCCGCAGGCTGCCTGGAGGAAGTTCCGTGTCGCTGTCGAGTACCACCGCAAAGCGGACTTCAGGCTCGGGCCGGCTGACACGACCCAGGTCCAGAAAGGACGACTGTGTCGGCGAGATCGCCAGCAGCGCCAACAACTGTTCGACCTTGCCGCGCTTGCGTTCCCATCCCATCCATACGCCCTCACCCTCGCACCAGTTGCGCTGCCGATGCAGCAGAAGGAAGCGAGGGGCAACGCCATCCGGTGCGGGATGGCGTTGATTCAGCCGCGCAATGCCCGCATGCGCGACGGCAAGCAAGGTCGCGTCTTCGGGCAGCGCCTGCTGGCTGGCATCGACCCAGTCGCTGAGCAGCGCGAACTGGACGCAGCACTCCGGATTGGCCAGGTAGTGGAGCTCCAGCCGCTGCAGCAGCTCGTGCACTGAACGCTGCGAGGTAAGCAGGCAAGGCACTGCAACGAGTGTTCTCAGCGATGGCGTCAGCCCCTCGTCGAGCGCCAGGCGGGGCAAGCGCTGCACCTGAACCGCCTCGGCCAGCATCCTGTGCACCAAGGCAATCACGCATTCAAGGACCGGAAAGGCTGCCAGCAGGAGCGCAGGCGCTGCGAGCCAACCCGCATGGCCGCGACCGAACAGCATGGCCAGGCCGGAGACAGCCCCTAGGCCGAGTGCGCCCCCATACAAGCTCGCTCGCCAACGTCGCAACCAGTGGCGGGCGGCGTCCCTGATACCGCAAGGGTCCGCATGGAGCTCCTCCAGCAGCTGGTCTCGCCCACAACCGATGGCCCAGTGCGCTGGCCCTGTGCCCGTGGGCGCATTCGGAGCCTGGCACAGCAGCATCACTTGCCTAGCCACCTCCAGCTCCGATCGGCGCAAGGTTCTGGCCAGGTACTCGATCTCGTGGGTGATGGCGTCTTGCGTCAGCTCGCTGTCGGCCAGGAACGCTGGCGATTGCGCGAGCATCGACAGGACCGGGCTGACAGCGCGAACCAGTTCGATCCACTCGAAGTCATTGATTTTTCGCAAAGCCGTCACCGCGTTGCTGACGCTGACGTTGTCGGCCGCCTGCGCCGCCTGGGTGCTGGCCAGCAGCACCTGGGCGTCGGGCACCTTGCGGTTCAGCCATTCGCTCCACGGAGGCACGCCGCCCATGTGGAGGGCACGCTGGCGCTGCAGCATTTGCGCGAGGAAGATGGGCCCGACGCTCCGGTGCTCGACCTGCTCGAACAATTGCTCCAGCTGACTCAGTGATCCAGCGCCCGCCTGGTCGCAGTACCAGCTGGCGGCATCCTGAGCCGCGCGGGTGGTCGCCACCACCTCGGCGAGCCGTGCCAGGTTTTCCATCAGCACCACCCGCAAGGTGCTTGGCAAGGCCCACAGCTCGCCCAGGGTCAGCACATCCACTGCCTGATAGCCCTCCAGGAAGCGCTTGAGCAGAGCCGGGTCGAAGCTGGAGTCGGTATGGGCTACAAAAGCCCAGGCAATGCCATACACGCGAGGCAGTCCGGCCAGCGGCTGCTGCCGTAGCTTGGGCAGCTGGGCGTAGTAGCCTCTAGGCATGCCGCTGCGCACCTCCGGAAGTTGGGCCTCGACCAGGTGGAAGTTGTCGAGCAGCCATTCGGCGGCCGGGCTCTGCGCCTCGCCTTCGCGGTCCAGCAGATCGAGGTAGCCCCGTGCCCGCTCCAGCATTCGTATGTTGATCCTCAGACGAGGAAAGAAGTGGGGCGTCCGCACGCGTCGATGCCATGCGGCGCGTCGTTCAACGGGCTGTGCATGGGCAAGGCTGATGCCATGCTGGTGAAATCGCTCCAGGCCGAACAGTGCCGAGCGCACCGGCAACAGCAAGGGACCTGTCTTGGGTGACAGGAACTGAAGGGCCTCATGTCGCAAACCAGGACGCATCGCCGTCTCCTTCTAGGATGCCCTGAGGCTAGGCCCAGCACCCTGCCCTGGCGAGCATGGATCAGTGACAGCCGCGATCTGCCTCAGGGGGCCCCTCGGGCTCGCTATCACCGCCGTGGTCAACGCCCTCGTCGATGTGAAGAACCGGCGGTGCGGACGTCCACCGTGACGAAGCTGCCGAACTCCTGGCGGCCTGAACATCGATCCAGTGGGGGCCATCCGGGCGGGACCGCACTTGCTTCAGCCGCTTGTCGCGGGGGGGCGGCCTCAAGGGGCCCCCGTCCATCAGTGGCTGCACTGACAGCCTGCGGTTCATGGTGATTTCGCCCATCCGAGGCCCTGGCAAGGAGGCCGGAAGTCGCTCGGGTTCAATCTACCCGCCGCTGTGCCGGCGGGATTGCGCCAGCGCAATGGAGGCGCCCTGCTGATGCCTACATTGCTTGAGCACTCGACGACGGCATGGGACCATCGACCACGCGGCCTTTGGGCCGTCAGAAAGCGAGCCCCTGCGGGCCAAGTTCAGAGCTTTGTAGGTTCTCCGCGAGGCGCGGGACCCCGGGTGGGCGATTGAAAGCAAGCGAGCTTGTCGATGGCCACCTGCGGCATGCCGCGGCAGACCAACGCTCGGGCGGAACGAGTCTTGCTCCCCGTCAGGATCCTCGCCGCAAGAGGCATCTTGCTTTCGCCTGTTCACTGGCCGAGCAAGTCGAGCCGCACCTGACTCGTGGCGACGATGAACAGCTCGTGTTCCTGGCATGGAGCCCCTTCCTTGGGTCGCTGAAGGGGCATCTGGGGCCGCATGCCAGCAAGACCCTGCACGCCGCGGTCGGTCTCGACCTCGCGACCTCCTGGGCGGCTCCCGGCCGCTTGAGTTCTGCCGTCAAGCGCCAGGCCCACGCATGAACCGCGCAGGTGTGGCTGCGCAGCTTTGGGGGTTTCCACGCTCGCTGCATCGCCGTCACGAAGGGCCGCTAGACTGCGCCATCTACTCAATCAGTCAGTAGTTCATGCCAATCATCGAGAAAGACTGGAACGTGCAACGCTCCAGCATTGTCATCAAGGGCAGTCTTTGCCTCCCCGCCGAGGGCCGTTTTCCGATTGCGCTGATTCTGCAGGGCAGCGGCCAGGTGGACAGAAATGGCAACGTTCGCGGCCGCGGACCCGCCATCTACGCCAAATTGGCCAGAGCTCTTGCAGAGTTCGGCGTGGCCAGCTACCGGTACGACAAGCGCGGTGCCGGTGCGAGTGGCGGCAATTTTCTTGAGACCGGGTATCACGACCTGGTTGGTGACGCCCAAGCGTGTTGGGAGTCGCTGGTGACCGCGCCCTTCTGCGACCCAGAGCGCATGTACATGGTCGGACATAGCGAAGGAACAGCCATGGCGGCGCAACTGGCGGCCAGGGTCGTCCACCGACCTCGGGCGCTCGTACAGCTCTGCCCCTTCGTCGATGGCGCGGAGGCCATGCTGATTCATCAGGCCGACCAGATCGAACGTGAGTTGCCCGATGTGCCAGGACTGTTGGGTCTCATCCTGCGGGTGATGAACCGCCTGACGGGCCCGTATGGCCAGAGCTTGCGCAAGTTGCTGGAGCGGGTTCGGACGTTGGAAGGGGGCACTGTCCGTCTGGGCAGCGCTCGCGTGAGCGCACGCTGGCTGCGCGAGCTGATCGAGCTGGACATGCACCGGATCTACCGCGACGTCCCTTGCCCCATGCTGCTGCTTTCGGGTGAGAAGGACCTCCAATGCACGCCCGACAGCGCGGGGAAACTGGCTGAACTGGTGGACGTCCCGACCGAGCATCACGTGGTCCCCGACATGATTCACCACCTCTCGGCCTGCGAAGGGCCGCCGGCGCTGTTTGACTTGCGGGACATCGACCCGCTGCCGCTTTCACCTGCCTTGCTGGAGTGTCTGCAGCAGTGGTTCGCGCGGGAATCCATCGACAAGCGCGTGCCGGACGAGGAGGCGCCTGCTCTGGGCCCGTCCGGCGCCTGACACCGCCCGCCTGCGCTGCACCGCCCAGCGAAGGCGGTGCAGCGCGAAAGGGTCATTCGTGGCGAAGCGCGTCAATGGGCGTCAGATTGGCGGCATTGCTCGCCGGCAGAATGCCAAACACCACACCGATCATCCCCGAGAAGCCGCATGCCCCCAATGAAGCCCACCAGGGCACTGTCGGTGGCGGGAAATTCGGTATCAGCGCGGCGATTACATGCGCCAGTCCCGTGCCGATCAGCAGGCCTATGAGCCCGCCGATTACGGCCAACAGCATGGCCTCGATCAGGAACTGAAGCAGGATGAAGGCCCGAGGGGCGCCCAGGGCCTTGGCGATGCCGATTTCGCGGGTGCGCTCCGTCACGGACACCAGCATGATGTTCATGATGCCCACGCCCCCCACGATCAGCGAAATGCCGACCACGGCACCCACCACGATGGTGATGGTGGTACTGATCTCGCTGAAGGACTTGCGCAGCGAATCGGCCGACTCCAGGACGAAATCGTTGGCCTGGCCCGGCTTCAGCCCGTGTGCGAGCCGCATCAGCTCGACGACCCTTGCCTGTACGGCCGTGGCCTGGTCCGGGTCACTGACGGTGAAGCTGATGGACAGGTCCGGTTCTTCCACCACGCCATTCACGGCCAAGGCCGTCTGGAAGGGCATCAGCAGATAGGCATCCTGGCTGATGCCGAACATTTCACCACGGGGCTCCATCACGCCCAGCACCTTGAACCACTCGCCAGCGATCTGGATGTGCATGCCCACAGGATTGGGCGGCAGCTTCAGGTCCCGGCGCAGCTTCTCGCCCAGCACGACCACCCGGCGACGTGTCAAGTCATCGCTTTCGGTCAGAAACCTGCCGTGAAGCGGGTACAGCGCCTGCACGTCCTGGTAAAGCGCGGTCGTGCCGTACATGGTGCCGTAGGCTACATGCGAGCCGTTGCGGATGTCCGCGCCGATGCGGCCGCCTGCCACGACGGTGGGGGTGATGTCCTGGATGCCGTCGATCCGATGGCGGAGCTGCTCCAGATCGCTCAGCTTCAGCCGATTCACCTTGCCGCGCAGCGCATCCTCGATCGATGTGTCGGCGCGAAGGGTGAGCACATTGCCGCCCAGGCCCTGAAACTGCTGGCTGATCGACTTCGACAGGCCTTGCACCAGCGAGATCACGGTGACGACCGACGCCACGCCGATGATGATGCCAAGCATGGTCAGGAAGCTCCGCATGCCGTGGGCCCGAATGCTGGCCAATGCCGAGCGCAGGCATTCCTGCAGCAGGTAGAAGCGTGCGCTCCATGGGGCTTGCTGGCCTGCGCATTGCGGGTCGGCGTCGGGGTCACCGATCAAAGGGGCGCAGGTGTGCGTCGAAGAAATGGTCGGGTTCATGAGAAGGCGGCCTCCCTCATCCGCCCGGGCGTGGTCAAGGCGTCCTCCACGATCAGGCCGTCATGCAGGCGCACGATGCGGCGGCACTGCGAGGCAATGCCGGGTTCGTGGGTGACCAGCAGCACGGTCAGCCCGTGGGCATGCAGCTCATGGAACAAGCTCATGATTTCCTGAGCGGTGCGGCTGTCCAGGTTGCCGGTCGGCTCGTCGGCGAGCAGCAGCTTGGGCTCGCCGACGAGGGCCCGGGCGATCGCCACGCGCTGCCTTTGACCGCCTGACAGCTCGTTGGGGCGGTGTTCCGCGCGGTGTTCCAGCCCCACGCGCTGCAGCGCAAGAAGGGCCGCTTCCCGGCGCATGGCCGGCGACCAGCCACGGTAGATCAGGGGCTGAGCCACCGTCACCCAGGCGGGCATCCGGGGCAGCAGGTAGAAGCTCTGGAAGACGAAGCCGATCCTCAGGTTGCGCTCCCGGGCCAGTGCGGCTTCGCTGAGGGAGGACACATCGCGTCCATCCAGCAGATACCGACCGCTGGTCGGCGTATCCAGGCAGCCCAGGATGTTCATCAGCGTGGACTTGCCTGAGCCGGAACTGCCGGTCAGCGCCACGAACTCGCCGGCGGCCACCTGCAGCGAGATGCCATGCAGCACCGGGCACTCCTGCCCGTCCAGATGGTAGGCCTTGCAGATGTCATGCAGCTCGATCATCGGCTCGCCTCCCCTGTCGATGGGCCGCCCAGGGCCGCCGTCTTCTGGGCGCCAGGCCGGGGCTGGACACGCTCACCTTCCCGAAGGAATCGAAGTGTCTTGGCGGGGCCGACCACCACCACATCGTCCGCATTCAGGCCCTTGATCACTTCCAGGTAGCTGTCATCGGAGATCCCCGGCTCGATCACGCGCTTGCGCACGGTACTGTTTTCGACGACGAAAACGTTGGCCTTGCTGGCGCCTGACGGGCCCTCGTACTGGATGGCCTGCAGCGGCACCGCCAGACGCTGCGCCGTGGCCGCGGTGGCGATGTCGGCGCGCGCGCTCATGCCGGGATGGAACTTGAGATCCGGCACCGGATCCAGCCGGATACGAACGGGGTAGGTGCGACTCTGGCCTGGCGCCTGCCGGGGAGTCAGGGCAATGGTCTCCACCTTGCCCTTCAGCAGCCGGTCGGGGAAGGCGACCGGCACGATGGTCGCCTCATGTTCGGCCGTCACGCGAGCGATGTCCGACTCATCGACCTGGATCTCTGCATACAGCTGCCGGGTGTCGGCCACGACCATCAGGCTGCCGCCCGCGATGCTCATCGCGCTGGGCACGGCCGTCTCGCCGCGCTTGATGGAGATGGTGGTCACGATCCCGTCTATCGGTGCCCGCACTTCGGTCTTGGTGAGGCGCAGCTGCGCCTGTGCCAGCAAGGCCGAGGACTGCCGCACCGCCTCCTGGCTGTTGCGAAGCTCCACCTCGGCCAGGTGCACTTCCGAGGCCAGGTCATCAAAGCGCAGGGAGTCCACCATGCCATGCCTGTGCAGCTCTTCATTGCGCTTGAGCTTGCTCACGGCTGCTTCAAGGCGAATCCGCTGGCGATCGACAGCCAGTTCAGCCTGGCGCCTGGCGGCGGTGAGCTGGGCAATCTCGGCGTGCAGCGACTCGCTTTCCAGGCGAAGCAGCACCTGGCCGCGTCTGACGCTGCTGCCTTCGGTCACCAGCACGTCGCCCACCCGGGCAAGGACCTCCGAAACCAGGGTGACCTGGCTTCCAAAGGCGAGGATGCCGGAGGCCAGGATGGAGGGCGTGATTGCACGCTTCCCCACCGTGGCGACCTCGACGGCCTTTTGTTCGGAAGTCCGCAGCGCCTTGATGGACAAGGGCAGGACCACCAGCAGCGCCAGCGCGCCGCCCAACAACAGTTGACGACGCATCTCAGAGTCCCACCGCCAAGGTCCAGACGCCGTACACCAGCAACCACGGGGCCAGCGCAAATGCCAGGCTGAATGCCCAGCCTCGCCCGCTCCAGGTCTTCACGCCCACGGCACTCAACCACCAGCTCCAGGGATGCAGGACGCTCAACGAGTTCAGGAGCACATACCAAGGGCTGTCCTGCGGGGCATGGAAGAACAGCTCGTTGAGCGAGAGGGCGTTGAGCTGCTCCTGCAGGACCTGCCCACTCGGATACACCACCAGCATGCCCATCGACAGCAAAGGCAGCAACAGCAGCGGCAGGCTGGCCCAGCAAGCCAATGCCAGCCACTGGCTGAACGGAAATTCAATGCGGGTCGCACGGCCCGCGAGAAAGTAGTACCCGCCCTCCATCAGCCTTCCGCCCACCAGCGCGATCAAGGCGCCGACCACGGAGGTGATCGCCAGTGTCTGCAGAGACAGGGCCGGCATGCCTTCCTGGGCCTTGTCGCCGGCGGGTGCCAGCAGCTGTGTCTGCAGCCAGGCCAGGTCTACCTGGCTGAAGTAGGCGCCGATGGAGGCCAGGGTCAAGCCGACCAGCAGCAGCAGCGGGAAGGCAAAGCGCGGTTGCGCGCGCAGCGAGGTGAAGGCCAGCTCGGGCTGCAGCAGCATGGATCGTGTGAGTTGAGGTGTGTTCATCAGGGACGCTCCCAGTAAAGATTCGTTCATCACGTCGTTTGTCATTTCGCTCGTCATTTCGTTTGTCATTTCGTTTGTCATTTCGCTCGCGCGTTCGAGCAGTCGCAGGGGCGGTCCGCCGCGCCGGCCTCAGCGCAGCTCGCGCAGCGGGCGCAGGGCGATGCCTCCGACGGAGGCCATCAGGCCCAGCAGCCCGCAAAGCACGAACATGGCGGCGACCGCCTGGCCTTCACCGCTTCCCACGGCACGGCCCATCATCTCGGCCACCCAGTGCCCATGCTTGAAGGCCGGCTTGAAGACCTGCTCCACCAGCAGGCCACCAAAGACGACGGTGGAGGCTGTCGCCAGCATGGTGCTGGTACTCGTCAGCACCAGGATGCCCCCTTGCTGAGATTCGGGAACGCGCGTCATCCAGAGCGCAAAGACGCAGCTCGATGCGATCGCTGCAGTGAGACCGGCCAGGAACTCGATCGCGCACAAGGCGGGGACGCCCTCCACCATCCCGACCAGCAGCACGCAAACGGCCACGATCGCGTCGCAGGCCAGCACGATGCGCATGCGACGCTCCGGCATGTCGAACCACACCATGGCCATGCTGCCGAACAGCGCGCCCAGGGACTCGAAGCTCAACACGATGCCGAGCGTCTGCTCATCGTGCCGCTCCAGGATCAGGGGGACGACCAAGCTGACGGACACAGCGATCAGGCCGGCCTGCATCATGGAGTAGAGCAGCAGCGCCAGCATGATGGTGTCCCGCTTGAAGAACCCCAAAGCCGACGCGAAGTTCTTTCGCGAGTCGAGCAGCGCCTCCTTGAGCGTGCCTGCCTTCAGTGTTTCGGTGTTGGACTTGGCGAGGCTGAAGGCATACCAGACGAACAAGGTACCGATCACGAAAGTGATCAGGTCGATGGTGACGATGCCGGGCAAGCCGATGAGCGCCATCAGCATGCCCGCCATGGATGGAGCGATAACGCCAAGAGTAGTCGCGCTGACGCCGAACGCACCGGCCGCTCGGGTCAGCAAGCCTTTGTTGACGATGTTCGCCACCGACGCCTCAAAGGCAGGCCCCTGGAATGCGCTGACCATCGACGCCACCGCGGTGAAGGCGTACAGATGGACCACTGCAAGACTGTCTGTCCAGAGCAGGATCAGCAGCATCAAGGTCATCAGGGCCGCCACCGAGTCTGCGGCAATCATGACGTTGCGCCGCTTCACCCGGTCCACGACGCTCACAGCGATCGGTGACACAAGCACGGCCGGCAGCAGGCTGGCCACGATGGCGCCGGCAAAGCTGAGCGTGGAATTGGTGCGTTCGTAGATCCAGACGCTCATGGCGAACTGAACCATCTGCGTGCCCACCATCGAGACCGTCTGACCGGTCCACAGCATCCAAAACGGTCGGCCCAATGCGGCCAGTCGGGAAAATGCTTTCATCAATTGACTCCCATGTCCTTCGTTTTCTGTTCAAACGCGATCGGCGTTGTCGATCTGCTGACGCCCCGCTGCCGGGTAAGCCACCCATCGACGCAATGCTGCACATGCGGGGGCTTGAGCATGCTCATGTGATTGCCAGGCCCCTTCCAGTGCTGAAGCTGAGGCGCCCACAGCCGCCATCCCTCGGCATCGCGCTGCTGGTCTTGTGCATTGCGTTCGGCGCAGCGACGCGGATCGTCGGCCTGCACCAGGCAGATAGGCCGGCCCCACTGGCCGGTGGGCCGGTAGCTGGTACGCAGCGCGGCGCCAAAGGCCTGGAGGGGACCTTCCATCACGTCGGGGCGCGTGCGGGCTGGCAGGAGGCCGTGGCGCGTCATCGCCGCATGCAGCGTGGCCAGGCGTTGTGCCGGCGACAGGGGCGCCAACTGGTGGCGGAAGATACCCAGGGGGCGCCCCAAGGCCAGCTCCAGGCTGCCAGCCAGCTGCTCACAGATGTCCAGATGGCTGTGCTCCTTGTCCAGCACCCCCGCAGCGTCGGGTGCTTCGCTGTCCAGCAGCGTCAAGGACAGCACCTCGCGCCCCAGGGCCTGCCATTGCAGGGCGATCTCGAAAGCGACCCAGCCGCCGAAAGAATGCCCGGCCAGATGCACCGGCCCCCTGCCCGTCACGGCCTCCATCGCCCGCACCGCCGCCACCGCGGCGGCCTCGACCGTGGTGTGGGGCATCAGCACACCGTCGGTTCCGCGAGGTTGCAGTCCATAGACTGGCCATTGCGCTCCCAAGGCTGCAGCCCAGTCCCGCAGGCCCATGACACTGTCGCCGGCGCCCGGAACGCAGAACAGCGGCGCATGCCCGGGGCTGCCTGCCTGAAGCTTGATCAAGGGTTGATAGTCCAGCTCCGGAGCGCGTTGCGGCGCCAGGCTGTCCGCCAGGTCCAGCACGTCAGACCACAGGGCTTGGAGGCATTCGAGCGTCCCGTCGGGTTCGCGAACCACGGTCGAGGACAGCACCTTGGCCCCCGTCGCCAGCAGTTCCAATCGCTGCACCAGGCCATTGGCCGGATCGATCGACCACGCCGGCAGTGCCCGTGAGCGCAGGGAGATCCCCGACGCCACTGGTGCAGGCGTGGCCCCGAGCAGGCCGAGAAAGGCGAGCTCCTGATCCTGACCCAGCAACTGCAGGGCAAGGGCATGCATCAGTTCGGCGCTGCGGGCCTCTGCCACCAGCCAGTAGGGGCCCTCCCCCTGAAAGGACCGGATGCTCTGAGCGAGCCAGGCCGCAGCGCCCTCCGTCGTGCGAGGTCGGCCTGCCTCGCGCCAGTTCAGTGCGATGCACCGCAAGGGCGCCGCGCCGCCTGTCCCTTCGATCCAGTCCGGCGGAGCGGCCTGGTCGGCATGCTCGCTGTCGAACCAAAACAGCAAGGTCTCATGGCTCGGTCCTTGCGGCGCGCGCTGGCCGAGGCCTTCGTGGGTGTGTTGCTTGTTCATGTTGCCCTTCATTGCAAAGATTCATCCAGTGCTTTGGAGATCGCGGTCCCCAGCTCGGCAACGTAGTCGCCCATCATGCTTCCGTGGTCGCCTGGTACCGGCACTACGCGCAGCAGCGCATCGGGGATGTAGTGCAGCCACCCTGCGCGCGGATCCGAGTTCTGCTCCAGCACTTCAATCGGGACCAGCTCGTCGAACACGGTGCTCTTGTCCTCGGCCGAGAACAGGTGAACAGGCAGGTCGGCCGAACGCGGCGTGTAGCCGTCCAGCGCATCCTCATGAGCCTGCAGGCGCGAAATGAAATCGCGCAAGGCGCCTTCGTCGAACTGGTCGAGGTAGTCCGGCAAGATGCGCGCCTTGCGGCACTCGGCCAGCAAGGCGGCGAAGCTCAGTTGGTCCGCTCGCTGAGTCAGCTTGCGAATGGCCCGGCCCTTGAGCTTCATCTTGACGATGTTCTGGAGCCAGTTCAGCGTCGGCTCAGGGCGCTCTTCGCAGAGCAGCATCAGGTTGCGCTGCGGTGACAGATCGTGGCGCAGGCGGACATGTGCCCGCAGCAAACGCAACACGGCGGGCGCAAAGCTGTCCAGCAGGCCGATGAATCCGACCTCTGCGCCTGAGTCCTTCAGCTGCATGGCGACTTCATAGGCGAGGATCCCGCCGAAGGACCAGCCGGCCACCCGGTAGGGCCCCTCTGGCTGCACCGCGCGGATCAGCTTGACGAGCCGGTGGGCCAGCCCGGCCATCGTGTCCGCGCTGTTCGCACCCGGCTTGCATCCCGGAAGCCCGAACACAGGAACCTCGGGGTCGATCTTGGGGCCCAGGCGGTGGAAGTAGATGTCCAAGCCGAGGTACTCGTGCACCAGGAAGATGGGCGGCTTGCTGCCCATGGGCCGGATGATCGTGACCGCGTCGCCGATGGGGGCTGGGCGTTGGCGCAGGTAGGCCGCCAGGTCGCTCAGCACGGGATGCCCGAAGAGTTCGGCCACACTGATGTCGATGCCGCGGGCCTCGAATCGGTTCACCGTCAGGGCCAGCAGCAGGGAATGCCCGCCCAGCTGGAAGAAGTCGTCGTTGCGCTGGATGCGATCGAAGCCGAGCACCTCGCGCCAGATGCTGGCAATCGTCTGTTCCAGGTCGCCGCAGACGTGCTGCTCCGCCTCCATGCCACGGCCGTCGTCATCCGGCGCCGGCAGCGCCGCCCGGTCGATCTTGCCATTGCGATTCAGGGGCATGCGCTCCATCGCCACGATGACCGCGGGCACCATGTAGCTGGGCAGCGTCAATGCCAGTTGCGCGCGCACGGCCTCCGGGCTGAGCTTGTCCAGGTCACCGGCGACGTAGCCGAGCAAGCGTTGCTGCGGTGTCTGGTCGTGCTGAACCAGCACCAGCGACTCGCGTACGCCCGGTTGCAGCAGCAGCTGAGCCTCGATTTCGCCAAGCTCGATGCGGAACCCCCGCATCTTGACCTGGAAGTCGCGACGTCCCACGAAGACGAACTGGCCATCCGAGCGCTGATAGGCCAGATCACCGCTGCGGTACAGCGTTGCGCCAGGCACGAACGGATCGTCCACAAAGCGGTCGCGTGTCAGCTCCGGCCGATTCAAGTAGCCCAGGGCGACACCATCGCCGCCGATGTGGATCTCGCCGATCGCGCCGGAGGGCACCAGCCTGCGCCTTTCATCCAGGAGATAGACCCGGGTGTTGCAGATCGGGCGCCCCAATGGCAGCGTCAGGGCCCCGTCGCTCACCGACGTGATGTGGGACGTCAGCGCGAAGGTGGTGGTCTCGGTCGGACCATAGCAGTGGATCAGACGGACTGGCCCCTGCTCCGCCAGGACCCGGGCAAAGGCCTGCGGATCACAACGCTCCCCGCCCGTCATCAGGTGACGCAGTCGGGACAGCGCACGAGGAATGGATGCCGCCAGCTGGTTGAACACCGCCGTGGTCAGAAAGATTGCCGTGATGCCCGTGTGATCCAGGGCCTCTGCCATGCGGGGCGGGTCCAGCACCGTGTCGGTGTCCATCGTCACCAGCGTGCCGCCGTTGAGCAGCGCGGCCCAGACCTCCATCGTGCTGGCGTCGAAGGCCGGATTGGAAATGAACGCGACGCGATCCGCGGATCCGAAGTCGGCATAGCCGTTCTCGAGGGCGATGCGCCCGATGGCTCGGTGCGGAATCCGCACGCCCTTGGGGCGGCCGGTCGAGCCGGACGTGTACATCAGGTAGGCCAGGTCTTCCAGCTGCGCATGGACTTCGACAGGCTTGCCCGCATGAGTGAGGTCCAGATGGCGAAGATCGACGCACAGCTGCTCTGTCTTGGGCAGAGATCGCTCCTCGTCGCCGGGCAGCACCAGCAGCAGCGCGGCGCCGCTGTCGTCGATGAGTTCGGCCCAGCGCTGCGGTGGCGCCTGCTCGTCCAAGGGGACGAAGAAGGCGCCGCACTTCAGCACGGCCAGCTGCGAAGCCACGAGCTCGACGGAACGCTTCATCAACAAGGCGACCGGCTGGCCAGGGCGCACACCGGCTTGCTGGAGCTGCCAGGCCACGTGGTTGGCGCTGGCGTTGAGCTCGGCATAGCTGACGCGGCGGTCGCCGTCGATCATGGCCGTTGCCTCTGGGGTTCGATGGGCTTGCTCCTCGAACAGGCCATGCACGGTCAGCCGCTGCTCATACCGTACGGGTTCATGGCAGCCCTGGATCAGGGTCTGCCGCTCCGAGTCCTCCAGCATGTCCAGTGAGAGCAGCGATCGGGAGGCGTCCTCCTCCAAGGCCACCGACAGCGCCTGGAGCAGGCGAGCCATGTAGCGGCAGGTTTGCTCGGCGGAGATGCTGTCATGCACCTGGGCGGTCACGAACAGCGCTTCGCCGTCGTCATCGACGCTGAGCGTGTAGGGATAGTTGCTCCGTTCAGCGCCGACCTCGCTCTGCATCCCGGCGGTGAAGTCGATCAGCGTGGCCTCAGAGTCAGCCGTGGTGTCCTTCGGGCTGTGGCGATAGTTAAACAGGGCCGCGAAGACCGGCACGCCGCTCTCCAGCCCGCTGCAGCGTTGGGCCAAGGCCAACGGGGCGTGCTCGTGGCGCAGCAGCCCAGCCAGGTCTTGCTGGACCTGCTTGACGGCGCCCAGCACGGGGCCCTGCAGCTTGACTCGAAGCGGCAAGGTGTTGATGTAAAGCCCCAGGGCGCGGTCCGCCCCGGCGCCGGCCTGCATGCGGCCGAACAGCACGGTGCCGAAGACCACGTCCTCGCGCCCGCTGACCCGGCCCAGCAGCTGGGCATAGGCCAGGTGGCACAGGCTGGCCACGCTCACGCCCAGGCGGCGGGCCTGGGTGCGCAGCGCTTGGCTCAGCGAATCCGGCAGTGCCAGGTGGGCTTCGCCGACCTGGCTGCCATCGCCCTGCACGTCTGACAGGCCGTAGGGCAGCGTTGGCTCGTCCACATCGCCCAGTTGCTCGCGGAAGTAGGCCTCGTGTTGGGCGGGTGTCAGCCCCAGCCGGGCCTGCGCCACGTAGTTGCGGAAGGGCTGTGCGGGGGGCAAGTCCTGACCCCGGTCGCTCAGCAGCAGGGCGATCTCCTGCTGCATGACCTCCAGCGCCTGGTGGTCCGTCGCCAGGTGGTGCATCAGCAGCAGCAGCAGCCAGCGCTGCTGGGCGGCATCGTGCAGCACATGGGCTCGCATCAGCGGTGCCTGGGTCAGCTCGATCCGGGTGTGGCGCGGGTCCCAGCGCGCGCGCAGCTGTGTCGCAGCGTCTTGGTCGCTGTCAGGGTCGAGGGCGTCCTCTTGCAGCAGCAGCGGTGCCTCGCGCCAGACCACCTGCACCGGCTCGTCCAGGCCTTCCCAGTGCAGCGCGGTGCGCAGCACGTCATGGCGCCGCACGACCTGGCCCAGGGCCTGCACGAAGCGGTCCAGCTTGTCGCGCTCCTGGAAGCTGAAGAGCACGTCCTGCAGGTACACATCGCCCTGGGTCGCCATCAGGTGGTGGAACAGCATGCCTTCCTG
>NZ_JACJUG010000031.1 GCF_014174515.1 Mitsuaria sp. WAJ17
AGGAGGCCAGCAGCCGCAAGGTCGTGGTCAAGGGCTATGACAGCGCCGGCCAGCTGGCCTTCGAGAGCTACCCCCAGCGTGACGCATCGACGGTCGGCATCACCAGCCCCGGCCGCCGCATGACGTATGACGCCCTGGGCCGGCTGTTGCGCACCGAGGCCGACAGCGAGCTGGGCGTGCTCACCAGCACCCAGGCCTACCTCAGCGGCTTCCAGACGCAGTCCACCAACCCACGCAACAAAACCAGCACCCAGAGCTTCTGGGCCCTGGACAAGCCCGAGGACGCCAAGCTGGCCTCCGCCAGCCTGCCTGCGGGCGTGACGGTGACCATCACCCGGGACGCCTTCGGCAAGCCCACGTCCATCAGCCGCGGCGGGGTGACGCGCCGCTATGTCTACGACGCCGGTCAACGCCTGTGCAAGACCATCGAGCCCGAGGTCAACGCCACCATCCAGGACTACGACCTGGCCGGCAATCTCAGCTGGAAGGCCCCGGGGCAAAACCTGACCCTTGCCAGCGCCTGCGACACGCTCAGCGTGCCGGCTGCGGCCAAGATCAGCTACGGCTACGACCCCATGAATCGGCTCACAAGCACGAGCTACGGGGACACCAGCCCGGGCATCACGCGCGAGTACTGGCCTGACGGCAAGCTCAAGACCGTGAGCAGCAATGGCAGCACCTGGAGCTATGTCTACAACAGCCTGCGCCTGATCAGCACCGAGACCCTGAGCTATGCGGGCCAGAGCTGGGCCTTCAGCTGGGGCTACAGCCCCAACGGCCACCTGGCCAGCCTGAGCTACCCCATCGGCGGCCCAGGTGTCAGCTATGTGCCCAATGCCCTGGGCGAGCCCAGCCAGGTGGGCAGCTTCGCCACCAGCTTGAGCTTCCATCCCAACGGGGCGGTCAACAGCTTCCGCTTCGGCAACGGCATCCAGCACACGCTGACTCTGAATCTGCGCGGCCTGCCGCAGACCAACGAAGACGTGGGCGTCATGAAGGATGCCTACGCCTACGATGCCAACGGCAACGTCAACAGCATCAGCGACCAGCAGGAGAGCGTCTTCAGCCGCAGCATGGGCTACGACGACCTGGACCGCCTCACCAGCGCCAGCGCGCCCGGCGTTTGGGGGGCCGCGACCTACACCTACGACGCGGCGGACAACCTCAAGACCGCCAACGTCGGCAGTCGCAGCGTCACGCTGAACTACCTGGACGGCACGAACCGGCTGAACCGGGTGGACGTCAACGGCACGCAGCAGCTCTACGACTACGACCCGTACGGGAACATCAAGCGCAAGGGCGCCCAGCAGTACTTCTTCGACCAGGGCAACCGCCTGCAGTCCGCGGTGCCTGGCGGGAGCTATGTGTACGACGGCCTGGGCCGGCGCATCCAGGTCAGCGGCGGCGGCGACGGCAGCACGCGCCTCTCGCTCTACAGCCAGGCCGGCCAGCTGCTGTGGAGCACCAGCAGCGGCGGCTCACGCCCGGCCAGCAGCACGGCCTACGTCTACCTGGCCGGCAAGGCGATTGCCGAGCTCAACAGCGCCAGCGGCACGCAGTACGTCCACACCGACGCCCTGGGCAGCCCGGTGGCCCATACCGGGCCCACGGGTGCCTTGCTGAACCGCACGCGCTACGAGCCCTACGGCTACGTGGCGGCCGGCACCAAGCCCGGGCCAGCGACCAGCCTGATGGGGTACACGGGGCATGTGCAGGATCCGGAGACGGAGCTCGTGTACATGCAGCAGCGGTATTACGATCCCATCGCCGGGAGGTTCCTGTCGATCGACCCTATCGTCACGGATGCCGAGACTGGCAAAAGGTTCGGGCTGTATACCTACGTCGGTAACAACCCGTATGCCAAAGTGGATCCGGATGGAAGGGATCCGACGCTTACCAATGCCGAGTGTCGAAAGATGGGCGGCTGCGAGGTGGTGGCTGACTCAGGGTCGTCCGCAGGCTCCTCTGGCACCAGCAAAGCGGAAGGCTCAACAGGTTATCAAGGTCTCACTATGGTAAATCCCATGGGGGATCCTGAGGGGGATAACCCAATGGCAGGCCATGCCACATTAATGGTTGGTGGCGGGGCAGTGGCAATGGGAGCTGTAGTAGGTGCTCCTGTGCTTGCTCAGGGCGCGTTGGGCTTTATTGAGCGTGAAGGATTGAAGTACGCGACTCGTCAGGCAGTGAAGGAATTTTCAAGCAATGAACTGGCCATGTCCGAGTTTTTGTCAGTGAAAGAAATGGCTGCCGGAACACGCCTTGCCGCTGCGAACTATGGGAAGGCGGTGGAGCGATATGCTGCAAATTATGTGGCAAGGAGCCCGGTATTGAGTCGCTTGCTAAATTACACGAGTCGCCCATTCACTAGATCGCCAGATTTTGCCTCGAAATATGGAGAGAGAGTTTATGACATAACAACGAAGGGTACCAGGTGGGCGGAGGATCATCTTAGAAGAGGCTATGATGGCATGCTGACATTGATTCAATATGTTCGCCCGTAATGAGGATTCAGAAATGAATACGGCTAACTCCAAGGTCATTCGTGGCGGCAGGCGAATTTTTGGACGCTACACATTGAAAGGTGTGGAGTGCGCAGGATGTTCGTTTGTTGGTGGGACCTTTGGCTACAACGGAAACTGGGAGAAAGATAGCCAAGATTCCTTATGCGACGCCTTGATTATGGATGCGGAGATTAATGGGTGCTCCGTGGGGCCTGCGATAATAAGAAGATCCACATTTTCAGGTATTAGGGGTGATCTATTGATATGCTGGGGGACTTTTTTTGATCAAGTTAAGGTTTTTGGTAGATTCGATGCTTTGATGCTCAATGGAGTCCCTAAGCCTGGCTTGAATGAGGCTGACAAAAGGATATTTTCAAAAAAGAGGAGTAATTTCTACCGCGATGTTGAATGGGCATTGGATATATCTCAGGCTGAATTTTCTGATTTCTGCATTAGGTATAGCGCGGTTCCAATCGAGAAGATAATATTGGATCCCGCGACTCAATTTGTTGTTGATATTTCGGGCGGGGTGGGCGGTGTCGATGGGTTGGTATTGTCTTCCTATACTAAAACCATGATTTCTCAGATGCTAAAGGAGCGGGCTGAGAAAGGATTGTTGGTTGCACCCAAGCGGGATGGTAAGCTGTTCAGTGCTATTTTGCAGGATGCTGATATTTTAAGAAGTGCTGGATATATAAAGCCTGCCTGACTGAAATTCGCTGAAGCCCGGTCAGGATTGGTGTTTTCGCGTTCGGGTGCCCACTTCTCTCTTGCAGGGTAGCCTCAAATTTGGTGCTGAGCAGCGACCATTCGCAGGATCAGATACCATTTTGAACTTTAAACTTGGTACGGGCGACGTTGGATCAAATGGAAGGCCAAAGCGCAGTATGCCGAAGATCAGCATCGCCATCTTGGCAATGCAAATCCCAATGATGGCCTTGGGAGCGTGACTTTTCGTCTTGAGCCGCTTTGCGAAGCGCCTGACTACCGGGTTACCCCGCTGCACCAGTGCGGGCATGTAGAGCGCTGTGTGCATCCTCGGGTGCCCCACCTTCCGCCATGAATGAAATGAAAGCTTCTTTCTCCAGCGTAAGGCTTGCAAATGCAGCAAAGCGTTTGGGCTTCGTTGCTTTAAATGTGGGAAGTGGAATCCGACTGGAGAGAATGCTTCTTCGGCGTGAGGGGCTTTCTCTCGCCTTAGTGCTTAAGGTGGAGATGGAGGGAGTGGGTAGCTTTATGAGTGCAGATATTTCCATCAGAGAGGACGGGAGGAAAAGAGCTCACGATCCACAGCTTGAGACGCTTCCGAAGGAGATGAGGAAGAAGGTGATGGAGGTGAGAGGCTCTGAAGAGGAAGTGGTGGCTTGTTTGAATATGAGAATGGTTCTTCCTGATTTATTTGAGTTTGGCAGGCCGATTCCCGTTGATAACTGGTGTTTGGAAGATTTCCGAAGGTTCTTGATTTGTGCGGTAGATGGGTCTGAGTAGTGGATTGCGGCGAATGGGGAGGATTTGCTAAGCTCAATTGATGGCAGGCTTGGTGATGTAATTCGTGGCGATATTATTTGGCGTCCTGCATATTTTGGCCTGCCCAAGGTTAAATGACGGTGGCTTTAATTGAGTTGTCAATTCAGGCTTTGAAATAAAATTGCCCGGCCCTGACCGGTAGAAGCTGTTCGAAATTGACAACCATGCTTAAACGCCCCAGGGAGGTGTTTGGATAGGCTTGAGCCTGCGTGACAAGGTGCTAGAGGCTGAGTCGTAGCAGGTTGTACATAGGCGGGATGCGGTTGCTCGACGGCTGGCGATTGAGAACGGAGTGGGACCGAAACCATATGCAGCCAGTGTTGAAGGACAGTAGAGCGGCCAGATCCAGCCCCATTCACGCAGGCAGGGCTGCATAGGGCGCTCGGTCTTGCCGTTGGTCTGGCGTGTATACGCCAAGGTCTTGATGTGTCGGATGCCCCGTTCCAGTTCATCGCAGGCTGCTTGAAAGTTATTCCTGCAGCCAATGCAGTTGCTAGTCATGGCGAGCCCCATGGACACGCCCAGGCTGGCGTAGAAGGCCACAGTCTCGCGCAGACGCAGGACGCAACTGTCGGTGGTTTCGTTGGGCAGTAGCCGAGCAAACGAGACGCACAGACGAGCGTCGATGGTTAGGAGGGGGCGGCCTCTCTACCCTTGGCCCCTCCCTGGTCGAGCCTGCTAACGCCTTCCATGCGGCAGGACCGCTTGATGTCAAGGTGGGGCAGCTCGTCTGGCCTTTGCCGCGCATAACGGCGATGCGGCTTCGCGTGCTGCAGCAAGCTGAGCCGCCGACTCAACCCCAGTCTTTCTCAGTGACGCGTTGCGATCACCTGCCTCCGGTCCGAATCACTCGCGACCAGACACGCTTGCGCCACTCACGTCGGCATTATTTTGAACTGGCGCACTTACTCCGGATTGCTGGCCTGGGCACGGCTTTCACAGTCGGCAATCTGCGTAGCGGGCGTCCGAAGTAGCCCTACTGGCCTCCGGGGAAGCTGAGATGACTCAAAGTAGCTATTGCGATAACCCTTCTGTTGAATTTGGCAACTTCTGCGGGCCCAGCATTCAATAAGTCGGTTGTTTTCGGAGAAGTAAAAAAATCCTTCGACGCGGCGCTTCGTGAGGGCCTATCTAAGGCGGAGCAGGAAGGACAAACGGGCGCACTTCTAAAAGTCACTGTATTTGAGCAGACGACGGAAGCCGGCTCCTACTACTCTTTAGGCGGCGGGCCTGGCGCAACTCTTGTGGGCGTCGGAATGGATGCAGATGCCGCCTGCAATACTTGACCCCGGCGGAGTTCAAACAGCAACTCCGCCAAGACATGCAACCCGCCGTCTTCTAGGAATTACTGTCTCGATAAAGCCGAGCAGGCCACAATGGCCAGCGCTACCCTAAATGAGGACTTGTCGAAGAGTCCCGACGCGCCTTTTCAGAGCAAAGAGGCAGTTTATAATGCAGTCAAGAAATATGGCGACAAAGCAAACCAAGAAGTACAAGACCTAAGAATTAGGCAGAAGTCCCTGAAAGATGGTGCCACTGGGGCAACGATTAAGGTATTCGAAATCGGAGTGAAATACAAAATGAAGCAGCCAGCTTCAGCCATGCCAAGGGGGGTACTGCCGTGAAATCCGCAGACAGGGATTGAGGCGGCACCCTGTCCGAGCTAGGGCGCTTAGAAGGTTCTCAGTGCTTTCCTCTTCGCCGCCACGGCAAGGCGTGACCGCCGCTCGCCAGCCTGCCCGGACTTCTCAAGACTTCTCATCGGATTTGAGAAGTTTCACGCCGTGTTCCACGCAACAGCCGCACCTTGTCCGGCGGTGGGCCCTGCCTACACTGGCCTGCCATGGATGCACGCACGTTCCGAAGCATCCGCGCCGACCTTGCTGCCGACGCGGCATGTCCAGAGCTATGAGCGGAGGGGGCTTCGTCTTTCGCACCGTCTACGTCGATCCTGACGTCGATTCAGCTCTGCTCGCGCAGGCAGCGCGCGACGGCATCTCGAAAGGGCGGATGTTCCGGCACTACCTGGAGGTAGGCATGGCACTGGCAGCAAAGGTCAGGGCTGCGCCCCGAGACGCCCGGCATGACCTGCAGTCGCCCGCCGATCCGCCTCCCGCGCCCGTTCGATGATCCGCCGCCGCACCTCCTCGGCGTCGAGCTGGCCGTCGATCATGGCCTCCATGTCCGCCAGGAACTCCGCACTGGGCTGATGGCCCTCGATGCGGGTGCTGGCCAGGGCCTGCTCCAGGCGCATGCGGCGCTCAGCCACAGAGCGCTGGCGCGGCGCTGCGGACTCGTCAGAGGAGGGCTTGTGTTCACACCGCAGTCCTGAAGGCGCAGATCCTGGCCGAGCGCGCGGCCCCTGGCGCCTCGGTGGTGAGGGTGGCGATGGCCCACGGCATCAATGCCAATATCGTGCACGGCTGGCGCAAGCGGGCTCGCGAACAAGGCGTGTCGCCAGTCGCAACGGCAGCGGCAGCGACCACGACCTTCGTCCCCCTCGCGATCGAGAAACCGATGCCACCCGCCCTGCCACGCATCGACATCGAAGTGCGTCGCGGCTCGGTGGTGATGTCGATCGCCTGGCACGGCCGAAATGGCGAGCTGGGTGCGCGCGCTGCGTAACGTCCAGGCATGAGCTGATCGTGGACACGATCGTTGTCGGCTCAATCGGGCGGGGCAAGGTGGGGTGCCTAGACGGTTACTGTTCAGATTTCCGGCGCCAGCTCTTTCTACCCCGGCTAAGCCCATCAATTCAAGGGCGCCTCCGGCGGCGGTGTCAAAGCCCGCCGTCGAAGGCGCCGGTCAAACGGCGTGGGGATTCAGCCCTGGGACTTGATGGGCACGCCCGTCACTTGCTGAGCGCCGTAGCTGAACGCGCCCTCCCCTTGCCAGTTGTTGTCCGTCACAAACGTGGCCGTGAACTTCTCTTGAATCGAGCCGATGGCGGGCGGCGGGAAGCTCTGCCAGTACTCGCCCGTCAGCGAGAACACGCGGGTGGCCTTGCCCAGCCCCAATCCGTGAACCGTGCCGGACACGTTGCGGATCTCGATGCGCGAATTGGGCGGCGCAATCGCCTGGGTGATCACCGCCAGGCCACTGAGCGAACCCGGCGTGCTGTCGGGGTTGTAAATCAGGGAGAGGCTCAACAGCGGCGCGCCCGGCATACCGACATTGCCGGCAATCAGGTGCAGGTGTTGAACTTGGGTCAGTTCGGGTTGTGACATCGTGACGTTCTCCTGCAGTCGGTCATCAAGCCACGCAGGCCCGCGTGCGAAAACGACCGGCCACCAACGGGTCGCAGCGGAGCAGCGCTGCCCTGGCGCTGAACGGATACGATCAGCGCGACACAAACAAGCCACTCAAAAATTAGGTTTTGGCGCCCTGTTCGTGCGCTGACTCTAGAACAAATGATCCCGCCCTCGACCTGTAAGCAATGCCTATGTTCCCCTGCATTGCAAAGTTATTCATTCCGGGTTCCTCGAGCCGCCCTGTGTTGGCGCCGATCGAAATTTTCCCGATTGGGCAGCTAGGTCCGCTGCCTCAATGAAGCCTGCCGCCAGGGCTTGGAGCGGATGGTGTCGCTCAGTGGCGCGGTCAATGTCGTCCGCAGGTCGAAGCGCCGGTTGAGGCGGCATTGGAACTCCGCGAGCTTGCGCTGCGAGTCCTGACAGCGGAGCCTGAGGGTCAGGTCTCAAGCCTATAGGCAAGACCTGACCCCCATTGCGCAAGCGCGCCCTCAGCGTTCGACGGTTGTGTTCATCGCCCGCCGATCCGCCTTCCACGCCCGTTCGATGATCCGCCGCTGCACCTCCTCGGCGTCGATCTGCCCTGTGATCAAGGCCAGCATGTCCGCTAGAAACTCCGCGCTGGGCTGATGGCCTTCGATGCGAGGGCTGGCCCGGGCCTGCTGCAGCCGCAGGCGGCGCTCGGTCACGGAGCGCTGGCGTGGCGCCTCGGTCTCTTCAGATGCGGGCTTGAGTTCCGTGCGGTTCGGCTCCAAGCCCCGAGGAGCCATGAGGAAACATCGACTCACGGATGAACTGATGGTGGCGGTCCTGCGCGAGGGGGGGGGCGGGCGGCGTCATCCGCTCGCGCAGGGCATCGAGCACTTGCTTGAGCTGGGTGCGGGTGTTGCGGCTGAAGGTGTCGTGGTTCAGGGCCAGGGCTTCGGCCCTGTCTTCCAGCTCATCCCCAGGCATTCATTTCAGCAGTGGGCCCAGCAGCGCCACGTATCGCGCCAAATGGTCCGCTGGTGGGCTCGCTGCGGCCTCGGCCGCCTCGAAGGGAAGCCCCGAGGGCCAACCGATCGCGCCGCCGTGATCGACTGGCCAGACTGCGAACAAGTCCGCCTGCTTGTTGGTCCGACTGGAGGAGTCCAGACTGACCACCCCGTCGTTGGGAACCTTGCCAAAGCCACCAACGAAGGCAGTCGCCACGAAGACGGGCGACCTGGGGTATGTCGCAGCCGCATTGCAGCCGATGCAGACGTAGTCCACCGGCTGGCCTTTGAACCCGTTGACGGGGCCGTTCTGAAGCACGCTTCGCCGCGTCAGGTCGGCGAGTGCGCCGGCATAGTCTGCAAGATAGGCCGTCAGGAGCTCTGCGGGCGTAGGGAATCCCAAAAAACCCTTCTTCAGCGCTGCATTTGCCACCGGGCTTCCAAAGTGTGGGGTTGCAATGGTGATGAGCCGTGGGACCCTGCGTGCGATGTCGGGATAGACGGCCAGCATTCGCCGGCAGTCCAGCCCGCCCATGCTGTGGGCCAAGAGGTAGATGGGCTGCCCGTCGTCAGGCCAACGCTGAAGCACCGCGACTGCAAGTTGCTTGGTGCGCTCTTGCAGAGAACCGACGGGCTGCACCGAGGGGCAGAACACGTCATGACCGCGCTCCGTGTATTCCGTTGCGATGCGATTGAAGTACAAGCCAGGGTCCATCGGGAAGAGATGCCCGAACCCAAGGATTCCGTGTGCGAGGACGATTCGCGCCATGACCAGCTCCCGTTCTGCGGCAGCGCTTGCGCGAGCCGACTTGGTCTTGCCCTCTGTGGGGCCATGCCGCAGCATAGGACAGGTGCGATCGGTCAGCGCGAGGAGCATCCCTACGAGGGCAGCTTTGGCGACGAGCAACGGCAGCCACTGGGCCCCCGCCGTGACGGCACCTCCAACATACCCTTCCGACGGGACTCGAGCACGCGCGCAGGTGCCTCTGAACCATCTCTGCTGCACGGCCATTCGTGATGGGGCAGGGACCGAGCAGACAGCGCGGGGAATGCCTGGCGCGACCGCTGCCTCTGGCAGCGAAACGGCACTCCCGCCTCAGCAGCAGTTCAAAAGCGGTAGAGGTAGCCCAGGCGCACCTCGGGCAGCGTGCTGCGGTCCACCAACGGGCTGCGCTTGATGGCGCTGCCCAACGCGGTGACACCGAGGTCGGCGAACAGCATCTGTTGGGGGGCGATACGGTAGTCCAAACGCAAGCCCAACTCGGTGTTGACGGTGGAGCCTGCCAGGTAGGCCGCCCGGTCGGCGCGCACCTCGGACGTTTTCACGCCGTAGTAGTAGTCCACGTACTTGCTGTCGAGCCAGGTCACCGTCAGGCGCGGCGCCAGGCCAAACTCGCCCAGCGCGATGCGATGCTCGGCGCCCAGGCGCAGTTTCTGGCCCTTGCTATGGCTGCTCATGTCGCCTGACCAGTCCGCGCTCAGCGACACCTGGCCTGTCTGAAGGCCTAGTCGGCCGCCAATCCAGGCGCTTGCCTGGCGTTTGTCCATGCCGGCAAGGAAGGGGGAGTCGCTGGCCTTGTAGCCGTCGCGGGCATAGCCCACGGTGAGGCCATAGCTCAGCGGGCCAGTGCGGCCCAGCTTGAACTCCAGCCCTGGGCCGAGGACGCGCACCCAGCGGTTCTCGAAGGTCAGGATGGGCCAGACCTCGGTCTTGTTGTCAAAGTCGCGATAAGCCCTGGTCTCGGGCATCACGGCGAGGCCCAGGCCCCAGTGGGAGGCGCCATCGCCGCCCGCGCCATCGTCGGGGCCGTGGGCCATGCTGGTCAGGGGGCTGAGTGCCGTGAGCAAGGCGGCGAGCAGAGGCGGTGCGGTGCTCGGCAGGGGGGGCTTGGGCATGGTGTGGACCGCGCGATGCGGTGTTGAGGAAGGACAAGCGGCTGTCTTGCCGCGCAAGCCCGGGAATTGCCGGGTCATGCAGTCTAGGCCAGCGTTGCCGTCGGTCCAGCAGGCCTTGGTCCGGCGGCGGGCAGTAGACTCACCGTGCTATCTGAGCTGGCGCAGCAGGTGGTTGACGGTGGCAGCAGGGCCGGCCAGAACGTCCCGGATGTCCGGCTCCAGCGCTGCCAGTTCGTGCCAGTGCGCGTCACCGGGCAGGCGCCCCACGAGCTGGACCGGCAGCCGCAGCACCTCGGCCGCCATTGCGACGGCTGTCGGCACCGTGGCCTCCAGCAGCACTCCGCAGGGGCGTCACCCGGCGCCAGGCTCAGTGCCGTCTCGTCGCCGACAAGCAGGCTGCGGGCCGGGGCCAGGTCGTTGAGGACCAGCGGCGCGCGCGGGCCCAACGCCGCCAGCGGCTGGTCCGGTGCGGCCTGACGCACCCGGCAAATCTCAGGCGGGAAGCCGAAATAGTCATCGACCATGCCGGGCTCGCTGGCGGTGCTGACGGCGAAGTTGTCGCTGACCCAGTGCGCCGACACAACGAGCATCGCCGGGGGCGTTGCGGCAGTGGGCGGGGCACATCCAGCAGCCCGGCCTCCAGCACGCGCAGTTGCTCGCGCAGCGACCCCTGCATGCTGGTCCAAGGCCCGCCACCGTGGCAGAGAAAGTAGCTGGGCAGGCGGGGACCCGAGGTGTCGGCGGGACTCATCATGCGATTTCTTGCCGGCTCAGCCCCGGGCAGCGATGGGCGCCTTGCGGGCGCGACCCCAGGCGACGAACAGCGACAGGGCCAGCAGCACGAGGTTGAACGGCAGCACGGCGGCTTCCCCGCGGGACAGGTGGAAGGCCATCGCGCAGACCTGCAGCGCCGAGGCGCCCAGGGCGGCGGCCACCGTCAGGCGCGGGGCGATGCGAGTCAGCGCCGGCAGCAGGATGCCCAGGCCCGCGGCCAGGTCCACCAGGCCGATGGCGCGCACGAAGGCCTCGGAGGACTGTGCCGCCCAAGGGATGACGCCTGCCAACTCGGCCGGCGACTTGCCCAGCTTCATCGAGGCGGCCCAAAGGTAGACAAAGGCCAGCAGGCCCTGGGCGATCCAGAGACCGGCGCGCAGCGCGAGACCGGCGGTCGTGCGAGGGGCGGCGGTGGGCAGGGTGGAGGTTGTGGTCATGAGAAGCTCCTTGGCGGACGCTGGGTCAGAGGTGAGGGTGTTGTCATGGTCGCCCTGTCCGCTCAATGTGAAAACCTGCTAGCGTGTATGGACTCCATCTAAAAATCAGATCAAGTGGCTGACTACACGCTGGATCAATTCGTCGTTTTCCAGGCCGTCGTCGAGTGTGGCGGCTTTGCGGCGGCGGCCCGCCAACTGGGGCGGGCGCAGTCGGCCGTGACCCATGCGATCCGCAACCTGGAGGAGGCCAGCGGCCTGCTGCTGTTCGATCGCAGCGGCTACCGCGCGGTCTTGACCGACGCCGGCCGGGCGCTGCTGCCGCGGGCTCGCCAGGTGCTGGCCGAGGCCGACGGCTTTCGCCGTGCGTCGCAGGGCTTCGCGCTGGGCCTGGAGGCCAGCCTGAGCGTCGCCGTGGGGCCGTTCGTGCACGAACAACCGCTGGCTGAGGCGCTGAGTCGGTTGCATGCCCAGCATCCGACCGTGCGCGTCGCGATGCGCGCCGAGCTGCACGGCCGGGCGCTGGAGCTGATGAGCAGCGGCCAAGTGCAGATCGCCCTGCTGGCCGAAGCCACGCCGATCGGTCCGCAGTTCGAGTCCTTCCGCATCGCCGAGCAGTCGCTGGTGGCGGTGGCCGCCCCTGGCCACCCGCTGGCGGCCGAGCCTCAGCCCATCGAGCCGGAGCGCTTGCGCCTGCACATGCAGGTCGTCTGGCATTCGGGCACCGAGTGGCTGGCGCCGCAGGACCTGGGCGTGCACGCCACCGACTGCTGGTACGTCAACTCGCTGAGCAGCAAACGCAGCCTGCTGCTCGCCGGCGTGGGCTGGGGCAGCCTGCCAGAGCATCTCGTTTCCGATGACCTGGCCGCTGGCCGCCTCGTGCGCCTGGAGCCGCTGAGCTGGGAGGGGCGCGACCGCATGCCAAGCTTCCACGCTGCGGTGGTGTGGCGGCGCGACGCCGTCATCGGTCCGGCGCAGCGCGTTTTGCTGGCGCTGTTGCGTGACCCCTTGCGCGACCCCTTGCGCGACGAGCGCTGACCCACAGGTGTCAAGCGCGCTCAGTTGTCGCTCGGCCCGCTGTCATGGCAACGTCTTCGAGCGCAGGCAGCGCTGCTACGGCGACCGGCGAATCCCTGCTTCCCTCAGCGATCAATCCGTGAGCTTCTCGGGAAGGGTCGTTCGCCGTCGCATGAATGAGGAGGGCCTGCTCGCCGCTCACGGTAAGGCTCCCGCATGGGCGAGATCAGGCCGGCGCCCGGCACAGTGCTGAACCGGGACTTCCGGGCCACCGCGGCGAACGCGACGTGGCTCACTGGCATCGCGGAGTTCCCGATCCCGGCGGGCAAGGGGTATCTCGCGCCCCAGCTCGGTTGCTTCGACGGCTGGTGCAATGAGGTTCGGATCATCACATCACGGGAGCCGTGCCGTCCCGTCGTGCACCGCCGGCGCCTGGGTATCGCCGCATAAGCAGGACCAGATTTCTGTCGAAGCCTTCTAGAATTGGCCGCAAATCAAAGGCATCGTTGCGCGAGGAGAAACAGTGGACCGACTGCATCTGATCAACGTGTTCGTTTCGGTCGTGGATGCGAACGGATTTGCTGGCGCGGCGCGCAAGCTCAACATTTCCCCGCCCGCAGTGACCCGTGCCATCAGTGAGCTGGAAGCTCACCTGGGGGTGCGCCTGCTGACACGGACGACCCGCGTGGTGCGCGTGACCGAGGCGGGGGCGCGTTATGTGGAGGATTGCCGCCGCATCCTGGCTGAGTTGGCTGAGGCGGACGAATCGGTGAGCGGGCTGCACGCCGCGCCGCGCGGGCGGCTCTCGCTCACCGCGCCTGTGCTGTTTGGCGCGCTGTTCGTCACCCCGATCGTTGCTGAGTATTTGAAGCGTTATCCTGAGGTGACGGCTTCATGCTGGTTCCTCGACCGCGTGGTGAATCTGGTCGATGAGGGGGTGGACATCGCGGTTCGCATCGGGGAACTGCCGGACTCATCCCTGCAGGCGATCCGGGTTGGCCGTGTGCGCCGCGTGATCTGTGCGGCGCCCAGCTATCTGGCGCGCCACGGCGCTCCGCAAACACCGGACGAATTGACGGCCCACACGATCGTGTCGGCCAGCGGCGTCACCCCAACGCCGGAGTGGCGCTTGGTGGAGAACGGCGTGCCAAAAAGCGTCAAGCTGCAGCCGCGCATGACCACCACCACCAATGACTCAGCAGTAGCTGCCGTCGTGGCGGGTTTTGGTTTGACGCGGCTGATGTCCTACCAGGTGGCCGAGCATGTGCGCGAAGGTCGGCTCCAGGTCGTTCTGAGCGAGTTCGAGACGGCACCCCTGCCGGTGCATCTGGTGCATCGTGAGGGGCGCCATGCCTCTCAGAAGGCGCGCGCGTTTCTGGACCTGGCGATCGAGCGTCTGCGCGAAAGCAAGGCGCTGGACTGACAGCGCTTGAGCCAGAGCGGCCCTGCCTCTGTTCTCTGTTGAAAGGCGGCTCAGAGGTCCAGGGTCAGGTGATCACCGGCTGCGCGAGACACGCAGATGCACATGCGACGCGCCTGCGTACGTTCGGCCTCGCTGAGCACGCTGTCACGGTGTTCGGGCTGGCCCTCCAACACTTTCACGGCGCATTGCCCGCAACTGCCGCCGCGGCACCCTGAGGGTACTTCCACCCCAGCCTGCTCCAGCGCTTCCAGAATGCTCTGACCAGCGCTCACCTCGATGCGCTGTCCGCGCCGAGGCAGGGTGACTGACAACGGCCGCTGTGGGGCAGCGCTTGGCGCGGCTTGAAAGGCCTCGCTGTGCACCTGCTCGGCCGGCACGCCGGCTCTTCGGGCCGCCTCCCGGACAGCATTGACCAGGCCTTGCGGGCCGCAGACATAAAAGTGCGTGCCGGGCCGCGCCGCCTGCACCAGCCCCTGGGGATCCAGACGCGCATCTCGATCCGCGGCATAGCTGTGCATCTGCGCACCGAACTCGCGCTCCAGGCGGTCGAGGTAAGCCCCCTCGCGCCGCGAGCGCACCGCATAGTGCAGCTCAAACGCTCGGCCGGCAGAGCGCAGCGCCTGGGCCATGGCCTTGATCGGGGTGATGCCGATGCCGCCGGCCACCAGCACCGCCGGCGCATCGCTGTCGGGATCCAGCGCGAAGTCATTGCCGGGCAGGCTGCAGTGCAGAACCATGCCCAGCTGATAGCTGTCGTGAACGGCCGCCGATCCGCCGCTGCCCGCGTTCTCTCGCAGCACTGCGATTTCGTAGGCGTCGCGGCGTTGCGGGTTGGATGCAATCGAGTAGCGGCGGCTGCTCAGCGTGCCATTGACAAGCCGTACAGGCATGTCCAGGTGTGAGCCGGCCTGGACCGCTGGCAGCTCTGCGCCATCCAGGCTGCGAAGCTCATAGGCGCGAACCCGCGGCGTGAGCTGACGCACCCCGCTGATGCGTAGAGCCAAAGGGCCTTTGCCCAGCTGCAGTTCCGGTGGCTCAACTGGCATGGCGCCGGAATGGCGAGCGAGCGCCCGGCGTGCCTTACGCAACTCGTCACGCAGTGGCGCCACGGCCTCGTTCACCTCAGCCTCGGTGAAGCGAGGCGTGATGTGCTTGGGGCAATTCCAGTCGTAGGCTTCCACCGTGATCAGCATGGCGCGCTCAACCCGTGCCTCGTACTCAGGCAGGGCCAGCCGTTCCAGCAGGGCAGGGTCTTCGTCGGCGGTCACCAACTTGACGCGCCCCAGGATCTTCAGCCGGCGTTGATGGGCGTAGTCCATCAGGATGATGGAGACGCGGTCATTGCCCTGAAGATTGCCGACGCTGATGTACTGCACATTGCCGCGGAAGTCGGCATAGCCCAGGGTCTTGGCATCCAGCACCTTGAGAAAGCCGGCAGGTCCACCCCGGAACTGCACATAGGGCCAGCCTGTTTCGCCTACCGTGGCTTGATAGAAGCCATCACGGGCGTGAATGAATTCCGACTCGCGTGCGGTCAAGGTGTCGCGGCGGTCGTCCGTGTGGTCCAGTGCTTCATAGGCCGAGCGGCTGCCCATGCGGGTTTGCATGGCCCTCACGGTGGGCGTGAACGCGAGGTCGGAATAGGCTCGGCTCATGGTTTTTCCTTTGGGCTTTCAGGGGCTGTGCTTGGGCTGCGGCGATGGTCTTGGCGGCCGCAGCGTCGAGGCTCTCCACTGTGGTCGATGCCGGCTTGCTTTGGAATCCATGCCTGGCTGAGTGGAGTATTTCCGGCGCTGGAACAATGGAGGCACGCAGCGGCGTGCCTAGCGCACGCCCTTCAGGGACTGCCCATCCACCTAGCGCACAACGGGACAGTTCAAGACGACGTCGGTCACGGTCAATGTCAGTTCGCCCCTGTCCTGGGCGGCCAGGATGGCCTCCTCGGATCTCAGCTCCTGCCGCACGGCGGCCGGGCTCCAGCGCACCAGCACCATCCGCCACAGCGGGCTATAGGAGCGATCCGCATTGCCCGCCCCGGTGGGAGAGGGGGCGGACTGGAACACGCTCCACTGCGCTGCCCCGGCGAACTTGCAGACGCGCTCGACCAGCGAGCGCTGCGGGGCACTGGCGCCAGGCGGCGACGGCAAGGCATCGGCCAGGCGAGGCTGCGTGGCAATACGAGCTCCGCGTCCGTGGTGTGCACCGCCTAGATCGCGCAGCCCGAGAGCAAGCCCAAGATGGCAAGCGCTACCACGCCCTGGCGTGCTCGCGCCAGCCCGCGGGCCGTCTGCCCGGTCATGCCAGCACGCCATCGACGAAGCGGCCCAACTCACCGGAAGAGGCCGCGCCCAGGCGGCTGGCGAGGACTTCACCGTTGCGCACCAGCAGCAGCGTCGGCACGCTGCGGATGCCGACCTCTCGCGTCAGATCCGGGCAGGCGTCGATATCGATCTTCAGCACACGCAGTGAATCACCGCGCGACTGGGCGAAGGACTCCAGCACCGGCGCAAGACCCTGGCACGGGCCGCACCAGGTGGCGGCGAAGTCCACCAACGTCGGGCGGTCATCTTCCAGGGCCAGGACCTCACGGGCGTGGCTGTCGTTGCGGGCTTCGAGGACTGCTTTCATGGGCGCCAAATCTCTGTAGTTGGAAAGCCTGCATTACATGCGCAGGCTGCTGCACCTTCAAGCAGGACCGGCGAATCGGAGCATTGCGCGCGGCGTGCGGAATCCGCTTGGTCAGTTGCGATGGATCCTATTGTTCCGGCATGCGTATCAGTGACTTGGCTGCGACGGTGGTTCACTTGCGGGCAACAAGTGCGCACAGTGGAGGCATTGCCAAGCGGCTGGCGCTTGGCTGAAACCCTCGCAACTCGAAGGAGTGATGCATGCGTCAACACCAAGTGGATGTTGCCATCATCGGCAGCGGTACCGCTGGCATGTCCGCCTACCGCGCCGCCCTGGCGCACACCCGTGACGTGCTGGCCATCGAGGGCGGCCCGTATGGCACCACCTGTGCCCGTGTGGGCTGCATGCCCAGCAAGCTGCTGATCGCGGCGGCCGAGGCGGCCCATGCCGTGGCTGAGGCAGGGCGCTTTGGCGTGCGAGTCGATGCGCCTCCTCGCATCGATGGTGCGGCCGTGATGGCCCGGGTGCGCGGCGAGCGCGATCGCTTTGTCGGGTTCGTGACCGAGGCGGTGCACAGCTGGGCGCCGGAGCACCGTCTGCAAGGCTGGGCACGCTTCACGGCGCCACAGACCTTGGAAGTCAGCGGCCATGACGGCGAGCTGCATCGGGTGCAGGCAGCGCGCATCGTCATTGCCACCGGCTCCGAGCCCCATGTCGAAACGGCCTGGTCGTCGGCGCTGGGTGATCGGCTGATCCGCAATGACGAGTTGTTTGACTGGCAGACCCTGCCCAAGGCAGTGCTGGTGCTGGGCACAGGCGTGATCGCGCTGGAGCTGGCCCAGGCGCTGCATCGCCTGGGTGTGCGGGTGCGGGTGCTCGGCCGCAGCCAGCGCGTGGGTCCGCTCACTGATCCGGCGCTGCAGGCATTGGCACGCGAGCTGTTCAGCAGCGAACTGGCGCTGTCGCTGAACCAGGCGGCGCCCAAGTTGCGGCGAGAGGGCGACGAGGTCCTGCTTGAACTGGACGGGCACATCGAGCGCTTCGACTTCGCCCTGGCTGCCGCCGGGCGCCGTCCGCGCTTGGCGGGCCTGGGCTTGGAGCACAGTGGTCTGCCCCTGCAAGCGGACGGGCGCCTGCCATTCGATCGCCATACCGGGCAGGTCGGCGACACGCCAGTCTTCATCGCTGGCGATGCGGGTGGTGAGCGGGAACTGTTGCATGAGGCAGCCGACGAAGGACGCATTGCGGGCGACAACGCCGGCCGCTGGCCCGATGTGCGGGTGCGGCCACGCCGCGCGCCACTCGCCGTCGTGTTCAGCGATCCGCAAATGGCCATTGCGGGGCGCAGCCATGCCGAACTGTTGGCAGCGGGCGCTCCCTTTCTCGCCGGCCAGGTGTCGTTTGCCGACCAGGGCCGCAGCCGCGTGATGGCGGTCAACCAGGGCGCGCTGCATGTCTACGCCGAAGCGGGCAGCGGACGCCTGCTCGGTGCGGAGATGCTGGGGCCGCGCGCCGAGCATCTGGCCCATCTGCTCGCCTGGTCAGTGCAGCGCGGCGACACCGTGCAGCAGATGCTGGACAGCCCCTTCTACCACCCGGTCATCGAAGAGGGCCTGCGCACCGCCTTGCGCATGTTGCAGCGCGACTTGCGCATGGCGCCCCCGGCGGTGGAGCACTGCCTGGACTGCGGCTCGGGGGCGTGAGCGCCGCACATTGACAACTCTCACAACACACTTTCGACCATGATCGATGTTTACTACGCCCCCACGCCCAATGGCGTGAAAATCCCCATCGCGCTCGAAGAGTTGGGCGCACCTTATCGCATCGTGCCCGTCAATCTGGGCCGTGACGAACAGAAGCGCCCGGATTTCCTTGCGCTCAACCCCAATGGCCGCATCCCGGTGATCGTCGACCCCAAGGGCCCCGAGGGCGAGCCGGTGTCGGTGTTCGAATCAGGCGCCATCCTGCTCTACCTGGCCGAGAAGTATGGCGGGCTGATGCCGGCCGTTCCCAGGGAGCGCATTCGTGCCCTGGAGTACCTGTTCTTCCAGGTCGGCGGGGTCGGCCCCATGTTCGGGCAGGCGGGATGGTTCATGCGCCAGTCCGAGCGCATCACTGCGGGCATTGAGCGGTATCAGGCGGAGTCGCGCCGTCTGACGGCTGTTCTGGAGACCCGCCTGCAGCAGAGCCCCTGGCTGGCCGGAGAGCGCTTCTCGGTGGCTGACATTGCCCACTTTGGCTGGCTTCGCGTGGCCGACTATGCCGGCGTCCGCATCGATCGCTACCCCGCCGTGCAGGACTGGCTCCAGCGCATCGAGAGCCGGCCCGCGGTTCAGCGAGCGCTCAGTCCAAACCATGGCGCCTGAGGATGGTCATGAAGCTCTATCACTTTCCCCTGTCCGGCAATGCGCACAAGGTGCGCCTCATGCTCTCGATGCTGTCGCTACCGCATGAAGTGGCGGTACCCACGGGGGGCGCTCACAAGCAGCCCGAGTTCCTCGCCATGAACCCGTTCGGTCAGGTGCCGGTGCTGGTGGATGGCGAGGTGGTGGTGCGCGACAGCCAGGCCATCCTGGTCTACCTGGCGGCCCGCTACGGCGGTCCGGCCTGGTGGCCGGAGGACCCGGCTCGTCTGGCGGCCGTGCAGGGCTGGCTGTCCACGGCAGCCAATGAGGTGTCGCATGGGCCGGCCTTGCTGCGCATGCATCGCAAGTTCGGCCGCTCCATCGACCTGGAAGCCACGACACAGCGCAGCCTGGCCTTGCTGTACTTGCTGGACGATCAACTGCGCACACAGCCCTGGCTGGTGCCGGGCGATCAGCCCAGCATCGCGGATCTGGCCGTCTACCCCTACATCGCTCTCGCACCCGAGGGCGGCCTGGAGCTCTCACCTCACGTCCATCTGATGGCCTGGTTGTCTCGCATGCAGGCCCTGCCTGGCCATGTGGACATGCCGGGCCTGTGGCGCCCCATAGCCAAAGAATGAACAACAACGAACCTCAACCCGACTTCACCCGGCGGGAGTTGCTTGTGGCTGGCGCCGCAAGCGCGGCTGTCGGATTTCTCAACCCCAGTTCTGCGAGCACCATGAATACGACAAGTCCTGAAACCCCGCGTCCCCCATTGCCCCCATTCAGCCGCGAGACGGCGATTCAGAAGGTCCGTGCGGCTGAAGACGCATGGAACACGCGCGATGCCAAGCGCGTGACCCAGGCCTACACGGCCAACAGCCGCTGGCGCAACCGAGCCGAGATCTTCCAGGGGCGAGAGGCCATCCAGGCCTTTCTGGAGCGCAAATGGGCCAAGGAGCAGGAGTACCGCCTCATCAAGGAACTGTGGGCCGTCAGCGAGAACCGCATCGCCGTGCGCTTTGCCTACGAATGGCGCGATGACTCGGGCCAGTGGTACCGCGCCTACGGCAACGAAAACTGGGAATTCGATGCCCTGGGCTATATGGCTGTGCGCCATGCCAGCATCAATGACCTGCCCATCAAGCCCGAAGAGCGCAAATTCCACTGGCCCCAAGGCCGCCGCCCGGACGACCATCCCTCGCTGAGCGATCTGGGCCTGTGAACACCCAGGACTGACTTCAGACAAGGCTTTGCCAGAGGGCGCCCCAGCGGGGGCGCCCTTTTTTTGTGGAGCTGCGCCTGGCTTCAGGGCGTGATGCATCATGCCGCGCGCCCCTGCGGACCGGCCGCGGCGACAGGGCGCCAGGCTCTGCACCGGCTGCAGCGTTGGCAAGGCCTATCGCGTACGAGCTGCTGCACGCGCCTCAGTCGGCCAGGCACTCATCGCCACGTCCACCATGCGCAGCAGGCTGCTGGTGCTGGCGCCATCGCGCGCCTGGATCGCCAGGCCCTGAATCACCAGCGCAAAGTAGCCGGCCAAGGCAGCACAGTCTGCGCCTGCGGGCAGCTCCCCTTCTGCGCGAGCGCGCCTGAGCCGCTGCTCGATGGCCTGTCTGGCCTGCAGGCGCATGGCTTCGGTCTGAGCGTGCTGGGCTGAATTGGCCGGCGCTCCCTGCAGGCCGGCGGCCGACACCATGCAGCCGGCTGCGTGGCTGGGGTCGGTGTACTGGCGGCAAGCCGCCCGCAGGGCCTGCTTCATGCACGCGCGCGCCGGCAAACCGGACAGCAGGGCATCGCCGAGGAAGGCGCCATGGCGCTGCGCATAGAGATCCAGGCATTCGCGGTAGAGCGACTCCTTGTTGCCAAAGGCCGCATACAGGCTGGGCGGCGCAATGCCCATGGCGCCCGCCAGCGTGGCCGTGGATACGCCCTCATAGCCGTGCCGCCAGAAGAGATCCAGCGCCAGGTCCAAGGCCGCCGCGCGGTCAAAGCTGCGCGGGCGCCCGGGCAGGCGGCTTCCCTCTGGAACGATGGCTGGGGTGGTCGCGGATCTCGAGTTTGGCATGGATGAATTGTATCGATCCCTACATAAACAGCAGCGCGACGACTGCCAGACTGCGAAATTCAGTCTTGCGCAACACGGAACACCGCGACCGATTCCAGATGGCTACTATTTGTGTATCGATCACTACACAAATACGGCATCATGAATCAGCAATACAAGATTCGCATCGTCGGCGCCCAGGCGCAGCTGCAGGAGCAGGCCGGAGCGGCCATTCACGAGGTCGCTGCGGGCCAGGTGCTTCTGCAAGTGAAGGCCGCGAGCCTGAACTACCGCGACCTGCTCACCCTGCAGGGCGCTGCCAACGGAGCTGCTCGCGATGGCCTCGTTCCCCTGTCAGATGCCGTCGGCACGGTGCTGGCTGTTGGCGACGGCGTGCAGGGCTGGCAGGTGGGTGACCGCGCCAGCCCCAACTTCTTCCCGGCCTGGGTCGATGGCCGCTTCGACCCTGCCCATCTGCAGCTGGCCCTGGGCGGTGGCAACACCGATGGCGTCCTGAGCCAGCAGCTGCTGGTGCCTGCGCAGTCGCTGGTCGCGCCCGCCGCGCACCTCACTGATGAGGAAGCGGCCACCCTGCCCTGCGCCGGGCTGACGGCCTGGCATGCCTTGTTTGAGCGTGGCCAGGTAAGGGCCGGCGAGACAGTGCTGGTGCAAGGCACCGGCGGCGTGGCGCTGTTGGGACTGCAGTTGGCCGCAGCTGCGGGGGCTCGGGTGATCGTCACGTCCTCTTCGCATGCCAAGCTGGAACGTGCGCGGCAACTGGGCGCCTGGGTCACCATCCATTACGGCGACAACCCTGACTGGGACCAGCAGGTCCTGGCCCTGACCGAGGGGCTGGGTGCGGATCACATACTGGAACTGGGCGGGCCGGACACCTATGACCGCTCCATCCGTGCCGTGGCAGCTGGTGGACGCATTGCACAGATCGGCGTGCTGAGTGGCTTCAATGCCCGCCCCGACATCCAGCCCTTGCAATTCAAGAACGCCCGCATCGATGGCATCTGCGTGGGTTCTGTGGCCCAGTTCCAGCGGCTGAATCAATTCATGGCGGAGCACCGCATCCGCCCTGTGATTGATCGCGTCTTTGACTTCGATGCCAGCCCTGCGGCCTACACGCATCTGGCCTCCGGCCAACACTTCGGCAAGGTGGCCATCCGTCTGTGATCAGCCGCATCTGCCTTCCTCCTACTTCCCTTCCTCAACTGAAGAATCCGACATGAGCAAGTTCCCCATCCACACCACTGACTCCGCACCGGACGCCGCGCAAGCCTTGCTCGCGCAGGCCCAGCGTCGCTACGGCTTCGTGCCCAATCTGTTCGCAGGCATGGCCAGCGCCCCAGCCCTGCTGGCGGCCTATGTCGATACGTCCGAGGCCTATGCGTCCAGCAGCCTGAGCGTGCTGGAGCAGCAAGTGGTGAGCCTCACCGCCAGCCGCCTGCATGGCTGCCACTATTGCGTGGCCGCACATAGCACCATCTCTCGCATGCAGAACCTGGACGCCACGGTGGTGCAGGCGCTGCGCCAGGGCTTGCCGCTGTCAGATCCCAAGCTGGAGGCGCTGCGACAGTTCACGCAGCAGATGGTGGAACAACGCGGCTGGCCCCGCGATGGGCAGCTGCAAAGCCTGCTGGCCGCGGGCTACACGCAGCAGACCGCATTGGAGGTGGTGCTGGGCATTGCCATGAAGGTCATGTCCAACTACAGCAACCACCTGGTCGGCACGCCGCTGGATCCTGCCTTCCAGCCCGCGGCCCTGGCGGCCTGACGGCCTGACGCAGCCTCAGGCGGACAGGGCGGGCTCTGCGCGCAGCCGCTGGATGGCGAGATCCATGAAGGATCGCACCTTGCTGCTCGCGTAGCGCCCCTCGCGATGAACGAGGTTGAGCTGCAGGGGCGCAGGCGCATAGTCGTCCAGCAGCGTTACCAAGGCGCCGCTGGCCAGGTGCTCGCGCACCTGGTAGCTCAGCAGGCGCGTCAAGCCCAGGCCGCCCAAGGCAAGCTGCAAGGCCGAATCGTTGGTGGTGGTGACCAGTCGGGGGCTCAGGCGCACAGACAGGGCCTGCTTGCCCTGTGCGAGCCGCCACTCTGTCGATGGACCACCCGCTGAGGCGGCGATGATGCTGTGATGCTGCAGATCGTTCGGTACGCGCGGCGCTGCGCACCGCGCCAGATAGGCCGGCGCGGCGCAGATGACACGTCGCACCAGTCCAACCTGCACGGCTTGCAGGCTGGAATCGGGCAAGTTGCCAACCCGCAGCGCCACGTCCACATTCTCGTGAACCAGATCGACCACGCGGTCCAGGAACAGGCAGGTCGCGCTCACCTTGGGATAGCGCTGCAGATACTCCGCCATGATTCCCGTCACAAAGCGTGCGCCGAACAACACGGGCGCGGTGACGGCGAGATGGCCCTGTGGCTGATGATGCAGGCCGGTGACGGCCGCTTCGGCCTCCTTCAGTCGGCCCAAGATGCGGCGGCAGTCTTCGACGTAGCGGTCGCCAGCTTCGGTGACTCGCATGCTGCGGGTGGTGCGCGCCAGCAGGCGCGTTCCGAGCTGGCGCTCCAGCGCGGCAATGGCGCGTGTCACGGCCGGAGGCGAGAGGCCCAGCTGCCGGGCGGCGCCCGCAAAGCCCTGGGCATCGACCACGGCGACAAAGACGTTCAGGAGGTGGAGGCGGTCAGTCGCGAGCGCGCGAGTCATAGGTCCAGCGTCAGACTCTCGCTGCTGGCCCAGCCCACACAGGTGCACAGGCCCTCGGCGCGCTGTGCAGGGCTCAGACACACATCGCGATGCAGCGGTCGGCCCTCCAGAACGCGGCTGTGGCACTGCCCGCATTCACCGCGTTTGCAGTCATAGGCCACGAAAGCGTCGGCGGCTATCAGGGCATCCAGGATGCTGGTGCCTGGCTGAACATCGACCTCGATGCCGCTTTGCGCGAGATGCACGCGAATCGGCTTGTCGCCCGTCTGAGTCCGGGCACCAAAGCTCTCGAAGTGCAGGGCGGAGGCGGGCCAGCCCAATGCGGCGCCGCGTTCACGAAGCGCATTCAGCAAGGGGACGGGGCCGCAGGCATGTAGGGTGGCGCCGGGGCTGAATGCCCCCAGCAGGGCATCCAGCGCCGGTGGGGTCGAGCCCGCATGCAGATGCAGGTGCGCGTTTTGCAGGGCACGGAGCTCGTCCAACATAACCAGACGGTCCTCGCTGCGCGCCAGGTAGTGGAGCTCGAAGGGCTGGCCTGCCGCATTCAAGGCATGGGCCATGGCATGCATGGGCGTGATGCCGATGCCGCCGGCCATCAGCACGGTGCGGCCTTGCCCGGCCTGCAGCGGGAAGCTATCGAAGGGGCCGTCCACGTCGAGGGCCTGTCCCTGCGTTAGTTGCTCGTGGATCCAGAGCGATCCGCCGCGTGAGGCAGGGTCCCGCAACACAGCAATGCGGTATTCCTCGGCGGCGCCTTGTGCGCCAATGAGGGAGTAATGGCGCTCCAGCCCTTGGACGCAGGAGACTGGCAGCTTCAGCCGCAGGTGTGCGCCAGCAGACCAGCCTGGCAAGACCTGACCCTGCGGATGGCGCAGGCGAAGCTCGAGCACATCTGCGCCATGGCGCAGCAGTTGGTGGACGATCAGCTTCATGTGGAGACCTTGGGGTTGAAGGGCGAGGCGTCCAGGAATTCCCAGCTCAGGGCCATGGCCTGCTCGCGCAGCAGCCACTCCTCGATCTCGAACTCCCAGAAGCGACCAGTGCCGCCGGTGAGGCCCTGCGGGTCTGCCTGGTCCCAAAGCAGCCGGGCGCGTCCCGTCAGGTGCAGGAGTCGGCCGGTGGCGAAGTGTGGCACCACCAGGCCGCAGGCTGGGTCCAGTGCGAGATTGCCGAGGGTGTTGTACAGACTGTTGCCTGCGTAGTCGGGCACGCGCAAGCGTCGTGCGTCGAGGCGCTCGATGAAGCCGGTCGGCCCGCCACGGTGCGAGGCATCGAGCGAGCCGGCAGGTGCGCCGCTGGCGATGAACAAGGTATCGGCCGCGCTGATCAGCGCCGCACTGGCCTCATCGAGGGCTTGGCCGCGCCGCACGGGGCCGGCCTCGGCGGGCATGGCGTCGCCGGCCGGCGCATGGGGATGGCGGCGCTGGATGTATTTGGGGCAATTGGGGTAGGCCTCGTCGATCGCGACGCGGATCTGCCAGTCGTCCAGGTGTTCGACATGACCGTTCACGCGGTAGCGGCGCCGGGTCGAGAGTTCGATGAACAGCAGGCCGGCCTGTGTGCCGAGGTTCAGTCCCTGCCAGAAGGGATTGTCGGTCTGGCGCTGCGCCAGGCTTGCCGAGATGTCGATGCTTCGGCCTTCGGGGCTGCGCAGAAAGCCAGGCTGACCGAAGAGCATCGAGGCCCAGAGCTGACCTCGATGGTTGCGAGTCGCGGTGGCGACCATGACCTGCTTTTCAATGAAGGGGCGGGCTCCCGCGATCACCGTGTCGGTGATCACGCTGGCATTGCGCAGCGCGATCGCGGCCTCTCCGGCGCGCGCCTGCACGGCGCGCTCGCCTTCATGGAATTCAAAGGTCATGGTCGTCTCCCGACTGGCGGCTTAGAACGTGAAGACGGTGAAACCGTCTGCCACCAGCTTGCCGAGGCTGGGCAGCCCGGAGGTGCCGGGCACGCTGTTGTCGGTGATCAGGTCAAACCCGCTCTTCACAGCCTCTTCACGCGAACCGAACACGTCGGCGCAACCGCAGGACACGCCAGCGATCTCGTTCTCCACCGCCTTGAAGAGGGCGTGCACGGGGTGGTCGGCTTGGCTGATCACGCCAGGCCAGCGGGTGCCGGCGCCTTGAAAGTAGATGGACACGGCGGTGCCGCGCTGCTTGAAGTCATAAGCGGCGGCCAGGCCGTTGAACATGCGTCCCAGGGCGTCTTCGCCGCCGTTCTTGGGGTCGGACAGGATGATGATGGCTGCTTTCATGGTGATTCCTTGGTGGGTTTCGATTGAGGGTGTTTGAGGTCCTGCTGCCTGCTGCAGGCCTGGAGCCGAACTCTAGGGATCGAGGCGCCCCTCAGAAATCACCTGCAGGGAAATGGGCTGTTCCGGCGCGCGGAAGAGTGGCGCGCCCACCCGGCGGCGTGGCGGCCTTCGCGCTGCAAGGTATGAGCCAGCAGGGGCCTGCGTTCGTCGTCCCGAAGCATCTGCTGCAGCTGGACCCTCGTCCAGCGGGGCGGGCGCCGAGCAGGCCTGCTCGGCGATTCAAGACGATTGGGCTAGCGAACGAGACGCTCAGTCACCACGGCAGGGGCTTCGGTTTCTAAAGTTCAGTCCATGCAGTCGGGCCAGGCCATGCAAGCGCAAGAAGCCCTGACCAACTGCTGTGGCAACCGAGGTTGTGGCGAGTGTCCTGTGATGCCCGCCGAGCAACTTCAGCAAGAACTTCCTACCGAACCGCCCAAGAAAGGCACATCATGTCCAAGAGCAAATTCCGTGCTTCCCTGATCGCTGTGGCTGCCGCCGCGGCACTGACCGCAGGCTTCGCCCCGTCCGTGGCGTTTGCTTATGACGAGAACTCTGCAGCGGCTGTGAACATCGACAGCAAGGGTATCGGCCTGCGTGGCCACGATCCGGTGGCTTATCACACGGTGGGCGCGCCCACCGCTGGCAAGGCTGAGTTCTCGGCCAAGCACAACGGCGTGACCTATCTGTTCTCGAGCGCGGCCAACCGCGATGCCTTCAATGCCAACCCTGGCAAGTACGAGCCGGCCTACGGCGGCTTCTGCGCCATGGGCGTGGCCCTGGAGAAGAAGCTTGACGGCGACCCGACCGCCTGGAAGCTGGTGGACGGCAAGCTGCACTTGAATGTGAACAAGGACGTTCAAAAGAAGTGGCTGGAAGACGTGCCGGGCAACAACAAGAAGGCCGATGCGAACTGGCCTTCGATCAAGGCCAAGACCCCCAAGTCCCTGGCTTGATGCAGCGGGGCGCGCTGTCTTGAGACGAGCGCGCCCTTCCATCCCCCAAGAATCCAGCCCTCACACATCATGAGCACACGACGACACGTGATCACGGTCCTGGCATTGGCAGCAGCCGTGCAGGGCGCGGCCCTCGCGGAGCAGAGCAAGCCGGGCGGCGGCAAGGTCGCCATGGAGAAGTGCTATGGCATCTCCCTGGCCGGGCAGAACGACTGCGCCGCCGGCCCCGGCACCAGCTGCGCCGGAACCTCCAAGGTGGACTACCAAGGCAACGCCTGGAAGAAGGTGCCCGTGGGCACCTGCGTCACCACCAAGACGCCCAAGGGACAGGGCTCGCTCACGCCGCTCAAGGCTTGAGTGCGGCGGGTATCGACGCAGGTTCACAGCAGGAATGGGCGCTACCGTGCAGACGTCACTAGGGCTGGGCTTCAAGCCCCAGCATTTCCGGCAAGCCATGCAGACGCAAGCCGAAGGCCTTTGGTTCGAGGTTCATCCCGAGAACTACATGGCTGACGGCGGGCCGCGCCCGCGCATGCTGGCAGCACTGGCCGAGCGCCACCCGGTGGCTCTGCACGGCGTGTCGCTCTCTTTGGCGGGGCCGGATCCTCTGGACCTGCAGCATCTGCATCGACTGCGGCATCTGGTCGATGCGGTGAAGCCGGTCCGCCTGTCAGAGCATCTGGCCTGGTCGCGCCTGGGAACACGCTATGTACCGGATCTGCTGCCGGCGCCGCGCACAAGCGCTTTGCTGGAGCGGGTCGTTGCCCATGTGGACCAGGTTCAGCAGCTGACCGGCATGCGCCTGGCTCTTGAGAACCCCAGCCACTACCTGATCCTGGAGGGGCATGAGTTCAGCGAGCCTCATTTCCTGAACGAACTGGTGCGACGAACAGGCTGCGCCTTGCTGGTGGACGTGAACAACCTCTACGTGAGTGCCAACAACATCCACCAGCGAGCCAGCGACTGGCTGGCGGAGATTGACGTCGATGCCATCAGCGAGATTCACCTGGCAGGGCACAGCCAGGATCCCGTGCTGGGCCCCCGGCTGCTCATTGATTCCCACGACTGCCCGGTATCCGAGGAGGTGCTGTCCCTCTACGCAGCCCTGTGCCAACGCATTGGGCCGCGCCCCACGCTGATTGAATGGGATGGCGCGGTGCCTGAGTTTTCCGCGCTCTGGCAGGAGCTGGAGCGCGTGCGAGCAGCAACGCCGACCCGGAGCTTCGCTCATGATTGATCCTTCGAGCTTCTACACACAATTCCTGACCGGTATCGATGGCTGGCAGCTGCTGGTCGGAACCGACGTTGAAGCCGGGCTGGCCCCTGAGCCGGCGGCGAAGGCGGTCTATGTCAACACCGGCTTACGCGCAGCCATCGAGTCCCTGGAGGCCAACTTCCTCAGCGTTGCCAACTGGGTGGGAGGCCCTTGGTTCTGGCCCGCGGCGACGGCATTCGCGCGTGCCCACCCGCCTCAAGACGGTCGGCTGTTCCTGTACGGTGACGGCTTTCCCGACTTTCTGGCCTCGATGGAACACGCGCATCTGGCTCGCTACACCAGCGATCTGGCCTGGGTGGATTGGATGAACATGCGCGCCCATGCGGCAGGCGATCACCTCCCGCTGACCGCGACTCACCTTGCCATGCTGCCGGCCGAGGCCTTGCCGGCCCTGCAGCTGAAGGTAGCGCCTGCGACGCATTGGAGGGCTTCCCCAGGCTACGCACTGGTCGAGCTGTGGCGCAGCGCGCGCGCCGGTCGCACCGAGACGGAAGTCGAGCTGCGCGATGCCGCCGGTGTGCTCGTGACCCGGCCTGATGACGAGGTCTGGGTGCACGAGGTGCCGCTGGCCAGCCTGCATCTGCTGGACGCGCTTGCGGCGGGACAGAACCTTGCCGATGCCGCCGCTCATGCCAGCAGCCGGGAGTCGCCCGAGCGCCCGTTCGACCTGCAGGCCGCGCTGGGCGCATTGCTTGAGAACGGCGCCCTGCAGATGCCGCCGACCTGACGGATTCAACCGTCAACCTCCAACTGCCATGAATCCAGGCGCCAACACAGAAAGACCACATCGTGAACGCTCACCCTCCCGCGCTGCGGCATGCGCACCAAACTCTGGTTCATGGGGCCGGACGCCTCTTCTCTGAAACGCTCGTGTTGCTGGCGGCTCGTCTGGCGATCGCAGGCATCTTCTGGCGCTCGGGGCGGACCAAGGTTGACGGCTGGTTCACCCTCAGCGACTCGGCCGTGGCCTTGTTCGCCGAAGAGTACCAACTCCCCTGGGTGGACCCGGCAGTGGCCGCTTCGCTGGCAGCCCTTGCCGAACATGCGTTGCCGATTCTTCTGGTCCTGGGGCTGGCCACGCGCTATGCAGCCATCGGCCTCCTGGCGATGACTTTGGTGATCCAGTTCCTGGTCTACCCGGACGCCTGGCCCACGCATCTCAGCTGGATGAGCCTGATGACCTTGTTGGTGGCCAAGGGTGCCGGGATACTGTCTTTCGACGCCTTGCTGTCCAGGCGATTGTTCCGCTCGGCGCAATGAGCTTATGTGCCGGGCGTGGCTTGGCAGCACCTGGCCTGGCGGGCGACGATGGCGCATCTTCGCAGCACAAGGGCAGGCTCCTATGGAAGACGAAATTGATACCTTGTTGACGCGCTTCGAGCTGAAGGCGCGCGTCTTCTTTTCAGGGCAGCTCTGCGGCCTTGCGCAGTTCGATGACGGTCAAGGTGTGGGCCATCTGCACGTGATGCGGCAGGGGCAGCTGGATGTGCTGCTGCCCGACGGCTCAGTTCGCCCGGTGAGTGCGCCTGCTGCCCTGTTCTTTCCTCGTGCCACGCCGTATCGTCTGCGTGCGCCCGACGTAGGCGGGACTGACTTGATCTGCGCATCCGTCGCCTGTGATGCGCCGCTGGGCCAGCACATGATGGCGGAACTTCCCTCCATGCTGGTCGTGCCTCTGGAGGAGCAACCGGGCTTGCAAATGAGCCTGCAGCTCTTGTTTGACGAAGCGTTTTCCAAGCGCCAGGGGCGAGCCGCCGCTGTCGATCGCCTGAGCGAGCTGGTGCTCATTCATCTGCTGCGGGAAGTGCTGGGGCAGGGGCAGTTGAAGGTCGGCGTGCTGGGCGGCTTGGCCGATCCCCGCTTGGCGAGGGCCTTGCACGCCATTCATGCCGATGCCGCGAAGCCCTGGACGCTGGAGCAGCTCGCCATCGTGGCGGGCATGTCTCGCGCACGTTTTGCGGCGCAGTTCACCCAGGTCGTCGGGCAAGCGCCGGGCGAGTATCTGTCGAGCTGGCGCATTGGTCTGGCACAAAGCCTCCTCAGCAAGGGGCGGCAGGTGAAGCATGTGGCCGACGAGGTCGGCTACGGCAGCGCTTCAGCACTGACTCGCGCCTTCGTCCTCAAGACCGGCATGGCGCCGACCGATTGGTTGGCGGGCAGGCGTGCAGGCGTTCACGCTTCGCTCAGTCGCTAGAGGGGGCTTCACCGTTGCCGGCAGAAGAGGAGGGCATTCCGAGGTCGAAATTGCCCGTGGCGGGGTGACGAAGGGGCTGGACGGATTGAGAGGCCAACGTGCCCACGCGCGGCGACAATGGCCCGCATGAGCCGCACCTCCGCCTTTGATTGGGACGACCTGCGTGTCGCACTCGCCATCATGGAGTGCGGCACCCTGAGCGGCGCTGCAGCCAGGCTGCATGTCAGCCATCCGACGCTGTCGCGCCGGCTTCAGCTGATTGAGCGGCGCCTCGGAACGCGCTTGTTCGATCGCACCCCGAGCGGCCTGCGGCCGACTGAGGCGGGCGAGGAGGTCCGTGCGCTGGCGCTTCGCTTTCGTGATGAGATCGCCAGCCTGGAGCGTCGCGTCGGCGGGCGTGACGAGGGACATGACGGGCCGGTTCGGATCACGGCGCCTGATGCGGTCTCCGAGTACCTGCTGCCCGGTGTGCTGGCGGCGGTTTGTCGCAGGCATGCGGGATTGCAGCTCGAGTTGCATGTGTCCAACGATCTCGTCTCGCTGGCGCAGCGCGAGGCCGACATCGCACTTCGCGTGACCCGGGCGCCGCAGGAGACCTTGCGAGGGCGCGAGCTTGGCTCCGTGGCGATGGCAATCTACGCGCCGCGGCAGTTGACCGAGGCGACAGCACCCTTGGCGCCGACCGTTGGCCTGCCCTGGATCGGCTTCGATGCGGGCCTGGCCTGCAGTGCTCCGGGCAGCTGGCTGTCGCGCAACGTCGCTCCCGAGGCAGTCCGGTTCCGCGCGAACACGCTGCTGGGCGCAGCCCAGGCCGCGCGTGCGGGGATAGGTTGCGCCGTGCTGCCTTGCTTCGTGGGCGGGGCCATTCCTGAGCTCGTTCGCCTGGGTTCGCCGCTTGAGGAGCTGACGCAGCCGCTGTGGCTGCTGATGCACGAGGATGTCGCGCGTGTGCCGCGAATGCGCCGCGCGAGCGCGGCGCTGTCCGAGGAGATCGCGGGCGCGTCCCGGCAGATGTCAGGCCTCGACTGAGCGCTTCTCGGCGGCGGTCGCGAGTCGGGCCAAGAAGGACCCGCGCCCGGCCAGATAGCGCAGGAAGACCTGTCCGTAGTCGGGCACCACGGCGACGCGCACGCTGGGCCTCGCCGCCAGCCTGTGGCGATAGGCAGTTGTCGCCGCTAGCCCGTGGAGGAGGCGGAAGTCCGCCAACTGGTCGAAGGTGTCCAGCAGCCGGAAGATCGGCGCGAAGGCGGCGTCCACCAGGCCGAAGCGCTCGCCGTCGAAGTACGGCCCCGCCTCGGCCAGTGCGCTCTCCAGGCGCGCGAAGCGGCCGGCGAGCTCCAGGCGCTTGCGCTCGAACGCGGCTTCGTCCGGCGCCATGTAGAAGCCGAACACATCGCCGATCACGGCCGATGCGAACTCTGCCCACGCGCGATGGCGGGCGCGATCCAGGGCGTGGTGCGGCCACATGGGCGTGCGGTCGGGATGGGTCTCCTCGATGTACTCGCAGATGACGGCCGTCTCGAAGACGGGCGTGTCGCCCACGCGCAGCACGGGCACCTTGCCCAGGGGCGACAGCCGGACGAACCAGCCCGGCTTGTCGGTGAGGTCGATGTAGGTCCGGCGGACCTCCAGGCCCTTCTCGGTGAGCTGGATGGCTGCCCGCTGGGTGTAGGGACACAGGATGTTGCTGATGAGTTCAAGGTGGTGCATGTCAATGCCTCGTGGAAGAGTGCACGACCTTAAGGACCGGCGGCGGACGACGCCATCGAAAGCTTGTTCAGGCCGCTGTGCAGAAATGTTCAGGCGCTGTTGCGCACCAGGCTGCGGGGCAGGCCCCTCCATCCGCTGAGTCCGGCTTCCTGCTGGACTGCTGGTGCGTGTCCTGGCAACGGGCGGATCCTGTTGTGTCGAGGATCCGTACCGCCCGCCCCACCCCGGCGCATGCCTGGGCGCGTACGGCTGCACGGTCCAGGCGCAGGGCGCTCTGCGGAAGATCAAGCGCCGTCCCCATTACGCGACAGCTGTCACCTGAGTTCGTCACCTCGATTGCGCGGCGCCTGCTTTCCATGCACATTGGTCTGACGCTTCGACGCTGCCGCCTGAGCAGCAAGGGGCCGCACAGCAGGCCATGTCCGGCCAGCTGTGTTCAGGGATGGGATGCAAAGCAAGTCTCGGGGGCGCGGCCATGGGTGCGTCCTTCGGGGCAGGGTTCACTGTTGACTCTTGAGAGGAGAACGACGTGGAGCTTGTCACTCGTACCCTGGGCAGTGCGGCGATCGCCGTCCTCGCCCTCTGCTCGGCAACGCTTGCGCGGGCGGATCATTTGGTCGTTGTCGTGGGCGCCTCCAGCACGGCGCCCAAGCTGAGCAGCGAACAGGTCTCTGCCATCTTCCTGGGCAGCGTCAAGAGCTTCCCCAACGGCGAGAAAGCCATCCCCATCGATCAGACGGCCGGCTCGCCGGCCTATGGGCAGTTCTATGGGCAGGTGGCGGGCCGCAGCGAGGCGCAGATCAAGGCCTACTGGTCCCGCATGGTCTTCACTGGCAAGGGCGCACCACCACAGGAGGCCGGGGATGGTGCGGCCGTCAAGAAGCTGGTGGCCAGCAATCCCAACCTGGTGGGCTACATCGACGCGGGGCTGGTCGATGGCAGCGTCAAGGTCCTGGCTGAGATCAAGTGAAAGGAGGGCGAGATGAACACCTCGAACAACGCCGCACTGAAGCTTCGATTCGTCGCGCTGGGCCTCGCCCTGGCCTGGGCCGCGCCCAGCCAGGCCGAGGACATGCGCTTCACCTGGTCCGGTTTTGCCCAGCTGACCGTGGCCAAGGTCCTCGGTGGCACCGAGCGCAACTACATGGAATGGCAATGCCCCTGCGCGATCCAGAACTGGGAATACGTGGGGGTCTACGAAAAGTCCCGGGGCTGGCAGGCCGATCAGGAATCGCTGCTGGGCCTGCAGGGCACCGTGCATGTCAACGGGGCGCTCTCGGCCACGGCTCAGGTCGTCGCCCGGGCGAACAACAAGAACTACCGGCCCACGCTGGACTGGGCCTACCTCTCATACGCCCTCAATGACTCCTGGACCCTCCAAGCCGGGCGCAAGCGCATTCCCCTGTACTACTACAGCGACTTCCTCTACATCGGCACCGCCTATCCCTGGGTGCGGCCGGCCCCCGACGTCTATGGCTGGCCCATCTACGCCTACGATGGCGCCAACCTGGCCTACAGCGGCGCGCTCAAGGGCAGCTGGACCCTGGAGGGCAACCTCTGGGCCGGCAATTTCCAGAACGACAACGCGCCCTACAACACGCGCATCTATTGGGGCGACCCGACCACCGAGAAGTGGCGCAACATCCTGGGCGGCTACCTGACGGTGTCGGACGGCGTCTACAGCGCCCGCTTCATGCTGATGCGCTTCGACAACTACCAGTGGAGCGACCTCGCCGATGGCACGCGGCGGGACAACCTCCCCGGCTACCGGACCACCATTGCCGGGCTCTCCTTCAACTACGACGGGCGCGAGTGGATCCTGCGCAGCGAGATCAACCGCTTCCAGCAATCGACCTCGGATTTCGTCTACAACTACTTCCTCGTCGGCCTCGGCTACCGCTGGCATGACTGGACCGGCATGGCGACAGTCTCTCGTTACCGCACGCAGGAGAACAACCTGGGATTCGCCATCGAGGGGCGGCGCACGCAAAGCCTGGCCCTGCGTTACGACCTCAACAAGAACGTGGCCCTGAAGGCGCAGTACGACGTGTCCAGGGACCAGTCCAAATACGACTTCTTCGGGGACCACAGACTGCTGTCCTTCTCGGTCCAGACCGCCTTCTGAGGCGAAGCGTCAGGCGGCGACGTGCTGGAGGCGCGGGCTGCGCGCCATCACCTCGCGGGCCTGCGCCAGGCCCGCGGCTTCCCGAAGCAGGGGCGCGGGATCGAGGGGGCGGCCGCTGTCGATACTCCCGTGCCGTTGCGGATCCACCCCCGCTGGCCAGCGAGGCAGGCCTCGACGCGCTGCTCACCCCTCTGAACTGGGGCGTGCAGAGGGCGCGGTCCTCAGCCCTCACCGGCACGCCCTGCCAGAAACCCGCCGTGGCGAGCAACGCCAGCGGGCGCAAATGGCCGCGCCGAGGGGCGAGGCCAGGATTCTGACGGACGCTCACTTGGTGGGTTGGGCGGTGCCGGGAGCAGTTGCCGCATCCTGCGCCATGGCGCCGGTCCCTGCAAGCCGGACGGCCCGCTCGATGGCCCGTTCCACGCCGCTGCTTCTTGGCGGATCCTGGCCTGGCGGGCTCACGATCACCGAGGGCGCAGGCGCGGGCTGGGGATGCGAAGCGACCGGACTTCGCTGCACGGGGCCCGCAAAGGGCAGATGCTCCAGCAGCAGGCCCCGGCGCAGCGTGACGCCTTCTGCAGCGATGCGCTCGACGCGCAGGCCGTGCGCCACCACATCGCCCGCCTGGGCCGACCTGGCGGGATCCTCCCCAACTTGCAGGCGGGCCAGCCAGCGACCGCGACTGTCCTGGCTGAGCGCCAGGAGGCGCACGCCTGCCGCCTCCCGGGGCCTCAGCGCCGCCGCTGGGGCAGAGGCGGTGTCTGAGGCCTGCGCCGCCGCCCAGGGCGCCTGCTGTCGCGCTGGCAGCGCTGGACCGGTGCCCGCCGCAGCGGGGCTGGGGGCTCCGGGTGACAGCAGCCACGGGCCCAGGCCGAGCAGGCTCAGGCTCAGGCCGGATGCCCAGAGCCAGCGCCAGCGGCGTCCTCCCGGATGGCCGCTGGCGCCTGAGGGCGATGGCCGGGCGCTCACCATCCGATCGTGAAGGTCACCGTCTGGGGCGACCGGGTGTGGATGGACGGGCTGCGCGAGCCCACGTCGTCATAGGCAAAGCCGTAGGCCAGTGCGTTCAGGCTGTGCTCATGCCAGAAGCGGGCGAAGTGGTTGGCCGGCTGGCCCGCGGGGAAGTGCGCGGCCGGATCCCACCAGCTTTCGAAGGGCAGGTGGGCGACACGGCGATTCAGTGCGGCGCATAGCTGGGCCTGCAGCTGCAGCTGCTTGCCGGCATTCGTGGTGCCGCCGCTGGTGTCGTCCAGCAGGCCGTTGCCCAGCATCACCATGGCCGTGCTCGGCTTGCCGTTGATGAGATAGACGCCGCCGTTGGCATCGGTGAAGCGCATCACGTTGCCGCTGACACGGCCGCGGAAGCTGCCCCAGCCATTGCGCAGGTCCAGCACCAGGTCCTGCTGGCTGTACTGAGCCCAGACGGCGCCGATGTAGTCGTCCAGATAGTGCTCATTCGCCTGGCCGGGTTGGAAGCTGGCATGGGCCGGCGCCATGATGCGAAAGGGCGCATGCGGCGCCTGGGCCAGGCCATGGAAGGGCGCCGGCATGTCGTTGATGAACTTGGCGAAGAGCTCGTCGCGGGTCTCGGTGAGCGACTCCCCCACCGTCTGTGTGAAGCCGTCCAGCCCCGTCACCGACAGCTGCACCGGGAAGCCGAACTGGTCCACCCGCGTCGTGTTGACGAAGATGCCCTGCGGATTGCTGCCTGGCGGCAGGATGGCGAACTCGCCAAAGTCAAAGGTGACGTCGATATTGGGATCGGTCGGGTTCTCGATATTGGCGCCGGCATAGGCGATCTTGCCGTTGGCGTCGGTGTTGACCCAGATGTACATGGGGCTGCCGACGCTGAACAGGATGCGCGCCGAGTTGATTGGCGGGATGGTCACCGACTTCAGCTGTTCCAGGGTGAAGAAGTAGTTGCTGTAGGGCAGACCGTTCTTCATCAAGGCGCCGTTGTCGCCCAGGCTCATGGGCACCAGCTGCCCTTGGGCGTTGACATGCACGAACTGGTCCGTGGCCCAGTCCTTCCCGATGATGGCCCAGTAGACCTGCGCGTCGCTGAACCGGCCGCGCGTGGCGTTCACCAGGCGGAAGGTGGTCTGGCCGTTCCAGACCTGGCCGCCGCCGCCGCCGATGGCATAGCTGGCCTGGCTGAGTGCGGAGGCCGTCATGCCGGGCTTGAAGGCGATGGCGCGTACGGTGGTCGGGCCTGCCAGGGGGATGGGACCGCCATAGGCCGGCGAGCCGGCGCCGGGGGTGCTGCCGTCAGTGGTGAAGCGAATCGTCGCCCCCACCGTGCCCGAGGCCAGGGTCAGCTGGATGGGCGAGTCATAGCTGCCTGCCGCATGGGAGAACACCGGCGCAGCGACCTGGCCGCCAGGCGTGCCCACCACGTAGGTGCTGCTGGCGATGCCTGACTGGCTGCCGTCGCCCAGCACGCTGATGGCATTGAGCGTCATGGCGGTGTTGACCGTGATCGGTCCGGTGTACTGGGGCGACAGCGCATTCGGCGCCGAGCCATCGGTGGTGTAGCGGATCACGCCGCCCGCGGCCTGGGTGGACAGGCTCACGCTGACCGGGCTGGCGTAGCTGCCACCCGCCGGGCTGAATGCGGGCCTGGGGATGTCATTGCCCGTGCCCATGACGTAGCTGTACGCAGGGGAGTCCGTCTGCGTGCCGGACACAGGGGCATAGGTGAAGGCATAGCCGATGCGCTGGCCGGGCTGGAGGCCGCTCAGCACTGTCTCATAGCGGCCCAGTGTGGGGTTGTAGGCCATCTGCGGATTGATCTGCGAGCCGGTGCCGACCTGGTAGTGCAGGATCACGAAGCTCTGCGCCGCCGTGGGCTTGAACCACACGGTGGCCGTGGTGCCCAGCTCCGACACGCCCTGCGAGAAGGCCCCGCCGACGATGTTGATGGTGTAGCCGGCACTGGACACGGACGAGTCCGCCAGGCCGCTGGCGCTGGCATAGGCCTTGATCGTGAGGCTGCGGCCCACGGGGATGGGAGCGGCGTAGGCCGGCGAGGCGGCGCTGGGCGTGCTGCCGTCGATGGTGTAGCGGATCACGGCGCCCGGCGTGCTGCTGGCGAGGCTGATCTGCTGTGCGCTCGTGTAGGTACCGGCGGGCACGGAGAACGTCGGGGCGGCCGCGGTGCCGCCCCCGCCCCCGCCACCACCAAGGGTGAGCACGAAGAGCGGGCTGTCTGCCGCGCCGCTGCCGTTGGCGAACCAGGTGAAGCTGTACTTCACGGTCGCGCCCGCAGGCAAGGCGGTCTTGTGCTCGAAGCGCTGGGTGCTGCTGTTGTAGCTGCTGCGCACGTTCTGCTGGCCGCTGCCGGCGTCGAAGTGCACATCGACCCAGGCGGTGGCGGCGAGCTCGCGGGCGAACCAGAAGGTGGCCACACCACCGGTGTAGTCCACGCCTTGGGTGTAGCCCGAGCCGCCGCCCGTGGTGAGGGTGTAGCTGGCGCTGCTGACTGCGGAACTCTGGCCGTTGAGCAAGGCGATGGCCTTGACCGTGGCACTGGCGTTGAGCGTCAGCGTGGTGGTGTAGGTGGCCGAGGCCGCCGTGGGCGTGCTCCCGTCCAGGGTGTAGCGGATGCTGGCACCGCTGCTGCTGGAGCTGAGGTTGATGCTCAGCGGCGCGGTGTAGCTGCCCGAGGGCACGGAGAAGCCCGGTGCGGCCGGTGCGCCGCCGCCCCCTCCTTGCAGCAGCGTGCTGCCCACGGCCGTGTCATAGGCGGCGCCGCCGGTGAAATAGGTGAAGCTGTGGGTGAGCGTCTGGCCCGCGCTGGCCGGAAAGGAGGTCTCGAAGCGCGCCGCGCTGCTGTTGTAGCTCATGCGTACATTCATCTGCGCCCCGCCGGCCAGGCTGTAATGGGCGTCGACCCAGCTGCTGCTGAGGGCGGGCTTGAACCACAGCGTGGCCGTGCTGCCCGAGAGCTCCGCGCCGGCCGTGAACTCGGCCGCGCGAGAGGCATGGGGCAACAGCCCCAGCGAGAGGGCCAAGACGGCGCAGAGCAGCCGGCCTATCAGCCCGAGAAAGGTGTGAGTCATGCTTGTCTCCAGTCGGTTTGAGGGGGATCCCTCTGGCGCCTGCGGGCGCTCGTCTGTGCTCTGTACTGCAGGCGTGATTCTGGATTGAAAGCGCTTTCTTTGATAGCGAGTGTTGACCCGAGTAGATGGTTAAATATATCCATGCATATCAATATGAAAGCGATTTCATATTGGCTGATTCAGTGGGAGGAGAGTTCAGGCGCTGACTGTCCGCTGCTCCGTCGCCGTGATGCCGGGGCGGGCCGGCCGGGCTCAGCGAGCGCCGGTTGCCCGCAGTGGCACGCGGGTCTCGAACTTGGAGCAGTTCATCGCGAACATGCTCTTGAAATTGCGGACGTTGTGGTTGGAGGAGAAGGCTTCGCGGGTGAAGGCGTGGAACTGCTCCATGGACTCCGCGCTGATGATCAGCAGGAAGTCGAACTCGCCCGAGACCTCGTAGCAGGCCATCACCGCGTCCTCGGCGGCCATGCGCTGCTCGAACTGCGTCAGCAGTGCGGCATTCTGCCTGTCCAGTTCCACGGACACGAAGACCGTCAGCGGTCGCCCCACCAGGCGCCGGTCCACGATGGCCACCTGGCGCTGCAGCACGCCGGAGTCGCGCAACTGGGCCATGCGCCGCTGACAGGTGGCGGGCGAGGTGCCCAGCCGGTCCGCCAGGGCGCGCACGGGCAGCGAGGCGTCGCGCTGCAGCAGGTCCAGCAGGGCGGCGTCCAGGGCGTCCAGCACGGCAGGCTGGGCCTTTGGCAGTGGCGCTTGAGACATCGGAGGCGAATGGCGTCGGCAGGTGAGACAAACAATCCATCGCATGAGAAAGGGCGATGAATCCGCTCGGCATGATGCCTCAACAATTCCTGCAGCTCACTTCAGTGAGCCTCCCCTGGACAGAACCGAGGACGACTTCGTGATCCGCATGTACACGCATGAATTCGCGCCGACGCTGCACTGGGCCTCCGGCGTGCCGGCGACGGCCTGAGCGCCTCGCAGCGCCCGATCCACCTTCCCAACCCCTCCAGAGCCCCATGTTCTTCGCCAACCCGCATGCCGCGCGGCGCGCCTATGACGCCGATCTCCAGTCCCAACTGAGCCTGACCGGGGGACAGGCCGCCGGATGGCGCCTGGCGGGCTGGCCTGGCCTGTCCGCGCAGCCGACGCCTGCCTGGTCCCTTCCGGGCCTGGCGCAGGCGCTGGGCATCGCCCAGCTGTCGGTCAAGGACGAAAGCCGGCGCTCTGTCCTGGGCAGCTTCAAGGCCCTGGGCGCGCCCAATGCGCTGATCAAGCTGGTGCAGCGTCGCTTCACCCCCATGGCCTGGTCCGGCACGGACCTGCTCGCCGGCCGCCATGCCCAGGCGCTGTCGGGCTTCACCGTGATCAGTGCCACAGATGGCAACCATGGCCGCGCCCTGGCCGCCGCGGCGCAGAGCCTGGGCTGCCGCTGCGTGATCGTGCTGCATGCCGGTGTCAGCGCCGAGCGCGAGCAGGCCATTGCAGCCTATGGCGCTGAGATCGTGCGCATCAGCGGCAACTACGACGACTCGGTCAAGGAGGCCGCCCGCCTGGCCCGCGAGCAGGGCTGGGAGGTGGTGTCCGACACTTCCTATGAAGGCTACGAGGAGGTGCCGCGCGATGTCATGCAGGGATATGGCTTGATCGCCTGGGAGCTGTTGGACGGCCTGGGCTGCGAGGACGCCTGCCCCTGGACGCATGTGATCCTGCAGGGCGGCGTGGGCGGCCTTGCGGCGGGCATCGTCAGTGGCTTCTGGGACCGCTTCGGCGCGGCGCGCCCCGTCTTCATCGTGGTGGAGCCTGAGCAGGCGGACTGCCTGCTGCAGAGCGCGAGGGCCGGGCGGCCGGTGCGGGCCTCGGGCAGCATCGACTCGGTGATGGCGGGCCTGGCCTGCGGCGAGACCTCGCCCCTGGCCTGGCGCTTCCTGCAGCCGGCCGTGGACCTCTTCATGACAGTCAGCGACGCGCAGGCCGAGGCCGCCATGCGCCTGCTGGCGCAGGGCGTGCAGGGTGATGTGCCCCTGGTGGCCGGTGAGTCCGGCGTGGCCGGCCTGGCAGCGCTGCAGCGGCTGGCGGTCCACGAGGCCCCTCGCCGCGCCGTGGGGCTCGATGCGGGTTCGCGTGTGCTTCTCATCAACACGGAAGGCGCCACCGCGCCGGGCGTCTATGCCGGCATCGTGGGCCGCTCCGCGGAGGCGGTGCGTGCCTCGCAGCGGGACTGGCTGCGGCGCGCGGGCCTGTCGCAGGACCGGCTGACGGCGCTGCTGCAGGCGCACGCGGCCCTGGGGGCCACCGAGGGCGGCGGTGTGTGCCGCCTCGCCCTCACCGATGCCGACCGCCAGGGGCGCGATCAGCTCGTGTGCTGGATGCGCGAGCTTGGCCTGGAGGTTCGGGTGGATGGCATAGGCAATATCTTCGGCATCCGGGCCGGGCGCACCCAGGCGGCGCCGGTGATGACGGGCTCGCACATTGACACCGTCGCCGCCGGCGGCCGCTATGACGGCATCTACGGCGTGATGGCGGGGCTGGAGGTGGTGCGCTGGCTCAATGAGCACGAAGTCGAGCTGGCACGGCCCCTGGTGGTGGCGGCCTTCACCAACGAGGAGGGCGTGCGCTTCCAGCCGGACATGATGGGTTCCCTGGTCCATGCTGGCGGCCTGCCGCTGCAACAGGCCCTGGACACCATCGGCATCGACGGCCTGCGCCTTGGGGACGAGCTCGCCCGCATCGGCTATGCCGGTGACCTGCCCTGCGGCAGCCTCCTGCCTCATGCCTTCGTGGAGCTGCACATCGAGCAGGGTCCGGTGATGGAGGCCGAGGGCATCGCCATCGCTGCCGTGCAGGAGCTGCAGGGCATCTCCTGGCAGGAGTTTCAATTCACCGGCGAGCCCAACCATGCCGGCACCACGCCCATGTCCCTTCGCCGTGACGCCGGCTACTGCGCGGCGGCAGTGGCGGTGTTCGTGCGCGAACTGGCGCGGCGCTACGGCGGCAGCCAGGTGGCCACGGTGGGCGTCGTGCAACTGCATCCCAACCTGATCAACGTCATCGCCGGGCGCGCCACCGTGGCCGTCGACCTGCGCAACACCGACGAGGCGACGCTGCAGCGTGCCGAGCAGGAACTGGCCGCCTTCGTGCAGCAGCTGAGCGCGGCGGAGTCCGTGACGGTGGAGGCGCGCCGCCTGGTGCGCTTTGAGCCGGTGCGATTTGACGAAGGCCTGGTCCGGCTGGTCGAGGACTGCGCCGGGGCGCGCGGCCACCGCACGCGACGCATGAGCTCCGGCGCAGGGCACGACGCGCAGATGATGGCCAGGATCTGCCCCGCCGCGATGATCTTCGTGCCCAGCGCCAAGGGCATCAGCCACAACCCCCGCGAGTACACGGATCCAGCCGACCTGCTGTGCGGGGCAAATGTGCTGCTTGACGTGCTGCTGACCCTGGCCACTCAGGACTGAGCCCGCGGGGCGGCTGCGTTACGCTTGACGCTCACTACTTGTCGAGCAAAGCCATGCCCTCCGCCGCCCCCTTCAAGATCAGCCGCTTCCCCGTGCCGGAGCTACGGGATCTGCCCGAGGATCTCCGTGCGCGCATCCTCGCCGTGCAGGAGAAGTCGGGCTTCGTGCCCAATGTCTTTCTCGTGCTGGCCCACCGGCCCGACGAGTTCCGCGCCTTCTTCGCCTATCACGACGCCTTGATGGACAAGCCCGGCGCGCTAAGCAAAGCCGAGCGCGAGATGATCGTGGTCGCGACCAGCAACGCCAACCAGTGCCAGTACTGCGTCGTCGCTCACGGAGCCATCCTGCGCATCCGGGCCAAGAATCCGCTGCTCGCGGACCAGGTCGCCATCAACTACCGCAAGGCCGACATCACGCCGCGCCAGAAGGCCATGCTGGACTTCGCGATGAAGGTGTCCACCGCCTCGCATGCCGTAGGCGACGAGGACTTCGAGGCGCTGCAGGCCCACGGCTTTGGCCCTGAGGAGGCCTGGGACATCGCGGCCATCGCCGCCTTCTTCGGACTGTCCAACCGCATGGCCAACGTCAGCAGCATGCGGCCCAACGACGAGTTCTATACCCTGGGCCGCGGCGGCTGAGGGCCGGGCGCTGACGGTGTCGGGCGGTGTCGGGAATTTCGATTAGGCTTGCCCCCCTTCTCACCGCCCAGGGGGCCAGCCATGCAGCTCTGCGTTTACTTTGCCACCAACCGGGGCCATGAAGGCCCGGAACGATTCGCGCCGCTGCGCTACGGCAGCCGCTTCTCCCGCGACGGCATGGAGAACCTGCGCTTCGGCCGCGTGCTGTTCGACGCCGATGATGAGCAGGTGCGCGCGCTGCTGGACCAGCGCCGCGATCACACCGGTGCTGGCGACGGCGAGGCGCTGCAGGACTACCTCAGCAAGTGCGTGGCGAGCAGCCAGCGCATCGAGTGCTACCGGGAAAGCATCCCCGATCCGCAGCTCAACGAGCAGGCGCAGGGTCAGGCGGTGAAGCTGGGCTCCGCCGCCCTGTTCGCCGAGCTGCAGCAGGATATGCAGCAGGGCCGCGACTTGATGGTGCTGGTGCATGGATTCAACGTCAGCTGGGAGGAGGCGGTGGCCACGGCGGCGGCGTTCGAGGCCATGGTCAACCGTGCGGAGCCCGCGCTGGACGAAGGCCTGCCGGTCAAGTCGGTGCGGGTGCTGCTCTTCACCTGGCCCAGCGACGGCGCGGCCCTGCCCTGGGCCAGCTACAAGAGCGACCGCGCCGACGCCCACGGAACGTCTGGGGCGCTGGGGCGCGCCTTGCTGAAGCTGCGCGACCAGCTGCATGCGCTGGGGCGCGAGGTGCGCCAGAGCAGCGTGCGCGTCCGTGCGCTGCGTGCGGCCATGGCAGGCCTGCCCAACGCCGAGGTCGAGCGTGCCATCGCCCAGCTGGAGGCCACCGAGCTCTGCGGCCAGAAGCTGCACCTGCTCGCGCACTCGATGGGCAACTACGTGCTGCAGAACGCGCTGGCTCGCGTTCATGAGTTCAGCCCGGGTAAGCAGCTGCCTCGACTCTTCGACACGGTCTTCCTCTGCGCGCCCGACGTCGATGACGACGCCCTGGAAGGCTCAGCCCCGCTGGCGCGGGTGCACCAAGTCTCGCAGTCGGTGGCGATCTATCACAACCGCAATGACATGGCGCTGAAGATGTCGGACTTCACCAAGGGCAATCCGGACCGCCTGGGGCAGGGCGGGGCGGCGCGGCCGCTGCTGCTGCATCAGAAGGTCTACCAGGTGGACTGCGCGGCCCTGGTCACGGGCCTGACCCAGCACAGCTACTACACCAACGGTCTGGTGGCCCGGGACATCCGGCTCGCACTGTCCGGTCTGACGCCCCGGGAACGCGGACTGCAGGGCACGGGGCAGGCCCCCAACACCTGGGCCCTGGTGCGCCGCCAGGCATGAGCCCGGCATGGGCAGGGCGCCGTGTCGGCGCTGCGCCAGCCGTGGCCGTCGGGAGCCCGCCCCGACAGGGCCTCCCGCCTTTCCGTGATAATCCGGCCCCTTTGCCCCCCTCGGGCGCCAACGGAAGCATTTGCATGAACAAGAGTGAACTGATCGATAGCATCGCCACCAAGGCCGGCATCAGCCGCGCCGCCGCCGGTACGGCCCTGGAAGCCACGCTGGCCAGCATCAGCGAGGCCCTGGTGGCCGGTGACGCCATCGCCCTGGTGGGCTTCGGCACCTTCAAGGTGAGCGAGCGCGCTGCCCGCACTGGCAAGAACCCCGCCACCGGCGCCACGCTGGAAATCGCCGCCTCCAAGTCGGCCAAGTTCACGCCGGGCAAGGCCCTGAAGGACGCGCTGAACGCCTGAGCGGCCTGCCGCTGAGGCCCAGGGCCGGTGCCGCTTCGTGCGGTGCCGGCCTTTTTTTGTTTCACGCTGAAACAGCCTGCGCCCTGCCTGGCACTGTCGCGTCAGAGGGCGGATCGGGCCCTGGCTCGCCAGAAGTCGGCGTCCAGGGGCAGGGCGGCGCCGCTGCGCTCATTGACCAGCCACAGCTGGCGGCCGTCCGGGCTGAGTCGCTGGACCTCTCCGGTGACACGGCCGGCGCTGACCCGCTGGCCCAGGGCATTGCGCGGGAAGTCCGGCGCCGCGGCCAGGGCCTGCAGCGGGATGATGGTGCGGCTGTCGCCGGCCAGTCGCAGTCGCTGCACGAGCGGTGCCAGCAGCGGGCTGGCGGCATCCGCGTCGGAGAGGTACAGCAGCACCTTGGCCTGTGCGCGGCTGAGGGCCACGTTGAGCAGGCGGCGGGCGTCCTCCGTCTGCAGAAAGGGAAGGTTGGCGTCCACCGGGTCGAAGAAGACGACCGGCGCCTCGCTGCCCTGTGCCCGGTGCACGGTGCTGACCCGCACGCCGGCTTCCTCCGCGATGCCCCGGGCCTGCAGGCAGCGGCGCAGCAGGGTGCGTTGGGCGCGGAAGGGTGTCAGGACCACCAGATCGCGCGGCAGCCAGTGGCCGCTTTCCAGGGCCTGGGCGACTGCGTCCGCCACAGCCTCGGCGGAGGCAGGCCGCTGCGGCCCGCGGTCCTGGGCTGACCAGCGCCCGGGGCCCTTCACAGGCAGCAGCCGGACATGGTCCGCGGCCGCCAGGTCCGCCAGCGGTCGTTGCCGGCGCGCCAGCCACTCGGGCGATTGCAGCGCGTCCGCGGCGACCCTCAGCGCCCCCTCGTAGAACACCTCGCTGACCAGCGTGCAGATGGGGGGGGCCATGCGGGACTGCTCGTCCAGCAGCACGACGGCCGGGCCCTGGCGCGGCATCTCGGCGAAGGCGGAACGCCCCAGCCAGCGCTTTGCGGCAGGCTCGCGGCTGCGCAGCACTGGCGCCAGTTGCTGCGGATCGCCCGCGAACAGGGCCGCCGCGCCCAGGGGCATCAGCAGCAGGGTCTGGGCCAGGCTCAGCTGGCTGGCCTCGTCGAAGACCAGCAGGTCGAAGGGCGTCTCGCCCCTGCCGCCGCCGTCCAGCGAGCGCAGCAGGGCCAAGCTGGCCGTCGCGCGGCTGGCTGTCATGGCCGCCAGCCGGGCCTGGCGCAGGGCGCGGCGGGTGTCGGCGTGCAGCTGCTCGCGCAGCGCGGCAAGACGGTCGCTCCAGGTTTTCAGTGCCAGGGCGTCCCCGCCGTGCGGGCGGGACGACTCCAAGCGGCTCAGCGTGGCCAGCAGGGCCGGGTCGGTGCCCGGCAGCAGGTGCTCGCGGCCCTCGTAGGCGCTGGGGTCGAAGCGCGTGCCCAGGCGTTGCAGGCTGGGGCGCAGGGCTTCGCGCCGGCCCTTCAGCAAGGCCTTGTCGACGGCGACCAATGCCTGGTCTACCGCCTGGTTGGTGCTGGAGACCAAAAGGATGCGGGCGCCGGGACGGCTGTCGAGGTACTCGGCCAGCAACACGCCCAGGGTGGTGGTCTTGCCGGTGCCGGGCGGGCCCCACAGATAGGCGCAGCGCTGGCCGGGCAGGGCCTGCAGGGCGTGACGCTGCGCCTGGCGCAGCCAGCGAAACGGGGTGCCGTTGAGGGCCGGGCCTGCCGGCGCCGGCGCCGGGCGCGAGAGCAGGGGGCGCAGCGCGAGCGCGGCCTCGGCCCAGGGGGTGTCCCAGGCAGCCTCGACCAGGGCCTTGAGGAAGCGCGGCGGATACAGGCGGATCAACTGGTCCGGCCCTGGTGGCGCGCAGCTGGCGTTCTGTAGCACCAGTTGGTCCTCCTCCACCCGAAGAGCCAGCACACTGGCATGGCCCTTGGCGGGCGCGCCCCACCAGGCGGAGGCGCCCTCCAGGCTCTCGTCCAGCAGACCCAAGGCGGCGGTCTGGCCGGGCGGCTGGCCCTCGGCAAAGACATAGCCCGGCTCCAGCGTCACGCGCCACAGCGCGCCCTCGCGCTCGCTGCGAAGGACCTTGAAGTCGTAGTACTCGGGCGTGGCGGCCAGCTCGGCGGTCAGGGCGGCCCGCAGGTCGGCCAGACTCACCGTGCAGGCGTGCCCAGGCCCTGGAAGGTGCTGGCCATGACCCAGTCGATGATCTGGGCGTGGGTGTACTGGCCGGAGTCCTTGAGCAGTCCCACGACCGGGTCGCAGGCGCGGGCGAAGAGGGTGTAGAGCACCATCTCAGGCGGGAACTGGGCCTGGATCTGCCCGCCGGTCTGGGCCTCGGCGATCCAGATGCTCAGCCGGTTGCTGAGCGACAGCAGGCGGTCCATATAGTCGTCGTTGGACTGCAGGGAGGCACTGAGGCTGGAGTTCTGGGCGGGCAGGGAGGGCATCTCGCCCTCCAGCTGCGTCTGCATGGCCCAGCGGGTGACGGCCTCCAGCTGGGCCCGGGCGCTGATGGGCGCGGCCGAGTTCGTGGCCTGCTCCCGAAGCCCGTTCACAAAGGCCAGGGCCCGATCCAGCACGGCCACCATGGCAGCCCCCGCCAGCTCCTCCTTCGAGGCGAAGAGCTTGTAGAGGCTGGCTTTGGCCATGCCTGCCTCGGCGGCCACCTCGTCAACGGTCATGGCGTCATAGCCTTTGGTCGCCAGCAGGCGGTTCACGGCTGTGACGATGGCTTCCTGGCGCATGCGCTGCACCTGCTCACGGATCGAAGGTCGGGCTCCCATGCCTGCATTCTAGACCGTTTGGGCTGTGAAAAATACCCGATAGTGCAAAATGGAGACTGACGAGTTATATTGTGAACTCATGAGTTCATTCATTGGCCGACCGGGTCCAGCCGGTGGCCCTGCAACAGGGAGCAGGCCCATGCGACGCATCGCAGTCATTGGTTCCGGGGTGGCGGGTCTGGCGGCCGCCTGGCGCTTGAGTGCGCCGGGTGAGCCCCATCGCGTGACCCTGTTCGAGGCCGACGGCCACTTCGGCGGCCATGCCCACACGGTGGACCTCCGCCTGGACGGCATCAGCCACGGCGTGGACACCGGATTCCTGGTCTTCAACCACCGCACCTACCCGTTGCTGACCGAGCTGTTCCGCACCCTGGGGGTGGAGACGGCGCCCTCGGACATGTCCTTCTCCGTGCAGGTGCCCAAGGCCGAGGGGCGAGAAGGGCTGGAATGGAGCGGCAGTTCGCTCAACAGCGTCTTCGCGCAGCGCCGCAACCTGCTGCGGCCGGGCTTCTGGCGCCTCCTGGCCGAAATCCTGCGCTTCAACCGCCTCTGCACCGAGCTGGCCCTGCACGGGGACGAAGCCCGGCTGGACGGTGCCATCGGGGACTTCCTGGCCGAGCACCGCTTCGACCGCGCCTTCCAGGACCACTACCTGCTGCCCATGGTGGGCTGCATCTGGAGCTGCCCCACGGACCAGATGCTGCGCTTTCCCATCCGCACCCTGATCCGCTTCTGTCACAACCATGGGCTCATCCAGATCCAGGACCGCCCGCAGTGGCACACCGTGCGCGGCGGCTCGCGCCAGTATGTGCGCCAGCTCCTGCAGCGCCTGGCCGACGCACGCCTGAACACGCCGGTGCTGGGCGTGCAACGCCAGGCCCACGGGGCGCGGGTGCTGACGGTGCAGGGGGCCGAGTCCTTTGACGCCGTGGTGCTGGCCTGTCATACCGACCAGGCACTGGCCCTGCTGGGCGACGATGCCTCGCCCGAGGAGCGCGCCCTGCTCGGCGCCATCCGCTACCAGCCCAATGAAGCCGTGCTGCACATCGATGCGTCCGTACTGCCGCGCCGCCGCCTGGCCTGGGCCGCATGGAACTACGAGCGTGCGGCCGAGGCCGGCCGCGAGGGTGCCCAGGTCTGCCTGCACTACCTCATCAACCGGCTGCAGCCGCTGCCGTGGTCGCAGCCGGTGCTGGTCTCGCTGAACCCGGTGCGGCCCATCGACGAGCGTCTGGTCCACCGCCGCATCCGCTATGCCCACCCGGTGTTCGACCGGGCTGCGATGCAGGCCCAGGGCCTGTTGCCCCAGCTGCAGGGCCAGCGCCACACCTGGTTCTGCGGGGCCTGGAGCGGCTACGGTTTCCATGAGGACGGCCTGCGCTCGGGCCTCGAAGCGGCCGATGCCGTGGTGGCGAGCCTGGCCCGGCGCGACGCCGCGGTTGAGCGGGGGGTGGCATGAGCCCGGCTTGCGCCCAGCTGGGCCTGGGGACCGTGTGGCACCGACGTCAGCGGCCGGCACGGCATGCCTTCCACTACCCCAGCTACTTTCTGCACCTGCCGCTGCGCCAGCTGCGTGCGCAGCCCTGCGAGGCCCTGCGGCGCAACCGCCGTGGCCTGCTGAGCTTCCATGACCGCGACCATGGCGACGGCGGCAGCGACGCCCTGGCCTGGTTCGACCGCCTGTTGCTGGCCGAAGGCATCCATGAGGCCACCGGCGAGGTCTGGCTGCAGACCTTCCCTCGGGTGCTGGGCTATGCCTTCAAGCCCGTGAGCTTCTGGTATGCCCATCGAGAGGATGGCCGTCTGGCAGCCGTTGTGGCAGAGGTCAACAACACCTTTGGTGAGCGTCACATCTACCTGCTGGCCGGTCCGCAGCTGGACTTCAGCCGGAGTCAGTCGGCGCGCAAGGTCTTCCATGTCTCGCCCTTCTGTCGTGTCGAAGGGGACTACAGCTTTCGCTTCGACCGCCGCCTGGATGCGGCGGGCCGTCCCGCCTGGCTGCGCGCCGCGGTGGACCTGCACGATGCGCACGGCCTGCTGCTGCAGACCAGCCAGGCCGGCCTGCTGCAGCCCCTGACGCCCCAGGCGGTCCGCCGTGCCTTCTGGGGCTTGCCGCTGATGACCTTCGGCGTGGTGTTGCGCATCCACTGGCAGGCCCTGCGCCTCCTGTGCAAGCGCGTGCCCTTCTTCTCCAAGCCATCCGCCCCGTCTGAACTGGTGAGTCGATGACCATGAGCCAAGAAACCCTCCTGAATGCCTCGGCCCCGCCTGTTCGCGCGGCCATTCCCGCCTCGGCCCGGCGCGTGCTGCGCCTGCTCCAGCGCCTGCCGCAGGGCCAGCTGAGCCTGCAGCTGCCTGACGGCGAAGCGCTGCTGCTCGGCCGGCCCGCGCCGGCAGGCGATGCGCCGCTGCGGGCGCAGCTGGTGGTGCAGGACTGGCGGGTCTTCGAGCGCACGGTCAAGTCCGGCGACATCGGCCTGGCCGAGAGCTATATCGAAGGCCAATGGGACACGCCCGACCTCGCCGCCCTGCTGCGCCTGTGCATCGTCAACCGCGGGCATATCGAGCAGCTGGTCTACGGCCGCTGGTGGGGCCGCCTGCTCTACCGCCTCAAGCATCTGCGCCAGCGCAACTCCCGCACCGGCAGCGAGAAGAACATCCATGCCCACTACGACCTGGGCAATGACTTCTACCGCCTCTGGCTGGATCAGGGCATGAGCTACAGCGCCGCCTGGTTCGAGGGCCGCAATCCGCGCGAGGTGACCCTGATCGATGCCCAGGAGGCCAAGCTGCGCCGCGCCCTGCGCGAGGCCGGCGTGGCGCCTGGAAAGCGCGTGCTGGAGATCGGCTGCGGCTGGGGCGGTCTGGCCGAGCTGGCGGCGCGCGAGTTCGGCGCCCAAGTGATGGGCGTGACCCTGTCCCGCGAGCAGCTGCAATGGGGCCTCCAGCGCATCGAGGCCGCCGGCCTCGATGCGCAGGTGGACCTGCGCTACCAGGACTACCGCGACCTGCCGGCCCGGCATCGCGAGCAGCCCTTCGATGCCATCGTCTCCATCGAGATGTTCGAGGCCGTGGGCCATGAGTACTGGCGCGGCTACTTCAAGGCGCTGTGGGACTGCCTCAAGCCCGGCGGTCATGCCTGCATCCAGAGCATCACCCTGCGCGACGATCTCTTCCCGCGCTACCTGCGCTCGACCGACTTCATCCAGCAGTACATCTTCCCCGGCGGCCTGCTGCCCAGCCCCTCGGCCTTCGAGGCGGAGGCGCGCCGCGCCGGCTTCGTGGTGGAGAACCGCCTGGCCTTCGGGCGCGACTATGCGGAGACCCTGCGCCGTTGGCATGCCGATTTCCTGCAGGCGCTGCCGCAGGTGCGCGCCCTGGGCTTCGATGCGCGCTTTGAGAAGATCTGGACCTTCTACCTGGCTTACTGTGAAGCCGCCTTCGACACCGGCAGCACCGACGTGATGCAGTTCACCCTCAGGAAGCCCGCCCCATGACCCACCGCCGCCTGCACCGCCGTGCGCTGTGCGCGGCCCTCTGTTCCTTGCCCTGGATGCTTATGGTCACTCCTGCCTCTTCCGCTCCCCAGCCAGCTGCCGCCGGACCTGCCACGCCCGCCATGCCAGAGGAGCTGCAGCCCCTGCTGCCCGGCGCCCAGCTGCGCGGCAGCGGCGTGTTGCGCTTCTTCGGCTTGCGCGTGTACGAGGCCCGGCTGTGGACCACGCCCGCCTTCTCCGCGGAGGACTACGCCAGCCAGCGCCTGGGCCTCGTGCTCAGCTACGACCGGCGGCTGGAGGGCGCGGCCATCGCCGATCGCTCCATCGCCGAGATGCGCCGCGTGGGCGCCTTCAGCGAGGTGCAGGCACAGCAGTGGCTGATCCTCATGAAGCAGGCCTTCCCGGATGTGAAGCCCGGCGACCGCCTGCTGGGCTGGCATGACGGCCAGGGCGGCGTTCGCTTCTACTACAACGGCCGGCAGACCGCGGAGCTGTCGGACCCGCTGTATGCGCGTCTCTTCTTCGGCATCTGGCTGGCGCCGCAGAGTTCGGCGCCGGCGCTGCGCCAGTCGCTGCTGGGCCTGCCTGGCTGAGATGAGCATGGCTGCGGTCCGCCCTCCGCACGAGCTGACGCCCAGCGGGCCGCACGATGCGCTGCTTCCCTGGCGACAGGGCCTGGCCTATGGCGCGCTGGCGCTGCCGTTGGCCTTTGTGTCGCTGCCGCTGTACGTGAGCCTGCCGCACCACTACGCCACGCAGGCCGGCGTGCCGCTGACAGTGCTGGGCAGCACGCTGCTGGGCCTGCGGGCCCTGGATGCGCTGATCGATCCCTGGCTGGGCCGGCGGGCCGATCACCGGCTGCGGCAAGGGGCGCCCAGCGCCTGGCGGGCCGCCGCGCTGATGGCCCTGGTGCTGGCCATGTCCTTTGCGGCGCTGTGGCAGCCGCCCGCGGGCGAGTGGCCGCGCGCCTGGGCCTGGCTGGTGGCCAGCCTGGGCGTCTGCACCCTGGCCTTCAGCGCCCTGAGCCTGCTGCACCAGGGCTGGGGCACGCGCTGGGGCGGCAGCGTGGCCTGGCGCACGCGCGTCACCGCCTGGCGCGAGGGCGCCACGCTGCTGGGGGTGCTGGTGGCCAGCGGCCTGCCCTGGTTGCTGGGCACGGGCGGCACCAGCTTCGCCCTGGCCGGTGCCTTGGCCCTGGGCCTGTGGGGCCTGTGGACGCTGACCGCCTCAGCGCCGCCCTTGGCGCCCCCGGCCTGCGTGGCGGCCCGTCCCGCCGCAGGCCGAGCGCCGCCCTCACCGTGGCGGCAGGCGGACTTCCGCCACCTGCTGGCCGTCTTCCTGATCAATGGCACGGCCAGTGCCATCCCTGCCACGCTGCTGCCCTTCTTCGCCAGTGACCGGCTGATGGCCACGTCATGGCAGCCGGCCGTGCTGCTGGCCTATTTCGCGGCCGGGGCCGTGGGCCTGCCGGCCTGGGCGGCGCTGGCCGGCCG
>NZ_JACJUG010000032.1 GCF_014174515.1 Mitsuaria sp. WAJ17
AGGTCGTGAACGACATCCACGGGCAGGGCGTGACCATCCTGCTGGTCGAGCAGAACGCGAGCCGCGCACTGGCCGCAGCCAACCGCGGCTACGTGATGGAGAGCGGCCTGATCACCATGACCGGCGCGGGCAAGGACCTGCTCAGCGATCCCAAGGTGCGGGCGGCCTATCTCGGCGAGTGATCGCCAGGCGCACCAGAAGAAAAGCGGCCCGAGGGCCGCTTTTTCATGGGGCTTGGAGCGCTCAGACGGGCTTCACGAGCTTGGAACGGGCCCAGGCATCGGCCTCACGGCCCGGGGTGTTGCCCGAGACCTGGATGCGTTCCAGCAGTTCGGCCACGCGGCCGCGGATCTCGCTGACCTCGGCCATCACCTTGGACTCTTCGCCCTCATTGCGGAACTCGCGGGCCACGCTGACGATGCCGCCGGCGTTGACCAGGTAGTCCGGCAGGTAGGTGATGCCGCGGGCCTGCAGCGCATCGCCATCGGCCACGGTGGCCAGCTGGTTGTTGGCGGCGCCGGCGATCAGCTTGGCCTGGATGGCGGGGATGCTCTGGGCATTCAGCACGGCACCCAGGGCGCAAGGCGCCAGCACGTCGGCCTGGACCGACAGGATCTCACCGACGCTCACGGCGCGGGCGTTCAGCTCGGCCTGGGCACGGGCGACCTTGTCGGCGTTGACGTCAGCCACCACCAGCTTTGCGCCGGCCTTGTGCAGGAACTCGGCCAGGTGCCAGCCCACGGCGCCCAGGCCCTGCAGGGCCACGGTCACGCCGTCGAGCGAGCTGCGGCCCAGCACGCGCTTCACGCCTTCGTCGATGGAGACGAACACGCCCCAGGCGGTCTTGGGGCTGGGGTCGCCACCGAAGGCGCCTTCGCGCGGGATGCCGCTGACGAACTGCGTGTGCTGCTGCACCACGCGCATGTCGGCCGTGGTGGTGCCCACGTCTTCAGCGGTGATGTAGGCGCCGTTGAGCGAGGCCACCGCGCGGCCGAAGGCGGCGAAGAGGGCGGGGCGGTCGAAGTCGCCGGCCGGCTTGATGATCACGGCCTTGCCGCCGCCGAAGGGCAGGTTGGCCAGGGCGTTCTTGAGGCTCATGCCTTGCGACAGGCGCAGCGCGTCGTTCAGGGCGGCCAGCTCGTTGTCGTAGGTCCAGAAACGGCAGCCGCCGAAGGCGGGGCCGCGGGCGGTGCTGTGCACGGCCAGGATGGTCTTCAGACCGGTCTGCTCGTCGGTGGCGAAGAGCACGCGCTCATGGGCGGGCTGCTCGGGCAGGCCGAAGAGGGAGGAGGGAATGGAGGCCGGCGATTCGGTCAGGGCGCGGACGAGGTCAGACATGGCGTGCTTGCACTTGTGATGCGAGAAATGAAAGGCGCCCCACCTGTCTGGATCAGCCCAGTCCAGGCGCAACGGCGCCGACGGAGCGCGGCTCGTGACCGCGCTGGGCCGAGAGTGTAGGGGGGATGGGCGCCCCGCGCCTTCGTCAACGCACAAGCATTCGGCATGCCGTGATGCATGGCATGCATCCCCTGGCAGGGCGCCAGGGGGTGCGATCAGGCCGGATCCTGGAAGCTGCCGCGGCGCAGGGTCACGACCAGGGTGTCGCGGTGGCCATGCTCGGCCGCGGGCTGGATGGGCGTGGTCTCGTGGATCACGCGCTCGTCGTCCAGCAGCAGCAGGGTCCAGGGCTCCTGCAGGGTGAAACGCTCGCCGCGCGGGCCATTGGCCTCGAAGACGCGGGACTCGCCACCCTTGATGCCCACGCGACTGACGAGGAACACCGCCACCAGGTCCACGCCGTCGCGGTGCGCGCCCTCGGGGGTGGGGCGGCCGATGCCGTCGGTGGTGTCGATGCGGAACTGGTGCGTCTCGATGAACCAGGGCTGCGCGCCCTTCAGCGCATCGGCCGCGCGCGCCAGACGCAGAAGCAGGGCCTGCCAGGCGGGCAGGGCAGCCAGGGCCGGCTGCACGGGCTCGAACCAGCGCTCCAGGCCGCCGTGCAGGGCGTTGTAGTCAAGGGGCTGCCAGTGGGCGCGGTGGGCCTGCTGGCTCAGCCGGCCACCCTCGGCGACGAAGCTGCCATGGCGGCGGAAACGGTAGCGGCCGCCGTCGCGCAGATGGGTGTCGGGCGGCAGGTCTTCCCAGAAGGGGGACAGGGTGTGCAGGTCTTCGGGGCGCAGGCCGACCCAGTGGCAGAGGCTCTCGGGCGCGATGACGGCCGAGCCCAGCTCGCGCAGCCTGCCTTCGAACTGAGTGGCGCTGGTGTAGGGCGGCGGGAAGTGCTTCATGGGGGCAAGTATGAGGCTGTCACGCGCTGCGCCCGGGCTGGGCGGGCGCAGAGCGTGCGCGGCACTCAGCCGCCGTGCTTGTCGGCTTCGGAGGTGAAGGCGTCGGCGTAGAACTCGTCCTTGGGCAGGCCGCCCTGGGCGGAAAAGTCGCGCTGGGCGCTCTCCACCATGATGGGGGCGCCGCAGGCATAGACCTGGAAGCCGCTGAGGTCCGGCAGGTCGGCCAGCACGGCCTGGTGGACGAATCCGGTGCGGCCGGTCCAGGCGTCCTCGGGCTTGGGCTCGGACAGCACGGGGATGTAGCGCAGGGTGGGATTCTCCGCGGCGGCCTGCGCGGCCCAATCGTGCAGATAGAGGTCCGACTTGCTGCGGCAGCCCCAGTAGAGGTGCACCGGCCGCGTCAGGCCCAGGTGCTGGATGCGCTCCAGGATGGCCTTGATGGGCGCGAAGCCGGTGCCGCTGGCCAGCAGGACGATGGGCTTGTCGCTGTCCTCGCGCAGGAAGAAGCTGCCGAAGGGGCCTTCCATGCGCAGGATGTCCTTCTCCTTCAGCGCGCCGAAGACGTGGTCGGTGAACTTGCCGCCGGGCATGTGGCGGATGTGAAGCTCGACGGCGGCCGGCGTGCCGAGGTTGTGGGGCGCATTGGCCATGGAGTAGCTGCGGCGGGCACCGTCGCGCAGGATGAATTCCACGTACTGGCCTGCGTGGAACTGGAAGTTCTGGTTGGCCGCCAGCTGCATGCGGATCACGGCCACATCGGGGGCGGGTTTGTCGATGCTGATCACGCGGCTGGGCAGCTTCAGCACGGGGAACTCACCGGCACCCGGCACGGTGCGGGCTTCCAGCACGCAGTCGGTCTGGGGCGTGGCACAGCAGGTCAGGACCATGCCTTGCGCTTCCTCCTCGGCACTCAGGGCCTTGCTCTGGTGCGCGCCATGGATCACCCGGCCTTCCAGCAGCTTGCTCTTGCAGGACCCGCAGGCCCCGTCCTTGCAGCCATAGGGCAGGCCGATGCCCTGGCGGATGGCCGCGCCGAGCAGGGTTTCATCGCGTTCGACGGCAAATTCGCGGCCGCTGGGCTGGACGGTGATCTGGAAGTTCATGGTGAGAGGGGCTGGACGATAAAGCGGCCCGCTTCCCGGCGAGGCCCCTGTGCGAGTCATGGGCATCGACGGACGGGCCGTACACTGGGTCGATATTTTGCCTGAGCAGGGCGGGGCGCCGTCAGCCTGTCCTTTCGGGCCTGGCCATCCTGCACTTCGTCCATGTCCATGCGCTCCCGGTCCCCCAACCCCGAAGTCCGACATGCTGCCGCCCGGCCGCGCCTGCTGATCGTCGGCTGTGGTGACGTCGGCATGCGCGTGCTGCGCAGCCTGCCGGCGGGCTGGCAGATCTATGCGCTGACTTCCTCGCCGTCACGGCACCCGGCCTTGCGTGCGGCCGGTGCCATTCCCTTGTCGGGCAACCTGGACGATGCCCGCTCCCTGCGCCGCCTGGCCGGTCTGGCCACCCATGTGCTGCATCTGGCGCCTCCGCCGGCCAGCGGTGCGCAGGATCTGCGGACCCGCCGCCTGCTGCTGTCCTTGCGCCGGGCGGTGGCGCCGCGGGTGCTGGTCTATGCCAGCACCACGGGCGTGTATGGCGATGCGCAGGGCGCCTGGCTCGATGAGACCGCGCCCCTGCAACCGCGCTCGGACCGGGCACGCCGCCGGGTCGATGCCGAGCGGGCCTTGCGCGTCTTCGGGCGCGAGACGGGGACGCAGGTGAGCGTGCTGCGCGTGCCGGGCATCTATGCCTGGGACCGGGAGGGCGGGCATCCGCGCGAGCGCCTGGCGCGTGGCACGCCGGTGCTGGAGGCGGCGGACGATGTCTACACCAATCACATCCACGCTGACGACCTGGCGCGGGTCTGCGTGCGGGCGCTGCTGAGGGCGCCGGTGGGGCGCTGCTTCAATGTCTGCGACGACAGCCAGCTGCGCATGGGGGACTACTTCGACCTCGCCGCCGATCTCTGCGGCCTGCCCAGGCCGCCGCGCATCAGCCGCGAACAGGCCCGCCTGCAGATGTCTCCCATGCAGCTGAGCTTCATGGCTGAGTCGCGCCGGCTGCGCAACGATCGGATGAAGCGCGAGCTGGGCCTGATGCTGCGTTTTGCGGACGTGCGCGAGGGCCTGCTGGCGGGGCGCTGAGGCGTCGAGGCCCTCGGGTCAGGGCTCAGCGGCGGCCGCCGCTGCGCCAGTTCCGGATCAGCAGCCAGGCGCCGATCATGCCCCCCAGGTGGGCGAAGTGGGCGACGCCGCTGGCGCCGCTGAGGCCCATCAGCAGTTCCAGCGCACCGAAGAGAGCCACGAAGACCTTGGCCTTCATGGGGATGGGCGGGAACAGGGGCATGATGACCCGGTCCGGGAAGAGCATGCCGAAGCCTAGCAGCAGGCCGAACAGCGCACCGGAGGCGCCTACCGTCGGCGCATAGGAGCCGATGGCAAAGGTGAACAGCAGCTGCATGGCCGCGGCGCTGAGCGTGGAGGCCACCAGCAGCTGCAGGTAGCGGCGCTGCCCGAAGACCATCTCCAGCTCTGAGCCGAACATCCACAGCCCCAGCATGTTGAAGAACAGGTGCATGGGGTCGGCGTGCAGGAAGGCGTAGCTCACCATCTGCCAGGGCAGGAAGTTGCCACTGCTCAGAGGCCATAGCGCCAGCCAGGGCTTCCATTCTGGCACCAGGATGAACAGGCAGAAGAAGCCCACGCAAGCCAGCATGAAGGCTTTGGTGACGGGCGGCAGTTGGGGCATGGCGGTGTCAGGTCTTGCGCAGAGAAGGGGCGCGGCGGCTGCCGGCCCGGAACGCCCGAAGTGTATGCGGCGATGGCGGCGATGCGTTCGGCCACGCATCTGGGTCGTACGCCGGAAATGAAAAAACCACCTTGCGGTGGTTTTCTTCGCGATCAGCAACCAATGCATATTTCGTGGTGCCCGGAGTCGGACTCGAACCGACACGCCTTGCGGCGGGGGATTTTGAGTCCCCTGCGTCTACCGATTTCGCCATCCGGGCAATACGGCGCTGTATGCGAGGGGCGCATTATGACATGACTTTGCCGGTGAATCCGGCGCGGCGGTGCGGCAAGATCTGACCCCCGCGGCTGTAGATGCCGGGGCCACCGCGCTTGAGGCGGCTCAATGCCCCGCGCCTGCGCAGGGCGGGCGCCCTGGTGGACAATCGCCGCCATGAGCACAAAACAGTACCCGAGTCTGGAGGACGTGATCGGCAATACGCCGCTGGTGCGTCTGCAACGCATCCTGGGGCCGGAGCTGGCTGCCCGCGGCAATGTGCTGCTGGGCAAGCTGGAGGGCAACAACCCGGCCGGCTCGGTCAAGGATCGCCCCGCCATCAGCATGATCCGCCGGGCCGAGGAACGGGGCGAGATCAAGCCCGGCGACACCCTCATCGAGGCCACCTCGGGCAATACGGGCATCGCCCTGGCCATGGCTGCCGCCATGCGCGGCTACCGCATGGTGCTGATCATGCCGGAGGACCTCTCCATCGAACGCGCCCAGACCATGAAGGCCTTTGGCGCCGAACTCATCCTCACCCCCCGCTCCGGCGGCATGGAATACGCCCGGGACCTGGCCGAGCAGATGCAGCGCGATGGCCGTGGCCGTGTGCTGGACCAGTTCGCCAACGAGGACAACGCCCGCATCCACTACGAGACCACGGGCCCTGAAATCTGGCGCGACACCGGCGGCGAGATCACCCATTTCGTCAGCGCCATGGGCACGACCGGTACCATCACCGGCACCTCGCGCTTCCTGAAGGAGAAGAACCCGGCCGTGCGCATCGTCGGCGCCCAGCCGGCCGAAGGCTCGCGCATCCCCGGCATCCGCAAATGGCCCGAGGCGTACATGCCCAGGATCTATCGCCCCGAGCAGGTGGACGAGCTGGTGCAGGTCAGCCAGAGCGATGCCGAGGACATGGCTCGCCGCCTGGCCCGCGAGGAAGGGCTCTTCGCCGGCATCTCTGCGGCCGGTGCCTGCTGGGTGGCCCTGCAGCTGGCCCGTACGCTCAGCAACGCGACCCTGGTTTTCGTGGTCTGCGATCGGGGTGATCGATACCTGTCCACCGGCGTCTTCCCTGCCTAGAATCCCTTCCAGGAAAGAGACGCACATGGACATCCACAAGGAACTCGACACCCGCGGCCTGCACTGCCCCCTGCCCATCCTCAAGGCCAAGAAGGCCCTGGCGGAGATGCAGAGCGGTCAGCTGCTGAAGGTGGTGGCCACGGACCCGGGCTCCACCCGTGACTTTCAGGCCTTCGCCCGCCAGACCGGCAACGAGCTGGTGGCCCAGAGCCAGTCCGGCGAGGAGTTCGTCCACGTGCTGAAGCGCCGCTGAGCTTCTTCGGCCCGCTGCCTGAAGCGAAAAGGCCTGCCGACTCCCAGTGAGTCCGCAGGCCTTCTTCTTGTGCCCGAGCAGTAGGTGGCTCAGATGGTGAGCGACTCCAGGTACTTGCGGAAGCCGGGGCCCAGCTCCGGGTGCGCCAGCGCCAGCTCCACATTGGCCTGCAGGAAGCCTTCCTTGGAGCCGCAGTCGTAGCGCTTGCCCTCGTAGCGGTAGGCAAAGACCTTCTCGCGGCGCAGCAGCCCGGCGATGCCGTCGGTCAGCTGGATCTCGCCGCCCACGCCGCGTGGCTGGCTGGCAATCTCGTGGAAGACGCCCGGCGTGAGGATGTAGCGCCCGGCCACGCCCAGGCGCGAGGGCGCGACCTCCGGGGCCGGCTTCTCGACAATGCGCTGGATGTCCAACAGCGTCTCACTGACGGGGGCGCCGGCCACGATGCCGTAGCGGCGGGTATGCTCGGCGGGCACCTCCTGCACGGCGAGGATGGAGGCCCGCCACTCCCGGAACTGCTCGACCATCTGCTTCAGTACGGGCTGCCCGCCTTCGGGGCCCACCATCAGGTCATCGGCCAGCAGCACGGCGAAGGGCTCGTTGCCCACCAGACGCTGGCCGCACAGCACGGCATGTCCCAGGCCCAGGGCCTGGGCCTGGCGGACGTAGATGCACTCCATGTCATCGGGCTTGACGCTGCGCACCACGTCCAGCAGCTCCTGCTTGCCGGCCTGCTCCAGGCCGACCTCCAGCTCGAAGCTCATGTCGAAGTGATCCTCGATGGGGCGCTTGTGACGGCCGGTCACAAAGATCATCTCGCGGATGCCCGCGGCATAAGCCTCTTCCACCGCATACTGGATCAAGGGTTTGTCCACGACCGGCAGCATTTCCTTGGGCTGGGCTTTTGTTGCCGGGAGAAAACGCGTGCCGAGGCCCGCAACAGGGAAAATGGCTTTATTGATTTGCATTTGGCGAGCAGCCTTGGGCAGTTTTTGTAGATTGTGGCACGGGGTGTCTGGCCTCAGCGTAAGGCCGTCGGGAACATGACAAGATGAATTTGCTGGTGCTGGAACCGCTGGACGCGGAGGTGATCGAATGGCTGAGCAAGCGGCATGCCGTGCGCGTGGCGCCTGAACTGGCCCGCGATCCCGCGGCCCTGCGCGAAGGCCTGCAGCAGATGCACGGCCTCATCCTGCCCCCCACGGTGGCGGTGGACCACTCCCTGCTGAAGGCCGCGCCGCGCCTACGGGTGATCGGCCGCGTGAGCGCCGGCATCGAGACGGTGGACATCGAGGCCTGCCGCATGCACGAGGTGGAACTGGTGCGCTCCGGCACGGCCACCGCGCAGGCCGAGGCTGAGTACATGCTGGGTGCGGCGCTGAACATGCTGCGCCGTGTGCCGGTCTACGGAGCCGACGGCCTGCTGGTGGGGCGGGAGCTGGGGCAGTCCACGGTGGGCCTGCTGGGCTTGACGCCTGCCTCGCGCGTGCTGGCCCAGATCCTGCCGGCCTTCGGGGCCAAGGTCATCGGCTACGACCCCTCGCTCCATGAGAGCGAAGAGCTCTGGCAGCAGTGGAACATCCCTCCCGTGGCCTTGCGCGCCTTGATGGAGCAGAGTGACGTGCTCTGTGTGCAGCTGCCCTTCTATCCACGCTACAAGGGCCTGCTGGGCCACCGGGTGCTGGGTCATGCCAAGGCCAACCAGGTGGTGGTGGCGCTCACGCATTGCGCCATGTTCGATGACGTGGCCCTGGCCGGCGCCATGCGCAGCGGCCGCATCCTCGCGGCCTGGATGGACAGCGTGGAGCCCGGCTGGCTGGAGCCCGACCGGCCCCTGCACGGCATGCCCAATCTGCAGATCACGCCCCGTGTGGCCAGCACCACGCGGGAGTCGCGCGTGCGGGCCGCCTGGGCGGTGGCACGTCGCATGGACGAGTTGCTCAGCAGGCCCGAGGCCGCCGCAGCGGTGGGGGAAACCGGCAGGACCTGACCCTCGTGGGTTCGCGGGGTGGCCTGGGGATGAGGGGCGGCTGGCGCTCGCCGGGAAGAGCCGTCAATGGCAGACGGGGCCGTCGCCGGCCCCATCCGCTGTGCTGTCGGGGCTCCGCAGGGGAGCCCGCAATGCTCGTCAGCCCAGTCGGGCCGCCTGCGCCTTAAGTCGCTCCAGCGTCGCGCTGAACTCGGCCACGCGCTGGCGCTCTTGGGCCACCACGGCCTCAGGGGCGCGGGCGACGAAGCTCTCGTTGGACAGCTTGGCGTTGGCCTTGGTGATCTCGCCATCCAGGCGGGCGATCTCCTTGCCCAGGCGGGCGCGCTCGGCCTCGACATCGATCTCCACCTTCAGCGCCAAGCGGGCTTCACCGTGCACCAGCACCGGCAGCGCGGCGGCGGCCTGCTCGAAGCTGGCGTCGTCCACCAACTGGACCTCGGACAGCTTGGCCAGGGTCCTGATCAGCGGGGCGGCCTCGGCGATGAAGCCCTGTCCACCGGCCACCAGCAGGGGCACGCGCTCGGCCGGCGAGAGGCCCATCTCGCTGCGCAGGCTGCGGCAGGTGCCCACCACGGCCTTGAGCTGTTCCACCCAGGCGATGGCCGCCGGGTCGATCTTCTCGGGCTGGCCCACAGGGTAGGCGGCGTTGACGATGAAATCGGTGTTCTTGCGGCCGGCCACGGGGGCCACGGTCTGCCACAGGGCTTCCGTGATGAAGGGCGCGACCGGGTGCAGCAGACGCAGCGTGGTCTCCAGCGTGCGGATCAGGGTGCGGCGCGTGGCGCGCGCTTTAGCCTCGTTGCCGACCTGGATCTGCACCTTGGCGATCTCCAGGTACCAGTCGCAGTACTCGTTCCAGACGAAGTCGTAGATGGCGTTGGCGACGTTGTCCAGGCGGTAGTCCGCGAAGCCCTGGGCCACGGCGGCCTCGACCTTCTGCAGCTCGCTGGTGATCCAGCGGTCGGCGGGGCTGAAGCTCAGGTAGCCGCCTTCGCAATCCGCTGCCGTGTGCTCCAGCAGGCCGCAGTCCTGGCCCTCGGTGTTCATCAGCACGAAGCGCGTGGCGTTCCAGAGCTTGTTGCAGAAGTTGCGGTAGCCCTCGCAGCGCTTGGAGTCGAAGTTGACCGAGCGGCCCAGCGTGGCCATGGCCGCGAAGGTGAAGCGCAGGGCGTCGGCACCGTAGCCGGGGATGCCCTCGGGGAACTCCTTCTCGGTGGCCTTGCGGACCTTGGGCGCGGTCTCGGGCTTGCGCAGGCCCTGGGTGCGCTTGTCCAGCAGGGGGGCGAGCTCGATGCCATCGATCAGGTCCACGGGGTCCAGCACATTGCCTTCGGACTTGGACATCTTCTTGCCCTGTGCGTCCAGGACCAAGCCGTGGATGTACACGTGCTTGAACGGGACCTTGCCGGTGAAGTGCTTGGTCATCATGATCATCCGGGCGACCCAGAAGAAGATGATGTCGTAGCCGGTGACCAGCACGGAGGAGGGCAGGAAGAGGTCCTGCTCCACGGTGGCCTCGGGCCAGCCCAGGGTGGAGAAGGGCACCAGGGCGGAGGAGTACCAGGTGTCCAGCACATCCTCGTCGCGCTTCAGTGTCCTGCCTGGCGCCTTGGCTTGCGCCTCGGCCTCGCTACGGGCGACGTAGACCTGGCCGTCCTCGTCATACCAGGCCGGGATCTGATGGCCCCACCACAGCTGGCGGGAGATGCACCAGTCCTGGATGTTCTTCATCCACTGGTTGTAGGTGTTGACCCAGTTCTCGGGCACGAACTTGACGTCGCCGGAGCTGACGGCCTCGATGGCTTCTTCGGCGATGCTCTTGCCGTTGGCGCCGGCCTTGCTCATGGCCACGAACCACTGGTCCGTCAGCATGGGCTCGATGACCTGGCCCGTGCGGGCGCAGCGCGGCACCATCAGCTTGTGCTTCTTGACCTCGACCAGCAGGCCTTGCGCTTCCAGCTCGGCCACGATCTTCTTGCGGGCGACGAAGCGGTCCAGGCCGATGTACTCGGTCGGAATCTCGGAGGCCTCGTGGGCGCTGACCTTGGCCTCGAGGTCGAAGATGGTCAGCATGGGCAGGCCATGTCGCAGGCCGACCTGGTAGTCGTTGGTGTCATGCGCCGGGGTGACCTTGACCACGCCGGTGCCGAATTCCTTGTCCACGTAGTCATCGGCGATCACCGGGACCAGGCGGCCGGTGATGGGGAGCTTGACCTGCTTCCCGATCAGGTGCTTGTAGCGCTCGTCCTCGGGGTGGACCATCAGGGCGGTGTCGCCCAGCATGGTCTCGGGGCGGGTGGTGGCGACAACCAGGGTCTCCTCACCTTGCGCCATCGGATAGCGGATGTGCCACAGTGAGCCGTCTTCCTCCTCGCTCTCCACTTCCAGGTCGGAGACGGCGGACTTCAGGATGGGGTCCCAGGACACCAGGCGCTTGCCGCGGTAGATGAGGCCCTCCTCGTAGAGCCGGACGAAGGTGTCGGTGACCACCTTGGAGAGCTTGTCGTCCATGGTGAAGTACTCGTGCTCCCAGCTCACCGAGGCGCCCATGCGGCGCATCTGGCGCGTGATGGTGCTGCCGGACTGCTCTTTCCACTCCCAGACCTGGGCGACGAAGTTCTTTCGGCCCAGGTCATGGCGGCTCTGGCCCTTTTCCTGCAGCTGGCGCTCCACCACGATCTGCGTGGCGATGCCGGCGTGGTCGGTGCCGGGCACCCACAGGGTGTTGTCGCCGCGCATGCGGTGGTAGCGCGTCAACGAGTCCATGATGGTCTGGTTGAAGGCATGGCCCATGTGCAGGGTGCCTGTCACGTTCGGCGGCGGCAGCTGGATGCAGAAGGAGTCGCGGCTCTTGTCCAACGTGGGACGGTAGAGGCCCTGGGACTCCCACAGAGGGCCCCAATGGGCTTCCAGGGCGGCGGGCTCGAAGGACTTGGCAAGTTCGGTCATGACGCGCTTTGCTGCTTGAAATGGCCGCGGGGCGTCTCCTTGCGGAGGCGCCCCGTCGGCGGGAATCAGGGGTTGCCCGATTGTAGGGGCCACCTCGGCGCCCCCAGGCGCTGAATCCTGGGGGCGCTGCTCCATGGGGTTTCAGCGCGACTGCAGGGTCAGGCCTTGCGTCTGCCCGGGCGCGAACTCCAGGCTGAAGCCGAAGGACTCGCCGGCGCGCACCGGATTGCCGTAGAGCGGATCGCGCGTGTCCAGCACCAGGGCCAGGTAGTGGCCGGCGGGGGCGTCATAGGCCGTAGCCACGAGGTCCAGGCCGATGTTCATGGCCTGCCCCGGCTGCGCCTGGTGCCAGGCGCGGGCGCCGTGGGTGATCAGCGTGCCGAAGCCGGCGGCGTCCACGTCGTAGAGGTAGGCCACGACCATGCCCCGCGCCTGCGAGGGCTTGATCCGCAGCTGCAGGCTCGGGATGCCCCGCAGCTTCAGCGGGCTCCTGAGCCAGTCGCCCTCGTAGCGGATGCCATTGCCCCACAGGATGGTGGCCTGGTGATTGATCACCGGCAGGCCCACGCTCTCCATCAGGGGCGAGAGCACCGGCAGCGGGCCGCTGCTGGCCGTGGTGTCCGAGCCGTTGCCAATGCGGTCGCTGACCGTCTCGCCGCTGGGCGCGCTGCCCAGGCCGCCGGTCCAGCCCTTGCTGCAGACGCAACGCCAGTCCCAGCGCACCGCACCGCGCGGCTGCAGGTGGAGGGTCTGCGTCTTCAGCTCCGGTGCCGGCCAGTCCGACAGCAGCTCGCGGTAGCCGGCGAACTTGGGCTGGAGATCGACCTTGGGCTCGGTATCGATGCCATTGGCCTCGTTCTTCAGCCACCGGGCCAGCCAGCGCCCGGCCTGGGTCCAGATGTGCTGGTCCACGCCCAGGACGGCGCCGGGCAGCTCGGCCGAGGCATGGATGCCGCTCTGCAGCAGCAGCTTCTTGGGTCCGCTGAGCTGGGAAAACAACGCCATGCTGGAGTTGGGCGAGAACATGTCGTCCTGCCAGTTCTTGACCAGCATGACGGGCACCCGCCGGCTGTTGAGCTGCGGGATTGCGCTGCTGGGCGAGCGTGCCCAGGCCCAGCTGGCAATCTCGCCGATCCGGGCGGCGGGCGTGTCGGGGTTCTGAAGCAGGCTGTTGTAGCTGGCAACCAGCGGGTCCAGTCGGCCGGTCAGTTGGCCGGAGAGTTGCAAGATATCCAGCCAGATGGGGTTGGGCACCTCGTTGCGATACATCTGGTCGATCAGTGAGGCCCAGCCGGACATGGCGACCACGGTCTTGATGCGGCTGTCCCGGGCGGCCGCCAGCAGCGAGAGTCCTGCGCCATAGGAGATGCCGGCAGAGGCCAGGCGTTGCGGATCGGCCGGGGTGTTGGCGCTGATCCAGTCCAGCATGCTGGAGGCGTCCGCCACGTCGGCCGGGCCCGCCACGCCCACTGTGCCCTCGGAGCCCCAGAATCCCCTCGCCGTGTAGGCAAAGGCCACATAGCCCTGCTGGGCCAGGCGCTGCTGCTGGCCCAGGTACTCGAAAAAGTCGGCCGCGGCCCAACTGCTGATGAACATCACCGCAGGCGGCTTGGCGCCGGTGGGGGCCACCTTGGGCAGGAAGACGTTGGCGCTGAGCAGGGTGCCGTCGCTGCCCGGGATCTTGAGCCCGCCGATGAAGCAGGTGCCGTCATGGGGCGAGGTGACGCCGGGCATCAGCTGGGGCAGGGTGTAAACCGCCGCCTCCGCCGCGGTGGCGCTGCGGCAGCCCAGGGCCTGGGCGCCCGTGGCCAGCAGGCTCAGGCTTGCGCCCAGCAGGGCGCCAGCAAGGCGCAGCCCGGCGGGTCGGCGGTGCGAGGGAGGGGTGAGACCTCCGGGAAGATCGTCGTTTCGCATGGCTTGTCTCCTGTTTCTTGTGACGGCCTTGATGCTGAAATAGCACGACCGTTCGTTTTATTGTTGGAGTGGCCCGTAAAACTGGATAGCGGTGAAATCCCAGCAGAAGCTGCAAAAAGACGACGCCGGCTTGCATCAAGATGACGCAAGCCGGCGTGATTGAAAGAACTGACAGGCGACAGGATCAAGGAGATGTGCTGGGCAGCGCGGTTGCCGGCCTCTGCGGCGCGGCAGGGCTATGCGTCGCGGGGCCGGCACTGGGTGGAGGCAGCCCCGCTGGCCAGCCATTGGGTTGAGCACCGGGCAGGTCCACGGGCAGGTCCGCCGGCGGTTCGCCCGACCGGGGGAACGCGGCGGCGGCATTGGCGGCGTGCAGCATGGGCTGAGCGGCCTGCAAGGCCTGGCGAAACACCGGCACGAGCCGCGCATTGCCGTATTCGCTGAGGTGGTTGTCGTCCAGGTACAAGGGCTGGCCTTGATGGCTGGTGGCGCAGCGGCGGGCATCGCACAGCAGGGCGGTGGGGTCGATGATGTGCACCCCGCATTGCCGGCGTGCGGCGTCCTGTGCCTTCCAGATCCAGCCGTTGCGCTCCTGGTAGTCGGCCCAGGCCAGCCCCAGCTCCGGGTCCTGGCCCATGGCCAGCCGGCGAGAGATCAGATGCGGGACGTGGCGCCCGATCTCGGGGATGGGGCGCACCAGCCAGACGGGACGCTGCGCTGCCAACTCGCAGCTGTCCCGGGTGATCTGGGCTGCGAAATGCCCCAGGCGGTCGGGGTCGATGGGGCCGCTGGCAGGGAAGTCGATGCCGGGCCTGCGCTCCTCGGGGGGGGCTTCGTTGGCCCCGAGTGCTCGCGAGGCGTAGCGCGACACGAGGATCACGCCCACGTCTGCCGGCAGGGCCTTGATGGTGTCTCGGGCCCATTGGTTGAAGCCGGCGCAGTCGTAGCGGGCAGAGGCCCAGGGGGTGTTGAAGCGGGCGTCGAGCACATAGGGGCAGCCCGAATAGCTCAGCTGCAGCATCGACCTCCCGGCCGGCAGCGCGTCACGGATGGCGCCTACCAGCACCGAGGCATGGCTGTCCCCAAGCAGGACGAAGGCGGGCGGGCCATCCCCGTACTTGCACATGGGCGAGTGCCGGCCTTCGCTGACATGGCAGGTCTTGTTGGCCGATGTCGGCCGGACTGCCGCGGCGGCGATGGCCTCGGCCGAGGCCGGCAGACGGCCGGGCCAGCCCTGCGCCACCCACAGCCCCAGGGCCAGCAGGGCGGGGATCGCGGTCCAGCTGCCCAGCCGGGCCCAGGCCTGCCGTGCCGGCCGGCCGGTGAGGCTGCGCCCGGCGCCTTGCTCCGCCAGGCGCCAGGACAGCTCGGCGAGTCCCAGCATGGCAAGCAGCGCCAGCAACTGGGGCAGGACCTGCTGGTTGAGCCCCAGGTAGCTCAGCAGCACACAGACCGGCCAGTGCCAGAGGTAGAGGGAATAGGAGCGGCTGCCCAGGTACTGCAGAGGGGCCGACGCGGTGAGCGGCGAATCCTGCCGGGCCGCCAGCATCACGGCAGCGGTCCCCAGGGTGGGCAGCAGGGCCGGCAGGCCCGGCCAGGGCCAGTGGCCATCGATGAAGACCACGCTGCCCGCCAGAAGGGCCAGGCCCGTGGCCTCCAGCACCCTGCGGGGCCGGTCCTGACCCTGCCGCCAGGCCGGCGCCAAATGCAGCAGGCCGCCCAGCATCATCTCCCAGGCACGGCTGTGCAGGCCGTAGTAGGCTGCTGTCGGGCTCGAGAGGCTCTGCCAGACCGATAGCGCCAGACTCAACAAGCCCAGGCCTGCCAGCATCGTCCACAGGGCACGGCGCCCCCATCCCAGGCGCCAGACGGCCCAGAAGAGGCAGGGCAGGAGCAGGTAGAACTGCCACTCGACCGACAGCGACCAGGTGTGCAGCAGCCATTTCTCATGGGAGCTGGCATCGAAATAGCCGGCCTCGCCCCAGTACTTGATATTGGAGAGGAAGGCCAGGCTCGCCAGGCTGTGCGAGGCCAGCAGCTTGTAGTCCAGTGGCAGGAGCACGCGGGCCCCGAGCAGAAGCAGGCTCAGGCACAGCAGCAGCAGGGCCGGCAGGATGCGCCGGGCTCGGGCCAGCAGGAATTCGCCGATGGCGACCTTGCCGGCATCGAGGCCCTTCAGCAGGATGCCCGTCATCAGGAAGCCGGAGATTACGAAGAAGGCATCCACGCCCACAAAGCCGCCGCGCAGGCCGGGCACCCCCAGATGGAACAGCACGACCGACATCACGGCCCATGCACGCAGGCCGTTGATGTCACGGCGAAAGCCGGTGGGTGTCGGAGCAGGGGTCATGCGACGGGTCATGCCGGGAGCGGGTACGGATTGGAGAGCGCCTGCATTGTGGCGAGTACGCAGCGCCTGTCAGCCCCCTACTTGCGCAGAAAGGGGGATTTTGGCGGCCGTAGGAAACATCTTGATGCAAGACAGGGTGCTTTCGGTACATGCCCTTGCATCACGACCCCGCCCAGCATGACGTCTAAACGGCGCGGTGGCCGGGCCAGCCTGCCAGCGCCCCGCCCAAGCGAGGCGGCCTGGGCTTGCTGCTAGGGACGGACGATCATCAAGCGGGCGGCGGCAGGCCGCCCGCGTCTCACATGAACAGGTGCTCGCCAGCGTTCTCCCCTCCCAGGATGACGTAGTTCACCTTGCGCAGGTCGGCCAACTGGCGGCCGCCGGCGTAGGAGATGGAGCTCTGGAGGTCCTCGCGCATTTCCCGCACGGTGTCGGCGAAGCGGCCCTTGACGGGTTCGAGGATGCGTTTGCCCTCGACGTGCTTGTACTCGCCCTTGTTGAAGTCCGAGGCGGAGCCGTAGTACTCCTTGTAGAGCTTGCCATCGACCTCTACCGTGTTGCCGGGCGACTCTTCATGACCCGCGAACAGCGAGCCCACCATCACCATGGAGGCGCCGAAGCGCACGCTCTTGGCAATGTCGCCGTGGTGGCGGATGCCGCCGTCGGCAATGATGGGCTTGGTGGCCACGCGGGCGCACCATTTGAGCGCCGAGAGCTGCCAGCCGCCCGTACCGAAGCCGGTCTTGAGCCGGGTGATGCAGACCTTGCCGGGGCCAATGCCGACCTTGGTGGCGTCCGCCCCCCAGTTCTCCAGGTCGATCACGCCCTCGGGCGTGCCCACATTGCCGGCGATCACGAAGGTGTCCGGCAGTCTTTGCTTGATGTGGGCGATCATGCGCTGCACGCTGTCGGCATGGCCGTGGGCGATGTCGATGGTGATGTAGTCGGCCCCCACGCCTTCGGCCGCCAGGCGGTCAATCAGGGCGTAGTCCGCCTCCTTCACGCCTGAGCTGATGGAGACGAAGAGGCCCTTGTCGCGCATGGTGCGGGCGTAGGCTACGGCGTCCAGGTCGAAGCGGTGCATCACATAGAAGTAGCTGTTGGCGGCCAGCCATTCGGTGATGCGCTCATCCACCACCGTCTTCATATTGGCCGGCACCACGGGCAGCCTGAAGCGGCGCGGGCCGAACTCGATCGAGGTGTCGCATTCAGCGCGGCTCTCCACGCGGCACTTGCGCGGCAGGAGGAGGATGTTGTCGTAGTCGAAGATTTCCATGGTTCAAGGGATTCGCATTGCGGCGTGCGTTGGTGCAGTGCACGGCCTCGGCTGCGAGCGCTTGACTTGGAGTCCCGGTCAGAAACTTGTGGATCCGCGAGGCCTTGCAGCATGGCAAGGTGCGGGCACAAAAAACCGGGCGCCAAAATTTGGGCCCGGTGATTGATTCTACGCGGAATGGGCGTCCGCGGTGCAAGCTGCTGTTTGGGGGAAGCCGCCAATGGAGCGTGCAAAGCGGCTGGCTACACTTGCCCGCTTCAGCAGGCGCCCCAGGCGCCGCCCACAGGATTTGTCCATGCACGCAGTCGTCATCAGCGGCACCGGCCTATACCAGCCGCCGCATACCATCAGCAACGCCGAGTTGGTCCAGGCTTTCAACGCCTATGTGGACCGACACAACGCCGAGCAGGCCGAGGCGATCGCCGCCGGCCGGGTGGAGGCCCTGTCACATTCCAGCGTGGAGTTCATCGAGAAGGCCTCGGGCATCAAGCAGCGCTATGTGCTGGAGAAGGATGGCGTGCTGGACCCAGCCCGCATGCACCCCCGCTTTACTGAGCGCCCGGACGAGGCGCTCTCGCTGATGGCCGAGATCGCCGTCGATGCCGCCCGCCAGGCCCTGGCCGCCGCCGGCCGCGAGGGCAAGAACGTGGACATGGTCATCTGCGCTGCTGCCAATATGCAGCGCGCCTACCCCGCCATGGCCATCGAGATCCAGCAGGCGCTGGGTGCTGGCGGCTATGGCTTCGACATGAACGTCGCCTGCTCCTCGGCGACCTTCGCGCTGGAGCAGGCCTGGAACGCCGTGCGCAGCGGCGCCTCGCGCTGTGCACTGGTGGTGAACCCCGAGATCACCTCGGCTCACCTGGAATGGACGGACCGCGACTGCCACTTCATCTTCGGTGACGTCTGCACGGCGCTGCTCGTGGAGCGCGCAGAAGACGCCGTGGCCGCCGAGCAGTGGGAGGTGCTGGGCAGCAAGCTGTCCACGCAGTTCTCCAACAACATCCGCAACAACTTCGGCTTCATGAACCGCAGCGAGGACAGCGACCCCCGGGCCCGCGACAAGACCTTCCGCCAGGAGGGCCGCAAGGTGTTCAAGGAAGTCGTGCCGGTGGCGGCTGCTCACATCGAGGCTCACGTGGCCGAACTGGGCCTGGAGACGACGGCTGTGCGCCGCTACTGGCTGCACCAGGCCAACCTGGGCATGAACCAGCTGATCGTCAAGAAGCTGGTGGGCGGCGAGGCAGGCTCGGACGTCGCCCCGCTGATCCTGGACGAGTTCGCCAACACCGCTTCTGCCGGCTCCATCATCGCCTTCCATCGCCACCGCGCGGACCTGAAGGCGGGGGACACCGGCGTGATCTGCTCCTTCGGGGCCGGCTATTCCGTCGGGAGCCTGGTGGTGCGCCGGCGCTGAGACCCGCGCCAGGCTGGGCCGAAGGGCGCGCAGGCGCCCCGGACCCGGACGCAGGCATGGAACCTGCCTGTGCAAGACAAGAACTCAGGAGGAGGCACGACCATGAAGCAGTCGGCAGGATGGCAATCAGCAGGGCGTGGTCGCGGTCTGGGCGCAGGGGTCATGGCACTGGCCTGGGCGCTGGCCCTGGGGTCAGGTGTTGCCCACCCAGCGCGGGCCCAGGGCGTGCAGGCCGCGGATCAGGCGCTGGGTGCGGGCGACGCCTGTGCCAAGGACCTCGAAGCCATGCCTGGCTTCCTGATGGAGAACGACGCCGGCGCCCGCGGTCTGCTGCCCCAGCGTGGCGAGCAGGTCATGGCGGCCGCCTTGCTCAAGGCCCGCGGCGAGGCCGCCCAGATCGCCGATGACAAGGCCTGCCTGGCCCTGCTCAACACCTACCTGAAGCTCTGGCGCAAGGGCCATCTGTGGGTAAGCAGCAGCCCGGGCGCGGAGGCGCAGGCTGCCTCCGCCGGCAGCGGCACCACGACGGCCACGGCCGGTGCCGCTCCCGAGCCTGCGCCCGCGACCCGCCAGCCCACGCTTCGCTTGCTGACGTCGCGCACGCTGGTCATCCACCTGCCCAGCTTCTCGCCCCAGCACCGTGCGGCGCTGGAGGCCCTGCTGCGCAAGCAGCGGACCGCCCTGTTGAGTCATCCCAACTGGATCATCGACGTGCGCGACAACGACGGTGGCGCGGACAGCAGCTATGCGCCCCTGCTGCCCTGGCTGCTCGCCGAGCAGCCGGTGAGCGTGGGTGTGGAGTGGCTGTCCACGCCGGCCAACCAGCGCGCCCATGAGCAGATCTGCGCGCGCTATGCCCCGGGCGACGCCGCCTGCGTGCTTTTCGCGCAGTCCGTGCTGGCCGCACTGCGGGCGGTGCCGGCGGGCAGCTGGGCGCGGGTGCAGGCCGATCGCTTCGTCTACGAGCGCAGCGTGGTGCCGGAGAAGCGCCGTCCGCAGAAGGTCGCCGTGCTGATGGACCGCGACTGCGGCAGCTCCTGCGAGCAGTTCCTGCTGACGGTGCGCCAGGGCCTGGGCGTCAAGCTGCTGGGGCGGCCGAGCTTCGGCGCGCTGGACTACAGCAATATGCGGCCCTTCACCCTGCCATCCGGCCGCCGCGACCTCTGGTACGCCACCTCGCGCAGCCTGCGCCTGCCGCAGCTGCCGGTCGATGCCCACGGCGTCCTCCCCGACATCCTGTTGCCCGAGCTGCATGGGCCTGACGACGCCGGCGCCGAGCTGCAGGCCGTGCAGCGCTGGCTGGAAGGCGGCTCGCTGCAGCGTAGGCCGGGCACGGGCGGCGGCAGTCCCTAAATATGCTGGGGCCCGGGCCGGATGAACGCAGGGGCTGGCCCGCAAGCACCTGGGCTCACCGGGGCCTTGAGACTCCGGCGGCGTCAGGGCTCTGAGCTGGTCGGGCCCGATGCCGCCGAGGCGGCGCTGGCCGGCGCGCCCGAGACACCGATCTGCTGCAGCCCTGCAGGGCCCGCGAATTCCTCGAAGACCCATTCCTGGCCTTCACGCACCAGGCCCTCGCTGGGCGGCTGGAGCTCGGAGGGCGGCACGCCGCGCAAGGCCACTTCCATGAAGCTGATCCAGGCGGGCAGGGCCAGGCCGCCACCGCTTTCGCGGTCGCCCAGGCTGTGCGGGTTGTCATACCCAATCCACACCACGGCGGCCATGCGTGGGTGGAAGCCGGCGAACCAGGCGTCCACCGAGTCATTGGTGGTGCCGGTCTTGCCGTAGAGGTCGGTGCGCCGGAGCTGGCCCGCGGCGCGCGCCGCCGTGCCCCGCGTGGTGACCTCCTGCAGCAGGCTGCTGATGACGAAGGCGTTGCGTGCCGAGATGGCGGGTTCGCCGTCGGCCTGGGCCTGGGCCTGGAACAAGACCTGACCCTTGGCATCGAGCACGCGCTGCACGATCACCGGCTTGCGCAGCTGGCCGCCATTGGCGAACACGGCATAGGCGCCGGCCATCTGCATGGGCGTCACCGAGCCCGATCCCAGGGCCAGGGTGAGGTTGTCGGGCTGCCTGTCCACGTCCAGCCCGAAGCGGCCGGCCCACTGCCGCGCCCGCGGCGGGCTGACCTGCTCCAGCAGGCGGATGGTCACCATGTTCTTGGACTTGGCCAGGGCCGTGCGCATGGGCATGGGGCCGTCGTAGCTGCCGTCGTAGTTGCGGGGCTCCCAGTTGTCGTAGGCCAGTGGCGCATCATTGATCAGGGTGTTGGGCGTGACGCCCAGTTCCAGGGCCGCCGAATAAACGATGGGCTTGAAGCTGGAACCCGGCTGGCGCAAGGCCTGGGTGGCATGGTTGAACTTGTTGCGGTTGAAGTCGAAGCCGCCGACCAGGGCGCGCACCTCGCCGCTGTCCGGCGCCAGGGCCACCAGCGCGCCTTCGGCCTCGGGGGACTGGGTCACCGCCCAGGCGCCTTGCGGGTACTCCTTGGTGGGCGATCCTTTCAGCACCCGCAGGATGGAGCCGCGGCGCACCTGGAGCTCGTGCCGCGCCTTGTCCGACAGCGCGTTGCCCAGGGCGCGCAGCCCATCGCCGCTGATCACCAGCTCGTCCCCGCTCTGCAGCGAGGCGTAGAGCTTGCCGCCAGCGATCTTGGTGACGACGGCGGCGCGCAGCTCGTCGTTGTCGGGGTGCTCGGCCAGGGCCTGCGTGATGGCGGCGTCTTCCTCGGCCGCCTCCTCGGGCAGCTCCACAAAGCCCTCGGGGCCGCGCCAGGGGCGGCGGCGCTCGTACTCCAGCAGGGTCTTGCGCAGGCCCCGGTAGGCTGCCTGCTGCTGTTCCGCGACGAGGGTGGTGTAGACCTTCAGGCCCAGGGTGTAGGCCTCCTCGCCGTACTGGGCGAAGATCTGCTGGCGCACCAGCTCGGCCACATACTCGCCGTGCAGGCGCTCGTCCTGGCTGCTGCGGATGTGCAGCTTCTGCTCGCGGGCGCGGTCGTGCTCTTCGGGGGTGATGACGCCCGTGTCCTTGAGCCGCTCCAGCACCAGCAACTGGCGGCGCTTGGCGCGCTGGAAATTGGCCACCGGGTTGGCATAGGCCGGGTTCTGCGGCAGGCCGGCCAACATGGCGATTTCAGCGACGTCCAGGTCCTTGAGGGACTTGCCGAAATAGGTCTGCGCCGCCGCCTCGAAGCCGTAGGCCTTCTGACCCAGGTAGATCTGGTTCATGTAGACCTCCAGGATCTTCTCCTTGGGCAACTGGCCTTCGATCTTGATGGCCAGCAGCATCTCGATGAACTTGCGGCTGTAGAGCTGGCGCTTGGTCAGGTAGAGGTCGCGTGCCAGCTGCTGGGTGATGGTGGACGCACCCTGCTTGCGGCTGCTGACGGTGTTGCTGAGCAGTGCGCGCAGGATGCCTGTGTAGCTGATGCCGCCGTGCTCGTAGAAGGCCGAGTCCTCGACGGCCAGCAGCGCGTCTTGCATGCGCTTGGGGATGTCCTTCAGCGGCAGGTAGCTGCGCCGTTCGGCCCCGAACTCGCCGATCAGCACCTCGTCGGAGGTGTAGATGCGCAGGGGCTGGCGCGGCTGGTAGTCCGTCAGCTTGTCCAGCGAGGGCAGCGAGGGGTAGATGAAGGCTGCGGCCACGCCCAGAAGCAGCAGGAGGGCCAGGGGGAGGCCGAGTCCGATCCAGAGCAGCAGCTTGCGGGAGATCCGGCCCTGCTGGGCACGAGGGGCGGGGCAGGGCAGGGTTGGCTTGATCAAGGTCATTGGGGGCGAGGGCTCGACAATGCGCCGGATTATGGGCCGGGCGCCGGCCCGGGTCCCATGCCGGTCCGCATGTTGGATGGCTTCCCCCAGAGGGGGGGGAAAGATGGAAAACCCCGAGGCGCCAGGCTTGGGTGGCCGCATATCTGCGCGGCAGAATGCCGCTGCCCCGCAGCATGGGGGGGAGGAGAACGACGATGAAGAGAAGAGCAGTGCTGAGTGCCGGCGCGCAGATGCTGGCGGTGGCCGCCTTGCCGGCCGCGATGAGCCTGGCCCAGGCGGCGCGTGCCCCGCTGCCCCTGCGCAGCTTCAGCCGCCGGCCGCTGATGGAGCAGCTGTCGCTGTCGCCCGACGGCAAGCGGGTGGCCGCCCTCGTCAACAGCGAGGCCGGCACCATGTTGGTCACCCGCGCGGCGGCCGGCGGCCCCGTGCAGAACCTGATGACCACGGACAACCTGGAGTTCATCTTCGGCTGGATCCGCTGGGTCAACAACGAGCGCCTGGTGCTCGGACTGCGCTATCCCTCACACCGCGAACATGAATACATGGGTGTCTGGACGACCATGGAGACCCGTCTGGTCGCCATCAACGCCGACGGCAGCAATCTGATCAACCTGATCAAGAACCGCGGCGCCTCAGCCAAGAACCTGCGCTGGGCCCAGATCCAGGACGAGGTGCTGGACTATCTCCCTGACGGCAAGCACATCCTGCTGCAGCTGCCCGCCAGCGACCGTGTGTTCGACACCGCCGTCTACAAGGTCAACATCGACACCGCAGAGCGCAGCACCTACTTCACGGCCCGCGACCGCATCTACGACTGGGTGACCGATGCCTCCCACCAGGTGCGCGTCGGCATCGGCCGCACGGAGCAGGGCGTCACCACCCTGTGGGTCTGCGACGCCAATGGCAAGAACTGGCGTCAGATATCACAGTACAGCGCCTTCGACCGCGAGCGCATGTATCCGCTGGGCTTCGGCCTGGATCCTGACCGGCTCTACCTTCAAGCCCTTCACGAGGGCCTGACCGCCGTTTTCACCCTGGACATCAGCAAGCCGGACAGCAAGCCCGTGCTGAAGCTCGCCGACAAGCGCCATGCACTGGACGGCCGCCTGATCCACGACGAGCGCGGCGAAGCCGTGGGCATCCGCAAGGCCGTGCTGGGCGAGATGGCCAGCTTCTACTGGGATCCGCGCTACAAGGCCTGGCAGGCCGAGCTTGACGAGTCCCTGCCGGGGCGCTTCAACATGCTCTACGCCGGCGCCCGCAACGGGCAGGATTTCATCCTAACCTCCGAGGTTCCTGGCCAGCCGGAGAGCATCTACATCGCCAACCTCGGAGACGCGCCGAGCATCAAGCTGCTGGCCCAGACCTATCCCGAGCTGCAGAAGCAGCCTCTGGGCCAGAAGCAGCACTTCCTCTACAAGGCCCGGGACGGCATGGAGCTGCATGCCTTCGTCACCTATCCGCCCGGGGCCGAAGGCAGCGAGAAGCTGCCCTTGGTCATGATGCCGCACGGCGGGCCGCAAGCAGCCGATGGGCTCGAGTTCGACGCCTGGGCCGCCTTCGTCGCCGACCGCGGCTACCTGGTAGTCCAGCCCAACTTCCGTGGCTCGACCGGCTACGGCGAGGCCTATATGGAAGCCGGATTGCGTCGCTGGGGCCTGGAAATGCAGGACGACCTCGAGGATGTGCTCCGTCACTGTGTAGACAGCAAGTGGGCGGATCCCTCGCGCGTGGCCATCGTGGGGGCCAGCTACGGTGGCTATGCGGCGCTGATGGGCGTGGTCAAGACGCCGGACCTCTACCAGGGTGCCTTTGCCTTTGCACCCGTGACCGACCTGGTCGATTTCGTCGATGACGCCGGCCAGGGTAGTCGCCGCGAGGCCGTACGCCGCCAGATCGGCGATGCCCGCGACGACGCTGAGCGCCTGCGCAGCACCTCGCCTGTGCTCCATGCCCAGAAGATCAAGGTGCCGGTCGTGCTGCTGCATGGCACACACGACCGGCAGGTGGACTACAAACACTCGGTCAAGATGGCCGAGGCCCTGAAGAAGGCCGGGAAGGCTCACAGCTTCCACACCTTCGACAAGGGCGACCACCAGCTGAGCCATCAGGCCTATCGCGACCAGCTTTTCGGCCACCTGGAAAAATTCCTGGCCCAGGTCCTGGCGCCCAAGGGCTGAGGCTGCGGGGCGGCACCGTCCGCCTTGCTGCGGATGGTGCCGGCGCGATGCTGGTGCGGATGGAGTATCGTGCGGGCCCATGCAATCCTTCAGCTTCTTCTGGCACGACTACGAGACCTTCGGCCGCGTGCCGCGCCATGACCGCCCCGCCCAGTTTGCCGGCATCCGCACCGATGCCGAGCTCAACGAGATCGGCGAGCCCCTGGCGCTCTACTGCCAGCCTTCACCGGACTACCTGCCCGATCCTGAGTCCTGCCTGCTCACCGGCATCCTGCCCCAGCAGTGCCAGCTCGAGGGCGTGCCGGAGCGCGAGTTCGCCGCGCGCATCGAAGCCGCGCTGGCCCAGCCCGGTACGGTGGGCGTGGGCTACAACACGCTGCGCTTCGACGACGAGGTCACCCGCTTCCTCTTCTGGCGCAACCTCATCGACCCCTATGCCCGCGAGTGGCAGAACGACTGCGGCCGCTGGGACCTGCTGGACGTGCTGCGCTGCACCTTCGCGCTGCGCCCCGAGGGCATCGAGTGGCCGCGCCATGAAGACGGCCGGGTGTCCTTCAAGCTGGAGGACCTCAGCCGCGCCAACGGCTTGGCCCACGAGCAGGCCCACGACGCCGTGTCCGATGTCCGTGCGACCATCGCCCTGGCCCGCCTGGTGCGCCAGAAGCAGCCGCGGCTTTTCGACTTCTGCCTGAAGCTACGCAAGAAGGAGGCCGTCTGGGCCGAGATTGGCGTGAACAGGCCCTTCTGGCACATCTCCGGCATGTATGGCGTGGAGCGCGGCTGCCTGGCCCTGGTGTGGCCGCTGGCCGCCCACCCGACCAACAAGAACGAGCTGATCGTCTGGGACCTGGCCCATGACCCATCCGAGCTTTTCGCGCTGGATGCCGAGACCCTGCGCGCACGCCTGTTCTCCCGTCAGTCCGAGCTGCCCGAGGGGCAGGTGCGCCTGCCCATCAAGACCATCCACGTCAACAAGTCGCCCGTCGTCATCGGCCATCTGGCCACCGTCAGCGATGCCGTCGCCCAGCGCTGGGGTCTGGACAAGACGCAGGCTCTGGTCCATGCACAGCTCCTGGCCGAAAAGGGCGCCTCGCTGGCGGGGCTGTGGTCGCGGGTCTACCAGCGCGAGCCCCTGCCGCCCCTGGACGTTGACGAAGACCTCTACGGCGGCTTCATTGGCAACGAGGACCGCCGCCAGTTGCAGCGCCTGCGCACCCTGGACGGCGCGGCTCTGGCCGAGCGCGTGGCCGCGGGCCGCATCGCCTTCGAGGACGGGCGGCTGGAGGAGCTGCTGTTCCGCTACCGCGCCCGCAACTTTCCCGCAAGCCTCGGCGAGGCCGAGCAGGCGCGCTGGCAGCAGCATTGCGTGGCCCGGCTGCATGGAGGCGAGGGCGGCGCCCTGAGCCTCAGTGCCTTCTTCGAGCGCATCGATGCCCTGGGAGAGCAGGCCGACCATGCCGAGGACGAGCGCAGCCAGGACATCCTCGGGGCTCTGTACGACTACGCCGAGTCCATCGCGCCACCGCTGTGAGGCCGAGCGGGTGGCGCCCCCGAGCGCCCACCCTACCGACATGACATCCATCAAACGACCGTTCCCCTGCGAGTGTGGGGGTGTCCCTGCTGCATTCTTTGGCGCTTGAGGGCATGATCCCGCCGCAAACCATCGGAGACATTGACTTGAAACTGCGCGCCCGACGTCTGAGCCTTCCCCTGGTCCTGAGTGTGAGCCTGCTGGCTGCCTGCGGTGGCAAGAGCGAGGAGGAGTTGATGGCCTCCGCCAAGACGGCCCTGCAGCAGCAGGACGCCAAGACGGCCACCATTGAGCTGAAGAACCTCCTGCAGAAGAACCCCTCCAATCCGGAAGGCCGTTTCCTGCTGGGCAAGGCCATGCTGGACAGCGGGGAGCTGGCCAGCGCCGAGATCGAGCTGCGTCGCGCCCTGGAGTACAAGCATCCCCAGGAGCAGGTGCTGCCCCTGCTGGTCCAGGTGATGCTGAGCCAGGGCCAACTGAAGAAGGTGCTCAGCGACTACGGCAGCACCCGCCTGGCCGACAAGTCCGCCCAGGCCGCCCTGGACGCCCAACTGAGTGCCGCCGCCCTGGGTACCGGTGACAAGGAGCGCGCCCGCCAACTGGCCGATGCCGCCGTGGCCGGGGATCCGGGCTCGGAGCAGGCCAGCCTGGCCCAGGCCCGTATCCTGTCCAGCCAGCAGGCCTTCGACCAGGCCGTGCAGCGCCTGGACGAACTGCTCAAGACCCATCCCAAGTCCGTCAATGCCCTGCTGTTCAAGGCCCAGCTCCAGCTGCGCGCGATGAACCAGCCTCAGGAAGCCACCAAGACCTTCCAGCAGCTGCTTGCGCTGCGTCCCGACCAGTTCGATGCGCACGACGCCCTGCTGAGCCTGGCCCTGGCCCGCAATGACGTCGAGGGCGCGCGTCAGCAACTGGCCACGATGAAGAAGGCCGGCGTGCCCGGCGGCCGCACTGCCCTGCTTGAGGCCAAGGTGGAGATGGCCGCCGGCAACTACAGCCGCGCCAAGGAATTGGTGCAGGCCCTGCGCCGAGCCGCGCCCGAGCACCTGGGCCTGCTGAGCATGGCCGCCATGGCCGAGGCCCGGCTGGGCAACTACAGCGAGGCCGAAGCCCTGTCGGCCAAGGCGGTGCAGCTGGCGCCGCAGTCCTCGCAGCTGCGCTACCAGCATGCCCAGGCCCTGATCAAGCTGCGCCAGCCAGCCAAGGCCCTGGTCGCCCTGAAGCCGCTGCTGGACAGCAGCAGCAAGGACAGCGAGGCCCTGGCCCTGGCCGGCCAGGCCAGCATGCTGTTGGGCGAGCAGAAACAGGCCGAGGACTTCTTCAGGCGCGCCTCGGCCCTGCATCCCGAGGACCAGCGCTACCGCGCGGCCTTGGCGATCGGCCAACTGGGCCGGGGCGGGTCTGGCGAGGCGGCGCTGAGCGAGCTCAGCAGCATTGCCGCCACCGAGAAGGGCACCGGCGTGGATCTGGCCCTGATCAGCGCCCTGGCCGGGCGCCGCGACTACGCCGGTGCGCTCAAGGCCATCGAGGGCCTGGAGCGCAAGCAGCCGGACTCGGTGGACGTGCCCCTGCTGCGAGGCCGCGTGCAACTGGCCCAGGGCAATCTGGCCGAGGCGCGCAAGTCCTTCGAAGCCGTGCTCAAGAAGGACCCCAAGATGCTGCTGGCGGTGGGTGGCCTGGTGACCATCGACGTCAACGAGAAGAAGCCCGATCAGGCCCGCGCCCGCCTGGAAGCCTTCATCAAGGACAACCCCAAGAACTCGCAGGCCCTGCGCGCCCTGGCCGAGCTGGACGCCCAACTGGGCAAGCCGCACGAGCAGATCCTCAAGACGCTCAACGAAGCCGTGCGCGTCGATCCCAACGACGCCATGGCCCGAGAGATGCTGCTGGACGTGCTGCTGGCCGGCCGCGACGCCAAGCTCGCGCTCAGCACCGCGCAGGCCGCCGTGGCCGCCATCCCCAACAACATCGAGCTGCTGGAGCGCATGGCACGAGCCCAGCTCGCGGCCGGTGAGAACGGCCAGGCCCTGAGCACCTTCGGCAAGATCACCTCGCTGATGCCGGAATCCGGCGTGGGCCAGCTGGGGACGGCTGGTGTGCTGATCATCAACAAGGACTACCAGGCGGCACAGCGCGAGCTGAAGAAGCTGCTGGACGTGAAGCCGGATGACCTGCAGGGTCGTGCGATGGCCATCCAGGTGGAGCTGCAACTGAAGCGTCCCCAGGAGGCCCTGACCCTGGCCAAGGACCTCCAGACCCGCCATCCCAAGGCAGCGGCGGGCTACCTGGCAGAGGGCGTTGTTCAGCAGGAACTCGGAGCAACCGAGCCTGCCCTGGCCGCCATGCGCAAGGCCCTGACCCTGGATCGCCCGGGCGAGGCCCCGTTGCGCCTACATGCGCTGCTGCGCAAGGTCCGCCGTACCGCCGAGTCCGACAGCTTTGCCGAAGGCTGGCTCAAGGCCCATCCCGAGGACACCACCTTCGCCCTCTACCTCGCTGACCTCGCCCTGGCCAGCGGAGACTACCCCGGCGCCGAGAAGCACTACCGCGCCCTGCTGGAAAAACGCCAGGACCTGGTCGGCGCCCTGAACAACATGGCTTGGCTGCTGAGCGTGCAGAAGAAGCCCGGCGCCCTGGACTATGCGCAGAAGGCCCTGGCCCTGGCGCCCGAGCAGCCCGCCGTGATGGACACCTATGCCAGCGCCCTGGCCGCCGAAGGGCAGGCCAAGAAGGCCCTGGAGGTTCAGCGCCAGGTTGTCCAGCTCTCGCCCGAGGTGCCCACCTACCGCCTGGCCCTGGCCCGCTACCTGCTGGGTGCCGGCGAAAAGTCTGCCGCCCGCCAGGAGCTGCAGCAGCTGAGCAAGCTGGGCAAGAGCTTTGCGCAGCAGGACGAGGTCAACAAGCTGCTGGCGGAGGCCAATCGCTGAGCTGCACGAGCGCTAGGGCGCCGCAGGCGCCCAGCGTCATGCCGTGCCCGCGGCCGCAAGGTCGCGCCCCAGGTCCACTCCGGGACGGCGGGGCCTTTGCCGGTCGAGAACCCGTTTCACAACCCCCCGTTTCCCAACCCCCGTTTCCCAACTCAAACGAGGACCGATGAAGTTCGCCAACCTTGCCCTGAGCCTCAGCCTGCTGTCCCTGCCAGCCTTCAGCGGCGAGCTTCCGGACGCCACCGTCGCCAAGATTCTCGGTCTGACCTCGGTGACGCACACCGTTCGATCCATTTCTGCCTACGGGCACAAGGCGACGGACGTGACCTACCAGGACGCCCAGGGCAAGGAGCTGGTGACGCTGCGCCTGGCGCCCGCAGAGCAGTTCGCGATGTGGAAGTCCGTGACCGGCATCCAGATGCAGCCGTTCCCCGCGCTGGGCGGTGATGCGTTCCAGTACAAGGAATTCCGGAGCGTCTGCGCCAAGTCCGGCGCCAGTGCCGTCTGCGCGACACCGGACTTCCTGAACAAGTCCAAGCCCATCAGTGATGCGCAGCTGGCGGAGTTGATCAAGGCGGCATTCTGATCCCCCGCGGCCGTCACGGGGCGGCGGCCGGCCTCGCCTGCATCCTCCCCTGATCCACGAGGCCTTGCTGGCAGTCGGGGGGGGGGGCGCCACTGACGGCAATCTGGCGCCGCAGCCCCTCGGGGCGCCGCCGATGGGCAGGGGGGCGATCTCAACGCCTCAGGCAAGACCTGCCCCCTTCGCGATGCTTCCCGCATGCACCCGGCCTTGCCGGTGCCAGCGCCGCACACGCCCGCGCGACGCCCGTGATCGGCCTCGCCCCTCTCAGGCAGTCACAGCACGGCCGACCAAGCCACTCAGGACGCGCGTCCGGCGTCGCTTGCGCAGGCCCTCGCGCAAGGGCCGAGGATCCGGCTCTGCCCTTCCTCCGGGCATGCCGGCTGGGATCGACCTAAGGCCGTAGGGGGTCACCCCAGGCACCACCTGCTGACATGGAAGGTGATGTAGGACGCTAGGTACGCCAGCCCGAACAGATAGCCCACCATGATCAGCGGGATCTTCATCCCGCCCGTCTCGCGACGCACGGCCGCCAGGGTGGCCACGCACTGCGGGGCGAAGACGAACCAGGCCAGCAGGGAGAAGGCCGTGGGCAGGCCCCAGCTCTGGGCGATCAGCGGGGCCAGGGCTTGCGCGGTGTCTTCGCCGGTGGCGGCCAGGGCGTAGACGGTGCCCAGGGCGCTGATGGCGATCTCGCGGGCGGCGAGCCCAGGCACCAGGGCCAGGCTGATCTGCCAGTTGAAGCCGATGGGCTCGAAGAGCACGGCCAGGCCGCGACCCAGCATGCCGGCAAAGCTGTACTGGATGGCCGGGCCCGTGGCGCCTTCAGGCGGGCCGGGGAAGCTGGCCAGCAGCCACAGCAGCAGGGTCAGGACCAGAATGATGCCGCCCACGCGCCGCAGGAAAATCACCGCCCGCTGCCACAGGCCGATGGCGATATTGCGCGGATGCGGCCAGTGGTAGCTGGGCAGTTCCATCATCAGCGGGCGCGTTTGCTGGCCGCTGGTGAAGCGCTTGAGCACCCAGGCCACGGCCATGGCGCCGACGATGCCGGCCAGGTACAGCGCGAAGAGCACCAGGCCCTGCAGTTGGATGCCACCCCACAGCTGGCGCTGCGGCACGAAGGCCCCGATCAGCAGCGCATAGACAGGCAGGCGCGCCGAGCAGGTCATCATGGGGGCGATCAGGATGGTCACCAGGCGGTCGCGCGGGTTGGCGATGGAGCGCGTGGCCATGATGCCCGGAATGGCGCAGGCAAAGCTGGACAGCAGCGGTATGAAGCTGCGGCCCGACAACCCCACGCTGCCCATGATGCGGTCCAGCAGGAAGGCAGCACGGGGCAGGTAACCGGACTCCTCCAGCACCAGGATGAAGAAGAACAGGATCAGGATCTGGGGCAGGAAGACCAGCACGCCGCCCACGCCTGCGATCAGGCCGTCCACCACGAGGCTGCGCAGCCAGCCCTCGGGCATCAGGCCGCCCACCTCGGTGCCCAGCCAGGCAATGGCGGCCTCGATCAGGTCCTTGGGTGGCTCGGCCCAGCTGAACACGGCCTGGAACAAAAAGAACAGCAGCACCGCCAGCAGCACCGGGCCCAGGACAGGGTGCAGCACGAAGCGATCCAGTTGGTCGCTGGGCAGCTCGGGTGTCTGCTGGTCCAGCCCCAGCTCATGAAGCAGTGCATTGACGCGAGCCTGGTCCTGCGGATCGGTGCTGGGCTCGCCCTGGGCCGGCACGGCCGGCCAGTGTTCGCGCTGGCCCAGCATGGCGCGGAGCTCGTCCAGCCCTTCGCCCTTGGTGGCCACGGTGCGCACCACGGGCACGCCCAGGGCGCGGGACATCTTCTCGGTGTCGATGTGCAGGCCGCGTTTGGCGGCCAGATCGGCCATGTTGAGCGCGACGACGCAAGGCAGGCCCATGCGCTGCACGGCCAGCACGAGGCGCAGGTTGCGGCGCAGATTGGTGGCGTCCAGCACGCACACGACCAGGTCGGGGCGTTTCTCTCCGATGGCCCGGCCGGCCAGCACATCGCAGGTGACGCGCTCGTCCGGCGAGCGCGGATAGAGGCTGTACGTACCCGGCAGGTCCAGCAGGCGCAGGCTCTTGCCCTGGGGTGTCTGGACCCGGCCTTCCTTGCGCTCGACGGTCACGCCGGCGTAGTTGGCCACCTTCTGGCGGCTGCCGGTCAGGCGGTTGAAGAGGGCGGTCTTGCCGCAGTTCGGATTACCGACCAGGGCCAGCAGCGGGCCGGCCGGATGCAGATGGATGACGGCTTCGTTCATGGGAGCGACTGTGGCCCTGCGTGCGGTCCCGCCGGGCGGGAAAGAGCCCCTTGGGGCGACCGTGCTCCGCTCATGCCAGGGCCTGCTGGCCCAAGGCTGGCGTGCTCGTCAGTTCGGGAAGCTCGTGGGGCAGGGCCAGCTCGATGCAGTCGGCCTCGGCGCGGCGCAGGGCGAAGGTGGATTGGCCGATGCGCACGACCAGCGGGTCGGCGCCGGGCAGGCCCTTGGCGATCACGCAGACGTGCTCGCCGCTGACGAAGCCGATCTCCTCCAGCCATTGCGGCCATTCCGGCGCATGGGCCGGCGCATGCAGGGACTTGACCCGGTGGGCCTGGCCGATGCTGGCCTGGGCCAGCGTGAAGGACGGAGCTGCAATCATGGTGTCTGCCGCGAGCGAGGCTCTGGAAGAGGATGATGACATTCTAAATGAGAAAGAATCGCATTTAGTGAGGCAGGCTTGAGCCAGCGCAAGACCGGCGCGTGAATTTTGTGGGGGCCTTCCCCCAGACAGGCGCGGGCGGCGTCGCTTGGGCGGCAGCGGGCAGGGCCGGCCGAAGAGGGCGGCGGCTGTTGCGATGGCTCGGCATGCTCGGCCCTGGGCGCCTGGCCCATCAAGAAGGGCCGCCCAGGCGGCCGTCTCAATACGCTGACGCACCCCTGGGCGTCTGAGGGGCGCAAGCACCGGGCTGGCCCGGGGTTTGCTCAGGACTTGCGAGACGGCCCCGACCCGCCACCCTTTTGTCTTTTGGCCCCGCAAAATCGGCCGCGCAAACGTTTAGCGTTTTCCTGATTCGCCGATACACTCCCGCTTTCTAGAATGCGCTGGCGTTGCCGCTGTGGCAGCGCCGGGGCGGGTTGCGCGGCGGGGGCCGCCGGCCGGCCGTCATCCTGTCTGTTGTCTGATCTGTCGAGATGGAATTGCCCACCATGAAGACCATGCACGCTTTCGCCGCGACGGCCCTTGCCGCGCTGACCCTGGCCGCCACCACCGCGCAGGCCCAGCAGCCGGCCGTCATCTTTGACATGGGCGGCAAGTTCGACAAGAGCTTCAACGAGGCTGCCTACCGCGGCGTGGAGCGCTGGAAGGCCGAGACGGGCAAGCCCTACCTCGAGTTCGAGATCAGCAACGACACCCAGCGCGCCCAGGCCATCCGCCGCATGGCCGAGCGCGGCGCCAGCCCCATCATCTCGGTGGGCTTTGCCCAGGCTTCGGCCCTGCAGCAGGTGGCCAAGGACTTCCCCAAGACCAAGTTCGTCATCATTGACGAGAAGGTCAACATGCCCAATGTGCAGGCCGTGGTTTTCAAGGAGCACGAGGGCAGCTTCCTGATCGGCGCCCTGGCTGCGCTGACCAGCAAGACCGGCAAGGTGGGCTTTGTGGGCGGCATGGACATCCCCCTGATCCGCAAGTTTCAGTGCGGCTACGAGCAGGGCGCCAAGGCGGCCAATCCCAAGATCGACATTCAGGCCAACATGACCGGCACCACGGCCACAGCCTGGAATGACCCGACGCGCGGCGGTGAGCTGGCCAAGGCCCAGTTTGCCAAGGGCGTGGACGTGGTCTTCGCCGCCGCCGGCGGCACCGGCGTGGGGGTCTACCAGGCGGCCAAGGATGCCGGCAAGCTGGCCATCGGCGTGGACAGCAACCAGAACCACCTGCAGCCCGGCACCATGCTCAGCTCCATGGTCAAGCGCGTGGACGTGGCCGTCTACAACGTGCTGAAGGAATGGAAGCCCGGCATCCAGATCCTGGGCCTGAGCGAGAACGGCGTCGAGTACGCCATCGATCAGCACAACGCCAAGCTGATCAGCCCCCAGATCAAGGCCAAGGTCGAGGCCTACAAGGCCGACATCATCGCCGGCAAGATCAAGGTCGCCGACTACATGGCGGACAACGCCTGCAAGTACTGACGAGCCCCCGCGGCAAGACCTGACCCCGGTCAGATCTGTCGCCTGGAAATCGCGGGGCGTCCAGTGCGGCGCCCGCCCAGCGCCACATTCCCTACCTCCCATGACAGCTCCGATGAGCACCGCCCAGCCGGCGGTCCGCCTTTGCGAGATCTCCAAGCGCTTCGGCGCCGTGCAGGCCAACCGCGGCGTCAGCCTCAGCATCGCGGCGGGCACGGTCCATGGCATCGTCGGCGAGAACGGCGCCGGCAAGTCCACGCTGATGGCCATCCTCTACGGCTACTATCAGGCCGACGAGGGCCACATCGAGATCCAGGGCCGGCGCGTGCAGATCCCTGACTCCCAGGTCGCCATCGCCCAGGGCATCGGCATGGTCCACCAGCACTTCATGCTGGTCGAGACTATGAGCTGCCTGGACAACGTCATGCTGGGCGCCGAGGGCGGCTTCTTCCTCGGCGGCGCAAAGAAGGCGGCCCGGGCGAAGCTGGAGGCCCTCATGCGCGAGACCGGCCTGCAGGTGCGTCTGGATGCCCTGGTGGGCGATCTTCCGGTGGGAGAACTGCAGCGCCTGGAGATCCTCAAGGCCTTGTACCGTGGCGCCCGCATCCTGATCCTGGACGAGCCCACCGCCGTGCTGACGCCCCAGGAAACCGAGCAGCTCTTCGTGACCCTGCGCCAGTTGCGCGCCATGGGCACGACCATCCTGCTGATCACGCACAAGCTCAAGGAGGTGATGGCCCTGTGCGACGCCGTCACTGTGATGCGCGCCGGCCAGGTGGTCAAGACGGTGGCCATCGCCGAGACGAATCCCGAGGACCTGGCTGAGTCCATGGTGGGCCGCAAGGTCAGCCTGGGCCGCAAGGAAGGCGAGGGCGCCAAGGCTGGCGAGCTGCGTCTGCGGGCTCACGGCCTCGTCCTGCGCAACGAGCAGGGCGTGCAGACGCTCAAAGGCGTGGACCTGGACCTCAAGGCCGGCGAGATCGTCGGCGTGGCCGGCGTGTCGGGCAATGGGCAGAGCGAGCTGCTGGCCCTGCTGTCGGGCATGCAGGTGCCTGCGTCTGGCCGGCTGACGGTGGCCGGGCAGTCCTTCGAGCCCGGCGCCTGGATGACACCCTCGCAGGCCCGCACGCTGCGCCTGGCGCATGTGCCCGAGGACCGGCACCTGTGCGGCATGGTGATGAGCTTCCCCGCCTGGGAAACCGCGGCCCTGGGCTACCACGAGCAGGACCAGTACCGGGCCTGGCCCCTGGGCCTGTCCATGGACCAGGCCCATATGAAGACGCAGGCCGCCGAGTTCATGGAGCGCTTCGACGTGCGCCCTCGCGACTCGCTGCTGGGCTCCAGCAAGTTCTCCGGCGGCAATCAGCAGAAGCTGATCCTGGCCCGCGAGATCGCCCAGAAGCCAGCGGTGCTGCTGGTGGGCCAGCCCACGCGCGGCGTGGATATCGGTGCCATTGAGTTCATCCACGGCCAGTTGCGCCGGCTGCGCGACGAAGGTTGCGCGGTGCTGCTGGTCTCCAGCGAGCTGGACGAGATCCTGGCCCTGGCCGACCGCGTGGTGGTAATGAACGCCGGCCGCGTGACCGGCGAGCTGGCCATCGCCGACTGCAATGAAAAGACCCTGGGCCTGCTGATGACGGCCCAGCCCGAGGAGGCGCAGGCATGAGCGCGCAATCGTTGACCCTGCCGCGCTGGATGGACCTGGTGCTGCTGCCCCTGTGGAACCTGGCTGTCGCGCTGGGCGTGGCCGCCCTGGTGGTGCTGGCCATCCACCAGAGCCCGGCGCAGACCTTCTCGGTGCTCGTCGAGGGCGCCCTGGGCAGCGGTCGCGGCCTGGGCTACACGCTGTACTACACGACCACCTTCATCTTCACTGGCCTGGCCGTGGCCGTGGCCTTCCATGGCGGGCTCTTCAACATCGGCGGGGAAGGGCAAGCCACCTTCGGCGGCCTGGGCGTGGCCCTGCTGGCCCTGTGGCTCTCGCCCAAGCTGCCCGCTGCGGTGATGCTGCCTCTGCTGGTGCTGGGCGCGGCGCTGTTCGGCGCGGCCTGGGCGGCGGTGCCGGCCTATCTGCAGGCCTGGCGCGGCAGCCACATCGTGATCACCACCATCATGTTCAACTTCCTGGCGGCCAGCCTGAACGTGTACCTGCTGGTGAACTGGCTGCGTCCGGCGGGCTCCATGTCGCCCGAAAGCCTGGAGTTCGCCGACAGCGCCCGCATGCCCACCCTGCATGCCCTGGCTGAGAAGCTGGGCCTGGAGTGGCCGTCTTCGCCCTTGAACCTGAGCCTGGCGCTGGCGCTGCTGGCCTGCGTCTTTGTCTGGTGGTTCCTGTGGAAGAGCCGTGCCGGCTACCGCCTGCGCGCCGTGGGCTCGGCGCCCGAGGCCGCGCACTACGCCGGCATCCGCCCGCGCCTGCAGGTGCTGGTGGCCATGGGGGTGTCCGGCGCGCTGGCTGGCCTGGTGGCCATCAACGAGATCTCCGGCGTGCAGGGCAAGCTGACCCTGGACTTCGTCGCCGGTGCCGGCTTCACCGGCATCGCTGTGTCCCTCATGGGGCGTAACCACCCAGTGGGCATCGTGATGGCCTCGCTGCTGTTTGGCGTGCTGTACCAGGGCGGGGTTGAGGTGTCCTTCGAGGTGCCGGGCTTCTCGCGGGAAATGGTCGTGACGGTGCAGGGCCTCATCGTGCTGTTCGCGGGGGCGATGGCCATGGTGTCGGCGCCGATGTTCGCGAAGCTCTACGCCGCCTTCAAGCGCCAGGAGTCCAGGCATGGATGAAGTTCTGATCGGTTCAGTGGTCGCCTCCACTCTGCGCGTCACCACGCCGCTGCTGCTGGCCGCGCTGGCTGGCCTGCTGTCCGAACGCTCGGGTGTGGTGGACCTGGGGCTTGAAGGCAAGATGCTGTCGGCCGCCTTTGCCGCGGCGGCCGTGGGCGCGATGAGCGGCTCCACCGTGCTGGCCGTCGGGGCCGCGCTGCTGGTGGCCTGTGCGTGGTCGCTGGTGCATGGTTTTGCCTGTGTCAGCCACCGCGGTGACCAGGTGGTGTCGGGCGTGGCCATCAACATGGTCTCGGCGGGCCTCACGGTGGTGCTGGGCATCGCCTGGTTCGCCCAGGGGGGGCAGACCCCGCCGGTCTCGCCGGAGGTCCGGCTGCACGGCCTGGCGGCGGCCTTTGCCGAACCCGCCGAAGGGCAGTGGTTCGCCTCGGTCTTCGGCCATGGCCTGCTGAGCCACAACGGCCTGGTCTACGCGGCCTTCGCGCTGGTCTTCGCCGTCTGGTACTTCCTGGAGCGGACCCGCCCGGGCCTGCGCCTGCGCGCCGTGGGCGAGAACCCGGCCATGGTCGAGGCGGCCGGCGTCTCGGTGAAGGGTCTGCGCTACGGCGCGCTGCTGCTCAACGGCCTGCTGTGCGGCCTGGCCGGCAGCTACCTGACCCTGGCCCAGAACGCCTCCTTCGCGCCCAACATGACCGCCGGCCGCGGCTACATTGCCCTGGCCGCCATGATCTTCGGCAAGTGGAAGCCCCTGCCTACCGCCGCAGCTTGCCTGCTGTTCGGCTTCCTCGATGCTGTCGCCATCCGCCTGCAGGGCGTGAAGCTGCCGGGCCTGGGCGAGGTGCCGGTGCAGGCCATCCAGGCCTTGCCCTATCTGCTGACCGTCATCCTGCTGGCGGGCTTCATCGGCCAGGCCCTGGCGCCCAAGGCCCTGGGCCGGCCCTATGTCAAAGAACGCTGAAGGAAGAGCGATGCTGCCTCTCAATGACGCGCTGCAGCAGCAGCTGCTGGCCGCCGCGGCCGGCGCCCGCAGCCACTCGCATGCGCCTTACTCGAAGTACGCCGTGGGCGCCGCGGTGCTCGATGAGCAGGGCCGCGTGCATGCCGGCTGCAACATCGAGAACGCCGCCTACCCGCAAGGATGGTGTGCCGAGACCACCGCCCTGGGAGCCATGGTCATGGCCGGCGGCCGCCAGGCCCGCGCCGTGCTGGTGATGGGTCCCGGCCCCGAGATCATCACGCCCTGTGGCGGCTGCCGCCAGAAGCTGCGCGAATTCAACAGCGGCGATCTTGTCGTGATCGCTGCAGACCCCTCGGGCATCAAAGCCCACTGGACTTTGGAACAACTCTTGCCGGCCAGCTTCGGCCCGGACCACCTGAAGTGATGAGCGCCCCCAGACCTGGCACTGCGTGCCAGGTCGCTCCCCGAGGGGGGCATGGAAGCCTGGGGCGGCCCGGCGTTTCCCTGCGAGTGCCCTGCCGCCCGTCTGAACACGGAGAACAAACATGATCGACCGCAACACCCTCAACCCCAAGATCGACGCCAGCGTCGCCCAGTTGCAGGCCCAGTTCGGCGCCGCGCCCGAGGTGGCCGTGGTGCTGGGCTCCGGCTGGGCCGGCGCCGTGGAGCAGGTCCAGGGCGCGCAGCACCTGTCCTATGCGGAGCTGCCGGCTTTCCCGCAGCCCAAGGTCGAGGGCCATGTGAACGAGGTGGTCGTCGGCACCATGGGCGCGCAGCGCGTGGTCATGCTGCGCGGCCGCGCCCACACCTACGAGAGCGGCGACTGCACCGGCATGGCCGGCGCGCTGCGCAGCCTCAAGGCTTGGGGCGTGAAGGTGCTGGTGCAGACCAATGCCTCCGGTTCCCTGCGCCCGAACATGCCGCCAGGCAGCCTGATGCTGATCTCGGACCACATCAACGCCCCGCAGCGCTCACCCATCGTGGGCGAGCCCGGCAGCGAGCGCTTCGTGGACATGAGCGCAGCGTACGACGCCGAGCTGCGCCAGCATGCCAAGGCCGTGGCCAAGGCCGAGAACCTGATCGTGGGCGAGGGCGTCTATTGCTGGGCCCTGGGCCCGCAGTTCGAGACCCCGGCCGAGATCCGCATGTTCGCCGCCTGGGGTGCCGACGCCGTGGGCATGAGCACCGTGCCCGAGACCATCCTGGCCCGCCACGCCGGCCTGCGCGTCATGGGCCTGGCCCTGATGACCAATATGGCCGCCGGCCTGTCCAACGAAGCCCTGACCCACGCGCTGACCCTGCAGCAGGCCCAGGCCTCCGGCGCGCGCGCCGCTGCCTACCTGGCCCAGGTCATCGCCGGCATGGCTGACCTCGACTCGCTCAAGGGTTGAGCTACCTGAAGGGCAGCCCTGCGCTGCCTGGAGAGACACACATGACAACAACACCCGCCCGCCTGGACCTGCTCCAGTCCGCGCGCCTGGCCCTGCAGTGCCTGGACCTCACCAGCCTCAACGACGCCGACACCGCCGCTGACGTCACCGCCCTGTGCGAGCGCGCCCAGACCGCCTTCGGCCCTGTGGCCGCGGTGTGCGTGTGGCCGCGCTTCGTGTCGCAGGCACGTTCGATGCTGCCGCCCGAAATCAAAGTGGCCGCCGTGGCCGACTTCCCCGAAGGCGCCCTGGACCTGGCCCGCGCCATCGCCGACATCGAGACCATCGCGCAAGCCGGTGGCGACGAGGTCGATGTCGTCCTCCCCTGGCGTGCCCTGCAGGCGGGGCAGCGCAGCGAGGTGGAGGAGTTCCTGGCCGAGGTGCGCCACGCCAGCCGGCCGCTGACACTCAAGGTCATCATCGAATCCGGCGAGCTGGCCGAGTCCGAGCTGATCGCCGAGGCCACGCGCCTCTCGCTCGCCGCAGGCGCCGATTTCGTCAAGACCAGCACCGGCAAGACGCCCGTCTCTGCCACGCCCGAGGCCGCCCGCGTGATGCTGCGCGAGATTGCCGCCTCGGGCATGGCCTCCGCCGGCTTCAAGGCCTCGGGCGGCATCCGCTCGGTGGCCGATGCCCAGGGCTATCTGCAGCTGGCCGCCGATGTGCTGGGCGCCGACGCCCTGCAGGCGCGCCGCTTCCGCTTCGGCGCCAGCGGCCTCTTGAAGGACATCGAATCCGTGCTGTCCGGCCAGGCCTCCCAGGCCGTCACCTCTGCGTATTGAATCCATGCTCGCCCAAGAAATCATCCGCGCCAAGCGCGACGGCCAGGCCCTCTCCGAGGCCCAGATCCAGTCCTTCGTGAAGGGCCTCACCGACGGCAGCTGGAGCGAGGGCCAGGTGGCTGCGTTGGGCATGGCCGTCTTTCTGCGCGGCATGGGACGCGAGGAGGCCGTGCACCTGACCCGCGCCATGATGCACTCCGGCCGCGTGATGCAGTGGCCCGACATGCCCGGCCCCGTGCTGGATAAGCACTCCAGCGGCGGCGTGGGCGACAAGGTCAGCCTCATGCTGGCCCCCATGGTGGCGGCCTGCGGCGGCTATGTGCCCATGATCGCCGGCCGCGGCCTGGGCCACACGGGCGGCACCGTGGACAAGCTGGAGGCCATCCCCGGTTACACCACCACGCCGGACCCCGCCCGCTTCGACCGCATCGTGCGCGAGCTGGGCTGCGCCATCATCGGCCAGACCGGCGACCTGGCCCCGGCCGACAAGCGCTTCTATGCCACGCGGGACGTCACCGCCACGGTGGAGAGCGTGCCCTTGATCACCGCCTCCATCCTCTCCAAGAAGCTGGCGGCGGGCCTGCAGGGCCTGTCCATGGACATCAAGTGCGGCAACGGCGCCTTTGCCAGCACCCCCGAGTTCGCCCGTGAACTGGCCGAGAGCATCGTGGCCGTGGCTGGCGGCGCCGGCCTCAAGACCCGCGCCCTGATCACTGACATGAACGAGGTGCTGGGCGACGAGGTGGGCAATGCGCTGGAGATCGCCGAGACCATCGCCTACCTGAAGGGCGAGCGCCAGGAGTCGCGCCTGCACGAGGTGACCCTGGCCCTGGCCGCCGAGATGTTGGTGATCGGCGGCCTTGCGGCCGATACCGCCGCCGCTCGCGCCCGTCTGCAGCGGGCCCTGGACAGCGGCGCCGCCGCCGAGAAGTTCGCGCAGATGGTCGTGGCCCTGGGCGGCCCGGCCGACCTGATGGAGCGCCCGCAGGCCTACCTGCCGGCCGCGCCCGTGATCCAGGCCATTCCCGCGCCGCGCGCCGGGGTGCTGTCGGCCATGAAGACCCGCGACATCGGCCTGCTCATCGTCGAAATGGGCGGCGGCCGCCGCGTGGCCAGCGATGCCATCGACTTCCGCGTGGGCCTGTCCGCCGTGCGGCATGTGGGGGCCAGCGTGGCCGCTGGCGAGCCACTGGCGATGGTCCATTCGGCCGACGAGGCCCAGGCCCAGCGGGTGATCGCGGCCTACCAAGCGGCCGTGACTCTGGCGGAGCCGGGCACCGCGATCGCCGCCGCGCCCATCGTGATGGACGTCATCGGCTGAGCAGGCCGCGGCGAACGGGCAGGGCGCCGGTAAAATCCAGGCCCTTCGCCCGGAATTTCCCATGACCACGCCGTCCGACCTCACGCCTCACGATCCCCAAGACGCCACGCCCGCTGACGGCGAGGCGCCGCGCCGCGCCATCAAGAGCTTCGTCGTGCGCGCCGGCCGCATGGGCACGGGCCAGATCAAGGCCCTGGCCGAGCTGGGCCCGCGCTTTGTGCTGCCCTTCCAGGCCGCGACGCCTCTTGACTACGAGGCCGTCTTTGGCCGCAAGGCGCCGGTGGTCCTGGAGATCGGCTTCGGCATGGGCGGCGCCACGGCGCAGATCGCCCAGACCCTGGCCGATCACGACTTCATCGGCTGCGAGGTGCACGAACCCGGCGTGGGCGCGCTGCTGAAGCTCATCGGCGAGCAGGACATCCCCAACATCCGCATCTTCCAGCACGACGCCGTCGAGGTGCTGGAGCAGATGATCCCGAAGGCCAGCCTGGCCGGCATCCACATCTTCTTTCCCGACCCCTGGCACAAGAAGCGCCACAACAAGCGCCGGCTGATCCAGACGCCCTTCGTGGCCAAGCTGATCGAGCATCTGGCGCCCGGCGGCTACCTGCACTGCGCCACCGACTGGCAGCCCTACGCCGAGCAGATGCTGGAGGTGCTCAGCGCCGAGCCGCAGCTGCAGAACACGGCTGCGGGCTATGCCGAGAAGCCGGCCTACCGGCCCCTCACCAAGTTCGAGAACCGCGGCCTGAAGCTGGGCCACGGCGTCTGGGACCTGGTCTTTACTCGCCGCCTATGACGTCGGCGGCCTCGTGTGGGGCGGCGGAGAGCACGGTTATCGGTCCTCCGCCGCGTCCAGAGGGGGCTTAGTAGCCCGAGCCCGTTGCGATCACCCCGTCCATGCCCACCATCACGGGTGAGTGTTCATCCGCGAAGCCTACGGCCTGCCAGAAGAACGAGGGTCCTTCGAGGTCCTTGATCCAGGTCTGCCCGCCATCGACCGAGTGCAGCAGGATGCCCGCGCCTGCGATCAGACCCAGCTGACCGCCCTTCGTGAACGAAATGGTGGCGAAGCGGCCGCTGACCACTCCATTGAGAGGCGACCAGCTCAAGCCAGCATCCGAACTCCGCAGCACTTGACCTTGGGTGTTCAGGGCGTAAACCGTGCGCGCATCCACCCAAGCCAAGCTCTTGATCCAGTCGGTGAATCCAGGTACCAGACTCCATGTCTTGCCGCTATCGGTGCTTCGCATCATGCCGCCGGCAGAGCCGCTCAGCAGCGCGACGGAATCACGAATGGCCAGCGCGCCGAACCCCCACGGGCCACCTTGCGTAGAGACCATCGACCAGGTCGCTCCGCCATCGGTACTCCGATAGACGCCCGCGGAGCCACCGACCAGGCCCCATCCCGCAGACGAGAACCCGACCACGGGATTCGTGCCCACCACGAGACCATTGACCACTTGCCAGGACTTGCCGCCGTCCGTGCTCCGCAATGGCATGTAATTGGCGATCACCGCCGTTTGCGCATCTGCGAAGGCCACAGCCTTCATGTCCGGCTGCGCCATCGATGGCAGGGGGGCCAACTTCCAGCTCTTGCCGCCGTCATTGGTGGCCACGATGCCCTGCGAGCAAACAGCCAGGCCTGTCTCTCGGCTGGAAAAGGCGACACCTGTGAAGTCGTAGCCTTCGAGGTCGTGGTCCGGCCCCTGGAACACGGAGGTCCAAGTATTGCCAAAATCAGTGCTGCGTTTGATCCGCCCACCCCCGTCGATGGCCAGACCCAAGCCGCTGCTGGACAACGCTAGATCGGCCGCGTCCTCTGAGCGGAAGGGTACGGATTCGACCTTCGTCCATGTCGATCCACCATCTTGCGTTCGGTACGCGCCGCTGCGGCTGATGCCATGGGCGCCATCTGCAAACAGCACGCCACTGCTACTCGGCATGTGAGCCCCTGGGAGGCTCCACCATTCCCAGCTCGAGCCGCCATCCCTGCTGCGGCCAGCTGTATAGCGGCCTTCCGCATACAAGATGCCATCTCCTGCGAAGGTGATCGCACGGAGATCAAGAGTCGTCAGGGGCGTCTTGAAATCGATGGGCGTCCAGCTGAGGCCGTCATCCGTGCTCTTCCAGGCGTTCTTCCTGGACATCTGCGAGGAATCGACGCCGCTGGCAATGCAGAGCTGCTGCCGGCATTCCAGCGTCTCGATCACGGCAGATGCTGGCACCTGGCCAGCGGTCCAGGACTGGCCGCCATCCATGGTCCGGTAGAGCTTGCCGCCGTACTCGGCTGCGACGCCCGCCAGCGAGGTCCGGAAGGCCATCGCGAGTTTGCTCGACGAAGGTGCGGCCAAGGTGGTCCAGCTGAGCCCTGCATCCGTTGAGCGTAGCAGCAGCTTCTTTCCGCTAGCGAGGAGCGTCTTGGAATCCAGCACACTCAGCTGAGTCAGATCCTCCGTGCCGGCCACGTGGCCTCGAATGATCGACCAGTTGAGCCCTGCATCCTTTGTCCGGATGATGGCGCCGCCACTGCCCACGGCGACCGCCGTGTTGGAGTCAATCCAGCGCACGGCATTCAGGGATGCGCCGACGAAGGAAGGTGAGCTGAAGGACCAGGCAACGCCCTGCACGACTTTCAGGGTGGCCACAGAGCTGGCCAAGCTGCTCGTCGCCTTGCCAGTCGAAGAGACAAGCACGCGGAACTGCCGGCCATCATCCGAGCCAGATGTCCTTGCGATGGTGTATTCCGTGCCGTTCGCTCCAGCGATGTCTGCCCAGACACCGTTGCTGAAGGATTGCCACTGCAGGGTGGCTGACCCCTCGATGCCGACCTTGAAGGTCACAGCAGCCCCCAGCGCGACGTTCTGGTCAGCAGGCTGTGTCTTGATGGTGAAAGACGGTGTGGGGTCAGTTGGCTGCGTTGGCTGAGTTGGCTGAGTTGGCTGAGTTGGCTGAGTTGGCTGAGTTGGCTCTGGGGGCTGCGAGCTCCCTGTGCCGGAGCTTCCGCCACCGCCGCAGGCAGCAAGGGTGAGGCTGAGCACAAGGATGGTCAATTGGATTGCCCGAGTGCGACGGGCAGCGGTGCTGAGTTGATCAGCGCGCATGGTGGATCCTCCTCTGCGGCTCGCTTGAGATGCGGCCGTTGATCTGTTTTGAAGTCGTATCGGTCCACCGCGAATTGCACGCGGTGCCGAGACAGCCTGGGCTGTCTCGGCGCGGGAGCATAGCAGATAGACGAAAGCAGTTCGCCACGCATGCGAGACCGGCATCCGCCTCTTGCGTGAGCTGAATCGTCGGGATCGCCGCCACGGCCTGCTAGAGTGCGGCTCCATGCCCGAACTGGAACTCATACCGCTGCGTGACAAGCACATCCTGCTGGCCCTCTCCGGCGGCGTGGCCTGCTACAAGGTCGCCGAGCTCACCCGCCTGCTCGTGAAGGCCGGGGCCACCGTGCAGGTGATGATGAGCGAGGCCGCCGAGGCCTTCATCACGCCGGTCACCATGCAGGCGCTGTCCAACCGGCCGGTCTACACCAGCCAGTGGGACGCCCGCGAGCCCAACAACATGGCGCACATCAACCTCAGCCGCGAGGCCGATGTGATGCTCATCGCCCCCGCCAGCGCCGACATGATCGCCCGCCTCGTGCAGGGCCGGTCCGACGAACTGGTCAGTTTGACCGCCCTGGCGCGCCCGCGCGAGCGCTGTGGCCTGCTGGTCGCGCCGGCCATGAACCGCGAGATGTGGACCCACCCAGCCACGCAGCGCAACATCGCCCAGCTCCAGGCGGACGGCGCCCAGGTGCTGGGCCCCGGCCATGGCGACCAGGCCTGCGGCGAGGTGGGCGACGGCCGCATGCTGGAGCCGGCGCAGCTGCTGGAGGCCGTCATCGCGCACTTCCAGCCCAAGCTGCTGAAGGGGCGCCGCCTGCTGATCACCGCCGGCCCGACCTTCGAGGCCATCGATCCGGTGCGTGGCATCACGAACCTCTCCAGCGGCAAGATGGGCTTTGCCATCGCGCGCGCTGCCGCCGAGGCCGGCGCCGAGGTCACGCTCATCGCGGGCCCCGTGCACCTGCCCACGCCGGTGGGCGTGCGCCGCATCGACGTCACCAGCGCCCAGCAGATGCTGGAGGCCGTGCTGCCGCGCGCCTCGCAGCACGAAGTCTTCGTGGCCACTGCGGCCGTCGCCGACTGGCGCCCCGCCCAGCTCAACGAGCACAAGATCAAGAAGGACGGCAAGAAGAGCGCCCCCACCTTCGAGCTGACCGAAAACGCGGACATCCTGGCCACCGTCGCCGCCTTGCCCGATGCGCCGTACTGTGTGGGCTTCGCCGCCGAGAGCCAGGATCTCGTCAAGCACGCCCGCGAGAAGCTACTGCGCAAGAAGCTGCCGCTCGTCGTGGGCAATCTCGGCCCCGCCACCTTCGGCAAGGACGACAACAGCCTGGTGCTGGTCGAGGCCGACCGCGAGACCGAGCTGCCCCGCGCCGACAAGCTCACGCTGGCCCGCCAGCTGGTGGCCGAGATCGCCCGGCGCGTCGGTTGAGTTTCCTCCCTCCCGGTCAGGCAGCAAGACCTGACCCCACGTGCCTGATCAGACGGCAAGACCTGACCCCATAGTTTCCCGAGCCCCTTCCATGAGCACCATCGACCTCAAGATCCTCGACGCCCGCATGGCCGAGCAGCTGCCCGCCTACGCCACCCCTGGCTCCGCCGGCCTGGACCTGCGCGCCTGCCTGGACGCCGCCGTGACCCTGGAGCCCGGCCAGACCCACCTCGTGCCCACCGGCCTGGCCATCCACATCGGCGACCCCGGCCTCGCCGCGGTGATCCTGCCGCGCTCGGGCCTGGGCCACAAGCACGGCGTCGTGCTGGGCAATCTCGTGGGCCTGATCGACTCCGACTACCAGGGCCAGCTGATGGTGAGCGTCTGGAACCGCAGCCAGACGGCTTTCGTGATCCAGCCCATGGAGCGCATCGCCCAGCTGGTGATCGTGCCGGTGGTGCAGGCGCAGTTCCGGGTGGTGGATGAGTTTGGTGCGAGTGATCGCGGTGAGGGTGGGTTTGGATCGACGGGGAAGCATTGAGGTGGCTGGCTTGACTGTGGCCGGTGGCGGCAGAGTTCATCCACAGTGATCCCCGGCGGCGACTGCTCGCGGCCAGAACCAGTCATGCCATCCGGCATGACCACCTTGCCCAAGTACTGACGCGCTGCAACTGAAATGCCCTGCATGTGGGGCCAGGCAAACGCCCCCCTGGCGAGGTCAGGGCGGCGTGGCGGCACCGCCGCCGCTCGCGCCGGAGGCCCCAGATGCCCCAGAGGCACCCGACGCACCACCCGTCCCCCCACCCCCTCCGCTGGCACCACCCGTCCCGCCGCTGCCCCCCGTGCTCCCCGGTGCCGGCACCGGCAGCGGCGCATCCCGCATGCTGGGCTGGCTCACCCCGCCCACGGCGCTGTTCATGCTCGTGCGGCGCGCCTCGTCGCCCGTACGCAGCCCCTCGCGGCGCTGCTGGCGGGCATTGATGTGGGCGGTCTCCAGTTCCGCGCTCGGGTTGATGCTGGCATTGCGGATGCGGTCGGCCTGGGCCTGGGCGGCGAGGCGGTTCAGAGGCACGGCATCGGTATGGAAATGCAGCTCCACCGAGGAGTTCAGCTCGGCCTCGGTGTTGATCTCCTCGGTGCGCTGGCTGCGCTCGGTGTTGACGTAGGAGATGGTGTTCTCGACCTCGGCGCTGGCCCCCCAGGCGCCGATGCCGAAGCTGCCGCCGGCCTTCACGCGGTTCTGCATGCCGAACTGGCTGCCGCGGTCCTGGGAGGCGGCGCTGCGGGTGTCGATGTGGAAGCGCATGGCGGCGTTGATCTTGCCGGCGTCGATCACGATGCGGTTCATGCCCATCATCACCATGGTCGCGAGCATCTGCTGGCGCTGGCGCGCGAGCTGGCGCCGGGCGAAGGGCACCAGGGCCTCGGGGTTGGCGGCCTCGACGGGATCGTTGGGCCCCAGGCCGAATGCGGCACGCAGGGTGTCGGGCTCGGGCATGTGGCCGCCCGCGCGCAGGCGCAGGCGCGGCACCTCGGGGGCGTCGTCGGGATCGGCTTCCTGGCCGGGCGCGGGGCGGTCCTCGGGGTCCGGGGCCTCGGGGGCGTCCATCTCGAGCTGGTCGGGAAAATGATCGACCAGCCACTGGCGGGCCTGGGTCTCGTGCGTGGCCAGTTGCTCGAAGCCCTGGGCCGATCCAGACACCGCGTTGAGCAACTGCAGGTACTGCTGCAGCTGGGTCTGGTTGGAGTCGTTCATGGCACGGAACACGCCGTTGAGCAGGTCGGTCACGAAGCGCGGGAAGCTGATGGCATTGAGCGTGTCCCGCGTCGTCTGACCGATCTGGCGGGTGGCCGTGCCGAAGTCGGGCTGCGCCTCCAGGCTCTGCACGGCGGACTGCTGCGTCCGGAGCTGGCGGCGGCGGATGGCCTGCTCGGCCTCGTGCTCCTCCTGCAGGCTCAGGGCCACCAGGTGGGAGACCTTGACCATGGCCTGGGCCAGGTCCCGGCGCTGCTCGGGCGGGAGCTCGGCATAGGCCTGGGTGTGGGCCAGCTGCTGGCGCACGGCAGCGCGCAGCCAGGGCGGCGGGGTCGCGGCATCCAGCCCCAAGGCGGCTGCCACGGGGCCCGCATGCGCAGGGACCGAGGCGCGATCGGGGCTCAGGGCCTCCATGGTCAGAAGGCCTCCAGTACGGCCAGGTTCACCACCTCGGCGCGTTCCCCCCGGGTCGAGAGCCGCCAACGCTCGGCCGCAGCGATGAGGGTCTGCAGGGCTGGGTCGGCAGGCGCGATGGCGAAGCCCCGGCTGGCCGCCTGAGCCAACCACATGAGCACCTGGCTGCCGGCGCGGGCGCGGTCGAAGCGCTGGCGCAGGTCGCCCAGCACGTCGCGCTCGTGGACCAGGGCCGCGCGCACCAGGCCGTGCAGGTCCCGCACGCCGAAGGCGGTCTGCAGCTGGCGGTCGCCCAGCAGCTGCAGGGCGCTGCGCAGCTGGCCCAGCAGCTCGTCGGCCGCCTGCAGCAGCATGCCTTCGAGGCGGCTGGCAGCAATCTCCAGAAGGCCCTGGGCCGCATGCTGCAGGCCCACCTCCTCGCGCACATCGTGCTGGCCGGCGTTGTCGGCCAGGGGCACGAGGGCGCCGCACAGGCGGGCCAGGGCGGGCTCGAAGTCCTCCGGGTCGAAGGCCTGGGCCAGCAGGGCGCGGCGCTCGTCGCCGGAAAGACGCTGGCGGCGCTCCTTCCAGAGCTTCTTCAGCAGGGGCTCCAGCTTGGGCAGGGCCACGCTGATGGCGCCGCTGCTCCACAGGGCGGCGATGCGCTCGCTGGCGCGGATCATGGGCTCCAGCTCCTGCACGAGGTAGAGGCTGGCCAGCACGCCCAACTGGGCCGGCGCGCGTGTGGGTCGGGCGGGCTCGGGCAGGTCGATGGCACCGAGATCCAGACCCTGCGCCAGCAGGCGCAGGCCTGGCAAGTGTGCAGCCTGCAGGGCCTCGGCCTGGTCCAGCAGGATCGACAGCGCCAGCACCGCCGGCTCGGGGGCAGGCGCGGCGGCCTCGTTGCCCGCGAGGGCCTCGGCGGCGGGAGGGAGGGCAGTCTCGCAGCTCACGGCGATGCTCCGGGGCGGGCCTCAGGCGGCCATGCGCGGGGGCGTCTGGCCGGCGGGAGCCGCGGC
>NZ_JACJUG010000033.1 GCF_014174515.1 Mitsuaria sp. WAJ17
CGCTGGCAGCTGTCGAGGAAACGCTGCTCGCCATCGGCCAGCGCCAGCAGGCCCTGGCGACGCAGGGCCAGGGCGTCCTGCAACTGCCGCCCGCGCGGCCAGAGAAACTCGGCCGCCCGGCCGCCCTGCTCCCATCGCTGCACCTGCTGGCGCAGCCGCGCGCGGGTCTGCAGGTCCTGGCGGTGCTGGGCGATCCAGTCGGTCACGCGGGGCCAGCGGCGCAGCAGGGCTTCGTGGGCCACGCGGAAGGAGGGCTCCTCGCGGGCGAACTCGGTACTGTGCTCGCTCACCAGCAGGCGCGCATCCACCAGCGCGCGCACCAGCTCGCGCTCGGCGGCGCTGCGCAGCTCGCTCCAGAGGGCGCGGCGGCCACCCACGGGGCTGGACTCGTCCTCGCCCACCAGCACCAGCAGGGACAGCACATGCGGCAGCGCTGCCTGCTGCACGGGCGTCAGGCCACGGATCAATTGCTCGGCCTGCTCGGCGATCACGCCCTCCAGCCCACCCATGCCCCCGGAGGCACCGCCCAGGGCCTGGTAAGCCGCGAAACTGAGCTCGCCGTGCGGGCTGCGCTGCTGGTAGAGCTGCTCCAGGGTGTACTGCAACAGGGGCAGGGCGTCGGGGCTGGCCGCGGCGGCGTCGCACAGCAGGTCGTCCAGGCGCTGCTGCGTGGCTGGATCGACGCCGAAGCTCAGGCCGGCGGCCCGGGCCGGCAGTCGCACCATCTGGGCGATCTCGGCGCGGCTGGGCGGCGCGAGGTCCAGGTGGCCGCCCTGGGTCTTGTCCCGCATCAGCCACGGATGCTGGGCCAGCTGCGGGTAGTAATCGTTGCGACAGGCGGCGACCAGCAGCACGCTGCCGCTGTCGGCCAGCTGCTGCAGCAGGCGCAAGGCGGGCTCGCGCTGCGCCTCCTCGCCCAGCGGTGGGCGAAACAGAGCCTCGAGACGGTCGATGAAGAGCAGCGCATAGGGCTGCCCGGTGCCCGCAGACCGCTGCAGGGCGGCGCGCAGCTCAGCCAGCACGGTCTCGGGCGTCTCGCCCAAGGCGCGTGCCAGGTCATGTGCATTGAAGCCGGCCAGCAGGGGCTCGCCCTCGGGCGTCTCCCAGTCCAGCAGTGCGGCGGCCAGCGCCAGGGCAAAGACGGGGGTGCGCCCTTCCTGGGCCGCCTCACCGTGGACGGCGCCGGAGAGGTCGGCCAGGTCCAGCTGGCAGTGGCTGCGCAGGCAGCCGCGGCCGGCCAGGGGCTCGCGGTACAGGGCCGGGATCAGGCCGGCGCTGACCAGCGAGGTCTTGCCGGAGCCACTGGGGCCCAGCACCAGCACCAGCCCGTGCCGGCGCTCCATCTGCAAGGTCACGCTGCGCAGCAGTTCCTGCGTGGCCTGCTCGCGCCCGAAGAAGACCTCGGCATGCCGGGTATCGAAGGCCTGCAGGCCGCGAAAGGGGGAGCCCCCCTGCCAGGCGCCGCTGCGGGCCTGCCCCTGCCCGCCCCGCACCGGCGCGATGACGCGGTAGCCGCGCTTGCGTATGGTCTCGATGTAGCGGGGCGCGGTGGCGCTGTCGCCCAGGGCGCGGCGCAACTGGTTGATGCTCTTGTGCACGGGGTTGTCGCCCAGGCCGCCCTCGACCAGGGCGTCGCCCCAGCAGCGCACCAGCAGGGCGTCGGCGCTGAGCACCTCGCCCGGAGCCTCGCACAGGGCCAGCAGCACGGCCATGGCGCGCGGCTCGAGGGACTGCTCGCCCTCGGCGGCATGCACCAGGCGGTTGGCGGCAGGATCGACCCGCCATTCCCCCAGCTCAAAGCGTTCAGCAGGCGGCCTGGCCTGCACCGCGTTGCCGTCCTTGGCGGCGGCAACGGTCCCCGTGACTGTCATGTCCCTGCACCTGGTGGCGCCGCGCATCCGCCCCGAGAGGGTCAGGTCTTGCGGCGATGGGTCTTCGCATGGGGGCCTGCGGCCCCATGGCATGGCGGGGAGTATAGAAGTCAGCAGGCGCACGGCAGGGACGGGAAAGCCAGGAGGACATCCCGTGGAGAACGCAGACCATGCTAACGAGGCCGGCCGGCGCCGCCGGCATCAGCTGGGCATCAGGCGCCAGGCCCGCATTCAGTGGCCGTAGCCCAGGTCCCGCACCTCGACCAGCGTCCCGTTCTCGAAACGCAGCGCCTGCATGAACAGATGCGGGCCGAAGTTGTAGACCCATTCCTCGATCACCACCGGCACCTGGCGTTCGACCTCCACAGCGGTCTGCACGGGCGGACCGCCGTTGACGGGGCGGCTCCAGACCGTCTCGCGCGCGCGCACGACGCGGTATTCGGTGCGCTGGTCCTGGGCGAAGGGGTTGCCGCACTTGCCCAGCACCTCGGCCTTGCGCAGACCCGGATCAATCACCCAGGTATTGCAGCGGAAGGCCTGGGCGCTGCCATGGAAAACGCCCAGCAGCGCGAGCAGCGCGGCCAGGCGTCGCAAGTTGGGCAGGAGGCGTGGGGTGGTGCTCATCGTGCCTCAACGCCCCACGGCGGCAACCGGCTGACCGGCGCTCGCCTCAGCGCGCGAGTTCCGCACGCATGGCGTCGATGACGGCCTTGTAGTCGGGCTTGCCGAAGATGGCCGAGCCCGCGACGAAGGTGTCGGCGCCGGCGTCGGCAATCTGGCGGATGTTATCGACCTTGACGCCGCCATCGATCTCCAGGCGGATGTCGCGACCGCTGGCCTCGATGATCCGGCGGGCCTTCTCCAGCTTCTTCAACGCGCTGGGGATGAAGCTCTGGCCACCGAAGCCGGGGTTCACGCTCATGATCAGGACCAGGTCGATCTTGTCGATGACCCACTCCAGCACATCCAGCGGCGTGCCCGGATTGAAGACCAGGCCGGCCTGCTTGCCCTCGCCCTTGATCAGCTGCAGGGTGCGATCGACGTGGGCCGAGGCTTCGGGATGGAAGCTGACCAGGTCGGCGCCGGCTTTGCAAAAGGCCTGGGCCAGGCTGTCCACCGGCTGGACCATCAGGTGCACATCGATGGGCGCGGGCGTGCCATCGGGCTTGACGGCGTGCTTCTTCAGGGCCTCGCAGACCATGGGACCGAAGGTCAGATTGGGCACGTAATGGTTGTCCATCACGTCGAAATGGATCCAGTCGGCGCCGGCCGCCAGCACATTGCGGACCTCCTCGCCCAGTCGGGCGAAGTCGGCGGAGAGGATGCTGGGGGCGATGCGATGGCTCATGGCGGGCGGTGCTCGGGAAGGAATCGGGCCCCGGTCCTGGCGCGGCCGGGGGAAAGAAGCGGCGATTTTACGAAAGCGCCCCACCCGCGCAGGCCCCACTCAACGCGGCGGCGTGAAAGCCTGCCGCGCCGCGTCCGCCTTTGCGCGCCAGCCGCAGCCGGGGGCGTGGTCGTTGATCAGGCCCATGGCTTGCATGAAGGCATAGCAAGTGGTGGGGCCGACGAACTTGAAGCCGCGGCCGCGCAGGGTCTTGGAGAGGCGGCGCGAGGTCTCGGACTCGCCACGCACCGGCACCTCGGGCGCGGCGGTCTCCTCGAAACCCCAGAAGAAGACCGCCAGCGAGCCGAACTCCTCACGCAGGGCCGGCACCAGGCGGGCGTTGTGGATGGCGGCCTCGATCTTGCCGCGATGGCGCACGATGCCGGCGTCGCCCAGCAGGCGCTGCACGTCGGACTCATCGAAGGCCGCGACCCTGGCGGGATCGAACCCGGCGAAACCCGCGCGGAAGGCCTCCCGCTTGGCCAGGATGGTGCGCCAGCTGAGTCCCGACTGAAAGCCTTCGAGGCACAGCTTCTCGAACAGCCGCGTCTCGTCGCTGACGGGGAATCCCCATTCTGTGTCATGGTAGTGACGGTAGGCCTCGAAGCCGGGAGCCTCACACCAGGCACAGCGAGACTGGCCGTCCTCAGCCACATGGATTCGTTTGTTCATGGCGGTGCTTTCACTGCGTCAAGCAAGGGCCGGAGCTTAAGCGCGGCCCTGCCTCCATGTACCGGGCCGCCCCATCCGTGCGAAAAACGCACATCGCACTGCAGACAGGGTCTTGGCGTCTGTCCATAGAATGGATCGCATGGCCCATCTCGAATTCAAGTGCACGGTGCAGGTCGCCGCGCTGCACGAGCAGACCGACCCCGATCGCGGTCTGCATGCCTACAGCTACACCATCACCATCACCAATGCCGGTGACACCGCCGCCCAGCTGATCGCACGGGAATGGACCATCACCGACGCCGCGGGCGCCGTGCAGGACGTGCGCGGCCTCGCCGTCGTGGGCCACCAGCCGCTGCTGCAACCGGGCGAGAGCTTCCGCTACAGCTCCTGGGCGCAGATCGCCACGCCCCAGGGCACCATGCGTGGCCGCTACCTCTGCGTCAGCGAGGACGCCGAGGTCTTCCACGCCGACATCCCTGAATTCCTACTGGCCGAGGCCAGCCAACTGCATTGATGGCAGGCCGCCTTTTGCGCAGTGCCGCGGCCTGGGATCTCACGGCCCTGCTCAATGCCGCCGATCCGCGCGCCTCGCTGCCGGCACGCAATCTGTGGCTGGCCCGCCTGCTGGAGTGGCTGCGGCATGCGCCCACCGCGCGGGAGGACGCCCGCGCCGCCGACGCCACCCCCCTGCCCCTGCTGCGCCTGAAGCACCTACTCAATGTGCTGGAGCGGCACCCTGAGCACCAGGCGGCGGTGCGCGATGTGATCGCCCGCTGCTGGAGCGAGCTCAATGCCATCGGCCTCTTTGCCGACGTCGGCTTCGCGCCGCGCATGGCCCTGTGGGGCGAGGTCTTCCACCGCCTGCGCCAGCGCCTGCTGCCAGGCACGGTGGATACCTCCGAGCTGGGGGAGCTCTTTGGGCAGCTCTTCCCGGACAGCGCCGACGAGTCCTGGCTGCGCCAGATCGACGGCGACTTGCTGGCCCGCCTGCAGGCCCTGGTATTCCCGCAGGAAGACGAGGGGGGCTGGCGCGCGCCCATGCGGGACGCGCTGACAGTGCTGGTCAGCTCGGTGCGCGCCGCCGGGCTGTCCGGGCCTCTGCGCCTGCGCATGGGAGCGGACACGCTGGCGGGCCATCCCTTCGAGCAGCTGGCGCGCGCCAGCGAGCAGTTCGTCCAGGCCCTGGACGGCCAGGACGAAACCGCCCTGCGCCAGGCGCTGCAGGTCCTGCGCGCCCTGCTCGACCAGTGCCGCAGCGCGGTGCGGTCCGTCCCCGAACACCTGGAAACCTACGGCGTCTCGGTGGACATCATCTTCGACGTGGAGCAGCTCACCGAGCGCCTGCGCCGCATCGAGGACCTGATGGACTGCCTGGTCGCGCCAGACCCAGCCCCGCGCCTGCTGCAGCTCACCGCCGACCTCATCCGCGTGACCCATGAGCGGCGCAGCCTGCGCACACTCTTCGCGCGCCACTACTCGCTGCTGGCCCGCAAGGTGGCCGAGCGCAGCGCCGAGACAGGCGAGCACTACATCACCCGCGACCGCAAGGAGTACCGCGACATGCTGCGCCGCGCCGCCGGCGGTGGCGCCGTGATCGCCGGCACCGTCTTCGCGAAATTCGCGGTGATGGCCCTGGGGCTCAGCGCCTTCTGGGCCGGCTTCTGGGCCGGCGCCAACTATGCGCTGAGCTTTGTGATCATCCATCTGCTGCACTGGACGGTGGCCACCAAGCAGCCGGCGATGACGGCACCGGCCATGGCTCACAAGCTGAGCCAGATCGGCACGGACGAAGGCCTGGACGGCTTCGTCGATGAGGTGGCGCACCTGGTGCGCTCGCAGGTGGCCGGCATCCTGGGCAACCTGGCCATCGTGGCGCCCTTGGTGCTGCTGGTGCAGGGCGCGGCCCTGCTGCTGGCCGGCAAGCCCCTGGTGGGCGAGACGGACGCGCACTACGCGCTGCATTCGCTCACCGCGCTGGGGCCGTCCTGGCTCTATGCGGCCTTCACCGGCGTGCTGCTCTTCATCTCCAGCCTGGTCGCGGGCTGGGCGGAGAACTGGTTCGTTTTCCATCGCCTGGACAGCGCCATCGCCTGGAACCCACGCATCGTGGCGCGCCTGGGATCCAGCCGGGCGCAGACCTGGGCAGCCTGGTGGCGGGCCAATGTGTCCGGCATGGCGGCCAACATCAGCCTGGGCCTCATGCTGGGTCTGGTGCCGGCGCTGCTGCAGTTCGTCGGCCTGCCGATCGAGGTGCGCCACGTGACCCTCTCGACGGGCCAGTTGGCTGCGGCCGTGGGCGCGCTGGGGCCGGGCGTGGCACTCACCGCGCCCTTCTGGCTGTGCGTGCTGGGCATCGCGGGCACCGGCGTGCTGAACTTGGTGGTGAGCTTCGCCCTCGCCTTCCGCGTGGCCTTGCGCTCGCGCGGCATCCAGCTGGCGGACCGGGCCCGCGTGCGGCGCGCGATCTGGCGACGCTTGCGCCGTTCGCCCGGAAGCTTCCTCTTCCCCCCGGATGACGCCGCCGGCCGATGACGGAGCGGCTCGCGGCCGGCCTCGCCAGCCCCCGATGGGAGCATCTGCGCCTGCGACATTGGACGGTGGTCGCAGGCGAGGCTGTCGTCAGCGACTGCTGTCGTCCTGCTCGGGCGGCAGCTCGCGTTCGCCGCGCTTGCGGCCGGAGAACATGGTCCACCAGACGATGAAAATCAGCAGGCCCAGGGCCGCCAAGGCCTCCAGCACAATCACGCCCATGTTGTTCGCTTTCTCTTCCTTCCAGGCCCACCCTTGCACCACCGCCCCAGTCCGGGGCCGGCGAGGCTGGCTGGGCGCGGCGATTCTAGGTCTGCTGACCGCGTGCAGCAGCACGCAGCTGCCCCCGACGGCGCCCGTCACCGTCCCGCGGAGCATCCCAGCGGTCGAGACACCCCAGGGCAGCGCCCCAGTGATGCAGCGCGAGCGTTCGCGCTGGGTGCAGGCCAACTGGACCGAGCTGCCTGGCTGGAGCGAGGACAGCACCCTGGCCGCGTGGCCCGCGATGCTTCGCTCCTGTAGCAAGCCGGCGCCGGGCTGGGCCCAGGCCTGCGCCCAGGCGCTGGCCGCGAACCCGCATGACGAGATCGAGATGCGCGCCTGGTTCCGCGAGCACCTGCAGCCCTGGCGGGTCGAGAGCCTGGAGGGACAGACCGAAGGCCTGGTGACCGGCTATTTCGAGCCCCTGCTGCAGGCGGCCCGCAAGCCGCAGGGCGCCTTCCGCATCCCCCTGCACGGCGTGCCGCCGGACCTCGCCCAGCGCAAGCCCTTCTACACGCGCGCCCAGATCGAGGGCGATGCAGAGGTGAAGGCGCGCCTCAGGCCGCTGGAGCTGGCCTATGTGGACGACGCGCTGGAGGCCCTGGTGCTGCACATCCAGGGATCAGGCCGGGTGCAGATGCGCGAGCCCGATGGACAGACCCGCCTGCTGCGGCTGGCCTTTGCGGGTCACAACGACCAGCCCTACCAGTCCATCGGCCGCTACCTCATCGACAAGGGCGAGCTGCGCCCCGGCGAGGCGTCCTGGCCGCAGATCCGCGATTGGGCGCGACGCAATCCGGCGCGCATGACCGAGTTGCTATGGGCCAACCCGCGCTATGTGTTCTTCCGCGAGGAAGCATTGCCTGATCCCGAACTGGGTCCCAAGGGCGCGCAGGGCGTGCCCCTGACGCCGGGCCGCTCCATTGCGGTCGATAAGGCCAGCATCCCCTATGGAACGCCCGTGTGGCTGGAGGCCACCGAGCCCCTCAGCAGCACCCCCTTGCGCCGCCTGGTCGTGGCGCAGGACACCGGCAGCGCCATCGTCGGCGCCGTGCGCGCCGACTTCTTCTGGGGCTGGGGCGCCGAGGCGGAGGCCCAGGCCGGGCGCATGAAGCAGCCCTTGAAGATGTGGGTGCTTTGGCCACGCAGCTGAGCCAGCAGGCCCCGCTGCGCCGATGAACGGGCGTGCTTCAGCCGCAAATGGGGACCGTCCCGTAGTGAGCGATCCCCCATCGCCCCCTTGATGGACGCTTACCCGCCCAGGTAGCACCACCCAGACCGCCCTGTCCATGGGGGCTTTCGACGCCCCTGGCAGGACACTCAGGCTTGTGCGCCCACGGGAATGCGGCTAAGGTCCTGAAACGAACGCGGGTCCATGCAACCCGCTTCCAGGGAGCGTTGGTCATGGTCGTTGAGCAGAGTTTGTCACCGTCCGTCGGGGAGTTGCGTGCCGTCCTTGAGCATGCGCCAGTGGGTGTGCTGGTGGTGAGCCGCCCCCCCCGCCCTCATCCTCTACACCAATGTCACGCTGGCACGGATGCTGGGCTACGAGCCCGTCTCACTGATCGGCCAGCCCCTGGAGCAGCTGCTGCCGGAGGCCGCACGGTCACATCACGACGGCTGGATGGCCGAGTTCTTCGCCGACCCGCGCCAGCGCCGCATGGGCGCCGGGCGCGAGCTGTTCGCGCAGCACCGCGAGGGTCACGCCGTGCCGGTGGAAATCGCGCTGGCGCCCATGCAGCTGGATGGTCAGCTCTGCGCAGCGGCCTACATCTCCGATCTCTCACTGCGGCGCCAGATGCAGCGCCAGTTCGAGCAGGTCTTCGCGGCCATGCCGCAGGGCCTGCTCATCGTCGATGAGCAGGGTCGCATCAAGCTCAGCAATCCCGCGCTGGATGCGCAGTTCGGCTATGCGGCCGGCGACCTGCTGGGCCAGCCGCTGGAAGTCCTGCTGCCGCAGCGCTACCGGGCCGGTCATGTGCATCATCGCGACGGCTACGCCCGGCAGCCAACGCAGCGCTGGATGGGCGCGGGCCGCGATCTCACGGCCCTGCACAAGTCGGGGCAGGAGTTCCCGGTAGAGATCGCGCTGGCCATGCTGGACATGCACGACGGTCGCCAGGCCCTGGCCATGGTCAGCGACATCTCGCTGCGCAAGAAGGCCGAGGCGGCCCTGCAGCAGACCAATGCCCAGCTGGAGGAGTTCACCTACGTGGCCTCGCACGACCTGCGCTCTCCCCTGCGCGGCATCGGCGACCTGCTCAGCTGGATCCGCGAGGACCTGCCCGAGTCGGCCCTGACGCCCGCGGTGCAGCAGAATTTCGAGCGCGCCACCACCCGCATCGAGCGGGCCGAACGCATGATCGACGACCTGCTGGACTACGCACGCGCCGGCCAGCGCGACCAGCGGTTCGAGGCGGTGGATCCCAAGCTGCTGGTCGAGGAAGTCCTGTCGCTGGTGCACATTCCGCCGGACTTCCACGTGGAGGTGGACGTCCAAGGGCAGCCCTTCACGACCCCGCGCGTGCCGCTGAGCCTCAGCCTGCGCAACCTCGTGAGCAATGCCGTCAAGCACCACGGCGGGACGAAGGGCCGCATCCTCATCCAGATGCGAGAGGAGGGCCGCTTCAACGTCTTCAGCATCGAGGACGACGGCCAGGGCATCCCCCCCGGGGCCGATGAACGGATCTTCAAGCTCTTCCATCGCGCCAACACCACGACGGCAGGGCACGGCGTCGGGCTGGCGGTGACGCGACGCATGATCAACGCCCACGGCGGCACCATTGTCACCAGCCGGCAGGGCCTGCTCGGCGGCGCCTGCTTCCGTGTCCATTGGCCCCGCATCGTCATGAAGGAGGTCGACGATGACTAACGCCGACAATACTCAGCAACTCCCGACCATCGCCCCCTTCAGTGTGCTGCTCGTGGACGACGACGACGTGGCCACCGAAGGCGTGCTTCGCAGCTTCAAGAAGCTGAGCATCCACTGCAACACCGTCATCGCCGAGGACGGCCTCGTGGCCCTGGAGATCCTGCGCAACCAGCATCCCACGCGGCGCCTGAGCAGCCCCTTCCTCGTGCTGCTGGACTTGAACATGCCGCGCATGGACGGCTTCCAGTTTCTGGAGGTCTTGCGCAAGGACCCGGTACTGAAGCGGACCGTGGTCTTTGTGCTGACCACATCGGCCCGAGACGCCGACCGCGCCCGCGCCTACAACGAGAACGTGGCCGGCTTCATGGTGAAGTCGGCCGTGGGCCCGCAGTTCGCGCTGCTGGCCAGCTTCCTCGACAAGTACTCCGCCTCGGTCTGCCTGCCCTGACCCGGAGCCTCACATGGAAGCGCTGAGCAGTTCCGAGAGCGGTGAGATCTACGCCCTGCTGGTCGATGACGACGACGTTGACCGCGAACGCCTGGCGCGCATGCTCAAGCGCTACAAGAGGCCCATCCACATTGCCGAAGCCTCGTCCAAGTCTGGCGCCCTGGCCGAGCTGCGCGAGCGCAAGGTGCGCTTCTCCTTCATCTTCCTGGACTTCAAGCTGGACGACGGCGACGGCCGCGATCTGCTGCCCGACATCTGGGAAAGCGTGGGCGCCGACTGCGTGGTCGTGGCGGTCACGGGCGGCGGAAGCGAAAAGACCGCGGCGGACGCCATCAAGCTGGGCATCCGCGAGTACCTCTCAAAGGTGGACCTCTCCACCGACAAGGTCAGCAGCGCGATCGACGAGGGCCTCAAGTGGATCCAGGTGCAGGCGCGGCTGCGCCAGGCCGAGCAGGACCTGCTGCACAAGAGCCTGCACGACGCGCTGACCGACCTGCCCAACCGCCATGTGTTCTTCGACCGCCTGGAGCAGTTCTGCATGATCCACCGGCGCAAGGTCGATCCCTTCGCGGTGTTGATGCTCGACCTGGACCGATTCAAGGAGGTCAACGACATGCGCGGCCATGTCGTCGGGGACCGGCTGCTGGTGGAGGTCTCGCGCCGCCTGGCGGACAGCGTGCGCGAGGCCGACACCGTCGCGCGCCTGGGCGGCGATGAATTCGCCATGATCCTGCACGGCGTGCATTCGCTGGAAGTGGCCCAGGCCATGGCGCAGAAGGTGGTGAAGCTGCTGGAACAGCCCTTTGTGCTAGGGCCGGACGTGCTTCGCGTCGGCGCCTCGGCGGGCATCGCCCTGTGCCCGCAGCACGGCCAGGATCCCAACACCCTGCTGAGCCGCGCTGACAACGCCATGTACCGCGCCAAGAAGGGCGTCGAGAAGGCCGTCATCTACGACGACCTGGAGCCCAAGAGCAGCAACTTCACCGATCGCCTGATGCTGCTGGGCGACCTGGAGCTGGCCCTGGACCGTGGCGAGCTGGACTGGCACTGGCAGCCCAAGATCGACCTGCGCGATGGGCGCATCCTCGGCTTCGAGGTGCTGGCGCGCTGGCAGCACCGCAAGTTCGGCAATGTGCCGCCGGACGTGTTCATCGCGGCCGTCGAACCTTCCCCTCTGCTGCCGCGCTTCACCCTGGAGACCTTCAACCGCGTGCTGGGCCAACTGCACCGGCTGCCTGCCCGCCCTGAGGAGGCGCATGTGGCGATCAACATCTCGGCGCGCATCCTGGAGTACCCGGACTTCGTCGATCAGCTTCTGGCCGTACTGAGGGAGTACACCGTGAAGCCCCAGCAGCTGACGCTGGAGCTCACCGAGACCGCGCTGATCGCCAACCCGGTGCAGGCGCGCCGGGTGATCGATGCGCTGGCGGCGGAGGGCATCGAGCTGTCCATCGACGACTTCGGCGCCGGCTTCACCTCCTTCGGCTATCTGCGCGAATTCGCCGTCAAGGAGATCAAGATCGACAAGTCCTACATCATCACGCTGGGCCAGAGCCAGTTCGACCTGTCCCTGGTTACCAGCCTGGTGGTGTTCTGCCGCTCCCTTGACATCGGCCTGGTGGCCGAGGGCGTGGAGACGACGGACTGCTGGCAGCGCCTGCTGGACTTGGGCTGCCACTGCGGCCAGGGCTATGGCATCAGCCGGCCCATGCCCTTCGACGACCTGACGGCCTGGCTGGAGCAATGGCGGCAGCGCCACTGAGCCGCGGCGGCGCGCACGGGCTCAGTCCGTGATCTGCACGCCCTTCCAGAAGGCCACGCGGCCCTTGATGGCGGCAAAGGCCTCGGTGGGCTCGGCGTAGAACCACACGGCGTCCGGATTGAACTCGCCGTTGACCAGCAGGCTCAGGTATTGAGCCTGGCCCTTCTCGCTGCTGCTGCGGTGGTTGCTGAAGCTGGTGTACGTCTTGTTCAGCGAGGCCTCGGGGAAGTAGTGGTTGCCGTCCACCAGCACGGTGTCGTTGCTCTCGGCGAGGATCACGCCGTTCCAGATGGCTTTCATGGCCAGGGCTCCCGAATTGAAGATGCCGCGACTATAGGCTGCGGCCGAAGCGCCGCGCAGCGCCGACAATCGCAGGCATGTACCAGCCCCTCAAACGCTTCCAGACCTACCGCGGCAAGGACATCCGCATCACCAGCGGCAGCGCCCGCGACCTGCCGCCCGGCAGCTTCGCGGTGCTGGCCATCGGGGGCGGCGCCGAAGGCTGGGGCCTGGCCCACATCGGCCCCGATGGTGACGCGGCGGACCTCGGCGGCGAGTACTACTTCGCCACGGCCGAGGAGGCCCTGGACTTCCTGCACCAGCTGATCGACCTGATGCTGGACGGCGGCGAGCCCGAGGAGTGCTGACAGCTGCTCCTCAGGGCAGCCGGCGCAGGTTCCTGTCGGCCAGGCCCACGAGGAGGGCGCGACCATCGGGCAGCACGCGGAACTCACCATAGGCTGCGGCCCGGAACAACGGCTCCTGGCCTTCCTGGAAGTACCAGGCATCGCTGACCAGGGTCCACTGGCCGTTGACCGGGCTCAGGGCCAACAGCTGGCTGCCGGCCGCCGGCGCTTCCTGCGGCGCCAGCAGGCGCACCTCGGTCAGCACGCCGCGAGCGTCCAGCTGAGCCTCCAGGCGGGGCCGCGCACGCCAGGGGCCGGCGAGCTCGGCCACGGGAGGCAGGGTCGGCAGGGCAAAGTTGAGGCGCATGTAGTCACCCTGGATCAGCGACCGGGGGTCCACGGGAGCCAGCTTCACGAAGACCGGCCGCCCCTGTGCGATGAGCTGCTCCTTCTGCCAGACCAGGGCGTTGACCAGGCCCAGGCTCAGCAGGCCGCACAAGGGAATGGTCCAGCGAGCCGCACCGCTCGGCATCTCGAAGCCGGCCGGTCTCGGGCGGCGCCCGGTCGTCAGCCACAGCCAGGCGCCCAGCGCGGCGCCCGAGGCCGCGAGGATCAGGGCCTTGTCGGCCAACGGCACATCCAGCCGGTAGTAGAAGCTGCCCAGCACCCACAGGGCCACGCCGGCCGCACTGAGGGCCAGCACGCGCCGACCGCGAACCAGGGCCAGGCTGAGAATCAGCAGGCAGGCACCCAGCGCCGGCAGTACGAAGGCCAGGGCGGCCAGCAGCAGGCCGGGCAAAAGCAGACGCAGTTGGCGCAGGGCCGGCCAGGCGCGCGGCAGGGCCAGCAGACCCAGCACGGCGGCCAGCACCGACAGCGTGGCCGGCCCCATCCGCCCCGAGGCCCACAGATGCGCGCCGAAGACCGCATGCAGCTCCCGGGCAAGACCTGACCCCAGTGCCCCACCCATCAGGAACGTGGGGCCGGACAGCCAAACCAGGACCGGCAGCAGGCCCAGGCCCCAGCCCTGGATCACGGGCTCTGCCAAGGCCGCCGAGGCAGCGCCCGAGGCGCGCAGCCCCTGTGCATGAAGCCAGGCCTGGGCGAGGCCCCACAGTCCCAGGCTGAGATAGACCGACCACCACAGCGGCGCGAGGTCGCTCGCGACCCAGTGCGGCCCCTGCACCAGCGCCATGCAGAGCCAGGCGCCCGCCATGCCCAGGATGAGGCGCAGCCAGTGCCGCGGCAGGGCCAGCACCAGGCCCGCACAGATGAGCAGGCCCAGGGCCGGCGCCGCGCGATGGGGCAGGTCGCGGCCCAGCGCATAGCCCAGGCTGCCCAGGCCCAGCATCAGCAGGGGCAGGGCCAGTTGCTCCAGGAAGCGACCTGCGCTGCCGGCGCGCAAAAGGCCCACGCTGGCGGCCAGCAGCACCAGGCCGGTCACGTAGGCTGTGGGGCCATGCTCCCAGGCCCGGCCCAGCAGCAGGGCCAGGAAGATCAGGAAGGGGATGACGGCCAGCCAGGCGCCCAGGGCCGTCAGCAGCTTCACCGGCCAGGGCCTGTCTGTCTTGGGCAGGCCGGCACCGGGCGGCAGCAGACCCTGCTGCTGTGCCTGCAGCATCCAGTCAGGCTGGGAGGGCGTGCTCATACGGCGACCTCCTCAGTCCCGCCCTGCGCTCGCACGCGCCGCAGGATCAGCTGCACGCTGGCCGTCAGCAGGCCCGCGGCGACCAGGCCCAGCAGCAGCATGGCGCCGAGGGGCTCGCCGTGCTGTCCCTTGAGCATCAGCCGGCCCAGGCCGCTCAGCAGCAGGGTGTCCAGGGCCAGGGCCAGCGCGCTGAGGGCATAAACCTCACGCCAGCGCCAGGCCGCCACCAGGCCGCCGGCCAGCACCAGCAGGCCCAGCGGATACTGTGGCTGCACATGACTCGCGAACAGGCTGCCCAGCGCCGTGGCCGACAGCGCGACCACACCCAGCAGCACCGCCGCCCGCCAGGCCCAGGGCTGCACGCCGGGCGTGGGCGGCTTGAGGGCCATGCCCGCGCACAGCAACGCGAAGGCCAGGAAGCCGCAGGCATGCACCCCCAGCGTGGCCGTCGAGGCCTGCCACTGGAAGCCAGCGTGCGTGTGGGTCCACAGGCTGATGCCGGTGACCACCACCATCACCCAGGGCGTCCAGACCAGCTCGCTGCGCGCCCCCCAGCACAGGGGCAGGGCCAGCGCGGCCCACAGGGCGAAGAGCTGCCAGGCATCGGCCCCCGTGGGATAGGTCTGGCCGAAGAGGGCCAGCAGGCCGCCCAGGCTCAGCAGGGCCAGCAGGCCGGCAGCACCGCGCCACACGGGCTGTGTCCAGGCCCCCAGCAGGGAGGCGGCCAGCAGGCCTTGCAACAGCAGGAAGCGGGTGCTGCGCGGCAGCTCGCCCCAGTTCGCGGCCACCCACATCATCGTGCCCAGGCCCAGCAGGCCGGCGGCCAGCGCGGCCGCGCCCAGGCGCAGGCGCCCCAGCACGTCGATCGGAGCCTGGCCCAGACCGCTGAGGGTCCACAGGCGCCGCGCGCGGGCCTCGTCCAGGCCCTGCTCGGCCGTCCAACGATACAGCTGCTCATGCAAACTCATGCATGTCCTCCACGGCCGCCCCGCACCCCGCGAGGCCACGCTCGCCTCGCTCAAGGGCGAGGCGGTCCCGACGACGGGCGGGTGCAATGCCCGGCCCTGGCGGCCCCGCGACATGGGCGGGCCGGTGCGATGATAGCGAGCCAGCCGCCACCGCGGCCCCGCAGGAGACCCCATGGGACAGATGATCGAATTCAAGCGCCCCGACGGCCAGCACAGCGCCGCCTACCTCGCCCCTGCCGCACCGGGGGCACCGGGGCTTGTGCTGATCCAGGAATGGTGGGGGCTCAACGACCATATCCGCGCGGTGGCCGACCGCTTCGCGGCTGCCGGCTTCGAGACCCTCGCGCCAGACCTCTACCGCGGCCGCCTGGCCAGCAGTGCGGACAAAGCCAGCCACCTGATGAACGGACTGGACTTCCCTGATGCCACCCACCAGGACTTGCGCGGCGCGGTCCAGCACCTGGCTGCGGCGGGACGCAAGGTGGGCGCCCTGGGCTTCTGCATGGGCGGCGCGCTGACCGTCGCGGCCGCGGTGCACGTGCCCGAGCTCGACGCGGCCGTGTGCTTCTACGGCATTCCGCCCGCCGGCTTTGCCGACCCGGCCCGCATCCGCAAGCCCTTCCAGGGCCACTTCGCCACGCGGGACGACTGGTGCACGCCCGCGGCAGCGGCACAGCTGGAGCAGGCCATGCGGACCGCCGGCCAGCAGCCCGAGTGTTTTCACTACGAGGCGGACCACGCCTTCTTCAACGAGGCACGCCCGGAGGTGTTCGATGCCGCCGCCGCCACGCTGGCCTGGGAACGCAGCGTCGCGTTCCTGAAGCGGACGCTGGGCTGAGCGAGGCTAGCGCGGCCCCAGTCGGTCCTGCAGCGCCTGCAGCATCAGCCGGGCGCTGGCCACATTGGTGGCACAGGGCACGTCGTGCACATCGCAGGCGCGGACCAGCGCGTTGATGTCCGGCTCGTGTGGCTGCGGGGTCATGGGGTCGCGCAGGAAGACCACGGCATCCACCTCGCCCACGGCCAGCCGCGCGCCGATCTGCAGGTCACCGCCCAGCGGGCCCGAGAGCAGACACTCGACCTGCAGGCCGCATTCGCCCTGCAGCCGGCCGCCCGTGGTGCCAGTGGCCATCAGCGTACAGCGGCCCAGCAGGCCGAGGAACTCCCCGGCCAGGGCCACCATCTCCTTTTTCCTGCCATCGTGGGCGATCAGGGCCAGCTTCATGCGGCCCATGATAGGGCGCCGCAGTTACAGCGAGATATCGAGAATGGTCTCGGGCACGTCTTCCAGCCAGGCCGAGAGCTGCTGCTGGACATGCTCCGGCGCGCAAGACTGGGGCAGGTACTCATCAGCACCTTCGGCCAGGTCGATGACGATGTCCTCGAACTGGTCAGCGCCCAGCATCAGGATGCGCGTGCGCCAGAGGCTGGGGTCGGCCTTGATGCGGCGGCACAGCTCCATGCCGTCGATGGGGCCGGGCATGAAACGGTCCAGCACCACGGCGTCCGGGCGGCAGCTGCGCGCCAGGATCTCGCCGGTGGCGGCGTCGGCGCATTCCAGGATGTCAACATCCTCGGCTTCGAGGCGGGCTCGCAGGAAGCTGCGAATATCTGTCCGGGACTCAATGAGCAACAACTGCTTGCGCATCACGCACCTTTCAAGCGGGGTGGCTGGAATGAGACGGGGCGAAGCGTCGCAAAGCTCGCAGAGGCTGACCAAGGGGTTAATCCTGACGCGGACTTGATCCCGGCACCAGATGGCCCCGGGGCGCGACATATGTCACGAATGAGGCGCTCGGTATTTGCCCGAGGCCTGACCCTGCGGGCCGGCCGGCGGGACTCAGACGGCGATGTCGGGCTGCAGCGGTGGCGGCTCGTCGAACCAGCGGTGCAGCTGCTCGGCCAGGCGGGCGGGGCTGAAGGGCTTGATCAGGTACTCGTCCGCACCGGCCTGGCGGCCGATCAGCACATCATTGCGATGCCCGCGCGCGCTGACCATCAGCACCTTGATGCCGGACAGCACCGGATCCGCCTTCAGCCGACGGCACAACTCCAGGCCGTCCAAGAGACCGGGCATCATGACGTCCAGCACGCCGGCATCCAGCCGGCCTTCGCGGGCCAGGATCTCACCGGTGGCAGCGTCCGCGCATTCCAGGATCTCGAGATCCTCGTCCTCGAGGGTCATGCACAACAGCGGGCGGATCTCGGCCTGGTCTTCTTCATGGACAGGGCTCCGACTGGCGCCAAGGCTAGCGCCGCCCGCCGTCGCGCACGCTGACACCTTGGCGTCGCCGGGCGCCTTGCCGCGAACGATGGGCGCCGCAGGCGCCTTTGTGCGAAGCTCAGATCAGGCCGCGACGCTCCTGGTCCTTCTCCAGCGAACGGAACAGGGCCCCGAAGTTGCCTTCGCCGAAGCCCAGATTGTTCGCACGCTGGATGATCTCGATGAAGATGGGGCCGATGATGTTCTTGGTGAAAATCTGCAGCAGATAGCCCTGCTCGTCGCCATCGATCAGCACCTGGTGCTGCTCCAACCGGGCATGGTCCTCGCGCACGCCGGGCACGCGCGCAAAGACCTCGCGGTAGTAGTCCGCATCGATCTCCAGGGTCTCGATGGGGCTGCCCTTCAGCGCGTCCAGGGAGGCCAGGATGTCGCGGGTCAGGAAGGCCAGGTGCTGCACGCCGGGGCCCTTGTATTCGCGCAGGTACTCGGCGATCTGATCCTTGTCATCCTTGGGCTGGTTGATGGGGATGCAGAAGGAGCCATCCGGCGAGCGCAGCGCGAAGCTGGTCAAGCCGGTCTTGACGCCCTGGATGTCGAAGTAGCGGACCTGGGTGAAGCCGAAGATGTCGCGGTAGAAGTCCGCCCACTTGTCCTGCTCGCCGGGGGGCACGTTGTTGGTCAGGTGGTCCACCACCAGGAAGCCCTTGTCAGCTTGGACCAGCGGCTGCTCCAGGGCCACGAAATCGCGCTCGTAGAGGGACAGCGCAGACGTGCCCCAGGCGGATGCGTCGATGAAATAGATCACGCTCTCGCCAATGCCCCACACGGCCGGATAGGGGTGGTCCTTCATCGCGGCCGGCACCTCCACCGCGCCGCGCGTCACCGCCGCTTGCAGGGCGGCCTGGGCGTCGTCCACCCGCCAGCCCATGGCGCTGATGGCCGGGCCGTGGCGACGGGCGAACTGGGCCGAATGGCCCTCGCGCTCGCCGTTGAGCAGGAAGTGGATGTCGTTCTGGCGGAAGTAGGCAATGTCCTTGGACGCATGGCGGCGCAGCTTGGAAAAGCCGAAGGCCCAGAACAGGGACTCCAGGTGCTGCAGATCCGGGCCGCAGAACTCGGTGAACTCGATGCCGCGAAGGCCGCAGGGATTGATCTGGCTCATGGGGTCTCCTGATTTCGTCGAATAGGCGCAAGGGTGGATTGACCCTGATTCTTCTAGGGGCTCAAATTCGAAGAAAGCGAATTTCTTTGCGGAACTCATTCAAGAAAATAGATCATGAAGCTGGACCTGGACGCCCTCGCCGCCCTGGATGCCGTGGTCCGCACCGGCAGCTATGCGCAGGCCGCCGACCACCTGCACAAGGTCACCTCGGCGGTGAGCTACCAGGTCAAGAAGCTGGAGGAGCAGTTGCGCCTGCCTCTGCTGGACCGCAGCGGCTACCGCGTGCGCCTGACCCCCCAGGGCGAGGCCGTGCTCAATGAGGGCCGGCGCCTGCTGCAGCATGCACACCAAGTGGAGGCCCTGGCCCAGCAGCTGGCCACGGGCTGGGAGCCGAGGTTGCTGGTGGTGGTCGATGGCATCCTGCCGCAGGCGGACACCCTGCGGGCCCTCAAGCAACTGGCCCTCGAGGGCATTCCCACGCGCATCCAGCTCAAGATCGAGTTTCTGCACGGCGTGCAGTACCGCTTCGACAAGGACCACGCCGACCTGATGCTGGTGAAGGAGTACGAGCCCAACGCCCAGTGCAGGGCACTGGCCTTGCCGGAGGTGGAATGCGTGCTGTGCGTCGCGCCGGAGCACGCCCTGGCCAAGCTGGGGCGGCCGGCCACACTGGCCGAGCTGCAGTCCCATGTGGAGCTCAGTGTCCAGGACAGCAGCGAACGCGGCGATGATCGGCACATGTTCGGCGGTGAGCGTGTCTTCTATCTTTCCGGCTTCATGGCCAAGCGCCAGGCCCTGCTGATGGGCATGGGCTTCGGCTGGATTCCGCGCTACCTGGCGGACGAGCCCCTGGCCAGCGGCGCGCTGCAGGAGCTGGCCTACGAGGGCGGCTCGCGTTACCGCTTCACCCCCTGGCTGGTGCAGCGCCTGGACCGCCCCCTGGGCCGCGCCGGCCAGCGCCTGGTCGAGCTGCTGGCGCCCACCGCGGCAGGCCTGCAGGGAGCCGCCCATGCCTGAGTTCAGCCTGCTGCTGCTGGCAGGCGGCGTCTTCGTGCTCAATGCCATGCCGGCCTTCGCCCCGCCGACCTGGATGCTGCTGGCTTTCTACGCCCTGCAGCAGCCCGGCACCGCGCCGCTGGCCATTGCGGGCGTGGCGGCCGTCGCGGCCACCTGTGGACGGCTGATGCTGGCCCGCTCCGCCCAGCGCATCAGCGCCAGCCGCTGGATGCGCCCCGCCATGCGCGCCAACATGCACGAGGTGGCCGATGCCATCAAGGGCCATGAACGCGCCAGCACCCTGGCGTTCCTGGCCTTCGCCATCAGCCCCCTGCCCTCCAATGTGCTCTTCCTGGCCTACGGCCTGGCGCGAGCGCCGCTGCGCCTGCTGGCCTGGCCCTTCTTCGTGGGGCGATTCATCAGCTACACGGTCGCCGTGATCGGCGGCGCCTATGCAGGACGCCAGCTGGAACTGCAGCTCAGCGGCCTGGCCGGGGGGATCTACTTCGTCGTCAGCCAATGCCTGCTGCTGCTGGGGGTGTGGCTCTTCACGCGCGTCAACTGGCGCCAGGCCCTGCGCAGCCGCTGGCTGCGCTGGTGGCAGTGAATCGGCTCAGGCCGCACGTAGCCCCAGCCGGCGCAGCTTCTCCTGCAGGGCCTGCACCTGCCCGGCCTTCATCTGGCCCACCAGGCCGACCAGCGTCTCGTGGATGGGCGCGATGCCCACGAAGCCCAGGATGTTGCGCTCCAGGGACTTGAGGCTGTGGGCCCGGAAGTAGTAGCGGTAGACCAGGGCCGGCATGCCCATGGTGACCAGCACGCGGGCCGAGCGGCCCTGCAGGCCCTTGCGGCCGAAGGGGTTGCCACCCTCGGCCTTGAAGGCGAAGCCGGGCCGCGCCACCTGCTCCAGGAAGCCCTTCAGCAGCGCCGGCATCTCGCCCAGCCATAGGGGGAAGACGATCAGCAGGTGCTGGGCCCAGGCGATGTCCTCCTGCGCCTGGCGCAGCCCCGCTGGCAGCTCGCCGTGCTCCCAATCCTGCTGGGAACACAGCAGGGGGAAGTCCAGGCGGGCCCCCGCTGCGTAGGACTCGGCCAGCGCATGGCAGAGGTGCGGTGCATCGGCATCAGGATGACCTTGCAGGATCAGGATGCGTGTCATGGGGAGGACTCCGTGCGGGTTCGCACCCCATCTTCCTGACGGCCGGACGCCCGCGCCTTGACCTGGCTCAGGGCAGCACCGGATGCCCCAGGCCCCTATTCATGGCATTGAGCAGGGCGCCGTTGTCCTGGCTCCACTCCCAGGCGAAGAGTCCCGCCAGGCCCTGCTCGCGCACGAACTGCCCTTTGGCCAGCACGGCGCGCGGATCGTCATAGCCCATCCACAGCTGCAGGCGCGGCTGGTAGAGGGCATAAGCCTGGGTGAGGGGATCGAACAGCACCTGGTAGCCATGCCGGGGCCGACCCTGTACATCAAAATAACGCCCGGCAAGCGCGGCCCATCCCATGGAACCGTCCCCCCCCGGGAAGGCGCCCGTCTTGCCGGCCCCGTGCCGCGGCTCGCGAACGCCGCTGAAGCCGCGCCCGTACATGGCCACGCCGGCGACCAGCTTGGTCCGGGGCACGCCCGCCTCGACAAGGTTCTGCACGGACTGCGTCAGGCTGTCGTCCGAATCCGGCGCCGAGCCGCGCAGCGCGCTGTGATGCCCCAGGCGCTCGGACCAGCCACCGTGGTAGTCGTAGCTCATCATGAAGACCAGGTCCAGGGACGGCGCCGCGCGGCGGTAGTCGATGCGCCGGGTGATCTGCTGGATGGGGTTGACGGCCACGGTCAGCTGATAGAGCCGGCCGGTCTCGGCCGTCAGGCGGTCCAGGCCGGCGCGCAGCGCCTGCATGAGGTCGGCAAAGCCCTGGCCGTCCGCCGGGCTGCCCAGGGCGACGCCGTTGGCGCTGCCATTGCCGCCGGGGTGCTCCCAGTCGATGTCGATCCCGTCAAAGGCCGGGTGCTCGCGCAGGAACTGCAGGGCCGAGGCCACGAAGACGGCGCGGCGCGGCGCCTCGTTGGCGAAATGGAAGAAGGGGTCGGAGCCGCCCCAGCCGCCCACGGAGGCCAGCACCTTCACCTGCGGGGCGCGCGCCTTCAGGGTGGCGAATGCAGCGTCGAAGCGGGCATCGACGGCCCCCCAGCCCAGGGCATGGTCGGGTCGCCCCTCGCACTTGGGGGCGTCCTTGGGCAGCTGCCCGGGACCGCAGGCGCGCAGGAAGGCATAGAGCACATGCGTCAGGCTGCCCGCGGGCAGGGCCGCCACGCGGCTGGGCGGCTCCCAGTTGGCCACATAGAGGCCCAGCACCTTGCCGCTGGTGGGCTCGAAGTCCAGGGCACCGGGCTTGAACAGGCCCTCGGGCGGCGGCGGTGCCGGCTGCGGATCGGCCCAGGCGGAGGCGACAAGGCCCGCCACCAGCAGCAGGCACAGGCTGCGGCACAGGCGGCGGGGCCGAAGGGACTTGAGCATGGCGATCCTTTCACGCAAGAGCTCGCAGCCTAGCGCAAATCAGATGCCACTTAAATACCAATTAACCGAAACAAACGCCCCGGGACTCAGGGCGCTACCTGGATGCGGACCTGCAGCTCGCGGCTGCTGACGGACTCGGCATCGCGGGTGCTATAGGTGCCGCGCTCGCTGCGCCGCAGCTGGCCGCCGCTGCGGGCCACGGGCACCCACTCGTCCAGGGGGACCAGGGCCGTGGACTCCAGCTCGGTGCGCACAGGGGGCTGGCTGGCGCCGGCCTCGCTGGGGGTCAGGTCTTGCGCACGCAGCGTCACCCGCACGGCTTCCCGCCCGCCGGGCCAGTGCGGCTCCAGGCTGAAGCCGCGCACCTGCTCGACATAGCCCTGGCGCAACTGGGCGCGGCCCGCCTCCCGCGAAGGCCCTTGGGCCGTCGAGCCCAGGGCCACCGGCACACTCATGTCCAGCCACTGCAGGGGCGTGAGCTCCCCCAGCTGCACCGAGGCCCGGAAGCCATTGAGCACCGTCAGGCGCTGCAGCAGCTGCCCCTGGGCGGACTGTTGCTCAGTGCTGAGCACGATGGCGCCGCGGGGTGAGACCGAGCCGCCCGTGCCCACCACTACCGCGCCGTCACGCACGCCGGCGATGGCCGCCTGGCTCACGCGGCTGTCCACCCAGCGCAACTCTACCCACAGATTGACACGGGGCTCGGCCGCCCGGACGGGCAGGGTCAGAGTCAGAGGGGCGAACAGGCTCAGCAGCGCACGACGGGAGACTTCCATGGCTGTGGAGCATACGCCGCAGCGTCGGCACGGGGAGGTAGATCAGCCCTTGGTTGCCAGCTCGTTTCCCGCCTTCGCCCAGGGCCGCAGGGGCCACAGCAGGTTGAGGGCCAGGCCGCTGAGCACCAGGGCCGCCGCCATGAGCTTCCACGCCGGCAGGGGCTCATCCAAGTACCAGGCGGCCGTACTCATGCCGAAGACCGGCACCAGCAGGGCCATGGGCACGATCTGCGAGGCCGCATGGCGCGACAGCAGCCAGCTCCACACACCGTAGCCGAAGAGGGTGTTGGCGAAGGCCTGCCAGGCCACCGCCCCCCAGGCGCCCCAGCCGGCGTGGCTGAGCCCTTCGCCGATGCGGGCCGGGCCCTCGAAGACCAGGGACATCAGCAGCAGGGGCGGCGCCGCGAACACGCTGCTCCAGACCACATAGGCCAGCATGTTCACGCGCCCGGCCTTCTTGCCGACGACATTGCCACTGGCCCAGCTGAAGGCCGCCAGCAGGATCATGCCCAGGCCCAGCACGGTGGTGCTGCTGTCGGTGTGGCTGGCGATGACGGCCAAACCGCAGGCCGCCAGGCCCAGGGCCAGCCACTGGAAGCCCCGCACCGGCTCGTGGGTGATGCGCATGGCCAGCAGCAGGGTGAAGAAGACCTGGGTCTGGATCACCAGGGAGGCCAGGCCCGGCGAGATCTGCGAGCCCATGGCCAGGTAGAGCAGGCCGAACTGCCCCACGCCCACCAGGGCCCCGTAGGCCGCCAGATTGCGCCAGGGCACCTCGGGCCGCGGCAGGAAGAAGATGGCCGGGATCACCGCCAGCGAAAAGCGCAGCGTGGCGAAGAGGAGCGGCGGAAAAGCATTGAGCCCCAGCCGAATCACCACGAAATTGCTGCCCCAGATGGCCACCACGGCCAGGGCCAGCAGGAAGTGCCGCAGGGGAAGGCTGCCATTGCTGCTCAAGATGCGCCTCGCAAGATCGGATACGGAAGAGGCGCAGCCTAGCAGGACCGGGCTTGGGCCGCCGGCCTGCGGCTTTGCGTATCGCCCGTCTGGCGCTGCTGAAATCCGGCGATTCCCCCCATCGGAGGGACGGCCGCAGCGTGGCGCCTGGGCACAATCGCGGCCCGGGCGCCGAGACGGCCGCCCTGCATCAACGCCACGCTTCCTTGCGGAGCCCGGCACCAACGGAAGTCCCATGAAAGAACTCGTCTACCCCAAGGAACGCATCCTGGGTCTCATCACCCTCGTGCTGGGGGTCCTTGTCTGGCTGGCGCTCATCGCCGGCACCTACGGCACCGCCCTGATCGGCCTGCTGCTGGCCTTCCTGGTCTATGTCTTTGCGCAGTCGGCGCTGATCTCCTACATCAAGGGCAACGGCGTCGAGCTGACGGCCAACCAGTTCCCCGACCTCTGGGAACAATTCGAGGACTGCTGCCGCCGCCTGGACATCGCCCAGCTCCCGCGCGCCTATGTGCTCAACGGCGACGGCATGCTCAACGCCTTTGCCACGCGATTCCTGGGCACCCAGTACGTGGTGCTGCTGAGCGGCACGCTGGAGGCTATGGCTCAGCACGAGGACGGCGTGCGCTTCTACCTGGGCCATGAGCTGGGCCATCTGCGCATGAAGCACTTGCAGGGTCAGGTCTTGCGCTGGCCGGTGCTCTGGCTGCCCCTGCTGGGCGCGGCCTATTCGCGGGCCCGCGAGTACACCTGCGACCGCCACGGTGCCGCCTGCTGCAACGCCCCCGAGGGCGCGGCCCGGGCCCTGGCCGCGCTGGCCGCCGGCTCGCAGCGCTGGCGCGACCTGGACCTGCCGAGCTACCTCCGCCAGCTGCGCGAGACCCACGGCTTCTGGATGTCCTTCCACGAGCTCTGCGCGGCCTACCCCTGGCACACCAAGCGCGTTGCCCGCGTACTGCCGGACACCAAGGTGCCATCCCGCAACCCGCTGGCCTATCTGCTGGCCGTCTTCGTGCCTTATGCCGGCCGCCTGGGTGCCGGCTTCGGCCTGCTGATGATGGTCTACATCATCGGCGTGCTGGCGGCCATCGCGCTGCCCAAGTACCAGGAGTACCAGCTCGTGGCTAAGGCCGCCACAGCGCTGACGGACAGCGCGCCGGCCCGCCAGGCGCTGTCCGCCTTCTATCAGGCGCAGGAGACGGTGCCCGACACGCTCGAGGAGGTCGGCATCAGCAGCACCCTGCCCTCCGGCGCGCGGCTGAGCCTCAACAGTGAGAACATGACCCTGTCCATCGCCCTGGGCAAATCCACGCTGAACCTGCTGCCCGAGGTGCAGAAGGACGGCAGCCTGCTGTGGGTCTGCGAGATCCAGGGCGAGGTCCAGCCGAAGAAGCTGCCGATGAATTGCGAGCAGGGCATCCGCTGATCCCGCCGCACCAACAGCGCACCGACAGCAAAGGGGGCCTCGGCCCCCTTTTGCATTCTTGGCGGACCGCCGGAGCAGCCCATCGGCAGGACCTCAGCTGGCCCGCTGCTCCAGCACGAAGTTCGCGCCGTCGTACTGGCCCAGGTGCTCGACGAGATAGGGCAGGCACTCCTGCAGCTCGTCATGCAGGGTGAAGGGCGGGTTGGCCACAAACATGCCGCTGCCCAGCATGCCGAAACCACGTTCGTCGGGCTGGGCGACGGTCAGGCGCACATGCAGCCAGCCCTTCTTGGCGGCGGCATCGGCCGCGGCCTTGAGGCGCGTGGCCAGCTGGGCCGACTCCAGGGTCTGCAGCTGCGGGTACCAGATCATGTAGACGCCGTCGGCAAAGCGTTGCAGGCCCTCGCGCAGGGCGGTCAGCACCTTGCCGTAGTCGGTCTTGATTTCGTAGGGCGGGTCCATCAGCACCGCGCCGCGGCGCGACGGCGGCGGCAGCTCGCCCTTGAGCGAGGCGAAGCCGTCCGTGTCGGCCACCTGGGTGTTGGGCCGCGTCTCGAGGTAGCTGGCCAGAATGCGGTGGTCGGTGGGGTGCAGCTCGTAGACGCGCAGGCGATCGCTCTCCCGCATCAGCAGGTTGGCGACAGCCGGCGAGCCGGGGTACTGGCGCAGTTGCCCGTCCGGGTTGAAGTCCTTGACCAGCTTGACGTAGGCCGCCAGGGGCTCGGGCAGGTCCTTGCGGTCCCAGAGGCGGGCGATGCCGCTGCCGTACTCGGCATTCTTCTGGGCGTAGCGCCCCTCGACGGAATAGCCGCCGGCGCCGGCATGGGTATCGACCAGGGTGTAGGGCTTGTCCTTTTCGCCCAGGTAGCGCAGGACGCGGGCCAGCACCAGGTGTTTGAGAACGTCGGCGTGGTTGCCGGCATGGAAAGCGTGTCGGTAGGCGAGCATGTGCGCACTGTAGCAAGGGGCCGCCGCGACACCTAGGACCTGTTCACGCATCTGGAGCGGGCCCTAGCACAGCGGCGGCGGCGCTGCAGCGCGCCAGCCCAAGCCCGGAGCGCCGCGGGCGCTGTCGCCGGCGTGGCAGGCGGCCTGCCGTCACTTTGGCTACGCTTGCGGCACGTTCCTCCTCCTTGCGGCCGCATGCCGCGCCAAAAGTCCAATGCCCAATCTCTTCGATCCCCTTCGCGTCGGCGATCTCGAACTCGCCAACCGCATCGTCATGGCCCCGCTCACGCGCAGCCGCTCCGTGGGCCTGAAGCCCGGCCCGCTGGCCATCGAGTACTACCGCCAGCGCGCCAGTGCCGGCCTCATCATCACCGAGGGCGCGCAGGTCAGCCCCGAGGGCCAGGGCTACCTGGACACCCCGGGCATCCACAGCCCCGAGCAGGTCCAGGCCTGGAAGAAGGTCACCGACGCCGTGCACGCCGAGGGCGGCAAGATCGCCGTGCAGCTGTGGCATGTGGGTCGGATCTCGCACGCGGACTTCCAGCCGGGCGGCGGCGAACCGGTGTCCTCCACGGCGCGGCCCATTCAGGCCAAGACCTTCACCGCCCGCGGCCTGGAACCCGTGACCCCGGCCCGTGCGCTACGCACCGAGGAGATCCCCGGCGTGGTGGCTCAGTTCGCCCATGCGGCCCGCTGCGCCATGGAGGCCGGCTTCGACGCCGTGGAGGTGCACGGCGCCAACGGCTATCTGATCGACCAGTTCCTGCGCGACAGCATCAACGACCGGACGGATGCCTACGGTGGCTCCATCGAGAACCGCACGCGCTTCCTGGTCGAGGTCATGACGGCCGTGAGCCAGGCCATCGGCGCCGGCCGCACCGGCCTGCGCCTGAGCCCCGTCACGCCGGTCAACGACGCCGGCCAGGACAGCCAGGCCCAGGCCCTCTTCAACCACGCGATCGAGCAACTTGCGCCCCTGAACCTGGCCTTCCTGCATGTGATCGAGGGCATGACGGGCGGCGCCCGGGACATCGCCCCCTTCGACTTCGCCGCCCTGCACCAGCGCTTCAAGGGAGCCTGGATGGTCAACAACGGCTACAGCCGCGAGATGGCAATGACGGCCGTCGCCGAGGGGCAGGCGGACCTCGTCGCCTTCGGCCGGGACTTCATCAGCAACCCAGACCTGGTGCGGCGCCTGCGCCTCAATGCCGAACTGGCCAAGGTGGACCGCGCCACGCTGTATGGCGGCGGCGCGCAGGGCTACACGGACTATCCGGCCCTGGCCTGACGGCGGGCAGCGGCGCGGCGGTCTCAGCCGCGCCGCATCTTGGCCCGGAACAACTCGGCGATGTTGACCTCGCGCGGGCCCGGCACCAGCTCGAAGGCCTCCCCAGCCTGCAGACTGCCGGGCCTGAGCACGGCCAGGTAGAAGCCGCACCAGCCGCTCTGACTCATCAGCTTGGCGGCCTGATTGAAGCCCATCACGGCGTTGAACTTGAAGCAAGGCTGGCGCGGCTCGCTGACGGCCAGCTCACAGTCGGCGAAGCGCAGCACGTCGCCCACCCAGACGTCCTTCTCCAGCAGGCCCTGCAGCGTGAGGTTCTCGCCCAGCGCGCCCGGCGCCAGGCTTTCGTTCCAGCGGGCGACCTGGGCCTGGCCCCGCACCGTCTGCCAGAAGGCGTAATGCTCCTGCGGGTAGGCATAGACCGCCTTGCTCAGGCCACCGTGCACGCTGAGTTCGGCCTGTTCGTCGCCCTCCAGGCCCAGGGGCGCCACTGCCACCCGGCCCTCGCGGGGCGCCTTGCGGATGCCGCTGGCATGGGACTGGCCCTCGATGAGCAGGGCTTGAACGCGACCGGTGTTGAGCGAGAGGATCTTCATGGCAAGGCGGCAGTGAGGCCGCCACTCTACGCCATGCGGCTCAGGGATTCAGGCTCTCTGCGTGCGGGCGTGAGGCCTGGATCACCGGCAGCAGGGCCTTGAGCTCCTCGGCGCCGGCGGGCCGCGTGCCGGGATTCAGCACCCAGTTGACCTGCCGCTTGCCCACCAGCAGGTACACGCTCAGGGCCAGATTGCCTGGCGCTGCGCAATGGTGCTGAGCAAAGGCGCCTTCGCCCAGCTCGGGCAGGTCCACCTGCTGGCAGGAGTCTGCGGTGCCCGCCTTCATGTTCTTCAGCACCTCGAGAGAGGCCCCCGGGCTGCTCATGGCCACCAGGGCGGCCGAGCTGCTGCCGACGCTGGCCGAGCAGTGCAGGGCTCCCATGCGGTGGATCTGAGGCCTGGCGCCGAGCAGGGATTCGGCCTGGGCCGGCGTGAACCACTCGCAGCGGCCGAAGCTCTGGTCCGCCCGCGCCCGGCGCGCCAGGGCCTGGCGCCCCAGCGTGGCCAGGGCCTGGCGGGTGTCCTCCGAGCTGGCGCTGGCGCCATAGAGCATCAGCGTCAGGGTGTCCGTCTGGTCCTGGATGATCAGGCTCAGGCTCTGCATGGGGGCGTCAGGCGCAGACACGAGGAAGCCGGCCCGCTGCCCCAGCCCCGGTGCGTCCATGGGCTGCTGCCCGGTGTCGCGGCCCGCGGCCAGGTGGGCATCGAAGACCTGCGAGGCCTCCTGGGCCACAGGCCGGCGGATGAGGTTGAGCATCAAGGTGCCCATGGCGCCGCTGCTCCAGCTGCACATGCCAGCGGGATCGTGGCTCAGCAAGGTGTAGGCGCCGCCCAGCTGGGCGCGGACCTCGTCGCGGGCCAGCAGCGCGCAGTCCCCTTGCGGGGCGGCAAAGGCGGCATGGGTGGGCAGGGCCAGGGCGGCCAACCAGGAGAGGAGGTGGAGGCGGTGGTGCTTCATGGGCGGTATCGGGTTTCTTGAAGAATGGGGAACGCCTGAGGCGGCAGTTCAGTCCTGCGCCGCCGCATGGGCCTTGCGGTAGCGCTGATAGTCGGCCGAGCGGCGCAGGGTGTCCAGCTCGGGCCAGTCCTCGGGCAGCGCCACCTCGCGACGCTGCGCCTCGCTCAGGGCCTGGAGCAGGGGCTCGCGGTAGCCCTTTGGGTCCCAGGCCGCAGCCTTGAGATAGACCCGCAGCCGTGTCTCGAAGAAGGCGTCGTGCACGCCCTCGTCCTCGATGGGCGAGCCGATGTCGAAGACGGCGTCGATGTGCTCGATGGCCTCCTGCAGCTCGGCCAGCGAGCGGGCCTTCTCCATGCCCTCGTGCGCCAGCATGTTATGGCAGGCCCGGCGCGTGGAACGCACGATGTTGTAGCTCTCCAGATAGGCCCAGTCCGCGGAACCGATGAGCTTCTGCACCGCCAGGCGGCAACTCGCCAGGGCCTCGGGAATGCGGCCGGTCTCGTAGAGGGTGAAGCGTTTGAAGTCCAGCACCCAGGCCCATTCCTCCTTCTCGGCGAAGCCCGGGTCGCGACGCTTGAGGTCGGCTTCGAGCCCCTGCACCAGCTGCATCACCCGTGGATAGTCCTGGGCCGACATGGCCTGCTGCGCGGCCACCATCTGGCTGTGGAAGTCCCGGGGCGCTGGCGCCGCGGCACTGGTCGTGGCGGCCGGGGCAGGCTCAGCCCTATCGACCGCTCGACCCGCTCCAGCGGCGCCCATGCGCTCCTGGTGCAGGCGCAGCAGGCGCGCGGTGTTGCCGAAATGCGGACGCCCCTTGGCGGACTCTGCCTCGGCCAACTGGATGCCTTCGGCCAGCGAGGCGGCATCGGCCTGGATCTCGCGCAGCAGCATCAGGGCGTCATCGCGCTTCATTGCGCTGAAACGCTCCTGGCGCGCAAAGGCGAGGAGCTGCGCGGCCAGCGCCGGGCGCAGGGGCGTGGTGATCTCCACGGGCTGGCGCGCGTCGCGGTCCAGCAGGCTGCTCAGCAGCTTCAACGCCGCCCATTGCTGCTGCTCACTCTCGCGCCCGTTGAGAGCGGCCAGCAGGGGTTGGACGTCACGGGCGTAGTCCAGCGGGCCGACCTGCTGCTGCAGCCGGGCCAGGGCGGGCGGCAGCTTCTGGGCCTGGGCGCTGCCGATCATGGCGTGACTCAGGAGCAGGGCAAGGCCAAGGGTGACGGTCGTGGTCTTCATGGAAATCAACGTGAACAAGGAAGTGCTTCAGCGGAAGTGGAGCCGGATTCAATCAGGGCGGGCGCGTCGGGCCGTCTGTGTGCCAGCGCCTGTCGTCAGCGGCACCCTGTACCCTGCCATGCCCGGGAACCCATGCTGGCGGGCATGAACGGCAGGGGGGCGGCGTGGCAGGCGGCTCGGGCGGTGGTCCAGGCGCTGCGGCTGGCCGAGGGCGGGGCGAGCAAGGCGACCGAGGAAGGCGAGCAACGACAGGTCCGGTGAAGGGCCCGGGATCGTGTCTGGAATCATGGCGTGCGGCCTGGAATGGGTCGCCGCCGTCGCAAGGGCCCGGAGGCGAGGCAGAGGGAGGGTGTAGCCGATGCCCCGGCTCCGACACGGCGCCTCCCCGGATCATCGAGTCTTTCGGTGGCCGGCATCATAGTGACCCGAGGGCTGACGCCGCCGCGCTTGTGACGTCTGGTCACATCTCGTCATCAAGGCTTTCATTTCCAGGCGGCTCGGGTGACCCAAGCACCATCCGAGCCGCAGGGGCCGCACTCGGCGCGGAGGGCGCACTCGTCGCCGCGGCCCGCGATGGCGGGCGAGGGGCGGGTGCCGCGCCATGCACGTGCGGTGATCGCCCCTCGCCAGAGGGGGATTGCCGTCCAGTGTTCCTGGGGCCTAGCATGCAGCCCGCCCAGGCTCAGAGGCACAGGAATTCTGCGAACTCAAGGGAGATTCAACAACGATGTCAAGAAAACTCAAGATGCTGGGCGGCCCGCCCCTGCTGCTGGCCCTGTCGATGCTGCTGGCAGCCTGCGGCGGCGGTGGTGGCAGCCCCGCGCCCGCCAATGCGGCGCCGGTGGCACGCATGGCCGACGTGGCCCCGACCGTGTACACCGGAGACCCCGTCGTCCTGGACGGCCGGAGCAGCACCGACGCTGACAACGATCCGCTGAGCTTCGAATGGTCGGTCACGGAACGCCCGGCGGGCAGCACGGTGCAACTGGGCACGAGCGCCCCCGGCCTGAGCTACCTGATCCCGGACACAGCTGGCCGCTACAGCGTGGTCATGCGGGTGAGTGACGGCAAGGGCGGTGAGTCCCGCCTGACCAGGCCCCTGGACGTGCAGAGCGCCCCGGCCCTCGGCATCACCCTGGACCAGCCCGAGCCGCTGGGCGGCCCGGTGCAACTGCGCCTGAGCCGCAAGGTGAACTTCAACAAGGTGACCTGGTACGTCGACAGCAATCAGCTCGGCCAAGGCAAGCAGGATGACGCCGGACTTGTCACCTGGGACGCCAGCTACCAGACGGACGGGCCTCACCTGATCCAGGCCCGCCTGGATTACGGCAACGGCATCAGTGCGCAGGTGGAGCGCCAGGTCCAGGTCAAGACCCCCAGCATCAAGCTGAGCCGGCCTTATGTGTGGTATCACGGGAGCACCACCATCCTGGTGGAGGCGCAGTCGGTCTACGGCGTAGACAGGTTGACGCTGTCCTACCAGGGCAAGGTCCTGAGCGAGCTGACCGCGCCGAACGCCTGCGGTGAAAGCACGGTGTGCCCGGGCCCTTACACCAGCTATCTCTTTCCTGTGAGTGCCGACCAGACCGGCAGCGGCATGGTCACCCTGGACCTCCACGCGCGGGACAAGTCCGGCGCCAGCCGTACGGTGCAGGTCGTCGCGCAGGTGAATCCGCTGGTCACCCTCACCGCGCCTGCGGCCGGTGCCTTTGTCTTCGACAGCTTCACGCTCAACGGGAAGCGCGAGCAGGCCCACAGCGAGGTCAAGGTCGAAGTGAAGCTGGGCGACCAGGTGGTCTACACCCAGGCCGGCGTGGGCGAGACCTTCTCCACCCCGATCTCGGTGGCCGGCCTGCCTGCCGGGCGCTATACGCTGACGGTCTCCGCCCGGGACGCGCTGGACGGCAGGACCTACCTGACCCGGGACATCGTCGTCGTCCAAGAGGCCCGCCTGGCGCTGCCACCGCTGACCAGCCTGCCCAGGCCGTCGGCCACCCTGCTGGCCGCCGATGCCAGCTATTTCTGGTACACGGACCCCGAGCTCACCAGTGCAGGCGGCACCGTGCGTCGGGTGAACCTGAGCACCCTGGCTGCCACGGACCTCCCGGGCTCCGGCGGTGTCAGCGTCATGACGCTCAAGTCCACGCCGGGTCACGTGCTGGGCGAAACGAACGGCACGGCAGGCTGCCAGCTTGTCGCCGACAACTGCATCCTCGACTGGTCTGGCCAGGGCGTGCGCAGCAACCTGAGCCGGGCGAGCGGTCGCGGCGTGCAACTCACCGACCGCGTGACCGACAGTGGCCTCCAGGTGTCCGGCAACCTGGTGGCCTGGACCTCGGAGTACCCGAATCAGGCCCTGCTGAGCTACCGCCTGGACACATCACAGCTGCGCCAAAAGGCCCTGCCCGCCGGTCTGACGCGCGCCTTTGGCACGGTCGCGATCCGGCGCCTGCCCGCCAGCGACGAGGTCTGGGCCCTCCTCGAGGATGAGCAAGGCAAGGCCAGGCTCTACCAATGGAAGCTGGCCGACGACTCGCTGCAGAGCCCGGGCGGCCTTGACCTGGGCCCGGCTGCCCAATGGGCCTCGGCCTCCGGCAATGACGACATCTGCTGGATTGCCCGCGGTACGCCGGCAACCAGCCAGGGCGCGCTCAAGTGCGTCCGGCTCAGCACGCTGGAGATCCGCACGCTCAGCGACAAGGCCAGCGCCCTGCAGCTCGACCAGGACTTGCTGGTCTGGCGTGAGCAGTTGGATGCGTCCAGCCGCTCGTACAAGGCCCTGAACCTGCGCCAAGCGGGCCCAGCCGCGAATGTGAGCGCGCCATCGACCCTTTGGAGCCAGTTCTGGACGGGCCAGGGCCATGTCATCTTCTCGGAAGGCGATGCCACCTATGCGTGGAAGGCTTCCACCGGCACCAAGACGCTGATCATGGGGGCGGCCGCCGGGTCCGTCACCTTCAGCACCGGCGCCGCGCTGCTGAGCTACCAGGGCCAGGTGTACCGGGTGTCCCTGCCCAACTGAGGCTGGCGCGGCGGCCCCTCACAGGGCGCCAGCCAGCCAGTCCACAAAGGCCCGGACCTTGGGAGAAAGCTGGCGGCTGGTCGCCCAGAGCGCATTGAAGCGGCCGGACATGCACACCTGCCCCGCCAGCACCTCCTGCAGGCGCCCATCCGCCAGCTCATCGCGGACGAGAAAATCCGGCATGCACGCGATGCCCGCCCCCCGCAGGGCGGCGCTCTTCAGCGCCTCGATGTTGTTGCAGGCCAGGACGGTCCTCAGCCGGGCGTTCATGTCCTGGCTGCCGGGCGGCAACGGCCAGTCCAGCAACTTGCCCGTGTTGGGGTGTCTGAAGCGCACCGCCACATGCGCCTGCAGCTCCGCCACCGTCTTTGGCGCCGGGCGGTCAGCCAGGTAGGCGGGCGAGGCGCACAGCAGCAGCCGAAAGGCACTCAGGGGCCGGGACACAAGGCGTGAGTCCGGCAGCTCTCCGCTGCGGATCACCACATCAACGGATTCCTCGATCAGGTCCACCGTCCGGTCGGTGAAGACCAGGTCCAGCTCCACCTCGGGATAGGCGGAGAGAAAACCGGGCAGCAAGGGCATCAGGAGGTGATGGCCCACGATGGGCGCACTGACCCGCAGCCGACCGCGCGGGCTCGCCACCGTCTGGCTGAGCTGGGCGCGGGCGTCGTCCAGGTCCTCGAGGATGCGCCGGCAGCGCTCGTGGAACTGCCGGCCTTCCTCGGTCAGCTGCACGCTGCGGGTGCTGCGATGCATCAGGCGCACGCCCAGTTCCTCCTCGAGCTTGGCCACGGCCTTGCCCACCGCCGAAGCCGACACCGCCAGCTCCCGCCCCGCGGCCACGAAGCTGCCGCGCTCGGCCGCCCGCACAAAGGCCAGCAGGCCACTCAGCTTGTCCATCGCACCCCCGACCTTGCTTCGATTGCTCCGCGCGATTGCAGCACCCGCGCCGGGCGCCGGACTGCAGCGTTTTGTTCCGCGTGGAACGGAGCGCCAATGCGTTGATGCCGATGGCGCGCAAGTCTACCCTTCACGGCGCGTTCCATGCCCCGACGAGGCCCGCCATGACTACCCTCCCCTGCCTTAGCCCCAGAGCCGCTGACAGCCCCTTGGCCGCCCGGCAGGGGTCAGGTCTTGCCGGCCGCATGCGACGACTCCGGGCGGTGCCCTGAATGCAGGCGCTTCGCTCGCCGGCTCGACTGCTGGGCCTCGCCGCCCTGCTGCTGACCCTGCCCCTATGCCTGCAGGCGGCGGGCAGCCACTGGGTGCGCAGCCTGGACCTCTGCCTCCTCTACGTGATGCTGGCGCTTGGCATGAATGTGGTGGTGGGCTATGCCGGGCTGCTGGACCTGGGCTATGTGGCCTTCTATGCGATGGGCGCCTACCTGTGCGCGCTGCTGAATTCGGCCCAGCTGAGCGAGCATTTCGCCTGGGCGGCCGCCCTGTCCGGCGAGGGCTTTGCCACCGCCTGGTGGCTGACGGTGCCCCTGGCCGGCGTCGTGGCGGCCTTGCTGGGCTTGCTGCTGGGCGCGCCCACGCTGCGGCTGCGCGGTGATTACCTGGCCGTCGTGACCCTGGGCTTTGGCGAAGTGCTCCGCCTGCTGATCAACAACCTGGGAGCCGACCCCGTCAATATCACCAATGGCGCGCGCGGCATCGGGCCGGTCGGTTCCCTGCGTGTCTTCGGCCTGGATCTCAGCCAGCCGCTCCAGCTGGGCGGCCACGAGATCGCCCCCGTGACCCAGCACGCCTACCTCTTCCTGGCCCTGACCCTGGCCACCCTGTTGGCCTGCCACCGGCTGCAGCGCTCGCGCATCGGCCGCGCCTGGATGGCCATCCGCGAGGACGAGGTCGCGGCCGAGGCCATGGGCCTGCCCACGAGCCAGCTCAAGCTGCTGGCCTTCGCGGTGGGCGCGGGCTTCGGCGGCGTGGCCGGCGCCCTGTTCTCCTCCTTCCAGGGCTTCATCTCGCCGGAGTCCTTCACCCTGCAGGAATCCATCCTCATCGTCGCGATGGTCGTGTTCGGCGGCATGGGCCACCTGCCGGGCGTGCTGCTGGGCGCCCTCATCCTGGCCGGCCTGCCCGAGGCCCTGCGCTACATCGCCGGCCCGCTGCAGACCTGGAGCGACGGCCGCCTGGATGCCGGCGTGCTCCGGCCATTGTTGATCGCGCTGACGATGGTCGGCACGATGCGGGTGAGGCCGCATGGCCTTTGGCCGGCACAGGAGCAGCGGCGAGGCCCCGACGACGCCTGAGCGAAAGGCGCCGCGGCCGGGGCCAGGTCTTGCTTTCACCCCTGTGCAAGCCTGGATGCCGGCTCGGTCCGTCAAGGCGCTGCGGCACCGCGTCTTCGAGCTCACCCAGCGTGGTCGTTCGACTCGGTGTGTTCTTCATGCCCAGGGCGTCCTCCTGGGCGTCCATCAAGGCATGCCCCGTCACCTCATGCGGCGCGCCGATCTGCCTGCATGAGTGTTCATCCGCGTGAGCTCCGCAGTCCTCAAGCCGCCCAGTTCCTCTCACTGAACGCCGCCCACAGATCCGGCAGTTCCGCGCTGACGGGCAACGCCCTCAGCCGCTCCGGCACGGCGCCGGGCGCAGGCGCCGGGTCGATGGCCTCCAGCACCGCCACCTGCTGCAGCCGCCCCTGCCGCCAGCGCAGCAGCAAGGGCAGGTCTTCGGGGACGAAGTCGCCCAGGAACTCGGCGTGGTCTTCGAGGTCGAGCCAGAGCCAGCTCAGGTCAGCATCGGACTGATGCGCGTACAGCGCCTCAAAGGCGGGGCGCAGGGCTGCGCACTTCTGGCACCAGGACTCGGCGCCAAGGGCCACCAGCAGCTCGGCTTGCGGCCGGGCCAGGCGAGTGGCCAGGGCCTGGGCGTCGTTCCAGGGATCGAGGGCTTGGGTTTGCATGGTCATGAGCGGTTGGCGAGCGCTTGGTCCTGGGCCAGCAAGGCGATGGCACCGGCTCGCAACTGGATGCGAAGGGCGGTCTCCGGCGACTGCGACTGGCGAACCAGGGCATTCCAGGCCTGCGCCGCCACGGCGCGCAGCAGCTGCGGCTGGTTGGACTCGATGCGCAACAGCGTCGCCAGGCGGGCAGGGGTCAGGTCTTGCCCATGCAGAACACGATGCCCGGCCCGCAGCGCCAGCGTGGCGTTCACGGGGTGGGCTCGCACGGCCTGGGCATCGGGCAGGGGCAGTCCCTGGTCACCGTCCTGCCTTGCTCGCGTCAGCCCGGCGTCCAGGTCGACGGGTGGCTCGGGCGATGTGAGGCCTTGCTCGATCAGGTCCACCCCGGTGAGGCTCTGCCAGACGAAGCCTGCCCAGCGGGCTTGTTCCTCGTCATCCAGCGCCTTCAGCACGAAGCCCAGGTGAGCCGGATCACCCAGGAAGAGCGTGAAGCGAAGGGCCTCGCGCAAGGGCAGCTGCCCCAGCAGGGACGCCACCTCGTGAGGCTGCTCCGTGGGGTTCATCAGCCAGGCCAGATGGCGCAGCCAGCGAGCCAGGCGGCGCTGGGCTTGCGTGCGCGTCCAGCCGGTGGCCTGCTGGCAGACCTGCGCCTGCGCGAGCACGGCCAGCAGGAGCACGTCGGCAGCGGCCGTGGACTGCGTGCCCAGCGCGATGGCGGCCTCGGCACGCACGCACAGCTCGCCGTCCTGCAACAGGGGCAGCAGTGAGGCCGCGCCCTTGCTGGCCCGGCACGCGGCCGCTCGCACGGCAGGGGTCGTGTGAGTCAGGACGGCCGCCATGACTGTTGGGGGAACCTCGGTGCCGCGCAGCGCGCAGGATCGCAAGGCGGCCACCAGTTGCACCTGATCGGGTTTGGCGTCGCTGCCAATCAGGACCCACGCCGCCTCGTTGAAGCGCTGCACCGGGCCTGGCGCCGCCGCCATCAGGCCGCCGATCAGGCCACGCAGCAGCAGATCTGGGTAGCGAGCCACCTGCACCAGCAGCGCGGCCTGAGCTTCAGCGTCAGCGAGATTCAGTGCGACATGGCTGGCCGCAAAAGCCTCGCCCGGCTTGCGCCAGCGCTGCAGGGCCGCCAGGGCTTCGGGCCAGGCGGCGCTGCCGGCCACCGTCAGCCCCTCCAGGTGCGCGGCCAGGAGCCTTGCGAAATGCTGGAGGCGCTCGGCGCGTAGGCCGGGTTCTTGGGGTGCGGTGTCGAGTTGCTGCCAGTAGAAGGCGGCGTCCTGGAGGTGGCGCTGGACCAGTGCGCCGATCACCGACGTCGAGAGCGGCATGGCGCTCATGGGCTGGGCGACAGAAAAGGATTCAGGCCGGACTTCACCAGATCGAAGAAGCCGTACGGATCAAAGCCGTCGTCTTCTGACAAGACCTCAGGCTTCAGGTAACTCTCCGGATCTTCGTAGTAGTGCCATCCCCATCCATGCTTTGCACCGGTGCAGTGCCCAATTCCGACGGACTCCGCATCGAAACCTTCGGCACCTTCAATGTAGATATATTCACACTGAGCGGTGCGGGGCATCTGTTGATCATCGACAACAATATACGGGGCATCAACAACGCCTCCAACCTTGAGTACGCCATCGTTCCCCCGACCAAGGATGCCGAATATGGACGTCAAGTTTCCAAGCACTTCCTTGTGACCACGCCCTGAATCCAGAAAGTTGCAAGCCACATCACCCGACACCGAAAGCCCCAGCCCGACATCGTCAAACAGATCCCCGAGGACCTTCAAGTTACCGACAACGATCAGGTCATGCACCGGCTTCTTGCAGCCCAAACCACGAGCGACTTTTGCAAGCCACTTCCCGGTAAGGTCCCCGTGAACCACCAGATCGCCAAGATGCACAAGACGGGGACTGCCACCTCTATCAAATTGAAATCCAACGCCATCGTAGCGGGACGTGTCTTCAGCAACTACAAAGTCGGACGCATTGCCAGTTGCATTTGAATTGCCTTGCGGTGACTTTCCGTACATCCCCTTGACCGATTCATCCTTTGGAAGATTGCACAGCCGCTGGTGAATGCGGAAAGCCTTTTCAAGAAGTTCGTTATCCATTGCCTGTTTTTGGGCTATTCGCAGATTCCCGGCGTATCAAAACAGCCGATGCCAGGCCTTGCCATCGAGGATTGCCGCGCCGCCGAGGCCACCCAGCAGCATCACGCCATCAGCCGCCGACAGATTTCCGGCGCAGGCGCGGACTTCGGGCAGCACATCGGCATCCACCAGCCGGCCCTTGGCATCCAAGGTCCACAGCCCGTATTCGGAAGTGCACCACAGCCGATCCTGGTACCAGACAATGTCCTTGAAGGGCACGCTCATGCGGTCTTCGTGAATGACCTCCCAGCTGTCCTCGCGGCCCCTCATCAAACCGCCGGATTGCAGGCCCACATAGACATTGCCATCGCCGGCACAGCACACCGATTCCATCAACATATTGGTGGGAACGGCACATTGACGCCATAGCTGGCCGTCATACCGCCAGACATCGCCTTCACCGCCTACAGCGTAGATATCGTTGGCATGGAAGCCGGCGATTGCGTCAAATCCATAATCCGTCACCCGTTGCGCGGGAGGATCTGTCAAATTAGCCCGAATGGAAACCCACTTCTGATCATCATCCAGGTAGCAAACGTGCCGCCATGCCCCACAAGCGTATAGCCGCCCGTCAATAGTACCAAGGCTCTTAGGGCCCGTAGAAAGAGGGCCATCATCAGAATTCGGAATATCTGCACGCATCCCATCACCGGCATCGCCGAGCACCGCAACGCCATCGACGCGACCCAGCATCACCGCGGTTTTCCCCAAATTCGGAGCAGCCCCCAACATCGGAAAAAGGAATCCCGTGTATTTCTTTCCCACCAAGCTGGCGCCAGGACCAAAATTTACCAAGCACAAAGCCCGATTCCCATTATCCTCCCCAACCCTGTCAAACAAAACGAAACCAACAGAGTATCGATCCAGCACCACACAATCAAACACCCAGCGATTGTCGAAGGCACGCTTGAAATATGACTCTTCAAATTTGTAAATAGCACTCACAAGCTAGCCCCTTCAGTATTAACTGGGTTTTTTGCAATACCCGACTCTTTCTTGGGCCTGCAATTCAGTTTGCCGTAAAAATCCTTCAGCTGGGCCTTTAGGCAAGCCTCGCTGCACCTGGATTCTGGGAAAGTCTTCCGCACAGACTCCGCCCCTGCATCGATGGCGTCAGCCTTCGTCATCGCTCCCCCGAACGGCACTGTCCTGTGCTTGTCATGAAGCACATTGAGTAAGGACTTATGCGCCTTTCCATGTGACCCCAAGCTGTTGGTCGCCCCTTCCACGCACATCGTAGGCGCATTGGCATGCTGCGAACCGTTGTAGTTCTTGCAATGGTCGAACATCGCCTCCGGCAGCAAATGGTGACCTGTCTGCCCCGGACAGCAGCCCTTGCCTTTCAATGCCTCGGCACTGCCCGTCTGGTTATAGGGCACCAACTGGCAGCGTCGCGCAGTAACGCAGTCATTGGTGCGAGCGGCGCCTTCCATCGCATCCGACACCAGCTCGTCACGCTTGAGTGCGCCGGTCTTCGGATCCTTGTAGCGATCCAGCAGCGACTCCATTTCCTTGACCTTCTGAGTCGCCGTATCGATGGCTCGGCGAGCGTTCTCGATCTCCTTCTTGAGCTCGGGAAACTCGTGGATGGCATTCGCCAGGTCGCGGGCTGCATCCGCCGTCATCGCCACGTTCACAGCGATCCCGACGACCGGTCCGCCCAGGAATGAAGCCACCCGGATGAAGCCCTGCTTGAGCGCCATCTTTGCCAGCTTTTTCTTGACGGCCCGTTCCAGCGCATCAATGGCCTTCTGCTCCACGGCCTCCAGCGCCTTCATGCCCAGTTGCTCGGCTGCCTTGGCCGGCAACTCGCTCATCTCCTTGAAGAGATCGTCAGCACTTCCCGGCTTGAACATCAGGAAGTCGCAATGGTCGCCCAGCCAAGCGGTGCCCCCGCTGCCAGTACCCGTATGCTTGGGCAGCTTCAGCTTGCTCAAGGGGCCCGAGCGCTTGGCATGGCGCTGGGCTTTGGCATTGTCATCCTCCGGTTTGCAGGCCTCTTCGATGCGCTCCTTCTCCTTGCCGCAGTACTTCTTGACGGCTTTGGAATCGAGATAGGGAAACGTCGCCGTATTTCCAACCGACGGGGCTCCCTTGCGTGGCTTACCGCCCGCCCCCTTGTCACCCACACGCTTGCGGGGCTTCACATTTGCTGCTCTTGCCATGGCAGGATCACCGATGGTTGTGCGTCATGGGGTCGGTGTGCCGACAAACATTCAGCCCTTCCACCTTGACGTTGCCAGACCACTCCGTGAAGTAGGCCTTGCCCTTGATGACGCCTGTCTGCCGCCCCTTGGCAAAGGCCATAGTGGCGGGTTCATTGCCCGTACTGTTGGCGAGAAAGCTGACGTTCTTTAGCGCCAACGGTGTTCCGCAGATGAACACCGTGGAGCTTCCCTCCTGCAGTTGGGACGCCAGCGCTGTGTTGGGATAAGGGATCAACTGCGGACCGGCACTTGGCGGCGGCGGACTCCAGCAGGGATCAGGAAAGGCGCACCGGGAGACGCCATCCGCCGCCTTGGAGCACACCTCGTTCCCGTTGGCATACACATGTGTTTCCATTGCTGACTCGCTTATACGGTGGCGACAACCACGGCAGCACGCCGCCCGTCGTCAGATGCAAGATGAAGAACTCCGCAGGCCCCTGGCGACAGCGGGTGCAGCATGCTCCTCGACAGATAGGCGAGCATCGCAGGCCCCAAGGCGGCACCGACCTCGCCCAGGCTGTCGCACAGGGTCAGCAGGGCCAGTGCGTCGCCACCAGAGGGTGCGATGCGCGACATGGCGTTGGCAGCCTCTCGTGAGTAGAAGGCCTCGCCGTTCTGGTCACTGCAGCGGAAGTCCAGGTCGCGGTAGTCCAATTCCGCCTCGGCCAACGCGGCTCTCAAAGCTCGGGTGAGACCTTGCGCGCGGCTGGGCGTACTGCCATCCACACGGCCCTCCTCCTGCGAAGAGGCATGTCCCAGGATGCAGACGGCGGACTCAGCAGGGTCAGGTCTTTCCTGCTGCAACAGCACGGTCGCCGCAGCCTCGCCTGGAATGAAACCGTCAGAGTTCTGCTGCACCAGCAAGCGCTCCTCACCCATCAGCCGGCTGATGGTGGCGGCATCGATCAGGCTATCGACCCCTGCCAGCAAGACAGCATCGACTTCAGGGGTCTGCAACAGCCGTTGTGCTTGCGCGAGTGCATCAGACAGACCTGCACGCCCGAGAGGCAGTACGCCTGATTCGGGGTGAAAGGATAGGTTCAAGGCCTCCACGGCCCTGGTGAACGTCGCATCCCACTGATTGCCTTCGAGCGGATACTCCGGCCGGTCTGGCGCCAGCCAGACCAGGGCAACACGGCTCGGATCCAGTCCCGGCCTGCCCTTCAAGCAATCCTCCATGGCCTTCGTCAGCCAGATGGCCAGCCTTGAGGCGCCCCACAGTCGACGCTCAGGCATCGCTGCCACCAAGACCCGCTCCCCGGTGTGGGTCTTAAAGTGGCTGTGCTGGAAGTGATCCATCCCTGCAGCAATGCAAGCATGTGCCGCCGCCAACTCGTAGCCAACAGGGCAACAGAGGCCCGCGCTCCTGATGTAGAGCGGTGCGCGTTGCGCAGCACCGCGCTGGGCGGCATCCTCGCTTGGCAAGCGGCGCCACCACGCATTCAGCTTCTGGACGATCATTCCGAAATCTCCCGAGACAGCAACGCCTCGGGCGGCATGTCGCCGCATCCGGCACACCCCCCCTCCTGCTCATGCCCCAGCCGCCGGGCATCCCACCAGGCACTGTCAACCTTGCCAACCGTAACTGTGTCGATTTCCTGGATACGGCGGCGCAAAGGCGCATGGGCGCGCCAGACAGCGCTGAATCTGTCCTTCTCCAATTCAAAGAACAAAGTGTCTGCAGGCGCGGGCACGACCTCCACGCTGTAATCCGTGCGCAGGATCCGGACCTCCAAAGGCGCCAAGTCAGGCAACTGGAAGCAGAGCCTGGGAACACCCCTGAGCATGCCCTCCAGGATGACCTGCTCCCCGCCCTTCGGATACGGCATCTGCTGGTCGGAAGGTGCGCATTGGTTGAACTCATCGCTGAAGTCGTCCGGCAGAAACGGAGCAACATCATGCGCCCACGCCTCGTCATAGGTTCCAGCAAACCGAAGGCGGCTCGGAAAGTTGCTTGGAACGGCCGAGAAGGCCTGGGGACTCAGCTTGTCGTACGGCGACTTCAGTCGCTCGTCAACGGCCTCTAACTGGGCGGCAGGCATGGTGTCAATCTGATCGGCAGTGCGCTTGCCAGCAAAGCCGCGACCGACAGGGTTCGGGGAATAGACGTCGGCATCACCTGTTCCTGCTGCACCCTTGCTGAGCGGCACCGAACCTCCGAACGCATACCCGAAGTGCAAGGGCACGCTAACGGCAGATTGGCTGGGGCTCAGTGAATTGACCCCAAGGGTCCTGAACCAATGCCGCGGCCCATGAGCACGCAAGGACTTCTTCAAGGAGCCAACTTGCCAGCTGGCAAACATCTCCTTGACTGGCTGCCCGGAGGGCGAATGCGCGCAAGCATCAAACAAGACATCGCAGCGTGGCTTGAAGCGAGCAAAGTCGCTGGGGTAGCGCAAGGCGCTGGAACCCGGCTCGCCATAGAACTCATCTGAAACTGACAAAGGCTCGGGAGCAAGCGGCCGTGCACGCTGGCCCGGCTTGGGAATTTTCCAGCTGCCTTTGGCAACCACAACGAGATGCTCACGGCCTGAAACGTCCAGTGCCACAGCTACATCCGCAACCAGATGTTTGCTTCCCACATGAATCTGCATACCGCTTCGCCGACTCAGTTCACATGCACCGAGCCACCCACGATGCGCTGGGTGGCCGTGGCGTGGCTGGTGATGTAGGTCCCTCGCAGCTGGATGCGCCCGTCGGCCAGCAGCAGGATGGCGGCCTCTCCGCAGCGCAGCTCGATGCTTTCCTGGGCCTCGATCACATGGTGCTCGCCGTCCACGCGCAGGTCCTGCACCTGAGCAGGCGCCGGGGATTGATCCCAGACCAGCCCCAGCACCAGGGCAGAGTGGGCCGACATCAGGCTCATGGCCACCTGGCGGCCCACGTGCTCGGCGCCCAGGGGAACGAGGCTACCGCCCAGCGTAAGGTCGCCCAGGGCCGGTGTGCTGAGCGCCAGCTCACTGCCGCGCAAACACAGGGTGCCAAGCACGATCTGGCCCATGCCCGGCACGGTACTCTGGACGACGGCATCCAGGTGGGACGGCCCGTCCTGCACCACCTCTGGGCCCTGAGCCTGACGTTGTATGGACGACTTCACCTCAGTTCTCCAGGATCTTCTTGCCCTTGACGGTGATCTCGCCATCGGCATTGAAGCTCTGGGCGTCCGTCGTCCCCACGCTGAAGGTATGGCCATTGATCGTGATCGTCCCATCCGACTTCATCGTCAGGCTCGCCTTGCCCACCGTGATGCTGAGCTCGTCTCCGGCCTCGATGGTGTAGGTCTTGCCCACCGTCGTGCTCTTGCTCATGCCGATCTGGGCGCTCTGGTTCAGCGCCACGGTCGTGTTCATGGCTGCGCCGACGGTGGTCTGGTAGGCCAGGCCGATGCTCAGAGCCTTGGCCAGACCGATGGTCTCGGCCTTGGCGAGCGCGATGGTTTCGGTCTTGGCCCCGCCGATCGTCACGCTCCGATTCGACCCAATGCTCACCGTCTGGTTCTGCCCGATGGTGATGGTCTCGTTCTGCCCCACGTCCTCGGTGCGGTTGTCCCCGATGCTGATCGTCTCGTTGTGGTCCACCCGCTCCTTGCGGTCGTTGTGCACCGTGATCGTCTCGTCGTGGTCCACGGTTTCGG
>NZ_JACJUG010000034.1 GCF_014174515.1 Mitsuaria sp. WAJ17
CCAGCGCGCGGGGCGGCTCGACCAGCAGCACCTCGAAGCAGGCCTCGGGCGCGGGGCGGGTGCGGCCTGGCGTCCGCTCGCCGGACAGACGGCGTAGCAGCCGTTGCAGGCTAGCGTCCAGCGCCTCCCAGTGCACCGGAAGCAGCACCAGCAGGCGCTGGCGGTGTGGCCGGGGGGGCCGGGCAGGCTGGTCCAGGCCTGCAGGGCGCTGGCGTAGGCCTGCACGGTGACGCGCGAGTCCGCCGCCATGGCCGGGGTCGCGGCCTTGTCATGCGCCAGCTGCCACAGGCCGCAGCGGTGCCAGCGTTCGGCGTCTCCCCAGTCAGGCCGGTCCAGCAGTGGGTAGAGGCAGAGGCCCTGCAGCGGCAGGCCCTGGGCGCGCGCCTGCAGGGCCTCCCCCGCCATCTCGTGCAGCCAGGCGGCACGGCCCATGCCTACATGGCCGGTTTCGGCCACCAGCAAGGGACGGCCATAGCGCTGGAAGGCCTGCTGCAGCAGCGCCCAGAGCGGCTGGCGTCGCGGCTCGCGCAGGTGCCACGCCAGGCGCTTCTCGGTTGTGACCTCCCACTGGCTGCTGTGGTAGTGGTTGAAGCCCAGCCAGTCCAGGGCGCCCTCATGGCCACCCAGCCCTGGCTCCAGCCGGCCGCTGAGCAGGTCCAGGGCCTGCCACTGGTAGTCGCGGACCTGCCGTGCCAGTGCGTCCAGCTCGGGCCGCTCGGGTGGCGCGGCCACGTGGACCAGGGGCTCGACGTGCAGGAAGCGCGCCTGCGGATCCACCGCGCGAATGGCGGCCATGCCCGCAAGGGCTGCCCGCGCCAGGCGCCGCTTGATCTGGTAGCCGCTGAGCTCGCTGCCGGCTCCTTCCGCCTGCGTGGGGGCACCCCCGGCGGGTTGGAAGAAGCCGCCGACGCTGGCGGCCCAGGCCAGGAAGCTGATCTCGTTGATGGGCGTGTAGAAGCGCGGGGCCTCGCAGAGCGGCCGCAGGGTGCGCGCCACCGCGCCCGCGAAGCGCGCGAAGCGCTCGATGAGGGCGTCGTCGAAGAGCGAAAGATCCGAAGGCAGGCCGTAGTGCATCAGCGTCCACAGGGGCTGGATGCCGGCGCGGCGGGCCGCCTGCGCCATGCGCACGGCGCGGCCGAGGTCCAGTGCGCCGCCCGCGCCCTCGCTAAGGCGCCAGCCTATGCTTTCGCGCAGCGTGCGCAGGCCCAGGCGGGCGGCGCGGCGGTAGTCCTCGTCCAGGCGGGCCAGGTGGCCGGTTGCTCGCACCATGTCCAGGGCTTCGCCGGCCGCGTTGACGTGGTCGGAGCCTTCGTAGCCGCCCATCCAGAACGAGGGCAGCAGGAGGCCGCAGGGCCCTTTGCTCAAGACGGGCCCCTCCCCAGGCCGAGGCTCAGCACGCCGCCGGCAGCGCACCGGCCAGGCCCAGACAGTGCTCGATCTGCGCACACAGCACATGGCCGATGAAGATGTGCGCCTCCTGAATGCGCGCCGTGTCCTCGTGCGGCACCACGATGCACTGATCGCAGAAGCTGGGCATGTAGCCACCGTCCCGGCCAGCCAGACCCACGGTGTGCAGACCGGCGGATCGGGCCGCCGCCAGGGCCCGCAGCACGCTGCGGGACTTGCCCGAGGTCGAGATGCCGATGGCGCAGTCCCCCGGTCGGCCCAGGGCCGCGACCTGGCGGGCGAAGACCTCGTCGTAGCCATAGTCGTTGGCCACGCTGGTGAGTACCGAGCTGTCGGTGGTCAGGGCCAAGGCGGCCAGTGGGCGGCGCTCGCGCTGGAAGCGGCCGCTGAGTTCCGCCGCCAGGTGCTGGCAATCCGCGGCCGAGCCGCCATTGCCGAATAAGAGCAGGGTGTGACCGGCGCGCAGCACGGCGCCCAACTGGCGTCCGATCTGTCCCACAAGCACCTGCTGCCGGTGCAGCTCATGGAAGACCGACTGGTGCTCCTGCAGCTGGCGGTGGAAGAGCAGGCCCAGCTCGTTGACCAGGCCCTGGCCGGGCAGGCAGGGGGTGACGCTCATGCCGGGCCTTCCTCGACGATGCCCATCTCGGCCAGGCTCAGCCGCGCGGTGCCGAACTTGCCGACCACGATGCCCGCCGCCCGATTCGCCGCGCGCACGGCCTGCTCCAGGCTGCAGCCGCGCACCAGGAAGCAGGTGAGGGCGGCCAGCGCGGTGTCGCCCGCGCCGCTGACGTCATAGACCTCGCGTGCCTCGGCCGGCACATGCAGGGTGGGGCCGCCGCGCGTGTACAGCGTCATACCCTCGGCGCCGCGCGTCACCAGCAGGTGCTGCAGTTCCAGCCGGGCCATGAGGGCCTGCAGCTTGGGCTCCAGGGCCTGCTCGTCCGGCCAGTCCCCCAGCGCCGCCTGCAGCTCGATCAGGTTGGGCTTGAGCAGCCAGGCGCCGCGGTAGGCCTCCAGGTCCCGGTTCTTGGGATCGACCAGGGTGCGGCAGCCCGCGCGCCGTGCATCCAGCAGCAGCTGGGCGCTCTCACTGAGCGTGCCCTTGCCGTAGTCCGACAGCAGCAGGTAGCGGTACTGCGGCAGCAGCGGCCTGACCAGGGACATGAGGGCCTCGGCCACTTCGGCGGGCAGGGGCTGCTCGATGTCCATGCGCAGCAGCTGCTGGCGCTGGCTGACCATGCGTATCTTTTGCGTCGTGGGGAAGAGGTGGCTGCGCACCCAGTGTCGCTCGATGTTGGGGTGGTCCAGCAGGCGCTCCAGGCACAGGCCGGCGGCGTCCTCGCCCACGGAACCGGCGAGGCTGCAGGGGCAGCCCAGGCTGGCCAGGTTCAGTGCGACATTGGAGGCGCCGCCTGCCCGTGGGTCGCGCCGCTGCATGCGCAGCACGGGCACCGGCGCCTCGGGCGAGATGCGCTGCACGGCGCCTTCCAGGTAGACGTCCAGCATGCAGTCGCCCACGACCAGCACTTCGGGCCGTTTCATCGGGCAGCCTCGCGTCCTCGCGCGGGCGCGCCGCCGCGGATGTGTTGCAGCAGCGCTGTCGTCGAATGACCGGCGGCATGGGGCTCAATCTCGGTCCGGCCGCCCCAGCCGGCGACGAGGGCGGACTCGGGCAGGCACTCGGGGCGGTAGTCTCCGCCCTTCACATAGACCTCGGGCTTCAACAGCTCCAGCAGCACGGCAGGCCCGTTCTCGTCGAACCAGCTGACCCAGCTCACGCAGCCCAGGGCCGCGACAAGGCGGGCGCGCTGCGGCAGCGCCAGCACCGGGCGGCGGCCGGGCTTGCCGAGCCGGCCGGCCGAGGCGTCCGTGTTGAGCGCCACCAGCAGGCAGGCTCCATGGCGGCGCGCCCGCTCCAGGCAGGCCACATGGCCGACATGCAGGAGGTCGAAGACCCCGTTGGTGAACACCAGCGGCCGCGGCAGCCGCACCAGGAGTGCGGGAAGGGCTGACGGCGCCAGGCATTTGCTCGAGCTGTCCCAGGCGTTCTGCACGGTGCAGGACCTCCGTTTTGGATGAGTGACGCGCCGTGGCAGCGGGCGTGCCCGGCCTGGCGCCGGGTCTTCCGGGCGGCGGCTGATCGAGCCGGGAATGGGCCGAAGGACTTACCGCAAGGATTGCAGTGCGCTGCCGCCGGAAGCCTCAGGAGGCCGGGGCCTGCGCGCTGCGCGGCTGTGGCGTGGCGCAGGAGATCAGGCGCAGCACATGCTCCGGGTCCACCGGCTTGGTCAGGTGGTGGTCGAAGCCGGCGGCGATGGCCTCGCGGCGGTCGGCTTCCTGCCCCCAGCCGGTGATGGCGATCAGCAAGGGCTGCTCCCCGCCGGGCAGTTCGCGAATGGCGCGTGCCACCTCCTTGCCGTCCTGCAGAGGCATGCCGATGTCCAGCAGGCAGACGTCGGCGGGATCGGCACTGAAGGCCGCGACGGCCTGCGCGCCGTCGTAGGCGCAGCTGACCCGGTGGCCGTGCATCTGCAGCAGCGCGGAGAGGCTCTGCGCGGCCTCCTCGTTGTCATCGGCGATCAGTACGTGCATGGGCCGGGTCGGCAGCGGCCGGGGCATGGCCGGGGCGGGTTCGCGGGGACCAGGCTGGCTCACATGCAGCAGCGGAATGCGCACCGTGAAGCAGCTGCCGCGGCCCGGCCCCTCGCTGGTGGCCGTGATGCTGCCGCCGTGCAGTCCCACCAGGCCGCGGGCCAGCGCCAGGCCGATGCCCAGGCCGCCGCCGGGCTTGCCTTCGTCGCTGCTGCCCAGCCGGGTGTACATGTGGAAGACGTCGCCCAACGACTCCGGCGGCATGCCGATGCCGTTGTCGCTGACCTCGATGCACAACTCGCCCTTGCCGGCACGCGCGCGCAGCCGGATCTCGCCGCCCGGCTCGGTGTATTTGGCCGCATTGCCCAGCAGATTGGCGATCACTTGAGAGAGGCGCAGCCCGTCGGCATCGAAGCCCAGCGGGCGGCGCGGCAGGTCCAGCAGCAGGCGATGCTGCTTGGCGTCGATGAGCGGGCGCACCGCCTCGACCGCGTTGTCGATGATGCTGCCCAGTTCCACGCGGTCCAGGCGCAGCAGCAGCGCGCCGCGGGCGATGCGGGAGATGTCCAGAAGGTCGTCCAGCAGCAGCGCCATATGGCGCACCTGGCGGTCGATCAGCTCATTGCCCCAGCGCTTCTGTTCCTCGGTGGCGCTGCTGGCGCTGGCGAGGTGGGCGGCCTGGCGTATCGGCGCGAGCAGGTTGCGCAGTTCGTGGGCCAGGGTGGCGATGAATTCGTCCTTGCGGCGGTCGGCGTCGCGCAGCTGTTGCTCATGGCGCCGGCGATCGCTGACATTGGCGGCCCACACCGCCAGCGAATTGCCCATGGGAGAAACGATGCAGTGGAAGGACTGCCCCCGGCCGCGGCTGCCCTCCGGTGCGCAGAACTCGAACTCGCAGGTCTCGTTGCGCAGCAGTGCTCGCTGGCATTGCGCGAGCAGGTCGGCCCGGCGCTGCCAGACGTCCACGAAGATGTCCTGCACAGGCCGCCCGGTCAGCTGCTCGCGCCGGCCTTTCAGCGCGCGCGTGGCGGCGGTATTGAGGTAGTCCAGGCGAAAGTCCTCCAACTGGCCGCTGGCATCGCGCACCGGGCTCAACACACCGAAGGGCACGGCCGAGGCGTCGAGCACGGCCTCGAAGCGCAACTCCGAGGCCTGCAGGGCAGCGCGGGTGCGGGCACGCTCGATGAAGAGCACGGCCTTGTTGGCGCACATGTCCATCGCGGTTCGCTCGCGGGCGTTGGGCAGGCGGGCGTCCCGCAGGAAGATGCTCATGACCCCCATCAGTTCGCCCTGGTCGCTGATCAGCGGCAGGGCGTGGGCAGCATGGAGCTGGCGGCTGGCCATGAGGGCCCGGATGGGCTGGCAGCGCGGGTCGGCCTGCATGTCCTGCACCAGGACGCGGGCCCGCTCCCTCATGGCCATGCCGCAGATGCCACCGTTGGCGATGAGGCGCTCCAGCTCTGCGGCGGAGATGTCGTCGAAGCCCACCTGCGCCGTGACGCGGGGCCGACCCTCGTGAGGCACGCAGAATAGGCCACAGCGACTGCGGTGGATCTCCATGGCCGTGGCCAGCACCTGCTGCAGCTGCTCCTCGACCGTGCCCGGTGCCAGCAGGCGGCTGCTCAGCTCGTGCAGGCGGCGCAGGTCCTCCAGCTGCTCGCCCAGCGCGGCTTTGGCGCTCTGCAGGTCCACCTCGGCGCGCTTGCGGGCGCTGATGTCGATGCCGGCGCCCTGAACTCGGGTGTGGCGGGTCTCGGCGTCCAGGCTGACCTGCCCGCACAGCAGCACCCAGTAAGGCAGGCCGTCAGCATCGCTGAGCTCCAACTCATGGAGGAAGAGGCGGCGCGGGCCGACGGCGAGGCCGTCCAGCAGCGCCCTCAGCCGGCCGGCGGAGGCCTGCGGCATCCGGGCCAGCCAGGCGTCCAGGGCATGGGAGCCGGGGGTCCAGGGGAGCTGCAGCATCTCCGCGAAGCGGGGGGACGTCTGGAGGCTGCGATGCTGAAGATCCAGCTCGAAGAGGCCCAGGCCGGCCTTCTCGACGATCTGGCGTTGCTGCTGCTCGGCGTGTTCGGCCTTCAGCGCGGACTGCTGCAGGCGGCGCAGTCGTCGCGCCACCAGCAGCACCCCTGCGCTGCCCAGCAGGGCCGCGGCCAGCAGCGTTTGGGGGCCGGCGGCAGCAGGCCGGCCAGCCCTGTGGTCCCGGCCAGCCAGGCGAGCGCCAACCCGCCCAGCAGCAGGGTGAAGCTCGGCAGCGCGCCGGCAAGGACGCAGCACACCAGGGCCAACGACACGAGGGCCCAGGGTGCGTTTGCGATGGTGGTGGACTGCTGGACGACGGCTTGCTCGGTGAGGATGGCCAGAAGGGCCGTCGCCAGTGCGAGGGCGTGCGCCTGCCAGCGCCTCGGACTCCCTGCAGTTGGCATGGGTATCTGCCCTTATGGGTACTCAATCGGCGGCCCTGGCGCTGCTCCTCCTGCTCTGCGGGCGATGGAGCAGTGCCTGACCTGCTATTGAAGCACATCGAAGGTGATATTTGTAAGCATCGACCCCCGCAGTGCCGTATGCTGTCTGGTGTCGCCGGGAATGCCAACGTCGGCGTCGTTTGGCCTGCGGAAGACTCCGGCCTTCTTCGCGCTGAATCAAGGAAGGTTTTCCTTGCGGCGGCGGTGGGTGCGCTGCACACAGCACACGCCCATGACGCTCAGAGTGAGCAGGCCGAGCCATGTGAGGCAGCGGCTGGCGCGGCTGAATGACCCCAGGGACTGAAGGTGCTCATGGCCGGGAATATGCGATGGATACATGGATCTCTCCGTCTGTCGTGCATTGCGGGCCTTGGGCAATGGACGTTCCTGAGGCAGAAAAAATGTAGTGTCACAAGCTGATGCAAATGACCGCTTGAGCATTGCATATTTCGAACGGCAACGTTGCAAGATGTGGGGAAGTCCTCCTGCTCGCAGTCGTGCAGGGCAGTGGCCATTTGAACGGGACCTAGAAGGGAGACTGCGTGGCACATGCGCTGATCGTTGATGACGATGGCGATTCGGTCGAATCGCTGCAGGCACTGATCGCGGCTGAGCAATTCACGGTCTCGGTTGCCCACAGCCTGAGGGATGCCAGGCGCCACATGGCCCTGCAGCAGCCGGACCTCATCCTGCTGGACCTGGAGCTGCCGGACGGCAATGGCATGGACCTCTTCACCGATCCCCAGTTGGTTGCCAATTCCGAGGTCGTTCTGATCACCGGCCATGCCTCCCTGGAGACCTCCATTCAGGCCCTGCGCCTGGGGGCAGCCGACTACCTCGTCAAGCCCATCAACCTGCGGCACCTGCTGGGCGTGCTCTCGCGCGTTACGCGGCCCGCCGTGCTCAAGGCCGAGGTGGCCGACCTCAACGCCCATCTGGCCGAGGACGGCAACTTCGGCCATCTGTGGGGGCGGGCGCCCGCCATGCTGCCGGTGTACGAGCAGATCTCGCGCGTGGCGGGCACGGGTGTTTCCGTGTTCATCCTGGGCGAGAGCGGCACCGGCAAGGAATTGGTCGCCCAGACGGTGCACGACCTCAGCCGGCGCCGCAAGAAGCCCTTTCTTGCCGTCAATTGCGGCGCCATCTCGCCCAACCTCATCGAGAGTGAGATCTTCGGCCACGAGAAAGGCGCCTTCACCGGTGCCGATCACCAACACCAGGGCTTCTTCGAGCGCGCCAGCGGCGGCACGCTCTTCCTCGACGAACTGACGGAGATGCCCCTGGAGCTGCAGGTCAAGCTGCTGCGCGTGCTGGAGACCGGCCGCTACATGCGCGTGGGCTCCACGCAGACCATGGAGGCGGACGTGCGCGTGATCGCCGCCTCCAACAGGCCGCTGATCCAGGCCGTCGAGTCCGGCAAGCTGCGCGAGGACTTGCTGTACCGGCTCAATGTCTTTCCCATCGAGCTCCCGCCGCTGCGCGACCGCCTGAGCGACGTGCCTCTGCTGGCGCGCCATTTCCTCAGCGCGATCGGCGCCAAGGAAGGCCAGCACAAGCAGTTCAGCGTCGCGGCCATGGAGCGCCTGTGCCGCTACCGCTGGCCGGGCAATGTGCGCGAGCTGCGCAACGCCGTGCAGCGGGCCTATGTGATGGCCACCGGCGAGTTGATCACCGACCAGTGGCTGCCCGCGCCCGACCTCCCCGCGGCGCCGGGCGGCATCGAGGCGCTCCCCGGCGGCCTGTTGGTGCAGGAGCCGCTGCCGCAAGGCGAACGCGGGGCCGCGGCGCTGGAGGGCGATGCGGCGACCGCAGGGCTCGGCACGCTGACCCGTTCGCCTGCCTATGCGGTGGGCGGGACCGCGGATGCAGCCCTGGGTGGGGCAGCGACCGCCATGGCGGGCAGCGCCACCGGTGAATCCGGCGCCGCTTCAGCCGCCACCCCGACCCTGTCGGCGCCGGCCATTGGCGCGGGAGCTGCCGAGTATGCAGGATCGCTGTCCGGTACCAGTGCCGGGATGGCCATGGGCCAGGACGCACTGATCGTGCCCATCGGCTGCTCCATGGCCGAGATCGAGCGGCGATTCATCCTTGCTACGCTCGCCCACTACAAGCAGCACAAGGAGCGCACCGCCGCGGTGCTGGGCATCAGCCTGAAGACGCTCTACAACCGCCTGAAGGAATACGCGGCCACCGAAGCCGACTGGCCAGAGGGCAGGTCCTGAGGCACGCAACGCTGCAGGGCGTCGGCGGGGTTTATCAGCGCGGCGTAGCGGCTCATCATGAGCGCGCCCACCCGGGACCAGTCCAAGGTGCGGGCCCGGCACAGCGCGCGGTCCAGGCGGGGCGCCTCGGGCTCGTCCAGGGCCTGGCGCATGGCGGCAGCCCAGTCGGCGGGGCAGGCGCTGTCGACGGCCAACGCCGCGTCCGCGCCCAGCTCACCCAGGCCGGCCCGGCTGCTCAGCACCACCGGCGTGCGGCAGGCCATGGCCTCCAGGGCGGCCAGTCCGAAGGTCTCCTGGTCGCCCGCATGCACGAAGGCATCGCAGCTGGCCATCACGCGGGCCAGCTCGGCGGTGTCATGCACCGGCGGCAGCACGCGCAGCTGGGAACCCGAGGGCGGGCAGGGGCCGGAACCCACGCACAGCAGCACATGGCCTGGCCCCAGGGCGCGCACGGCCCGGGCCAGCAGCGGCAGGCGCTTTTCCGGCGCGAAGCGTCCGCAGTACAGCAGCAGCCGCGTCCCCGGCGGCAGGCCCAGCTCCCGCTTGATCCATCGCGCCCATCCGCCCTTGCTCGCGGCAGGGCGGAAGATGCCGCAGTCCACCCCCAGGGGCTGGTACTGCACCTGGTCCAGGCCGCAGTGCCGCAGCTGGTGTTCCAGCGTACGGCTGGGGGCTAGCACCAGGTCGAAGCCTCCATACAGGCGCACGAGATAGCGTTGTGCCCGCTCACGCGCCCATTCGCCGGCCCGCCGGCCGCCCAACTGCCCCGCCCAGCGCTCCAGCAGGGCCGGGAGATGGCTGTGGCAAAAGGCCACGGCTGGCACGCCCAGCTGCTGTGAGGCTTCCAGGCTGGCCCAACCCAGGACGTAGGGATCCGCCGCTTCGATGAGGTCCGGCCGAGCCTGCCTCATCAAGGCGACGGCGTGCGCCCGGTCCAGGACGAAGCGATAGCCGCCCGAACCCGGCAGCCGCAGGCCGCCACAGGGCAGCAGGCCGGGGCCTTCGCCCTCGGGCACCAGCAGGCTGTGGCGCCAGCCCGCGGTCAGCAGCTGTTGGCGCTTGGCGCTGAGTACGCGGCGAACGCCGCCGGCGGGACTGGTGCTCCAGAACATCGTGGCGTCCAGCACATGGGGGCCTGGGGAGGCATGGGAAGTCATGGGAGTCCTCGTTGGATGGGGGCGAGCGCCAACGGCGGCATGGCAGCGCTTCAGCAAGCCCTGTGCCTGGCATGCCGGCGGCGGCGGGCCTGCATGACGTGCCCCATCCCCGCTCCGCTTGTGGCGTGCGCCGCCCGCGCACGAATCCGCCTAGCGGCAGTGCGCCGGCCCGCGAGCGGGTAAGACCTGGGTGGCTCATGACGTGAGCCTCTGCGCCGCCTGGCCAGGCTGTCCCTGACCGCCGGTCTGTCCGACCGTGGGGTGGCGCGCCTTCAGTCAGACCGGGACCCGCCTGCAGGCGATGCTGGCGGCGGTCCGTCCGGGGCCAACAGCAGGGCCTCGAGCTCGGACCACTGCCTGATGCGGTGATCCGGCTCGCGCAGTGGGCTCATGCGCCACACGGTCTCGCCGCCGTTGTCCAGGAGCAGGCTGCGGCAGCCGGCGCGATGGCCGGCCTCCACGTCGTCCAGGGTGTCGCCGACCATCCACGAGCGCGTCAGGTCCAGCTTCAGCAGCGTGGCGGCCTGCAGCAGCAGGCCCGCGGCCGGCTTGCGGCAGCGGCAGGCGGGGGCGCCCACGGAATCGGGCAGGTGAGGGCACAGCAGCAAGCCGTCGAGCTCCACGCCATCGGACTCGCGCAGGCGCTGCCGCAGGGCCTGCTCCAGCCCGTCAAAGGCGGCGCGCGTGAACAGACCGCGCCCGATGCCGCTCTGGTTGGTGATCACCACCAGCGCGAACCCTGCGGCCGCCAGGCGCGCCAGCGCCCCTCCCGCACCGGGCTTGAAGCGCAGCTGGGCGGGATCGACGTTGTAGGGCACGTCCTCGACCAGGGTGCCGTCCTTGTCCAGGAACAGAGCCGGTGCCCAGGGGCGCCGGCTCTGTCTCGCCCGCAAGGCCGGCAGGCGTGAGTTCAGGGCCACGAGGTCTCGCACTCGGGCAGCACGGTGAGCTCGGCGATGCTGGTGCCGCGCGGCTGCTGCAGCACATGGCGGATGGCGCGCGCCACATGGGCCGGGTCCTGCAGCCGCTCGGGGTCCAGATCGGGGAAGCGGTCCAGCAGGAAGGGCGTGCGCATGCCGCCTGCGACGATGGCGCAGACGCGAATGCCCTGCTCGCGCAGCTCTGCATGCAGGGCGTGCGACAGCCCCAGCAGCCCCCACTTGCTGGCGTGATAGGCGCTGGCATTGGGCCAGGCGCGCTTGGAGGCCGTCGAGGCGATGTTGACGATGTGTCCACCGCCGCCGGACCGGCGCGCCATGCAGTCCGCGGCGTACTTGCTCAGCACGAAGGGGCCGGACAGATTGGTGTGCAGGATGCGCAGCCAGTCCGCCACCTCCAGTTCGGCCAGGGAAGCGGTGACGTCGGTCGCGGCATTGTTGACCAGCGCGTCCAGGCGGCCGAAGCGCTGCTCGACCCGGGCGATGGCGAGGCGGCACTGCCCGGGGTCGGCCACGTCCAGGGCCAGCGGCAGAACCTCGATGTCCAGCCCGGCCAGCGTCGCGGCCTGAGCCTGGGCGCGTTGCAGGTCCATGTCGGCCAGCACCAGATGGGCACCGTGGCGTGCCAGCTCGCGGCTCAGCGCAGCGCCCAGCCCCTGGCCGCCGCCGGTGATCAGCACCACCCGTCCCTTGAGCGAGACGGGTTGCAGGGCATCGGCGGCCTCGCCGTCGCTGCTGAGGAAGAGATCCTGGGTCTTGGGGGAGGCTGGATTCATGCTGAGTTCCGGGCTGAGGCCTCAAGGGCCGGGTGGGGGGACTGGCGGGCGGCGGGGGCCGGCGCTCGCCAGCCCCGCGCCCGATGCCCCGCGCACCAGCAGGCCGTGTGCCGGCCGCCGCGGCGCGGCGCCGGGTAGGCCTTGCGGCACGAATTCCCTGCGGCACACCCGCGGAATGCTCGCCCGGGTGGTGTCGGTTCCCAGAGGCATGTCCCGCCATGTCCCGCCGTGGGGTGCTGCGGCAGCGGCTTGACTGCAGCGCGCAGCCACGGCACACCGGGTCAGCAGGCATGGCGCTTGCCTCCCTGGCGGCAGCGGTCTCCAGCGGGGTGAGCCGGGCGAAGTCCCGCAAGCCCGGAGCCGTGGAGGGCCTCAAGACCTCGGCGATGGTCGTCGCCACGAGCCTGGAACACCGGGACCGTGCAAGGCTGTCGCCCCACTTCTGCTGACTCTGAAAGGAATGCGCGATGGGCATGATTGAAACGCACGAGGGCGCCGCAGGCGTCCGGATGGAAGACGGCACGGGCCGGACCCAGGCATCCGCTGCGGATGCCGCGGACCTGGTGGACCGGGCGGCGCAAGGCGCCCACCACACCATCGACCGCTTTGCCCATCAGGCGGCGCCCACGGTCCAGAAAGTGCAGGAACAGATGGAGAGCGCCGGCGAGATGATCCAGGAACGGGCCGAGCAGATGCGTGACATGGGCAGGCAGTGGCGCGAAGGCCTGCGCAGCAGCGTGCGCGAGCACCCCCTGACCACCATTGCTGCGGCCCTGGCTCTGGGTGCACTGATTGCACGGCTGTCCCGGTGACGCCGCCGCCCATGCCACCGGGCGCCGGGTCCGACCCGTCGCGCGAGAGCCGTGATAGCCAGGACAGCCGCGACAGCGGTCCCGACGATGGCCCGCCTTCCGGCTGGCTGGGCGGGGTTCAGACCCTGGTGCTCAGCTTCGTGGGCCTGCTGGGCGACGGGCTGGAGCTGCTGTCGCTCGAATTGCAGCGCGGCCTGCGCTTGTTCGAGCGCCTGCTGTGGTTGCTGTTGCTGGGCGCCTCCGCCCTGCTCACCGCCTGGCTCTTCTTCTGGATCGGCCTGGCCGTGGTGTTGACGGATGCCGGCATGATGTGGCCCCTGGCCTGCGCCATCGTGGTGCTGGGCAATGTCGGTGTGTTGGCCGTGTGCCTGTCGCAGGCGCGCCTGCTGCGGCCCATGTTCGCGTTGCCGGCCCTGAGACGTCAGATGGGCCTGGGCAGCCTCGGTGAGGAGCGGTCGGCCCCCGAGCCGGCGGCCCGCCGCAGCCCTGCTGGCGCGCCACCCGCCCCTGCGGCGGGACCCCCGCCCACGGGCACGGATGGGGGACGGCCATGAGCAGCCCTCCCGATCCTCCCTTGTCCCGCACGCCGTCGCCGGATACTGCACTGGAGCAGCAAATCCTGGAGGTCGAGCTGCGCATGCTGCAACGGCGGCGTGCCCTGCTCGGTTCGTGGAACGAGGTCGAGCATGGGGTGGGCCAACTGCTGGCGCCGCGTGCCTGGCTGTGGCCGCTGGCCCTGGGTGCTGCGGGCGGCTTCCTGCTGGGCCTTCTGTGGCAGCGTGGCGGGCGTGGCCGGGGAACCGGGGGACGGGCGCCGGGCGGCGCGTATCGTGGCGAAGCCCATGCCCACCGTGGCGCCGGCGCCTTAGCCAGCGTCCTGGCTCTGGCGGGGCCTTGGCTGCGCAGCCAGCTCAAGCCCATGGTGCATCAGTGGTTGCGGCCCACGGTGCTGGAGGCGGCCGAGGCCCTGATGTTGGCCCTGCTGGGCGGCGTGCTGAAGAAGCCGTCCCCTCGGGGGGGCGACCGGCCTCACGACCCGGCATCTGCAGGACGGCCGGGCTCTGCTGCGGCGGCAGCTGCGCCCGAGGACACACGGCCCGGCACCGCGCCATCGCGTGAGTAGGGCGGGACCGGGTCCAGCGTCGCCTTTGCCGATGGGGGGCAGGTCTTGCCCAGGAAGCAATGATGAATGCACTGCCACCGCTGCCCGACTGGTCGGGCGTCTTCGCATTCTCCCTGCACCCACTGGAGCTGGCGCTGCGCGGGACGGTCATCTACTGGCTGCTTTTCCTGATGTTCCGTTTCGTGCTGCGGCGTGACGCCGGCAGCATCGGACTGGCCGACGTGCTCCTGGTGGTGCTGATCGCCGATGCTTCGCAGAACGCCATGGCCGGCGAGTACCGCTCCATTGGCGACGGCGTGGTGCTGGCGGGCACGATCACGAGCTGGAACTGGGTGATCGACTGGGCTGGCTACCGCAGCGCACTGCTGCGCCGCTTCCTGCAGGCGCCCGCCACGCTGCTGGTGCGCGATGGCCAAGTGCTTCAGGCAAACCTGCGGCGCGAGCTGATCACGAGGGACGAACTGATGGGGGCGCTCCACCGCGAAGGCCTCACCCGGCTCGAACAGGTGGCTTGTGCTTGGATGGAGAGCGATGGCTCCATCACCATAGTCCCGCGCGGTTGAGCCGCACGCCGCGCGGGGTGAGGAAGAAGGAGCTGGCGCAGCCTCGTTCAGGATCGCGCAGGTCCATTGAGGTCCTGTCAGCGTCAGGCCTTGTGCTCGCTGGCCCGGGCCTCGTCGCGCAGGCGATGGATTTGCTCGTGATTGCGTTGCACGCCGTGCATCTGGCGCTGCACCACAAGCAGCGCGTCCGCAGGCAGGTTTTGCTGCAGGGCCTTGCGGTAGCGGTCCACGGCGGCATCTTCACCGCGTTCGCATTCCTCCAGCATGGCCACGTCGCTGTAACCGGCCAGGGTGCCCTTGACGCTCACCCAGCCGCGATGCATGGCGCCGCTGACGCTGCCTTCATCCTCCGCCTTGCCCCCGTACTGCCGCACCAGCTGCTGCAGCTCCAGGGCGGCCTCGCGGCATTCCAGCGCCCGCGCCGCGAAGACCTGACGCACGCTGGCACTGCGCACATGCTCGGCACAGGCGGTGAAGCCGTATTCGCCGTCCTTACAGGTTTCGATCAGCTTGTTGAGCGTGTCGATGACATGGTCCGTTTTCATGGCTGCGCCTCCGAAAGTTGGAACTCGGCGCCGACGGATGCCGACGCTCTCAGGGAGGCAGCAAGCCATGTGCCCGCGCCTCTTTCCTGGCCCTGGCGAGGCGCGGGCTCAGTCCTGGGCCTGCTGGGGCCTGGCGATGGAACGGCGCAGCGCATCCAGCAACTGGGCGGGGGAGCAGGGCTTGCGCAGCACGACCAAGGTGGGGTCGTCGGTGACGGACTCGCTGTAGCCGCTGATCAGCACGGCCGGCAGCTCCGGCCGCATGGCACGCAACGCCCTGACCAGCGTGAGGCCGTCCATCCGGCCGGGCATCATCACGTCGGACAGCACGACGTCGATGCCCGCACCGGTGCCGAAACGCCGCAGGGCTTCGTCTGCGTCGTAAACACACAGCACCTTGCAGGAAAAGGAGCGCAGCAGCGTGGCCGTGACGCGGCTGAGTTCCTCGTTGTCCTCGACCAGCATCACCCGCACGCCCGCCAGGCTGTTCCCGGCGCCCATCTCGGCCCCGGCTTGCGCTGCCGCATGCGTCCGGCTGGCCGGCAGCAGCAGGCTGACGACGGTGCCGCCCTGCGGCGGGCAGTGGATGCGCGCCGTGCCGCCGGCCTGCACGCAGAAGCCCAGCACCTGGCTCAGACCCAGGCCGGTCCCGCGACCCACGGGCTTGCTGGTGAAGAAGGGCTCGAAGACGCGGGGCAGGATGTCGGGCGGGATGCCCGGGCCATTGTCCGCCACTTCGATCAGCACATAGTCGCCCGGCGAGAGTCCGGCCAACTCATCCTCTCGGGCATTGCGCAGGCTGAACTGCACCTGCCCCGAGCCGTTCAAGGCATCGCGCGTGTTCAGGGCGATGTTGATCAGGGCGAGCTCCAGCTCGGCCGGGTCCACCGTCACCGGGCGTACGCCGGGCTGTAGGTCCATGACCAAGCCTACGCGCTTGGCCAGCACTGTGCTCAGCAGCACTTCCAGATCCTTGAGTGTGCTGGCCAGGTCCAGGGCCTGAGGATGCACGGCCTGCTGGCCCGCGAAACGCAGCAGGTGCTGGGTCAGGCGGCTGCCGACCTCCACCGAGCGCCGGATGGCGCCCAGGGGCACCTGCAGGGCCTCGGTGTGCACATGGCGCTGGATCAGATGGGCGCTGTTGCTGATCACGCCCAGCAGGTTGTTGAAGTCATGAGCGACGCCGCCGGTCAGCCGCCCCAGGGCGGCGATGCGCTGGCTGCGTGAGCTGAGCTGCTCGGTCTCGCGCGTGCGCTCGACGGCTTCGTTGACCCGCTGCTCCAGTTCGCAGCGGGAGCGCCGCATGGCCTCGCTGGCATTGACCAGGGCGCGCGATACATAGTCCCACTCCTGGATGCCCGTGGGCTGCGAGCGCAGCGGCCCGCCCGTCTGCAGGGAGTGGGCCATGGAGGTCAGCTCGTCCAGCGGCTGGGCGATGCGCCGGCTCAGCCACAGCGCACCGGCCAGGCCCAGCGCCAGCAGCATCAGGGTCCCCAGCAGCACCGGCAGCAGGACCTGCAACTGGCCGCCGGCCAGACGCTCCCGGGGGGTGCTGATGATGAAGCTCCAGCCCTGCGAGGAGGTACTGAAGTAGACCAGCACCGATTGGCCACTGGGGTTGACGCCCAGCAACAGGGCCTCGTCATGGGCCTGCATCAGGGCAGCCAGGGCCGGCCAGGCCGACGGCTCGGTGAGGGTGGGACCGCCTGCCGAACTGGCTGAGCTGGCCACCACGCGGCCCCTTCCGTCCAGCACGGCGGCGGTCCAGTCCTGGGGCAGGTCCTGGTGGTTGATCAGGCGCTGCAACTCCAGCGGCAGGATGGTCACCTCCAGGTTCGCCAGCACACGCCCGCGCCGCTCCACCGGCTGCAGCAGGGAGGCATGGGGCGGGCCGCCGTCGCGGTCAGCCTCCAGCGACCCCACCATGGGCCGGTTGGCCAGCGGCGTCGCGCCGGGGCCTCGCGGCCGGCGCGAGGAGGCGGGGTCCTCGGCCGTCGAGGGCGGGAGCCGGGTGCTGAAGAGGATCTCGTCCTGCGTGCTCAGTACCACCCATCCGTCCAGCCCCTGCATGGCCCGCCGGGCCTGGGTTTCCAGCAGCTGCAGTTGGGCGGGCTCGATGTCGGGCAGTTGGTCCAGGGTGCGTGCAAGGGCGAGCACGCGGGCGATGGCCGCGCGCTGGGCCAGCTCGCGGTCCACCACCATGGACAGGGCCCGGGTGTCGTCGCGCAGGTGGCGCACCAGGCGCTCCTCCTCGGCCCGCCAGGCGGCCCACAGGGCGGCCAGTGCCCCAGGCAGCACCACGGCCAGCACCAGCAGGACCAGGCGCGTGCGCACGGACAGGCTCAGGCGCGCTGCACGCTCGCCGGCTTTCGCCACCCGTTGCCGCAGGCGCTGCCAGCCCGTGGAGGCGCGGGCGTCTACCGAGTGCTCCACTTCATTGCGTTCCAGCATGGGTCGACACATCCAACACGGCGGACACCGCTCCTCGTCAGCCCGGGACTGCGGGCGAGGACCGTCGGGGTCCCAGCAGGCTTCGAAGGCTTGCACAAGGCCGGTTGCTTGCCGAGAGATAGAGTGCAATGACACGCAGTTTACGGTTGCGGCGGCAGATGCAGCGAAGGCTGATCAGCAGCGGCACGGCAATCAGGGCGCCCGCCAGCCCCCACAGCCAGGCCCACAACAGCACGGACAGGAAGATCGAGAGTGGATTGATGGCCAACCGGCTGCCGATCAGCCAGGGGCTCAGGAGATTGCTCTCGATGGCATGGATGGACAGGAAGGCGCCCGCGGGCAGCAGCTGCTGCAGGCCCTGCGCATCGGTCATGGCACCCGCCAGGGCCAGCGCGGCGGCGGTCCCCCAGGGGCCGATGTAGGGAATGAAGTTCAACAGCGCTGCGGCGACGCCCCACAGGCCTGGGTTGGGCAGCGCCAGCGCGCCCATGGCCAGGGCCGTGGCCAGGCCCACGCCGAGATTGATCAGGCTGAGGGTCAGCACATAACGCGAGAGGTCGCGCTGCAGGGCCCGCAGCCCGCCCAGCACCAGGGCACGCAGGCGGGGTTTTTCCGGCAGGACCTCGATGCAGCGTGACAGCAGCCAGTGCTCGGAGGCCAGCAGAAAGTAGAGCAGGATCACCATGGACGCCGCCGAGAGGGTGAAGCGCGCCCCTTCCGTGAGGAGCGAGCCCGTGAGCGCAACGCCCTCGCTGGCCAACCTGGCCTTGACGGGGTCCGAGGCTTCCTGGGTGCTGGCGGTACGGCCGCTGCCGCTGCGCTGGCCGAGAAACTCGCCGCGCCAGCGATCGACGCGCGAGAGCACGATCGCCAGTGTACGCGGCGCGCGTTCCCACCACTGGGCCGCAGGCTCGGCCAGCAGGGCCGCCACCGTGCCGCCGGTGCCCAGCAGGGCGCCCACCAGCAGCGCGGCGCCCAGAGCCTCGGGGATGCCATGCCGTCGCAGCCGCCGAACCACGGGCGTCAGCACGAAGGCCAGCATCAGCGCGATCACCACCGGCACCAGCACGGGTCGAGCCTCTTGCAGCAGGAAGAGCAGGGCGATGAAGAACAGGCCCCGTATCGCCCATGCATTGCGCATGACGATCCAGGACGTCAGTCGTTCCACGGGCACCCTGGCTTCCTGCTGCATGCCGGCATGCCGGCCTACTTCTGCGGCGTGCTGACGACGATGTTGTTGCGCACGCTCTTCACATCGGGCACGGCGGCTGCAATGGAGCCGGCGCGTTCCTTCTCTCCCTGGCTGGTGGAGAAGCCCGAGAGCTGCACGGTGCCTTTGAGGGTCTCGACATTGATCCGCAGGGCGGCGACCGTGGGGTCTTCAGCCATGCGTGCCTTGACACGTGTGGTGATGGTGGCGTCGTCCACATACTGGCCGACGGAGCTTTGACCGCTCGTGACGGCACAACCCTGCAACCCTGCGAAGGAGAGGGCCAGGGCTGCGGCAAAGAGGACAGGCTTCATGTGCTTGCTCCGAAGTGATGGGATCTGCGGACGATGCCGCAGTCGGCGTCGGCAATCGCCGCGCCTGCCCTGCGGGGCGGTGGCGGCGGCACTGCGCGCGGGCCCGAAGGAATTGCGGCAAGACTTGCCGCGCAAGCACCGGACGCCCCGTTCTGCGGGCGCAGATCGCCCTGTGTCGCGGCCCTTCGGAGCTGCTGTACGGCTGCTTACATCCTGCCCGCGGACCGTCTTGCTTGTTCCGCCATGACCGTGATTTGCCCATGAATACGCGGTGCGCCGCCCGTTCGACCTGCTGGCAAGCGCGCGTCCCGGGCCGAGCTTGAGGCGCGACGGCATGGGCTCCGGCACGCAAGTTGCGAGCTGCCTTGCGACCCTCCATTCATTCATGTCATGGGAGTGAGCAATTGATCTTTACCGAACTCCGAACTTCGCAACGACAGGCGCAGACCCTGTCGCCACGGCTGCAGCATGCCGTGCGGCTGCTGCAGATGTCCTCGCTGGACTTCAGCGCCATGGTGCACGACATGCTGGGACGCAATCCCTTCCTGGAAACCGCCGAGGGCGGAGACGGCGCCGAGGAAGGCGAGATGCCGGCGGGGCCGGCGCCCGCCGCTGAGCCGGCCCCGGCGGAGCTGGTCGATGCACCCCTGCCCGCGGAGCCCGCCGGGTCCGATCTGCCGGACGACCGGGAGATCTGGAATGCCGACAGCGGTTCCGGCGGTAGCCGCTCTGATGACGGCGAATTCGGCGCCCTGGACCTGACGCCCGTGCCGCACAGCCTGCACGAGCACCTGCGCAGCCAGCTCAATGTGCTGACGCTGCCCGAGCGTGACCATGTGCTGGCCTGCATCGTGGCGGAATCGGTGGACGAGGACGGCTATCTGCGCACGCCCCTAGAGGAACTGGCCCCGCTGAGCGGCCTTGACCCGGAGGCGGACATGGACGAGATGCAGATCGCCCTGAAGCGCGTGCAGGCCCTGGATCCGCCCGGCGTTGGCGCCCGGACGGTGGCCGAGAGCCTGTGCCTGCAGCTGCCGGGCATTGACTGCGAGCGGACCCGCGGCCTGGCGGAGTGCATCGTGCGCGAGCACATCGAGCTGCTGGCCACGCGCGACATGCCGGCCCTGGCCGAGCGCCTGGGCGTGACGCCGGCCGAGGCAGAGGCCGTTTGCCTGCGCCTGCGCCGGCTGGATCCCCGGCCGGGCTGGCGCTTCAGCAACTCGCAGGCCGCCTACATCGTTCCCGACGTGTTGACGACGAAGGTGGGCAGCCAGTGGCGCGTGCAGCTCAACCCGGCCGTCATCCCGCGGGTGCGCATGAACCAGGTCTACGCCGAGCTGTTCCAGCGCCACCGCCGCAAGGGCGACAGCGAGATGGCCAGCCACCTGCAGGAAGCGCGTTGGACGCTGCGCAATATCGACCAGCGCTTCGCCACCATCCTTGACGTGGCTGCGGCCATCGTGCGGCGGCAGCGCCACTTCCTGGAGTTCGGTGCCATGGCGATGAAGCCCCTGGGCCTCAGGGAGATCGCCGACGAGGTGGGCATCCACGAATCCACCGTCTCGCGGGTGACGAACAACAAATTCCTCGCCACGCCCAGCGGTGTCTACGAGCTGAAGTACTTCTTCTCGCGCGCCATCGTCAGCAGCAATGGCAGCGCCTGCTCGGGCACGGCCATCCGCGGGCTGATCAAGGACATCATCGAGGCGGAGAACCCCTGCACCCCGCTGTCCGATGCTGACGTCACCCGGCTCCTGGCCCGCCAGGGCCTGGTCGTGGCGCGGCGCACGGTGACCAAATACCGGCAGATGCTCAAGATCGACGCCGTGGAGCGGCGCCGGCAGCATGCCTGAGCCGGTGCGCGGGGCGGCGGGCTCAGCGCCGGCGTCCGCCAGGGCTGCGAGCGGGCGGGCGCGCGGCCTCGTCCAGAAGCTCCTGGCGCCGCTGGGCATCGAGGCCGGGGCTGGCATGCAGGTCGGTGTCGACCTGGCCCTGCGCGAGGTCGGCGGCGGCCTGTCGCATCACCTCACGCTGGCGCTCGCCGGCCGTGCGGCGGCCCGCCAGTGCGGTGGACGCGGTGCCGGTGGCCTCTTCTCGCTCATGGGGAAGGGCGAGGTCCGCCTCCTGGGGCGCGGGCGGTGGCGAGCCGGGCGCCATGGGGCCGTGGTCCAGCAAATCGCTGGCCTTGCCCGGGCGCCGCGGGCGATCGGCTGGGGGGCGGGTCTTGCGCATTGCGTCTCCTCTGTGCTGGCCTCGGCCAGGTTGCCGTCCATCCGGCAAGGCGTGCGCCCAGGGCACACGGTTTGCTCACCACGGGAGATGCCGTCACGCCCTGGAGCGTCGCGGTGCCTGACATCCATGCACACATCCAAGGAGTTAGCGATGATGCTGTCACGCCCAATTCACCGAACGAAAGCCGCGCTGCTGTGCGCTGCGGCCCTGTTGTGCCTGTCTGCCTGCCAGCGTCGCGACGACGTGCCGGGTCCCGACCCCAGCCGTTCCGCCCAGCCTGACATGCAGGCCTCGGCCCCGCTGCCGCAGACGCCGGCATCCTCGGCCAGCGCGGTGCCCTGAGTCCGGCGCTGCCGGCCGGGTGGTCCGCAGAAAGGGGCGACCCGTGGTCGCCCCATCTTTTCCGTGTCATCTCAGGCCCGGGCGTCCGCCCGGGCCACGCTTCCAGCGCCTCATCGATCAGCGGGTGGCCGTGCTGATGCGATCCAGCGTGGCATCCACCTGGCGGCGGTAGTTGGGGTCGTTGACATCGGGCCACTGCTTCTTCTCAAAGCCCTGCTTGGCATCGAGTTGCTCGCGCGGGGCCAGCACCACCAGGTCGGCCTTGGGGTCCGCGGGGAAGCGCAGGGACTTCATCGGCAGCGTCAGCAGCCGGTCGTTCAGGTTCCAGGAACGGTCGAATTCCAGAACGGCGTAGCGCAGCTGGCCTGTGGACATGGACACCACCAGGTCCCGGACCTCGCCGGCGTTCTTGCCGTTGCTGTCATCGACGTTCTTGCCCATCAGCTGGCTGGCGCGCAGCAGGTGCGCGTTGGGCTTGGGGTTGAGGCGGGCGCCAGGGCCGAAGTGGCGTTCCAAGGAGCTGTTGTAGTCCGGCGAGGTCCAGTCCGGCCAGTGCTTGCGCTCGAAGCCGGGGGCGCGGCGCAGGCGCTCCTTGTCGATGTCCAGCACCAGCTCGTCACGGTCCATCGAGTGGCGGAACACGGTGATGGGATAGGCGAAGAGCTTGTCGCCCAGGCCCATGAAGCCGCCGAAGGACAGGATCGCGTAGTGGATGAGCTCGTTGTTGACATCAACGATGAGGTCATTGATTTCCCCGAGCTTCTCTCCCTGTGGGTTGCGCACGTCCTTGCCGATCAGCTGGCTGACGCGCGCATCGCGCGATGTCGCCTGGGCGGCCGGCCGGTTGGTAGGGGTGCCGCTGGGAGGGGATGTGCTCTGGGCTTGGGCTGTCAGGGCGGCCAAGCCGAGCAGGGTCGCGATCCACAGGGGGCGGTAGCTCGGTCGGCGATGGGCTCGTTGAAACGTGTCATGCATGGAGGGCTCCGAAGTTGAGGGCTTGACCGGCAGTCCTGCTGCCGCTCTGCCTATTCAGGCAAGCCCCATGCCCGACTGGGCCACCAAGGCCCGCTATGGAACGCCCTGGCTCGCGCTTGCCCACGCCTGATCGCGCGCTCAGGGCCCGAGCTGCCGCGACGGATCCTCGGCCGCGCCGCCCCCCCGTGTTACCCGTGCTAGCCTCGGTGATGCCTGCCCTGGGCTGCCCGGCGTGGGGCCTTGCCGGTGGGCTGGGAGATCTCGGACAGGGCCTGCCCGGTCTTGTCGGCCTCGGTCTCGCCGCACCTGACGGCCACATCGCCCAGGGTGACCATGCCCACCAGGCGCTGGTTGCCATCCAGCACGGGCAGACGCCGTATGCTGGCCTCGCCCATTCTCTGCAGCACCTCGTCCAGGGAGTCGTCCTCACCGCAGCATTGCACCTGGCGCGTGATCAGTCCGCCCAGCCGGGTGGTATCGGCCGGATAGCACTGGGCCAGGCCGCGCAGCACGAGGTCGCGGTCCGTCACCAGGCCCACCAGGCGCTCGCCATCGCAGACGGGGATGACGCCCACGTCCAGTGTCTCCATGGCCTGCGCGGCCTGCAGCATGCTGTCCTCGGGCGTCAGGGTGAGCACCCCGCGCGTCATCACATCGGATACCTTGCGCATCATTTGGCCTCCTGCGGGCTAGCGGCGGCCGGAGCTGGCCATGCGCTCGCCGAGGCTGCGCGCCATTTGCAGATGCTCCTGCAAGCCGGGCAGCGTCCTTTGGGCGAAGGTCTTGAGCTCCGGATCGCTGGCGGAGGCGGCGGCGCGCTGGAAGTCCGCCACCGCAGTCTTGTGGTCCGTCACCATCTGCTTCATGAATTCGCGGTCGAAGTCGGCCCCGCTGAGGCCCTGCAGGCGCTCCATGCTGTGCCGGGCCGCAGCGGACAGCTTCATGGGCGAGGCGTCCATGGCGCCTGAGCTGCCCATGCCGGTACCCATGCCCATGCCGGTGCCTGCGGATGGCCGCGGGCCCGATGCCATGCCCGATGCCATGGCGGACCCCGCGGCCGCGCTAGCGCCGGTGCTGCCTGTTCCCATGCTTGTTGTCCCAGCTGCTGGGCCGCCCTCGTACGGCCAGGACAGGCCGCGTGCGCTGCCCAGGGCCTGAAGCTCGCTGTTGACGCGGGCGTGGTCCTGGACAATGCGCTCTGCGAAGCTCTTCACCTCGCTGCTCTGGGCCCGCTGCTGCCCCAGTCGGCCCATCTCGACCTCGGCACGCCCGGCAGCGGCGGCCCTGGTGAGGAAGTGCTTGTCGTTCCGGGAGGTCTTGCTTGCAGCGGCGCTGCGCTGGCGGGTCTGCAGCACCGCGTCAGCGCCGTCGGAATGAGGGCCGGAGGCCGCGAGGGGCCGCGTGCCGGACTCCTTGGGCGTGTCGGCCGTGCCGGCCAGGGCCCAGGCGGCAGTGCCGAAGGCGGCCATCCAACTGAGCACCAGATGGCTCAGCGCAGGGGTTCCAGAGGATCGCTTCATCGGTTCGCTCCTTCCATCAGCTTTCCACATGAAGCTGGTTCCCGCTGCCGGGCAATCGGCGTGCGCAAGCGACGAGCAGCGGCCCGCGCTTGCGCGGCGCTCGGCGGGCTTCACGCGGCCCTTTGCTCGTCGAGCAGGGGCGCAGCGGGCGCACTGGGGTGAGGACCCGACAGGCGCCGGGCGGGGCGCTGCGGTCGCGCGGCAGCGGGCCACAGTTCGCCCAGCGCGAGCCCGGCGGCAAAGGCCAGGTAGACCCGGCAGAGGCTGCTGCCGCTGAGCCGACGCTCGAAGCCCGGGCTCAGGGCCGGCGGCACCAGCGCCAGGTCCACCCAGGCCGCCGCGGCGCTCAGTGCCAGGGCATCCCTCAAGACCTCCCGTACCGAGGGCTCGGGCGCCCTCGCGGGCCGCAGCAGTCGGCGGCCTTCGAAGATCACACTCCAGAAGCAGGAGGCCCCGAAGTGGATCAACGCCCCCGTTGCCGTATGGCGGACGCTGAGGCCGCGTGCATGGAAGGCGCTGTCGGGCCACACCCAGTGGCTGATGGTGTTGAGCGGGACGGCGCCGTCGCCGTCATCGTGCCTGCCGCGCAGGACCAGCAGCAGGCCTGACAGCAGGGCGCCCCCGGCGGCGCGTTGCAGTATTCGCTGCGGCATGAATGTCAGGCTCCGCCGGGCGCTTGCCGCAGCGCTGTCGGCAAATCGTGCCGCAGCAGGGCGCAGGGGCGCGGCGGGGCCGGGGCGCGGCTGCGCGCTTGGGCGGGCAGGGCCAACGGCGGCGGCAGGGGCGGGGGCTCGCCCAGGGCCGCTGGCATCTCGATGGGTTCGGGTTCCAGGATGTCAGGTGGCAGGGGGTCCGGCGAGCGCTGCGGCCCGTGAGGCGGCGGCGGCATGGGGGGCAGCTCGGGCGGAATTGGAGGCGTGGTGTGGGCATGCACGGGGAGGGCGCGCTGCGCATGGGCGTGCAGAGTAGGCATGGACATCTCCTTGGGCCGCGCTAGAGGGCCCTGGCAAACGCCTGCAATTGGCGGGCCCGGCCCGGCCGCTGGCGAGCTTTTTGGACGCTGGCGGACCCGGATCGCGCCTTGCCCCCTGCGCCCAGTCAGGCCCATGCGCCGCGGGCCCCTGTCGGAACGTTCGACCGAGCGCCCGTTCGAGGCCGCCCATGCCGGCGCACCCGGCCGCATCCACGAGGCCAGTCAGGAGTTCCACCATGAGTCACGCCGCCCGCGATCTCGACCCACCCACTGTGTCCAGCCCGTCGGGCCGGCTACCGCTTCCGCAGGAGCAGCCGCAGCGGCGCGATGCGCAGCTTGCGCCTCGCATCAGGGGGCAGGGGCCCGTGCAGGCCGGTCCCACGGATCAGCCCGGCGAGCGGCCTCCGCAGCATCTGTATGGGTCCGGCAGCGAATCGCAGCTGCATCCGCCGGCCCGCTATATGGCCGAGCACTACCGGGGCAGCGGCAAGCTGCAGGGCCAGGTCGCGCTGATCACGGGCGGTGACTCCGGCATCGGCCGCGCCGTGGCCGTGCTCTTCGCGCGCGAGGGAGCCGATGTGTGCCTCGTTCACCTCAGCGCCCCTGACGACGCCCGCGACACCGCCGGCCTGGTCGAGGCCGAGGGGCGGCGAGCCCTGGTCGTGGCCGGCGACGTGCTGGACCCGGACTTCTGTGAGTCCGCCGTGCGCGTCTGCGTGGCTGAGCTGGGCCGTCTCGATGTGCTGGTCAACAACGCCGCCTACCAGAAGCACGCGGACTCGCTGCTGGACATCGACCAGGAGCGCCTGGAGCACACCTACCGTACCAATGTCTTCGGCTACCTGCAGATGGCGCGGGCCGCACTGCCCCACCTGAAGCGGGGTGCCAGCATCATCAACACCGGGTCCTGCGTCGGGCTTCGGGGCCATCAGAAGCTGATCGGCGACTCGGCCAGCAAGGGCGCGGTCCATGCCTTCACCAAGGCCCTGGCGCAGGGCCTGCTGTCCGAGGGCATCCGCGTCAACGCAGTGGCGCCGGGCCCGGTCTGGACGCCGCTGAATCCGGCCGAGCCGCCGCCAGAGCAGGTGCCCGAGTTGGACAAGAGGAGCGACAGGAAGCGCCCGGCCCAGCCCGAGGAGCTGTCTCCGGCCTATGTCTTCCTGGCCTCGCCGGCCTGTTCCTCCTACATCACGGGCGTGGTGCTGCCGGTGACAGGCAGCGTGGGCGCCCTCTGAGGGCAGCGAAGGCGCGTGGATTGCCGGGGGCGAGGTCCATCGATCCCACCAGTCGTGTCTCAAGGAGGTCCCGTGCGCATCGCCTATGTCACCGAAACCTATCCGCCCGAGCTCAATGGTGTCGCCCTGGGGGTGGAGCGGGTGGTCAGCTACCTGCGCGGGCGTGGCCATGAGGTCGATCTGCTGCGACCGGCGCAGCGCCATGAGCGTGCAGGGCCGGCCGGCGAGCAGGAGTGGCTGTGCACGGGGTGCCCCATCCCAGTCTATCCGGACCTGCGCTTCGGACTGGCCTCCGTGGCGGCCCTGGTCCGGCGGCTTCAGGCGCAGCAGGCAGAGCTGGTGCACATCGCCACCCCGGGGCCGCTGGCCTGGGCGGCGGTGCAGGCCGGGCGCAAGCTGGGCCTGGCGCTGAGCTCGGACTTCCGCACCAACTTCCACCAGTACAGCCGCTACTACGGCCTGGGCCTGCTGGCGCCCCTGGTCGAGGCCGGCCTGCGCCAGCTGCACAATCGCACCCAGTGCACTTTCGTGCCCTCGCGCTCCGCCTATCGCCAGCTCGCGGCGCGCGGCTTTTGCAGGCTGCAGCTGCTGGGGCGTGGCGTGGACGCCGAGCGCTTCTCGCCCGCCTGGCGCTGCGAGGCCCTGCGTGCGCAGTGGCAGGCGGACAAGGGGCCGGTCCTGCTGTACGTGGGCCGCCTGGCGGCCGAGAAGAACGTGGAGCTGGCCCTGCGCGCGCATGCCCTGCTGAGCCGCGCCAGGCCGGATTGCCGCATGGTGGTCGTGGGCGACGGGCCATTGCGGGCACGGCTGCAGCGGCGCTACCCGGCCGCGCGCTTCCTGGGCGTGCTGCGCGGCGAGGCGCTGTCGCAAGCCTACGCCAGCGCGGATGCCTTCCTCTTTCCCAGCCTCTCCGACACCTTCGGCAACGTGACCCTGGAGGCCATGGCCTCGGGCCTGCCCGTGCTGGCCTTCAACACAGCCGCTGCGGCGGACCTGATCGTGCCGCGCATCAACGGCCATCTGGTCACCGTGGGCGACGACACCGCTTTCCTCGACGGCGCCTTGCGCTTCGCCGCCCCGCCGGCGGCCTTCAACACGATGCGGCAGCAGGCTCGGCAGACGGCGCTGCAGCAGCACCTGCCTGAGCTGCAGGCCCGCTTCGAGGCCGCCCTGCAGCAGCTCTGCGAGGAGCGGCCGCTCGCCGCGCCGCTGCAGATGCCGGCGGTCTGAACATGGACACCCCCGCGCTGCCCTCGCGCGAGCGTCCCGGCCGTGGCCCCGCGAGGCCCAGCGAAGCCACGGCCGGCTGGGCGGGCAATGGGCCGCTTTGGGCCCTGCTCATCGTGCTGCAGGCCTGGCCCGGCGGTCGCTACGGGCTGGCGCTGGCCCTGGCGGCCATGGGCGGCCTGCATGTCGCGCTAGTGGGCCTGCTCAAGGCGGTCTTCGCCCGCGCGAGGCCCTTTGAATGCTGTGAGGATGTGCGGGCCCTTGAATCACGGCTGGACTGTCACAGTGTTCCCAGCGGCCACACCCTGCATGCCCTGGCCTTCAGCCTGGTGCTGACGGCGCAGGACCCACACTGGGGCTGGCTGCTGTGGCCGCTGAGCCTGGCCATCGGCCTGTCCCGCGTGGTGCTGGGTCTGCACTACCCCAGCGATGTGCTGGCTGCGGCGCTGCTGGGCCTCATGGGCGGCAGCTTGTGCCTGCTGGTGCTGCGGCAGTTGGGGGGCTGAGGGCTGCGCCGGCGCAGGACTCAGGCGGTACTCTCCAGCAGCCGGGCCACCTGCAGCAGCGTGACGGGCTGGCGGCGCTGGGCCATGGCCGCCGTGGCGACCTCATGCCAGGAGCGCCGCGGCAGGGCATGGCGCGCGTCCAGGGGATGCAGCTCCAGGCGCAGCAGCGGGCGCTCGGCCTGCAGGCGCAGAAGGCCGGCATTCCACCAGTCCGAGGCCATGCGCCGCCAGGGACTGCGGGCGCTCCAGACCTGAGCCATCGCGCTCAGCGTCGGGCCCTCGGGCAGCAGCACCACCTGGCGCAGCGTGCAGGTGTAGAGCAGGGGCTGCTCGCGCAAGGCCTGCCAGCTGCCGGCGCTCATGAGCCAGGCCGGCGGCACGAAGCCGGCAGGCCGCACGCCCATGGACTCCAGCCAGCGCCGCCCCGCCGTCAGCCGTCGCCGGGCCTCGGCATAAGGCAGGGCGGAGAACTCGCCCTCGCCGTGTGTGTACCACTGGCGCCTCAGTCGTTGCCAGCCGCCCTGGGGCAGCAGGGGGTCCCGGTGCTCGTACCCATGCAGCACCAGCTCGTCGCCCGCGGCGGCGCGGCGCAGCAGCCAGCGTTCAAAGGCGGGGTCACGCGGGCTGCCGTGGTAGCGCGGCACCGCCAGCAGGCTCAGGGGGCGTATGCCCATCTCGTCCAGCTGATCGACCAGGCTGCGGCAGTCGGCCCAGGTCGCGGGGGCGACGTCATGGAGCACCGCCGTCAGCAGGCGCGGGGCCAGGCCCTGCAGCTCCTGCGGCAACGCATGGGACGTGGGCAGGAAGGCGGGGTCAGGTGTTGCCACCCTGATGCCGGGGGTTCTCCGTGATGCCTCAGTCACCCAGGGCCTCCCGCTCGAAGTGGCGATGGCGGGCCAGCGCGGCGATGAAGCTGGCCACCGAATCGGCATCGATCTGCAACGCTGGATCGCGCGGCGTCTCGCAGCGGAACAGGCCCAGCTGCGGGTCGCCGTCGAGCAGGGTCTCGGGCACGCCGGCCGCCCGCAGCAGTTCGGCCGCGTCGCCCAGCATCAGCAGGGGCTTGCAGTGGCGGAACTGGTCCCGCACGAAGTCCACGAGGTCGGGTTGGCGCTGCAGGGGCAGGCCGCGGCCGTCGCCCGCGGGGCCGTCGGGCAGGACCAGGGCGTCCCACAGCACCGAGGGCGCGGCCTCCAGCGTGACCTCGACGGGCAGGGTCTCGCCCTCCAGGTGCGGCTCCAACGCCCCCAGGCGGCGGCCGATGAAGCGCGGCACGGCGCCTGCCGCCAGCAGGGCCGCGTGGACGCTGCGCATGCCGGCGACATCCATGCCTGCGTGGCTCAGCAGGGCGACGCGGCGCCCGGCCAGGGTGCCCTCTCCCGGGCGCGCCATCAGGGACAGGCCGGCCGAGGCGGGCGGATCGGTCTCGCTCTCCTGACTCGCGGGCACCAGCAGGGGCGCGGGCTCCGGCACAGGCAGGCCCAGGCCGGCGGCCACGGCGCCGGCCAGTCGTGCATCCACGCAGGCCAGTTGGGACAGCACTCGCGAGCGCACCGCCGCCACCTGAACCCGCGAGAGTTCGAAGCGGAAGGCCGCCACCAGATGCGCCTGCTCCACCGGGGTCTGGCTGCGCCAGAACAGGCGCGCCTGTGCATGGTGCTCGGCAAAGCGCTCGGGCTTGGCGCGCAGCTTTTCGCCCTGCACGGGCTCTGGGACGCTGACGAAACCGGCGCGTCCCGCCTGGAAGGGGCAGCCGCCTCCCAGGGAGTTGGGCTCGTAGGCCACGCGGCCGCGGGCGATCACCTGGCGATGCAGGCCGTCGCGCTGGTGGTTGTGCACCTGCGCGGTGGGCGTGTTGATGGGGATCTCATGGAAGTTGGGACCACCCAGGCGGGTCAGCTGGGTATCGACGTAGGAATGGATGCGGCCCTGCAGCAGCGGGTCGCTGCTGAAGTCGATGCCGGGAATGATGTGGGCCGTGCAGAAGGCCACCTGCTCGGTTTCTGCGAAGAAGTTGTCCGGGTTGCGCGTCAGCACCAGGCGGCCCACGGGCCGCACCGGCACCAGCTCCTCCGGGACCAGCTTGGTGGGGTCCAGCACGTCGAAGTCGAAGGCCTGCGCCTCTTCCTCGGTGAAGACCTGCAGGCCCAGCTCCCACTCGGGCTGCAGGCCGGCCTCGATGGCTTCCCAGAGGTCGCGGCGGTGAAAGTCGGGGTCGGCGCCGGCGATCTTCACCGCCTCGTCCCACAGCAGCGAATGCGTGCCGGCCACCGGGGTCCAGTGGAACTTGCACAGCCGCGCCTCGCCCTGGGCATTGACCAGGCGGAAGGTGTGCACGCCGAAGCCCTGCATCATGCGGTAGCTGCGCGGCAGAGCGCGGTCCGACATCACCCACATCAGCATGTGCGTGGACTCCGGGCTCAGGGAGACGAAGTCCCAGAAGGTGTCGTGCGCGCTGGAGGCCTGGGGCATGGCATGGTGCGGTTCGGGCTTCAGGGCATGCACGAGGTCGGGGAACTTCATCGCGTCCTGGATGAAGAAGACGGGGATGTTGTTGCCCACCAGGTCCCAGTTGCCGTCCTCGGTGTAGAACTTGACGGCGAAGCCGCGCGCGTCGCGCACGGTGTCGGCCGATCCGCGTTCGCCAGCCACGGTGGAGAAGCGCACGAAGACCGGCGTGCGCTTGCCGGCGGACGCAAAAGGCGCGGCCTGCGTGAGCTCCAGCAGCGGGTCGTAGCACTCGAAGTAGCCGTGGGCTCCGGAGCCGCGCGCATGGACCACGCGCTCGGGGATGCGCTCGTGGTCGAAGTGGGTCAGCTTCTCGCGCAGGATGAAGTCCTCCAGCAGCGAGGGTCCACGCAGGCCAGCTTTCAGCGAGTTCTGGTTGTCGGCGATGCGGACGCCCTGGTTGGTGGACAGCGCCTGCCCGGTGGCGTCGGTGCGAACGCGGTCCAGGGACTCGTTGCTGGCGTTGTAGCCGGTCTCCTGCTGGCCATCGCCCACCTTGTGGGAGGACCAGTCCTCGGTGATGGTGCTCGCCGTGACCAGCTCGTCGGCCGTGACGATCTGCTCGCCCGCCAGGGGGTCCAGGGCCTGCGTGCGACCGTACTCCGCGGCCTTGTGGTGGTTGCTGGGCATGGAGGCTGCGAGGGTTTGGATTCCCACGGCGCGGCGCAGCAGCCGGACCTGTGATTCGGTCTGCTGGCCCTGGGCGTCCAGCGATTCGGCCTCCAGCCGTGCCGGGCCGGAGAGGGTGCTCATGGCCGAGCCCACGGGGGGCAGCGACGTGGTGGCCGACGGCGGACTGCTGCCGCTGCCGCTGCGGTGGGGCGGGGCAGCGCGGGAGGCGGTCTTTCGCGCCGGGCTGGTGGGAGTGCCATCATCAGACGGAGGAGGGGATTTTCGGCTGGCCATCGGCAGTCCTTCAGACGGTTTCGGTTGACCGGCCCGGTGCCGGTGGGGGGCGGGGCGGGGCCCGGTGCGGCCGCAGGAGAGCTCCATGGCGAAGTGCGGCAAGACGGTCTCGGCGCCGCAGCAGACCGATCACCATCGGCCCGTCACGCGCCCGCAAGGCCGGGGGCAAGGTGAGCAGTCCGCCGCAGCGGCCTTGAGGAGGAGGCCTCAGCTGCCGCGCTCGCTGAGCAGGATCTCGACGCGCCGGTTGCGTTCGCGCCCCTGCTCCGTGTCATTGCTGACCAGCGGCTCGCGCGAGCCGCGGCCGGCCACCGTCATGTGGGTGCTGGGCACGCCGCGCGCGGCGAGGTAGTCCCGCACGGTCTCGGCCCGCTGGGTGGACAGGGGCTGGTTGAGCGCGTCGTTCCCGCTGTTGTCAGTGTGGCCGACGATGGTGAGCTGCATGCCGTCCCTGAATTCGTGGGCGAACTGGTCCAGTACCGGCCGCATGGACGGCCGGAGGTCGGCGCGGCCGGTGTCGAAGGAGAGGTCGCCGGGCACGTGAAGCCGCAGCAGGTTGTCTTGCGTTCGGCTGACCTCGACGCCGGTGCCGGCGCTGGCCTGCTGCAAGGCTCGCTGCTTCTCCTCCATGCGCCGAGACCAGGCATGTCCGGCCACAGCGCCCAGGACGCCGCCGACAACGGCGCCGGTGCTGGCCTTGCCGCCGGTGGCGGAGCTCAGCACGGCGCCCGCGGTTGCGCCCACGGCGGCGCCGGTGGCCGTGCGGCGCCCGCTTTCATCCATGGAGGCGCAGCCCGTGGCTGCGCAAACGGCGGCGATGAGCAAGAGGCAGCTGCTGCCGCTCAGGGTCAGGTGTTGCTGGTGACGAGGCATGGCAAGTCTCCCTGGCCCCAAGACGGGGCCGCGTAACGTGAAGAGGCACCACAGGCGGCTGTGGAGAGAAAGGGCCCGGGCTGTGTAAACCCGGGCCAAAAGGGGCGCCAGACGGCGTCCCGAGGGAGCTCGGTGGGGTCAGTCGTTCTCCCCGTCAGGCGGTTCCTGGGGCGGACCTTCCGCGGCAGGACGGCGCCGGGCGTGGCCGCGCGTGGCCGGCCAGCTGCGGGGATCGTCGGGTGCATGGTGGGAACGGGAGGCATGGGCCGCAGCTGCGGCGTCCTCGCGGTCGTCGTCACCCGCCATGGCGTGGTTCTGGTGCATGGGCGTGTTCATGGGCTTCCTGTCTTCGGGCGCCGCCTTTGGCGCCCACGGCCGGCACGGGGCAAGCACCGTGCCGGCACTTCATACGCCCGGCTCTCGAATGGGCGCCACAGGGGCCGGCGACAGGGCCTTCAGTTCGGGCTTGACCACCAGGAAGCGGCCGATCACCAGAGCGTCCAGCGGCGTGCTGACGAAGGCCTCCAGGGCCTGGCGCGGTGTGCAGACCATGGGCTGCCCGCGCACATTGAAGGAGGTGTTGATGAGCACCGGCACGCCGCTGCGGCGGCCGAAGGCCTTGAGCAGGGCATGGAAGAGCGGATGGCTCCCGGCGCTGACCGTCTGCACCCGAGCGGTCTGGTCGGTGTGGCAGGCGGAGGGGATCTGTGCCCGCCGCCCGGGCCGCAGGCGATGGACGAACAGCATGAAGGGGGCGCCCAGTTCGTCCAGCGGCCCCGGCTCGAACCAGTCGCCAAATGCCTCCAGCGGCACGGCGGGTGCGACGGGGCGGAAATCCTCACGGTCCTTCAGCTCGTTGAGCCGCGCCTGCATGGCGGGATCGACGGGCGAGGCCAGGATGGACCGCGCCCCCAGGGCCCGCGGGCCAAACTCCATGCGGCCCTGGAACCAGCCCACGATGCGATGCGCCGCCAGCAGCTCGGCCGTGCGTCCGGCGACGTCGTCCATGCACTCGTAGTCCAGACGCGCCCACTGCAGCAGGGCCTCGATCTCCTGGTCCTCGAAGCTGGGGCCGTAGTAGACATGCTCCATCTGCCAGCGCCGCGGTGCCAGCGGGTAGATGGGCGCGGAGGCCGTGGCCCGGGTGCCGGCCAGGCGGTCCAGGGAGGAGTCGGCGCCGTCTTCCTGCTGGCGTTCGCGGGCATCGACCCACAGCGCCGCGCCCAGGGCGGTGCCGGCGTCGCCCGCTGCGGGCTGGACCCAGACGCCGTCGAAGAGCCCACTGTCACGCAGCCGGGCGTTCATCACGCAGTTCAGCGCCACCCCGCCGGCCATGGCCAGATGGCGTTCGCCGCTGGCCTCGCGCAGCCAGCGCGCCAGCTGGAGCACGGTCTCCTCCAGCAGGTCCTGCAACGAGGCGGCGAGGTCCAGCTGGCGTTCGTCCAGCCGGCTGCCGCTCTGACGGGCGGGTCCGAAGGCCCGCTCCATGTCCATTGGCATCAGCTCGTACTGGCCCTGCTCGCCGGTGCGCAGGTGCTCGCGCAGCAGGCCCGCATAGCGCGGCGTGCCCAGCGCGGCCAGCGCCATGACCTTGTACTCGTCGCTGGAGTGAAGAAAGCCCAGGTGGGCGGTGACGGACTCGTAGAGCAGGCCCAGGGAATGCGGCAGCAGGACCTCGCCCAGCGCGCTGTAGCGCTCGTCGTGGTAGCGGCCATAAGTGGTGGTGGCGCGCTCGCCGCGGCCGTCCAGCGTCATCACCGCGCAGCGCTCGAAGGGCGAGGCCAGGAAGGCGCTGGCCTGGTGGCAGAGGTGGTGGGCGACAAAGTGCCACTCGTAGGGCGCCTGATCGTGCCGGACGCCCGCGAAGCGAGAGCGGAGGTGGTGAGGCACCGCGTCCACCAGCAGTCGCGGCGCGCAACTCACATAGCTGGCGAAGAGCGGGTCCCAGGGGCTCTCCCAGGGCCCCCTGTCCTCGGCTGAGGGCTCCAGCGGCAGGCGCAGGCTGCCGTCGCGGGCGCGGGCGCCGATGAAGAGCCGGGGATTGAAGCTGTAGGCCACATGGTCCACCTCGGCCAGGGTGATGCCGGCTGCGGCCAGGCAGTAATCGACGGCATGCCAGGGCAGCTCCCAGGCGGTGAAGGGCAGGGGGCGCTTGCCGTGCTTGACCCGGGTGAAGCGCTCTTCCTCCGCGGCGGCGATGAGCTGGCCGTCGTGCATCAGCGCGGCGGCGGGATCATGGAAGCAGGCGTTCAGTCCCAGGGTGATCATGCGCAGGTCCTGCGGTGGAGGCGGCGAGGCTTGGCAATCGCGATGCCCTCTCCTCGCGTGACCTGCCCGGGGGCGCTGCGCAAATCCTGCCGCAAGCTTGTTCATCGCCGGCTCGGGCATGGGCCGGGCATGCGGTCTGCCACCGCCGGTGATCGACCCGCAGGAAGGAGTGCCGATGGACGGCCCGATGATGAATGGATCCTCCTCGGCGCCGCGGCACCTTGCTGTGTTCGGCGCGGGGTATGTGGGCCTGGTCAGCGCGGCCTGCCTGGCCTGGCTGGGCCACGAAGTCGTCTGCGTGGACAGCCAGCCACGCCGGCTGCGCCAGCTGCGCCGCGGACGCCTGCCCTTCCATGAGCCCCTGCTGGGCGAACTGCTGCAGGAGCAACTGCGCACCGGCCGCCTGCGCTTCAGCAGCTCGGCGCGGGCAGCGGTGAACCATGGCGATGTGCTGTTCATCGCGGTCGGCACGCCCACCGCGGCGGATGGCGCGGCGGAGCTGGGGCAGGTGATGCAGGTGGCCGACGACATCGGTCGTCACATGCCGGGCCCGCGTCAGGTGGTGATGAAGAGCACCGTGCCCGTGGGCACGGGCGAGCGCGTGCGCCAGCGCATCCGCGAGCGTCTGGCGCAGCGGGGGGCGTGCTGGGCGCTGGCGGTGGCCTCCAATCCCGAGTTCCTGCGCGAGGGCCTGGCCGTGCAGGACTTCCTGCGGCCCGAGCGCGTGGTCGCCGGCAGTGACGATGCGCGGCTGCTCGAGCTGCTGCGCGAGCTGCATGCTCCCCTGCTGTCCGCCCAGCGGCCCTTCCTGGCCATGGATCTGCGCAGCGCCGAGCTGTGCAAGTACGCGGCCAATGTCATGCTGGCCGCGCGCCTGAGCCTGATGAACGAGCTGGCCCTGCTGGCCGAGGGCCTGGGAGCCGACATCGAGCAGGTGCGCGAGGGCCTGGGACGCGACCCACGCATCGGCCCGCTATTCCTGCGCGCCGGCTGCGGCTTCGGCGGTTCCTGCCTGCCCAAGGACCTGCGCGCCCTGCGCCACAGCGCCGCCATCCTGGGCCATGCCACGCCCATGCTTGATGCCATCGCGGCCAGCAACGAGCGCATGGTGGGCCTGCTGGAGGCCCGGGTCTGCGAGGCGCTGGGCGAGGACCTGCGCGGCCGCTGCATCGCGGTCTGGGGCCTGGCCTTCAAGCCGCAGACCGATGACGTGCGGGAGTCCCCCGCCCTGGCCCTGGTGCGGGCCCTGAGCCTGCGCGGCGCCCAGGTGCAGGCCTACGACCCCATGGCCGGAGCGGCCGCACTCGAGGCGCTGGGCGAGCTGCCCGGCTTCCAGCTGGCGGGCTCGGCCCTTGAGGCGCTGCAGCAGGCTGATGCCCTGCTGCTGGTCACCGACTGGCCGCAGTTCGCCGCGCTGCCGGGCGAGGCCCTGCGCGCCCGCCTGCGAGGGGCGCTGGTTCTCGACGGCCGCAATGCCCTGGATGGCCCGCAGCTGGCGGCTGCGGGCCTGCAGTACCGCGGCATCGGGCGGGCCGTCGCGAAGGCCGTGGTGCCCCCGGTCGAGGCCTGGCCGCAGGCCCCGGCCGGGAGGCCGACCCAGGAAGCCCCGGCCTGCGCCTGGCCGCGCCGGTCGGATCACGCCGTCAGCGCACGGTTGGCCGGCTGAGAGCGGCGCCCATGGCCCTGTCCGTGGCACAGCGTCGCCTCCGGGACGGACAGCGACCCGCCGGGGCTGGAGTGCAGCGGTGTTGACCGAACTGCTGCTGCTCTTCGGCGCGGTGCTGCTGGCGCTGGCGCTCTCGCATCGTCTGCTGCGGCGGCTGCCGCTGACGGCGGCAGTGGTCTACCTGGTCGCCGGCTGGCTGGCCGGCCTGGTGTTGGGCGCGCCGCCCATGGACCTGTGGACGCGGCATGCCTCCCTCCTGGCCCTGGGGACCGAGCTGGCCCTGCTGATGTCGCTGTTCGCCGTGGGCCTGCGCCTGCGCGTGGGACCCCAGTTGCATCCCTGGCGGCTGGCCCTGCTGATGGCGGGCCCCGGGGTGGTGCTGGCCATGGGCCTGGGTTGTGCGGCGGGCGTGTATCTGCTGGCGCTGCCCTGGCCGGCCGCCCTGTTGCTGGCCTGCATCCTGGCGCCCACCGACCCGGTGCTGGCCTCGGAGGTGCAGGTCCGTTCGGAGTCCGACCGCGACGCGCTGCGGCTGGCTCTCACGGCCGAAGGCGCGCTCAACGACAGCAGCGTGTTCCCCGCCGTGATGCTGGCCCTGGGCCTGCTGGGCCTGCATGCGCTGGGCGTTGGCGGGCCGCTGGAAAGCCCGCGCTGGTGGCTGCAGGATCTGCTGTGGCCCATGACTGGCGGCGCCCTGCTGGGCCTTGGCCTGGGGGCGCTGCTGGGACGCCTGCTGTGCCTGCGCTGGGTGCAGGGCGAGCTGCTGGTGCGTGACGAGCTCCTCTACGCCGGCACCGTGGTCCTGGCCTGCGGTCTTGCGCGGCTGACCCTCACCTCGACCTTTCTTGTGGTCTTCTGCACCGGCCTGGTCCTGCTGCAAGCCTTGCGCGACGAGACCTCCGCAGACGCCGGCTCCTCCCTGCCCGAGCGCTTGCATGCCTTTGGCTCGCGCATCGAGCGCCTGGTGGAGGCGGTGTCGGTGCTGGCCCTGGGCCTGGCCCTGCACAGCGTGCGCCTCACGGCATGGACGCTGGCATTCGCCCTGGTCCTGATGTTGGTGGTGCGGCCGCTGTCAGTGTTGCCGCTGCTGAGGGGACAGGACTTGCTGCCTGGGCAGCGCCGCCTGCTGGCCTGGTTCGGCATTCGCGGGCTGGGCTCGCTGTTCTACCTGAGCGTGGCCCTGGAGAACGGCCTGAGCGGCCCGGTGGCCGAGACCCTGATCGCGGCGACGCTGCTCAGCGTGGCCTTGTCCATCCTGCTTCACGGGATCTCGGTGACGCCCATGATGACCGCCTATCGACAGCGCCGCGGCCCGGGGCCGCGGCAGCCTGAACCCGCCGACGGGGCCTCAACGCGCGCGCCCGCGGCGCACCAGATTGACGATGGCCAGCAGGATGACGGCGCCCAGCAGCGACACGGCCAGCGCCCCGATGTTGAAGACGCCCTGGTTGATCGTCGGAATGCCCAGGATGGGCGAAATGAAGATGCCGGCGATGGCGGCACCCACGATGCCCACGACGACGTTGAGCAGCAGGCCCTGCTGTCCGTCCGTACGCATCAGCAGGCTGGCCACCCAGCCGATCAGACCACCCATGACGAGCAGCACGATGAGATTGACCATGAAGAATCCTCCTATAAGGCCCGATGGGGCCAGGCCCGTGACTCCGGCAATCCCTGTGCCACCGGGTGCGGCCCCCGCGCCGCAAGCAGACCGTGAGGACGCGCCTGGCTTGCGCGGTCTCGCAGGCGCCGTCTGGCAAGACTTCGCCGGCGCCGCCAATGCCTGGCTGGACGACTACGCTCCCAGCATGGGCGCGGCCCTGTCCTTCTACACCCTGTTCTCGCTCACGCCCCTGCTGCTGATCGTGATCTCGCTGGCCGGCCTGGTCTTTGGTGCGCCGGCCGCGCGCGCGGCCATCCTGGCGCAGTTCGGCGCGCTGGCCGGGCCTGACATCGCGCTGCTGCTGGACGCCATGCTGAGCAGCCTGGATCGCCCAGCGGCCGGGCTGCTGGGCGTGGCGCTGGGCGTGCTGAGCCTGCTGGTGGGCGCGACCACGGTGTTCGGCGAGCTGCAGAACGCCATGGACAGGATCTGGCGCATCGCCCACCAGGGCCGCGGCGGGGGCTGGAAGGTCCTGCGATCGCGTCTGCGGGCCCTGGGCCTGGTGCTGAGCCTGGGGTTCTTGCTGATCGTCTCGCTGCTGGCCAGCGCGACGCTGGCGGCCCTGCGCGAGCGCTGGGATCCCTGGGCGCACCTGTGGCTGCCGCTGGCGCAGGGGCTGGACTTCGGGCTGAGCTGGATCCTGGTGAGCGCGATGTTCGGCATGATCTACAAATGGGTGCCCCAGGTGCAGCTGCGCTGGCGCGAGGTGCTGGGTGGTGCGGCCCTGGCGGCCCTGCTGTTCACCCTGGGCAAGTCCTTGATCGCGCTGTACATCGCGCACAGCGGACTGGCCTCGCCCTTCGGCGCAGCGGGCTTCCTGGTGGTGTTGCTGCTGTGGGTGTACTACGCCGCGCTGATCTTCCTGTATGGCGCCGAGCTCACTCGGGCGGGCGCCCGGCGTCGGGCGGCACAGGGCCGGCCTCGCCAACCTGGCCGGCCCCCGGCACCGGATGCCCCGGGCTGACCAGGCTGTCCACCGCGGCGCCCGGATCTTCCTCACCGGCCGTGGACAAGGACTCAACGGCCGCGGGACAGGGAACGGCTGGTGTCGCGCGCGGCCGGGCGGCCTGCTGCTGCCGAGGCTGGCGGCGCTTCACGGCGTGCCGGGCAGCCCCAGCTGCCGAAGATGCCGGTACTGGCTCAATGACTGAGCCACTACCTGATCCATGTTGTAGTACTTGTAGCTGGCCAGGCGGCCGATGAAGGTGACGTCCTTCAGCTGCACGGCCTCGGCCTCGTAGCGGCGGTACAGGGCCGTGTTCTCCGCGCGGGGCACCGGGTAGTAGGGGTCGCCCTGGGCCTGGGGGTACTCGTAGACCACGGCCGTGGCGGGATGCAGCTGGCCGGTGAGGTGCTTGAACTCGGTGACCCGCGTGTAGGCGTAGTCGTTGGGATGGTTGATGGTGGCGCAGGGCTGCAGGTGCTCGCGGCCGCCGGGCAGGGGCAGGGTCTGGTGCTCGAAGCGCAGGCTGCGGTAGGGCAGGGCGCCGAAGCATTGCTCGAAGAAGCTGTCAATGGGGCCGGTGTAGATCATGTGGCCCCAGGGCACGCAGTGCACGATGTCGCGGTAGTCGGTGTTGAGCATCAGCCGGATGTTGGGATGGCCCAAGAGGCGATCGAAGAGCGGCGCGTAGCCGTGCAGGGGCATGGCCTGGTAGGTATCCGTGAAGTAGCGGCCGTCGCGGTTGCAGCGCACAGGCACGCGGGCGGTGACGCTGGCGTCCAGCTCGGAGGGGTCCAGGTTCCATTGCTTGCGGGTGTAGCCGCGGAAGAACTTGTTGTAGAGCTCGCGGCCGACGCGCGCGACCACCACGTCCTCAGACGTCCGCACCGAGGGCACGGCCTCGGCGCGCTGCTGGAAGAAGGCCTCGACCTCCGCGCTGCTGAGCCGCAGGCCGTAGAGCTGGTTGATGGTGTCCAGGTTGATGGGCATGGGCAGCAGCTGGCCGTCCACGCTGGCCAGCACCCGGTGCTGGTAGGGCCGCCAACGGGTGAACTGCGAGAGGTAGGTGAAGACCTCGGCCGAGTTGGTGTGGAAGATGTGCGGGCCGTAGGGGTGGACCAGCAGGCCGTCGGCGTTGTAGTGGTCCCAGGCATTGCCGCCCGCGTGGGGCCGGCGGTCCACCACCAGCACGCGCTGGCCGGACTGGCTGGCCAGCCGCTCCGCCATCACGCTGCCTGCGAAGCCGGCACCCACCACGAGGTAGTCGAAGCCCATTGCGCCGGCGGGAGGCTGGGGGAAGCGCTGTCTGTAGCTGTGCATGCGGTGCTGTTGGCAAGCAGGGTGCCCGGGCCGCTGCGGCAGCCCTTCGATGGCGTGTGATGCCATGCCGAGGGCAGGCTCCCGACCCGGCCAACCCCGGCGGCGATGCGGCACGTCGATTGCCGCGGGGCCTCACCCCCGCTGGCCGCCGGCTGGCGGTTCCCTGCATTGCAAGCACACAGGAGGTGAGCCATGGCGTCATCCGCTTCGAATCTATCGTCTTCCCCGAGTTCCACCGGCGCGTCCGGCGCGTCAAGGGACAGCGTCCCGCGCAGCGAGGATCTGCTCAGCCCGGGGGGCGAAGACCGCCCGGCCCGCGGCCAGGGCGGCAACGCGCTGCATCAGCATCATGTAGGCACCGAGGGTGCAGAGCGCTCGGGCAAGGAAGCGCTGGACCGTTGGGTCGAGCGTCTGCATGCCGGCATCGACCGACTGGCCGGGGCCGCCGCGCCGCGCCTGCAGCGCCTGCAGGACGGTGTGAGCGCGACCCGGAGCACCCTGCGCCGCCAGGCCCATCTGGTCCGTGAGGATGGCGAGGAATGGGCCGAGAGCCTGCGCTGCACCGTGCGTGAGCATCCAGTGACGGCGGTGGCCCTGGCCGCCGCCGTCGGCCTGCTGCTGGGTCGGCTGAACCGATGAACCCGCGGCCTTGAGCCGGCCAGGCTGCCCAGCGCGGGCTGCCTGGCCCAGCGGCTCA
>NZ_JACJUG010000035.1 GCF_014174515.1 Mitsuaria sp. WAJ17
CGCTGGCGCCAGCAGCAGGGCCAGCAGCAGGGCCAGCAGCGCCACGCCACCGGCCAGGACGGCCCGCAGCGCGCGTGCCGGCGGGCGGCGGACGGGTTCCGGGAATCCAGATGTCTTCATGGCTCAGCACCCGGCCGCCTGCAGTGGCACCCTCGGCCGTGGCGGCATGTCGAGGGCGCGGGCCGGCGGCCCGGCAGGCTCGGCAGCCGGCCAGGGGCGCAAGGCGCCGTCGCGCAGCTCGTAGCAGGTCTCCAGCAGCGCCAGCACCTGCGGCCGGTGCGTGATCACCACGACGCAGCATGGCAAGGCACGGATCCTCGCCATGATCTCCAGCTCGGTGTCCACGTCCAGGTGGCTGGTGGCCTCGTGCAGGATCAGGATGTCCGCGCGCTTGTACAGCGCCCGCGCGATGAGCAGGCGCTGCCGCTGCCCGCCGGACAGCGTGCGCGCCGACTCGCCGATCACGGTCCGGTAGCCCATGGGCATCCGGACGATGTCGTCATGGAGGGCCGCCATCCGCGCGGCCCACTCGACACGCGCGGCGTCCACGTCGGCATCGAAGAAGGCGATGTTCTCCTGGAGCGTGCCGGCCAGCAGCGTGTCGTCCTGCGTGACCGCGGCGACCTGCGTGCGCCAGGCCCGGGCCATGCCCTCGTCCATGACGACGTCGTTCAGACGGATGACGCCGTCGGTGGGTCGCACCAGCCCGAGCATCAGCCGGGCCAGCGTGGACTTGCCCGCACCGCTCGCGCCCTTGAGGCCGATGCACTGCTTCGGCGCCAGCACCAGGTCGAGATCGCGCAGCACCGGCTGCCCGTCCCGCGCATACCGGTAGCCGACGCCTTGCAGCTGGAGGCTCGCCAGCGGCGCCAGGGCAGCCCGCGTGGCCGGCCCCGGTTCGGGCGCCTCCAACAGGATGTCGGACAGGCGCTCGCCATGCACGGCCAGCATGCGAAAGCCCAGGATGGCGTCGATCACCGCCACCAGGCGGTTGCCGAAGGTGGCCGCGTAGGCGGAGAAGGCCATGAGGAAGCCCAGCGTCATCTGCCCGGCCAGCACGGACGTCGCGCCGAAGTAGAAGATGAACAGGCCCTGCACGCCGAAGATCAGCACGACGCCGCCGTGATAGACGAGCGTGAAGTTCTCGGTCCGGAGGTCCCGGTTCTGCACCGTCTGGCGCAGGTTCTGCCAGCGGGAGATGCGGTCCGCCTCCCGGGAGAACAGCTTTATGGGCATCATCGAGCGGACGATCTCCAGAAGGAACTGGCTCTCGCGGCTGGCCAGCATCAGCCGCTCGCGCGCGGCGGCCTCGAAATAGGGGTAGGTCAGCGCCTTGAGCGCCAGGTGCAGCAGGATGGGGACGACGACGACGACCGACAGCGAGGGGCTCAGGCCGATCATCATCGCGAACGCCGCCGCGAGCACGACCACATCGAACAGGGAGCCCAGCGCGATGCCGGTCAGCACCGACTGGATGGTCCCGGCGCTGCCGAGCCGGCTGAGCACCTCGCCGGAGCCCCGCGCATCGAAGAAGCGCATCGGCAGCCGGACCAGGTAATTCAGGATCCGGCTCATCCAGCCCAGGGACAGCTCCTGGCTCCAGCGCATCAGCAGCCAGCCCCGCAGCAGGCTGGTGGCGGTCTGTGTCAGCAGCAGCGCGGCAAAGCAGGCCGTGAGCGGCAGCAGGAGCTCCGTCGCATGGCCGCCGATGACGTCGTCGATGACGAACTTGCTGAACAGCGGGGACCCCAGCGCCAGCAGTTCCAGGATCAGCGTCAGGAACAGCAGCTGCCCGACGGCGCCCCACGCACCGGCCACCGGCCCCAGCAGCGCGAGCACCGAGGGCGGACGCGCCGCCTGGCCGCCTCGCTGGAAGGACTCGCCGGGCCACAGCTCCAGCGCCATGCCCGAGAAATGCGGCGACAGCGCCGCCAGGCTCAGGCGGCGCAGTCCGACCGCCGGATCGAAGATCGTGGCCACGCGCTCGCCCCGGAACGTCCGGGAGACCTTCAGCAGCACGACGAAGTGGCTCAGGTCCCAGTGCAGGATGCAGGGCATGCGCAGCCTGTCCAGCGCCTCCAGCGGCACGCGCAGCGGCCGGCTGGAGAGGCCGATTCCGGCGGACACCGTGATGAGCGTGGCCATGGTCAGGCCCCGAGAATGCCCGCCGGCAAGCTGACGCAGCAGGAGCAGGCCCAGGGCCATCCCGTGATGACTCGCGACCGTGGCGAGGCAGGCGAGACCGCACTCCCCGGTCTCTGACTGGAACACATGCTTCAAGGAAATCGCCCGTGGAAAGCGCAGGGAACAGGACGGCGCGGGCGGGGTTCGATCCCCCGCCCCACCGGCCTCCCGAGGATCAGCGGACCACCTTCTGCAGGCGAATGCGGATGCCGTCGGTGAACAGCTCGCCGGACTTCTGCTCGAGGATCTTCTCCAGCAGCCCGCTGTCGAGCTGGGCCTCCCGGTGGAGCCAGTGGGACTGGTACTTCAGCTGGCCACCCAGGGCCTTCGAGGCCTTCTTCAGGCGCTTCTCGTTGGGGGCGGTCAGCACGATCTCGTGGTCGCTCACCGACGTCAGCGCCGCGAAGTAGTAGCCGTTCTGCGCATCGCCGGTCTCGACAAACAGCAGCTGCTGCGCGCCCACCTGCCGGACGTAGGACCGCACGGAAGGCAGGCCCTCGGCGGCCTCGGGCTGCCATTGCAGGGTCGCGAATTCGCCGTTGCTGACCTCGACGTTCAGCACCTGCGCGCGGATGCCGCCCACGTCATCCGCCTGCACCCGCCACAGGCCGGCCAGGGACGCCGACACGGGCAGCGCCTGCCCCAGCGGGGCGGGTGTGCGAGGCCCGCAGCCGGCCAGGCAGACCAGCAGCCAGCCGACCAGCATCAGGCCGACGGAGCGCCAGCCCTTGAATGGAGTCACGTTCCGCATGGCATCAGCCTCCCAGGCCCTTCATGCACACACGGAAGGCCTCCTTGCGAATCTCCTCGTCGCTCGGGATGAAGCCCCGGGCCACGAAGGGAATCCGGCCGTCCTTCTTGGCCCGGTTGACCTCGGCGACGGTCTCGTCCGCCACGGCATCGCAGATCTCCTTCTTCTTGGGCTGCGGCAGGTCGCGCACGCCACCGTCCCCGGCGGCCGAGGAGCCGCCGCCACCGCCCCCGCTGGTCAGGAAGAAGTAGCCCAGCGGCAGGAAGTTGCTGCTGAACTCGACCTGGTAGGTTCTGGACCCATTGATCGTGACCTTCGGCAGGCACGGCGTCACCTCGTCGCCGTCCTCGCAGTCGCCACCGCTGATGTATCGCGTGTCGTCGAAACTCAGCTCCTGCATGCCCCAGTACGTCGAATGCCTCTTGTTTTCACTGCTCATCGTCAGTCCTCCCTGTAGTGAATGGATGAAGTCCGCGGATCGGTCACGATGACCGTCCCGCCTTGAACATGAGGGTCACACGCGCCGCGGTGCAGATCCGCGAGACCCCGAGCGCCGCGTGCAGGATGGATCCATCGAAGATCACCGCCCGCCCTGGCCGCGGCAGGACGGCATGGACGATGTCCCCCTCGGCATTGAAGAAGACCGTCTCGCCGGCCCAGTCCGGCTGCCAGCGCGGGTTCAGGTAGATGACCACCGTCTTCTGGCCCGGCGCCGGGGAGTCCACATGCGGGTAGCCCTCCACGCCGTAGGTGTGGGCGTTGGCGTAGCAGCGCAGCAGCACAGCAGCGCATGGCCGGGCAGGCAGCGGCGCTGCACCGTGTCCCAGAGAGCCGCCACGGCCTGCAGGGCCGGGTCGGCGGCCAGCCGCTGCGTCTGGTCCTGCTGGTTGTTCTTGCGGGTCTTCAGGAAATCATGGTTCCAGTGCGAGAGCGAATTCACGCCATTCACCGAACGCCAGCCATAGGTCCAGCGCACCTCTTCCTCGAAGAAGGTCTGCACCGCGTCGATCTGGGCCGCCTCGAACAGGTCGTCATGGCGCTGGATGGACAGCTCGTCGCCCTGGGGCAGGACGGGCACTTGGGGATCCCTGGCATTCATCGCAGCTTTCTCTTCAGCAGATCAAGGACATTCATGGCCTGCCCCGGCATCTCCACCCGGAGCTTCGACCAGGGCGGGTGCGCCGCGCACCCCGAAGGGTCGCCCGGCACACGGCCCGCCATCAGGGCGATCACGACGCATTGCGCGTCTCCCGGCGCCTGGCCCTCGGCCAGCCCGTCACAGGCCGCGTGGCCCCCGCTCCCGCGCCGGACGGCGCCCCGGTGGATCACCCGTCCCTCGCCCACCTTCCGAAGCGAGCCGCCCTCGACACCAGCGACCCGGGCCAGATCACCCACCGCAACGCCCCCCGCCTCGGCGACCGGCAGCCGCAGGGCCACGACGCCCTGACCGTCCGCCAGCAGGCCGGACTGGTACACGGACGACTCCAGCACCACCGGGATCCGCAGCCCCCCAGCACCGCCGCCAATGCGCTCCAGGGGAGCAGCACGATGAGCAGCAGCCACCGCCGGGACAAGGGCTGGGGCAGGCGAAGATCGCCCGTGGCACCGGATCGATGGGCCACTGCTTCAGGACGGTAGGCAACAGGTTCCAAGACGCTGGGAGGGCAAGTTCAATGCAAGGGACACAGGCAGGCACCGGCCGCAGGGCCTCGACGCTGCACGTGCCACAGCGGCACGGTTCAATGACCAAGGAGACCGCCGCCACGACAGGGCGCAGGGCCGGATTCAGGCAGGAGGAATGGATCAGGCCAGCATGGGGGAGTCTCGGGCATCGCGCGGACCGCGAATGCCTTGCAGTGGGACGGCTGGCTGGCAGAGGTGGCGTCCTGGAGCGCATCAGAAGAAGCGGGACGGCCATTGGCTGGCTGGGTTGGCAATTGTCAAGAGATGGGCGCCCTTGAGCAAGGGCAGCGTGCGCATAGCGGTCGGCAGGGCGCCCCAACCGGGCACGTGCAGCCACGGGGGCGACGTCAGTCCTCAGGTGACCACGCTCGGCGTTCCCGGAGCAGCCGCTGGCTCAGGGCCTGCGCCCAGACCTCGTAGCCTGCCGGCCCCGGATGAAAACCGTCCTCGGCCATGTGCTGGGCGGCGGCGGCGCCGTGCAGATGCGCGGGCAGGGACTGCAGGCCGCGGTCGCGCCGGCCGATCAGGTGGCGGGCCAGGCGCCGGTTCAGGCGCTGCGACTGCGCCCCCAGCATCCAGCGCAGGGGTTGGGGCAGCAGCGGGAAGGCATGCATGGGCGGCACGGCGCTGTGCAGGCTGTAGCGCACACCGCAGCGCTGCCGGGCCATCTCGTGGATGGCGTCCAGGTCTTGCAGGCAGTGCGTGGCGCGGCGCTGGCCGACGACGTCGTTGACGCCCAGGGCCGTCACCAGCACATCAGCGGGCTGAAGCTCGGATTCGGCCAGGTGTCGGCGGGCGTCCGCGCTGTCATGGCCGGTGCGAGCCACCAGCTGCCAGTGCACACGACCGTCCAGGGCCAGGGAGAGATGCGCCGCGAGCCGCCCCGCGAGGGCCAGGTCTTGCGTGGGCGCGCCAACGCCGGCGCCGGAGGAGTCCCCGACGATCAGCAGGCGCAGTTTCAACTCGCCCTGCCCGACCTGCCCGACCCTTGCGCCGGCGGCCTCGGGCAGCTGCAGGGCGCGCTTGCGCACCTGCCGACCCTGCCACAGCAGCACCGGCGCCAGCAGCAGCTTGGCCGGGCCCAGCATCAGTCGAACTGGGAGAAGTCGGGCTGGCGCTTCTGGAAGAAGGCCTGGAAGGCTTCAGTGGCCTCGGGCGAGCGCAGGCGGGCGCCGAAGATCTCGGCCTCGGTCTTGATGGCTTCCTGCAACTGCTCGACGCTGTGGCGGCGCATCAAGCGCTTGCTCTCGCGCACGGCGCTGGGCGCCAGGCTGTTGAAGCGCTCAGCCACGCGGCGGGCCTGATTGACCACCTCGCCGGCCGGCAGCACGGCATTGGCGATGCCGCATTCCACCGCGTCAGCGCCGGTGAAGGGGTCGCCCAGCAGCAGCTTCTCGGCCGCCTTCACATGGCCCATGAGGCGCGGCACGACCAGGCTGGAGCCAAACTCCGGCACCAGGCCCAGGCTCACGAAGGGCATGGCCAGGCGGGCGTCATCGGCCACGTAGACGAAATCGCAGTGCAGCAGCAGCGTGGTGCCGATGCCGATGGCGGCGCCGTTCACGGCCGCGATCACCGGCTTCTCGCTGCCCAGCAGGGCGCGCATGAACTGGAAGACCGGCGCGTTCTCGTCCCGCGGCGGGCTGCCCATGAAGTCCTCGATGTCATTGCCCGAGGTGAAGATCTGGGGCTGGCCCTGGATCAGCACGGCGCGCACAGCCTTGTCGCCATTGGCGGCGATCAGGGCGTCGGCCATGGCCTGGTACATGGCGCGGGTCAGGGCGTTCTTCTTCTCGGGGCGTGCGATCTCGAGGGTCAGCACGCCGTTGACGGTGGCGGTCTTGATGGTCACGGCTATCTCTCCAGGCAAACTTCTTGGGGGCGGATGATGCCAGAGCCGTGCGCTGCCCTGGCATGTCTGAGGGTCAGGCGGCGGCGGGCTGCAGCCGCTCCCAGTGGTGGGCGAGGTGCATCAGGTGGGCCCGCTGGTACTCGGGTTTGCTGAGCGGCCCGTAGGCGAAATGCGGCTTCAGCGGGCCGGTCCAGGCGGCGAAGGCGTCCATGGCATCGAGCAGGCGCTGCACGGCGTGCTTGAGCGTGGCCTCGGCGTCAAGGGCCGGTGCGCCGGGGATGGGCTCGTCGCGGTCATGGCTCATCTTCCCGCGGGCGTCGAAGAGCGCGAAGGCCGTCTTGCCCAGAGTGGACTGGAACCAGGCCGGCTTCGCCTGCGGGTAGCCGCTCATGGCGTATTCGATGCTCTGGGCCAGGTGCTCCAGCAGCTGGGGCACCGTCCAGGCGCCCTCGTGCTTGCGGGCATGGAAACGCAGATCCAGTACGGCCTTCTGGGCCTCTGTCCAGCTCTGGAAGCCCTCGGGCAGTTGGCCTTCGCAGCCGCTCAGGATGCCGGTGCCTGCGAGCAGCGTCGCGCCCAGCACAAGGCGGCGGGAAGGCTCGCTGGGTTCCATGGGGTCAAGTCTTGCGTTCACGTTCAGCTCCCCTGCAGCCACAGGCTCACCCGGGGCCAGAGCTTGGCCTCGAAGCGCGAGCGAAAGAAGCCGAAGTGGCCGATGCGGCGCTCACCCACGTCCTTCGGGGCGATGCGCTGCAGTTCGGGCTGGGCGCCAGCGTAGAAGCTGTGCAGGCTCTCGGTGTTGCGGCGGGACATGAACTCGTCGTCGGTGAAGGACAGCGACAGCATGGGCAGCTTCAGCGCCGCGTACTGCTGGCGCAGCGCGGCACCGCCCTCGCCCATCAGATAGTCGCGGTCCAGGCACCAGCGCCGCCACTGCGCCATCACGCCGCGTGGAAGGTCGCCCACCTTGCGCAGGCGACGGCCAGGGAAGTAGCCGAAGAGCGGCAGGCTCAGCGGCACCACCACGTACCAGAGCCACCAGACGTAGCGGCGCAGGCCTGCCGAGTTTTCGCGCCAGTAGCCGCTGCCCGTGCCCACGGTCACCGCCTTGGCGATGCGTTCGCGGTTGGGCAGCAGCCCCAGGATCTGCCCGCCCAGGCTGTGGCCCAGCCAGTGCAGCGGGCGGTCGGGGCCCAGCAGGCGCGAGAGCTCGTCCACCGCGCCGGCCGAATCCTGCTCGGCCCAGGTGCGGATGTCCGCGTCCAGGCCCTTGAGCGAATGCCGCATCTCGGCCGGGCGTGAAGCACCCATGCCGCGGTAGTCGAAGCTCATCACCAGCCAGCCCTGCGCCGCCATCCAGTGGGCGAAGTCGGCGTAGTAGCGCTGCTCCACGCCCATGGCCGGTGCGATCAGCAGCCCGGCGCGGGCGGTGGCGGGGTCGCCGTAGAGATGGCCGCTCAGCGGGAAGCCGTCGCGGGCCTTGAAGTGCAGCATGGGGAACTCCTCTCACGACAGATGCGGGCCTGCAATGAAAAACGCGGCCCGCAGGCCGCGTTCTCAGCAGTAGGTCACAGGCGTTCCAGGATGCCGGCAGCACCCTGGCCAGCGCCCACGCACATGGTCACCATGCCGTACTTGCCGCCGGTGCGGCGCAGGCCGTGGATGACGGAAGCCGCGCGGATGGCACCGGTGGCGCCCAGCGGGTGGCCCAGGGCGATGGCGCCGCCATTGGGGTTGACCTTGGCGCGGTCCAGCACGATGCCCTTGCTGTCCAGGTCGTTCAGCACGGCCAGGGACTGGGCGGCGAAGGCCTCGTTCAGCTCGACCCAGTCCAGGTCAGCGGCCGAGATGCCAGCCAGCTTCAGGGCGGCGGGAATGGCCTCGATGGGGCCGATGCCCATGATCTCGGGCGGCACGCCACGCACGGTGAAGGACACGAAGCGGGCCAGCGGGGTCAGGCCGAAGCGCTTGACGGCGGCCTCAGAAGCCACGATCAGGGCGCCGGCGCCGTCGGAGGTCTGCGAGCTGTTGCCGGCGGTGACGCTGCCCATGCCGGTGGCCTTGCCCGTGGGGTCCTTGGGTGCAGCGAACACGGGCTTGAGCTTGGCCAGGCCTTCCAGCGAGGTGTCCTTGCGGGGGCCTTCGTCGATATCGACGGTGCGCTTCTTCAACGTGATCTCGCCGGTGGCCAGATCGGGGATGCGCTCGAGGATCTCGAAGGGCGTCATCTCGGCCTTGAAGTGGCCGGCCTCAATGGCGGCCAGGGCGCGGCGGTGGGACTCCAGCGCAAAGGCATCCTGGTCTTCGCGGCTGACCTTCCACTGCTGGGCGACCTTCTCGGCGGTCAGGCCCATGCCGTAGGCGATGCCGATGTTGGCATCGCGCTCGAAGATGGCGGGGGACAGCGAGGGCTTGTTGCCGCCCATCGGGACCATGGACATGGACTCGACACCGGCGGCGATCATCACCTCGGCCTCACCCACGCGGATGCGGTCGGCGGCCATCTGCAGGGCGGTGATGCCCGAGGCGCAGTAGCGGTTGACCGTCACGCCGCCCACGGAATTGGGCAGGCCGGCCAGCACGGCGCCGACGCGGGCGATGTTCATGCCCTGCTCGCCTTCGGGGAAGGAGCAGCCCACGATGGCGTCTTCGATGGCGGCCGGGTCCAGGCCCGGCACCTGGGCCAGGGCGGCCTGCATGGCGCGCACCAGCATCTCGTCCGGACGGGTGTTCTTGTAGTAGCCGCGGCCGGACTTGCCGATGGGCAGGCGCGTGGCGGCGCAGATGTAGGCTTCTTGCACTTGCTTGGCCATGATTTCAACCTTTCAGTTCTTGGCGGGCGCTGGGGCGTTCTTGGGAACCCAGGCCCAGACAAATTCACATTCCACCGGGTTCAGCCCGGCCTCGTCGGTCACCGTCACCTGCACGCTCACCTCGCCCTTGGGCTCGGCCTGCATCAGCTGGCGCTGCTGCTCGGTCAGCACGGCCCGGGCGCGGAGGCCGCCCGTCGCTCGCTTCTTGAAGGCCAGGTGCATGGACTTGCAAAGCGGCAGGCAGTCGTCGCGCACGTTCATGCCCACCACCATGCCCGTGGCCGTCTCGGCCAGCAGACTCATGGCGGCGGCATGCACGCCGCCGATGTGGTTCTGCACCGGGCGGCGGTTGGCAATGGCGATCTCCGCCACTGCCGGCTCCAGCCGCAGGAAGTCCAGCCTGGCCGTGCCGGTGAAGGGCACGGCCCGGCGCAGCACCGCATTGCGCGCCAGAGGGCGCAGGGCGGCGGGCAGCGCGTCCAGCTTGGACAGGGTGCGGGCGAGGCGGTTGGCAGCAGTCATAGGACGTATTCGGGCTCTTTCGGGGCGTAGCGAGCGGACCCAGGGCTAGGCGCGGGTGCCCGCGAACAACCGGAGCGACCTTCCTGGTCGTGAGGATTGTTCGTGGGCTGCAACGACGCCATGGGTTCGCGCAGTAGCCCTCAATTCCTCACGGGCTTGCCGGTTTGGAGCATGCCCATGATGCGTTCCTGCGTCTTGGGGTTCTCCAGCAGGCTGCAGAAGTGCTTGCGCTCCAGGGTCATCAGGTATTCCTCATCGACCACGGTGCCGGCTTCCACTTCGCCACCGCAGACCACGTCGGCGATCAGGCTGGCCAGGTGGTAGTCGTGGTCGCTGATGAAGGCGCCGTCACGCATATTGGCCAGTTGGCCCTTGATGGTGGCGATGCCGGAGCGGCCGGCCACCGGGATGCGGGCCTTCATCGGAGCGCGGTAGCCGGAATCGGCCAGGGCCTTGACCTGGGCGCTGGCCACGAAGAGCAGCTCGTCCTTGTTCGGGACGATCAGATCGGAGTCCAGCAGGAAGCCGTTCTTGCGCGCTTCCACGGCCGAGGTGGCGACCTTGGCGGTGGCGGCGGTGGTGAAACCGTCCTTCAGGAAAGCGAAAATGTCAGCACCGGAGTTGCCGGCGGCCGCCATCTCGGCGGCACGGCGGGCGATGTAGGTCAGGCCGCCGCCGCCGGGGATCAGGCCCACGCCGACTTCCACCAGACCGACATACGACTCCATGTGCGCCACGCGGCGGGCGCAATGCACGGCCAACTCGCAGCCGCCGCCCAGGGCCAGGCCGCGCATCGCGGCGACCACGGGCACCTGCGCATAGCGCACGCGCAGCATCATGTCCTGCAGCTTCTTCTCTTCCGGGGCGATGCCCTTGGCGCCCTTGGTCATGAAGACGGGCATCAGAGACTCGAGGTTGGCACCGGCGGAGAACACGTCGTCCGGCGACCAGATCACCAGGCCCTTGTACTTGGCCTCGGCAATCTCGACGGCCTTGAGCAGGCCCTCGGTCACGGTCGGGCTGATCAGGTGCAGCTTGGCGGTGATGGAGGCGATCAGCACCTCGCCGTCCAGGCTCCAGACGCGCACTTCCTCGTTCTTGAACTCTTCCGTGCCGGCCTTCAGCGGCTCAACAGCGCCCTCGCCCACCAGGGACTCGGGGAATGCCTGGCGCTCGTACACCGGCAGCTTGGCGCGGGGCTTGAACTTGCCTTCGGCGGCGCTCCAGGAGCCGTTGGCGCTGTGCACGCCGCCGTTCTCGGCCACGGGGCCTTCGAACACCCAGGCGGGCAGCGGGGCGCTGGCCAGGGTCTTGCCGGCCTCGATGTCTTCCTTAACCCACTGGGCGACCTGCGTCCAGCCGGCGGCCTGCCACAGCTCGAAGGGGCCTTGGCTGCTGCCGAAGCCCCAGCGCATGGCGAAGTCGATCTCGCGAGCGGTGTCGGCCACGGTGGCCAGGTGCACGGCCACGTAGTGGAAGCTGTCACGCAGGATGGACCACAGGAACTGGGCCTGCGGGTTGCTCGATTCGCGCAGCAGCTTGATGCGATCGGCCGCGGGCTTCTTCAGCATGCGGGCGACGATCTCATCGGCCTTCTTGCCGCCAGCCACATACTCGCCGGTGGCGAAATCGAGACGCTGGATGTCCTTGCCCACCTTCTTGTAGAAACCGGCGCCGGACTTCTGGCCCAGGGCGCCCTTCTCGATCAGGCCGGCCAGCACCTTGGGCGTGGCGTAGGTCGAGAAGAAGGGGTCGTCCTTCAGGTTGTCCTGCATGGTCTTGACGACGTGGGCCATGGTGTCCAGGCCCACGACGTCGGCGGTGCGGAAGGTGCCGGAGCTGGCGCGGCCCAGCTTCTTGCCGGTCAGGTCGTCCACCACATCGACCGACAGGCCGAACTTCTCGGCCTCGATCATGGTGGCCATCATGCCGGCGATGCCGACGCGGTTGGCCACGAAGTTGGGCGTGTCATTGGCACGCACGACGCCCTTGCCCACGGCGGTGGTCACAAAGCCCTCGAGCTGATCGATCACTTCCGGACGGGTCGTCGGGGTGTTGATCAGCTCCACCAGGTACATGTAGCGCGGCGGGTTGAAGAAGTGGATGCCACAGAAGCGCGGCTTGATCTCTTCGGGCAGCACTTCGGAGAGCTTGGTGATGCTCAGGCCCGAGGTGTTGGAGGCCACGATGGCGTGCGGTGCGATGAAGGGAGCGATCTTGGTGTAGAGATCCAGCTTCCAGTCCATGCGCTCGGCGATGGCCTCGATGATGAGGTCGCAGTCCTTGAGCAGTTCCAGGTGCTCTTCGTAATTGGCCTGCTGGATCAGCGCGGCGTCCTCGGGCACACCCAGCGGGGCGGGCTTGAGCTTCTTCAGACCTTCGACGGCCTTGGTGACGATGCCGTTCTTGGGGCCTTCCTTGGCCGGCAGGTCGAACAGCACCACGGGCACCTTGACGTTGACCAGGTGCGCGGCGATCTGCGCGCCCATGACGCCAGCGCCGAGCACGGCGACTTTGCGAACTTGGAATCGACTCACGGAATTACTCCTCTTTCAATTCAGGGGGAGGACGCCGCCTTCAAAAGGCCGCGTCCGCTTGAGGCCTTACTCGACGCGGACCCAGACCTGGGTGCGGTAGAAGAAGCCCACGTAGCCGCGCATCTCCAGCTTCTTGCCACCTTCGATGGGCTTGAGCCGGGTGCGGTAGGTCTTGCCGTTGTTGGGATCCAGGATCTCGCCACCGGTCCACAGCGCCTTGTCGTCGGCGTCATGCTTGACGCCGCGGATGATCTGCAGGCCCAGCACCGGCTTGTCCTTGCGATCGTCCTTGCAGAGATCGCACTTGGAGTCCTGGTGCGTGGGATCGAAGATCTTCTCGATGTTGCCGACCAGCACGCCATTGCTTTCGCTGATGCGCACGAGGGACTTCTCGGTCTTGCCGTCGTCATCGATGGTCTTCCACAAGCCCACCGGCGAGCTCTGGGCCCAGGCGGGCGCGACGAGCAGAGCAGTGGCGATCAGGGAAGTGGCAAGGGCACGTGTCATGGGCGAGTCTCCTGTGTTTTATGTGAGGGCCCCACCTTCTCCGAGGCGGGGCTTCGGGAGCGCCAGCATCGCAGAGCCTTTCCTGCTCTGCAATGCCAGGTCCTTCATTGACCCTGTCTTCAGAACAGGGCTTCGTCCATGGCCATCAGCGGTTGCAGGCCGGCACGCGCGGTGCGGATCAGCGAGGCCGTCTCGGGCAGCAGCTTGGCGAAGTAGAAGCGGGCGGTGTGCAGCTTGGCGGTGTAGAAGGGATCGCCACTGCCTTGCTTCTCCAGCGCGACCTTGGCCGAGCGGGCGAAGAAGTAGGCGAAACACAGATGGCCCACGACGCGCAGGTAGTCCACCGCGGCGGCGCCGACTTCATCGGGGTTCTGGAAGGCCTTCATGCCGATCTCGGTGGTCAGCTTGGTGACCTTGTCGCCCAGGTCGGCCAGCGGGTTGATGAACTCCTGCATGGCTTCGCTGGTGCCCTCTTCTTCGACGAAGCTGGCGATCTTCTTGCCGAACTTCTTCAGCGTGGCACCGTTGTTGCCCAGCACCTTGCGGCCCAGCAGATCCAGGGACTGGATGGTGTTGGTGCCCTCGTAGATCATGTTGATGCGCGCATCGCGCACGAACTGCTCCATGCCCCACTCGTGGATGAAGCCGTGGCCGCCGAAGACCTGCATGCAGTGCGAGGTGGCGATCCAGCCGTTGTCGGTCAGGAAGGCCTTGATGATGGGGGTCAGCAGAGCGACCTCGGCCTCGCATTCCTTGCGCTCGTCTTCGTCATCCGAGCTCAGGGCCTTGTCCAGCTGCAGGGCGACGTAGGTCGACAGCGCGCGGCCGCCTTCGGCATAGGCGCGGGCGGTCAGCAGCATCTTGCGCACGTCGGGGTGCACGATGATGGGGTCGGCGGCCTTGTCCGGTGCTTTGGGGCCCGAGAGGGCGCGCATCTGGATGCGGTCCTTGGCGTAGGCGGCGGCATTCTGATAGGCCACCTCGGTCAGGCCCAGGGACTGGTTGCCCACGCCCAGGCGGGCGGCATTCATCATCACGAACATGGCGGCCAGGCCCTTGTTGGGCTCGCCCACCATGGTGCCGACGGCGCCTTCCAGCACCATCTGGCAGGTGGAGTTGGCGTGGATGCCCATCTTGTGCTCCAGGCCGGCGCAGAAGATGCCATTGCGTGCGCCCAGGGTGCCGTCGGCGTTCACCAGGAACTTGGGCACGATGAACAGCGAGATGCCCTTGGAGCCGGCGGGGGCGTCCGGCAGGCGGGCCAGCACCAGGTGGACGATGTTCTCGGCCAGGTCGTGCTCGCCGGCCGAGATGAAGATCTTGGCGCCGGTGATCTTGTAGGTGCCGTCAGCCTGGGGCTCGGCCTTGGTGCGCAGCAGACCGAGGTCGGTGCCGCAGTGCGGTTCGGTCAGGCACATGGTGCCGGTCCACTCGCCGCTGGTCAGCTTGGTCAGGTAGGTGGACTTCTGCTCGGGTGTGCCGTGGGCATGCAGGGCCTCGTAGGCGCCGTGGCTCAGACCGGGGTACATGGTCCAGGCCTGGTTGGCCGAGTTCATCATCTCGTACATGCCCTGGTTCACCAGCACCGGCAGGCCCTGGCCGCCATAGGCCGGGTCGCAGGACAGCGCGGGCCAGCCGCCTTCCACGTACTGCTTGTAGGCCTCCTTGAAGCCCTTGGGCGGAGTGACCTCGTGCGTGGTCTTGTCCAGCTTGCAGCCTTCGGCGTCGCCGCTGAGGTTCAGCGGGGCGATGACCTCGGCGCAGAACTTGCCGCCCTCTTCCAGCACGGCGTTGATGGTGTCGGCGTCGATGTCGGCGTGGGCGGGGAGCATCTTGAGCTCGTCAACCACATTCAGCAGCTCGTGCATCACGAACTGCATGTCGCGCAGGGGAGGGGTGTAGGTAGGCATGTTCGGCTCCTGGGTGGACTTGTGGTGAGAGATCAGCTGCGCTTGCGAGTGGCAGCGCCGCGGGACTTGGACCCCGGTTCGGGGGCATTGGCTTGAGCCCCCTGCTTCACGTCGCCTCGGTCGACCTCGTGGCCGGCGGCGGTGATGCAGGAGGCGATGACGCGCTCGAAGCCCTTGCCGGCGCGCTCCAGGGCGCCGGGGCTGCGCATGAAGCGCGCATCGTGGTGAAGGGAGAGGATCAGGCCGTGCAGCTCGAAGAGGATCTGCAGGGCATCGGTATCAGGGGCCAGATGGCCTTCTTCCTTGGCCAGCAGGATGGCCTTGTGCAGGGCCGCGTGCCAGGCCTTGACCATGGAGACCAAGGCGTCGCGCACCGGGCCCGGACGGTCGTCGAACTCGACGGCGCCGGAGATGTAGATGCAGCCCGAGTCGATCTCCACCGACACGCGACGCACCCAGCGCTCGTACAAGGCGCGCAGGCGGGGCAGGCCCCGGGGTTCACGGATCGCCGTGAAGAAGACCTCTTCCTCGAATTTGGCGTGATACTCACGCACCACGGCGATCTGCAGTTCTTCGCGCGAGCCGAAGTGGGCGAAGACGCCCGACTTGCTCATCTTGGTCACATCGGCCAGAGCGCCGATGGACAGGCCCTCCAGCCCCATGTGCGAGGCCAATCCTAGGGCCGCCTCCAGAATGGCGGCGCGCGTCTGCTGCCCTTTTTGCAGGGAGCGGACGGCGCGGCGCGGAGCCCGGGGCTCGGACTTGCTGGCGGGCGGGGAAGCCGGGGAGGCGGTGGGCACGGTGGTCTTTCGTGAGCGCTGGAGGCGTCAATAATAAAACGAACGATCGTTCTATTTTTGCCCAAAAGACCGCGTGCTGCACAAGCCTCGCACCGGGCTTTCTAGGGGCATTCGCCTAGAAGCGCACGCTTGGCGACTGGATCCAAGGGAGAACCCTGAGATTTGCTGCAATGCAGCAGCGAAAGCCGCATGCCCAGGGCCGTCGCACCATCGGACCGTCGCACCCGGGCGGGGCAAGGCGCGGACCCGACAGTCTGCGCGCTAGGGATGACAGGCGCTTGACGAGATCGCCTCCAGCCCACAGTGCCCATGAATGCGGGCTCTAGCGGCCCTGGCGCCTTGGTCCGTCGGCGGACCTGCAGTACGCTGCAGGCTTGGAGGTCAGCGCTGTGGATGTTCTGCAACTGGATGTCTCGGGGCGACCGCAGGCCTGGATCACCACCCGGGACGCGGCCGCCATTTATGCGAATGACGGCATCGCCTGGACCCTGGGCGAGCCCTGCCAGGTCCTGCGCGGCGGGCTGCAGCGCCGCACGGGGCTGCAGTCGCGCATCGAGGTCCACCCCATCATCGCCGTGCGCGGGGCCGTGCCCTCCAGGGCGTGGCGCCAGGAGCCCGCCCTCTCCAACCACAAGCTCTTCGCCCGTGACCGCTACCTCTGCGCCTACTGCGGCCGCGCCTTCCCTGAGGACGACCTCACCCGCGAGCACATCGTCCCCAGCTCCCGCGGTGGGCGCGACAGCTGGATGAACTGCATCACCGCCTGCCGCAGCTGCAACGGCCGCAAGGCCGACCGCCTGCCCGAGGAGGCCCGCATGAGCCTGCTCTACCTGCCCTATGTGCCCAGCCTGCACGAGGACATGATCCTGCGCGGCCGCCGCATCCTGGCCGACCAGATGGAGTTCCTGCTGGCGAGCGTGCCGAGGAGCAGTCGCTTGCATGGGTGAGTCCTCGGGCGCGAGCCGCCATGCCGCCAATGCCGGGAGGTAGCATGCGTCGATGGGCCCTGGAAACGAAGAACGGACGCTGGTGCAACTCCTGCTGGATGCGGCCGAGACCCTCTTTCCAGACGCCGATCCGCCTCCCAGGATGGACATCAATGCGAAAGACACGACCGGCGACACGGCGCTTCATGTCTACCTGTGGCGTGGCAATGAAGTCGCCGCCCGTGCGCTCATCACCCATGGAGCAGATGTCAACGCAATCGGGGAGATGGGTGAGACGCCCTTGCATGTGGCCATGCGCCAGGCTGGGCCCAGGACACTTGCGGCGCTGATGGCCGCAGGCTCGAGGAGGGACGTCGTCTCCGAGTTCCGACAGACCCCCAAGGATATTGCCGAGGAAACGGGCCGCCTCGCGGTCTACGAAGAAGCCCTGGCCCTCGCGCTGGCACCGCTCCGACGCCGCAGGCCCGGCTAGCCGTCACAGAACGTACACAGAACGCACACAGGCCACCGGCGCCCGAGCAAACGGCGGCACCTCCGGCTGGGTACAGTTGCGTCATGCAGTCAACGCGCCAGCCCGCGCTGCGTTGCTGCGGAAGACCTCTGCCGGAGAACCAAGACATGAACAAGACCTTCACCCTTTGCGCCAGCGTCCTCGCCCTCAGCCTGCTCGGCGCCTGCTCGACCAGCAACCCGGACGTCGTCTCGCGCCATGACGCACAGCGCATGTCCCAGGTGGTGGACGCCACCGTGCTGAGCGTGCGCCCCGTCACCGTGGACGGCAGCCAGAGTGGCGCCGGCGCCGTGACCGGCGGCGTGGTGGGTGCGGTGGCCGGTTCCTCGGTGGGGGGCCGCCGCGAGGGTCAGGTCGTGGGCGTGCTGGGCGCCGTGGCCGGTGCCGTGATCGGCAACGCCATCGAGCGCAGCGCCACCCGCGAGGAAGCCCTGGAGATCCTGGTGCAGCTGCGCAATGGCGAGCGCCGCTCCGTCGTGCAGGCCAAGGGCCAGGAGAACTTCGTCCCCGGCGACCCGGTCATCCTGGTCACCACCGGCGGCAAGACGCGCGTGAACCGGGCCCCCGTGGTGAGCCAGCCCGCTCCCGCGCACTGAACCCAGCCGCAGGCTCAGGGACTGAGACCGCCCGGCCCAAGGGGATGACGACCGCCCCCCGCGTCCCGGGGACGCCCTTCAGGGGGGGCTGCCACGAAGCCGGCGAGCGGCGATGCTTCGGCCCATAGCAAACGTCGCGAGTCCCCGACATGCCCAGCCTCAGCCTCGACTTCTACTTCGCCCCCTGCCAAGTCCGCCCTTCCAGCCATCCGGAGCTGCACGAGCTGCCGGCCTCTCTGGACGGGCTGGAGGTGCGGGACAGCACCCTGGCGGAATGGCTGGAGGTGGGTACCGGCTTCGACCAACTGACCCCGCTGGAGCTGGTGGACACCGAGTTGCTGGACCAACTCCCCGCCAACTGAGGCCAGGGAACGCACAGGCCGCAGACGGCGGCACAAAAGCACAAGGGCGCCGTGGGGCGCCCTTTTTGCTGACCGGGATGGCCTGGCCGGTGCCAGAGCGAGCGCTCAGCGCAGCAGGCCCACCGAGATCTCGGTCTCCGGCAAATTGGGCATGAAGGCGTGGCGCGTGGTCTTGTACGGCAGCAGCTCCTCGCTCTCCACGAAGCCCATCAGCTCGCTGTAGGAGTAGCCGCGGCCCGAGGCCCAGCAGCGCACGTCGATGCGCTTGTCCCCGTACTGCAGGGGGATGCAGGGCAAACGGCGCAGGCCCAGCAGGCGCGCGGCCGCCAGGCGGTGGTTGCCGTCCATCACGTAGCCGCTGCCAGCCTCCACGGGCAGGGCCGAGGTCCACAGGCCCAGGGCCGATATGCGGTTCGCCAGTTCCTGCACATGGGCCGGATCGATGATCTCCGATTGCCGGAAGAACTCAATGGGGCGCACGGCCACGAGGTAGCGCACCTGACTGCGCACGGCGTCGGTATTGGCTTGCTCCAGGTCGCCGGCCGCCTCGGCGGGCGGTGCGAAGATGCGGTGGACTGTCTCCGTCATGGTGTCAGCTCACTCGACAAAGAAGCGGTGTGGGACGCAAGGGGGCGGCGGATCGGGAGGACCCGCGGCGGGTGGTTCGGACTCATTCGTGGCTCCCTGGCCCGGCGGCTGCTAACGCGCTGCCGGTGCGCCTGGATTTTCACCAAAGCCGCGGCAAATGTCCTGCCCAAAAGCGGCCTCCAGGATGTACGAACGAACAGGTTTCCCGGCTGGCGGCCTTCGATATCCTTCGGCCCGGTCGACGCCAGCCTTGCATGGGAAGCCCTGCGTGCTGGATCCCCCAAGACCCCGAAAACCGCAGGCCCCGCCATGATCGCCGTGCACCTCCATGCCGTCGCCAAGACCTACCACCTGGATGCCGTGGGCGTTGCCGCGCTCCAGGACATCAACCTGGAGCTTCGCGCCGGCCTGCTGACCGTGATCAGCGGCGCCTCCGGCAGCGGCAAAACCACGCTGCTGAACCTCATTGGTGGCCTTGACCGCCCCGATGCCGGCCGCATCCACGTGGCCGGCCACGACATCGTCGCCATGGACGACGACCAGCTCTCCGACTTCCGCGCTCGCCACCTCGGCGTGGTCTTCCAGAACTTCAACCTGCTGCCGGTGCTCAATGCCCAGGAGAACGTCGAGTACCCGCTGGTGATGCTGGGCATCGACAAGGCCGAGCGCAAGACCCGCGCCGCAGAGATGCTGGCCGCCGTGGGCCTCACCGAGCAGGCGCGCCGCCGCCCCGGCGAACTCTCGGGCGGGCAGCGCCAGCGCGTGGCCATCGCCCGCGCCCTGGCGGCTCGCCCGCAGCTGGTGCTGGCCGACGAGCCCACCGCCAACCTCGACAGCCAGACCGGCGCCAGCATCATCGAGCTGATGCGCCGCCTGCAGCGCGAGCAGCAGGTCAGCTTCGTCATCTCCTCCCATGATCCTCAGGTCCTGGCGGCCGCGGATGACATGGTCCGAATCAAGGACGGCCGCATCGTCGAACTGCGCCGTGCCGACGCCCTGAAGGTGGCCGCATGAACACGCTCTCCCTGGCCTGGCGCAACCTGCTGCGCAACCGCCGCCGCTCCATCACCACGCTGCTGGCCATGATCGTCGGCGCCAATGCGGTGCTGCTCTTCGGCGGCTACAGCCGCAACATCACCTACGGCCTGCAGACCGACTACGTGAAGTACGGCGGCCACCTGCAGATCCAGCGCGAAGGCTACTACCGCTATGGCAGCGGCAACCCGGCCGCCTACGGCCTGGCCCAGTACCGCGAGATCATTGCCGCCATCCAGCAGGACCCGGTGCTCAAGCCCCTGGTGCTGGTGGCCACGCCGACCCTGCAGTTGCAGGGCATCGCCGGCAACTTCGGCGCCGGGGTGTCGCGCACGGCCCTGGGCCTGGGCGTGGTCGTCGAGGACCAGAACCGCATGCGCGCCTGGAACGGCTACGACTTCCCCGTGCAGGTGCCCCAGATGGCCCTGACCGGCACAGGCCCCGAGACCGCCGTGCTGGGCACCGGCCTGGCCCGCGTGCTGCAGCTGTGCGGCCCGCTGAAGCTGCTGGACTGCAAGGCCGCCGCCGCCCAGCCCGCAGGCCCGGCCAAGGCACAGGCGGACCTGCCCGCCGACATCGCCGACCTCGGCAAGCTGGCCAACGGCGCCGAGCCCGCCCCCCAGGCCTCGGCCGCCGCCATCGAGATGCTGGCCGCCACTGCGCAAGGCGCGCCCAATGTGGCCCGCCTCCAGGTGGTCAAGGCCGAGGAGCAGGGCGTCAAGGAATTCGATGATGTCTACGTGGGCCTGCACCTGGCACAGGCCCAGCAGTTGGTCTTCGGCAAGGAGGCCGCCAAGGCCACGGCCATCGTCCTTCAGCTGCAGCACACCGACCAGATCCCGGCCGCCAAGGCACGCCTGCAGCAACTGCTGGCTGAGCGATTCCCGCAGGAGCCCGTCGAGGTGCTGGACTTCAGTGCGCTCAACCCCTTCTACGGCCAGGCCCTGGCCATGTTCGCCACGCTCTTCGGCTTCGTGGCCCTGCTGATCGCGGCCATCGTGCTCTTCACCGTGGGCAACACCATGAGCATGGCGGTGATTGAGCGCACCGTGGAGATCGGCACCCTGCGCGCCATGGGCCTGCGTCGCGCCCGGCTGCGCCGCCTCTTCATGCAGGAAGGCCTGTTGCTGGGCATCGTGGGCGCCGTGCTGGGCGTGAGCATCGCGGCCAGCCTGGCCGGCCTCATCAACCACAGCGGCCTGACCTGGACGCCGCCGGGCCGCTCGCCGGTGCCGCTGATCATCCGGGTCTGGGGCGAGACTGGTCTGATCGCCGGCACGACCGTAGGCCTGATCCTGGTCGCTGCCCTTTCGGCCTGGCTGCCCTCTCTGCGCGCCGCCCGCCAGAACATCGTGGACGCGCTGCGCCACGTCTGAGCCCCGTCCGAACGCCTTCCTTCCTCTCATCGCGGAGCCCTGCCATGAACACTGTCCACCGTCTGCTGCCCCTGCTGATCTCCGTCCTGGCGCTGGGCGCCTGCGCCCCGCATGGCGACATGAACCATGCACGGATGGAATCGCACCCGGCCCCCGACCTCAACCTGGCCCTGCAGCGCAACACCGACGGCGGCACCTACCGCATCGAGTTGAGCCCGCCGACCGAGCCGCTGCGCGTCAACAAGATCCACAGCTGGAACATCCGCGTGCTGGATGCCAACGGACAGCCCGTGCCCGACGCCCGCATCGCGGTCGATGGCGGCATGCCCGAGCATGGCCACGGCTTTCCCACTCAGCCGCGTGTCAGCGTTGGCGGCGCACCGGGTGCCTACGTGCTGGAGGGCATGAAGTTCAACATGACGGGCTGGTGGGAGATCAAGCTGGAGGTGCAGTCCGCGCGCGGCGCCGACCGCATCACCTTCAACACGGTGCTGCCGCCCTCGGCCTCCTGAGACCTCGTCCCCGCCTTTTGCAGGACTCCCGCATGCGCCTCTTCCAGAATTCCCTGCTCCTTGCGCTGGCCCTGGGGCTGCTGGCCGGGGCCCAGGCCCAGGGCGCCTCGGCCCCAGGCGCCGCGCCCGCCGCGGTCCGCGCCTTGCCGCAGGCCGAGGCCCTGCCCTCGCCGGACCGGCTGACGCCCTACCGCCCCCGCCTGGGTCGCAGCAAGCCCCTGGTGGCCGTGGTCGCGGAGAACTACTACACCGAGCTCACCGACTACGTCCTGCCCTACGGCGTGCTGAGTGCCGCGGGCGTGGCCGAGGTCCAAGCCCTGGCCACGCAGCCGGGCCCCATCCGCATGTTCCCTGCGCCCATGAATGTGGAGCCGCAGTCCACCACCGCCAGCTTCGACCAGGAGCATCCGGAGGGCGCGGACTACGTCATCGTGCCCGCCGTGCACAAGGACGACGACCCGGCCCTGCTGGCCTGGGTGAAAGCCCAGGCGACCAAGGGCGCGACCATCGTCGGCGTCTGCGATGGCGTCTGGGTGCTGGCCCGCGCCGGCCTGCTGGACGGGCGCCGCGCGACCAGCCACTGGTACTCGCGCGAGGACCTGCGCAAGAAGTTCCCCCAGGTGCAGTGGCAGCAGCAGCTGCGCTATGTCGAGGACCGCCGCGTGATCACCACCACGGGCGTCAGCGCGACCATCCCCGTGTCCCTGGCCTTGGTCGAGGCCATCGCAGGGACCGAGCGCGCCACGCAGCTGGCCCGCGAGCTGGGCGGCGCCGGCATGAGCTGGACCGCTCAGCACCCCAGCGAGCGCTTCCAGATGAGCTGGAGACACAAGCTCACCATCGGCGGCAATGCCGTCGCGTTCTGGTCCCACGAGGACGTCGGGATCCCCGTAGACCAAGGCGTGGACGAGATCGCCCTGGCCCTCAAGGCCGAGGTCTACTCCGCGACCTACCGCTCCACCGCCCTGGCCGTGGCGCCCCGCGCCGGCCTCATCAAGTCCCGCCGCGGCCTGAGCATCGTGCCGGACCGCGTGATGGGCGCCGACGCCCCACGGCGCATGTTGTCGGCCCCGGATGCCTCGGAACCCCTGCTCGCCCTGGACCAGGCGCTCAAGGGCATTGCCAGCGACTACGGTCCGCGCACCGCCGCCTGGGTGGCCCTGCAGATGGAATACCCCGGCTACTGAAGGCCCCCAGACCCGTCACCACGTGCCGGCCCCCCATGAGGGGCAAAGCAGCTTGGGGCGGCCCGGCGATTCTTTGAGAGCCTCGCGCCTCCCGGCACCCGCTTCCAGCAATCGGCGCCGCGGCGCCCCGGCTCACTACGCCACGCCCCCACGTCCTTGACTGAGCCCATGTCCGAGTCACCATCCATCACCTGCACGTCGGATCCCGCCCCGAACTCCTGGGTGGCGCTGCTGCGCGCCCAGGCGGCCCGCCGACCGGAGCACGCCGCCCTCGTCTTCCTGCCTGACGGCGAACGTGAGGGCGCGCGCTTGAGCTACGCCCAACTAGACCAGCGCGCCCGAGGCCTGGCCGCCGCGCTGCAGGCGCAGGGCCTGCAGGACCGGCATGTGCTGCTGATGCTGCCCTCCGGCGTGCACTATGTGCTGGGCTTCCTGGCCTGCCTCTATGCCGGTGCCGTCCCGGTGCCCGGCTACCCCCCCAGCAACGGCATGCATGCACGGCGCATGGCCCACATCGCCCGCGACTGCGAGGCCCGCGCCGCCCTGGTCAGCGCCACGCAGGACGGCAGCGAGGCCCTGCGCGAGGCCTGCGCCGGCCTGGCCGGCCCCGTCCTGCGCATCGACGACGAGGCCCGGCTGCAGGGCGACGCCGCCAAAGCCTGCGAGCCCGAGTCCTGGCGGCCGCCCCGCCTGGACCGCGACAGCGTGGCCTATCTGCAATACACCTCCGGCTCCACCAGCCAGCCCCGCGGCGTCATCGTCACGCACGGCAATCTCCTGGCCCATGCGGCCGGCTGGCATTGCGCGCCGGGCCTGTGCGAGGACGACGTCTTCGTCAGCTGGCTGCCCCTGTTCCACGACATGGGCCTGATCCTGGGCCTGCTGCAGATGTTCCATGAGGGTGGCACCGTGGTGCTGATGCCACCCCTGGCCTTTGTGCAGCAGCCCCTGCGCTGGCTGCAGGCCATCAGCCGCTACCGCGGGACGGCCAGCTATGCGCCCAACTTCGCCTACGAGCTGTGCTGCCAGGCCGCCCAGGCCTTGCCCTCGCTGGAGCTGGACCTCACTCATTGGGCCGTGGCAGGCAATGGCGCCGAACCGGTGCGGGCCGAGACTCTGGCGCGCTTCCAGGCCCAGTTCGCCCCCTTTGGCCTGCGCGCCGAGGCCCTGAGTCCGGGCTACGGCCTCGCCGAGGCCACGCTGACCGTCACCCGCCAGCCCCGCCTGACGGCCCCGCCCGTCGTGCGCGCCAGCAGCGCCGCCCTGGCGCGCGGCCTGCTGCAGCCGGCCGAGGCCGGCCAGCCCTTCACCGAGCTCGTGGGCTGCGGCCAAGCCTGGCCCGGTGCCGAGGCGGTGATCGCCGACCCGCTGCGCGGCGAAGCCTGTCCGGATGGCCGTGTCGGCGAGATCTGGGTGCGCGGCGAGGTCGTCGCCCACGGCTACTGGCGCCAGGCCGCGCTCAGCGAGCAGGCCTTCCTGGCACGCATGGCGGACGGCAACGGCCCCTGGCTTCGCACCGGCGACCTGGGCGCCTGGCATGAGGGCCAGCTCTTCATCACCGGGCGGATCAAGGACGTGATCGTGATCCGCGGCCAGAACCACTACCCGCAGGACCTGGAGCGCAGCGCGCAGTCCGCGCACGAAGCCCTGGCCGGCGCGCAGGGCGCAGCCTTCGCCCTCGAACTGGACGGCCAGGAAAAGCTGGTACTGCTGCAGGAGGTGCGCCGCTCGGCCCGCCACCGCCTGGATGGCGAGGCCATCACCGCCGCTCTGCGCGAGGCCATGGCCGCCAGCCACGGCCTGCACCTGCATGCCGTCTGCCTGCTGCGCCCGGCCAGCCTGCCCATGACCTCCAGCGGCAAGATCCAGCGCCATGCCTGCCGTCAGCTCTTCCTGGACGGCGGACTCAAGCCGCTGCACCAATGGCAGGACACGACCCCGACCGTCTGCCTGCCCGCTGCCCGGGCCAACACCGAGCTGTCCGCCTGGCTGCTGGCGCGCTGCGCCGCGCTGAGCCACCTGCCGCAGGAGCTGCTGACCGCCGAGCAGAGCTTCGCCAGCATGGGGCTGGACTCCATGGATCTGGTCACGCTGTCGGGTGAGCTGTCCGCGCGCCTGGGCCGCCGCGTCGAGCCCACCCTGCTCTATGCCCAACCACGCATCACGGCCCTGCTGGCAGCCCTGGGCAGCGAGACGCCAGCCACCATTGCCGCGACAACGCACCTCCCGCCGGACGAGCCCATCGCCGTCATCGGCATGGCCTGCCGCCTGCCCGGTGCCGAAGGCGCCGAGGCCTTCTGGCAGCTTCTGGACGAAGGCCGGGATGCCGTCACCGAGGTGCCTGCGGACCGCTGGGACGCCCAGGCCCTCGCCGGCAACGAGCCCGGCCGCAGCGCCAGCCGCTGGGGCGGATTCATCGAGGGCATCGAGCAGTTCGACGCCGCCTTCTTCGGCATCTCCGCACGCGAGGCCGATGCCATGGACCCGCAGCAGCGCCTGCTGCTGCAAGCCTGCTGGCATGCCCTGGAGGATGCCGGCCTGCGCGCGGAAAGCCTGGTGGGCAGCGACACCGGCGTCTTTATCGGCGCCATGACCCACGACTACCAGCTGCTGCAGCTGCGCCAGGGCCAGGCCCTGGACGCCTACTTCGGCACGGGCAACCAGGCCAGCATCCTGGCCAACCGCCTGTCCTATGTGCTGGGCCTGCAGGGCCCCAGCTGGACGGTGGAGACGGCCTGCTCCTCGTCCCTCGTGGCCCTGCACCAGGCGCGCCGCGCCCTGCTGGACGGCGACTGCAGCCTGGCCCTCGTCGGCGGCGTCAACGCCCTGCTGGCGCCGGACCTCTATGTGGCCCTGTCCCAGGCCCAGATGCTATCCCCGGACGGCCGCTGCCGGGCCTTCGACGCAAGCGCCAATGGCTATGTGCGGGCCGAGGGCTGCGCCGTGCTCGTGCTCAAGCGTCTGTCCGAGGCACAGCGCGATAGCGACCGCATCCTCGGCCTGCTGCGCGGCTCCGCCGTCAATCAGGATGGCCGCAGCAACGGCCTCACCGCCCCCAATGGCCCGGCCCAGCAGGCGGTGATGCGCAAGGCCCTGGCCGGCGCAGGCCTGCAGGCTCAGTCGGTGAGCTACCTGGAAGCACACGGCACCGGCACCGCACTGGGCGACCCGATCGAGATGGAGTCCATCCAGCAGGTCTACGGCCGCAGCGAAGGCCCGCCGCTGTGGGTGGGCTCGGTGAAGAGCAATATCGGCCACGCCGAGCCCCTGGCCGGCCTGGCGGGCCTGTGCAAGGTGCTGCTGGCCCTGCGGCACGAGCGCATCCCCGCAAGCCTGCATGTGCAGCAGCTCAACCCGCTGCTGCGTCTGGAGGGCAGCGGCTGCTCCGTCGCCCGCGAGGCCCAGCCCTGGCCACGCGGCGACGCTGCGCGCCTGGCCGCGATCAGCTCCTTCGGCTTCGGCGGCACCAATGCGCACGTGATCGTGGAAGAGGCGCCCGCGCTGCCGGAGCCACCGGCGTCAAACGCCGGGGAGCGGCCTGCACTGCTGGTCCTGTCCGCCCGGAGTGACTGCGCCCTGCGCCAGCTGGCCGAGGCCTACGCGCACCGGATAGACGCCCTGCAGGCGCCGCTGCAGGCCCTGTGCCAGGCAACAGCCCTGCGGCGCTCCGCCCTGCCCCATCGCCTGGCCGTGGTGGCCGCCGACAGCCCGGCCCTGGCCGCCGCGCTGCGCGCCCATGCGCAAGGAGAGACGGACCCGGCGCTGTTCACCGCAGAGCAGGACTGCGTGGGCCCGCGCCGCACCGCCTTCCTCTTCACCGGCCAGGGCAGTCAGTACCCCGACATGGGCCGTGGCCTCTATCGCAGCGAGCCTGTCTTCCGCCGCAGCATGGACCACTGCGCCGCGCTACTGCGGCCCTGGCTGGGCTTCTCGCTGACCGAGGCTCTCTATGTGCAAGCCGACGTCGCCGGGACCCCGCTGCAGCTGGAAGACACCGCCCATGCGCAGCCCGCGCTCTTCGCACTGGAGTGGTCCCTGGCCCAGCTGTGGGCGGCAGCGGGCGTGCAGCCCGACGTGCTGCTGGGCCACAGCCTGGGCGAGTACGTGGCCGCCTGCCTGGCCGGCGTCTTCAGCCTGGCCGACGGCCTGCGTCTGGTCGCCGAACGCGGCCGGCTGATGCGGGCGCGCTGCGAAGCCGGCGCAATGCTGGTGCTGCAGGGTCCTGCGCCCGCGCTGCAGACCCTGTGCCAGGAGAGCCTGGCCGGCGGCAGGCTGGCCCTGGCCGCGCGCAATGCGGCCGACTGTCTCGTGCTGGGCGGCGCGCCCGAGGCCATCGAGGCCTGCCAGGCGCGCGCCCTGCAGCTGGGCCTGGAGGCGCGGCGCCTGCCCGGCCAGCGCGCCTTCCATTCGCCCGCGATGCAGACCATACGCAGCGCTTTTGCCGAGGTGCTCGCCGGCATCAGCCTGCAGGCGCCGCGCCTGCCCCTCATCAGCAACCTCGACGGCCAGCTGTGCGGCGAAGCCCTGGCCTGCGCCGACTACTGGCTGGACCACGCCTGCCAGACCGTCGAGTTCGAGGCCTGCCTGGATACCCTGGCCGCCCAGGACTGCGCCCGCCTCATCGAGATCGGCCCGGATCCGGTGCTTAGCAGCCTGGCCCGCCGCCACCCCCGACTGGACAGCCCGGGCCGCCTGTGGCTTTGCAGCCTGCGCCGCGGCCGTGACGAGCACCGGCACTGGCTGGAGACCCTCGCGCGCTGGACCGTGTCCGGCGGCGAAACCGACTGGCAGTCCTGGTACGCAGGCCAGGGGGCCGACGCCGCACAAGCCTGGCAGCAGGTCCGGCAGCTGCCTGCCTATCCCTTCCAGACGGAGGCGCATTGGTTCCAGCCCGCCACCAGCAGCCCCTTGCCGACCAGCACCCTGGGACAGCGCAAGACCAGCGCGGCAGCCCCTGCCATGGCCGAGACGCCCCACCCGCCCACGCTGCCCGAAAATCTGCTGCAGCTGCCGCCAGAGGCCGCCCGCCAGGCTCTGCTGGACTACCTCCGCCTGCAGACCTTCCAGATCCTGCGCCTGAGCACCGCGCGCAGGCAAGACCTGACCCCCAGTTTCCCCGACTCCGCGCTCAGCCAGTTGGGCTTCGACTCACTGATGGCCCTGGAACTGCGCAAGCAGCTGGCCCGTGACACCGGCATCGAGCTTGCGCTGCGCCAGCTGCTGGTCAACACCACGGCGCGCGAGCTGGCCGGCGTCCTGCACCGCCTGATGCTGCTGCAGGACATGCGCCCCGCCGACGAGACAGCCAGCGCCGACCAAGGCCTGGAGGAGATCCTTCTGTGAACACCGACTTCAGCCTCAGCCAGACCTCGGCCCTGGACGAACCCGGCGAATGCGCCGCACTGGACAGCATGGAGGCCCTGCTGCTGCGCCTGCGCCAGCGCGGCGTCCAGCTGCAGGCCGAGGGCGAGCAGCTGCGCATCTCAGCCCCCAAGGGCACCCTGGACGAGGAGCTGCGCGCGGCGCTGAGCGCCGGCAAGTCCGAGATCCTGCGCCTGCTGCACAGCCAGGAGCGCCGCGGTGCCCTGCCCGAGGTAGAGCCCAGGCCCGCGCAGCGCCACGAGCCCTTCCCCCTGACCGACGTCCAGCACGCCTATTGGATGGGCCGCCAGCCCTTCGTGGAGCTGGGCGGCTTCTCCACGCACTGCTACTTCGAGTTCCAGCGCGAGGGGCTGGACCTGGCGCGCCTGGAGCAGGCGCTGCAGGCCCTGATCCGCCGCCACGACATGATGCGCGCAGTGATCGCCGAGGACGGCACGCAGCGCGTGCTGCCCGAGGTGCCGCCCTACCGCATCGAGTGCCTGGACCTTCGCGCGCACGGCGGCCCCGAAGCCCAGGCGCAGATGCTGGCCCAGCGCGAGCAGCTCTCGCACAGGCGCGGGCCCATCGATCAGTGGCCGCTGTTCGCCGTCCGCGCCGCGCAGCTGGCCGGCGGGCAGCTGCGTCTATTCGTCAGCCTGGACATGCTGATCATCGACGCCTCCAGCATGTTCCTCTTCTTCCAGGAATGGCAGCAGGCCTACGAGGACCCGCAGCGCCTGGCTCCGGCCCAGGCCTTCAGCTACCGCGACTACGCGCTCTTCGAGCAGACCCTGCACGAGCAGCCCGAGTTCCAGCGCGCCCGTGACTACTGGACCGCCCGCCTGGACAGCCTGCCCCCCGCACCGGGCCTGCCTCTGGCCCGCCAGCCGCACGAGCTGGCCGAGGTGCGCTTCGAGCGCCGCGAGCAGCGCATCGCCGCCGAGGAATGGGCCCGCCTCAAGGCCCTGGCCGCGCAGCATGGCGCCACGCCCACGGTGCTGCTGATGACGGCCTTCTCCGAGGCCCTGCGCCGCTGGTCCGCCACACCGGACTTCAGCCTCAACGTCACGCTCTTCCATCGCTTCCCGGTGCACCCCGAGGTAGAGCAGCTGATCGGCGACTTCACCGCCACCAGCCTGCTGGCAGCAAGGGCGCAGGCGGGCGACAGCTTCACCGACCGCCTGCAGCGCTTGCAGGCCCAACTGGCCGAAGACCTGGACCACCGCGCCTACAGCGGCATGCGCGTGCTGCGCGACCGCGCCCGCCACCTGGGCCATGCCCCTGGCGCGGCCATGCCGGTGGTCTTCACAAGCACCCTGGCCCTGGACGGCCGGCAGTCCACCACCGGCGGCCTGAGCTTCTTCGGCGACATCGTGCACGGCGTCAGCCAGACCCCGCAGGTGTGGATGGACCACCAGATGGCCGAGTTCGATGGCGAGCTGCGGCTCTTCCTCGACGCCATCGAGGACCTTTTCCCTGTCGGCATGCTGGACGACTGCTTCGGCGCCTACGCCCAACTGCTGCGCACTCTGGCGACAGATCCGGAGGCCTGGACGCGGCGTCCTCTGCCCGCCACGCTGCCGGCGCATCACCAGCCCCTGCTGGCTCGGTTCAATGCCACCGACGACCCCGCCATCGGCCACGGCCTGCTTCAGGACGGCCTGATCGCCCAGGCCCGCCGCCAGCCCGAGGCCCCGGCCGTGATAGCGGCCGACGGCCAACTGAGCTACGCCCGCCTGGCGCGTGAGGCCCTGACCCTGGCCGAGGCACTGCAGGCACTGGGCGCCGGGCGCGAGCAGCCCGTCGCGGTGATGATGGACAAAGGCTGCGAGCAGGTCCTGGCCGTCTACGGCGTGTTGATAGCCGGCGCCGCCTACCTGCCCATCGACCCGCGCCTGCCGGCAGAGCGCCGTCGCCACCTGCTGAGCGCCAGCGGCGCCCGCCTGCTGCTGACGCAAGCCGCCCACCGCTCCGGGCAAGACCTGACCCCGGGCCTGCGCGTGCTGTGCCTGGGCGACGATGCCCTGGCCGCACCCGCCATCGCCCCGCCCCCGGCCGCAACCCGGCCCAATGACCTGGCCTATGTGCTCTTCACCTCCGGCTCCACCGGCCAGCCCAAGGGTGTGATGATCGAGCACGCCCAGGCGGTGAACACCCTGCAGGATATCAACCGCCGCATGCAGGTGGGCCCGCAGGACCGCGTACTGGCGCTGTCGGCCCTGCATTTCGACCTCTCCGTCTACGACCTCTTCGGCGTGATCGCCGCCGGCGGCTGCCTGGTGATGCCGGACCCGGCCCGCCTGCACGACGCCCAGCACTGGGCCGAGCTGGTACAGGCGCATGGCGTGAGCCTGTGGAACTCGGTGCCGCAGCTGCTGCAGCACTACGTCGAGCACCTGGAGCATCTGCAGACCCAGGGCCAGCCCCTGCCGCCCGCCGTGCGCCAGGCCATCCTCAGCGGGGACTGGATCCCGGTCGGCCTGCCCGATCGCGCGCGCCGCGTCTGCCCGGGGCTTCAGTTGCTGGCTTCGGGCGGCCCCACGGAAACGGCCATCTGGTGCACGCAGTACCCCATCGGCACGGTCGATCCGGCCTGGTCCAGCATTCCCTACGGACGGCCGCTGACCAACCAGCGCATGTGGGTGATGGACGCGCTGCTGGAGGAGCGCCCCGTCGGCGTGGCGGGCGAGATCTGCATCGGCGGCGCCTGCGTGGGCCGCGGCTACCTGGGCGACGAGGCCCAGACCGCGCAGCGCTTTCTGCGCCACCCCCGCACGGGCGAGCGCCTGTACCGCTCGGGCGACCTCGGGCGCCTCACGGCCGAGGGCCAGATCGAGTTCCTCGGCCGCCTGGACCACCAGGTCAAGATCAATGGCCTGCGCATCGAGCTGGGCGAGGTCAACGCCTGCCTGCTGCGCCAGCCCGGCATTCGCCAGGCCTGGACCGGCGTGCGCAGCGAGGGCGCACACAGACAGCTGGTGAGCCTGCTGGTGGTCGATGAGCACGCCGCCGATTGGCCCGCCCGCCTGGCCGATGGCTCCCTGCGCCAGGCCCTCGCGGCCTGGCTGCCGGACTACATGCTGCCCCAGCGCTTCCAGCTGCTGGAGGCCCTGCCCCTCAGCGCCAACGGCAAGGTGGACGCAGCCCAGCTGCAGGCCCTGCTGCAGCAGCAGGGCCCCGAGGGCGCCGCGCCCACGGGGCAGGCAGACGCCGCATCCCTGGCCCTGCAGGAACGGCTGCTGCCGCTGTGGCAATCCCTGCTGGGCCGGCAAGACCTGACCCCGACGCAGAGCTTCTTCGACGTCGGCGGCGATTCCCTGCTGGCCCTTCGCCTGCTCAGCCGCGTGCGCGAGCAGCTGTCCCTGGCGCCCGAGCTGCAGGGCCGGTTGATGCAGTGCTTCTTCCAGCAGCCGCGCCTGGCGGACTTCGCCATGGCCCTGGCCCGCCTGCAGCAGGCCCGGCCCATACTGAGCGACGACAGCCTGCCCCTCATTGAGCCCGCCGCGGCTCCGGACGGCGAAGACTTTCCCGCCGCCGACGTGCAGCTGGCCTTCCTGATGGGCGATGGCGAGGACCTCGAGTTCCACGTCCGCACCCACCACTACGTCGAGGTGGAGATGCCCGCCTTCGACCCAGCCCGCTACGAGCAGGCCCTGCAGCGCGAGCTGCAGCGCCAGTCGGCCAATATCGTGGTCGCCACGCCCGAGCTGCGCCTGAGACCGGTGCAAGACCTGACCCCGCTTCCCCTGACCCTGGACGACTGCAGCGCCCTAGGTGCCGCCACCTGCGAGGCCCGCCTGCTGGCCACGCGATCGCGCATGGAGCGCCAGACCCTTCCGGTGGACCGCTGGCCCTGGATGCAGGTCCATGCCACTTTGCTGCCCAGCGGCCATGCACGCCTGCACATCAACTGCAATGCCGTGTTCTGGGACGGCTTCGGCACCCAGCAGTTCTTCGCCAACGTGGAGCGCTGCTACCGCGAGCCGGCCACCGTCCTGCCTCCGTTGACCCTCAGCTTCCGCGACTGCGTGCTGGCCCTGGAACGGCTGGAGCAGAGCTCGCAGGGCGAGCGATCGCGCCGCTACTGGATGGACCGCCTGCCGGCCATGCCCGCCGCGCCCGCCCTGCCCCTGAAGCCGCGCCTGAATCGCCGCCAGCGCTCGATGATGAAGCGCCGGGAGATGGACCTCAGCGCCGCGCAATGGCAGGCCCTGCGCCAGCGCTGCGAGGCCCGCGGCCTGCGCCCCGAGGCCGGCCTCTTTGGCGCCTATGCCCAGGTGCTGGCCTTTTGGAGCGGCTCGCGGCACTTCCTGCTCAACAACATGGTCTCGCACCGCCTGCCCCTGCACGAGCAGATCTTCGAAATCGTGGGCAACTTCTCCGCGCTGTACCCGCTGGAGGTGGACTGGCGCGAGGGCGGCGGCTTCGCAGAGCGCTGCCGCCGCCTGGACCAGCGCATGCAGCAGGACCTGCAGCACCTGCACTGCAGCGGCGTGCAGGTCCTTCAGGCCTACAACCGCGTGCACGGCCAGGCCGGCCGCGCCGCCTGCCCCTTCGTGGTGGGCAACGGCCTGGCCATGAAGCCCTTCACCCGCTCGCTGCACGGCTGCCTGGAGACGCCCCAAGTACTGCTGGACAACCAGTTCTTCGGGCTGGAGGACGGCGGCATCTGGATCACCTGGGACGTGTTCGAGGACGTGTTCCCCGCCGGCCAGATCGACGCCATGTGGCAGGCCTATGCACGGCTGCTGAACGAGCTCGCCCATGACGATGCGGCCTGGGACAGCGAGGGCTTTGATCTGCTGGACGACGCCGCCCGCGCCCTGCGCCGGCAGTACAACGACAGCGCCGCCCCGCGCCCCGAGGGCCGGCTACTGCAGGACGGCCTGCTGCAGCAGGCCCGCGAGCAGGGCGAGGCGCTGGCCCTGGTCGCCGAGGGCCGGCGCCTCAGCTACGGCCAGCTCGCGAAGGATGCGCTGGCCCTGGCCGGCCAGCTGCAGTCCCGCGGCCTCAGGCCGGCCGATCCTGTGGCCGTGCTGCTGCCGCGCGGCCCCTGGCAGGTGATCGCCGTGCAGGCCATCCTTGCGGCCGGCGGCGCCTATGTGCCCATGGACCCGCAGTGGCCGGCGCAGCGCCTGGAGCAGCTGCTGCAGAGCACGGGCGCGCGCCTGGCACTGCGCCTGGCCGGCCTGGGCGATGCGCCCGCGCTGCCTGGCCTGCACTACCTTGCCGTCGATGAGCTCACGGCAGGCCCGTCCTGGCAGCCGCCCGCCTGCAGCGAGACCCAGCTGGCCTACATCATCTTCACCTCCGGCTCGACCGGCGTGCCCAAGGGCGTGATGATCGACCACCGCGGTGCGCTCAACACCATTGCCGACATCAACCGCCGCTTCGCCGTGACAGCCGCGGATGTGATCTTCGGCGTGTCCTCGCTGTACTTCGACCTCTCGGTCTACGACCTCTTCGGCAGCACCCTGGCCGGGGCCCGTCTGGTGCTGCCCGACGCCGCCACCGGCGTGGATCCCACGGCCTGGCTGCGCCAGATGCAGGACGAGGGTGTGACGGTGTGGAACTCGGTGCCGGCGCTGATGCAGCTGCTGGTCGATGCCGCGCTGCAAGCCGGCGTGCAGCTGCCGCAGCTGCGCCTGGTGATGCTCAGCGGGGACTGGATCCCGGTGACCCTGCCCGCGCAGATCCGCCGCATCGCGCCGGATGCACAGGTGGTGAGCCTGGGCGGCGCGACCGAAGCCTCGATCTGGTCCATCGTCTACCCCATCGGCCAGGTGCCGGCGGACTGGCCCAGCATCCCCTACGGCCGCCCCCTGGCCAACCAGCACTGGTACGTTCTGGACGAAGACGGCCGCGAGCTGCCCGACGGCGTCACCGGCCAGCTGCACATCGGCGGCACGGGGCTGGCCCTGGGCTACTGGGCGGACGAGGCGCGCACGGCCGCGGCCTTCATCCGCCACCCGCGCAGCGGCGAGCGGCTCTACCGCACCGGCGATCTCGGCCGTATGCTGCCCGATGGGCAGATCGAGTTCCTGGGCCGGGCGGATTTCCAGGTGAAGATCCAGGGCTACCGCATCGAGATCGACGAGATCGAGCATGTGCTGCAGGCCCATGCGGCCGTGCGCGCCGCCGCCGTGATCGTGGTCGGCAGCCAGGCCGGCAAGCAGCTGCAGGGCTTTGTGGTCTCGGACGAGGACTTGGACCTCGCCGCGCTGCAGCAGCACGTGGCCGCCCGACTGCCCGCCTACATGGTGCCCAGCCGCCTGCAGCGCCTGGCCCGCCTCCCGCTCACCGCCAACGGCAAGCTGGACCGCAGCGCGCTGGCCACCATGGCCGTCAACGAGCCCCACGAGCGCGGCAGCGTACCTGCGCGCAATGCGCTGGAGCGGAGCCTGGCCGAGATCTGGTCGGCGGTGCTGGGCGTGCAGCCCGGCGTGCATGACGACTTCTTCGCCCTGGGCGGCCAGTCCTTCGCCGCAGTGCGGGTGATGACGCGGATCGAGCAACAGCACGGCCTGCGCCTGCCGCTGTCGCTGATGTTGGAGGGCCGCACCATCGCCGCCCTGGCCCAGGCCATCGAGCAGGCCCGAGCCCAGCGCGCCGAGGCCGCCAGCCCAGCACCGGCACGCCGTTCGCGCGCCCTGGTCTGCCTGCAGCAGGGCAGTAGCCAGGAGCCGGGCTGGTACTTCGTCCACCCAGCCGGTGGCCATGTGCTGTGCTATCGCGAGCTGGCCCAGAGCATGCCGGGCCATTTCCATGCCTTCCAGGCGCCGGGGCTGTCCAACGACGGTCCGCCGCTGGACGAGGTCCCGGCGCTGGCCGCCCACTACCTCGCGGCCCTGCGCCAGCACCAGCCGCAGGGCCCCTACCGCCTGGGCGGCTGGTCCTCGGGCGGCACCATCGCCTTCGAGATGGCTCGCCAGCTGGAGGCCGAGGGCGAGCCGGTGGCCTGCCTGGCCCTGCTGGACACGCCGGCGCCGCACGCTGGCGAGGCGCAGGCACCCGGCCCACGCCAGCTGCTGCAGTGGTTCCTGCAGGATCTGGAGGCGCCGCTGTCCGCCGACATGCTGGCGGGGATCCAGGCGCAAGACCTGACCCTCGCACAGGCCCTGGCCCTGCTGCATGAGCAGGGCCAGGGCCGCCACCTGGACGCGCGCGCCCTGCAGGGCGTGCACGCGGTGTTCAGTGCCACGGTCAGCGCCTGCCAACGCTACCGCCCCGGCCCCGCCATTCTCAATGCGCCCCTGCTGGTGCTGCAGGCCAGCGAGGGCGAGGTGGCCGAGTTCGCCGGCCACCCGGACGCCCATCGCTGCGACTGGGGCTGGCGCGTCCATGCCGCCGGCCGCCTGCGCAGCCTGCGTGTTCCGGGCAGCCACTACAGCCTATTCAAGCCGCCCCATCTGGACGGCATCGCAGCGCTGCTGCAGACCCCCTTCTGAATCTTCTGCATCGATCCGGAGCAAGACATGACCCCTCCTCCCAACGCCCCCCTGCGCATCGCCTTCCTCTGGCTGGCCCTGGCCCTGACCCTGCTGATGGTGATCGCCTCCACTCTCGTCAAGGCCGCCATACAGACCGACTTCAGCGAGTTCGTCCACCACCCCGGCCCGCGCGGCTGGGAGGTGTTCTGCCTGCAGTTCTTCCTCTACCTGAGCCTGGGCACGGCCGCCCTCTACCTGCAGATGCCCTGGTTCCGCTGGCTGACCCTGCTGCTGTTCACCCTGGCCGGGCTCTACATGCTGGCGCACCAGATCGGGCACATGGCCGAGGGCTGGCGCTACGGCCTTACCGGTGCGGTGGACCTGGCCCATCACCTGCTCTGCGCCCTGGGCGTCTGGCAGGCATGGCGCTGGTGCCGCCAGGCGGGCTCGCAAGGCAGCGCATCCATGGCGCAGCGGGAGGCCGCATGCTGAACGCCCGATTGAGCGCCACCGCCTCCGCAAGCCAGGAGCCTCCGCGCCTGCTCCTGCTGTGCTTCGCCCATGCCGGAGGCCACACGACCTGCTTCCTGAATTGGCAGGCGCAGATGCCGGCGGGCGTCCGGGTGATGCCGGTGGAGCTGCCCGGCCACGGCAAGCGCATCCGCGAGGCCCTGCAGCATGACTATGCAGGCCTGGTCGATGGCCTGGTCGCGCAGTTGGCCCCGGAGATCGAGGCCCTGCAGCGCCAGCACCCGGGCCTGGGCTATGCCGCCTTCGGTCACAGCGCGGGCGCGAGCTTCGGCTTTGGCGTCTGCGCGCGCCTGGCCGAACGCCTGGGGCAGCCGCCGGTGCATGCCTTCTGGTCGGCCGGCTCGGCACCCCACATCCCCCGCCCGCCCCGCTCGCGCTACAGCGACGCCCAACTGCTGGAAGAGGCCCGCGCCCTGGCCGGCACGCCCACCGAAGTGCTGGACAACGCCGAACTGATGGCCTTCTTCCTGCCCATCCTGCGGGCGGACTTCGCGGCCTTTGAAGGGGCCGGCCTGGACGCCGGGCGGCAGTTGGACTGCCCCTTCACGGTCTTCGCCGCCACGCGCGACCGCATCCCGCCCGAGGACATCTGGGCCTGGCAGCGCCACGCCAGCCAGGGTGCCCGCCGCGTGTTGCTGGACGGCGACCATTTCTCGGTGCTCTACGCGCCCCAGGCCCTGTGGAGCCATATGCGCCAGACACTCGGCGAGGAGCTGACGACATGCTGATGAACGCCGCCCGGCGCCGCCTGTGCGCGGCCCCCCTGGCCCTGCTGCTGGCCCGCCCCGCGCACGCGGCCGCCGGCCCCACGGCCGAGGAGGTCATCGAGCGCTTCGACAAGCTGCTGTGGGGCAGCACCCTGCAGGGCCAGTTTGAGATGACCATCGCCACGCCCTCGTGGTCGCGCAGCCTGACGCTCAAGCTCTGGACGCACCGCCCGGCCAAGTCCTTCGTGCGCATCGTCGCGCCGGCCAAGGACGCTGGCATCCTCTCGCTGCGCCTGGGCTCCGAGATGTGGAACTACCTGCCCAATATCGAGCGCAGCATCAAGGTGCCGCCGTCCATGATGCTTCAGCCCTGGCTGGGCTCGGACTTCAGCAATGACGACATGGTCAAGGAAAGCAGCATCGTCCACGACTACCAGCACCGCTTCGTTGGCGAGCACAAGGTGGAGGGCATGGAGGCCTGGGAGATCGAGTCCCTGCCCCGCCCCGAGGCCGCCGTGGTCTGGGGGCGCCTGCTGAGCCTGGTCCGCAAGGGCGACTACGTGCCCCTCAGCACTCGCTTCTTCAACGAGCGAGGCCAGCTGGTGCGCACGCTCAGCTACTCCGACGTGCGCCCGCTCGGCGGTCGCCAGTTGCCCACGCGCTGGGAGATGCAGCCCGAGAACCAGCCGGGCAAGAAGACGACGCTCGTGATCCAGGAGGCGCGCTACGACCAGCCCATCTCGGAGGACGTCTTTTCGCTCCAGAACCTCAGCCGGAGACGCTGATCCATGACCCGCATCCCCCTCATCGAAGCCCGCGACCTCTGCCGCGACCACCGGCAGGGCGAGCAGACCGTGCCCGCTCTGCGCCACATCCACCTGCGCATCGAGGCCGGCGAGTTCGTGGCCCTGGCCGGGCCCTCGGGCTCGGGCAAGACCAGCCTGCTCAATCTGCTGGGCGCCCTGGACCGCCCCAGCAGCGGCGTGCTGCGCCTGGACGGCCAGGACCTCACCCTGCTCAGCAAGACCGAGCTGGCCGGCCTGCGCTTGCGCAAGCTGGGCTTCGTCTTCCAGCATTACAGCCTGATCCCGGTGCTCTCGGCCCTGGAGAACGTCGAGTACGTGCTGGTGCTGCAGGGCGTTCCCGCGACCGAGCGTCGGCAGCGCGCAGCCGAGGCCCTGGCCTCCGTGGGCCTGGGCGCCCTGCTGGACCGCCGTCCGGACCAGCTCTCGGGCGGCCAGCAGCAGCGCGTGGCCGTGGCCCGCGCCATCGTGGGCCACCCGGCCCTGGTGCTGGCCGACGAACCCACCGCCAATCTCGACTCCGACACGAGCGACGGCCTGCTGGCCCTGATGCGCGACCTCAACCAGCGCACCGGCACCAGCTTCGTGATCGCCACCCATGACAGCCGCGTCATGCAGAGCGCCAGCCGGCTCGTGCGCCTCAAGGACGGCGCCATCCTCGAGGACTCCGCCCATGCCCTTCCTGAAGCTTGCCCTGCGTAATGCGCGCCGCCAGGTGCGGCGCTCCCTGCTGATCCTCGGTGTGACCAGCCTGGGCGTGCTGGCCATGGTGCTGGCCTGGTCCGTGCTGGACGGGCAGAACCAGCAGATGGTTCGCAACATGACCGAGGTCTACAGCGCCCACGCCCAGCTGCAACGCGGCGACTTCCTGGACCAGCCCAGCCTGGACCTCAGCTTCCCGGCCAGCATGGCCGCGGACCTCGCCGGCCAGCCCGGCGTCAAGGCCGTGAGCTCGCGCATCAGCGGCACCGGCCTGCTGAGCGCCGCCACCCAAGTGCGCGGCGTGCTGCTGGTGGGCGTGGACCCGGTGCAGGAACCCCTGGTCACCCGGCTGGACCGGCAGGTGGTGCAGGGCCACTACCTGCGTCCCGGCGAACGCGGCGGCCTGCTGCTGGGCCGAAGCCTGGCAACCAGCCTGGGCGTGCGCCCGGGCGATGAAGTGGCGGTACTGGCCGAGGGTCGCCATGCCGCCATCGGCTCGCTGCGCCTGCGGGTCAGCGGTATCTTCGACACCGGCAACTCCCACACCGACGCGCAGCAGGCCTTCCTGAGCCTCGTCGATGCCTCCGAGCTCTTCGGCACCGAGGGCGAGATCACCAGCGCCGCCCTGCGCCTAAACAGCCTCGCCCAGGCCCCCCACATCCTCCAGCGCCTGCAGGCCGGCCTGCCCTGCGGCCTGGTGCTGCGCGACTGGGCCGCGCTGCTGCCCTCGGTGGCGCAGTCCGTGCAGTTCCATGAGGGCCTGGCCCACCTGCTGATGCTGATCCTCTTCGTCGTGGTGTCCACGGGCCTGGCGACCAGCCTGCAGATGTCCGTCTCCGAGCGCCTGGGCGAGTACGGCACCCAACTGGCCCTGGGCACCACGCCCTGGCAGCTGTGCCGCAGCATCGTCTACGAGGGCCTGCTGCTGAGCGGACTGGGCTTCCTCATCGGCTATGCCCTGGCGGCCTTGATCGCGACACAGCTGGCGCGCGAAGGCATCGCCCTGCCCCAGCATGGCGATGCCCTCGAGACCATGCAGGGCCTCGGCCAGCGCATCCACCCCTACCTGGACCCGCGCCGCCTGCCCACGCTGCTGGCGGGCCTGGGCCTGGTGAGCCTGCTGGCGACCCTGCTGCCGGCCTGGCGCGCGGCGCGGCTCACGCCGCTGGCGGCACTGCGCGGTGTCTGGCTGGAGCGGCCA
>NZ_JACJUG010000036.1 GCF_014174515.1 Mitsuaria sp. WAJ17
TGGCGGCGGCGGCGGTTACGGCGGTGGCCGTTCCGGCGGCGGCGGTGGCGGCTACGGTGGTGGCGGCGGCGGCGGTTACGGCGGTGGCCGTTCCGGCGGCGGCGGCTACGGCGGTGGCCGTTCCGGCGGCTACTGAGCACCCCGGCAGGGCTGAACCCGTTTCGGCCCCTGCAATGAGAAAAGCACCCTCGACGAGGGTGCTTTTTTTTGGTCTTCACGGAACCACGGGGTGGCGGGGCGCAAGCCGGGCATCGCTCGCCCCAGGGGGGGCGACATTGCAGGGCCGGATGGGTTCGGGGCCGGGTCAGCGGCCGAACACGGCGCTGTACTTGGCGAACCACTCCTTCTGGGTCGCTTCGCCAGGCTGGCGCCGCGTGTGGGTGTAGCCGAGGCTGAATGCGCTGCTGAGGCCGTGGCGGCGCTGGTAGACCAGGGACTGCGTGTGGCCGTGGCGGCGGTCTTCCTCCATGGCACTGTCGGGCACGCGGCTGAGGCCGCGCTGCTGCAGGATCAGGCGCAGGGAATCCTGGGCGCTGAAATGCAGCACGGCCAGGGACTGCCCCAGCCACTCCTGCAGCGAGCGTTGGCGCTGGGGCCCCCGTACATCCGACCAGCCCAGGTGCTGGTTCCACTCCAGGGCCATGTGGGCCGGCAGGTTGAAGCGGAAGTTGGCGTCGATGGCCAGGGTCTGGCCGCGGCCCAGGCGATCCGCTTCCACGTCCAGGCGTCGGCCGAATTCGTAGTCGATGCTGAAGAGGCTGAACCAGGGCGAGGGGTTGAGGATGAAGCCCAGGTTGATCGTGCGCGGCTGGTGCAGCACGCCGGTGGCCGAGGCCCGCTGTGCGTCCAGCCCCAGATGGGCCCAGAACTCGAACTTGCGCGCCGAGGTGAACCAGACGCCCGGCTGCACACGGCGCTCAATGACCTGGCCGGAGGGAATGCCGAATTCGGCGTCGGCCAGCGTGCTGGCCTGGGCCAGCTTCAGCTGCCATTCGAATTCGTAGGCAGGCCAGCTCAGGCCCGTGCCGGGCAGGTTTAGGGTCTGGCTGCCCATGCGGCGGTTGATCTGTGCGGTGAGGCGCTGCACGCCGGTCTGGTTGACGAAGCCGTTGTCGTTGGCGAAGCGCGGGCTCAGGCGTTCCAGGTGGATGGAGTTGGCCCAGTCCTCGCTGCGGTGCCGCCCTTCGACCCAGACATAGCTGCCGTTCTGTGCTGACTGGCGCAGGGGCTGATCCTCGGCGTCAAAGCCCAGGGTGGTGCTGGACAGTAGCACATGGCCGCGAACGCTGGCCTGCTCGCTGAGGTTGCCGTGGAAGTCGCTGCCCAGTACCCAGTTGTGCCGGCCCAGGCCGTAGTCGCGGATGGACACAAGCCCCGCCGCGCCCCATTGCTCGAATTGACGGTGCAGCCGGCCGAAGCTGGCCTGGGAGCTCAGCGGCTGGGGCAGGCGTTCCAGGGTCTCGTAGGCGTTGGAGCGGAAGATCTTGCCTCCGCCCTTGTCGCGCAGGCTGAGGAAGGTTCCCTCGGCCTCGGCGCCGCGCCAGGTGGCGCGCAGGCCCCAGTTCGGATCGGTGATGGCGCGTGAGTAGAAGGCGGCCAGGCCGCGCGCCTGCCCGCTGTCGTCAGGCTGGCCCTTACCTGTCACGTCCTGGCTTTCGAGGAAGAAGGGGCGCTTCTCGGTGAGCTGCAGTGCGAAGCGCGTGTTGCCGGTCAGTTGGGGCACGTCCAGCTCGACCTGGGAAAAGTCGGGGTTCAGGGTGGCGTCCACCACCCAGTCGGCGCGCGGCCGCCACTTGAGCTCCAGGCCCAGGTTGGCGTCGTTCTGCCGCGTCAGGGGCGCACTGGCGCTGCGGTCTTCGTGGCGGCGCAGGGTCAGCTCGGGGCGCAGCTCGACGAAGCTACGCTCGCGCACGGTTTGCACAAGGTCGCCCAGGCCCTCGATGGGCTGAAGCTCGGCGATGTTGTGCAGGGAATCCTGCGTCAACGGGGCCGAGACGAGGAAGACGTTTTCGTCCCGGGGCACGCTGCGCCCCACCATCAGCCGCCAGTCCGCGCCGCCCTGGTAGGGATAGCGCAGGGTGGAGAGCGGCCAACGCAGCTCGATGCTGTAGCCATCCGGCAGGCGCTGGGCCGCGGCCTGCACGTCGAAGTCGGGGGCGAAGTCCTCCACATCGTCCACCGCGGCAATGCTGCCGTCGGCTACCACGCCGTTGGCGCCCACACGCACGAACTGCGCGTTGCGGCGCTGGCCCATGGGGTCGAGGAAGACGACGACATAGTCCTGGTCCCGCTTCACCTGGTCGCGGCGCACCAGCGGTGCGCGGATCTGCTCGGGGTGATCGTCATAGCAGCGGATGCCGATGACCAGGGCGTCCTTGTCGGCGACGAGCTGAACCGTGGTGCGCCAGCGCGCGGGCTTCTTGTCCTGGGGCTGCAGCTGGATGAAGCTGTCATGGACGGGGGCCCGGGTCCAGATGGCCTCGTCGAGGCGGCCGTCGATCTGCGCATGGGCGTGGTCCACGCGCAAGGCCTTGGGCCAGGGCATGTCGGGGAGGTCGGCTCGGGCCTGCGGCACGCCCAGCAGGGCAAGGCAGGCCAGCGCGACCGCGTGGCGTGTTCTGTTCATGGCTCCTCCTTCTCGCGCGCGTTGCTTTTTTGGACGCGAGGCTCCCGTGCCCGTCGGGATTCCATTCGGGCGCGCGGAGTGTAGGAAGCCGGTGCCTGGTGTGCGCCCAAAGGCGAGCATCGGCAGGGGTTGCTTGTGGCGCGGAGCTTACTCGCCCTCTCGGTGTTTACGCGGACGTCCCGCCAGCAAGCGGTCGTACAAGGCATCGGGCAGGAGGCGCAGAACCCGCGCCACCATGCCCATCTGCCACGGAATGACGCGGAATCGGTGACCGGCCTGGATGCTTCGGAACGCCGCTCTGGCAAAGCTGTCAGCAGACATCAGGAAGGGCATGTGATAGCGATTGCGCCGGGTCAGCGGGGTGTCGATGTAGCCCGGCGCGATGGTGCTGACGCGCACACCAAACGGGCGGCATTCGCCCCGCAGGCTCTCGCAATAGCTGATGACGGCGGCCTTGCTGGAGCAGTAGGCCGCGTGCCCCGGCAGGCCGCGGATGCCGGCCACGCTGGCAATGCCCACCAGGCTGCCGCTGCGCCGCGCATTCATGGGCGCGATGAAGGGGTGGAAGGTGGCGGCCAGGCCGATGTTGTTGGTCGCGTAGAGGCGCTGCATCACGGCCAGGTCTTCGTAGATGGCGCTGTCCATGCCCACCGAGATGCCGGCATTGGCGATCACCGCGTCCGGCAGGCCCTGTTCGGCGATGCAGCGCCGGCCGGCCTCGACGATGGACTCGACCTGGCTCACATCCGCGCCATAGATGCGCCAGCGTGCGGGCTCCAGCCCCTGTTCCTGCGCCCAGCGTGCCAGCTCCTCGGTGCGGCGCGCAACAAGGGCCAGGTTCCAGCCCTGGCGGTAGAACTCGAGGGCCATGGCCTGGCCCAGGCCGCTGGAGGCGCCGGTGATGTAGACGAGGGAGGCTTGGCTCATGGGCGGTCAGGCTGAATTCAGGGACGCTTGCGCCGCGGCAGGTAGCTGGCCGTGCTGCGGCCATGGAACTTCAGCTGGCCGCTGAGGTTGTCGTATTCGAAGGACTGCATGCTGAAGCTGCCCTGGCCGGTGCGCAGGGTCACCGGCAGGTGGGAGCTCATCTGCTCGCGCGGCGGATTCAGCTGCAGGAACTCGCCGCTGATCTCCAACTGGGCGGGCTGGGTGTCGGGCTGGGCCTGGGCATAGCGGCGCACCAGCACATCGCCCTGCAGGCGGATCTCGCTGGCGTCGGCATTGCTGAGGGCCTGGCGGGCCTCGGCGATGGTCAGCGTGCCGTCCTTGCCCAGGGCGCGCAGCTCGATGCCGTCGATCTCCAGGGTGTCGGTGTCCGGGTAGTGGCGCATCTCACGGCCGCGGACTTGCAGAGTCAGCGCGCCGTCGGGCGTGAAGCGCTGCAGCTCGAAGCCCTGCATCTGGTAGTCGGGCTCGTGGCGCAGCACCCGCTGCGCATTGCCATCGTCGGGCAGGGGCGTGCTCTTGACCAGCCACCAGGTGAAGGCGGCCAGCAGGGCCAGAATCAACAGGGGCAGGTAGGTGCCGACCAGGTTCTGCAGGCGCCACAGCAGCGGCGGGGCCTCGCGCCGGCGTGCGGGCGCGGGCGGCGGTGCCAGGGGCGTGCTGCTCGTCGCATTCATGGGCGAGCCTCCGTCCGGCCGGCGGCGCGGCTCATGCGGCTTGGCCTCCGTCCAGCGTGCTCAGGTGGCCGTGCAGCAGGCTGGCGTAGCGGCCCTTGGCCATCAGCAGCAGGTCGCAGCACTCGCGCGCGGCGCCGTGGCCGCCGGGGGCGCGGGTCACATGATGGGCGATGGCCAGCACCTCGGCATGGGCCTGTGCGGGCGCGCAGGCAAAGGCGGCGCGGCACAGGAGGGGCAGGTCCGGCCAGTCGTCGCCCATGGCGGCCACCTGGCCCCAGTCCAGGCCCAACTGGGCCAGCAGGGGCTCGGCGACGGCGAGCTTGTCCTTGGCGCCGTAGACGGCATGCTTCAGGCCGAGGTCGGCCACGCGGCGGCGCACGGCGGGGGAGTCCCGGCCGGTGATGATGATGGGCGTGATGCCGCCCTGGTCCAGCAGTTTGAGGCCATGGCCGTCCAGGGTGGAGAAGGCCTTGAAGCTCTCGCCCTCTTCGCCGATGTAGATGCGGCCGTCAGTCAGCACGCCATCGACGTCGAAGATGGCCGCCCGGATCCCCAGGCTCGTGCCTGGGCCGCCGCCCTGGGCCTTCAGCAGCAGTTCGGGCGGGAAACTCAATGCAGGGGTGGTGAGTGCGCGCATTCAGATCACCTTGGCGCTCATCAGGTCGTTGATGTGCACCGCACCGATCAGCCGCTCTTCCTCGGTGACCAGCACCACGGTGATGCGGGCGGCTTCCATCAGGTCGGCGGCGTCAACGGCGAGGTCGTCGGCGCGCACGCTCTTGGGCTTCAGCGACATGACCTCCCCCGCGCGCAGGCTGCGCAGGTCCGTGCCGCGCTCAATCAGGCGGCGCAGGTCGCCGTCGGTGAAGACGCCCTGCACGATCTCGGCCTCGTCGATCACGATGGCCAGGCCCATGCCCTTGGCGGACATCTCGCGCATCATGTCGGTGAAGGGGGTGTCGGGCTCGACGCGCGGCAGGGCCTCGCCGTGGCGCATGAGGTCGCGCACATGGGTCAGCAGCTTGCGGCCCAGGGCCCCGCCCGGGTGCGAGCGGGCGAAGTCCTCGGGGCGGAAGCCGCGGGCATCGAGCAGGGCCACGGCCAGGGCATCGCCCAGGGCCATTTGCGCCGTCGTGGAAGCCGTGGGTGCCAGGTTCAAGGGGCAGGCCTCGACGGCCACGCGGCTGTCCAGCACCAGGCTGGCGTGGCGAGCCAGGCTGGACTCGGCGCGGCCGGTCATGGCGATGATGCAGACGCCCAGGCGCTTGAGCACGGGCAGCACGGCGTTGAGCTCGTCGCTCTCTCCGGAATTCGACAGCGCCAGCACCACGTCCTGCGGCGTCACCATGCCCAGGTCGCCATGGCTGGCCTCGCCGGGGTGCACGAACATCGCGGGGGTGCCGGTGGAGGCCAGGGTGGCGGCGATCTTGCGGCCCACATGGCCGCTCTTGCCCATGCCCATCACAACCACCCGGCCCTTGCAGGCCAGCACGGCCTGGACGGACCGGGCAAAGCTCTCGCCCAGGCGGGGCAGCATGTCAGTGAGGGCCTGGGCCTCGATCTGCAGGGCCTGGCGGGCCATCTCGATGGCGCGCGCTGCGTCGTAGGACTGGGGGGAATTCATGGGCGGCAGTGTAACAACCGGGGTTGCCGGGCCAGGGCCCGCGAGACGCTTCAGGCGGCTTGTTCGGCCAGCTTGATGTACTCGACGTTGAGGGTGATCAGCTCGCTGTAGCGCAGCACGAAATAGTCGCCATCGACGACATAGAAGCGGTCGGTGAAGCGGAGGGGGTTGCCGCCCTCACCGGCGGGGTCAGGCTTGTCGGCGGCCAGAGGGCGGCGCATCACGGCGCGCAGCACCAGGCGGTCCAGCTTGCCTTCGGTGTCGAGGAAGTAGTCGCTCAGCAGGCCGGTGTAGAGATAGCCCTCGCCGGCGACGTTGACGATGGCGCTGACGGCGATGAGGTCGGGCGCCTCGTCGCGGGGAAAGTCGGCGCCGGTCAGGAGGTAGTACCAGGGGGCGCCGGAAAAGCGCAGCCAGGGGCTGAGGCGGGAGTGCTGGCTGTCCAGGCGCCAGTGGCTGATGAGGCGGCGCAGCGCCGTGGGCATCAGGTAGGCGAAGAGCAGCAGACTGCCGATGTAGACGGTGATGGGGCCGGCCATGGCGGCGATGGCCTCCACGGACTGGGCCTGGCGGGCGTTGTCCGAGCCCAGCAGCCGCAGCAGCACTTCGGGCCGGGGCTCGTAGGCCGTCATCAGCCAGGCCAGGCCGCACCACAGCAGGTGCAGGGCCAGGGCCCAGAGCAGGGCTTCACTGACGATCTGTCCGAAGGGGGAGTAGTCCAGCGACTGCCGCTCAATGCGCTTGATGCGCGAGCGGGCGATGAAGCCTGGCAGCAGCAGGGCGAAGACGGCCAGGGTTGGCAGCGCGAAATTCATGCCCGCGAACGGAGGGGGCAGCGCTCAGGCGGCGCGCGGAACGACGACGGGGGTGAGCTTGCGGGTGCGGCCGCCATCGGCCTTGAGCTCGATGACGGTGGCCAGCGGGGACTCGGCGGCGGGGGCGTCCGTCGAGGATTGGGCCGCCTGCGCGGCGATGGCGGACTTGTGCGCCAGATAGTGCCGCAGCTGGCCCTTGGCCAGCGGGTCGGCCAGGACGGCCTTGGCGAGAGGGCTCATCAGCGCTTTCATGCCCGGGATGATGCCACAGCGGCTCCCGGGCCGTGCATGAAAAAGGCCCGCCGGCTGTTGCCTTGGCGGGCCTGGGATGCAGGCCGCCGAGGCAGCCTGGACCACGAGGGTCAGCGCATCAGGGGTAGAGGCCGCGCTCTTCGCGGGCCTGCAGCACGCGGGTGCAGGCCACGGTGAAGGCGGCGGTGCGCAGGGAGATGCGGTGCTTCTCGCTGGTCTCCCAGATGCCTTTGAAGGCGCCGATCATGATCTGGTCCAGGCGGACGTTGATCTCGTCTTCAGTCCAGAAGAAGCTGGAGAAGTCCTGCACCCACTCGAAGTAGGACACGGTCACGCCGCCGGCATTGGCGATCACGTCCGGCACCACGGTGATGCCGCGGTCGGCCAGCACGGCGTCGCCGTCCGGGGTGGTCGGGCCGTTGGCGCCTTCCAGCACGATGCGGGTCGAGAGGCGCTGGGCGCGCTCGGCGCTGATCTGGCCTTCCAGGGCCGCGGGGATCAGCACGTCGGTCTTGACGTCCCAGAAGTTCTCGTTGTCGATCTTGTCGGCACCCTTGAAACCGCCCACGCCGCCGGTCTTGGCCACGTGGTCGAGCAGGTCCGTCATGTCCATGCCCTTTTCGTTCAGGATGGTGCCGGTGTGGTCCTGCACGGCGACGATCTTGGCGCCGTTGGCGGCGAACATCTTCGCGGCCACGGAACCCACGTTGCCGAAGCCCTGCACGGCGATGCGGGCGCCTTCCATGGGCACATTCAGGCGGCGCATGGCTTCACGGCCGATCACGAACACGCCGCGGCCGGTGGCGGCCACGCGGCCCAGCGAGCCGCCCAGGGGGATGGGCTTGCCGGTCACGACGCCGGTGGCGGTGGCGCCGACGTTCATCGAGTACGTGTCCATCATCCAGGCCATGATCTGGCCGTTGGTGTTCACGTCCGGGGCCGGGATGTCCTGCTGCGGGCCGATGATGATGCCGATCTCGCTGGTGTAGCGGCGCGTCACCTTCTCCAGCTCCTTCAGGGACAGGGTCTTGGGGTCCAGGCGGATGCCGCCCTTGGCGCCGCCGTAGGGCAGGTTCACCGCGGCGTTCTTGACCGTCATCCAGGCGGACAGGGCCATCACTTCTTCCAGCGTGACGTCCGGGTGGTAGCGCACGCCGCCCTTGCCGGGGCCGCGGGTCAGGCTGTGCTGCACGCGGTAGCCCTCGTAGTGGGCGATGGTGCCGTTGTCCAGTTCGATGGGGATATCGACGATCAAGGCGCGCTTGGGACGGCGCAGCGTCTCGACCCAGCGGGCCAGGTGGCCCAGATAGGGTTCCACGGCATCGATCTGCGACAGGTAGGTGCCCCAGGGGCTGTTGCGCGTGGGCGAAACAAAGGAGAGGTTGGGCATGTAATGCTCCGTAATCTTTGGCGTGGCGCGAACGGTATCGCGAACCAGGATCGCGCGGCCAGTGATTCCAAAGCCGAGTGCACATGCGCCTATGCGGCGAACGCATAGGTGGTGGAAGTTTGCGCCAAAGGGCCTGTTCGCGCAAATTTTTGCTCAATCCGTCCCTGGTGCTTACCCATACCGCTCTGCTACCAGGGCTGCTGCGAAAACCGGCAGTCCGCCGGCGTCTTAGCCGCCGGCCGCCTTGAGCTGCTGGCGGCGCAGGCGGACCAGGGCGTCGACGACGGCCTGGGCGCGCTGTTCGTCGGCGGGCGAGAGCTGCAAGTCGGCGAACCGAACGGATGTTTGGGGGCTGGCCGACGACGATGTGGCAGCTTTCTGTGCGATTGACACAGTATCTCGGAAAGGTGCCCGAGCAGCGTATTCCGGTGTTTCAAGAACCAATGCGGCAGCCTTGCGTAGCACGTTCAAATCGTCAGCGCTCAGGCCGAAGGTTTCCGGTCTGCCCGCAAGAAGGACTTTTCCCAAGGCGAGCAAGTCTTGGCCGGCCATTGCCCAGTGGCCTAGCTGGCGTGCACTGTCGCCAGACGGGTCCAGCTGTTCCTCATAGGCCCAGTGGACGGCGTCGGGGAGGCCCTGTCCGGCGGCCAGCAGCACCAGCTGTTTCATCAACGCCGGGCCCGTGGCACCGGCGGTCTGACAGAAGGCGTCAACCCGGGCGCGATCCGCCGGGTCGGTGTCAGGCAGCAACTGGGCTAGTTGAGCAGACTGCCCCCGTCGTTCAAAGTCGGCCCGCAGTTCCTGGAAATACTGGCACCGCGACATCTCCCGAGCTACCTCGAACGCCCGCACTGCCTTTCCAGCCTGCAGGGCCAACTGGGCCTCCGTTTGCAGGCCGCCAGGAAATTGGCGAACAAGAGCAGCGTAGCGGCGGGGGTCCGGCCGCCCCCTTTCAGCTAGAGCTTTAGTGGCGACTGGAGGTTCTTGCTTTTGCGAGGCCCCGGGTGAAGAGCCGGCACCTAACGTCTTAGCAGGAGTCTCGGCAATCGAAGGGGGATAAGCCGGAGGAGGGGAATCGCCAAAATATCGCGCAGGTTTCACCAAATCAGCGTCCTGCGTCGAAGTGATGAGAATACCTGCGACGCCTAACGCAAGGAAAGCCCCCAGGACGCCATTCCTCAATAGTGCAGCCACTTTTTATCCCTTATCGGCGGCAGCCAAACATGCATTGCGCACCTTCCTGCGTTCATCGACTTCGCGATTTCTGGTGTCGCTTGCCATAGTGATGCAATCCTTGCCGAATGGTCGCCCTAGTTCTTCGATGACTGAGCCAATGCGATCAAATTCAACCTCTAGTGATCCATTTCCAACTTTTATCTTAAGTTGGGCTAAATTGCCGCACAAGACGGTGACCCGATTGTTGTAGTTGTTTGCAATGTGCGCTAAGTCTGACTCATAGTCAGCCATGCATTGAGCCCGGGCTAAGGCACGTGCCTTTTCCCTCGCGCTTTCGCTTCCGACGCCGCCGGATCCGCCAAAGTTATCCGACGGCAAATTTGGGATCACTCCACTGCCTCCATCGCCACCACTGGGGCCATCTACTTCTACCGTGCATTCTTCTTCTCCGTCAGGGCGACGGGGGCACCCGCTTCCACCATTATTTATCAACGCGGCAGTCTGTCCTGCACCCGGCTTGGCTGGTATGGCAATCGGCTTGCTAACCGGCGACGCTGGCGGTTTGACGGGGATAGGTGACTGAGCCTGCGCAGGTCCTTGAGTGCAAATCCAAGCTGCGCAAATGAGCGCAAAAGTTGTCTTCAATTTAATCTCCCTATTGACATGCCCCTATTCACACTTCTTTTGGGGGCGAATTCAGCACTGCCGAATGCTTGTCGGTCGATGTGCTGAGTGATACTGCGAGCGGGAGTCTAAGTTTGGATGGTGGTCACGTGCCTGTAAGCACTGACAGGGGGTGGGCGTTAGGTCATCAATAGTGCGGATGGTCTCTACCTCGATGCTGGGTCAATCTACTGTCAGTAATCGAGAGTTGCTTGCGCTTATCTAAGCACGAAATGGCATGGCTTTGCATTTCTGAAAATCGCCCTCAATCCTGCCGCAGACACTCGATCGGCAGCAGCTTGGACGCCCGCCGAGCCGGGTAGTAGCCGAAGAACAGGCCCACCAGGCTGGCGAAGCCCACGGCCACGATCACATGCTGGGTCGAGAGGCTCACCACGACCTTGTCCAGCGCGTTGATGCCCAGGGCGCCCAGCGCGGCCAGGCCCAGGCCGATGAGGCCGCCGATCAGGCACAGCACCACGGACTCGCCCAGGAACTGCCACAGCACGTCCCGCAGCTTGGCGCCGATGGCCATGCGGATGCCGATCTCGCGCACCCGCTCCGAGACGCTCGCCAGCATCATGTTCATGATGCCGATGCCGCCCACCAGTAGCGAGATCGCCCCGATCACGCCCAGGCCCACCGAGATGCCGCGGGCTTTGGCGCTGCCGGTCTCGGCGATGCTGGCGAGGTCGGTGATCGCGAAGTCGTCCTGCTTGTCACCGGTGATGTGGTGGCGGTCGCGCAGCAGCTCCTCGGCGTCCTGAAGGGCATCTCTAAAGACGACCCCGCCCGGTGGCTGCTAACAAAAGTGGTAGGTGCGGGCTGGCGGCGGACGCCGCAGGCAGGGGCGGCGCCTGCGTGGTTTCGCGCAGAGGTCGGCAGGGCAGGCATTACCATCGTCGGATGAGTTCGCTGGACCTTGCCTTGCTGTATCTGGTGGCCGCAGTGCTGGGCGTGGTCGCCTGCCGATCCCTCAAGCTGCCGCCCATGCTGGGCTACCTGACCGTGGGCGTGCTGATCGGGCCCAATGCGATGGCCCTGTCCGCCGATTCCGAAGGGGTGCGCTACCTGGCCGAATTCGGCGTGGTCTTCCTGATGTTCGTGATCGGGCTGGAGTTCAACCTGCCCAAGCTGCGCAGCATGCGCGCTCTCGTGTTCGGCCTGGGCATGCTGCAGGTGCTCATCACCATCCTGGGCACCATCGCCGGGAACCTGATGCTGGACCATCTCTTCGGTTGGCTGGGCATCCGCTGGGACCTCGGCTGGGAGGGCGCCCTGATGCTGGGCGCCGCCATGGCCATGAGCTCCACCGCCATCGTTGTGAAGCTCATGGCCGAGCGCCTGGAGCTTGAGAGCGAGCATGGCCGCCGCGTGATGGGCGTGCTGCTGTTCCAGGATCTGGCAGTGGTGCCGCTGCTGGTGCTGATCCCCGCGCTCAAGAGCGACGGCGGCACCATGGCCGTCTCCCTGGCCTGGGCGGGCCTGAAGGCTGCGGCCGTGCTGGCCGTGCTGCTGGCGGGCGGGCAGAAGGCCATGCGCTGGTGGCTGACTCTGGTGGCGCGGCGCAAGAGCGAGGAACTCTTCATGCTCAACCTCCTGCTCGTGACCCTGGGCCTGGCCTGGGTGACTGAGCATGCGGGCCTGTCACTCGCGCTGGGGGCCTTCGTGGCCGGCATGCTGATCGCCGAGACCGAATACAAGCACCAGGTGGAGACCGACATCCGCCCCTTCCACGACGTGCTGCTGGGCCTGTTCTTCATCACCATCGGCATGAAGCTGGATTGGCGCCCGGTGGTGTCACAGTGGCCGCTGGTGGTGCTGCTGACCCTGCTGCCGCTGGTGGCCAAGGCCACGGTGATCGCGGTGCTGGCCAAGCTCTTTCGCGCGCCCACGGGCGTGGCCATCCGCACGGGCCTGTACCTGGCGCAGGCGGGCGAGTTCGGTTTCGTGCTGCTGAGCCTGGGTGCGCAGCATCAGCTGATCGCGCCGCAGTGGGTGAGCCCGGTGCTGGCCTCCATGGTCATCTCCATGCTGGCCACCCCGCTGATCGTGATGTACAGCAACCGCATCGTGATGAAGCTCTCTTCCAGCGACTGGCTGCTGCAGTCCGTGCAGCTGACCACCATCGCCAAGAAGTCCATCAAGGCCGATGCCCACGTCATCATCTGCGGCTACGGCCGCAGCGGCCAGAATCTGGCTCGGCTGCTGGAGACAGAGCACATCCCCTACATGGCCCTGGACCTGGACCCCGACCGCGTGCGCCAGGCCGCGGCGGCAGGCCAGAGTGTGGTCTTCGGCGACGCGGCCAAGGTGCAGAGCCTGATGGCCGCCGGCCTGGCCCGGGCCAGCGCGGTGGTGATCAGCTACCACGACACCCCCTCGGCCCTGAAGATCCTGCAGCTGGTGCGCGAGCATGCCGCCCACGTGCCGGTGGTGGTGCGCACCATCGACGACAGCGACCTGGAAAAGCTGCGCGCCGCCGGTGCCACCGAGGTGGTGCCCGAGGCCATCGAGGGCTCGCTGATGCTGGCCAGCCATGCGCTGGCGCTCGTGGGCGTGCCCATGCGCCGCGTGATCCGCCTGACCCGCGACGCTCGTGATGCCCGCTACAGCCTGTTGCGCGGCTACTTCCATGGCGCCGACGACGACAGCGCCGAGGAACGCGAACAGGCCCGCCTGCGCCCCGTCACCCTGCCGACGGCCACGCCTTATGCCGGTGAACCCCTGGGCGACCTGGCCCTGGAGGCTGTGGGCGTGCATGTGGTCTCGGTGCGGCGTGCCGGTGGTGCGGTGCGGCCGGCCCAGGACGGCCTGGAGCTGCAGGGGGGAGACACGCTGGTGCTGTCCGGCACGCCGGAGGCCCTGGCCCTGGCCGAAGAGAAGCTACTGCGCGGCTGAGGCCGCCGGCCATGCGAGGCGGGGCAGCAGCCAGACCGATCCGGCCTCACTGAGGTGGCCCTGGTCGCGGTAGAGCATCACCCCGCCCCGCATCACGTCGCAGCGCCCGTCCCGGCACAGCAGCGGCTCGAAGCGCAGCACTGGCAGCACGGCCCCGGCCTGCTGCAGCCAGGACTGGACGGCCTCGTCGCTGGCGTCGCGGTGCGCGCCATCGATGCGGCAGTCCAGCGTGGCGCCCAGGGTCCAGCGGCCCAGGGCCCGGCGCTCCAGGCAGGCCGGGACGTTGAAGCCGGCCCGCGGCGGCGGCGCGACCAGCATCACCTGCCGGCCCATGGCCCGCAGGCGCTGCACGGTGCGCCGCAGATCGTCCAGCAGGGCCTGGTGCAACCCGGCCTCGTCCAGGGGCTGCTCGGACAGCAGGCCCTGCGGCGTAAGCCGGCGGGGGCTGTACTGGCGCCTGTCCAGGTATTGCGTCAACAGGCTGGACAGCAGCACCGTGCGCACCTCCGGGTGCCCTGCCAGCCATTCCAGCACGGCCGCGTTGAAGGCATGGCACTGCGCCACCCAGCGCGGGGCGAAGGTCGCGCCCGGCGCCGCCTCGGGCTTGTAGGGCCCGAGGCCGGGGAAGGGACCGCAGGAGGACTTGGTGGCCTGGATCAGGCCCGGCGCACCCTGCGCCTCCAGGTGGTGGGCAAGACCTGGCACCAGGTGCATGGCATAGGAATCGCCCCAGACCATCCAGCGGGGTTGTGCGCCCTGCTGGCATTCCGGCCGGGGGGCATAGGGGCGCTCGGCATCGCAGAGGGCGGAGAAGCCGTAGTTGGGCCGGGTGAGGCGGGCGAAGTCATGGCCCTCGGGCGCCTGTACCCAGCGCTGGCTGAGGCCGGGCAGCAGGGCCAGGGACAGGCTGCCAAGGACCAGGGCGACCCAGGCCGGCCGCCCCCGCAACCGTGCCTTGCCGGGCAGCTCCACAAAGCGGTGCAGCAGCCAGGCCAGGGGCAGGGCGGCGCCCAGCGCGGCCAGGCGCCAGGCCGTCAGTTCCGGCGGCGACTCCTTGCCGGTGCCGACCCAGGCGTTGTGCACCGCCGCCATCAGTGGCCAGTGCACGAGGTACAGCGAATAGCTGCGGTCCCCCAGCCAGACCAGGGGGCGCAGGCCGCGCGGTGCCGCCTCTGGGCCGGCCGGATGCTGCACCAGCAGGGCCGTGGCCAGGCAGACGCACAGGGCCAGCGGCCCGGGATGCGGCCAGCCGGGCAGGTCCAGCAAGGGCAGCACCAGCAGGGCGATCGCAGACCCCGTGCGCAGGGCGGCGGGCACGGGCCAGGGCCGCGGATGCAGCGCCACCAGGGAGCCCAGGCCCAGCTCCCAGGCGCGGCTGGGCAGGGCATAGAAGGCCAGGTTCGCGTCGCGCGTGAGCCAGCGCACGCACAGAGCCAGGCTGGCCAGGCACAGCAGGCCCACCACCAGGCGCCGCCAGCGCGGTGGGCTGAGCCACAGCAGGGCGGGCAGCAGCAGGTAGTACTGCTCTTCCAGGGACAGGGACCAGAAGTGAAGCAGGGGCTTGAGTTCGGCCGCGCCCTGGAAGTAGCCGCTCTGCTGCCACAGCACCCAGTTGCTGGCGAAGAGCAGGGCGCCGCGGGCCTGCGCGGCCAGGTCCAGCTGCTCGCGGGCATTCAGCAGCCAGGGGCTGGCCAGCAGGGTCAGCGCCAGCGTGACATAGGCCGCGGGCAGCAGCCGGCGGGCGCGCCGGGCGTAGAAGTCCCGGAAGCTGAAGCGGCGGGCCAGCAGGGCGCGCTGCACCAGGCCCGTGATCAGATAGCCGGAGATGACGAAGAACACATCCACGCCCAGGTAGCCTCCGGCAATGCCGGGCAGCTGGGCGTGGTGCAGCAGCACCCAGGCGACGGCCAGGCCGCGCAGGGCTTGGATGTCCCAGCGAAGGGGCTCGGCTGTCGCCAAGGAGACGGGGTGGGAGGGCGTCATGTCGCGCCGCATTGTCGGGCCTGCCGCCTGCGCGACAGCCGGCCCCGCGGTGCTGAGCCACACTGCGCGCATGTCCCGACCTCCGAGCACTGCCGGCCGTCGCCGGCGCCTCTACCTGATGCGCCATGGCGAGGTCTGCTATTTCGATGCTGCCAGCGGCCGCCCCGTGCTGCCCGAGCAGGTGAGCCTCACCGCCCATGGCCGGGCCCAGGCTGATGCGGCCGGTGCCTACCTGCGCGAGCAGGGCGTGCGCCTGGACCGCGCCATCATCTCCGGCCTGCCGCGCACTGCGCAGACGGCGGCCCTGGTGCTGCAGGCCTCTGGGCACGAGGCGCTGCGGCCCGAGGTCTGGCCCGCGTGGGAAGAGATCCGCGGCGGCCGGCTTTCGGCCCTTGCGCCGTCCGGGCTGCGCCAGGCCTTTTGCGGACTGCACCAGGGGCAGGTGCCCGAGGCGCAGCGCTTCCTGGGCGGCGAGTCGGTGGGCGAGTTGCTCGACCGTGTCCTGCCGGCCCTGCAGCGCCTGCGCGCCGACCCGCACTGGGACAGCGCCCTGCTGGTGCTGCATGGCGTGGTCAACGCGGCGCTGCTGTCCCATGCCCTCAGCGGTGGCCAGCGCCTGCTCTACGGCAGCCTGATGCAGAGCCCGGCCTGCCTCAATGTGCTCGATGTCGGCGAGGCGCCCGGCGACTGGGTGCTGCGCGCGCTGAACATCGCGCCGCTGGATGGCCTGCGCCATGAGGACCGCCTGACCACCATGGAGCATCTGCTGGACCAATACCTGCACTACCTGGACTTCCGCCAGGGCAGGCCTGCACAGGAAAAGGAAAGATCATGATTCGAGTGATGGGGCTCTACCACTGGGCCGAAGGCGCCCGCTTCGACGCAGCCTGCTATGCCCAGGAGCATGCCGCGCTGGCCCGGCGCCTGCTGACGCCGCTGGGCCTGCAGCGTCTGGAGCTGGCCCGCTTCCTCGGCTCAGGAACGCCCCGGCCCGGCGAGCTGATCGCCGCCACCTTTGCCGACTTCGCCGACCTCGCCAGCGCGCAGGCCGCCTTGGCCGCAGCCGGCCCCGAGCTGGCTGCGCATGTGAGTCGCTATTCCAGCCTGCAGCCGCAGATCCGCCTGTGCGAGCTGCTGGCCTGAGTCTTCCAGACTTACCCAAGGACCCGCCATGAACTTCGACTACAGCCCCAAGGTCCAGGCCTATCGCGAGCGCCTGCTGGCTTTCTTTGAACAGCACATCTACCCCAACGAACGCCGCTTCCACGAAGAGGTGGAGGCCAACCGGCGCGCCGGCAACGCCTGGGTGCCCACGCGCCTCATCGAGGAACTCAAGCCCCTGGCCCGGGCGGCCGGCTTGTGGAACCTCTTCCTGCCGCAGTCGGTCCGCGCGCCGGAGGGCCTGTCCAACCTCGAGTACGCGCCGCTGTGCGAGATCATGGGCCGCGTGTCCTGGGCGCCGGAAGTCTTCAACTGCGCCGCGCCCGACACCGGCAATATGGAGACCCTCGAGCGCTACGGCACCGAGGCCCAGAAGGACCGCTGGCTGGAGCCCCTGCTGCGCGGCGAGATCCGCTCGGCCTTTCTGATGACCGAGCCCGAGGTGGCCTCGTCGGACGCCACCAACATCCAGTGTCGCATCGAGCGCCAGGGCGACGACTACGTGATCAACGGCACCAAGTGGTGGTCTAGCGGCGCCGGCGATCCGCGCTGCGCCCTCTACATCGTGATGGGCAAGACCAATCCGGACGCCGGCCGCCACGAGCAGCAGTCCATGGTGCTGGTACCGGCGGATGCCCCGGGCGTCACCGTCAAGCGCGCCCTGCCGGTCTTTGGCTATGACGACGCGCCGCACGGCCACATGGAGATCGAACTGAAGGACGTGCGCGTGCCCGCCTCCAACATCCTGCTGGGCGAGGGCCGCGGCTTCGAGATCGCCCAGGGCCGCCTGGGCCCAGGCCGCATCCACCATTGCATGCGCTCCATCGGCGCGGCCGAGCGTGCGCTGGAGCTGATGTGCCAGCGTGCCATCGCCCGCGTGGCTTTCGGCAAGACCTTGGCGCAGCAGACCGTGACGCAGGAGCGCATCGCCGAGGCCCGCTGCCTGATCGAGCAGTCGCGCCTCCTGACGCTCAAGGCCGCCTACATGATGGACACCGTGGGCAACAAGGTCGCCAAGGCCGAGATCGCCATGATCAAGATCGTCGCGCCGAACATGGCGCTGAAGGTGATCGACTGGGCCATCCAGGTCCACGGTGGCATGGGCGTCTCCGATGACACGCCGCTGGCCCTGATGTGGGCCCATCAGCGCACTCTGCGCTTCGCGGACGGCCCCGACGAGGTGCACCGCAATGCCCTGGCCAAGCTGGAGCTGGCCCGGCACATGAAGGTCCCAGCCGACAAGGTGGCGATGCCTGTGACGCGCGGCGCCTGAAGGCCATCCCCCTAAGGTTGGGGGTTCGGTCGGGACTTGCCCATCTGGGCAGAGGCAGGGCTTGTCCCTAGGATGCCGGCTTTGTCCGGCCCCGCCCGGTCTTGCACCGGGACTCCCCACGCCTCATGTCCAGCCAGCCCGCCACCGCCACCCTGCGTCGCCGCCGCCAGAGCCTGCGCTGGCATGCCGCCCTGCGCGGCACGCAGGATCTGTTGCTGAAGAAGGGCATGGCCGTGCTGCTGCTGGCCTGCCTGCTGATGCAGCTGGGCTGCTTCGCCGGCGGGCTGAATGCGCAGTCCCAGGGCGAGTCGGTGCTGGGCTGGGCCATCGCCGCCATGGTGCCGGGCCTGCTGGCGGCTGTGCTGGGCTTGCTGATGCTGGCCCAGGGGCGCCACCAGATCCAGCGCGCCTATGACCAGCTGGAGGAGGCCATCGATGCGCTGCCCGCCAGCGTCGAGATCTTCGATGCCGACGACCGCCTGGTCGCCTACAACCGCAAGCTGATCGAGATCTACCCGCACATGTGGGGCGCCTTCGACCGCGGCGCCAGCTTCAAGGAGATGGCGCGGGCCTCGGCCTACAGCGGCGGCGTTCCCGAGGCCCGCGGCCGCGAGGAGGCCTGGCTGGCCGAGCGCCTGGCCCAGCGCGGCCAGCAGGTCGAGCCCCTGCTGCAGCGCGTGCATGACAACAAGTGGCTGCGCATCCATGAGCAGCGCACGGCCTCCGGCGGCATCGTGGGCGTGCGCATGGACGTGAGCGACCTGGTCCAGGAGCAGCAGCGCCTGGCCGCGAGCCAGGCCCATCTGCAGGCCGTGATCCAGGCCGCGCGCAATGCCATCATCACCCTGGACACCGACGGCCACATGCTCGAAGTGAACCCGGCCTGCGAGGCCCTGTTCGGCTACACGGCCGGCGAGCTGCAGGGCGCGCACCTGAGCATGGTGCTGGACAGCGGCGAGCGCGGCGACTCCCGCCTGCAGCCCCAGCTGCTGCTGGGGCGCCAGCACGAGCTGAACGGCCGCCACCGCGGCGGCACCGGACTGGCCCTGCAGCTCAATGTGGCCGAGGTGAAGACGGCCACCACCCATCTCTTCGTCTGCATCATCGCGGACTTCACCGAACGCAAGCGTCAGGAGCTGCGTCTGCGCCATGCCAACGAGCTGCTGGCCCGCCAGACCACCACCGACGGCCTGACCCGCGTCGGCAACCGCCGCCTCTTCGACGAGCTGCTGCGCCAGGCCTGGCAGCGCAGCCAGCAGCAGCAGCAGCCCGTCTCGCTGTTGCTGCTGGATATCGACCACTTCAAGCAGTACAACGACTGCCACGGCCACGTCGCGGGCGACGACTGCCTGCGCCGCGTGGCCAGCTTGCTGCAGTCCTGTGTCAATGAGGCCGTTCTGTGCCGCTACGGCGGCGAGGAGTTCGCGGTGCTGCTGGAGGAGGTGGACGCCAGCGAGGCCCGCCAGATCGCCCAGCGCTGCCTGGACAGCCTGCGCCTGGCCGCCATCCCCCACCGTGCCAGCCCCCTGCGCGGCGGCGTGACCCTCAGCATCGGCCATGCCACCCGCGTCGCGCAGGCTGGCGAGGACGGCGGCCTGCTGGTCGAGCTGGCGGATGCAGCGCTGTATGCGGCCAAGCGCAATGGGCGGGCGCGGCTGGTCAGTGATGGCAAGGCGGCGTAACGGGAGGTCATTTGGTGAGTTAGCATTCCTGCCTGAATTCGTTCTGGAAGGAACAATGAAAATGCTGATTTCGATGGCCATGCTGGCCACGTTCGCCTCCATGGCTGCGGCAAGTCCTGACTGCACCCACGCCATCCCGCAACTTGCGGGAGGCGCGGGCAAGGAAGAGGCGCCCTCGGCCGCCGGGCCGCGCCAGCAGGTCATGCTCGGCTGTGATCCGGGTGCCACCAGTCTGTTGCTTCCGGGTGTTGGTGTGCTCAGCTGGCTCGAGGTGAAGTGACTTATTCGAGTAGCAAGATCGTGTTCATCGGAAACAGAGCGGGAGACCGCTGGAGTGGTGGTATCTCCTTGGAAACTGCCGCCCCTGGCATGTATGGCTCCTGCCATGCGGGCAACGAAGCATCGGTGATCGACTCGCGCTACAAGTGTGGAGATATCGCCCAGAGCTGCCGTGGGCTTTGACAGGCGATGAGCATGCCTGCGGTGAAATTCACGCTTGCTGGAGCGCTGGTGGCGGTCGTCTTGCTGACCGTCTGGCGGCAGTGGGGGGGCTTTGCGCCCTTGCAGTCGCCCTCTGCGCAGCATGCCGACTGGCCTGCCGCCGCCCAAGCGGACAGCCGGTCTCTGAGCAAGGTGACCACGGTCGGGGCGATGCCGGCCAGTGCGGCTGCATCCGCTGAGGCGCAGCCTCCCAAGCCGTCCGGCCTGGGGCAGCGTACCGCGCAGGGACTCATCGCAGGTGAGGTCGGGGCCGAAGGCATTGCGCCCCACCTGCAGCGCCTGATTGATGGCGGGGAGGACTGGCAACTGTTCAGTGCCTTGCGCGTTCTGGGGGACTGTCGACGCGCGGCCAGTGAGTTGCAGATGATGCACACCCTGATGGAGCGCGCACCGGGGTACAGCAAGGGGCAATCGATGCTTGATCGGGCCCGGGCCAACCATCATGCCTGCCAATCCATTCCGTCTGCCCTGTGGGCGCAAGAGTCGGCCCTGTACCGTCGCGTGATCTCTCATGGCATGCCTGGGGCTGCGCCCGGCTATCTGGAGATGCTGCTGGCAAGCGGGGCGTCGCCGCCGGCCGAGACGTTGCAGGAAGCACGGGCCTGGGTCTACGCTGAAGCCGTGAAGGGCGGCATCCTCGCGATTCGCATGGCCGCGGATGGCGATGCATCCAATCCAGCCCTGTCCGCTGTAGAGCAACGCGCCATGTGGCATGTGCTGCAGGTACGGCAGCCCCCGGATGGTTACGGCGGCAAGGAAGCCACCATCGCCGTTTACGACCAGCGCTTCCACCAACGCTGGCCCCAGTTCAGCCTGGCTGACGAGCAGAAGGCCGAGGCGCGTGCTCGTGAGTTGCTGGCGGGCATGCCACCCCTTCCCGGCAGCAAGTAGAGCGCCGCCGCAGGCCTAGGCACAATCCGGCCCATGAGCCTCAGCGACCTCGACTTCATCCGCCAGCAGATCCGCACCGTGCCCGACTGGCCCAGCCCCGGTGTGCAGTTCCGGGACATCACGCCCCTGCTGTCCAGCCCCAAGGCCTTCCGGGTGCTGATCGACCAGTTCGTGCATCGCTACTTCGATGCCCGCCCCACGGCCATCGCGGGCCTGGATGCGCGGGGCTTCATCATCGGCTCGGTGCTGGCCTATGAGCTCAACATCGGCTTCGTGCCCATCCGCAAGAAGGGCAAGCTGCCCTTCACGACGGTGCAGGAGAGCTACGAGCTGGAGTACGGCAGCGCCACGGTGGAGATCCACACCGATGCCGTCGGCCCGCAGGACCGCGTGGTCCTGATCGACGACCTCATCGCCACCGGCGGCACCATGCTGGCCGGCTTGCGCCTGCTGCAGCGCCTGGGCGCCGAGGTGATCGAGGGCGCGGCCATCGTGGACCTGCCGGAGCTGGGCGGCTCCGACCGCATCCGCGCGGCGGGGCTGCCCCTGCACACGCTGGTGAGCTTCGAGGGGCACTGAGCAGCCCCCCCGCGCGCGGCGCTCAGGCCGTGGCCCCGCGCAGCCTCCAGCGTAGGTCCAGCGTGGCGGGTCGCAGCGTCACCTCCATCACCTCTTCCGGCAGCGGCACCTGGGTGGGCAGCAGGTCCAAGACCGGGGCCATCAGGGCCAGCAGGGTCTTCATCTGCAGCAGGGCGGCATAGCGACCCGGGCAGGTGCGGGCGCCCGCACCGAAGGGCATGGACGATGCGCAGGGCGCCTGCCCATCCAGGGTCAGCCAGCGCTCCGGGCGGAAGTCGTGGCGGTCTTCGGGCCCCTGCCGCAGGGCGCTGTAGCGGTTGAGGGTCATCAGCCCTGCGCCCTTGGGCACCAGCACGCCGCCCACCACCTGGTCCTCGGCCGACTGGAACATCAGCAGGCTGATCACCGGCTTCAGGCGTTGCGACTCCTGGATCAAGGCCTCGGCATAAGGCAGTCGGCGCAGGCTGTCGTAGTCGGGCCCCTCGGGCGGGCAGGCCTGGGCGATCTCGGTCTGCAGCTGCTGCCAGGCGCCCGGGTGGCGGCTGGCCAGGCTCATCAGCCAGGCCAGGGAATGGGCGCTGGTGTCCTCACCGGCGAAGACCAGCTCGGTGAGCAGGCGCACCAGCTGTTCGTCCGTCAGCTCGACGGGCCGCTCGCCGGCCTCGGGCCGGGCCTGGGCGATCAGCAGGGCGTCCAGCAGATGGCGCGGCGCGGCCTCGGGCTGGGCGGCGCGGTGGGCTCGGGCCTGCTCGATGATGGGCAGAAGCGCCTGGCGCACGCGGGTGATGGCGGCATCCACGGCGCGCTCGGGGGCGGTCTTGAACCAGCGCCACAGCGGCACCGTCGCGTTGATTCGGCGCCAGACCTGGCCGATCAGGAATTCGATGTCGGCCTGCAGCTGCAGGCTGCCGGCGCCGGCCTGAGCCTGGCCCGGGGCGGTGCCTGCGCCCAGGTCCACGCCCATGGCCAGGGCCACGCCCACCTCCAGCGAGAAGCGCGGCAGGTCGCGCGCCAGGTCCGGCTGCCGGCCGGCCTGCAGAGCCCGCACCCAGCGCTCTCGCCAGCGCTGTCCGATGGTCAGCATGCGGGGGTGGAAGCCGCGCAGCATCTCGGGCGTGAAGGCGCGCACCGTCAGGCGGCGCAGGGCCTGCCAGCGCTCCCCCTCGCTCATGAAGAGGCCGTCCACGCCCAGCTCCTGGCAGACGCGCCGCGTGGTGGGGCTGCGCAGCACGCGCTGCGGGCGCCGCCGCATGACGTCCTGGGCCAGCTGGTGGTCGGCCACGACCAGCACAGGACGCCGGCCCAGCTGCAGGCGGTACAGCGGCCCGTGCGTGCCGGCCCAGTGCTCGAGTTGCTGCTGCAGGCGGCGTCGGTCCAGGATGGGCAGGTGGCCCAGCAGCGGCCAGCCGGGTGGCCCAGCCAGTTCACGCAGCGGCCGGGCCGGGTTGCTGAAGGCACCGGCGGCCGGCATGGGCATGCCGAAGTCAGCCGGACCCGGCCGCGGACCGGGCTCCGTGGCGTCACGGGTGGGTTTCATGTCTCGCTCCCTCGCGCTCCCTCGCGCGCTCTCTGTGTGTGACGCGATGTTAGTAGCGCACCGAGGGAGTGGCCCTAGGGCAGGCCCTCAGGCTGTGAGCAAATGAAAGGACGGACGGGCGCGGGACCGCAGGGCATCAGATGCCGCGCAGCGTCGGCGCTGGATGCATGGCTTTCGCCTGTCCGAGCGCGCTGAAGGGGCCGCGTTTTCACGCTTGGCGACTCGGCGCATCGGTCTTGCGCTGCACAGCCTGGGCGGCGATCCAGGGGACGAGGACAAGGCCCGCGAGCTTTCCGCCAGGCTGGATCCGGTCAAGGTGCGCGCCGACTTCGTGGCCGCGGCCCAGGCGCTCAAGGCCCTGCAGGAGCGCACGGGCGCGCTGGGCGTGGTGGGCTTCTGCTTTGGCGGCACCGTCTCCAACGACCTGGCCGACCCAACTGCCCGCGTTGCGCGCCGCCGTGCCCTTCAATGGTGGCCAGCCGCCGGCGGAGGATGTGCCGCGCATCAAGGCCCGGCTGCTGATCCACTGCGCCGGGCAAGACGAACGGGTCAACGCCGACTGGCCGCGCTGCGAGGCCGCCCTGAAGTCGGCCGACGTGCACTACGAGGTCTATGTCTGCGAAGGCACGCAGCACGGCTTCAACAACGACTCCACGCCGCGCTTCGACCCCAAGGCCGCCGAGCTGGCCTGGTCGCGGACGGTGGCGTTCCTCAGGAGCCGCCTGGCTTGAGACGGCCTCGTCGCCCGGGGTCAGGTCTTGCGCGTCAGCGCGGGGTGGCAGTGTAGGCGGCGTCCGGTCGTGGGCGCCGGCCTGACGCCGGCTTCAGTCTCGACGCCTGCTCATCGCTCTCGGCCCGTCCGCCCCGGCACCCACAACAGCCGCATCCACGATGCCTGCTGGTCCGCATCGACGCCATAGGCCGCCGGCGATCGCCCGTGCGGCAGATGGGCGGTGCCCAGCATCACGTCCCAGATCATCAGCAGCTGGCCGAAGTTCACCTGCGGCGGGCGCCCCTGCGCATCGACCAGGGCGTGATGGGCGCGGTGCGTGGAGGGCAGCTGCACCAGGCGTTCCAGGACGCGCCCCGCGGGAGCCACCCAGCGGTGGCGGAACAGCCAGGCGTCCCAGGCGAAGGCGCTGTGGATGAGCACGTTGGCCAAGCCGAAGATCAGCTGTCCGATCAACACGAACTCGGCGCCGCCCAGCGCGACCAGGAGGCCCGCCAGCCACAGGTCCGGCATGAGCAGGTAGTAGACCCAGTTCTCGCGGTAGGAGACGCTGATGCTCATCGCCGTGGCCGTGTGATGGGTCTTGTGCAGCTGCCAGAAGAGTGCCGAACTGTGGGCCAGGCGGTGGTAGCCGTAGTGCAGCAGATCGGCCAGCAGCACATAGGCCAGGACTGCCCAGGGCAGCGGCCAACTGGCCAGCGGTGTCCAGGAGGGGCTGAGCCAGATCACGGCCTGCGCCGCCATCCACACGATGGCTGGCTTGATGAGGATGGCGAACTGGGCCAGGCTCAGCACGTCCACCCACAGCTCTTCGCGGGGGCGTCCTCTCCACAGGCGTCCGGCGAGGGCCTCCAGGATGCCGAGGACGAGCATCAGGCCGGTGACGGCCCAGACCTCCAGGTGTGTCATGCGAATCTCCTTTCTTGCGCGGTATGGGCGGCAATCTATGAGATGGGCAGCATCCTGACTTGAACGGTTTTGCGATCCGCTGCCTGCGAGGGCTGCAGGCCGAAGACACGTGTGCACGTGCGCCAGAGGTGCGAGGAGTCCGCGAAGCCGGCGGCATGGGCGATGGTCGTGGCATCCAGGGGCCCGTCCAGCAGGTCCATGGCGGCCCGCAGCTTGCGCCAGAGCAGGAACTGGCGCAGTGAGAGGCCGATCTCCTGCTTCAGCCAGCGCGCATGGGCCGCGGTCGTGCCGGGGTGGGTCTGCGAGAAGACCGGCCACACGGACTCCGCCTGGGCGGCGTCGCCGGTCCTCGCCATTCCATCCAGGAGCTCCAGTAGAGCTTGGAGCTTGGGGCTGCCCTCTGCGGGGCTGTCTTGCCCGAAATGGCCGAGCAACCGCGCCAGCCATTGGTCCAGCTCCAGGGCATTGCGCAGGGTCAGGACTTGCCTGGCCCAGTCGGCGGCCCTTTCCGGTTCGATGTCCAGGGCCTGCGAGCTCCTTGCCCAGCGCAGGAACGGCCGATAGAGCGCGTGCCCGGGCTCCACCGTCACGCTGATGTGCGGGCAGGCGCGCAGGAAGCGGCGGCGCCGGCCGGGTGCCAGCACCACGGCCCGCAGGCCCGGATGCCGCTGTCCGTCGATGTCGAGCGCCATGGCTTCGTCCCGCGCCACCAGGACCGTCACGCCGGGGCGCGCGTTGAAGCCGGTCGGCAGGTCTTGTGCGACCACCACGAAGCAGGCGCGGCCGAGGACGAGGGCGCTGCGGGCGCTCACGGCTGCGTCGCCTGCAGGCGGCCCAGCAGCATCAGCGTCCCGAATGCCAGCAGGCCCAGGGCGGTGGTCAGCCAGAGGGCCTGCCCCTGCCAGCGGTCCAGCGCGAGGCCGAACAGCCAGGGCGCGAAGGCCTGGATCATCCGGGCCGGGAACATCAGCAGACCCTGACGATGGCCATAGCCCTGCGCGCCGAAGATCACCAGCGGCAGGGTGCCCTTGGCGATGGTCAGCACGCCGTTGCCCGCGCCGTGCAAGAGGCCGAAGGCGGTGCCCGCCGGGGCACCGAGGATCAGCAGCCCGAGGCCACCCAGCGGATGCGCCAGCGTCGCCAGGCGGGCCGACAGCAGCGGATGCATGCGGCGCAGCAGGCCGAACTCGAACACGCGCGCGGCCACCTGCGCAGGGCCGATGAGCGCGGCGATGGCCACGGCCCCTGCCACGCCGATGCCAAAGCCTTGCAGCAGCCGCGGGAAGTGCGCCGCCATCGCCGTGCTGGTGAACCAGGTCGTGGCGAAAACGAAGGACAGAGCCAGCACCGGCCCCAGGCCCGGATCGGCGCCGGCCGCCGGCTCACCGGAGCTGCCCGGGCTTGCAGCGTTGGCGTCCTGCTCCGGCTCCGGCTCGGCGCGCGGCAGGCTCAGGTTCAGGGGCAGGCCCACCAGCACATGCAGCGCGGCCCAGGTCCAGCAGGCCTCGCGCCAGCCCCACTGCGTGGCCAGCCAGGCGCTCAGGGGCCAGCCCACCGTGCTGGCAAAGCCCGCAATGAGGGTGATGCCGGTGATCATGCGGCGGGACTCCAGCCGATGCAGCCGGACCAGGGTCGAGAAGGCGGCCTCGTACAGCCCACTGCCCATCGCGATGCCCATCACGCCCCAGGCCAGCAGCAGGCTGGCGAAGCCTGTGCTCAACGCCATCAGGGCGAGCCCGGTGGCGAAGAGCAGGCTGGTGCCTGCGAGCACCCGCCGGCCGCCCTGCTGGTCGATCATCCGTCCGGCACGGGGTCCGACCAGCGCGGACACCACCAGGGCCACCGAGAAGGCCGCGAAGATGTCCGGTGCCGCCAGGCCCAGCGCGCGGGCCATGGGCAGGGCCAGCATCGCCGGGAGGTAGTAGGACGAGGCCCAGGCCAGGGTCTGGGCCAGACCCAGGGCGAGGACCGTGGTGCTGCGGCGCTGGCGCATGCTCAGCCGCAGCAGCGCGAGGCCGGCGCGGGCGCTTCCTGGAGCGGCCTGGAGCCGCAGCCGGACGGAGATGCCGCGACGTTGGCCTCGACGGGCGTGGCGGACGGGGCGGGCCCTTCACCGAGCCAGGGTGCCTCGGCGGGCGTGCCGCAGCAGGCGCTGCTGCCGGCATCTGCGTCGGCATCTGCGTCGGCCGGGCGGAGGGAGCAGACGCCCGTCTCCGGCAGGTCCAGCTCGACCCGATCGGCGGCCTCCAGGTCTCCGGCCAGGGCGGCGACGACGGAGCGCGCCTGCTCGAAGCCCGTCGCCATCAGGAAGGTCGGCGCACGGCCGTAGCTCTTAACGCCCACGGTGTAGAAGCCCGGCTCGGGATGCGAGAGCTCGCGATGGCCGTGCGGCCGCACGGTGCCGCAGCTGTGCAGGTTCGGGTCGATCAGCGGGCCCAGGGCTTCGGTGGACTCCAGCCAGGGGTCCAGCCTGAGGCGCAGCTCGCTGGCCAGGTTCAGGTCGGGGCGCTGGCCAGTGGCGCAGATGATTTCGTCGATGCCAGGCAGCTCGACAGGCCGCTGCTGCGCATCCAGGCCGATCACGGTCAGCGGGCCCGACGCCTCGCGCCGTATCTCGGTGATGCGCAGGCCGCTGAAGAACTCCATCGCACCGCTGTCGCGCAGGCGCTGCAGCGCGCTGCCGAGCTCACCTCGCGCCGGCAGCGCATCGGCACTGCCTCCGCCCAGGACGCGCTGCAGCAAGGGTGATCGCACCGCCCAGGCCAAGCGCGTGCCGGGCGCCTGCCGTGCCAGCTCGGCGAGATACAGCAGCGCATTGGCTGCCGAATGCCCCGCCCCCACGACCAGGGTCCGCTTGCCTGCATAACGCATGCGCTGCGCGCCCAGGATGTCCGGGATGCCATAGAAGACTTGGCCCGCCACTGCGGCTTCACCGAGGGCCGGCAGGCCGTTGGCGCCGATGGGGTTGGGCTGGCTCCAGGTGCCCGTGGCGTCGATGACGGCGCGAGCCCGCAGCACCTGCTCCCGGCCGTCCTGCACATAGCGCACGACGAAGGCGGCCTGCTCGCGCCCGGTGCTCTTTACCTTGTCGTGGCCTTCGCGGCTGAGGGCGGTCACGCGGGCCCCGAGCTTCAGCGCGCGGGCCACCTGGGGCAGCGCCGCGAAAGGCTTCAGGACACGTTCGACCACCTCGGCGGCCAGAGGCAGCTCGGCATCGGGCGGCGCCGCCCAGCCCGTCGGCTTCAGCAGTCGCGCCATGCCGGCATCGACGTTGTACTGCCAGGGGGAGAACAGGCGCACATGGCCGTAGTCCTGCAGATGGGTGCCCACGCCGTTGCCGGCTTCCAGCACCACGAAGGGCAGGTCACGCTCGATGAGCTGGGCGACGGTTGCCAAGCCCACCGGGCCCGCGCCCAGCACCGCGACAGGCAGGCCATCCTCCCGCTTGGGCAGTTCACGCAGGGTGAGGCTCATGAAGGCGGCGCACGCGGGGCAGGCGCCCTGGAACTCGGCCGAGGCCTTGAGGGCCGCGGGCGCCTCCTCCAGTTTGGCGCGCTTGAAGCCGTACTGCGCGAAGTACTCGGGCGCGGTGACGGTCAGCAGATGGAGCGAGGCGATGTCCCGGGCGCGGGCCTGCTGCAGCAGGGTCTGCAGCATCAGCCGGCCGATGCCCTTCTTGTGCAGGCCCGGGGCCACCGCCACGGAGCGCAGCAGCGCCACGGCGCCGTAGACCTCCGCGCCGGCACAGCCGACGACTTCACCGTTCGAGACGGCCAGCACATAGGTCGCGAGGTGCTCGCGGGCCCCTTGCGTGGGGAGCTTGTTGGCCAGCAGAAGGGCCTCGACGGCGGGCCAGTCCGAGGCGCCGGCCTGGCGCAGGGAGACTTGGTTCAGCAGCATGATGGTCTGTCCTTGACGTTCTTGACGTCCTTGGCCTCGGGCGGCGGGAGGCAGCACATGGCGGCCTGGTCTTCCCGCAGGGCCTGAAGCAGCAGCAAGAGGGAGTGCTCGACGGCAGCGCGCCGGCGCTCACCCAGGCGGTCCAGCAACTGGTCCGCGTGGGCGTCGAGCGTGTGGTTCAGCTCATGGACGGTGCGAACGCCGTCGGCGGTGAGCGTGACGAGCCAGCTCCTTGCGTCGGACGGGTTCGGCTCCTTGCTCACCCAGCCACGGGCTGCCATGGCCTCCACCGCGCGCGACACCCAACTCTTCTCCAGACTCAGGCGCAGGCCCAGCTCCGACAGCGGCAAGGGCCCCGAGCGGGCCAGCTCGGTCAGCAGATGGCACTGGGTGCTGGTGGTCCGGCAGCAGTCCGCAACCACGCGCTGTGCGCGCGTGTAGAGGCGCGCCACCTCGCGTAGCAGGCTGCCGGGGCTGGAGGCCGAGGAGAGAGGGGTGTCGGAGCTGTCGGGCATTTGGGTGTGAATAGCAACGATCTGGGCGCACGATAGAAACCTTCGTTTAGGTTGTCAATAGCAACTATCTGGACCAAGAGAACGGGGCCAAGGCCCCGTGCCAGGGTCGATCAGGCGCCGTGCGCCTTGCGGGTCCCTGCGTCTTCGGTCGCGGCCGCAGCGTTGGCTGGGGCCAGGAGGCGTGCTACGACGACGGCCAGTCCCGCGCCCGCCAGCTGCGCCAACACGAAGCCCGGCGCGCTGGCCGGGGCGATGCCGGCAAAGCTGTCGCTGAACATGCGGCCGAACACCGCCGCCGGGTTGGCAAAGGAGGTGGAGGCGGTGAACCAGTAGGCCGCGCCGATATAGGCCGCCACCAGGGACGAGGCCCGCCCGGCCGGCGCGCGCAGGATCACCAGCAGCAGGCCGAAGGTGGCCACGGCCTCGGCGATCCACTGCCCGGTGCCGCCCCGCAGCTTGCCGGACCACTGCATGATGCTCAGGTCGAACATGGCGTGCGCCAGCCAGGCGCCCATCATCGCGCCCAGCAGCTGGACCAGCACATAGGGCCCGAGCAGGCCCTTGGGCAGCTCGCCGCGCGCGGCCATCACCAGGGAGACCGCCGGGTTGAAGTGCGCGCCGCTGAGTGGGCCGAAGACCTCGATGAGGACGTAGAGGCCGCCCACGGTGGCCGCGGTGTTGGCCAGCAGGGCGATGGCCACGTTGCCGCCGGCCAGGCGCTCGGCCATGAGGCCGGAGCCGATCACCACGGCCAGCAGCAGGGTTGTGCCCAGGCCTTCGGCCAGCAGTTTGTGAGAGGTGCGTGCAGTCATGACGTGGATCTCAGCGCTTGGCGATGGCGTTCAAGGCCGCCAGCAGTTCGGACTTGTCCAGGGTCTCCAGCGGCAGCGCCAGCAGCTGCAGCATGCGGTAGCCGATGGCCTGGCGGGTCAGCTCGAAGGCGCGGCGCTTGCCCTCGTCGCCGCCTTCGGCGTTGGAGGGATCCGGGTAGCCCCAGTGCACCTTCACCGGCTGACCGCTGCCACCGAAGAAGACCGGGCACTGCTCGGCCGCCGCGCTGTCGCAGACGGTGATCACGATGGACAGCGGCGGTGCCTCGGGCGTGGTGAATTCGTCCCAGCTCTTGCTGCGGTAGCCGCTCACATCGGCGCCAGCGTTGGTGAGTGCCTCAAGAGCGAAGGGATTCAAGCGGCCGCTGGGGGCGCTACCCGCGCTGAAGGCTCGGACGTCCCTGCCCAGCAGGGCGGCCAGATGGTTCAGCATGCCCTCGGCGAGCACGCTGCGTGCGGAGTTGTGGGTGCAGAGGATGAGGACGTTGGTGGTCATGGCTCGGTATCGGAAAGGGGTGAAAGGTGCCGGCTCAGCAGCCGCAACGGGCCTCGGTGGTGCTCAGGCAGGCCTCGCCCTGGCAGCATTTCTCGGTGAGAAAGGCCAGCAGCTCGTTCATGTGCCCGAAGGCGGCTCGGTACACCACATTGCGGCTGATGCGCTCCTGCGTCACCAGCCCAGCATGGCTCAGCTCCTTCAGATGGAAGGAGAGGGTCGCGGCCGGCACCTCCAGCGCTTGCGCAATGGCGCCAGGCGTCAGGCCCTGCGGGCCCGCGACGACCAGCAGACGAAACACCCTGAGCCTATGGGCCTGGGCCAGGGCAGCGAGGGACCGGACGACTTGTTGCTCTTCCATGGATTGATAATTCTATAGAATTGGAAATATTGATGCAAGACAAGCCGCAAGCCCGGACTCCGCGCGAGCCTTGTGCCTGTCCGACGATTGCCACCTCAGGAACCCACCATGCCCGCTCTCCAGATCTTTGATCCCGCCTTGTGCTGCAGCAGTGGCGTTTGCGGCCAGGACATCGACGCCCAACTGGTCCAGGCGGCCGCAGACATCGACTGGGCCCAGCGCCAGGGCGCAGCCATCGAGCGCTTCAATCTGGCCCAGCAGCCCCTGGCCTTCGCCCAGCATGAGGCGGTGCGCGGCTTTCTCGAGCGCTCCGGGCAGGAGGCCCTGCCCATCACCCTGCTGGACGGGCAGGTGGTGCTGGCGGGGCGCTATCCCAGCCGCCAGCAGCTGGCGCAGTGGGGCGGCTTGAAGGCTGTCGATGCCGGGGGCGCCAGCTGCTGCAGCGGCGGCAAGTGCTGCTGAACCAGGAGGCTGCATGAAGTTCATTGACCAACTGCCCCGCTTCGCGTTCTTCACCGGCAAAGGGGGCGTCGGCAAGACCTCCCTGGCCTGCGCCACGGCCCTCAAGCTGGCCGAGGCCGGCCGGCGGGTGCTGCTGGTCAGCACGGACCCGGCCTCGAATGTCGGCCAGGTCTTCGGCCTCCGCATCGGCAACCAGATCACCGCCGTGCCCGAAGTGGCGAAGCTCTGGGCCCTGGAGATCGACCCACAGGCCGCGGCACAGGGCTACCGGGACCGCATCATCGGGCCGGTGCGCGGCGTGCTGCCTGTGGATGTCGTCAAGGGCATCGAGGAGCAGCTGTCCGGGGCCTGCACCACGGAGATCGCCGCCTTCGACGAGTTCACCGGGCTGCTGACCGACGAGTCGCTGGTCCAGCGCTTCGACCATGTGATCTTCGACACGGCCCCCACGGGGCACACCATCCGTCTGCTCCAGCTGCCGGGCGCCTGGAGCAGCTTTCTGGAGGCCGGCAGGGGCGACGCCTCCTGCCTCGGCCCCTTGGCCGGCCTGGAGAGGCAGCGAGCGCAGTACAAGGCAGCTGTCGAGGCTCTGGCCGATCCGGCCCGCACGCGGCTGGTCTTGGTGGCCCGAGCCCAGGCCTCGACCCTGCGCGAGGTGGCGCGAACCCATGACGAGCTGGCCCGCATCGGCCTGACGCGGCAGCACCTGGTCATCAACGGCGTCCTGCCCGAGGGCGAGGGCGCGCACGACCCCCTGGCCGCCGCGGTCGTGCGGCGCGAGCAGGCGGCGCTCGCGGCCATGCCCGGCATCCTTGGCGAGCTGCCGATGGACCAGGTCCCGCTGAAGGCCTTCGACCTGGTCGGCCTGGATGCGCTGCGCCAGTTCTTCTGCGACACGACGCCGCCGGCATCGATGGCGCAGGCTGGGACGCTGGAGGTGCTCGGCGCCCCCACCCTGGCCCAGCTGGTGGACGAGCTGGCGGCGCCCGGCCACGGGCTCATCATGGTGATGGGCAAGGGTGGCGTCGGCAAGACGACGCTGGCCGCGGCGGTGGCCGTCGAGCTGGCGCGACGAGGCCTTCCGGTGCACCTCACGACCTCGGACCCTGCTGCGCACCTCACGCAAACATTGGCGGGCCAGATGGAGACCTTGACCGTCAGCCGCATCGATCCTCACGTTGAGACCCAGCGCTACCGCGAGCAGGTCCTGGCGGCCAAGGGCAAGAAGCTGGACGCGCAGGGGCGCGCCCTGCTGGAGGAGGACCTGCGCTCGCCCTGCACCGAGGAGATCGCCGTCTTCCAGGCCTTCTCGAGAATCATCCGCGAGGCGGGCCGCAAGTTCGTCGTGATGGACACGGCCCCGACCGGCCACACCCTGCTGTTGCTGGACGCCACGGGGGCCTATCACCGGGAGATCGCCCGGCAGATGTCAGGCTCGGGCGTTCACTACACGACGCCCATGATGCAGCTGCAGGATGAGGCGCGCACCAAGGTCCTGATCGCGACACTGGCCGAGAACACCCCGGTGCAGGAGGCCGCCCTGCTGCAGGAGGATCTGCGCCGGGCGGGCATCGAGCCCTGGGCCTGGGTGGTCAACAACAGCGTGGCGGCGACGCCGACCCAGTCCCCCCTGCTGCGCACCCGTGCTGCCAGGGAGCGGCCCTTCATCGAGGCGGTGGCGCAGCAGCATGCGAAGCGATACGCGGTGGTGCCCTTGATGGCGGAGGAGCCGGTCGGCGTTGCGCGCCTGCTGGGGCTGGTGGGCGGGCAGCGCTAGGCTTTGCGGCGTGGGGCGGGGTTTACTTCCCGATGCAGAACCGGCTGAAGATCTCCCCCAGCAGTTCATCCGCCGAGAAGGAGCCGGTGATCTCGCCCAGGGCGTCGTGGGCCAGGCGGAGCTCCTCGGCCATCAGGTCCAGCGCCGGAGGCTCGACCTCGATCTGGGCCAGCGCGAGCGTCAGGTGCTCGGCGGTGCGGCGCAGGGCCTGGACATGCCGCTCGCGGGCAATGAACAGCCCCTCGGGCACGGCGTGCCAGCCGGCATGCGCCAGCAGCGCGCCACGCAGCTCGGACAGGCCGGCGCCGGTCTTGGCGGACAGCTGAACCGCGTCCGCCGGCAGGGTCAGGTCTTGCCTGCTGCGGGCCTCCGTGCCGGTGTCGGCCTTGTTGTAGACCTGAAGCAAGCGGGCCGGATCAACCCGGGCCAGGCGCTCGCGGATCTCGGCGTCGCCGGCCTCGTAACCGGCCTCGCCCATGCGGGTGAGGTCGTGCAGGAAGAGCACCACGTCGGCCTCGGCGATGGCGTCCCAGCTGCGGGCCACGCCGATGCGCTCGACTTCGTCGCTGGTCTCGCGCAGCCCGGCGGTGTCGGTGATGTGCAGGGGCACGCCCTCGATCTGAATGGTCTGGCTGACCTTGTCGCGGGTGGTGCCGGGGATGGGCGTCACGATGGCCAGCTCGGCGCCAGCCAAGGCATTGAGCAGGGAGCTCTTGCCCACATTGGGCTGGCCGGCCAGCACCACCTTGATGCCCTCGCGAAGCAGGGCGCCCTGGCGGGTGCGGTCCAGCACGCTGTCCAGGCGGGCCTGGATGCGGCGCAGCTTGCCCAGGGCGTCGGCCGCCTGGAGGAAGTCGATCTCCTCCTCGGGAAAGTCCAGCGTGGCCTCGACCAGCATGCGCAGATTGATCAGGCCGTCGCGCAGCTCGCCCACCTCGGTGGACAGCGCACCAGACAGCGCACGGCTGGCGCTGCGGGCCGCAGCCTCGGTGCTGGCATCGATTAGGTCGGACACGGCCTCGGCCTGTGCCAGGTCCAGCTTGCCATTGAGGAAGGCCCGCTGCGTGAACTCGCCAGGTTCGGCCAGGCGCAGGTGCTTCAGCGATTCGATGCCGCCGCCCAGCTCCAGGCAGCGCGCCAGCAGCAGCTGCAGTACCACCGGCCCGCCGTGGGCCTGCAGCTCCAGCACATGCTCGCCGGTGTAGGAGGCCGGGGCGGGGAAGTGCAGGGCCAGGCCGTGGTCGATGGCGTCGCCATTGGCTGCACGCAGGGGCAGGTAATGGGCCTCGCGTGGGCGCAGGGCCCGGCCGCAGAGCTGCTCGATCAATGGGGTCAGGTCTTGCGGGGACGAGACGCGCACGATGCCCACGGCGCCCCGTCCGGGAGCGGTGGCGATGGCGGCGATGGGGTCGAGGTGGCGGGCCAGCATGGGCGCATTGTCCTATGCCTCGCCGGGCTGTGCTTCGCGGGGTGCCGCAGCACAAGGCCCATGAGAACGGCCCCGGGCGCGATGCTAGGGGCCGTGGAAGATGGCGCGGGGGAGGCGACCGCAGGTGCTCTCGTGAGCCCCGCGGCGGGCCTGTGATGCCGCCCGGTTGAATGGACCTGCAGCATCAGCTGCCCCGCATGTGCACCATTAAAGGTGAGGGTCGAGGCGAAAAAAAGCCCCCGATCACGGGGGCGATCGGGGGCTTCGTGCAGTAGTTTGCAAAGACCTCCGCAATGATCTTCGCGAAGGCCTTCGCGCTGACCGTTGCGCGAACCTCAGTTCTGCACGCCCATCTGCTTGTTGATGATCCACTGCTGCGCGATGGACAACAGGTTGTTCACCAGCCAGTACAGCACCAGGCCGGCCGGGAAGAAGAAGAACATGAAGCTCAGCGCCAGCGGCATCATCCACATCATCTTGGCCTGGGTCGGGTCGGCCGGGGTCGGATTCAGCGCAACCTGCAGCAGGCTCGAGGCCGTCATCAGGATGGGCAGGATCAGGAAGGGGTCGGCCGAGGAGAGGTCGGTGATCCAGCCGACCCAGGGCGCGTTGCGCATCTCGACCGTGCTCTGCAGCACCCAGTACAGGGCGATGAAGAAGGGCATCTGCAGCAGCATGGGCAAGCAGGAACCCAGGGGGTTGACCTTCTCCTCGCGGTAGATGCGCATCATCTCCTGCTGCTGCTTCTGCGGGTCGTTCTTGTAGCGCTCGCGCAGCTCGTTGATGCGCGGGCCCACGGCCTTCATCTTGGCCATGGAGCGGTAGGCGCTGGCGTTCAGGCCGAAGAAGGCGATCTTCAGCAGCACCACCAGGGCCACGATGGACCAGCCCCAGTTGCCCAGCATGCCGTGGATCTTGTCCAGCAGCCAGAACAGCGGCTTGGCGATCACGTAGAACATGCCGTAGTCCTTGACGCGCTCCAGGCCCGGGGCGAGCTCGGTCAGCTTGTTCTCTTCCTGCGGACCGGCGTACAGCAGGTTCTCGGCCACGGCCGAGGCGCCGGGATTGATGGCGGGCAGAGGGAAGACCTGGCCCACGCTGTAGGCGCCGGACTCGGTCTTCTTCACGAAGAACTCGCGCGGGCCGGCCGCGTTGTGCAGCCAGGCGGTGGTGAAGTAGTGCTGCACCATCGCGACCCAGCCGTCATCGGCGTGCTTGTCGTAGTCGGCCTTGCCCTTGTCCAGGTCCTTGAAGTCGAACTTCTGGAACTTGTTCTTGTCCGTGTAGATGGCGGGACCGATGAAGGACGCGGGTGCCATGTAGCCGGAGGAGGACTCCACGGCCGTCGGGCGCACCAGCTGCACATAGAGCTGCGGGCTGACCGGCGCGGCACCGGTGTTGACCACCTCGTGCTTGACGTCGATGGCGTAGTCGCCGCGCTTGAGCGTGTAGCTCTTGACCAGCTTGAGGCCGCCCTGCTCGGGGGACTCAAAGCGCACCGTCAGCGAGCTGGCGCCGTCCTTGAGCTGGCGCTCGGCGCCCACCACGTTCATCAGCGTGAAGTGGTTGGGGGCGCCGGCAGCACCGATCAGGCCGGACTCGGGGCGGTAGCTGCTGGCGTCGAACAGCACCACGGGCGCGGGCTTGAAGCCGGACGGGGCCTTGAGGCCCACGACGCGCATCAGCGGGTCCATGAGGCCGTGGGTCTCGGTGGTCAGGTGCTTGAGCAGCTCAACACGCACAAGGCTGCCGCCGCGGGTGTCGAAGGTGGCCTTGACTACATCGGTCGTGACCTCGAACTTCTCGCCGGCCGGCTGGCTGGCCGAGGCCGCCGCCGCAGGGGCCGCCGCGACGCTGGCAGCGCCGCTGCCGCTGGCCGTGGGCA
>NZ_JACJUG010000037.1 GCF_014174515.1 Mitsuaria sp. WAJ17
CGCTGGCCGTGGGCAGGCCGGCCGATGCTGCGCTGCCGGGCGCGGGCGCCGCGCTGGCGGCGGGCTTGGCCGGCGTGGGGCTGAACATCGAGGGGTGCCCGTTGTATTTCTGCCAGCCGTCCCACAGCAGGACGAGCGACGCGGTAAACACCATCCACAACACGGTGCGGCGTATATCAGTCATGGAGAAGCTTCTGGATTGGAAGAAGAGGGTGTCGAGCTGCCCCCGAGCCCGAGGCGCGAGAACAGACGGGGCGGATTGTCAGGCACGGGGTCATGTCCGCCCAGACAGAATGGGTTGCAGCGCAGGATTCTCGCTGCGGCCAGGTAGCTGCCGGCCACGCCGCCGTGCCGGCGCACGGCCTCCATGCCATAGGCAGAGCAGCTGGGGTAATAGCGGCAGCCGGCCTGGATCCAGGAACTGATCAGCAGCTGGTAGGCGCGGATCAGGCCCATCAGGAGCCATTGGAGGGGGCTGCGGCGGGCCGTCATGGCGGGCTGGGGGTTCAGCCTTGGGCCGCGGCAGGGGCGGCCGGAGCGGCGGCTGTGGCTTGGGCAGCGCGGGCCAGCTTGGCGCGCAGCTGCAGCAGCTCCTCGCGCACCAGGGCCTTGAGCGGATCAGAGGCGGCGCTGGGGAACTGCTTGCGATCCACGGGCAGGCGCAGGCGCACCACCCAGAGTCCGGGCGGCAGCAAGCCCGCGGCGTCGGCGAAGACGGCGCGGATCTGGCGTTTGATCAGGGATCGGGTCACCGCGCGGCGCGCATGCCGCTTGGGCACGACGCAGCCCAGCCACAGCCCTTTGGGCACGGCCGCTGGGGTCGTGGCCTCGGGCTTCACCCCCTCGGCGAGTGCCGATTCGTCCACAGGATTGTGGGCAAGTGGTGGGTGGCCTGTTGATAACTCGGCTTTCCTTGTGGAAAAACCAGGTCCGGGCAGGCTGGGAGCGGCCATGAGGTGATGTACAGCAAAGTGCTTGCTGCGGGCGCGACTGGGCTGGCCCAGCACGCGCTCAAAGTCGGCCGATCGTTCGATGCGGCCGATCATGGTCTTGATTCGGCTCGCTTAGACGGCCAGGCGCTTGCGGCCCTTGGCGCGACGGGCGCGGATCACGGCGCGGCCACCGCGGGTCTTCATGCGGACGAGGAAGCCGTGGGTGCGGGCGCGGCGGGTCTTGGAGCCTTGGTAGGTGCGTTTCATGTTGGAAAACCTCTGTGGACGTCTGTGGACGCGATAGCTGATGGGCCGATCAAAGATGCGGGAGCATCTCGGAACTGCAAGCCGCCCCTTCCTGGAATCTCCTGGGAGGTGACTGCCTGCCGCACCGCTGATGTGCGCCGCGCCGGGGCGCCGCTGCTGCGTGCGCCCACATCAGGTCCTGCTCGGGCTGCCGTCCCGGCACGAGGCCAGGGCGGTGTTCCAGGGCAGGGCCCCTAGTTGGCGCGGTGGACCTACCGCCAGGGGTTTGACCCCCCAAAGCAGGGAAAGCCACGCGCCCAAGCAAATACATCCGGCGTCCGGAAAAGCCCGCGATTACACCAAACTTCTGGCCATCGGTCAACTTCCCTCGGCGGTGCCGGGTTGCTGTGCCCGGCTGGGGTGGGCACGAAAATTTCTGTGGATAACCTCGTTTTTTGCGGTCGTGGATCCGTACAATCCGGCCGCTCAAGAAGAAGTTTTCCACAATGAGCGCAGATCTCTGGCAACGCGGCTGTGAACGTCTGGCCGCCGAGCTGCCTGAACAACAATTCAATACCTGGATCCGTCCCCTGCCCCCGGCTGAAGTGGCTGATGGCGGCGAGCAGGGCGTGACCGTGTCCCTGCGCGTGCCCAACCGCTTCAAGCTGGACTGGATCCGCAACCAGTACGCCGGGCGCATTGAATCCATTCTCAGCGAACTGGCCGGCCGCCCTGCGCGGCTGGAGCTGGCCGTGGCGCCGCGCGAGGCCGTGCCGCGCGCGGTCATGGCCCTGCCGGCCAACCAGCCGGTGGCCGTGGGCCAGGTGCTGCACAACGGCCTGCGGCCGGTGCCGGTGAATCGCCCGGCAGCCGTCGAGCAGCCGGCGGTGAACGGCCTGACCAGCGTGCAGCCGGCCTCGATGCAGGCGCCGGTGATCGCCTCGGGCGCGATGCCCGCGCCGGCCAATACCCGGCATCGCATCAATCCTGCGCTCACCTTCGATACCCTGGTGCCCGGCCGTGCCAACCAGATGGCCCGTACCGCCGCCCTGCATGTGGCCGGGGCGCCGGGGCAGATGTACAACCCGCTGTTCATCTATGGCGGCGTGGGCCTGGGCAAGACCCATCTGATCCACGCCGTGGGCAACGCCCTGCTCAAGGACAAGCCCGATGCCCGCGTGCTCTACCTGCATGCCGAGCAGTTCATCTCAGACGTGGTGAAGAACTACCAGCGCAAGACCTTCGACGAGCTCAAGGCCAAGTACCACTCGCTGGACCTGCTGCTGATCGATGACGTGCAGTTCTTCGCCGGCAAGGACCGCACGCAGGAGGAGTTCTTCAACGCCTTCGAGGCCCTGCTGGCCAAGCGCGCTCACATCATCATGACCTCGGACACCTATCCGAAGGGCCTGGTGGACATCGACGAGCGCCTGACCAGCCGCTTCGACGCCGGGCTGACGGTGGCCATCGAGCCGCCCGAGCTGGAGATGCGCGTCGCCATCCTGATCAAGAAGGCCGAGGCTGAAGCAGCGCCCATGCCCGAGGACGTGGCCTTCTTCATCGCCAAGAACGTGCGCGCCAATGTGCGCGAGCTCGAAGGCGCCCTGCGCAAGGTGCTGGCCTACAGCCGCTTCAGCCACAAGGAAATCAACATCCAGCTGGCCCGCGAGGCGCTCAAGGATCTGCTCTCCATCCAGAACCGCCAGATCTCGGTGGAGAACATCCAGAAGACGGTGGCTGATTTCTACAAGATCAAGGTCGCCGACATGTACAGCAAGAAGCGCCCGGCCAGCATCGCCCGGCCGCGCCAGATTGCCATGTACTTGGCCAAGGAGCTGACCCAGAAGAGCCTGCCTGAGATCGGCGAGCTCTTCGGCGGCCGCGACCACACCACGGTGCTGCACGCCGTGCGCAAGATCGGCGGGGAGCGCCAGAAGAACACCGAGCTCAACCAGCAGCTGCACGTGCTGGAGCAGACGCTCAAAGGCTGATCCGGCGCGCTCCGGAGGCCCCGGCGGGGCTTCTGGCGGGTCTACCCACACCGACTAGGTCAAAACCCTGGTTCGCCCGCCCTGGGAAACCCCCATTCCTGGGTGACAATGCGCGCTGTCTCACGCGCGCGCGTCTTGCTTGTGACTGGCCCCAGGGCGCCGGTCGGGCCGGGAAGGCGGGCGCGGGTCGCCCTGAACAAGTGGAGAGAGGTTCACATGATTGTGTTGAAAGCCAGCCAGGACAAGGTGCTGAGTGCCCTGCAGGCCGTGTCCGGCATCGTCGAGCGCCGTCACACCCTGCCTATCCTGGCCAATGTGCTGATCCGCAAGCAGGGCCGGCAGGTGGAGCTCACCACCAGCGACCTCGAAATCCAGGTCCGCACCACCGTCGAGTTCGACGGCGATGAAGGCAACTTCTCCAGCACCGTGGGTGCGCGCAAGCTGATCGACATCCTGCGCTCCATGCCCTCGGACCAGACGGTGAGCCTCTCCAGCAACGCCAGCAAGATGACCCTGCAGGGCGGCAAGAGCCGCTTCACCCTGCAAACACTGCCGGCCGACGATTTCCCCCTGGTGCAGGAGGCCGCCGACTTCGGCCCCGCCTTCAGCGTGCCGCAGAAGACGCTCAAGCACCTGATCAACCAGGTGCACTTCGCGATGGCGGTGCATGACATCCGCTACTACCTCAACGGCATCCTCTTCGTGGCCGAGGGCAAGAGCCTGACGCTGGTGGCCACCGACGGCCACCGCCTGGCCCTCGCGCAGGCCGAGCTGGAGACCGACATCCCCAAGCAGGAAGTCATCCTGCCCCGAAAGACTGTGCTGGAGTTGATGCGCCTCCTGAAGGACGGCGGCAAGGACGCGAAATCGGAAGGTGGGGATGACCAACCCATCGAGATGCGCTTCGCCGGCAACCAGGCCAAGTTCAGCTTCTCGGGCATGGAGTTCGTGACCAAGCTGGTCGAGGGCAAGTTCCCTGACTACAACCGCGTCATCCCCAAGAACCACAAGTTCCGCGTGACCCTGGGCCGCGCGCCGTTGCTGTCGTCCCTGCAGCGCGCCGCCATCCTGACCAGCGAGAAGTTCAAGGCCGTGCGCCTGTCTTTCGAGCCGGGCCTGCTCTCCATTGCCTCCAGCAATGCCGAGCAGGAGGAGGCCAAGGAGGAGATCGAGATCGACTACGGCGGCGACCTCATCGAGACCGGCTTCAACGTGACCTATCTGATGGACGCGCTGCAGAACATGGGCCAGGACATGGTCTCCATCGACCTGAACGACAGCGCCTCCAGCGCCCTGATCACCATCCCCGAGCAGACCGGCTTCAAGTATGTCGTGATGCCGATGCGGATCTGATCGAGATACAGAAATGAGAGCAGCGGGCAAGGGCCAGAAGGCCCGGCCCGCTTCAGTGCTTTAAAGGGGCCACGCAAGACCTGACCCCGTGTGAGAGAGAGTTCCCGATGAGTGATGTCCCGAGCAACGAACACAAGCCTGAAGGCCTGACCGACAAGCAGCAGGCCGCCGTCACGGCGGAGGCCGCGTCGGGTGCGGTCTACGGGGCCGATTCGATCCAGATCCTCGAGGGCCTGGAAGCCGTGCGCAAGCGCCCCGGCATGTACATCGGCGACACCTCCGACGGCACCGGTCTGCACCACCTCGTCTTCGAAGTGGTGGACAACTCCATCGACGAATCGCTGGCCGGCCACTGCGACGACATCATCGTCACCATCCACACCGACAACTCCATCTCGGTGATCGACAACGGCCGCGGCATCCCCACCGGCGTCAAGATGGATGACAAGCACGAGCCCAAGCGCTCGGCGGCCGAGATCGCGCTGACCGAGCTGCACGCCGGCGGCAAGTTCAACCAGAACTCCTACAAGGTCTCGGGCGGCCTGCACGGCGTGGGCGTGAGCTGCGTGAACGGCCTGTCCAAGTGGCTGCGCCTGACCGTGCGCCGCGACGGCAAGGTGCATCAGATCGAGTTCAAGCAGGGCATCCCGCAAGACCGCCTGATCGAGGTGGTGGACGGCGTCGAGACCAGCCCCATGCGCGTGATCGGCGAGACCGACAAGCGCGGCACCGAAGTCCACTTCCTGCCGGACACGGACATCTTCCAGCAGAACAACGACTTCCACTACGACATCCTGGCCAAGCGCCTGCGCGAGCTCTCCTTCCTGAACAACGGCGTCAAGATCCGCCTGATCGACGAGCGCAACAACAAGGAAGACAACTTCGCCTATGCCGGCGGCGTGCGCGGCTTCGTGGAGTTCATCAACAAGGGCAAGAGCACCCTGCATCCGAACATCTTCCACGCCCAGGGCGACAAGACCTCGGACCAGGGCACCAACATCGGCGTTGAAGTCTCCATGCAGTGGAACGACGGCTTCAACGAGAACGTGCTCTGCTTCACCAACAACATCCCGCAGCGCGACGGCGGCACTCACCTCACCGGCCTGCGCGCCGCCATGACCCGGGTGCTGAACAAGTACATCACCGACAACGACCTGGCCAAGAAGGCCAAGGTCGAGGTGGCCGGTGACGACATGCGCGAAGGCCTGGCCTGCGTGGTGTCCGTCAAGGTGCCCGAGCCCAAGTTCAGCAGCCAGACCAAGGACAAGCTGGTCTCCAGCGAAGTGCGCGGCCCCGTCGAAGACATCGTCGCCAACAAGCTGACGGACTGGCTGCTGGAGAACCCGGTCGATGCCAAGATCATCTGCGGCAAGATCCTGGACGCCGCCCGCGCCCGCGAGGCCGCGCGCAAGGCCCGCGAGATGACCCGCCGCAAGGGCGTGCTGGACGGCCTGGGCCTGCCCGGCAAGCTGGCCGACTGCCAGGAAAAGGATCCCGCCCTGTGCGAGATCTACATCGTGGAGGGTGACTCCGCAGGCGGCTCCGCCAAGCAGGGCCGCGACCGGAAGTTCCAGGCCATCCTGCCCCTGCGCGGCAAGATCCTGAACGTGGAGAAGGCCCGCTACGAGAAGCTGCTGACCTCCAACGAAATCATCACCCTGATCACCGCCCTGGGCACCGGCATCGGCCGCGGCGCCGGCAGCGACGACTTCAACCCGGACAAGCTCCGCTACCACCGCATCATCATCATGACTGACGCGGACGTGGACGGCGCCCACATCCGCACCCTGCTGCTGACCTTCTTCTACCGCCAGATGCCCGAGCTCGTGGAGCGCGGCCACATCTACATCGCCCAGCCGCCGCTGTACAAGGTGAAGGTGGGCAAGCAGGAGCAGTACCTGAAGGACGGCCACGAGCTGGACGCCTTCCTGCTGCGCGTGGCCCTCAACGATGCCGAGCTGCACACCGGCCGCGGTGACATCCTCAAGGGCGAGGCCTTCGAGGCCCTGGCCCGCCAGTACGTGCTGGCCGAGAACGTCATCGACCGCCTCTCCAACTGGATGGACTTCGAGGCCCTGCGCGCCCTGGCCGGCGGCCTGAGCCTGAACCTGGACAGCAAGGAAGCCGCGGACCAATCCGCCCGCGACATGCAGGCCGCCTTGCATGAGGCCGAGGTGAGCGCCGAATACGACGCCCGCACCGACAAGCTCTTCCTGCGCATCAGCCGCAAGCACCACGGCAACACCCGCTCCAGCGTCATCACCGCGGACTTCGTCCACGGCGCCGACTACGAAGTGCTCGCCACCGCCGGCAAGACCTTCAAGGGCCTGATGACCGCCGACGGCCTGGTCCGCAAGGGCGAGGGCGAGAAGGCCAAGGAAAGCAAGGTGGCCGACTTCCGCGCGGCCATGGGCTTCCTGATGACCCAGGCCGAAAACTCCGTGGGCCGCCAGCGCTACAAGGGGCTGGGGGAGATGAACCCCGAGCAGCTGTGGGAAACCACCATGGATCCGACGGTGCGCCGGCTGTTGCGCGTGCAGATCGAGGACGCCATCGAGGCCGATCGCGTGTTCACGATGCTGATGGGCGATGAAGTCGAGCCGCGGCGGGATTTCATCGAGACCAATGCGCTGCGGGCGGCGAATATCGACGTTTGAGGACATCGCCTCCCGCCTGGCGCCATAGGCGATGCGCTCGCGACCAGCTCAACTCGAAGCCCTTGCGACGCAGGAACACGCGGATGCGGCGATAGCCGTAGCGCGGGTACTGCGCAGAGAGTGCCTTCATCGCCTCGATCACTGGGGCATTTTTGGCGGGCAGCCGAGGCTCGTAGCTGGGTGTGGAGCGCGACATGCCGATCAGCCCGCAAGCCCGACGCAGACTCAGGCCACGCTCGCGAGCGAAGGCGACCTGCGCACGTCGAGCCAGCGGGCTCACCATTTTTTTGCGTTGATCTCTTTCAGGATCGCGTTGTCCAGCGTGGCCTCGGCCAACAGCTTCTTGAGTCGGCTGTTCTCCAGCTCCAGGGCCTTGAGCCGTTTGACGTCAGCGACGTCCAGCTGGCCAAAGTGCTTGCGCCAGGCATAGATCGTGGGCTCACTGACCTTGTGCTTCTTGGCGGCCTCGGCGACGGAGGTTCGATCTGCCTCGCGCAGGATCGCCACCATCTGCTCTTCCGTGAATCGACTCTTCCTCATGGGCTCCTCGGGGATTGGAGCCATCTTCTCTTGGAATCAGTGTCTCGGAGAAGCCGGGCAGGTCAATTGGTTCCTGGGATTCGGGTCGCGAGCGGCTTGTCTTCTATTGCAAGGCATAGTCGCCAGGCGATGCAGGTCTGGCGCCCGGCGCCAGCTGGAACAGGCACTGCATGTAGGGCGCCACCTCGCTCCAGTCCGCCTGACGCGCATAGAACTCGGCCAGCACGCGCCCGACGTCCACCGCAGTGGGCTTGCCTGACGAGAGATTCACCGAGAAGGCTGCGCGGACATCCGCCTGCGAATGCAGGCCGGAGTCCTGATGCGAATAGGAGTGGAATTCCTCGATCAAGCCCGGGGCGAGGTAGGCGCTGGCGGCACCGGGGCATGTCCCCTGGTATGCCGGCTGGCGCCTGCTCACATGGGCCTTGGAGAAGGAATCCTGCACCGTATGGAGCAGGCTGCCGAAGGCGACCGCCGCCAGGTAGGCGGGCTTGCGGATATTCGGATTGCCCAGCGCAAACAAGTCCTGGACGCTCCAGCCGTTGGTGCCGAACACGTCCGGAATCCCGTCCACCTCCTGCTTAGCGACAATCGCGTCGCCCCGAATCTTCAGGGTGGCTACCTTCCAAGTGAACTCGGCCCACATGAGAACGCGGCGCTGGGTTACCTCAGGCGCCTCTCCGTCCACGGCGCCCATGGCGTGCAGGAACTGCATGTCACCGAAGTGCGAACGCACCAGCAGCGATGCCGACTTGGCATTCAACGCTTCCCCACGCTGAGCGCGCTTCTTGCCGTCCATGAACACACGCGCCCAGCATTCCGGCTGCACGACGAGCCGGACCGTCTGGCCCGGCGTGCATCCGCTGTACTTACCAAAGCTTTGCTCGAACCGGAAGGGCGGGTCGTCGTTCCAGCGGACGCCCGCCAGGATGTAGGCCTGCGCGGGGTCCCAGTCGGCGTCGGCGCAAATGTCCTCGTCGCCGTCGCAGTCGAGGGCGCGATTGGAGATCTCCTCGTGGACGGGCGAGCCGAAGGTACTGACACCCCAACTGGTCAGCTTTCCCAGCAAGCGCTCGCCGGTCGGCTGGCCTTTCTTGGCCAGGCGCTTCTCGAAGGAGGTGCCTTCGGGGGAGAGTTGGAAGGCGGAGGCGGAGGTGGAGAGGAACAGCGAGGTGGCGATGCCGATGGTGAGGCGGTTCATTCTTTGCTCCCGGAGGTATAGGGTCACGGCATGAGAGCGGGGCGGGCCGGGCCTTGAGCCTTAAGCTCTTCCATATTCAAGGCCTGCCCCTGTATTCCCCATGCTGTCATCCCTGCCCGAGCACTTGGTCTCGAACAGGCAGAAGTGCAGCATGCGGTCCACCGCTAGGTGATCGATTTGCGCGGTCGCGCCATCCCCGACGAAACGCAGGTCGTGCAAGGCGGCCAGGTTGTGGCCGTCCTTGCCCCAGTGATCGATGTGATGCGCCGCCTCGCGCTCGCCCTGCTGGCCGCGCTGGCACCGCATCCGCTCGTCCTGCAGCCAGTCCCGCTGGCGCGCATCCAGCAAAGGCGAACGCTGCAACTCTCCCAGCAGCCTCAACCGCCGCTGCTTGTCATCCGCTGTTTTGATCAGCATGTGTCATGACTCCCTGAGTGCGAGCCATTTTGGCCGCGCATGGCGGGAAAGCCGGTTAAATGTCACAGGGCCAGGCCTGAAAGTGCCGGGGTATGCGCTGAGGTAAACGGTCAGAACCCGCGCCGCTGCTGGGTTCTTTGGGTACTGGATGAGATCGGTATCAGATGGGTGTCTGGTGCCGCAAGTGAGCGTCCGGCGCGCCGGCAGGGCTGTCGGTCAAGACCTGGCACAGCGAGCAATGGACTGGCGCGCCGGCGGCCGGCTTGGGGTACGCCGGGGCTGGTCTTGCGTTCAGGGGCCTACGGCTTCGCGAACCCGGCATCTGCCGGCCCCGCGTGCCCGCGGGTCTGCGCAAGCCGGGGGCGATGCCGGGCTGTCACTCGGCGATCCAGCCCCAGCGCCTGAGCGCCGCTGCCAGCGCTTCGCGCACGCGGGCCTGACCGGGGCGGTGGAAGAAGCCGAAGAAATGCGGGGCACCATCGACGGCGACCAGTTCGGCCGCATTGCCGGCCGCCTGGTAGGCCGCCACGAATCGCTGCATGTCGTCGAAGGGGCAGTACTCGTCCGCCGTGCCATGAAGGGCCAGCAGGGGCGGCTGCCCCGCGGCCACGGTGGCCATCGGGGAGAAGTGTTCGGGCGGCCCCACGGGCTCGACCCGCCGCCGGAACCAGCCGTCCTTGCGCGGGTTCAACGGGTCGGCGCAGCCGCCCAGGCTGATGATGGCGGCCGGATAGCGCCCGGTAGTCGGCCGCGGGCCTCGGCCTGGCGCGGTGTCCAGGCCATGGGTCGCCGCCATCAGGGCCAGCACGGCGCCTGACGAGAACCCGGCCATGCCGATGCGCTGGGGGTCCACGCGCAAGCGCTCGGCATGCCGCAGCAGCCAGTCGTAGGCCAGGCTGGCGTCGCTCAGTTGCTCCAGGGGGCCGGTGTCGAAACGGCTGTTGGTGCGCAGCTCCACGGCCAGCACCAGCACGCCTTGCTGCCGCAGCGCTGCACTGATCACCGGCGAATGCCACCACTGCCCCTGCGTGAACGAACCCCCGTGCAGCCAGAGCATGGCCGGGCGAAGTGCAGCCGATGCCGACGCGCCACTTGGCTCCAGCACATGCACGCGCAGATCCACGCCTTGCCAACGGCGCAACACAGGACGCTCGTGGCAGCAATCGTGGGCGCGGCTGGCCTTGACGGCCTCGTCGAGCCGGGCCACCTCGGCGGCAGGCGCTTGCAGGCGCCGCCAAGCCGACAGCAGCGGGTCGAGCCCCTGGCTGCCGTTGTCCTCTACATGCTCGGCCAGCAGCCGACCCATCAGTTCACGCCGCTGTGGCAGGGGCAGCCCGGCGTGCTCCAGCGCGGCCAACTCGGCGCGCAGCCAGCGGGCGTCGCCATGCTGCAGCTCCGGTGATGACGCCAGAAGTGCTCGCGCCTTTTCATGCAGCCACGCGCGCCAGAAGTCCTGCGTCTCCTGCAGCGACCACCAGCGGGCGTCGCGCAGCGGCAGATCGCGCAGCAGCAGCGGCAGCATGGGGTCCTCTTGCAAGGGGCCGGCGGCGGGCGCGTCGCGCCAATGGAAGTAGGGCTGCATGACCCGGCCCTGCGCCCACAGAAAGCGTTGGCGCATCCGCGCTGCGTCCGGGGCCGAGGCCAGGCGCGACAAGTCCTCGTCCAGCAAGGCCTGCCATTGGGCCGCGAAGGCCGCCGGCCGCAAAGGCGCCAGCCTGGCAAAGGCCTGCAGGTTCAGGCCGAGCGCAGGCTTCTGCGGTGTCGGCGCCTCTGCGGGCGCTGGTGCAGGCTGCTCCGGCGGCTGGGCCCCGCTGCCCAGCGCCAGACCCAGCAGGGCCGCTGCGGCCAAGCTCGCGATCACAGGCCGGCTGCGCCTTCTCGTGTTGATGCTCATGTACTTTCCTCGGCTGACATGGCCTTGGTCGCGCCATCATCATCGAATCGAGCCTCGGCGCCACTAGCGCAAGCCCGGCCAGGCCGGGCAACGCCAGGTGCTGCCGGACCGGCTGGGGTCGGCAAGACCTGACCCCCGGCGTGACCAGGGCGCGGCGGCGCTCAGTCCCGCCCCTTCACCTCGTCCCACCCCAACCCGAATTTCATCAGGTACTTCCTCAGCCGGTCCGCATCATTGACCACGCTGCGCTGCGTGCGTGATTGGTCGAAGAGCCTGCGGCCGGCTTCGGAGATGGTGGAGCAGTCGCGGCAGACCTGGAGCACGGCCTGCAGCTGCAGGCGGTCAAAGAGGTCCAGGCCGGCCAGCGTGTCTGCGGGCAACAAGGCGGTGAGGGCGGCGCCGTCCGCCCGCGAGTGCGAGACCGCGCCCTTGTGAATCGGCGAGCCGCCCTGCGGCTCCCACAGCCAGCGCAGGCGCTGGATCTCGGCCTCGACCAGGCCGGTGGCGATGCGGCCGCCCTCGGCCAGCGTGGCCATGCGGGTGACGCTGGCGCTGAGGTCGCGGAAGTTGCCGCTCCACAGGGCCTCGGCGCTGCGGGCAAACTGCAGGTAGCGGGCCTTGGCCTCCACGTTGAAGCGCACGGCGTGGCCCATCTCGGCGGCGCAGCGGGCCAGCAGGTGCTCCACATTGGGCTCGATGTCCTCCGGCCGCTGGGCCAGGCCCGGCAGGGTGTAGGCCCAGAGGTTGATGCGGGCGAACAGATCCTCGCGGAAGCGGCCCTGAGCCACGTCCACGCGCAGGTCGCGATTGGTGCCGGCGATCAGCTGGAAGTCGCTGCTCACCTCGCGGTCGCTGCCCATGGGGAAGAAGCGTTTCTCCTCCACGGCCTTGAGCAGCATGGCCTGCTCGTCCAGCCCCAACTCGCCGATCTCGTCGAGGAAGAGCACGCCCTGGTGCGCGGTGCGCAGCAGGCCGGCGCGGTCCGCGGCGGCGCCGGTGAAGGCGCCCTTCTTGTGGCCGAAGAGCGTGGAGGCCGCGCTGTCGCCGCGCAGGGTCGCGCAGTTCACCTCGACGAAGTCGCCCTCCACCCGGTGCTGCGCCTTCTTGAGTTCGAACATGCGCCGCGCCAGGTGCGACTTGCCCGCGCCTGTGGGGCCGGTCAGCAGGATGGATGCCTGCGAGCGCACTGCCACACGCTCGATCTCCTCGATCAGCGCATTGAAGCGCTTGTTGCGCGTCGCGATGCCGCTCTTGAGGAAGTCCAGCGCCTCTGCCTGCGCCTGGCTGAAGCGCTGGGCCAGGACGTCGTAGCGGGAGAGGTCCAGGTCGATCAGCGTGTAGCGGCCCGGGTCGCCCGCGCGCTGCTTGCGCGGTGGGGCCGTTTGCAGCAGCACGCCGGGAATGAAGCGGGACTCCACCATCAGGAACATGCAAATCTGCGCCACATGCGTGCCGGTGGTGATGTGGGCCCAGTACTGCTCGTGTGCGGTGTCGAAGCGGTAGGCGCGCGCCCAGTCGTAGAGCGCCGCGTACATCTCGCCGAAGTCCCAGGGGTCCGCCACGTCCATGGGCACCAGCTTCACCACCGTGTCGGGCGAGGCGGAGCCCACGTCGCGTTGCACCTGCTGTGCCAGGGCCGTGTGCTGGGTCGCGTGCAGCAGCTCGATGCGATCGACCACCATGTCCTCATGCTGGGCCAGGGAGATCGTCGGCCGCCACTTCTCCCAGCGGCCCGCACCCTGGCCGGCATCCAGCTGCGAACCGAGGAAGCCGATGACGACGGTTTTCTTGGGCATAGCGAAAAAGATAAATGAATAGCTTTAAGTCTATCTTTTCTGGGATTGCCATCGACATGCTTGAGCCTGAAGAGTGGCAATGAAAGGAGTTTTTTCTTTTTTATCAATAACTTAGGTGTTTGTTTTGCCCGTCCCAGCAAAGTTGGCACACCCCTTGCAATGAAGAAGGCATACGCAAGACGTTGAATGAAGTCGAGGAGAACCTCATGGTCAACACCCAGCTCTTCCACACCCTCAAGGGCGCCCTGCTGCCGGCGGCCACGGCGCGCAATGCACAGCAGGCCCCGGCCTATGCCTTCAGCCCCCGCCATCAGCTGGCGCAGCTGGCGGCCACCGGCTGCCTGAGCCGGACCTTCTATGCCAATGCCGAGGACCAGCTCGAGCAGGCGCTGGCCCTGACGCAGCAGCTGGAGCCCGCCTTCGTGGCCAAGGCCGCGATCTATGGCCGCCAGTCCGGCCACATGAAGGACATGCCGGCGCTGCTGGCCGCGAGCCTGGCCCAGCGTGACGTGGCCCTGCTGAGCCAGGTGTTCTCCCGCGTGGTGGACAACGGCAAGATGCTGCGCAACTTCGTGCAGATCCTGCGCAGCGGTGCCGTGGGTCGCAAGTCCCTGGGCTCGCGGCCCAAGAAGCTGGTGCAGCACTGGTTGCTGACCGCCACCGAGAAGCAGCTGCTGAACGCCGCCGTGGGCAACACGCCTTCGCTGGCAGACGTGGTGAAGATGGTGCATCCCAAGCCCGCCGAGGCCTGGCGTGCGGCCTGGTTCGCGTGGCTGATCGGCCGCCCCTTCGACGAAGCGGCGTTGCCGCCTCTCACCCGGGCCTTCGAGCGCTTCAAGCGCGATAGCGCCCAGGGCGTGCTGGCCGAGCTGCCGGAGGTTCCGTTCCAGATGCTGACCGCGCTGCCGCTGACCGCCGCCCAATGGGCGCAGATCGCGTGCCAGGGCTCGTGGCAGATGGTGCGGCAGAACCTGAACACCTTCGCCCGGCACGGCGTGTTCGAGCTGCCCGGCATGGCCGAGGCCGTGGCCGCCAAGCTGAGCGACGCGCAGGCCGTGGCCAAGGCAAAGGTGATGCCCTACCAGCTGCTTTCGGCCTTCAAGGCGGCGGGCGAGACGGTGCCGGCGCCGGTGCGCGAGGCGCTGCAGGACGCGATGGAGCTGTCGCTGGCGAATGTGCCGGCGCTGGCCGGCCGTGTGGTGGTGTGCCCCGATGTGTCGGGTTCGATGAGCTCGTCCGTCACCGGCCATCGCGGCTCGGCGACGTCGACCGTGCGCTGCATCGACGTGGCCGCCCTGGTGGCCGCTGCCGTGCTGCGCAAAAACCGGCAGGCCCGGGTGCTGCCCTTCGAGCAGGGTGTGGTGAAGCTGTCGCTGAACGCTCGCGATTCGGTGATGAGCAATGCACAGGCGCTGGCTCGGATCGGCGGTGGCGGGACGAACTGCAGCGCACCGCTGGCCCTGCTCAACCAGGAGCGCGCCGCGGTCGATGTGGTGATCCTGGTCTCGGACAACGAGTCCTGGGTCGATGCCACACGCCACGGTGCGACGCAGACCCTGCGCGAGTGGGAGGTGCTCAAGCAGCGCAACCCCCAGGCGCGCCTGGTGTGCATCGACATCCAGCCGACAGCGAGCACGCAGGCCGCGGAGCGGCGCGACATCCTGAATGTCGGCGGCTTCTCGGACGCGGTGTTCACGATGGTGGCCCGCTTTATCGCCGGCACCATGGACGCCGATCACTGGGTCGGCGAAATGGAAAAGGTGCCGCTGGCCGCGCAGTAAGGCCACGGCCCTCAACGTTGGAAGGTGTCCCGGGCGAATGCCTGTAGGAGTACAGCGCCCCTTGGCCGCGCGGGCCCGCAAGCCCGCAACGGAGAACCCGTAGGCCGCTCTTGCAACTCTTGTCGCCCGGGGCACTGACCGATCAACACGACACGCGTCGTCGCGTGGCGAATGCCGGTGGGACTACATCCAAAAACGAGTCTCACCCACTGTTCGTCGCCACGCGGGGACCGTCAGTTTCAGCGCGAATGCAGGCAGGACTACATCCGGTACGCCGGGGGTGCAAGTCCCCAGCTGGGCAACCAGTGGCAGTGTCTTGCTGCCCTTGTCGCGCCTTTTTGTTTGAGATGCCCTGCGGCGAATGCAGGTGGAACTACAGCCTTCTCAGCTCGTGGTCGCGGGTTCGAGTCCCGCCGGTCCCGTATCAGGGGGACCGTAGCTCAGCGGTAGAGCACGACGTTTCACCGTCCCTTGTCGCCACAAGGCATCGCCTTTTGATTTCGGGCGCGCTGGCACTGAAGGGAGCGCCACTGCCAAAAATGTTAGTCATGCCGGCAGCCTGGGTAAGACCAGGTGCAGCAGGAAAGCGGGTCGGCGAGCACGGTTGAGGATGCAGGTGCAGGCCCCGATGACGGGTCTGTCACTGGCGCGCGTTTCCAATCGCCCAATCGCCCAATCGCCCACTCGGCCATCGGCCATCGGCCTCGAAACCATGGTTGCTGCATTGATGCGGGTTCGAATCCCGTCGCGTCCACCAAAAGACAATGAACGAAATAGACCAGAGGAAGTCATGAACTACAAGATCGAACAGCCCGAGGGGGGCGTCCCCATCAAGATGTGGACCAACGGCGTCCCCGTCGAGCCCGAGGCCATGCAGCAGCTGAGCAATGCCGCCAAGCTGCCCATCGTCTTCAAGCACGTCGCCGCCATGCCCGATGTCCACCTGGGCATCGGCGCCACGGTGGGCTCGGTGATCCCGACGCTCAAGGCCATCATCCCGGCGGCCGTGGGCGTGGACATCGGCTGCGGCATGATGGCCGCCAAGACCACGCTGCGCGCCGAGGACCTGCCGGACAATCTGGGCCCGCTGCGCTCGGCCATCGAGCGTGCCGTGCCGCACGGCCTGACCCCGAAGCACCGCGGCCGCGACGCCGGCAGCTGGGAGAACCCGCCCACCCTGGTGGACCAGGCCTGGGCCACGCTGGTGGACGAGTTCGAGGCGCTGTGCGAGCTGCACCCGCGCCTGAGGAACACCAACAACCACAAGCACCTGGGCACGCTGGGCACGGGCAACCACTTCATCGAGGTCTGTCTCGATGAGGCCGGCTTCGTGTGGTTCATGCTGCACTCGGGCTCGCGTGGCGTGGGCAATGCCATCGGCACCCACTTCATCGAGCTGGCCAAGAAGGACGCCGAGCGCCACCAGCGCAACCTGCCGGACCAGGACCTGGCCTATTTCGAGGAAGGCGCCCAGTACTTCGGCGACTACGTGCGCGGCGTGTCCTGGGCCCAGAAGTTCGCGATGAAGAACCGCGAGGTGATGATGGCCCACCTGATCACCACGGTGCGCTCGGTCATCACCAAACCCTTCGAGGCCCATGTCGAGGCCGTGAACTGCCACCACAACTACGTGCAGCAGGAGCGCCACTTCGGCCAGGACGTGTTCATCACCCGCAAGGGCGCGGTGAGTGCCAAGCGCGGTGAGATGGGCATCATCCCCGGCAGCATGGGCGCCCGCAGCTTCATCGTGCGCGGCCTGGGCAATCCGGAGAGCTTCGAGAGCTGCAGCCACGGCGCGGGCCGCGTCATGAGCCGCACCAAGGCTAAGAAGCTGTTCACCGTGGCGGACCAGGTCAAGGCGACCGAGGGCGTGGAATGCCGCAAGGATGCCAACGTCATCGACGAGATCCCCATGGCCTACAAGGACATCGACGCCGTCATGGCCGCGCAGAGCGACCTGGTGGAAGTGGTGCACACGCTGAAGCAGGTGGTGTGCGTGAAGGGGTGAGCGGACGGTGCTTCGTGCATGCGCTCGCCGGACAAGAGAAACAGAGGAGAGAGTGCATGAAGGAGGAAGCGGTGCTCAGCGCGCATCCGGTGTCGGAGACGATGCGCGCTACCGTGCTGGAGCAGCTGGCCGCGCTGGAGCGGCGGCATGAAGTGAAGGTGCTTTTCGCCTGCGAATCCGGCAGCCGCGGCTGGGGCTTCGCCTCGCCGGACAGCGACTACGACGTCCGTTTCATCTACGTCCATCGCCTGCCCTGGTACCTCAGCGTGGCGCCGGGCCGCGATGTGATCGAGCATCCCATCAGCGGGGATCTGGACATCAACGGCTGGGACCTTCGCAAGACGCTGCAGCTGCTGCGGGACTCCAATCCGACGCTGCTGGAGTGGCTGCGTTCGCCCGTCGTCTACCGGCAGGAAGTGGGCTGGGTCACGCGGCTGCGCCGGCTCGCGGAGGAGGGCTTTTCGCCGGTGCGGGGCTATCACCACTATGTGTCGATGGCCCGGAAGAACCTGCGCGAGCATCTCTACGGCGAGCAGGTTCGCTACAAGAAGTATCTCTATGTGATCAGGCCGCTGCTGGCCGCGCGATGGATACGCGAGGGGCGCGGCGTGCCGCCGATGCGCTTTGCCGAACTGGCCAGCCAGACGCTCACGGACAGCCGGGTGCTGGACGCGCTCAATGCGCTGCTGGCGATCAAGATGCGCGCCGGAGAGTCCGCGACGAGCCCGCGTTGGGTGGTGCTGCACGACTTCATCGAAGCCGAGCTGGCTCATGCGCTGAGCCACCTGCCCGAGCAGGGGCTTCGGGCCGATGGCTGGCCGCTGGACCAGTACCTGCAGGAGGCCGTCCTGCACTTCGACAGTCCGGACTGGAACGATGCCTGAGTGGCGTCAGAATGACAAGAAGAGAGAAGAACATGATTGAAATCGACGGCTCCACCGGCGAGGGCGGTGGACAGATCCTGCGAACCTCCCTGGCCCTGTCCATGTGCACGGGCCAGCCTTTTGCACTGACGCGGATTCGCGCGGGCCGCCCCAAGCCCGGCCTGATGCGCCAGCACCTGACCTGCGTGAATGCGGCGGCCGCGGTGTGCGGTGCGCAGGTGCTGGGCGCCGAGCTCAGCTCGCAGACCCTGCACTTCACGCCGGGCCCTGTGCGTGCGGGCGACTACGCCTTCAACGTCGGCACGGCGGGCAGCTGCACCCTGGTGCTGCAGACCGTCTGGCCGGCGCTGATGATGGCCGAGGCACCCAGCCGCGTGAAGCTGGGCGGTGGCACGCACAACCCCATGGCGCCGCCCTTCCACTTCCTGGATCGAAGCTACGCGCCCCTGCTGCGCCGCCTGGGCGCGGAGGCCGAGCTCGTGCTGCGCCGCATGGGTTTCTACCCCGCCGGCGGGGGCGAGATCGAGGCCGTCCTCTGGCCGGCGCGAGACCTGCTCCAGCCCTTCGACCTGAACGAGCGCGGCGCCCTGCGTGAGGCCCACGCCGAGTGCTTCGCGCCCGCCCTGCCGCGCTCCGTCGCGCGCCGCGAGCTGCAGCAGCTCGGTGCGGGCCTGGGCTGGCATGAGGCGCAGCTGCGCGAGGCAGCCACGCGGCAGAACGAAGGGCCGGGCAACGCGCTGCTTGCGACGCTCGTGCACGAGCACGTCACCGAGGTCTTCACCGCCTTCGGCGAGAAAGGCGTGAGCGCCGAGCAGGTCGCGCAGGCGGTGGTGGGCGAGGTGCGGGCCTACCAGGCCAGCGAGGCCGCCCTCGGCCCACACCTGACGGACCAATGGGCCCTGCCGCTGGCCCTGGCGCTGTGGCAGCGGGGCGGCAAGGCCTCCTTCACCTGCACCGAGCTGACGCCCCATGCGAGGACCAACTTCGAGGTCATCGAGCGCTTCCTGCCGGTGCGGTTCTCCGCAACGCCTTTCGGACACGAGGGCAGCGCCTGGCAGGTCCGGGCTCTGGCGCTCTAGCGAGGGAGGGCGGTCCTCAGTTCCTCTCTGCCATCGCCCCGCCATCTACATCCCACACTGCCCCCGTCACCCAGTCCGCCTTGTCGGCTTCCGCGGCTGGGCGAGCGGGCTGGAGGCCGCCGGCGTGCGCACCCGCCTGTCGCGCGGCCCCTTGCGCATCAATGATTCGGCTGCCGTACTGCAGGCCGTGGCGGAGGGCCATGGCATTGCGATGGCCCGCAGCGTGATGGCCAGCGACGGCCTGGCGGCAGGGCGGCTGGTCCGGCTCTTCTCGGCGGTCGAGTGCCGCTCGCGGCTGTCCTACTACATGGGGTCTACCGCGCCGAATGAGCCGGCCAGCTGCTGGAGGAGGCAGCCCGGCCGCTCGCTTGCGGGTCCGCCTTGGCGCGGGGGCTCAGCCCAGCTCGGCCAGGGCCACCGCCAGCATCTCGCTGATCGGTACCGGGCCGAAGCCGAACTCCCGGCGTGCCAGGTCCTGGAAGGCCGGCTCGGCGAGCTTGTCCCGCCAGCGCGCCCGCACGGCCGGGTCTGCCAGCCAGGCCTGCAGCACGGCCAGGAAGCCGGGCTCATCTTCCAGGAAGGCGTGCATGCTGCAGCTCGGCCCCCACCAGTTCCAGTAGGCAGACTGGACGAAATGCTGGCTGGACCGGATGTCATCGGACGCCACCCACCAGTCCAGCAGCGGCTGGACGGGCAGGCCGGCCAGATGCGTCATGGCCAGCACATCCAGCGGATCGTCCTCCGGCTTGGCCGATCGCGCCTGCCATTCATTGGGGCCGACCAGATTCTTGAAGTACGCCAGGGTGAATCGATGCAGGAGATCCAGCGCCGTCGCGTCAAGCATGCTCTCCTGACACTGCCTCAGATCATCCAACGTGAGTTCGAGCGCGATGTGCGGCACCGCGCCTCGCGCCAGCAGGTCGAGGATGCGGGGCAGGAAGTACAGGAATTCCTCGCTCGAATGACCATCGAGCGAGGGGTCCATAAAGTACGAGTAGAAGAGCCTGGCGCTCACTTCGCGCAGCGGCAGCGGGCACATCAGGGCCTCGAACTCGTGGTCCCGCCAAGGCCCGCCATGGTTGCGCAACCGCTCCGGACGGGGCAGGGCGCCAAAGACCTGGTAGGCCTGTTCCGCGGCCTCGGCCATGGCTTGCTGGTACGGATTCAGGGGATGGGGCGAGCGAGTGAGTGAGTCAGGCATGTGAGGGCAGGCGGTGCGCTGCGCGATTGTCCACGCGCCGGCCGCGGTGTGCGGTGCGCAGATGCTAGGCGCCGAGCTGACGCCACCTGCGGGTGCGCCATCAATGTGATCGAGCACTTCAAGCAGTTGCGCTTCTCGACGGAGGCTGCGGGGCAGGCCTGGAGGGTGGGGGGGCCGGCACCTGCAGTGAGGCGCTGCCCCCGTCCTCCCCGGGCCCAGGGGCTTCAGGATCCGCGGGTCGGCCAGGGCCCCGGAACGTGACGGCCCCACGGTCGGTTCAGTGGCTCACTGAGAGCTCGCCCTCGACCCGCCTGCACAGCTCATGCACGCTGCCCACCCCCAGGGCGCGATAGATCTTGCGGATGTGATCCACCACTGTGCTGTGGGCCACGCCCTGGAGCTGGGCGATGCCCGCCGGGCCATGCCCCTGGCACAGCGCCGCGCAGACCTGCAGCTGGCCCGCGGTGAGGGGGAGCTGGCGCAGGGCGCGATGCAGGGCCACGGCATGAGGTTCCAGGCGCCTCAGAGTGACGAGGGTGGTGGGGCAGCCCGGGCAGTCCCTCGCCCCCTGCAGGGCACGGGCCTCGGCGATGAAGCGGCCGTGGGCATTGATCAGGGTCAGCGAGCGGCCTCGGCCGACGGGTGGCAGGTCGGATGCGAAGACGCGCCTCAGCGCGGCCTCCATCCCGGCGCGACCGTCCGCCAGCGTGTCGATGGTCAGCCCGCCGGTGGCCAGCAGCAGCAGGCGTGCCGCGCCGGCCGTGGCACTGAGCAGCTGGCCTTGGGCATCCAGCAGCAGGGTCTCCGCCTGTTCTGGCGCGGGGAGGTAGCGCGGCGCGGCGCCTGGCACGGGGCCTGCCGGGGGCGGGACGGCAGCGGCATCCCGGGGCCTGCATGGCGACATGAGGGGCTGTGACGCCATGCCTGCCTGCAGGCCTCGCGCCACCCAGGGGAGCACGGCGGCCAAGGCCTGCTCCTCGTCGGCGCTGAAGGGCGCGTCCTCGGGGCCTCGGTACAGCACCAAGCTGCCCAGCAGCTGGCCCCTGGCATCGCGCACCACGCCCTCGATGCGGCTGTGCAGGCCCTGGGGCTTCCAGATCTCTTGGTACAGGGCCGAGTTGTAGAACGCGGGCGTCATCAGCGGACGGGCGCTGCGCACGCCGCCCGGCGTCAGGGCCAGGGACTGGAAGGCCGGCATGCAGTCCGCCTCGCGACGGTTGTGGAAGTGCTCGAAGTAGTGCTGCGCAATGCCATCGTCCACCGGGCCTTCGACGTAATAGTGCAACAGGCGGCCTTGGGCGTCCGTGTGGTCGAAGAGGTTGCGGGCACTGGGGATGACCTCGTGCAAGGCCTCCAACAGGGCGGGAATGAAGTCCCCCGGCGCCAGCCCCGCGCCCAGCAGGGCCGGAAGCTGGGCCAGGCGTCGCTTGGAGACGTTATGGCTGCGCAGCATGGGCGTCATGGTGAAGCGGCTGTCAATCAACAGCATCCCACAAGCTGATGACGCCGGCTCGACAACTTCGTGCCTTGAACCAGCGTTTGCCCTCAACCCATGGGGCGCCGGCCGGTCGCAGACCCAGCATATTGGAGACGTCCACTTACAGGGAGAACGTGATGTCTCTGACTCTTGAATCAGCCAGCTTTGACAAGGTCGAACTGGGCGTCAGCGGCGCCCGAACCGATGACGGCCGGGCCCTGTCCATCCTGTTCACCGGCCTGGAAGCCGCCAGCCAGCCGGACGACCAGGACGCCACTCCCCAGGCCGTGCGTGCCGATGGCCGGGTGCGTTGCCGCGGAACGGGCTGGGTCAGCGTGCAGGTGCGTGGGGGCAGCCAGATCGGCGGCCCCCGCGGGCTGGCGCACGTGATGGTCTGGGCCAATGGCCGTCGCATTGCCTTGATGCCGGACTCGCCCGAGGAGCCGCTGGCCGGAGCAACCACAGCCCGCATCGGAGCGGACGGCGAGCTGCGCCTGTCCCTGACCCTGCTGGCCCAGCGTGATTTGGCCGAGGCCAGCTCGGGCGCCATGTGCTGGGTGGATTCCATCGATGTGCAGGTGCTGGAGCCGATCCCGAGGTCCGCCCCGCAGCAGAGGGTGACGCCCCGTTGAACCAGGCTACGGCGGGCGAGGGCGCCGGGCCGCGTCACGCCACTATTCAGGGAGCGATACGCATGAACACCACCACAACCACAACCCTCACAACCACCCTGCGGACGACGCCAGTCCGCGCACGGTCCTGGCGCTGGCTACGACTGGGCTGCGTCACGCTGGGGGCCTCGGCCCTGGGGGCCTGCAGCAGCATTGGCCAGTACACGCGGGAAACCAATGGCTTTGACGCCGCCGGGGCGTTCCAGCTCACCGACCGCAACGTGGTCGAGCCGGTGGACCTGGGCTATCTGCTGCTGCGCTATGCCCCCGCACCAGAGTTGCGGGATGACGTGTGTTCGCAGCAGGCGGAGATGACGCCCAGATGGGCTCGTGGCGGCGTCGCGGACGACCAGCAGCTTGAAGGGGGTGAATTCGCCAGCCAGGACCGCACGCGCCTGGATCGCTCGGTCCGCTACTTCGCCTGCAGGGTGGAGCGAGCCACCGAAGACCAGCGCAGACAGGCCCGCAATGCCATGCAGGAGCGCCTGCTCGCATCGTCCGAGCAGCGCTGCTCGGCGTTCAAGATCGGCTTGCAACGCAGCTTTTCCCGCACCAACTTCGGCCTGGGTATCCTGACGACCATGGCCGGCACGGCCGGCGCGCTTGTGAGCTCGGTCGGTGCGGCTCGCAACTGGGCAGGCACCGCGGCCATCTCCAGTGGGGCACGGGCGGAATACAACCAGGACTTCTTCTCCAACCTGGCCGCGCACGTGGTGATCGAGAGCATCGACAAGCGCCGCCGGGATGTCTACCAGCAGATCCAGCATGCAGGCCAGGCCAAGGCCTACGCCGACTACCCCGTTGAAGCGGCCATCAAGGACGCCATGTACTACCACGGGCAGTGCTCCGTGGCCGCGGGTTTTCAGCAGGCGGCCGATGCGATCCGCCTTTTCGACGACCCCGGGCTCAACACCGGCATGAGCATGATCGCGAAGCTGAAGGCGGCCAACCAGTTGATGCTGAGTCAGGACGTGTCCGCAGACGAGCTGCTCAAGAGGAGCAAGGCCCTCATGGAGCACATGCCCAAGCTGGCGGGATCGCAGCTCAGCGGGGGCAAGCCGTCTGGCGATCCAGCGGCGCTGCCCATGCTCAACCTGGCTCTTGCAAGCCTGGCCGCCGCCGTGGACGAGATGAAGGGCACGGTCCAGCAGTTCAGGGAACGAAGGCCCGCCTCGGCCCCCGGCGAGGATGAGATGGGAATCAAGGCCGTCGATTTCAGCGCCACCGGCCTGCCCGCCGCACTGCCCGCGGCATGCCGCCAGGCCGCGGCGATGCTGGTTGCTAGCGAGCAGTCCAGTGCTGCCGCGGCCCTTGTCGAACCTGATGCCGGCAAGCGCAGCGGCCTGCTGGGCGATGCAGCCAAGGCCGGTCGGCAGTCCCAGCTGATCGCGGAACAGGCGCAGACGCTGGCATTGGCCTACAGGGCCAGGGTCGGCGACAGCATCGCCGGCTGGACAGTCAGCTATGCCAAGGCGGTGGATCCCAAGAACGCCAAGGCCAGGGATGCTGCTGCCGAGTTGAAATCCGCCCTTGGCCAGCTGCCGAATTTGGCCGGTGATGCAGGCCTGGCCTCGCTCAAGAAGCTGTGCGCCGGCAGCTGAAACGCCAGGCAGCGTGCGGGCTCAAGTGAGGGGAATCTGCGCATCCTCCCGCGTGTTCACCTCGATCACCAGCCCGCCCGGCGCCTCGCAGAAGAAGCGCGTGCCCCGCATCGCGTGGTGCAGGGTCTGGGTGAAGCGAAGGCCCTGGGCGGTGAGGCGCTCGGAGAGATCGACCACGGCCTGGCGGGTCGGCAGCTCGAAGCCGATGTGGAAGTTGTGGGGCCAGGCGATGGCGCCGAGGCCATGGAGGCGGCCGTCCTCGATGACGATGTCGAAGTCCTGGTGCTTGAGGAAGTTGACGGCGCCCATGCGGTGCACGGTGCAGCCCAGCTGCTGCTCGAAGAATCGAGTGGTGGCCTCGAGGTCGGGCGAGGGGAAGCTGAGGTGGTTCAGGGTCATGGTGGCGGGGCGCTGGCGGGTCGGGTGCGGCATGGAAGCTCCGTGCGTTGAAAGGTCCGCTCATGCTAGGGAGCAGGCCCCTGCCTCGGTACTCGCATTCACACTGCGCGGGGCAGACCGGCGGAACCCGGCGGAATCAGGTCGGTCCGGGGCCGGCCCGCATGCCCGACTCGCATTCACGGCCTTGCCCGCCCGGTGCCGCGGACGCGGCCTGATTCAGGTAGCCGAAGACCGCCGCCTCCACGCGGCGCTGCAGGTGCGCCAGATCGGTCTCCCGTCGCTCGCCCGCGCCATCCACCAGGCCGCGGATCAGGGCGGCGACATCGGCAGCGGCGAGGGCGGCGTCCGCCTGCCGCGGCAGGCCCGGGCGCTGCAGCAGCGTGCCGATCAGCTGGCCGAAGCGCCCCTTGTCCAGATGGGCTCGCAGCTCGGGCCGCCCCTCCTGCTCGTCGAGCAGCCGGGCCAGCTCGGCACGCTCTAGCTGCTGGCGTACGGACGCCCGGATCAGGTGACGCAGGGCGGCGGGGCCGTCTGGCACCTCCAGCGCGGCCATGGCATCGGCCTCGAAGCGGGCGGCCTCGCGTTCCAGCAGGGCCAGGGTCAGGGCGTCCTTGGACGGAAAGTACTGGTACAGCGAACCGATACCTACGCCCGCGCGCTCGGCCACTGCATTGGTGTTGAAACCCTCCAGCCCCTGCGTCTCCAGGACCTGAGCCGCGGCCTCCAGGAGGCTGGCAACGGTCAGCTGCGAACGGCGCTGGCGCGGGGACTTGCGAGGAAGCAGGGGCGGTGTGGAGCTCATGAGGGCAGCGGAAAAAGGGGCCGTTCGCAGTCTAGAGCGAGCTGGCGCTGCACAGCCCTGCGTGGCCGCCCTGATGCCAGCGCTTGCCTAAGGCAGGGACCGCGCAGCCTGCGCAGTGGTTCGCTGTGGGAACCCCGCACCCTGGCATCCCCCTAGGTTGGCGCGCACTCCGGGCCAGGCCTCCCTAGGTCGTGGGCTGCTTCGCGGCGGGCGACTCCTAGAGTTTGAAGGCCAAGCCGCGCGTCCTGTGCGGCCGCCTTTGCCCCTCATCAAGGGAGTCCCACCATGAACATAGACAAGCAACGCGGTTCGGAAAAGCTGCTGGCCGCCTGGAAGGCCCGCCAGTTGACCGAGGAGTCCGTGCGCGAGATCGCACAGGCGATGGACAAGTCGCCGGCCCGCATCGAGGAAGCCACGGTCTACGGCGGCGCCAACGCCACTGGCATGCGGCTCTCGCTCAGCTACGCGGGTGATGACGTGCCCATGTGCGGCAACGACTTGCTGTTCTGGCTCAAGTGGCACCGTATGCATGGCGGCGAGGTCAAGCCGCCGCGCATCCTGATCGATGGCACGCCCTGGCCGGACCTGATCCGCATGCAGCTGGACTTCGGCCATGTGGTGCAGCCCGGCAATGTGTTGGAAGGCGGCATCTCGCATCTCGGCCTGCGCGGAGCCGTGGGTGGCTGAGGGCTTTGCCTCCTGGACAGCACCGGGCGCCATCGTGCGCCCGGTGCTGCAGCAGGGCTGTGCCGGGCCCACGGGCGTGGCGCCCATCATCCAGCTGCATCCCACACGCCTGTGCAACTTGGCCTGTGCGCACTGCTACACCGCGTCCGGACCGAAGGAAAGGCAGCAGCTTCCATTGGCCCTGCTGTGCGCGGTGCTCGATGACGCCGCAGCGCTGGGCTACCGGCAGCTGGCGGTGTCCGGCGGCGAGCCCCTGCTCTACGAGGATCTGCCGGGCCTGCTGCTGCATGCCCGCCGGCTCGGGCTGCTGACCAGTCTTACCAGCAATGGCCTGCTGCTGAGCCCGCGTCGCTGGGCCGCCATCGCGCCGCTGCTGGACCGGCTGGCCATCTCCGTCGATGGTCGCGAGGCCACGCACGATGCGCTGCGCGGCCAGCCCGGTGCGCTGGCCCGCACTCTGCACCTGCTGGCGCAGCCCCGCGCCACGGGCACGCCCTTCGGCTTCATCTTCACGCTGACCCAGCACAACGTCGATGAACTGGAGGACGTCGTGGGGTTGGCCGCCGCGCACGGCGCGCAGAGCGTGCAGGTGCATCCGCTGACGCTGCACGGGCGCGCCCGGGACACGCTGCTGGGCGCGCGGCCCGACGGTCAGGAGCTGCTGGCCGCCATCGTTGAGGCCCAGCGGCTGGCGCAGGCGCTGCAGACGCGCAGCGGTGTGCGGGTGCAGGTGGACGCTCTGAGCCAGGACCAGATCCGCGCCCATCGCGATCGCCTGGTGCCTGCCTGGCCGGCGTCCGCGCTGACGACCCTGGCACCTGTGCTGGTGCTGCAGTCGGATGGGCAGGTGCTGCCGCTGACGCACGAGCTGCCGCCTGCGCTGTGGCTGGGCTCGGTGCATGAGATGACGCTCAAGGCTCTGACGGCGCGCTGGCTGCACAGCAGTGCCAGCCGGCGCCTGGTGGAGGCCCTGGAGCGTACCTGGCAGGCGCTGGCCGAGGGCATGGCGCCAGCGGCCTACTGGTATGACGAGGTCGCGGCGCGCGCGCGGCCGGCCGACCCGCCCTTGACCGTGTCGGTGTCCGTCCCCGTGCCGCTGCTGCCCTCCAGAGGCCTGGCCGCGCGAGGGCCGGTCCTCGCACAAGGTGCGCGACAGTAGGCTGAGGCGCCGGAACGAGGCCCGCGTCGGCGCGGTGCTCAGCCCTCGCCGGGCCCGCGATGCCGGTACACCAGACCCTGCCCACCCCGGAATGGGATGCGCCGCTCCAGTCGCGCGCCCAGGCGATGGGCCACGGCCATGGAGGCATTGTTGCCTTCGGCCACCACGCTGACGGCGGTGCGCCAGCCGAAGTGGCCGTAGGCTGCCGCCAGGGCGCCTCGGGCCGCCTCGGTCGCGTAGCCATGCCCCTGGGCCTCGGGCAGCAGGGCCCAGGTGATCTCGGGTTCCACCCAGCCCTCGGGGTTCCATAGGCCGCTCAGACCGATGAAGGTACCGTCACGCTGGCGTTCCAGCGCCCAGGGGCCATAGCCGCGCAGGGCCCAATGGCCCAGGTAGGCCGCGAACTTGCGCCAGGCCTCCTCGCGCGAGCAGGGGCCGCCATAGGTGGCAGAGACCGGGCTCGCGAAGAAGCGGGCCAGGCCGTCGAAGTCCGCCTCGCGGAAAGGGCGCAGCCACAGGCGCTCGGTCTCGAAGCGCGGAATCTGCAGTCCGCCCAGGGGCGCGAGCGTCATGCGCCGGTCTCGGATGCCGGGGGCGCCGAAGCCCCATGGGCCGAGACGGTGATCCCGTACAGCGCCAGCAGCCCCAGCACGTGGCCGATGGCCACGCCGTGCTCGCCGGCCTCGATGCGGCCGATGGTCTGCACATGCACGCCCAGCCGCGCCGCCGCAGCGGCCTGGCCTTCGCCTGCCTGCAGCCGTGCCTGACGTGCGGCCGCGCCCAGGGCCTGGATTGCCTGGAGGGCGCTGGGGTGGATATCGACGGAGATGCGTTTGCCTTGTGCCATGGCCGGATTGTGGCCGCAGTGGCCACAATCGGGCCTGTGCTAGCCGGATCGTCGCCATGCGCCATGCGCCATGCGCCAGAACGTCGGACCGCGTCGGACCGCGTTACGCCCTGCGCACCAGACGCGGGACAATCCCCCGCATGCATCTGCCCACCGCCCCCGCCCCTGACGACGACCCCATGCCCCAGCCGCCGCAGCCGCCCGCTCTGGAGGACTGCTGCGGCAATGGCTGCGCCCCCTGCATCTTCGACACCCACGACCTGGCCATGGACGCCTACCGCCAGGCCCTGCGCGCCTGGCAGGCACGCCATCCTCAGGCTTGACGCGTCCTGTGAAGATTAGAGAGGGCTCTCACTCCGCCTGTCCGGGGTGACCTGAATCAAGTCAGCGCCGCCGCCCCCGCGAAGAATGGGCCGCATCCAGTTCTTCACAGGGAGCATTTCAATGAAAGCCTATTTCCTCGGCAGCGGCATCGGTTCGCTGGCCGGCGCCGCCTTCATGATCCGCGACGCCGGCGTGCCCGGCACGGACATCACCATTTACGAAAGCCAGCCCATCAGCGGCGGCAGCCTGGATGCGGCCTGGCGTCCCGAGCAGGGCTACAGCCTGCGCGGCGGCCGCATGCTCACCACGGACCATTACGAGTGCCTGTGGGACCTGATGAGGTCCATTCCCTCCCTGGACCAGCCCGAGCTCTCGGTCTACGAGGAGACCGTGCGCTTCAACGAGCAGAACCCCGCCCATTCCCGAGCCCGCCTGGTGGACCGCCGCCGCCACAAGCTGGACGTCTCGCACATGGGCTTCAGCAACGCTGACCGACTGGAGCTGCTGCGCCTCACCGAAGCCAGCGAGGAAGCCCTGGGCACCAGCAAGATCAGCGACTGGCTCTCCCCGGCCTTCTTTGACACCAACTTCTGGTGGATGTGGCAGACCACCTTCGCCTTCCAGCCCTGGCACAGCGCGGTGGAGTTCAAGCGCTACCTGCACCGCTTCATGAACGAGTTCCCGCGCATCGAGACCCTGGGCGGCGTCAAGCGCACGGTCTACAACCAGTACGACTCCCTGGTGCGGCCGCTGGAGGCCTGGCTGCTGCAGCGTGGCGTGAACTTCGTGCACGGCACGACCGCGACAGACGTGGCCCTGGACGAGGAGGGCGGCCAGACCGCCGCGCGCAGCCTCACCCTGCGTGACGCCCAGGGCGAGCGCACCGTGGTCCTGGCGCCCGAGGACCTGGTTTTCGTGCAGAACGCCTCCATGACCGATGCCTCCAGCGTGGGCAGCATGAGCGCGCCCGCCCCGCGCCTCACCAAGGCCGACAGCCAGGGCTGGGCCCTGTGGGAAAAGCTGGCCGAGGGCCGCCCGCAGTTCGGCAATCCGGCCGCCTTCAACAGCCGGCTGACGGAGTCCTACTGGTTGTCCTTCACCGTCACCTGCGCGCAGCCGGCCTTTTTCGACCACATGGAGGCCTTCACCGGCAACCGCGCCGGCACCGGCGGCCTGGTGACCTTCAAGGACTCGGCCTGGCAGATGTCCGTGGTGCTCTACCACCAGCCGCACTTCCGCGGCCAGCCCGAGGGCCTGCAGGTGTTCTGGGGCTATGCCCTGCAGCCGGACCGCATCGGCGACTTCGTGGCCAAGCCCATGAGCGAGTGCAGCGGCGCCGAGATCCTGCAGGAGCTGCGCGGCCACCTGAACCTCGACCCCGAGGTGCTGGACCGGGCCGTGTGCATCCCCTGCCGCATGCCCTACATCACCAGCATGTTCATGCCCCGCGCCCATGCGGATCGGCCGCTGCCGATGCCGCCGGGCTCGCGCAACATGGCCTTCGTCAGCCAGTTCGTCGAGATCGCTGACGATGTGGTCTTCACTGTCGAGTACTCGGTGCGGGCCGCGCAGATGGCCGTCTACCAGCTACTGGGCGTGCCGCGCCCGGTACCGCCGATCACGCGGCATGACCGTTCGCTGAAGGTGCTGATGGACTCGCTGGTGAAGTCCTTGCGCTGAGCCTGTGCGGGCAGCCGGCTAGGCCGTGCGCGCGGCCTCCTCGCGCTGCGCCAGCAGTTCCTGCAGCGCCTGGATGACCAGCTGCGGGTGCGTGATGTGCGGGCAGTGCCCGGAGTTCTCCAGCAGCTGCAGCCTGGCGTGGGGCAACTGCCGCTGCAAGTACTCGCCGACCTCGACGGGCGCGAAGGCGTCATGCGTGCTCTGCAGGACCAGGCAGGGGTGGCGAACCTCTGCCAGGCGAGCCCGACAGTCCACATAGAAGGCCAGCCGGGCGAATCGCGCGGCGATCAGGGGATCGAGTGCGTGCAGGCCGCGGCCAAAGTCCTCGATGTAGTGGGTCGGGTTGTCTTCCCCGATGGCCACGGGCGCGAGGAAGGCGGCCCAGGCCGGGTAGTCCGCATCCATTTGCGCCAGCAGGCCGGCCATCTGCCGGCGCTGGAAGCCGCCGCGGTAGCCGGGGCCGTCGATGAAGTGCGGCGAGGCGTTGAGCAGCACCATTCGGGCAAAGCGCTGCGGCTGGAGCAGGCTGGCCAGCAGCCCGATGACACCGCCGATGGAGTGGCCCACGTAGACCACGTCATGGAGCTGCTGATCCTCAAGGAGGTCCAGCAGGTCTTGCGCATAGCCGTCCAGCGAGCTGTGGCGCTGGCCGCAATGGGCCAGGCGGTCGGAGCGGCCGAAGCCGACGTGATCGAAGAGCAGCACGCGGTGCGATCCCGCGAAGGCCTCGGCCACGGAAGTCCAGGCGGACTGGTCCGAGCCGAAGCCATGGCCGAACACCAGCGTGGGCTCACCCTGGCCCAGCAGCCGAAGGTGGTTGCGAGAAGGATCGACCATGCCAGGCTCCCTGACTGCCTGGACCCCGCTGTGGCAGGGCCCCTGTCGCAACCAGCTTAAAGGCAGGCCGCGCGCAGGGGCAAGCCCCGTCAATCTGGGGCGCAGGGTCGAGCACAGGCGGCCTGCCGGGCCGCTCAGCAGATGGTGCCTTCGCTCACATGCAGGTCCTCGGCCGTCTGCAGGGCGGTCAGCAGGGCCAGGCGCAGGCCGCTGACCATGCTCTGCAGCGCCATCGACGCGGCATGCGGGTGATGCGCCGCCTGCTCGGGCAGGTAGGGGACGTGCATGAAGCCGGCTTGGCGCAGCCAGGGGCGCTGCTGCGCCAGGTGCATCAGGCCGTAGAAGACGTGATTGCAGACGAAGTTGCCGGCGCAGTAGGAGACCTCGGCCGGCAGACCCGCGCCGCGCAGGGCCTGGGTCATGGCCTTGACCGGCAGGGTCGTGAAGTAGGCGGTGGGGCCGGCCACCTGGACCGGGCGGTCGATGGGCTGCGCGCCGGCGTTGTCGGGGATGCGAGCGTCGTCCAGGTTGATGGCCACGCGCTCCAGGCTCAGGGCGCTGCGCCCTCCCGCCTGTCCGCAGCAGAGCACCAGCCGAGGGCGCAGACGATCCACATGGGCCTCCAGGGCGGCCAGCGCCACGTCGAACACGCAGGGCAGCACCACGGCTTCCACGCGGCTGCCAGGTGCGATCAGCTCGCCCTGCAACTGCAGCACCAACTGGGCGGAGGGGTTGACGGACTCGCCGCCGAAAGGCTCGAAGCCGGTGATGAGGATGCGATCGGGCGTGCTCATGAAGGGCGGGGGGGGGGCTCAGACGATCAGGTACAGCAGCAGGGTCTGCAGGGCCAGCAGCAGCAGGGCCGTCGGCAGCTGTGCCTTGATCACGGCATGGCGGTCCTGCAGGTTCAGAAGGGCGGCGGGCACGATGTTGAAGTTGGCTGCCATGGGCGTCATCAGGGTACCGCAATAGCCGCAGAGCATGCCGATGGACAGCACGGCCGCCGGATTGGCGCCCCGGCCCTGGATCAGGAAGGGCAGGGCCACGCCCGCGGCCATCACCGGAAAGGCGGCGAAAGCATTGCCCATGACCATGGTGAAGGCCGCCATGCCCAGGGTGTAGACGGCCACCACCGCGGCCTTGCTGTCCGGGCGCAGCAGGGAACGGGCCAGGGTCTCGACCGCCTGGCCCGTGTGGCTGGCCAGGAAGACGCCGCCCAGCATGGCCAGCATCAGGGGCAGCAGCAGGGGCCAGCCGATGGACTCGATCAGACCCTGCGAGGCCTGCAGCGCCTGCCGCGGCGAGTCGCCCGTCACGCGCCAGGCCAGCAGCAAGGCGCTGAGGCAGGCCAGGGTCAGGGCCGCGAGGGTCAGGTGTTGCGGGGCCATCAGACTCCACTGCGCGGTGCGCAGCAGGGGGCCGAGCAGCACGCCCGCCACCGTCAGTACGGGGATGGCCAGCACCGGCAGGAAGAGGCGGTGGCCCAGCAGGGCGGCGCGCTGCCGGCGCCGCTGCTGGTCCTTGGGCGAGGGCGGCGAGCCCGGGCCGGCGCTGTAGCCCATGCCCGCGATCAGCCCCAGGGTCAGCACCAACAGGCCGATCAGGCGGTGGGTGAGGGGCTTGCCCAGCGAGCCCAGCATCAGGTCGCCCACCAGGAAGGGCAGACCGAACAGGGCCCAGAACAGGCCGCGCCAGAGGCGTCGCGGGCTGCCGGCCTCGCGCCAGCAGCCCAGGGCCGTGGCCAGCAGGACCACGCCGACCAGGGGCAGGATCAGGCCGGAGTCGATGAGTACGAAGGGGCTGCTCATGCGGCCTCCCAGGTGCTCGGCTCAGCGGGCAGGGCGGCGGCGATCTGCGCATCCAGCCGCGACAGCCGCGACAGGTGCACCACCGCCGCGCACAGCGCCGTGGGAATGGCCCACAGGCCGATCACCAGGGGCTCGGCCACCGGGATGCCGCTTTGCTGCATGAAGCTGTGGATCAGCAGCACCGCGCCAAAGGCGATGAAGATGTCCTCGCCGAAGAAGAGGGCCACGTTGTCGCAGGCGGCGGCGTGGGCCAGGATGCGCTCGCGCAGGGCCGGCGGCAGCGGGCCGTGGCGCTGCACGGCCAGGCCTTCTGCCATGGGTGCCAGCAGGGGGCGCACGGTCTGGGCCGGCCCGCCCAGGCTGGTCAGGCCCAGCGCAGCGGTGCCCTGGCGCAGCAGGTAGTAAAGCATCAGCAGCCGGCCGGTGCTGGCGCCGCGCAGCCGGCCCACCCAGGCCTGGGCATGCTCGCGCAGGCCGTGGCGTTCTACCAGGGCCACCACCGGCAGCAGCAGTACGACCAGCGCCAGCGAGCGGCTGGCCATGAACTTCTCGCCGAACAGCTCCAACAGGGCCAGGGGTTCGACTCCGGCGCACAGCCCGGTCACCGCACCGGCCACCAGCACCACCAGCAGGGCGTTGAAGCGCAGGGCGAAGCCCACGACGATGAGGGGAATGCCGATCAGGGGCAGAAACTGGGCGAGGTTCATGGGGGTCAGGTCTTGACGAGCAATGCGCGGGGGTCAGGCGGGGGCACGCACGGACAGGCCGGCGGCGCGCAGGGATTCATTCAGGGCACGCACCAGGGGCAGCGCGGCCAGGCCGTCGCCATGCACGCAGAGGGTGTCTATGCGCAGTTGCAGGGGGCTGCCGTCCTGCGCCGGGATGGGGGCGCCCCGGGCCAGTGCCAGGCCTTGCGCGACGCCGTCCTCCAGCACTGCCAGCACGGCGCCCGGCTCGCCGCGCGGCAGCAGGGTGCCGGCCGCGGTGTAGCGGCGGTCGGCGAAGCCTTCCTCGCGCACCGGCAGGCCGGCCTGGCGCGCGGATTGCGCCAGCGGGCTGCGCGCCAGGGCGACCAGGGCCAGGCCAGGTGCTTCGCGCGGCAGCAGCTCCAGCAGCAGCTCGATCAGTCGCGGATCCTGGGCGGCCTGGTTGTAGAGCGCGCCGTGTGGCTTCACATGACGCGGCGTCGCACCTTCGCGCTGCGCGGCCTGCTGGAAGTCCTGCAGCTGGCGCGCCAGCGCGCCGCGCAGCGAGGTCAGCAGCGCCGGGGCCACGGTCTGCGGCCGGCGGCCGAAATGCGCCGGGTCTGCATAGCTGGGATGGGCGCCCACCGCCACGCCATGCTCAAGGGCGCGGGCGACGGAGGCCCGCATGCTGGCGGCATCGCCGGTGTGGCCGCCGCAGGCGATGTTGGCGGAGCTGATCCAGGGCAGGATCTGCGCCTCGTCGGCGCAACCCTCGCCGAGGTCGGCATTGAGATCCAGTGCGGCGGGTTCAGGGCTTTCCAGCATGCCGGGATTGTCGATGCCCATGGCTTCAGAGATCCTGCAGAGCTTGGCATTGACAGCGCAACGCATCCCGTGTGTGCGACCGGGCGGCGCAAGCCTGGGCCTCGTCCGCGGGCAGGAAGCGCAGGCTCTGGCCCGGGCCGCACTGGGCGAGCCGCGGCAGGTCGGCCTCGATGACCACGGCCAGGCGCGGGTAGCCGCCGGTGGCCTGGGCGTCGGCCATCAGTACGATGGGCTGGCCGTCCGGCGGCACCTGCACCACGCCGGGGAGCACGGCATGGGAGGGCAGTTCGGCCAGTTGGTCGGGGCGATCGGGGCGGCGCAGCGCGGGTCCGTCGAGCCGGCTGCCCATGCGGTTGCTGCGAGCGCCCATGCGCCAGCCGTTCTGCCAGAACGCCGCCATGGCCTCGGGGTGGAACAGCGCGGCCTCGGGGCCGGGCAGCACGCGCAGCACCACCGTGGCGGGCGCCGTGAAGGCCGGC
>NZ_JACJUG010000038.1 GCF_014174515.1 Mitsuaria sp. WAJ17
CGCCGACCAGCAGAACCCATCAGGGACAGCGAGCTCGTCTCGCATCTGAAGTCCGAATGTACGGGTGCAATCTTTTCTTCGTGCGGCAGTGAACTGGAAGCTTGGCAAACGGGGGCGTCCATGTACGGCCGGCGAGCCCTCCTTGACGCCCGCGACGTCAGCGCAGCTTGCGGATTGCCATGTTGGCCGCGTTGATCCCGAAGCCCGTCGGGTCGAACGGGCCGCCCCACCAGGACCAATACTCGGCATGCTGCTCGTGCCGCGGGTCACGCATGGCCCGCAGGAAGTCCATGTAGCCCGGTGGGCCGCCGACGTCCTCCGGTGGGCATGCGTTCTCGCCGGCCAGGCACATCGGCCAGTCGTTGCAGCCTTCCTGGATCGGCAGCCGCTCCTCGACCGTGATGCGATGATCCCACCCGTCGCCGAAGTCGTAGCTGTACATGAACTCGTTGACCTGTTCGCCCAGCACGGCACCGACAGTGAACTTGCGCTCGTCTCGCATGTCTCCACTGCCCGCCCATTCGTCGTCCGGGATGCCGTAGCGTTGCTGCTCGATGTGCCAGTCGTGCAGATGGCTGTTGGTCCAGCCCATGGCGGCCTGCACGACGCGGTCGAGCTTGGCAAGCTTGATGGTGTCTGGTACGAGGATGCGTCGCCAGATCAGAGGTTCGATGTGCTGCAGCTCGATGCGCAGCTGGTAGGCGATGCGGGGCAGGGCGCGCTTGAACTTGGTGCTCATGCGCCCAGTGTCGCAGCGCCAGCTTGCCATCGGTGCGGCAGTAGTTCGCCGATGCGGCTGTGTGGCGCGGTCGGCAGCCGCCTCTGCCGCTCCAGCGCAATGACGCGGATGAGGGGCTTCACCCAGCTGTTGATGGGCAGGTCACCGTCGTCGAGATAGCGTGTCAGCGTCATCCATCGTTTGAGGCTGTAGTCGATGGCCCGCGCGGCGGCCGAACCGTCAGGATCACGCTGACGCGGCTGTCACGGCCACTGATGCAGCGCGTCCGCCATCCCGCGCTACACACATCTCATGTGCCAGGTCGAGCGGGACAAATGGGTTAGGCATGGTCACGAACCGGAATTCCTGACAATTCACGGCTTGAGCGGAGGGGCGGACTTCGTCATACGTCATGGCGCCGAGACGGGCATCATGACCTACGAGGTCATCGGCCACATCTGCGAGCGCTCGAAGGACAATGACCGGCTATGCATTCGGCTGGCGCGGGTATTGCAGCTCTGAGCCGGTTCGAGCATCACTAGCTCCGCGTCACGATTCGGTATCTGCTTCGATGTTAGCGAGGCGTGTCCGAGCGGCTTCGATGTACCGAAACATCTGAGGGGCCAGTTTCCCGAACTCTTCCCGAGACAGGATGCGCCCTCCTTCCGGAAATGGGACAACCTTGTCAGCCTCGAACTCCTTCGCTTCTTCCTCATGGGCAAGGATGACCTGCGCATTCTTGGGTGCTGTTGCGGCTATGGAGGTAAGAAGTACCTGCAGGTGCTTCCGGTCTTGCGCCCCCTGGTTTGGCGAGTCGACCACTAAGGGCGACGGGAGCAGCTGGCCTCGTTCAATGGTCCTCCACAGCGCAGCGTAGTAGGCGATGGTCGCGCGAGCTCGCCGACTGCCTGAAGAGTAGGGCCGCTTGTCGATGCGCCACTTTTCAATGTCTTCCGGCCTGTCAGCATCCAGCTCGACGATGGTGCTCTGGAAGTGACCTCGGAAGGCCGCAAGTGCTTCTTCCGGGTCGTGTGATTTTGTCAGCTGCTTCAGTTCGCTCTTGATGTCGCGTAGCGACAGCGAGTGCGCGCCAAGTTCCTCTGCGACCGCGTTCTCTTCAGCGGCCAGTTGCTCGTCTGCGACGAAGGCGCTGCGGCTCTTCAAAAAATCGTCGAACGTATGCCTTCCGCGCTTTGTCGCCAGCAGGCCTTGCAGACGTGCGTAGTTCTCCTTTAGGCCAACCGCCTTGCGACGGTTGCGTTCAAGCCGCTGCCGCGTCGATTCGAGCATGCCTTCCAGGCGACCCTTAAGAACCACCAATTCGCGTGCATCTTCGGCCAGCCCCAAGAATGTGTGGAACGAATCGTCGTGCTCGGCGTGGCATGTCGGGCACACGAAACGGTGCTCGGTCGTGGAGACGTCAGCAGCAAACCTGAAGTCTGCCGCGTGTTCCTTCAGCGCGGCCTCCGACAGCCGAATCTGTTGCGTAAGCGCAGCCTCGGCGTCCTGGTCCTCAACAATCGCGCGACGTAGGTCGTCCTGCGATTTCGAGAGGTCGGCCAGCTGCGTCGTGAGTTCACGGACCTCCGCCTGGAACTCTCGCTCAGAAATCTTGATCGGGATGGTCTTCAAGTTCTTCTTCAGCCGCGCACGTGTTCGCTGAAGGGTGCCCAGCTCCACCTTGAGGTCAGACTCCTTCGACTTGACCGCCTGTTCGTTGGCCTTGAGTTCAAAGTACCGCAACGGCCGCACTTGGGCGAAATACTCCAGCGTCGGAGCCGCCGGCGACATGAACTGCTTCAACCCTTCAAACGTCTCCCAGCCCTTCTCGAATGACCCGTCTTGGTTTATGAAGAAGGGGAGAAAGTAGGTGGATGGCGATGCGTGACGGAAGCGACCGTCGCGGTCGACCAGGTTGAGCTTGTAGCCAGTCGCCTCGGCGAAGAGCTGGTTCCACGCGAGGCTGGAGGTCGCCGCGTCGACCAACTGGTCCTGCCTGAACAAGGCTCGCAAGTCCTCCCGACGGACTGCTGTGAAGGCCGCTCCATCGACTTCGAAGTCGACGGCGACGATGGCGGCGTAGTCCCAGCCAGGAAGGACGCCGAGTGGTTCAGCGTCGAACGCTCGGAAGACTGATTTCAGGACCGCCGACTTCCCCGCTCCGTTCGGGCCCCACAACAGGGTCTTGTGGCGATGGAACTCCAGCTCCATTGCTGCTTGCTCGCTCTCGGAGCAGATTCTGAGTCGTTTGAATAGCAAGCTTGACATTTGATGGCTTCCGCAAGGCGCGAAGAACTAGGCGGGGATTTGGCTTAGGTCCCATTCGGTCATCTCGAATATAGAAAGCGCTCTTATTTCATCCAGGGACAAATCGCACCGCTCATCGGTGAGGAGTACACAAGCCGTCTCGAAGCGTTGTTGGTCTGACCAGGCTTGCGCATCGGCCACTTCGAACATGTGCCGCAACACGTCCTTGGTGTTCCAGCGGCTGGCCTCACCTACAAGGACTTTCTCGCGGGCGCAGCGGGTCAGTGCGTTCATCGCCCGAATGCAGTCGCCATTGCGCCAGTCCTTGCTTATCTTGTCGAAAAGCTTGGTGCGCGCTGACGCACGGTCTGGAATTGTCTTGAGGTCCTCCACTGCCTTCTGAAACCGCGCTCGGGTGAAGCCGCGGCGGCCGACGATCTCGTCCCAGTTGGCGCACTTCTCGGTGCGACGGGCGGTTTTCTTGAGCTGGACATAGAGCGTGTCCACCAGCGACGCAGCCTGGCCGGCATGCTCAGGAGCCACGGTGCTTAGGAAGTCCAGCATGACGCCATTGGCATGCCGCTGCATGTCGTTTATGGCAATCGCTTCGCTTCGGAGTTCGACAGTGCTCAGGTCGATCTCGTCGGGGCTCACGCCTTCAGCGGTGGCAATGGCGGCTTTCAGCTTGATCGCATGTTCTTCGTCGAGCTTGTCTAGACTGATACGCGTGTCGTTGACTGAACTCTGACCTGTCGCCAGCGCCACATCGAACTTGGCATTCGTGATGAAGGCGCCCCTGCTCTGGGTGTTCTTCACCGTTCGAACGTGACGCAGGAGCTTCCAGATGGGCTTGTCGGACTTGGGATTCTTGGCTTTGCCGGACTGGCCAGTTAGGGTCAGCGGCGTCCAGTAGCCGTCTTCCTTCTTCTTGAGCTGGTAGAGCTGGACGCTGGTCGGCGCAGTACAGGAGTCGAACTCAGCGACGTCCTGCATGTACTCGCAAACGAAGAGGTAGTCAGTGAGCTTGGCTTGCTCGAGTTCCGTGACTCTCTGGATGACCCAGAAGGCAGCGAAGTCGTGTCCCTTGCCACCATGGGCGCCGCCGAAGTCATGTAAGGCGTCATCGGCCTCTATGACCTCAAATTCCTGCAATGCGGAACTGGCTCCCTCTGGCATCTGTGCGCCTCCCGCCAAGAATTGTAACCGCGTGCGTCGCGCCTCCAACTGCGCATGTGGGCCGGTCGAGGCCCTAGCTATACAGCGGTGTACGTCGCCCGTCGTTCGCATGACGTACGACGATGCATCGACCCAAGGTCTGTGTGCGGTGCCCAGGGCGCAGCGTCACCGCTGCACAAGGTGCTTTCATGTTATGCGGCCATTCAAACTGGAACTTTCACGGTTAAGGGCCAAACGCTTTCACCGGAAGAGGTCACCGCCCTCACTGCTTCATAGAGGCGCGACTTTCACGTTATGCGGCCGCGCACATGAGGTGTGCGCGGCCCCATAAGGTGAAAGCTTGGCCCCATAACCTGAAAGTTCTGGACCCATAAGTTGAAAGCGACGGGTGGCGTTCAATGCCTCTCGCGTCAGACGTAGAAGCGGATCCTTCAGGATTCAAACGCTTCGGCTATGCAGCAGCCCCGGTGATCCGGGGCTGTTTTTTTTGCCAATTGGCACTCACGAATAGAACGCCTACCTTTTGAGTCGCGTCCTATGATGCGACGCGATCCGTGCAGCATTCAGACCACCATGCCCTTACGAGCAGTCAGTGACATAGGAGTCTTTCAGGCCTTTGAGTACGATGAAGCTCGGTGGGCCGAGCTGCGAGGGAGCTATAAGGCGCTGGGACTGCACATGCCCTGCTGCGAAAGTATGGCGATTCCAAAGACCAGCGCCCTCGGGAACTACTTCTTTGCGCACGCCCGCAAGGGCGACTGCACGACCGCCCCCGAGAGCCCTGAGCATCTCTACTGCAAGAGTCTCATCGCTCAGGCCGCCAAGAGAGCGGGCTGGGTCGTCACCACTGAGCGAATTGGAAACTGCCCAGCCGGAGAGTCCTGGATTGCTGATGTTTTCTGTGAGCGAGCTTCGGCCAAGATTGCTTTTGAGGTGCAGATGTCTCCTCAGGCGAGGACAGCGAGTTCGTCGAAGGTGCTTTTCATCGGGCGGGGGGCAGGCGGGAATGAGGCGAAGTGTGCATGATAGGAGTCGGGCGCCCCCGCGCGACCTCGCCGCGCACCCGCGCTCAGCCCGTCGGCGCGCCCTCCCATGACGCGAAGGCCGAGGCCGGGTAGAGCGCCCAGTTCACCGCCGGGGGGGCCTGCGTCTTTGGCAGGACCTTGACGGCGATCTGGTCGTTGGGCGTCAGTTTCTGGTTGAAGGTGAAAGTGTGCCGGCTGCCACCGCCCAGAGCCGCCAGCGTCTGGGTGGCCACCGGATCGCCGGCCGGCGGCAGCAGCAAGGGGCCGACCACCTGCGGGGCGCCGCGGTACAGGTCGCAGACGACCTCCAGCGCGGGCTGCATCGCGTTGTTGAGCACCTCCACCGTGATGTCCGTGGTCCCGTCCTGGCGGTCCGTGAAACCGATGGCGCGGGTGTATCCCGCCAGCAGCGGATTCTTGGAGTCCGGATAGAGCGAGATCAGGACGACCTGCGGCACCTTCTGCTGCGCCGCGTAGTAGCCCGCCCACCCCTTGCCATCCATCGTGACCGTGTAATCGACCATCAGGCAGCCCATGGTGTCGTGCTGGTAGACCTTGGGCGTCACCTGGTAGAGGTAGGCGTCGTCCTGCACGCTGCCCGACATGATGGTGATGCTCAGCATGGTCGTGTGCGAGAGCGAGGTCGTCTGCACGTCGGTGTCCGAATAGCTGCTATTCGAGCTGAGGTTCAGGCCGAAGTTGACGGGCACGTAATCGAACAGCGTGGCGCTCAGCGAGAAGTGGGCGCTGTCGGTGGTGCTGTTGTGGACCATGAAGGTCTTGGTGGTGTTCTCGGTGACCATGTTGGTCTGGTCGTAGGTCACCGTCGTGCCGCCCTGGCCGCGGTCCACCGGGTACGACACCGGATTGAAGAGCAGTTGCGAGTCGTCGAAGCCGTCGGGTTGCAGGTTGACGTAGCTCATCAGCATGCCGGCCTGGGAGCGCGGCCGGTAGCCGATGCTCGGGTCGTCGCCCATCAGCAGGGTCTGCACCGGAGAGGACGTCTGCGGGAAGATCACCGCCATCGTGCCGTCCGGAGCTCCCTGGCGCGCCTTGCGGTACACGGGGTAGACCCAGACGTCGTAGCTCATCGCGTAGGATACGAGCAGGTCCTGCGTGTTGACCACGCTGCTGGTCTGCACCATGTTCGTGGTGGAGTTGTCCTTGAGCTGGTCGAAGCCGTGGCCGTAGGACTTGTTCACCTGCTGGGACAGCTGCAGGCTGCCGATGCCGATCGAGGTGCCGGTGTCCTGGCTGAACATCCACATCTTGTTGGACGACACGTTGTAGCCCGACATCTGGCTGGAGCTCTGGGTGAAGGTCAGCGTCGGCGGGCTGGAGGACACGCCGGCCTCGAAAGGCGGCGCCTTTACCACGGCCAGGAGTTGGCCGCGACTGCCCTGCGTCTGGGACAAGGTCGGCGGGCCGAGAAACACGCTGTTGCCGCTGACGTCGCTGCCGGTGGCGAAAAAGCTCGGCAGGTCGGCATCGACGGTCGCCACCACGGAAAGCTGCTCGGGAACGGCCGCAGACTTGCCCAGGGTGGGGAAGGTCTTGGAGCTCGGGTCCACCGTGACCAGTGCGACGAAGAGCGAGGCCTCGCCCTTCATCTCCTGCGCCAGCGTCGCGCCGCCGCCCAACACCGCGATGCCCATCACGCCGGCGTCGCCGCCCGCGGCGTCGCTCGCATGCTCCGGCAGGATCTCGCCGAAGACGCCTGCGGCCAGATGCAGGTCGATGGAGGCCAGGGGCTGCTGATCCGAGTTGGCGATCGCGTAGGTGCTCAACAGCGAGGCCGACACGGACTGGTCCGCATGCGCCTGCAGCTCCGCGAACAGAAGCGCCGCGCAGCCGACGGTGTCAGCGAACGTGGCGCAATAGCCGACGACGAGCTGATCCTGGCCCGCGCCGCAGAGGTCGGCCGACGCCATCCGGTACACCGGCCGTTCCGGCACCATCGCCGACAGCGCGGGCCCGACCGGCACGGCGACCTTGGCCGGCGAGAGCGCGCACAGCGCGGTGAGCGCGCCTGCGGCGCTCCAGCCCAGGAACGCAAGCTGCAAGGTGGCGCTGGCGTCCGCATAGGCCACCGCCAACTGCTGGTCCGCGCCCGGCAGCAGCGCGGCGACCTGGGCGGTCGGCGTGGCGCCGGCCTGCAAAGTGCCCAGCGTCAGCGTCGTGGCGACCGCCGGTGCCGGGTTGGCGCCGAACGAACTCTGGCCGAGATCGTGCGCCTGCAGCGATGCGCCGTTCGCGGTCAGGACCACCAGATGGGCTTGCAGTTGCTGCCGTACCAGCGTCGCGGATTGCGCGGTGCCGGCGATCTTGGGAAGGTGCGCTGGGGTGCCCGCTAGACCCTTGTCGCAATCGAACGGCAGGACGTAGATGCCGTCACTGTCCTGGCCCAGCAGCAGCAGAACGCGTCGATCGGTCAGCGTGGGGTCCAGGCCGATGATCGACAGCAGGGACGGCAGGCTCAGGGGCCAGCTCTGCTGGGCGGCCGTGCCGCCGCTTCCGGCCAGAATCATGCGCAGCGTGGTGCGTCCGAGAGTGAACACGGGTTGGGTCCCGCTGTGCATGTCCGGCAGCGAGCGCACGTCCAGCAGCGTCTCGATCGGATCGATGACCAGCGTCTCGAGCGCGGACGCCCCCTGACCGTTGACCAGCATGCGCGCGTACTGCGCGTTCGTCTGACCTCGGGCCGGGGCGATGAAGGTGGCGTCCTGCACCGCGTAGAGCGTCTGACCCAGTTGCAGCGGGTTGGCTGCCTGGGGCGGCGAGTCCGTGAGAGTGAAGGCAGTGCTCATGGGTACCTCGTGAAGAGGGGGGACGAAGCGCCGCCGGCCCGCGCTCGGGCGCGGCCGGCGGACCGGAGCGCGAGCGCTCAGCTCGTGGCGACCTGCCGAGTGCCGAAGGCGAAGCGCAGGCGCGCACGGCCGAAGCCGGGCAGCATCAGCGACTTGAGCTCATCGCCGGCGACCTGTCGCGACGTGAGATGGAAGTTCAGCTCGCGCGTGCGCTCCTCCTCGGTGATCAGGTCCTGGCCGATGCGCGTGCCCTTCGGGATCGTGGCGATCATCCGCACGGCCGCGCCGCCGTCGGGGGTGAACTCGTAGCTGCCGGCGTAGAGCACGCCGCACAGTCCCTTGCCCTTGAAATCGCTCCCGGCATAGGTGAACGCGCCGATAGGACGCTCTCCCTGCGGATCGACGATCAGCACGCGCAGCGATTCGTTGGTGTTACTCATGATTCAGCTCCGCAGTTTCTGGTTGAGCAGACCGATCAGGGTCTGGCTGAAGCCCGCGCCGACGAAGACGTCCTGAACCACGCTCTTCATCGCGTCAGCCTCATGGAAGGTGGAGAAGAAGTTGCCGATCGCGACGATCCATCCGGGCAGGCCGCCGGTGCCAGGGTTGACGGTGATTGTTGGTTCTCCGCCGACCTGCAGGCCCGACAGCGTCAGGCCGTTGCCGACCTTGGCGATGTAGGCCAGGTTGTTGTTGGAGATGCGCTGCGTGATGGTGCCGTTGCCGTTGGCCGTGGTGTGCGAGGTCTTGTGGCCCATGTCGTACAGCGCGCAGGGCTGCGAGTAGCCATAGCTGCCATCGACCTCCAGCACGCTGAAGTTGAAAGGCAGGCGCACGGTCGTCGCATCGATGAAGGTGGCCGGCTGGATCTGGACGCCGGACAAGGTCGCGATGGTGAGCGCGGAGAGGGTGATGGCGGCGTTGCCGTCGCCGCCCCAAACGGCGCCGCCCTGCTCGCCGTAGGGCGAGTTGAAGGCGTTGCAGGCGCCGATGTCGCCGGCGTCCTGTACCTGGTTGGGAATCGCGGTGCCGCGCGCCAGGCCGGGCAGAGTGCCTTCGACCCAAGGCTTCATGTCGGCCCACGCATCGATGATGGTTTGCTGATTCATGGCTGTCTCGTGTGATGGGTTGGAGCGGCGGTGCCGCTCATTGCACGTCGAGCATGTAGGGCACGTTCACCATGCCGTACTGCTGGCTCTGCCCGCTGACGCGGTACTGCTGGCCCGCCTCGATGGTCGGGGGCACGGTGAACCGGATCATGGTGTTGCCGGTGTGCAGGATGTTCATGACCGCCGATCCGCCGATGCGGATGGACTCGACCTCGCCCAGGTTCTGGCCACTCAGGGTCACCATCGTCTGTCCGGCCGTGGCCTGACGCGGCTGCATGTTGGTGAAGATCGGCTCGTGCTGCGGCTTGTCGACGGTGAAGATGCCGGCGCTCTGGGCGTGCTCGTTGTAGTTCACCAGCACGATGAACTCGCCGCTCTGGTTGTTGTTGCCGATCGTGATCTCGACGGTCCCGCCGATCGGATCGACGGCGGTGATGTCGCCGACGGCCGTGCCGCTCAGGAGAACGTCCGTGTTGGTGAGCGTGGCGCCGGGGGGCATGTCCGTGAGCGTGAGGGTCACGTCCGTGCCCTCCCGCCCGTGGGTCGGATTGAATCCGGTGATCGTCATGGGCATGGTCTTCCTCCTTGAGGGTGTTGCGACCCGCAGACCGACGGACCGTGCACCGCAGCTTAGGCGTCGCCCCTCGCGCCTTCATCCACAACACGGATGATGACCTGCTCGGCTTTATCGAGACAGTAATTCCTAGAAGATGGCGGGTTGCAGGTCTTGGCGGAGTTGCTGTTTGAACTCCGCCGGGGTCAAGTATTGCAGGCTGCTGTGTGGCCGGACCTCGTTGTAGTGCTGGCGCCAGGTTTCGATGACGACGCAGGCCTCGCGGCGCGAGCGGAACCATTCGACGGACAGGCATTCGTCGCGGAACTTGCCGTTGAAGCTTTCGTCGGTGCCGTTCTGCCAGGGCTTGCCTGGATCGTTGAGCACCGTGGCAATGCCAGCGCTGGCGATCCACTCCAGGATGGCAAGGCTTACGAATTCAGGACCGTTGTCCGAGCGCATGAATAGCGGCGCGCCGTGCAGGCTCACCAGGCGCGACAGCACCTCGATGACGCGCTTGGAGCGAATCGATCCCGCCACGTCGATGGCCAAGCACTCGCGGGTGAACTCGTCGACGACCGTCAGGCACTTGATCTGCTGCCCGCTGGCCGTGGTGTCGAAGACGAAGTCGTAGGCCCAGACCATGTTGGCCTTGAAGGGTGTGTGGATGCGCGGACGCACCGATGCAATGCGCTTGCGAGGCCGCTTCCTGGGTACCAGCAGGCCCGCCTGGCGCCATAGGCGATGCGCTCGCGACCAGCTCAACTCGAAGCCCTTGCGACGCAGGAACACGCGGATGCGGCGATAGCCGTAGCGCGGGTACTGCGCAGAGAGTGCCTTCATCGCCTCGATCACTGGGGCATCTTTGGCGGGCAGCCGAGGCTCGTAGCTGGGTGTGGGCCGCGACATGCCGATCAGCCCGCAAGCCCGACGCAGACTCAGGCCACGCTCGCGAGCGAAGGCGATCTGAGCACGTCGAGCCAGCGGGCTCACCATTTTTTTGCGTTGATCTCTTTCAGGATCGCCACCATCTGCTCTTCCGTGAATCGACTCTTCCTCATGGGCTCCTCGGGGATTGGAGCCATCTTCTCTTGGAATCAGTGTCTCGGAGAAGCCGGGCAGGTCAGTTCGGCCTGCCCTGCGGTGTCACGTCCCCCCATTAGTAGGACTTCGCCGGATTCGGAAGAGGCGGCGGCGGCGGCACAATCCAGACTCATGAAACGCGGCTGGTCACGGCATGACCGGGCGTCTTGGCTGTTTTCCATGCTGCTTCACTCCCTGCTCCTGCGCCCTCGGCGCCTGACCTTGGTTCTCCTGCTGGGCGCCGTCGCGTCCCTGCCTGCCGCCGCGCAGGTGTTCAAGTGCACCGACAGCAGCGGCAAGACGACCTACCAGTCCCAGCCCTGCCCGGATTCGACCAAGAGCGCCGAGCTGGACCTGCGCTGGACCTCCTCGGCCCTGCCGGGCCTGACCAGTTCGGCCAACTTCTCGGGCAATGTGACGATGGGCGAGTTGCGTCAGGCGCTGGTGTCCGGCTGCACCGGCAGCGTGAACACCCGGGGTGATGCCGCCCTGCGCCGCCTGGCTGCCACCCAGCCGGGCAAGTTCCGCGACTTCTGCGAATGCGTGGCCGACGCCTCCCTGTCCGACTTCGATCGGGTCAAGAGAATGGCCCTGAGCAACGACCGAGCCGGGCTGGAGCAGCTGGGCCTGCGCGCCGGCCTGAGCTGCGCGCCGCGCTTGCGCTGAGCGCTGCCTGGTCATCGATCCGGAACCTCCGGCCTCGAGAGGAAGGTGCCCGCCCCATGACCCGTGTCCTGAGCATGGCCAACAAGCTGCTGTCGCTGCGCGGCCGCCTGGAGGTGACCGACGCCGACGGCGCGCTGGCCTACGAGGCCCGGGGCGAATGGGCCTGGCTGTCCCCGACCTGGCGTCTGCACCAGGGAGGGCGGGAGTTCGCCACGGTGCGGCGCCGTATCCTCGCCTGGTCCCCGACCTGGGAGGTGGGCGGCGAGCTGGGCGACTTCCTTGTCCGCAAGCGCTGGTGGTCCTGGACGCGCCAGTACCGGGTGCTGGGAGGCCCCCATGAAGGAGCCCTGCTCAAGGGCAGCTTCTTCGACTACAGCTTCGAGCTCTCGCAGGGCGGCGCGCTGCTGGCGCGCGCCCAAGGCAAGCTGCTGACGCTGCGGGACCGCCACCAGATCGAGGTCTTGGGCGGAGACGAGCGCCTGGTCCTCATCGCCATGGTGGTGATGCAACTGGATCGCCGCGACGAGGCCTCGGGCTCGCAGTCGGGCTCGCAGGCGGACTGAGCGGAGCCCCCGCGCGCCGGGCCGCAGCTCAGCGCACGAAGCGCCCGTCCACTCCGATGATGGACAAGTCTGCGAAGTCCAGGCCGCTGTGGTCGCCGGGGCCGTAGCTGAGCTCCAGCCCGCCCAGGTCGAAACGGCGAAGGCCTTCCAGGGCCGCCAGCACCTTCTCGCGCGTGAACTGTGGGGCAGCCTGGCGCAGGGCCTCCGCCAGCACCTTGGCCGCGGCAAAGCCCTCCAGCATGGCGGGCGTGAGCTCGTCATAGCCCTTGGCCTTGGCCAGCTTCAGCGCCTCCTGCACCAGCGGGTACTTGACCGCACGCTCGCCGGGGTAGACCTGGCTCACGATGACGCCGCGGCTGGCGTCGCCCAGTTGTCGGACGAAGCCGGCCGAGGCATTGTTGGACAGCGTGACCACCTGCGCACTGGAGCCCGCGGCCCGCAGGGCCTTGACGCCCTCGGCCACGACCACGCTGGAGCCGACCCACAGCACGGCCTGGGTCTCCGCCTTCATCAGGGCAGGCACCAGGCTGGCATAGGCCGGCTTTTCGCGATCAGCCTTGAGCACGGCCACCGGCTGCAGTCGGGCCTTGGCAAAGCCCTTGGTGGCGCCTTCCAAAGCATCGCGCCCGAAGGAGTCGTCCACATGCACCACGGCAATGCGGGTGGTGCCCGTGGAGTGCAGATGCTCGATGGCCTTTTCGGCCTCGCGCTGGTAGGGCGCGCGGACATTGAAGATGTAGCGCTGCACCGGGTTGTGCAGCAGCATGGCGCCGGTGGAGGGCGCGACCAGCGCGATGCCATGCTGCTGCAGCAGGGGCATGATGGCTTCGGTATGCGGCGTGCCGCGGTTCATGAACAGCACCACGGCCTTCTTCTGCTCGATGAGCACACGGGCATTCGCCGCGGCCTTTTGCACGTCGAACTCGTCGTCCAAGGTCAGCAACTGGATCTTCTCGCCCTTGATGCCGCCCTGGGCATTGATGTGCTCGATCCATAGCATCGCGCCATTGAGGGCCTCCTTGACCGTGGCGGCTGCCTGGCCGGTGACGCCGATGGTCTGGCCAACCACGATGTCGGCCCGAGCGGGCATCCAGGCCAGGCCACAGGCGAGGGCCGAGGCCAGCAGGCAGGACGAGGCAAGGGCTTGGAGCCGGGGGCGGCGGGGCAGGTTCATGGGGTGTCTCCGTCGGGGCGCTGCGCCGGGCGCGGTCGGCTGGCGTGGCAGTGAGCATTGGGGGGCGCGGCGCTGTCGGCCCCCACCGGGCATCCTAGCGCGCCACAGGCCCGCCTGCGACGTGGACCGGCCCTGCCGAGTGATTGCCAGCGAAAACCGCGATGGAATCCGCTGAATGGGCCATCGTCACCTACTGTTACTTCCGGCGGACCTGGCGCCTCCCCGCCCTCTCAAGGCCTGCGGGCTGGTCTCCATCGGCCTGGCGGAGGCCGGGGGAGCGGCGAGACCAGGACAGGGCAGGCGATTGAGATTGAACCTCCCGGGCCGCCCCGCACGAAGGCGGCCTGGTCGCGAGGCTCTGCGCAGCTCGGTCGGGGCAGCCAGGGTGTCGGGGCCCGGCCTGCCGGACGTGAGGGCCCGAGACTATTCCCAGGATGGCGAGCTACCATGCCGGCCATGATGGAACGGCTTCTCGAACGCCTGGAGCTCCTGGGGCGGATGCTACAGCCGCGGGCGTGCGCACGGCCGCTGGAGATCCTGCAGTCGGACGAGTGGAGGCTGGTGATCCAGGGCGGTCACAGTCAGCTGTGCTTCGACCGGCGCCGGCAAGCGGTGACCAACGCGGGGCGTGTCGTGGTGGCCTTCGAGTCCATCGTGCAGGTCGTGGTGAGGCATCACCGGGGCAGCGACGACGCGCCGGAACGCTGGTCCGTGGCCCTGCAGGTGAACGGCTGGTTCGCCGATATCAGCGTGGGTTCCTCCGCCGATGACGTCGATGCCTCCATCGCGGCTGCACGCATCGCCACCCATGTCGGAAGGCCAGTGAAGGCCGGGTAGGGGCCAGGCTGGCGGCCCGCCGCCATTCAGTCCCGCCAGAGCACGTGCATGCAGGTGAGACCGGCCTCCATCTTCATGAACTCGCCGATGTCGATCGACTGCACGGCATGACCACGGGCGCGCAGGGCCCCGGCCGTGCACGGGCTGGCCGCATTCATGAACAGCTGCGTGCCGATCTTCAGCACGTTGGCCGCCCAGGGCTCCCCTGGCTCCGCGTGCAGCACCTTCAGGCCGGGCATGGCAGACAGGTCCACCCAGCCCGGCTGGGCCAGCACGGTGTGATCGTCCAGGGCCGTGACGCCGGTTTTGAGGTGCAGGCAGCCCGTCACCGGCACGGTCTGCACGCAGTACCCCAGGGGGGTGAGCCAGTCCCGCAGCTGGGCGACGCCCGCAGCGTTGGTGCGCGAGGACAGGCCGACATAGAGCGTGCGCCCCAGGCGCAGCACGTCGCCGCCCTCCAGCGTGGCGGGCGCCTGCAGCGCGTGCACGGGGCGTCCGTCGAAGAGGCCCTGGCGGGCCAGGTCGGCCGCGAAGAGCGCGACCTCGACCTGGCGCGAGGCGGCGCCGGGGCGGGTGAGGATCACGCACTCCGGCAGGGCGAGCACCACATCCTCGACGAAGAGGCTGTCAGGCAGGCCGGGCTGGGCAGGCAGGGCGATCACCTCGATGCCGCTGCTGGCCAGCGTGGCGCGATAGGTCTGGTGCTGGCGGGTGGCCTCGTCGAGGTGGATGGACTGGGCGGCGACGAAGGTGGTCTCGTAGCCCTGGAGGTCCTGCGCCGGCTCACGGGTGATGAGCGTGGTCATGGTTTGGCTCCTGCCCCCGAGGGTGTGGGGGCGTGGGGCGCATCGTAGGCCGGGTGGTAGGGGCCGCTCGGCGCAATCGGGCAAGGCAGGCTCCGCAGCGGGCGAATGCGCCGGCTGTCGGGGGCTGCGCACGTGTATCGTGTGCGGGCGCGCCAGTTCGAGCCAGGCCGGGGAGGCGCGGGGCGTCTTAGCCGTGTTCAGGGAGGTGGGGTGACTTCTATCCGTATGCAGCAGCGATTGGCCGGCCACTCGGCGTCCCGGGGCGGCGCCCTGGCTGCGATGGCCTTTCTGGGGGCGCTGCTGGGCGCGGGCCCCTGGGCGCCAGCGGTCGCGGCCACGCCGGAGCCCTCGGTCCAGGAGGGGCTGGCGTACTGTCCCCGGGCCGGCGTCGAGCCCCTGCGCCTGGACCTGGCCGTGCCAGGGACGCCAGCCCCGCCGGGCGGGCGTCCCATGATCCTGCTGGTGCATGGCGGCGGCTGGGTGGCCGGGTCCCGACGGGACTATGCGCCGCTGATCCGCAGTCTGGCCCGCTGGGGCCTGGTGGCGGCCAGCCTGGACTACCGGCTGGCCCCACAGGCGCACTGGCCGGCCCAGGGCGAGGACATCCGCTGCGCCTTGCGCTGGATGCGCCACCATGCGGTGCAGTGGGGCGGTCGCGGCAATCGCCTGGCCCTGCTGGGCGGATCGGCCGGGGCCCATCTGGCGGCGTTGGTGGCGCTGCAGCCCGGGCCGTCCCTGACCGGCGATGCCCCCTGGGCCGGGGAGGCGGAGTCGGTGCAGGCCCTGGTCCTCCATGGGGGCGGCTATGAGTTGCGGGAAGCGCCTGGGGCCCCGTCGGCATTCAGCAAGGGCCAGCACGACAACCTGCGAGCCCTGCTGGGGCAGCCGCCGGATGCGGCGCTGCTGTCCGACCTCAGCCCGCTGCGCTGGTTGCGGGCGGATGCGCCGCCCCTGTTTCTTGTGCACGGGCAGCGTGATGCCGTGGTCCCGGTGGCGCAGTCCCGGCACCTGCATGCCGAGGCCCTGCGCCTGGGCGTGCCCGCGGAGCTGTGTGTGATCCCGGACGCCGGGCATGCCGACTTCGGCAGCGCTGCGGACCTCGTGGGCGCGCGCCTGCGGGACTTCCTGAGCCGCCATCTGGCCCGGTGACGCGGTCGTCGGCGAGGGGCCTGAGCCTGTCCTGAGTCCCCCGACGCCAGTCGGTCGCCAGGCTGCGAAGTGGCGTGGCCCGTCGGTTGCCCAGCCTCCTCCTGGCTGTCCAATCCCGGCACCCTCAGCCTTGGCTCGAGATCGCGCAGCACGGCCGGCTGCTGGCGCGGGCGCAGGGCCAGGTCTTGACCCTGCGCGACCGCTACACCATCGAGGTGCTGGCCGGCAACGAGGACTGGGCCGCGCTCAGGCGGACAGGGCGCCCCGCCAGTACTCGCCCAAGGCAGCCCGCAGCTCCTGGCGGAAGTCCGGTCGGATGGGGGCGAAGGCGGGATCGCTGAGCAGCTGGCGCAGCTGGGGCGGGTAGTCCAGGGTCTGCCACAGGCCGCGGGTGAGGGCGTAGCTGCGCATCAGCAGGCTCACGCCCCGCCCGGCGGGCAGCTGAAGTGCCGCCTCCAGGGAGGCGCCCGTGCGGGTCAGGCCCTGCACCAGGTCCATCTTGAACTGGCGCAGCTGCGCGTCGCTGAGGTTCTGCTCCAGCACGCTATAGGCCATGGCGTCCAGGCGCAGCAGCTCGGGCCGCGCGTCGAGGTAGGCCACGAAGCCATCGACGAAGTGCGCCAGGGCGAGTGCCGGGGAGGCCGGCGCGGCAAAGACCTGGTGCACGGCCTGCAGCAGGCCGGCGAAGTCCTCCGCCAGGAGGGCGACAAAGATCTCTTCCTTGGTCTTGAAGTAGAGGTAGACCGTGCCCTTGGCCAGCCCGGCCGCCTGCGCGATCTGGGCGGCCGAGGGCAACTGGCGGCTGTCGGCGATGAAGAGGGCGCGGGCGGCGGCCAGGATGTCGGCACGGCGGGCGGCCTTGTCCTCGCCATCCAGGGCGCGGGCCTTCTGCAGCCGGGCGGTGGGCGTGCCAGCCTGGGTCTTGCTCATGCCTGCAGGGCCTCCGAGGGAATGATCTGCAGCCCTGGCCGGCCCTCGCGGACCGCGTCATACAGGGCACGGGCCACGCGCTCGGTCCGGACCGGCCGCCAGCCCCGCGGCAGCAGGGGGCCCAGGCCGCGGCTCAGGGCCAGGGCCAGGGTCTCGCCGGGACGAGGGTCCGGCCTCGGGCCGCCGTCCAGCAGGGACGGGCGGACGCATGCGAGAGACTCGAAGCCCAGGGCCTGCAGCGCCAGCTCCGTCTCTCCCTTGACCCGCAGGTAGAGGCCGCGGCTGTGCGCATCGGCCCCCAGCGAGGACACGAAACCGCAGCGCGGCGTTCCCGCGTGTCGTGCCAGGCGGCAGGCGGCAAGGACGTAGTCATGGTCCACCCGCCGGAAGGCCTCGGGCGAGCCGGCCTGGCGCAGCGTGGTGCCCAGGGCGCAGAGCACGGCGTCGGCACGCCACCAGGGCGCGTTGGCGGGCAACTGCTCGTAGTCGATCGGGGGGGTGAGCAAGCGCGGCTGCGTGGGCAGGGGCCGGCGCGTGGGCGCAACCACCTGGCTCACCGCGGGGTCCGCCAGGGCCAGGGCCAGCAGCTGCTGGCCGACCAGGCCGGTGCAGCCGAGGAGGAGAAGGGTGCTCATGGCCGGGGATGTTGCTGTGGGACTTCGCGCGAGGATGGCGGGTGCCGCCATGGTAGCCGGGCCGGCCGTCGCGCTCGCCCCTCAGTTCGCCATCAGACGATGCGCCATCCAGGTCTGCACGCGGCGGGGCACCAGCCGGGCGCTCCAGACGGTCAGCTTGTTGCCCAGTCCCGGCACTACGCTGGGCGTGCCCGCCTTCAGCGCCCGCAGGCCCGTGGCCGCCACTGGGCGTGACCTCATCATCAGCAGGCGCTGGTAGAGCGTGGGCCGCTGCCCGGACACCGCCAGGAAGTTAGTGGCGGTGATGCCCGGCGAGAGCACGCTCACCTTCACGCCCTGCGGCGCGAGCTCGGCATTGAGCGCCTCGCCGAAGAGCAGCACATAGGCCTTGCTGGCCGCGTAGGCCGCATAGGTGGGCGTGGCCTGATAGCCGCCGATGCTGGCTACCAGCAGGATGTGGCCGCGGCCGCGGCGTGCCATGTCGGCGCCGAAGACATGGGTCAGCTCGGTGAGGCTGGCCGTATTGAGCTGCAGCATGTCCAGGGTGCGGTCCAGCGGCTGGGCCAGCAGCGGACCGTAGAGGCCGTAGCCCGCGTTGTTGATGAGGATGTCGATGGGGATGCCGTGGCCGTCCAGGCGCCGCTTCAGCGCGCTGCCGGCGCCCGGCTGAGCCAGGTCCACGCCTTCGACCACCACCTCGACGCCATGCCGCGCCCGCAGCTCGGCGGCCAGGGCCTCCATGGGCTCGGTGCGCCGCGCCGCCAGCACCAGGTTCACGCCCTGCTCGGCCAGCAGGGTGGCGAAGTCCACGCCGAAGCCGCTGGAGGCGCCCGTCACCAGGGCCCATTGGCCGGACCATTCGCCGGCTTGCTTGCTCGTCTTGCTCATCACGCGCTCCACTGTTAAATGACCAATGGTCAGTTGATGCGTGAATTTGAAATGACCAGTGGTCAGTTGTCAAGCGTGTCAGGGCCGAGCCGGGCCGGCTGCTGCGTGAAGGTCCTCACGAAGCGGCGGGGAGCGCGATGCGCGGGATGCGCGGGAGGAGGGGAGTGGGCAGAGGGGGATGGCTGGCGGGCCTGGCCGGCGGCCATGCCGCCATGGCCTGCACAGGCGCCAGGCGTGGTCCGTACGGGTCTTGCGGGCGGCAAGGCCAGGGATGTCCAGCCGGGCATGAAGGCCGGGGGAGGCCTGCTGGGCGGGCGCGGGGTCACTGCGCCTACCCGTGGTGTGGGCAGCGGCCTGGCGCCGAGCCAGCTGCCGACGCGGAGCCCGGGCGCCAGCGGGAGTCGGCCTGGGCGATCAGGGCAGGCGCAGCGTATCGCGCTCGCTCACGCGCACTTCCTGCGCTGGGCCGTTGCCGAAGCTGTAGCTGACGATGAGGATCTTGCGCTGGCCGGGGTAGGGGTCGCCGCCGCCCAACTGGTTGTCGACATAGACCTCGAGGCTCTGGCCGTTGCGCATCAGCTTGCGCAGCCGGTCGGTGATGTCCCAGTCGCGCCCGCTGGCGCCGTAGGTGGCGCGCAGGATGCGCAGGTTGCCCCGCTCCTCGCGGCCGTGCCAGCCGCCGCGCCAGTTGCTGTCGCCCCAGTTGCCGCCGCCCCAGCCGGTGAACTGGTTGCCGTCGATGTGGCTGAACTCCTCATACTCGAAGGTCCGCACGTCGCCGCCACGGCCGCGGGCATAGATGCGCAGGGTCTTGCGGTGGCCGGGGTCGGGATCGACACCGAAGAGGTCGTTGGTGATGCGCACGCGGGCATCGCTGCGTGCCAGTTCCCTGAGGCGCGGGGTCACGTCCACATTGCGCTCGGGGGTGCCGTAGCGGGCCTGGAGGATCTGGTAGTCGCCGTCGTCGCCGTCGCGGCGGCGGGGCACCTCGGGGTCGGCGTTCCAGCCGCCCTCCCAGCGCTCGTGGCCCCAGTTGCCGCGGCCCCAGCCGATGAACTGGTTGCCGTCGATGTGGCTGAACTCCTCGTAGTCGAAGGTGCGAGTCCGGCCGTCCTGACCTTGGGCGATGATGCGCAGGGTCTTGCGATGGCCCGGGGCGGGGTCGATGCCGAAGAGGTCATTGGTGATGCGCACCCGGCGGTCCTCGCGGGCCAGCTCGCGCAGGCGGGGGGTGACGTCCACATTGCGATCTGCCGTGCCGTAGCGGGCCTGGAGGATCTTGTAGTCGCCATCGTCGCGGTCGGCACGGGCCAGGCCGGTGAAGGAGCCCAGCAGGGCGGTGGCGAGGCTGGATTGCAGCAGCTGTCTTCTGTTCTTCATGGTCTGTCTCCAGGGGCGGAAATGCGGGAGTGCGGCCCTTCTGGCCTTGCCTCAACGGGGCGGGGCGCAGTCTGGCGGACGCGCGGTGCACATCCGGGCAGTATCGCGCCACCGCTGCCCCTGACGAGGGGACCGCCCGCCTCGCCCTGTGCAGCGCAGACGAACTGGTGGCCCCGCTCGGCGGGCTCGCGCAGGACGGCGCGGCGCGCGAACACCCCGCCCGCCCTGCCGTGAAGCGATGCCCGGTGAACGCGGCGACCCTTGAGGGGCGCCGAGAGCTGCTGCAGCGAGTGCTGGCCCAGTGGGGAGCGCCACCCTGGCGGCGACGAGCTGGTCTACCTGCTGGAGGGCGAGGTGGAGATGCTGGTCGAGCAGAGCAGCGGCCTGCAGCGCACCCACCGCGGCGGTCCAGGCGCCCGGCCTTCCGCTACCATTCGGCGGACACAAGAATGGGCCGCCGCAGACGGCGGCCAGGCGAGGGCAGGGAATGATCACCACCACGACCACGAGCATCGATGGCGCCACCATCAGCCGCTACCTGGGCATCGTCACCGGCGAGGTGATCCTGGGCACCCACCTGTTCAGCGACATGGCGGCGGACTTCCGGGACCGCTTCGGCGGTCGCGTCGGTGGCTACGAGCGGAACCTCGCCCAGGCGCGCAGCCAGGCCCTGCGCAAGATGCAGACCCAGGCCATGGAGCAGGGCGGCAATGCCGTCGTCGGCGTCAAGCTGGACTACGAAACCGTGGGCCCGCAAGCCAGCCTGCTGATGGTCACGGCCTGCGGCACCGCAGTGCTGGCTGAGCGCGTGGGGCCGGCCCCCTCCGCCTCCGGGGGCGCATGATGTACCTCGCCCTGATGGCGCTGCTGCTGGCGGGCCTGGCCTGGCTGGGCTGGCGGCTCTGGCATTCGCCTTACCGCCGCGCCGCGATGGCCGGCCTGGCCGCCGGGGCCGTGGTGGTCCTGCTGCTGCCCTTCTTCTACGGCTTCCTGTTCGGCTTCACCTTCCTGCACGGCTCCGCCAGGCCGGGCTTCGAGGCCGGCTTCTACTGCGCTGTGCTGGCCGTCTGGTTCCTGGCGCCGATGGTGCTGCCCCTGGCCATGCTGGGCGGAGTGGCCTGGCAGCGGCTGCGGCATCGGCGCGTGGACGGCCCGCGAATTCCCTGGCGACACCTTTCAAGGACAAGCCCATGAACGTCCCACAGGCCGGCCCAGACACCCCGGCACCCGCGGCGCAGGCCTGCCCCAGCCCCAGGCTCTGGAACCCGAATGCCGCGGCCCTCTGGAGCCTCTTCTTCAGCCCCATCTTCGGCGCGATCTTGCACATGAAGAACTGGCAGGCCATGGGCGAGACCGTCAAGGCCGCCGAGGCCAGGCAATGGGTCGTGGGCCTGTCGGCGGCCATGGGACTGCTGCTGCTCCTGACCCTCTTCCTGCCGATGAGTCCTGCAGCGGATCTGGCCCTCCAGTTGGCCGGCCTGGTCCTGCTGCTGGCCTGGTATTACGGTACAGGCAAGGCCCAAGCCACCCGCGTGTTGGCACGGTATGGCCGGGGCTATCCGCGCAAGAGCTGGGTGGAGCCGGTCCTGATCGGCTTCGCCATCCTGGCGGGCCTCTTCGTGGTGACGGTCGGCCTGGGTTTTCTGATGGACCTGATCGACACCCGCCAATGACGACAATGCATCCGACAGGGCCTCGCCCTTCGGCCGGGCTTGTCACAGGAGCGCGCATGCCTCAGCAGATTCTTGACTTCTGGTTCCACGAGATCGAGCCCCGCCAGTGGTGGGCCGTCGATCCTGCCTTCGATGCGCTGCTGCGCGAGCGTTTCCTGCTCCTGCTGGAGCGGGCGGCGCAGGCGGAGTTGCAGGACTGGCGCCGCACGCCGCAGGGCCGACTGGCCGAGGTGATCGTGCTGGACCAGTTCTCGCGCAACATCTTCCGCGGCACGCCGCGCGCCTTCGCCCAGGATCCGCTGGCCCTGGGCCTGGCGCAGGAGGCGGTGGCCGCGGGCGCGCTGGCCTCGCTGGCGCCGGACGAGCGCAGCTTCCTGCTGATGCCCTTTATGCATAGCGAGTCGCCTCGCATCCACGAGGACGCCGAGCGCCTCTTCGCGCAATGGGCGCCCGAAGGCAACCTCGATTTCGAGCGGCGCCACAAGGCCATCATCGACCGTTTTGGCCGCTATCCGCATCGCAATGCCATCCTGGGGCGCATCTCGACGCCCGAGGAGTTGGCCTTCCTGGAGCAGCCGGGCTCGCGCTTCTGACCCACGACACGGAAGTTCTGTTCTTGCCCGTCTCTCACACGTCTGCGCTCCATCCCTTGCCTATCCAGGCGGCTGCATTCGTCGCCCTGGGGCTGCTGAGCTGGGGGCTGTCCTGGCACCTGGCCGGTACTGATCCGCTGGCCGAGCTCCGCCTGCGGGCCGGCCGCTACACGCTCGCCGAGGCGCCGGTGCTGACGGTCAGGCCTGCCGATGAGACCCGCTCGCGTCCTGCCCGGGTGTTGCTGGCCCTGCGCGCTCCGGAGGGGACCCTTGTGGAGGCCGAGGTCCGGGATGTGGCCCGGCTGCCGCCGACCGCGCTGCAGGCCCTGCTGCAACTGCCGCCGGCCAGCCCGCTGGAGCTGCGCCTGGACGCGCGCGGCCGGGTGTGGGCGCTCTCGACCGCAGGCCTCAGCGTGCTGCCGGAGCAGCTCCTGCGCGAGGCGGCCCTGTCGCGTCGCCGGGACTCGGTCTTCGGGGTGCGCTTCGTGGGTTCCGTCTTCCTGGTGGTGTCCCTGGTGCTCGGAGGCGTGGTCCTCCTCGGGAAGCGAAAGGGGGCTGCATGACGCGCGCAGCTGGATGGCCCGTGGCCGTGCTGGCCTGCTTTGTCGCACTCCTGGGCGGCTGCGCCTCGCCGAACACCCTGCGCCCCTTCAGCACCGACGGCTGCAGCCTCTACCCCGACCGCGCGGCCAGCATCGGCCAGGACTGGTGCGGCTGCTGCGTCGCCCATGACCGGGCCTACTGGCGCGGTGGCAGCGAGGCCGACCGGCTGCGTGCCGACGAGGCCCTGCGCGCCTGCGTGTTGGAGCGCACGGACGACCCCGCCCGGGCCGCGACGATGTTCCGCGGTGTGCGCATCGGTGGCAGTGCCTGGTGGCCCACACCCTTTCGCTGGGGCTATGGCTGGGGCTACGGGCGCTACTATCGTTCCCTGGACTTGGCCGAGTCCGCCGAGGCTGACCGGCTGGAGGCGCTGTACGAGGCCGAGGTCGGATTCGATCAATGCCCGGGGCGGTCCATGGCACGGCGCACGCCGCTGCCGATGGCCTCCCCGGCAAAGCGCTGACACCATGCCTGCAGGAGTGCCCTCGCCATGCTGATCCACGGCAGCTGCCATTGCCAGAACCTGCGCTTTCGCCTGCAGTGGCCCGATGACGCCCTGCCCATCCCCGCACGCGCTTGCGGCTGCAGTTTCTGCCGCAAGCACGGCGGGGTCTGGACGGCCCATCCAGGTGCGCGGCTGGACTTGCAGGTCGCTCATCCCGAGGCGGTGGTCCTTTATGCCTTCGAGACCCGCACCGCGGACTTCCACCTCTGCGCGCGCTGCGGCGTCGCGCCCTGGGTGGTCAGCGAGATCGAGGGGCGCCGCTATGCCGTGGTCAGCGTCAATGCCTTCGACGATGTCGATGCCGCCCTGCTGCAGCGCGCCGAGGTGAGCTTCGAGGGCGAAGCTCTGGACCAGCGCCTGCGCCGCCGCGCCACACGATGGATCCGGCTATGACGCCCGTCCCGGTGCCCCTGCCCAACACCCGCTGCCCCCTGTGCGGCGGCAGCAATGAATGCACGCCGGCCCGCACGGGCAGTTTCGAGGGTGACTGCTGGTGCCGCACCACGCCCGTCAGCCCCGAGGCCCTGGCCCGCGTGCCGCCGGCGCTGCGCATGCAGGCCTGTCTGTGCCCGCGTTGCGCGCAGGGCCTGGGGCCGGCCCCGGACGGGCCGTTGCCCGCGGGCTGAATATAGGGGAGGTCACTCAGGGGGCACCGGCCCGGGCCCGCTACCATGCGGCCCCGGACGGGCCGCCGCAGCATACGGCGAGCCTCTCGCTGTACAACAAACAATGTCTGAGGAGGACAACTTGAAGCTCTTGATTTGGCCGCTGATGCTGGTGGCGGCCTGGATTGGCTATGGCCGGCTGGTGCTCTCCGAATCCCGTTTGATGCCCCTGTTGACGGCACACACCCTGAAGGTCTTTGACGGTGACGCCAGCGCCTGCGACTTCTATGACGACGATGTGCAGGTCGACATCGTTCAGGAGATGCGCCAGGGCCGCTGGGAGGTCGAGGGCGGCAAGGACGAACTTTGCGGCTTCCTTCGCAAGTCGGCCGCCGGTCTGACGCTGCTGGATGCCAATGTCGATGCCGAGTTTGCCGACATCAACCTGCAGCGCCGCGGCTTTCCCTGGACGGAGGCCACCCTCAGCTACACCGAGCATGTGAGGATCAGCGCGGAGAAGCTGCCGGAGGTGGTGTTCAGCTCCCAGGATGCGCTGCTCCTGGTGCGCACCCTGACCGGGGTGAAGGTCAAGGCCCTGCGGTCCCGCAGCCAGCAGCTGTGAGGCGGCATGACCCGCTTCACAGCTGCCTGAGCACTGGCACCTCACCCGCAAGGAGGCGCAGGCTTGCGCCTTCGCGGGCCTCTTCTTCGTGGCTGTCTTCCTGGTGTCGCGAGGCGGGGGGCTGGGCATCCCGCGCTACGAGCTGCTTGGCATCGCCTGGCCCTGCAATGGGGCCTGTGGCGCGACCCGAACCAGCTGGGCGCATGGGCGACGGTGCACGTTCGCAAGTGGAGCGCTTGGAGCCTGCTGGTGCTGATGAGCCTCACGCGGGTCGCCCAGCTCAAGCACGTCAAGGCCCGCATCCACGTGCCTGCGGACCCGGCCCCGGGCTGGCTGCAGGCCTCGCGCGACTGAGGCGCGGGCTCAGCGCTGCCGTGCCCGCCAGGCCGCGGGCGAGGCGCCGAACCACAGCTTGAAGGCGTGGTTGAAATTGCTCTGCTCGCTGAAGCCCAGCAGGAAGGCCACGTCAGTCAGCGAGAGCTCGGGCTGGCGCAGATAGCGCTGGGCCAGTTCCTTGCGGACCTCGTCCAGCAGCTGGCTGAAGCTGTGGCCCGATTCCGCCAGGCGCCGCTGCAGGCTGCGGGCAGAGAGCTGGCGGCTCTCGGCCAGCAGGGCCAGGGTCGCGCGGCCCTGCATCAGCTGGGCGGCGATGTCCTGGCGCAGGGCCTGGACCAGGGCGGGCTCCTGGGTCTCGCGCAGGCGCGCCGAGAGCCGCGCCTCGGCTGCCTGGGCCAGGGCCGGGAACATGCTGGCATCGGCATTGGCCAGGGGCAGGTCCAGCAGGGCGGCGGGGAAGCGCGCCTCGGTGACCGCCGCGCCGAACTCCACGGGCACGCCCAGCAGCTGGCTGTACCAGGCGGCGGTCTCGGCTTCGGCCGGCACATGGGCGAAGCGCAGGTGGCTCAGGGGCAACTGCCGGCCCACCAGCCAGTGGCCGAAGCTGTAGATCCCCATCATCACGCTCTCCACCAACTGGTCCGCGCCAGGGCGGTCCAGCCAGGGACTGTGCCAGCGGTAGACGGCCATGCCGCCCTCCACGCTGAGCTCGCTGCGGCCCAGGTCGTGGGCCAGGCCCTCGAAGCGCTGGGTCTGGAGCAGGGCGGAGCGCACGTCCGGGCAGGCGCACAGCACCAGACCGTAGCTGGCGAAAGTGGAGAGCTGCATGCGCCGCCCCACCTCCAGGCCGAAGCGGCGATGGCCCAGTTGCCGCGCGGCCTCGTGCAGGAAGGCGATGTAGCGGTCCACCGGCACCGCCTCGGGCAACTGCAGCGGTTGCTGGGCGAGGGCCGGCCAGTCACAGGCGCGTGCCAGGTCGGCGAGGTCCAGGCCCAGTGATTGCGCCGTCTCCACCGCCGTGCGCGCATAGGCGCCCACCACGCGCGCCTGGGCGGCGCTGGGCAGGCGTTGCAGCGGGTGAGGCTCCGGGGCGGCGGGCGGACGGTCGAGCATGGGCCGAAGTGTGCCGCAAGCGCGGCAGCCCTCGGCTCGTCCCGGGCCCCGTGCCGGTTCAGCGCGGGTGAAGGATGTCCTGCAGCTCCGCGTACAGGGGGCGCAGCGGCTCGTACATGCGCTTGTAGACGCGCTGATAGAGCGCCTCGTAGCGCTCGGCATGGGCCGGCACCGGCTCAAAGGTCTGGCCCAGGCGGGTCATGGCGGCGACGGCACTGGCGTGGTCGCGGTGCAGGCCCAGCCCCACGGCCCCGGCGATGGCGGCCCCCAGGCCTGAGGTCTCGTAGGTGTGCGGGCGCGAGGTGGGCAGGTTGAAGATGTCGGCCGTCAGCTGCAGGGCGGCGTCGGACTGCGAGCCCCCGCCCGAGACCCGCAGGCTGGTGATGGCCGTCTTGCCGCGGCGCTGGATGCGCTCGGCACCCTCGCGCAGGGCATAGGCCAGGCCTTCGAGGATGGCGCGGTAGAGGTGGGCGCGGGTGTGCACGTCGGAGAAACCGATCACCGCGCCGCGGGCATCCGGCCCTGGATGGCGGATGCCCGGCGTCCAGTAGGGCTGCAGCATCAGGCCTTCGCTGCCGGGCGGCACGGCGCGCACCAGCTGGTCGAAGAGCACCTCGGGCACCACGCCCTGCTCGCCGGCCGCCACGCGCTCCGGGTGGCCGAACTGCTCCTTGAACCAGCTGACCATCCAGTAGCCGCGGAAGATCTGCACCTCGGTGTTGTACTGGCCTGGCAATAGAGCCGGGTAGGGCGGAATGAAGGGCAGGGCCTCGACGTAGCGCGGCGTGGTGATGTCTATGGTGGCGGTGGTGCCGTAACTTAGCGCGCCGATGTCCGGCGTGATGGCGCCGGCGCCGACGATCTCGCAGGCCTTGTCCGCGGCCCCGGCGATCACCGGAAGGCCCTCAGGCAGGCCGCAGGCCTCGGCCGCCTCGCGGGTCAGCCCGCCGATGGTGCTGCCCACGGGCAGCAGCTCGGGCATCTGCGCGGGCGTGGTGGCCAGGGCCTGCCATTTCCAGTCCCAGCTGGCAGCCCAGTCCTGGCGCTTGAAGTCAAAGGGCAGGTAGCCCACCTGGCAGGCCACGGAGTCGGCGAAGCGGCCGGTCAGCTTGTAGTTGAACCAGCCTGAGAGCAGCAGCAGCTTGTGCGTGCGGCGCGCGACCTCGGGCTCGTGCTCGGCGATCCAGTTGATCTCGGCCTCGCGGCTGAAGTAGTCGATGGTGCCGTCCACGCGCGCGGCCTTGAAGGCCAGGCGCCACCAGGGGGCCACGGGCCGTGCGCGGCTGGCGCGGCGCTGGTCCAGCCAGATGATGAAGCGGCGCAAGGCCTGACCCCCGGCGTCCACCGGCACCAGGCTGCCGCGCTGCGTGGTGACGACGAGGCCCTTCACCGCCGCCTTGAGATGCGGATGTGCCAGCCACAGGCCGCGGCAGACGCCGGCGGCCGCCTGCCAGAAGGCCTCGGCGTCATGCTCCAGCCAGCCTTCCTGAAGGCTCACGTAGTCGTCCAGCGACTTCTGGCATTTGGCCAGCAGCCGCCCCTGCAGGTCGAAGAGCAGGGCACGCACGCTCTGCGTGCCGCAGTCCAGGCTCAGGATCAGCTCGTCCGCACGGGCAGGGGAGGTGGTCTCGGCAGTCATGGGCGCCATTCTGCGGGAATGCCATAGCTGCGCAGCACGCGCTCGCGGTAGCGGTGGCACTCGTCGTCCCAGCGCTCGTCGTTCCAGCCCAGGGTCTCCTGGACCACGGGACGCAGCTTGTGAAGCAGGGCGGTGCCGCCGTCGCGCAGCAGCAGGCCTGTACGGCTTCTTCGCAGAAGCAGGTCGTCCAGGTGCAGCACCGATTCATGGCGGCAGGCATAGCGCAGCTCGGCCATGCAGCAGGCAGCGTGCGGGATGTCCTGCAGTTCGCCGGGCTGGGCCTCGGCCAGCAGGGTGGCGGTGGCGTCGCCATAGCGGGCCAGCAGGCGCTCGCGCAAGGCCTCGGGCAGCTCGCGCACAGCATGCAGGCTGGCGATGCCGGGCGCGCGCAAAAGGGGGGCGTCGGACCGCAGTCGCTGCAGGGCGGGCACCCGCGCCTGCACGCGGCGCAGGGCCTGGACGGCGCTGGCGCGGAAGGTGGTGAGCTTGCCGCCGCTGACGGTCAGCAGGCCGCGCTCGGCCAGGATCAGGTGCTCGCGCGCCTCCTTGGACGGCTCGCGCTGGTCGCCAGAGTCCAGCACCGGGCGCACGCCGGAGAAGGTCGATACCACGTCCTCCAGCCCCAGGTCCAGGCTGGGGAAGGCCGCGCGCGCGGCTTGCATCAGGTAGTCGAATTCCGCGGCGTTGATGCCGGGCTCACGGTCCAGTGGTTCGTGGTGGTCCAGGTCCGTGGTGCCCAGGAGGGTGCGGCCCTCCCAGGGCAGGGCGAAGACGGGGCGGCCGTCCTTGGGATGGAAGAAGGCGAGGGCCTGGGCCACGGGCAGGCGCCAGGCCTCGAAGACGAGATGGCTGCCGCGCAGCGGGCGCAGCTGCGGGCTCTGGCCCAGGCCCTGGCGCAGGCGGTCGGCCCAGGCGCCGGTGGCGTTGACGACCACGCGGGCCTGCACGACCAGCGTCTGGCCGCTGGCCGCATCACGCAGGCAGGCGCCCTGCACCTGGCCCTCGGCCTCGACGAGGCTGTCGGCGCAGACGTGGTTGAGCGTCAGCGCACCATGCAGCCGTGCCTCGGCCAGCACGCGCAGCACGAGGCGGGCGTCATCGGTCTGCGCGTCGAGGTAGGACCAGGCGCCCGCGAGATCCTGCTCCTGCAGTTGAGGAACCTGGGCCAGCACCGCGGCGGGCGCATGCCACTCGCGGGTGCGGCGGCCGGCGAAGAAGTCGTACAGGGCCAGGCCCAGGCCCAGGATGCGGCGGCCCTTGCGGTCCCCGTGGCGCACGGGCAGCAGGAAGCGCAGGGGTGTCACCAGGCCCGGCATGTCGCGCAGCAGGGCCTTGCGTTCGCGAACGGACTCGCGGGTCAGGCCGATCCGGCCCTGGGCCAGGTAGCGCAGCCCGCCATGCACCAGCTTGGAGGACTTGGACGAGGTGCCGCCCGCGAAGTCCCGCGCCTCGACCAGGGCCACGCGGGCCCCGCAGCGCGCGGCCTCCAGGGCCACGCCGGCCCCGGCGATGCCGCCGCCGATGACCAGAAGGTCCAGTGGCTCGGTCTCATGCCGCTGCAGGGCGGCCCAGCTGGCGTCCCGGTTCATGGCTGGGTCCGGGCTGCCGAGGGCCGCAGATTGCCGGAGTCCAGCAGGCCGTGGGGGTCTGCCTCGCGGATCAGGCTGTCGATCAGGCGCAGGCCGGTCGCGCCCTTCTCGGCGCCGAGGTAGGGTGCATGGTCCTTGCCCACGCCGTGCTGGTGGCTGATGGTGCCGCCCTCGCGCACGATGGCTTCGCTGACCGCAGCCTTGAGCGACTGCCAGCGCGCCCAGGCGCTGTCGAAGTCGCGCCCGATCCGAAAGACGAAGGTGCTGTAGACGCTGGAGCCCTGCGGGTACACATGCGAGAGATGCGTGTAGGCATGGCAGCGCTCGCCGTGCCCTGCCAGCGCGCTGCGGCCGGCGTGCTCCATGGCCTGCATCATGGGCGTGACGCGCGGCCAGTCGCAGGCGGTCTCCATGGTGTCCACGGCATAGCCGGCCTCCCACAGCGCATTGCGCAGGTAGACGCCGCGGAAGCGCTTGGCCGCCCACTTGCGGCCCAGCACGGTGCCGGTGGAGACACCGCCCAGCGCGCGCAGCAGCGGCCTGGCCAGCGCCTGCATGGCGCGCACCTGCGCGGCGCCGCCGGTGAAGCCCAGCATCAGCATGACCTTGCCCTCGCCGCAGCCGCGCAGCGCCAGGTAGCGCTCCAGCCAGGCGATGGCGCCGGCGTGGCCGGCCAGCTTCAGCGTGGTGAGGGTCTCGGTGGCATTGGCCAGCCGCATCATCGACAGGCCCAGGCGGGCCTGCGCCAGGGCCTGAACGGCGGCCTGGCCGCGCTCCCAACTGGGCAGGAACCAGGCGACAAAGTCCTCGCGCTCCGGCACGCGGCTGATGCGCACGCTGGCCTCCGTGATCACGCCCAGGCGGCCTTCTGAGCCCAGCACCCATTCGCGCAGGTCCGGGCCGGCGGCGGAGGCGGGCAGGGTGGGGATGTCCAGCGTGGCCTTGGGCAGCTCGACGCGGCCGCCGGCAAAGAGGGCCTCGATGCGACCGTAGCGCGCCGACTGCTGGCCCGAGGAACGGGTGGCGATCCAGCCGCCCAGGGAGGCGTACTCGAAACTCTGCGGGTAGTGACCCAGCATCCAGCCCTCGGCGCGCAGCTGCGCCTCCAGGTCCGGGCCCAGCACGCCGGCCTCGAAGCGGGCCAGTTGCGAGGATGCATCCAGGCTCAGCAGGCGGCGCAGACGCTGCATCGACAGCATCAGAACGGGCCGTTGGCCGGCCGGCGGCGTGAGGTGGCCGACCACGCTGGTGGCGCCGCCCACGGGGATCACTCGCAGGTCTTGCTGGCGGGCCCAGTCCAGCAGCGGGCGGATCTGGTCCGTGGTGTCTGGGTAGATCACGGCATCGCAGACCGGGCCGATCTGGCCGAAGCGCAGGCGCAGCCAGTCGCCCAGGCTCTGGCCGAAGCTGGCGCGCAGCCGGTCCTCGGGCTCGGTGCTCAGGGGCACGGGGGCGCCGTGCAGCTGCGCGGCACTCAGGCGCGAGGCCGGCAGCCGTGCCAGCGCCGCCGCGAGACTCGCGTCCTGCGGCGGCGCGCCCGACCCCAGGGCCTCCTCCAGAAAGCCCCGGGCGCCCTCGTCAATGGTCGCGTGGATGGATTCTTCGCCCCAGCCGTTCCAGCGTCGCATCGCGTCTTCCCCTCATGATCTGATGGGCTGAAGCTTAGGGAACGGCATGCCGCCTGGCTTGGTCTATGGCGACGCGGGGCTTGTGATTTGGCGTCAGGCGGGGCTGGGGTCGCGGCCGCCCAGCTCGCGCGCCAGCCCGACCGAGAGCCGCGTGGCCTGGCCGTAGATGGAGAGCTGGGGATTGGCACCGATGCTGGTCGGGAAAATGGAGCCGTCATGCACCGAGAGGTTGCGCAGCTGCCAGTGGCGGCCGTCCGGCCGCACCACGCCGCGCGAGGCGTCCGCCGCCATGCCGCAGCCGCCCATCACGTGGGCGCTGACCAGGCGCAGCTGCTGCGCACCCAGGGGCAGGGCCAGGATCTGCGCCCGGGCCTCGGCCCAGCTCTTCACGAAGCGGCCCTGCTCGTGCAGGGGCATCACCGTGCGGGCGCCGGCCGCGAACTGCAGCTCGGCCATGGCCAGCAGGGCGCGGCGAGCGCCGTCCAGCAGGACCTCGGTGAGCGGGTAGTCCAGCACCGGGCTGCCGTCGCCGCGCAGCTGGACCCGGCCGCCGGGCGACTCGGGGTGGAAGCCGTCGCGCAGCAGGGCCAGCACGGCCTGGGCGTGGGGGAACTGCTTCAGCGTCTGCACATAGCCCTCGCCCATGCCCACCAGGGTGGAGGCCATCAGGGCCGGGTGCAGGGGCGGCACCTCGAGCTTGAAGCCCAGGGGGCCGTCGATGGGGGCGGTGTGCAGGTAGTGGTCGGTGTAAACGCTTTGAGGCGCGCCCGCCCAGCCCTCGATCCGTTCGTCGAACATCGCGGCCGAGATCACCACCGGATGCAGGAAGGTGCGGCGGCCCAGGCGCTGGTGCGGGTCGGGCGCCTGCGAGCGCAGCAGCAGGGCAGGCGAGTTGATCGCACCGCCGGCCACCAGGAAGTGGCGGGCCCGTACGCGCAGCTCGGGGCCGGCGGGGGCGTCGTTGAGGGTCACGGGGCGGCAGACGAGGGTCTGCACCGTGTCACCCGACCACTCCAGGCGCTCGGCGCGCGTCTGCACCAGCAGCGTGGCGCCGCCGGCCAGGGCCGCGGGAATCGTCGTCAGCAGCATGGACTGCTTGGCATTGGTGGGGCAGCCCAGGCCGCAGGAGCCCAAGTTCCAGCAGCCCTTCACATTGCGCGGGATGCGCTTGGTCTCCAGCTTCAACACCTGCAGGCCGCGCTCCAGGGCGCTGTTGTTGGCATTGGGCGTGCCTTCCCAGTCGTGCACATTGAGACGGGCCTCGGCCCTGGCAAACCAGGGGGCCATGGCGGCCTCGTTGAGCTCCGTCAGACCGTATTCGCGACCCCAGAAGGCCAGGGTGTCGGCAGGCGTGCGGAAGCTGCTGGTCCAGTTGACCGTGGTGGAGCCGCCCACGCAGCGGCCCTGCAGGATGTTGAAGGCCTTGTCGGCGGTCTTGCGCGCGGCGGCCTCCTGGTAGAGGCCTGTGTAGGCCTCGGCCTCGCGCTGCTTGAAGTCGCTGCTGGAGCGCAGCGGGCCGGCCTCGATGATCAACACCTTCAGCCCGGCCCTGACCAGCAGCTCGGCGCTGATGCCCGCACCCGCGCCGCTGCCCACGATGGCCACGTCGCAGTCGAGCTGCGCGGGCAGGGGCGCGTGGCCGCCGCCCAGCACACGCCAGCCCTGGGCCAGGCCCTCGCGGATGGGGTCTTGGAACATGCTCATGCGCGAGGCCTCATTCGAAGGAGTGCGGGCCGGGATAGCCCATCAGGGACCAGTGCTGCGGAGCACTGAAGAAGACGGCGCAGTGCAGATCACGCAGGGCCTGGTAGGCCTGCTCGCGCAGGCTGAGGCGCGAGTCGCGCATGGACTGCAGGGCGGCCTGCACGGCGGGGATCTCGGCCTCGCTCCAGTCGCTGGCCAGGCCCGCCAGACCGCGGCGGCCGGCGGCGCTGCTGAGCACCGTCAGCAGCTGACCCAGCTCGGCCTGCATGGCCGGCGGGAAGCCGGCGATGGCGCCATCCACCAGGTCCAGGTGGGCCTGCAGGGCGTGGCTGCGCTGGGCGGCATCGGCGGGCCAGGCGCTGTCCAGCACGGCCAGGGCGATGGCGCCCATCAGCGCGCGGCTGCGGGGGCTCTGGCGGACGGGGCCATCGGCGGGCGTTTGCAGGCCCGGCTCGACGCCGCGCAGGCCCAGGCCGGCCAGGGCCAGCAGGAGGCCGCTGCCCAGGCCCAGCTTCATGAGGGTTCGACGTTGCATGGCGATCGGCGAATGGCCCCTCGGCGCACCGGCATGGCGCGCCGGCACGGGCCGGAGGTTTCAATACTGGGCGCAGCCTAGTCGCAAGAGGCCGGGCTCACCAAGAGGGTGCACGCGAAGATAGAGTCTCGCGCCTAAAGCCATGACCGCCGCCTGGCCCGGGAGGCTGCCCCACAATCGGCGCATGAACACCCTGCCTGCCCTGCCGGATGCCGACCGTCGCTGGTCGGACGCCTTGCTGGACCTGGTGGCGCACAAGCCCGCATCCAGCGAGGCCTCGCGCCCGCTCGCCGAACGCGAGGCCCGCGCCCGTGCCCTGACCGAGGCCGCGGCGCGCAAGGCTGCCACCACCGCGGCCGGCCTGGCCCTGCCACCCGGCCCCCTGGGCTGGCTGACGGTGCTGCCGGAATTGCTGGCGGTCTGGCGCATCCAGGCCCAGCTGGTGGCCGATGTGGCGGCCCTGCATGGCCACAGCGCCGAGCTGGGCCGGGACCAGATGCTCTACTGCCTCTTCCGCCACACCGCCGCGCAGGCCGTGCGCGACTTGGCCGTGCGGGCCGGCGAACGCGCCGGCCAGGCGGTGCTGCAGCGGGTGCTGCAGGCCATCGGCGTCAAGCTGGGCGAGCGCAGCCTGGGCAGCGCCGTGGCGCGCTG
>NZ_JACJUG010000039.1 GCF_014174515.1 Mitsuaria sp. WAJ17
GCCTGGCTGGGCGACCTCTTGCCTCGCCAGCCCTGGGGCAGCGAGACCCTGGCCCTGCTGGGCGCCGACAACGTTGCCGACGCCGCGCCGCTGCAGGCCCTGCTCGGGCGCGCCCCGCTGCCGGTGCTCGAGGGAGCCCCCGCATGAATCCCCACCATCGCCGCTGGGCCCGCGCCAGCCTCATCGCCCTGTGGCTGGGCACCGCCGGGGTCAGCCTGCTGGGCTGGCAGGGCGCATCCCGGGAGCTGCTCACCGGCACCCTGCTGCCACCGGCCTGGCATGGTGCGGCCATCGTCGCCGGCAGCGCCGCCGATGCCGTGCTGGGCCTGGCCCTCTGGTGCTGGGACCGGCCCTGGGTCTACCGCGCCTGCCTGGCCCTGCTGGCGCTGATGACGCTCGTCGCCTCCGTGCTGCAGCCCGCGATGTGGCTGCATCCGCTGGGCCCGCTGAGCAAGAACCTGCCCATTGCCGCCCTGCTCCTGATCCTGCAAGACCTGACCCCGCGCCATGAATGAGTACCTGATCCTCAAGACCCTTCACGTGATCTCCAGCGTGCTGCTGGCGGGCACGGGCTTCGGCTCGGCCTTCTACCTCTTCTTCGCCAACCGCAGTGGCTCGCTGGAGACGCAGGCAGCCGTGTGCCGCATGGTCGTCAAGGCGGACACCTGGTTCACCACGCCCACCGTGATCGTGCAGCCGCTCACAGGGATCTGGATGGCACACCTCGCCGGCTGGTCGCTGGACACGCCCTGGCTGCTCACGGCCCTGGTGCTTTATGTCGTGGCGGGCTGCTGCTGGCTGCCCGTGGTCTGGCTGCAGCTGCGCATGCGGGACATGGCGGAGACCGCCCTCGCACGGCGTGAACCGCTGCCGGCGCGCTACTGGCGCTTCGCGCGCTGGTGGGAGGCGCTGGGCTACCCGGCCTTCGCGGCCATGCCCGTGATCTTCTGGTTGATGGTGGCCAAGCCGCAGTGGAGCTTCTGAAGCGTGAGCAAAGCGGCAATTTCGCCACTCTTCGGCTTGTTCGCCACACGACGCAGGGCTATGGTGAGGCCATGGTGCTGCCTGCACGCTGACAAGATCACCTCATGAGCCTGCTGGACCTGGACCAACTGCTGCGCTACTGGACCGCCGAGCAGTGGCAAGCCAATGTGCTGATGTTGCTGCACCTGATGGGTGCCATGCTGCTAGGGCTGATCCTCGGCTATGAGCGCGCCTTCCACGGTCGGGCGGCGGGCATGCGCACGTATGCGCTGGTGTGCATGGCCTCGACGGGCGTGGTGATCCTGCTGGCGTACCCGCAACAGTGGTTCGGCGGCCATGTGGCCGGCGGCGCGGCCCCGCTGATTGCCGACCCGACCCGGGTGATCCAGGGCGTCGTCACCGGCATCGGCTTCCTGTGCGCGGGCGTGATCATGCGCGAAGGCATGAACATCTCTGGGCTGACCACCGCGGCCTCGCTGTGGTCAGCCTCGGCCATCGGCATCCTGCTGGGCATGGGCTTCTACTTCGCGGCCATCTCCCTGACCCTGCTGTGCGCCAGCCTGATGATGTGGGGCGCCAAGCTGGAGTCCGCCCTGCCCTCGCACCCGGCCATCTCGGTGATGGTGCGCGGCGTGGATGGCCGGCACTTCAATCAGGCCGAGTTGGCCACCTTCACCGAGCAGCTGGGCTACCGCTTCGCGCCGGGCTCGCTGAGCATCGAGCGCATGGGCAAGCACGAGGAATGGCGCTTCGTGTGCACCGCCAAGCGCAACTACAGGGGCGAAACGCTGACCCGCTTCTCCAGCCGCCTCAGCGAACTGCCCGGCGTGGCCGAGTACCGCGTGACCCACGCGCGCAACTGAGGGTCCGGCAGGGCCCCGGCCAGGAAAAAGGGCACCGAGGCGCCCTTTCTTCATGCTCAGTCGTAGATCGACTTCTCCGGTCGCCGCGCCAGCACCGCGATGGGCGGCGCCCAGCGCTCGCCACGGGGCTTCTTGCTGGTCACCAGGGTGATCTCCGAGGGCTCAAAGACCTCCACGTTGTGCGTGATGGGCGTGGTCAGCAGGTACTGGGCGCGGGTCGAGCGCAGGAAGTGGCCGACCAGCTGGATGTTGCGCACGTCCAGGTGGGCGAAGGGTTCGTCGATGAAGACGAAGCCGCCGGGGCTGTCGTCGTCCTTCATCAGGCCCACCAGCAGGATCAGGCTCTTGAGCACCTGCTGGCCGCCGGAGGCCTCGCCGTCGTTCAGGCCGACCTCGCCCTTGCCGTCGAAGTTGAAGCGCACGTGCAGGCCGGCCTGGGCCAGCACGAGGTCGTCATTGTCCAGGTGGGGCAGCTCGGCCTGTGCGATCACGCCGGCCAGCTCGCCCAGCTCCTGCACGTTCTTCTTGTAGCGGCGCACGGTGGCGCGCAGCACGTCGATGTAGCGCTCGCGGGCGTTGAAGGCGGCGATGCGGGCCATCTCGTTGCTGGCGCGGCGGTCCTCCAGCTGCGTGGTCTGCTCCAGCACGGAGAGGTGCATGCGGGTGTGGCGGTCGGCCACAGCCGGGTCGGTCTCCCAGGTGCCCGCGTTGAGGCCGGTGTCCAGCTCCTGCTGCACATGGCGCATGGCGATCTCGGCCTGCTTGGCGTTCTCGAACTCGTCCCTCAGCGCGGCCACGCGGGCCGGCTGGGTCCAGTTGGACGGGAACTTCGCTCGCGCCTCGCGGGAGGCCTTCGCTGCAGTCTTGAGCTCGCGCAGCCGGCCTTCCTGGTCGCGCTGCCCACGCAGCACGTTCTCCTCGCTGGCCTTGAGCGAACCTTGCGCGGACTCATAGTCGCGCTCGCTGCGCGTCACCTGGGCCAGGGCGCGGTCATGCGCCTGGTCCAGCTGTGCCATGCGGGTGGCGGCCTCCACGCGGGCCTGGCGCAGGGCCGGCATGCGGGCGCGGCATTCGGCGAACTCGTCGGAACGCTCGGACAGCTCCAGCGCCGCCTTGTGGCCCTGGGCGGCGCGCTGCGCATCCTTGAGTTGGCGCTCGACTTCGGCCTGCTCCTTGGCGATACGGGTCAGCTCGCCGTCGTAGCGGGCCAGCTCGCGTTCCAGGGACTGGCGGCGCGAATCCAGGGCGGAGACGCCGAACTGGTACTCACGCGGCTCCACCCACAGGCTGCGGCCGCCGCGGCCGTCACGGTAGTAGGCGTCGGGGGTGATCCATTCGCCGCCGGCATCGCGACCGGCCTCGGTGTCCTTGACGCAGCGGACGCCGCCCAGCTGGCGGATCAGCCAGCCCGGCAACTTGGCGCTCACCTTCAGCGCGGACAGGAGGCTGTCCTTCGGGACCACCGAGGGCACGTTCTCGCTGTCGCCCACCACGTAATGGCGGTAGCGCTCCCTGGCGGCCAGGGCGAAGGCACGGGACTCGTCGCCCGAGCGCTCCAGCACCACCACCCAGCGTGAGGGGCGCAGAAAACCTTCGGCGGCGGCGCGCCAGGCCTCGTCGGCGATGTCGATGCAGTCGGCCAGCACGTGGTGGCCGATGCCGGCTTCGTCCAGGGCCTTGCGGAAGCGCGTGACCTCGGGCGGCGGCGGCGGCAGGCGCTGGCCCTGCAGCGCGTCCATGGCGGCCTGGGCCTTGCGGGACTGGTCGTTGGTGCGCGTGTAGCTCTCGCGCAAGGCATGCTGGCGGTTGCCCAGGTCTTCCAGACGCGCCGTCAGCTCCTTGGCATCGGCTTCGACGGCGGACAGCGCCTTGAGCTCCTCCTCGCGCTTGGCCAGCAGCTCGGCGGGGCGCTCGGCCTCGCGGGCGGCGTCGAAGGCGGCACGCGCCTCCTTGCGCTGGCGCTCCAGGTCCTGCAGCTCGGCCTTGGCACCCTCGTGTTTCTCGAAGAGCGCATGCAGCTCGGCGCGCTTGGCCGCCATATTGCGCTGGTCGCCTGAGGCGAAGAGGCGCTGGCGATGCAGTTCGCGCAGGGCCTGGGCCGTACGCAGCCGCCCTTCGGACCATTGCAGCACCGGCACCACCTCGGTGGCCAGGCGCTCGCGCTCCTTGAGGCGCAGCTGGTATTGCTGGTAGCTGTTGACGCGGTTGGCCAGGTCGGAGAGCTGGGCCTGGGTGTGGGACAGCTCATGCGCCGCCTGCTCCACTTCCTTGCTCAGCTGCTGCTGGTGGCTGCGGGCCTGGTCATAGCGGTCCAGCACCTCCTGGTCGCCGAAGACCTCGAAGACGAGGCGCAGCAGCTCCTTGGGGCTCAGCTCGCACAGGCGGTCGGTCTGCCCCTGCTCCAGGGCCAGCACGCGGCCGATGGCGCGGGTCAGGCCGGCGGCCTCCAGGCGCTTCTTCCAGGCCTCGATGCCCAGCCAGTCCTTCTCGGCGCGCTCGGCCAGGGACTCGATCTCATGGACACCATCGACCAGCAGGTAGCGGCGCTGCCAGTCACCGCCATGGCGCTCGATGCGGCAGGCCAGGGTGACCTGGTCGGCATACAGCAGCGAGCTGGCGAAGGGCCGGCTGCTGTTCTGACGGCCGCGCGGGCGGTTGTCCACCAGGGCGCGCAGCCAGGCGGTCTCGGCATTGGCGTGGCGGGCGTAGGTCTTGTAGGTGCGGCCGCCCGAGCATTCCAGGCCCAGCAGGGTGCGCATGGCATCCAGCAGCGTGGTCTTGCCCGAGCCGTTGGGACCGGCGATGGTGATGATGTTGCCGTCCAGCGGCATGGACACGCGGCGGCAGTAGTCCCAGTGCAGCAGTTCCAGCGATTGCAGGTGAAACATCAGTGCGTCTCCGGCGCGTCGCCCGATGCGGTGGGGGCGGCGTCGTTCATGTCTTGTTCAGGCTCGGGCTCGGGCTCGGGCTCGGGCTCGGGCTCGGGCTCGTTGCGCTTGGCAATGATGGCGTTGATCGCCGGACCGGCAAGGGGGTCCGTGGCGCGGGCCAGCACATCGGCCAGCGAGCCGTCCAGCACGCGCGGGGCGAGCACGTCGTAGTCCAGCAGCAGGTCCAGCAGCGGGCCTTCGGCGATGTCCTCGCCGCGGCGGGTGATGAAGCCGTTGCGCTCCAGCAGCTTGAGGTTGGCGTCCAGGCGCATCTTTTTGCCCAACTGGTTGCCGAAGTCGGCCAGCAGGCTGCGGTAGGACAGCGTGGGCGACACGCTGGAGGCCAGCGGCAGCGGCTTGTCCGTGGCGAACATCTCGCCCTGCCCTTCGGCCTGCGCCTCGGTACGGGCGATCTGGCGCTGGCGCTTGGGCAGGATGATCAGGGACCACAGCACCACCAGCAGGGCCACGCCGTCGCGCGGCAGGTCCAGGTTGTTGTTGGAGGCCAGGCCGGTCTCGCCGAAGACGGCCACCTCGGCCGGGCGCAGCATGGCCACGGTGATGTGGTCGGCGTAGAGGTTCTCGACCAGCTTGAGGCCTACGGCCGCCAGGCGGTCGTTCAGCGCGGCCCAGAGCTCGGTGTCGATCAGGGCGCGGCGCACCAGGGCGTGGCTGCGGGGCAGCCAGCGGCGGGCGATCAGTTGCGCAGCCAGGTGGGCCGCGTCGTCCAGGGTATTGCTCATGATTCGGATGCGGGGCTGGGGGCGGCTTGGGGTTCGGTGGGGGGCTGCTCGGGCTGCAGCTCAGGCGGCAGGACCACCCGGCCCTCCTCGTCCACCGGCAGCAGATGGCCTCGGCTCATCCACTTGACGAATTCATCCTCGACCTCGCCCTGCTCGACGGACCAGCGCACACGCCAGGGCTGGCGGGCCATGTCACCGGTTGCGCCCTGCAGGTGCTGGGCCTGGGGGTCTCCGAGCAAAGGCAGCAGCTGGGCGCGGTAGGCGGCGCGGGCATAGCTGCCGCCCAGCACGGCGGGGGTCAGGTCTTGCGCACCACGGCCTTCAGACTGCCACACGCCCAGCAGGGTCTGCATGCCGGCCAGGTCTTCTGGCAGGCTCATCACCGCCAGTTGGCCCTCGGGCGCCACCAGGCCGGCCGGCAGGGGCTCGGGCGTGGGCGGCTTGGGGCGGTCGCGCTCGAACTCGGCCTCGCAGGTGTCCAGCAGCTCATGCTGGGCCACCATCACCGGCAGCACGGGGCGGGAAAGCGCGCCCAGGCTGAGGTTCTCCAGGAACGGCACGTTCTGCAGCCAGCGCCGCACATCCGTCGTGGTGATGCCGGTGGAGCCCAGGGTCACGCGCTGGCGGTCCACCTGCTGCAGCGCGCGGTTGAACTGGCTGGCCATGGCCAGCAGCCGGGCCTGGGCCAGGCCCAGCTCGCGGGCCAGGCGCTCCAGGCGCGCGTTGCCGTCCGCCTGGGCCTGCTCGATGATGGCCGAGAGGGCCTCGCTGGCGCGCTCCACCAGCCCGAGCGCCCGCTCGAAGCGCTGGCGGGCGCGACGCAGATGGAACTCAGAGCCGCTCGCGATGGCGTCAGCGAACTCGTCATAGAGCCGCGCCAGCTGGGCCTGCAGGTGGTGCAGCTGGGCGGGGTCCAGCGTGCCCAGTTGGTGGGCGCCGGCCACGTTGGCCAGCAGCGCGGCGAGGTCGGCGTCCTGCTCGCCGGCCACAGTCAGCGGCGAGAGCAGGCCCACCAGCTGCTGGGCCAGGGGCGTGATGGTGTACTGCTGATTGGAACCATCCCAGGCCAGCAGCTGGGCCTCGCGCAGGCGTTTGAGCACCAGCTCCAGGGCCTCGTCGCGCAGAGCGTGGAAGTGGCGGTTGAGGGTGTCCCGCGGCAGGCGGGACTCCGGCAACGCCATCAGCTCCATGAACACCCACAGGCGCAGGCGCACCAGGGCAGCAGGCCCGTGGAACAGGGCTCGCATGGCCTGGATCAGGGGCTCGTTGCGCTCCAGCTGCCACCACAACAGGGCTTCGCCGGGCACGGCGCCTTCGCGGAAGTAGTCCTCGAAGCGTGGAGCTTCGGCGGCATCTTCAAAGCGCTCGGCCGCGGCGTCCTGCTCGGGCAGGGCCGCGGCGCGGGTCTGGGAATCGGTCATCGCGCGGATTATCCCTGGCCAGTTCCGCCGATCAGCCGGCCAGCACGCGGGCCACCTTCTGCAGGCCCTCGACCGGCTTGCCCTTGCGCGCGCGCTTGCCAGCATGGGCGGCGAGGTGGATGCCCTTGAGCAGCTCCTCCTTGGGCTTGCCGCCGCGGCCGGAGCCCAACACCTGCAGGGTCTGGGTGAAGGCGGCCACGCTCAGCAGCAGGTCCTTGCCCTCCAGCTCCATGAGGGTCAGGCCGCGGCCGCCCTTGGGCTGGTGCTTGAGTTCATCGAGCGCATAGGTCAGCAGGCGGCCGTTGAGGGAGAGGCAGGCCAGCTGCACGCCCAGCACTTCGCCGCCAGGCACGGGGCTAGGCGGCAGGGGCTTCTCCTCGCCTTCCAGACTCAGGAAGGTCTTGCCGGCCTTCTGGCGGCTGATGAGGTCACCCACCTGCGCGATGAGGCCGAAGCCGCCGGTGTTGGCCAGCACCAGACGCTGCGCCGCGGCGGCGGCCCAGTAGTGGACGATCTGCGTGCCGCTCTCCAGCTCGATCAGGGTGGTGATGGGCTGGCCGTCGCCGCGCCCGCCCGGCAGGGCCGAGACAGGCACCGAGTACACGCGGCCATTGCTGCCGAACACGATCAGCGGGTCCACGCTGCGGCAGGGGAAGATGCCGTAGAGCTGGTCGCCCGACTTGAAGGACAGCGCGGCCGCATCGACCTCATGCCCCTTCAGCGCCCGCACCCAGCCCTTCATGGAAACGACCACCGTCACCGGTTCGTCCACCACCTTGATCTCGGCGACGGCCTTCTTCTCTTCCTGGATCAGGGTCCGGCGCGCGTCGCCATAGGTCTTGGCGTCGCCCTCGATCTCCTTGACCACGGTGCGCTTGAGCACGCTGGGGTTGTCCAGGATGTCCTGCAACTTCTGTTGCTCCTCGCGCAGAGCCTTGAGCTCCTGCTCGATCTTGATGGCCTCCAGGCGGGCCAACTGGCGCAGGCGGATTTCCAGGATGTCCTCGGCCTGGCGGTCGGACAGCCTGAAGCGCTCGATCAGCGCGGCCTTGGGCTCGTCGCTGTTGCGGATGATGCGGATCACCTCGTCGATGTTCAGCAGCACGAGCTGGCGGCCCTCCAGCACGTGGATGCGGTCCAGGACCTTGTCCAGGCGGTGCTGGGTGCGGCGCTCGACCGTGGCCATGCGGTAGCCCAGCCACTCGGTGAGGATCTGGCGCAGGCTCTTCTGCGTGGGGCGGCCGTCCGCGCCGATCATGGTCATGTTGATCGAGGCGCTGCTTTCCAGGCTGGTATGGGCCAGCAACTGGGTGATGAGCTCCTGCTGCTCCACCGTGCGGCTCTTGGGCTCGAACACCAGGCGCACCGGGGCGTCTTTGCTGGACTCGTCGCGCACGCCGTCCAGCACCGCCAGGATGGAGGCCTTGAGCTGCTGCTGGTCCGCCGTCAGGGCCTTCTTGCCGGCCTTGATCTTGGGGTTGGTCAGTTCCTCGATCTCCTCCAGCACCTTCTGCGAGGAGGTGCCATGCGGCAGCTCAGTCACGACCAGCTGCCACTGGCCCCGGGCCAGGTCCTCGATCTTCCAGCGGGCCCGCAGCTTCAGCGAGCCGCGGCCGCTGCGGTAGGCAGCCTGGATGTCCTCGGGCGATGAGATCAGCTGGCCGCCGCCCGGGTAGTCGGGGCCGGGCAGATGGCTGAACAGTTCGTCGTCGCTGAGCTTCTCGTTCTTCAGCAGGGCCACGGCTGCGGCCGCCACCTCACGCAGGTTGTGGCTGGGCACTTCCGTCGCCAGGCCCACGGCAATGCCGGACGCGCCGTTGAGCAGCACGAAGGGCAGGCGCGCGGGCAGTTGGCGGGGCTCCTGGGTGGAGCCGTCGTAGTTGGGCACGAAGTCCACCGTGCCTTCGTCGATCTCGTCCAGCAGCAAGCGGGTGATGGGCGCGAGGCGGGCTTCCGTGTAACGCATGGCGGCCGCACCGTCGCCGTCGCGGCTGCCGAAGTTGCCCTGGCCGTCGATCAGGGGGTAGCGCTGGCTGAAGTCCTGGGCCATGCGCACCAGGGCGTCGTAGGCGGCCTGGTCGCCATGCGGGTGGAAGCGGCCCAGCACGTCACCGACCACGCGGGCGCTCTTGACCGCCTTGGGGCCGCTGGCCGTGGTGAAGGACAGGCCCATGCGCTCCATCGAGTACAGGATGCGGCGCTGCACCGGCTTTTGGCCGTCGCACACGTCCGGCAGCGCGCGGCCCTTGACCACGGAGAGCGCGTACTCGAGATAGGCGCGCTCGGCATAGTGGGCCAGGGTCAGGCTGTTGCCGTCGTCACTGCCCCCGCCGCCGGGGGCGGGCTGGGGAGCCGATTGCGGATCGTCGAAATCGAAGGAGTTCTGGTTCATCGTCATGGGGAATGGCGCCTGGACTGCTGGCCTGGTGCAGACCTACTGCTGGGAGACCGGCGCGCTGTGGAATTGCATGCCCTGCAGCTGCTGGCTCTGGCTGCGCTGCAAGAGCGCCCAGTAGAGCTCCAGCACCATCTGCACATGGGCCTGGGTTTCATCGATGGGAGGCATGCGCCCACCGGCCTTGCGGACCGCCGATTCGCCGGCGTTCCAGGCAGCCAGGGCCGCATCGATGCGGCCATAGCGCTTGATCAGGTCGGCCAGCATGCGGGCGCCGATCAGCACATTGCTGCGCGGCTCGCGCAGGCGCTGCTCGAGGGGCTGGCGGGATTCTGCCGCGGTGGCGTACTGTTCGGCCGCAAGGGCGGTGATCTGCATGAGGCCGGTGGCGCCGCGCGGGGACACCACATCGGCCTTGAAGCCGCTCTCCACCGCGATCATGGCCTTGAGCAGCTCCGTGTCCACGCCGGTCTGCTGCGAGGCCTCGCGCAGATAGGGCTGCACGGCCTTGACCTCGGGCGCGAACTCCAGCCAGGTCAGCAGGGAGCGGCCGTGGTCGGTCTTGCCAGGCACTCGCTGCGGGCGGGCGCCCAGGCTCATCACCGGCTGGTAGCGATCGTCCAGGCGCTGGGGCGCGAAGTGAGCGACGCCGGTCTTGTCCACATAGGCCCACAGCTCCGCCTGCGCAGCCGTGGCCAGCATCAGGAGCACGAAGGCCGGCAGCCACTTCACGCGGACTCCTCGTTCATGGCGCGGCGGGCCTGGTATTCGCGATCCAGCATGGACATCACGATCAGGCTGTCATAGCCGTCCGCGCCTTCGATGCTCACGCGCACGCTCTCGCGCAGCCGGCCTTCCTCGACAAAGCCTTCGCTGAGGTAGAGCTGCTGGGCGCGGGTGTTGAGCCCCTTCACGTCCAGCCAGAAGCGGTGCGCATGCAGCTGCTGGAAGGCCAGTTGCTTGAGCAGGCGCAGGCAGGCGCGGCCCACGCCCTGGCCCTTGGGCTGCAGCACCATGCGCTTCAGCTCCACCGAGCGGTGCGGATTGCGGCAGCCCTGCAGGATGACGAAGCCGGCGGCCTGCGCCTGGTCCTGCGAGCCCCATTCGACGATGAAATGGCGCGAATCCGGGAAGCGGATGGCGCCCTCGTGCTGAGTGCGCTCCCAGGGCGTGATGAAGGGCAGGTTGGCCGCATCACGCTCGACCGAGACGACGAAGTCCAGGTCCGAAAGCATGGTGGGGCGCAGGTGCACGCGCGGCAGGCCGGTCATGGCGCTCAGACCCCGGGCTGGCCCTGGGCCGTGGATTCAAAGCCGCCCAGCACGGCCTGCACATTGCGGCCGATGGCGGCGGTGGCATAACCGCCCTCCTGCAGGAAGAGCGTGGGCAGCTGCAGCGAGGCCAGGCTCTGGCCCATGCGGCGGAACTCGGGCTCGTCCAGCTGGAAATGCGAGATGGGGTCGCCGCCGTAGGTGTCCACGCCCAGCGAGACGATCAGCAGCTCCGGTGCATAGGCGTTGAGCTGCACCAGCGCCTTCTCGAAGGCCTCGAACCACTGCTCGTTGCTGGAGCCCGCGGGCAGCGGGTAGTTGGCATTGAAGCCCTCCCCTGCCCCGGCGCCGCGCTCGTCGGCATGGCCCAGGAAGAAGGGGTATTCGGTCTGAGGATCGCCATGGATGCTCAGGAAGAAGACATCCTCGCGACCGTAGAAGATGGCCTGAGTGCCGTTGCCGTGGTGGTAGTCGACGTCCAGGATGGCCACGCGCTGGCGGCCGGCATCGCGCGCGGCCTGGGCGGCCACGGCGGCGTTGTTGACAAAGCAGTAGCCGCCGAAGAAGTCAGCGCCGGCGTGGTGACCGGGCGGGCGGGTCAGGCAGTAAGCCGAACGCTCGCCGGCGAGCACCAGGTCCAGCGCGGTCAGGCTGGCCTGGGCGCCCCAGTAAGCGGCAGCCCAGGTGCCGGCGGTGAGCGGGGAGCCGCTGTCCATCGAGTACAGGCCCATGCGGGCGGCGAAGCTCCTGGGCTCTACATCACTGCGCAGGCTGCGGATGGGCCAGACGGCCGGAAAGGCCTCGCCCTGCCCGCCCAGGGCCTGCCACTCGGCGTAGGCCCCCTCGATGAAACGCAGATAGGCCGGAGCATGCACCCGCTCCAGCGGCGCGCGGCCGTGGTCCACCACGGGCACGAAAGGTCCAAGTTCGCTGGCCTGCAGGGCCTGCAGCACGTAGTCGGCGCGGGCCGGGATCTCGAAGGCGTCCACCAACTGGCCGCGGAAGAACTCCTTCTTCGCGGCATGCTCGGCGTGGCGCTCGTTGTAGACGATCTTCATGCGGCTTCCCAGGGATGGCGTGGACCGTTGAGGCTCAGATATCGACTTCGACCGAGTCGCCATGCAGCTCCATCAGCTCGCGGCGCGAGGCGGCCTCGCCCTTGCCCATCAGCTTGTTGATGGCACCCTCGGTGGCGGCAAAGTCGAACATGCCGTAGGCGACCTGCATCAGGCGGCGGGTCTCGGGGTTCAGCGTGGTGTCCCAGAGCTGCTCGGCGCTCATCTCGCCCAGGCCCTTGAAGCGGCTGATGGTCCAGCTGTTCTCTCGGGCGCCTTCCTTGCGCAGCTTGTCCAGGGTGGCGGTCAACTCGCCTTCGTCCAGGGCATAGATCTTGGCGGCAGGCTTCTTGCCGCGGGCCGGGGCGTCCACGCGGAACAGCGGCGGGCGCGCCACGTAGATATGCCCGGTCTCGACCAGCTTGGGGAAGTGGCGGAAGAACAGCGTCAGCAGCAGGACCTGGATGTGGGAGCCATCGACGTCAGCGTCGGACAGGATGCAGACCTTGCCGTAGCGCAGATTGCTGAGATCCGGGCTGTCGTTGGGGCCGTGCGGATCCACGCCGATGGCCACCGAGATGTCGTGGATCTCGTTGTTCTTGAAGAGCAGATCGCGCTCGACCTCCCAGGCATTGAGCACCTTGCCGCGCAGGGGCAGGATGGCCTGGGTTTCCTTGTTGCGGCCCATCTTTGCTGAGCCGCCGGCGGAGTCGCCCTCCACCAGGAAGAGTTCGTTGTGCAGCAGGTCGCGACTTTCGCAGTCGGTCAGCTTGCCGGGCAGCACGGCCACGCCGGAGCCCTTGCGCTTCTCGACCTTCTGGCTGGCGCGCTGGCGGGTCTGGGCCTGCTTGATGACCAGCTCGGCCAGCTTCTTGCCGTGCTCCACGTGCTGGTTGAGCCACAGCTCCAGCTGCGGCTTGACGAAGGCGGACACGAGGCGCAGGGCGTCACGCGAGTTCAGGCGCTCCTTGGTCTGGCCCTGAAACTGCGGGTCCAGCACCTTGGCAGAGAGCACGAAGCTGGCGCGCGAGAAGACATCGTCCGGCATCAGCTTGACGCCCTTGGGCAGCAGGCTGTGCATTTCGATGAAGCTCTTGATGGCGCCAAAGAGGCCGTCCTTGAGGCCAGACTCGTGCGTGCCGCCCGCCACCGTCGGGATCAGGTTGACATAGCTTTCGCGCATGACCTGACCCTCCTCGGTGAAGGCCACGCACCAGGCGGCGCCCTCGCCCTCGGCGAAGTTCTCGGTCTCGGCCTTGCTGGCGTACTGCTCGCCCTCGAACAGCGGAATCAGGGGATCGCTGTTGAGCGTCTGCATGAGGTAGTCACGCAGGCCGCCCTTGTAGGCCCAGGTCTGCACCTCGCCGGTTTTCTCCTGCTTGAGCGTCACCGTGACGCCAGGCATCAGCACAGCCTTGGAGCGCAGCAGGTGCACCAGCTCGGCCCGGGGCAGGTCGGGGCTCTCGAAGTACTTGGCATCGGGCCAGACGCGCACCGTCGTGCCCTGCTTGCGGTCGCCGCTGGCCGCGGGGCGCACAGTGACCGGCTCCACCACGTCGCCCGCCTCGAAGGCCAGGCGCGCCACCTGCTTCTCGCGCCAGACCGTCACCTCCAGGCGCTTGGCCAGGGCATTGGTCACGCTGACGCCCACGCCGTGCAGGCCGCCGGAAAAGCTGTAGGCGCCGCCGGAGCCCTTGTCGAACTTGCCGCCCGCATGCAACCGGGTGAAGACGATCTCCACCACCGGCACGCCCTCTTCCGGGTGCAGGCCGAAGGGGATGCCGCGGCCGTCGTCCTCGATGGTGATGGAGCCGTCGGTGTGCTGGGTGAGGTCGATGCGGCGGCCGAAGCCGGCCAGGGCCTCGTCGGCGGCGTTGTCGATCACCTCCTGGATGATGTGCAGGGGGTTGTCCGTCCGGGTGTACATGCCCGGGCGCTGCTTGACGGGCTCCAGGCCCTTGAGGACGCGGATGGAGGCCTCGCCATAGCCGGAGGGCGAGGCGGAGGCGGAGGAGACTGCTTTGCTTGCCATGGCGGCGATTGTAGGGAGGCGCTGGCACCGATCCGGCAACTGCGGGCGGGGGAATCCCCAAGCCTGACTTGAGCCGAAGGGCCTATTTCCGGCGTAGCATCCGCCACTTTGCTGAAGCCCGGGGGCCTTCTCTCTTGCAGTACGCCTTGCGAATTTCCGTCCTGATGACTTCCCTGGCCCTGGGCGCCACCGCCCAGGGCCAGCCCGCCGTTGCGCCTGCCAGTGGCCAACCCCAGCCCTTCAAGGCCAGCGCACCCCTGGCCATGGAGCTGCACAACGCCCGCTGGTTCGACGGCCAGGGCTTTCAGAAGGGCACGCTCTACGTCGTCGATGGCAAGTTCACCAAGGCCCGCCCCAAGCGCATCCACCGCCGCCTGGAGCTGCGGGACCAGTACCTGATCCCGCCCCTGGCCGAGGCCAACAACCACAACCTCCAGAGCGGCTGGGGGGTGCAGACCTTCGGCCAGCGCTACCTGCAGGACGGCGTCTTCTATGCCGCCATGCAGTGCGGCGACCCCGACAGCATCGCCAGCGCCCGCCCCAAGCTCGGCCAGCCGGACAGCGTGGACGTGAGCTTCACCACCGCCTGCATCACCAGTCCGGACGGCCACCCCCTGGCCCCGCTGCTGGCCCAGCCCGTGGCCGAGGGCCAGCCGCCGCGCCAGGTCAGCGACTTCGCGGACCGGCAGCTGCTGCTGGTCGATTCCCCCGAGCAGGCCCAGCAGAAGTGGCCCCTGGTGGCGCCGCGCAAGACGGACTGGCTCAAGATCATCCTGGCCTACAGCGACCGGCCCGAGCTGCGCGGCGACCCGACCGCCCTGGGTCGACTGGGTCTCAGCCCGGAGACCGCCGCCGCACTCGTACGTTTGGCGCACAAGGACAAGCTCCCCGTCAGCGCCCATGTGGAAACCGCGGCCGATTTCCGGGCCGCCCTGGAGGCCGGCGTGGACCAGATCGGCCATGTGCCCGGCTATTTCGCGGCTTTCGGGGACGGCCCGGAGCGTTTCCGCCTGGACGAGGCAAGCGCCGCCCGCGCCGCCAGCCACAAGACCCAGGTGCTGACGGCCACGGTGGCCAACACGCTCTTTCCCATGAGCGACGCGCAGCGCCAGGCCCTGCGCGCCGTGCTGGCCGAGAACCTGCGCCTGCTCAAGGCCGCCGGTGCCCAGCTGCTGCTGGGCTCGGACAACTTCCCTGGCACCTCGCTCGCCGAGCTTCACCACCTGGCCGGCCTGGAGGTCTTCAGCCCGGCCGAGCTGCTGAAGATGGCCAGCATCAGCACCCCGCGCGCCCTCTTCCCCAAGCGCCGCCTGGCCTGCTTCGAGGAGGGCTGCGAGGCCAGCTTCCTGGTGCTGGTGAGCAACCCCCTTGACGACCTGCGCACCCTCGACAGGCCGCTCATGCGCGTCAAGCAGGGCCGGCTGCTGACCCAGCTGGACAGCGTGGCCGAGGCCAGCGATGCCAGCACCGAGGCCACGGCCGTGGCCGCCAAGGCCGCCAAGCCGGTCAAGGGCAAGAAGACGGGCAGCGCCAAGGCCGGCGGCAAGGGCGGCAGCAAGACTGCCGCCGCAGCACGCAAGACCAGCGCCGGCAGTGCCGCCGGGAATTCCCCACGCAGTGCTGCGGCAGTCCGTCAGGGGACAGCGAAGCGGCGCTGAGCCCGCTACAGTGGGGCGATGCAGTACCCGTCGCCCCCCGGCCTCCCGGCCAACACCCCCTCGGTCCGGCAAGTTCTCCTCTGCGGGGCACTCATCGTGACGCTGTCCATGGGCATACGCCACGGCTTTGGCCTCTGGCTGCAGCCCATCACCGTGGAGCGGGGCTGGCCGCGGGAGACCTTCGCCTTCGCCCTGGCCGTGCAGAACCTTGCCTGGGGTGCGGCCGGCCCCATCGCCGGCATGCTGGCCGACCGTTTCGGCGCGTGGAAGGCCCTGGTGGTCGGCGCCCTGCTGTATGCCCTGGGCCTGGTGCTGATGTCGGTCTCGCAGTCGGGCCTGGCCTTCACCGGCAGCGCCGGCCTCCTGATCGGCATGGCGCAGTCGGCCACCACCTATGCGGTGATCTACGGCGTGCTGGGCCGGGCGGTGAGCCCCGAAAAGCGTTCCTGGGCCTTTGGCGTGGCGGCGGCGGCGGGCTCCTTCGGGCAGTTCTGCATGATCCCGCTGGAGAGCCGTCTCATTGCCGGCCTGGGCTGGCAACAGGCCCTGTGGGTGCTGGCCGGCGCCGCTCTGCTGATCATCCCCCTGGCCCTGGGCCTGCGCGAAAAAGGCCCAGCGCCCGCGCATGCCGGCCCGCACCAGAGCATCGCCCAGGCCCTGCGCGAGGCCTTCGGCTACCGCAGCTTCCAGTTGCTGATGCTGGGCTACTTCGTCTGCGGCTTCCAGGTGGTGTTCATCGCTGTGCACATGCCCAGCTACCTGAAGGACCACGGCCTGGACCCGGGGCTGGCCACCACCTCGCTGGCCCTGATCGGGCTCTTCAACATATTCGGCACCTACACCGCCGGCCTGGCGGGACAGCGCTATCCCAAGCGCTACCTGCTCTCGGCCATCTACGCACTGCGGGCCGTGACCATCAGCGTCTTCCTGCTGGCGCCGCTGAGCGCGCCCAGCGTGTGGATCTTCTCGGCCGTGATGGGCTTTCTTTGGCTGTCCACCGTGCCGCCCACCAATGCCGTGGTGCTGCAGATTTTCGGCCCGCAGCACCTGTCCATGCTGGGTGGGTTTGTTTTCTTCAGCCACCAGATCGGCAGCTTCCTGGGTGTGTGGCTGGGCGGCAAGCTCTATGACGCCACGGGCAGCTATGACGTTGTCTGGCTGCTGGCCATCGGCCTGGGCGTGATGGCGGCCCTGGTCAACCTGCCGGTGCGCGAGCAGGCCATCGCGCGCCAGCCCCTGCCGGCGTGACGCCATGAGGGGACAAGCGCGTTCGCGCGCGCCCTGGCGGGTTTGGCTGCTGCGAGGCATGATCGCGCTCGCGCTGCTGCTGGCCTTCGCGGCCTACCAGGACCCGACCCTGATGCTGCAACTGGGCAACCAGCTGCTGAGCTGTTTCTGAGGCCGGGAGCGCGCTCGGCGCCATCCATTCCCGGACGGCGCCCTCATCTGCAGGACCCCCCATGATCGTCATCATCACCGGCGCTTCCGACGGCATCGGCGCCGAACTGGCCAGGCAATGGGCCGCTCGCCAGGGCCCGGACCTGAAGCTGGTGCTCAGCGGCCGCCAGCGGCCCAAGCTGCAGGCCGTAGCCGCGCACTGCGAGGCCCTGGGTGCCGCCACGCTGGTGCATGCGGCCGATCTCGCCGAGCAGGCTGCCTGCCAGGGCCTGGTCCGTGCGGCCACCGAGGCCTTCGGGGGCATCGACGTGATGGTCAACAACGCGGGCATGTCGGCCCATGCCCTGCTGGAGGAGGTCCAGGACCTGGGCTGGTACGAGCAGCTGATGCGCATCAACCACTGGAGCGCCGTCTGGTGCAGCCATGCCGCCCTGCCCTGGCTCAAGGCCAGCCAGGGGCGGCTGGTGGCGGTGTCCAGCCTGGCTGGCCTGGTGGGCGTGCCGGGACGCACGGCCTACAGCGCCACCAAGTTCGCGATGACCGGCTTCTTCGAGGCCTTGCGGGTGGAGCTGGCGTCGGCAGGCGTCTCGGTCACCATCGCCTACCCGGGCGTGGTGGCGACCGAGATCCGCTACCGGGGCTTCGGCGCCAACGGCCAGCCCGCCGGCCGCAGCGGCCTGGACGAGCGCAGCGCCATGAGCGTGGACACCTGCGCGCGCCTCATCCTTGAAGGCGCCCTGCATCGGGAGCGCGACATCGTGATGAGCGCCAAGGGTCGCCTGGGCCGCTGGCTCAAGCTGATCGCGCCGGGCGTGGTCGATCGGCTGGCGATCAAGGCCCTCAACAAGCAGCACTGAGCTGCGCCACGGCATGCAAGACCTGACCCTCAATCCTCCCCTCCACGCCGCCCCCTCACCCTGGCTCCTGCGCTGGCAGCAGCACTTCAGCGCCGGCCAGACCGCGCTGGACCTCGCCTGCGGCAGCGGCCGCCATGTGCGCTGGCTGCGCGAGCGCGGCCTGCAGGTCTGCGCCGTGGATCGCGACGCCCTGGCCCTGGCCGGCCTGCGGCACAGCGGCGCCGAGCTGGTGGAGGCCGACTTAGAAGGCGCGCCCTGGCCCCTGGACGAGCGGCAGTTCGACCTCGTGCTGGTCACGAACTACCTCTGGCGCCCTTTGCTGCCACACATCGTCAAGGCCGTGGCGCCCGGCGGTTGGCTGGTTTACGAGACCTTTGCCGACGGCCACCAGCTGCTGGGCCGGCCCTCGCGCCCGGACTTCCTGCTGCGCCGCGGCGAGCTGCTCGAGGCCGCCCGCAGCCTGCGCATCGTGGGCTACGAAGACGGCTTCGTCGATGGCGATGGGGCCAGCGTCAACCCGCGCCAGATCCAGCGCGTTGCCGCCGTTCGCGAGCGAACGCCGGGCGACCCGCAGGCCCGCTATCACTTACCCTGAAGCCGCTTCGACCGGACTGGCCCGGCGCTTCAGTAGAATCCGCTGATTACGAGGAACCCTCATGAAACCGATTCTTGGCAGCATCGTGGCTCTGGTGACCCCGATGCAGGACGACGGCAGCGTCGATTACGACGCCCTGCGCCGACTGATTGACTGGCACATCGCCGAAGGCACGGACTGCATCGGCGTGGTCGGCACCACGGGCGAGTCGCCCACCGTCACGGTCGATGAGCACTGCGAGATCATCCGCGTGGCCGTCGAGCATGCTGCCCGCCGCGTGCCCATCATGGCTGGCACCGGTGCCAACAGCACGGCCGAGGCCATCAACCTCAGCCGCTACGCCAAGTCGGTTGGCGCGGACTGCACGCTGTCCGTCGTGCCCTACTACAACAAGCCCTCGCAGGAAGGCATCTACCAGCACTACAAGGCGATTGCCGAGGCCGTGGACATCCCCATGATGCTCTACAACGTGCCTGGCCGTACCGTGGCGGACATGAGCCCGGACACCGCCCTTCGCTGCGCCAGCCTGCCTGGCGTCTTTGGCGTCAAGGAAGCGTCCGGCAACATCGAGCGCGCCGCCTACCTGGTCAAGAACGCCCCCAAGGGTTTCCACATCTATTCGGGTGACGACGGCACCGCCATCGCCCTGATGCTGCTGGGCGGCCATGGCAATGTCAGCGTGACGGCCAACGTCGCGCCGCGCGCCATGCACCAGCTGTGCAAGGCCGCGCTGGCTGGCGACGTCAAGGAAGCCACCCGCATCCACTTCCAGTTGCTGAGCCTTCACAAGCAGCTGTTCTGTGAGCCCAGCCCAGCCCCCACCAAGTGGGCGCTGGAGCGCCTGGGCCGCTGCAAGGCCGCCCTGCGTCTGCCCATCACCCCGCTGACCGCCGCGGGCCAGGCCAGTGTCGAACAGGCCCTGCGCGAAGGCGGCCTGCTGTGATTTGAGGTGTGAGCCGCGGATTTGCGCCAAATCTGCGGTACAACACCGCCCGTGTTCTCTTGGAGATGTCTAGCGTGACTCGTTCTCTTTCTGCCCCGTCCAAGGGCCTGGCCTCTGGTCTTGTCCTGGTCTCGCTGGCCTCGCTGACGGCCTGCAGTTCCATCGAAGGCATGATCGGCACCGACAAGGTCGATTACCGCACCGGTGCCCGGCAGACGAGTGGCCTGGACGTGCCGCCGGACCTGACCCAGCTGAACCAGGAGCGCCGAAGCAACGGCGGCGTGGTCACGGCCTCCGAGATGGCCAACCAGAAGACCGCCTCCCGTCCCAGCACCACCGCCGCTGCCGCCAACGTGGCACTCAATGCCGTAGGCGACATCAAGCTGGAGCGCGTCAACGGCCAGCGCGTGCTGCGCAGCAGCCTGCCGCCCGAACAACTGTGGCCTCAGATCCGCGGTTTCTGGATGGGCATGGGCTTCGAGATCGCCAGCGAGCAGGCCGAAGTCGGCGTGATGGAAACCAGCTGGGCCGAGAACCGCGCCAAGCTGCCGCTGGATTTCATCCGCCGCACCATCGGCCAGGCCCTGGACAATCTCTACTCCACCGGCGAGCGGGACAAATACCGCACCCGCGTCGAGCGGGTCAACGGCGGCACCGAGATCACCATCTACCACCGCGGCATGCAGGAGGTCTACACCAGCCAGCAGCGCGACCAGACGGTGTGGCAGCCTCGTCCGGCTGACGCTTCGCTGGAAGGCGAGATGCTGTCCCGCCTGATGCTCAAGCTCGGCGGCCGCGAGGCGGACGCCAAGGAAGCCTTGCAGGCTAACGCCGGCAGTGCCAGCACCACCAAGCTGGCCGTCGAACCCAAGGCCCGCAGCCTGGCCGAGGTGCCGACCAGCCTGAGCATCAGCGAGGACTTCGACCGCGCCTGGCGCCGCGTGGGCCAGTCGCTGGACCGCCACGGCTTCACGGTCGAGGACCGCGACCGCAAGCTGGGCCTGTTCTTCCTGCGCTATGCCGATCCCAACCTGGTCGGCAAGGAAGAGCCCAATTTCTTCTCGCGTCTCTTCGGTTTCGGCAAGACCGTCACGGCCAACCGTTACCGCGTGCTCGTGAAGAGCGAGGGCAGCAAGACTGTGGTGAGCATCACCGACAGCCAGGGCGTGCAGCAGACCGACGACAACGCCAAGCGCATCCTGTCCCTGCTCCAGGAAGACCTTCGTTGAGAAGGGCGGGCCCCGCCCCGCGTTCTCGACGACCCCAAAGCCTCTGGGCGCTTCGGCTCCAGAGGCTTTTGCATTGCAGCGAAGACGACAGCGCGGCGAAGAGGCGTCCGCGAAGCACGCCCTTTGTGCGCCCGTCCACAGGCCTGCCTGGCGCGGCCAGCCGCGCGCTGGCGAGCGCTGGCAGGGTGAGACGCAGAAAGCGCAAGGTGCGCTTGTGGCTTGCGCGCCGCAATGGCGATTCAGCCTCGCGCTGGCACCATGGGGTCAGACCTTGCGCCCGAAGCCGCTTCGAAACGTACAGGCAAGAAAAAACCGCCGGCCTTGCGGCACGGCGGTTTTTCCTGAATCGGGGATCCGATTACTTGCTGGCGGCAGCCGAAGCGGCGTCAGCAGCGGCAGGAGCCGAAGCGTCCATGGCGGGAGCCGAAGCAGCTTCCGAAGCAGCGGGAGCCGGAGCAGCGGCAGGAGCCGGGGCAGCAGCAGGAGCAGCTTCTTCGGCCTTCTTGCCGCAAGCGGTCAGGGCAGCAGCAGCCAGCAGGGAAGCCAACAGGATCGACTTATTCATACTTGTCCTCAAGATCTATTAGACGGAGATTCAATTACCGGTAATTCTTCGAGCAGGCCACAAAACGATTGCGTCCAAGACTTTGAAGTCCAAAACGACTGCGCCCATGAGCAACTCGGCAGAACAAGACGTGGAAACCTCGAGCGCTTCCCTCGCCTAGCCCGAAATTATAGCGTCAGCTTTCGGCGCTAGTTAAAGACCCAAAGTGCTGGCGGCAAAGGATTCTTCTGAACGTTGCGAGACCGCATCAAACCATTCAAGCGCGGCGCCATGCGCACTGGCATCGCTTTCAAGCACCGCCCGCCCCTGTCGCGCATCGATCAGGCGCCACATCTGCGGCTCCCGTCCCAGCAGCAGGGCGACCGGCCGGCGATGGTCCACCGGGCCTTCCTCGCTCAGCTGGCGGGCCTCCACCACATGGCCGTAGATCTGCCGCCACTGCACGAAACGCGGATGGCGGCGGGCCATGGCCTGATAGTCCCGCGCCAGCAGTCGCAGACGCCGCCGCGGGGCCACCCATTGGCGCAGGGCCTCCAGCAGCTGCGGGTTAGACAGCGGCCAGTGCTGGAAGTCCGCATCGAAGCAGCAGATCTGCGGCGCGCCATCGCGGCAGGCCTGCAGCAGTTGCTCCAGCAGGGCCGCCTCGACGGCGGCCTGGCCTTCCAGCAGCACGGATTGCGGTGCCGCGCCGGGATCCGGGGTGTCCATCGATGCGTCCATGGGCTGCTCCTTCAAGTCCTGCGGCCAGGCGGGTCCGGTGGGTTCAGGCGGGTTCAGGCCGAGTCGCCGGCAGGCTGCACCCAGCCATCCTCGGCCCACTGGTCCAGCAGCTCGCGGGCGCCATCGGACAGCTGGGCCACTTCGCGGGCGCCGAGGGCGCGCTGGTCGGCCAGGCGACGCATCAGTTTGGCATCACGCCCGCCAGCACGGTAGGACTCACCGTTGATGAAGACATGGGCCGCGTCGTACATCATGCGGCTGCGGCGATCCAGCACGGCGCCCGTGCCCTCGGGCAGGGCATCACCCATCTCGAAGAAGACCTTGGGCTTGGGCTCAGTGAGGGCTTCGCCCAGCGCACGCTCCAGGGCCAGGGGTTCGCGCAGGGCGCGCTCGCAGGCATCGCGGGAGAAGTCCAGCAGCTGCTGGGGAATGGCGCCTGGGGTCTCGGTGGCCGGCTGCTTCGGGTCCGCGTACATCTTGTTGGCATAGGCCTGGGACTCATCGTCCATCAGGCGCTGCAGCAGTTCGCGGGCCAACTCGGCGCGCCAGGGAGTGCGGAAGCCCACCGAGCAGGTCATGCATTCACCGATGGCAATGCCGTCGTGCGCCCAGCCCGGCGGCAGGTAGAGCATGTCGCCCGGCTCCAGGGTGAACTCCTGCTCGGGTTCGAAGTCCGCCAGCAGCTTGACCGGCACGTCCGGACGCAGGGCGCCCGTGGTCGCATGCCCCTGTCGGCCGATGCGCCAGTGGCGCTTGCCGTGGACCTGGATCAGGAAGACGTCGTAGGAATCGAAATGCGGCCCCACGCCGCCGCCATCGGTGGCATAGGAGATCATCAGGTCGTCCAGACGTGCCTCGGGCACGAAGCGGAACTTTGCCAACAGCTCCTGCGCCGCCTGGACATGCAGGTCCAGGCCTTGCACCAGCAGGGTCCAGTTGGGCTTGCTCCAGGGCGGCAGCCTGGTCACGGGGCCCTGCTTGAGGGCCCACTTGCCCTGGAACTGCGAGACCAGGCGGGACTCTACGTCCTCGCTGGCGGCCAGCGCGGCGAGCTCGGCGCGGTTGGCGGGAGGCTGGATGCCCGGCAAGGCCTGGCGCACCAGCAGGGGCTTGCGCTGCCAGTACTTGCGCATGAATTGGTCCGGGCTCTGGCCGCCCAGCAGCGGGGTCTTGAGGCTTGTGTTCATGCAGCCATTGTCGCCGCGCGGCAGCCCGGGTCTCTTGCCGTGGGACAATCGTGCCATGCAAATCACCGCCCCCTGCGTCGTCTCCCTGAGCTGGAGACTGGAAGATGCCCAAGGCCAGCTGATCGACGAGCTGGCCGAACCGCTGGAGTTCTTCTTCGGCGGCGACGACCTCTTTGCCAAGGTCGAGGAAGCCATTGCCGGCCAGGAAGCCGGCTTCGAGGCCAGCGTGGCTCTGGACCCCGAACACGCCTTCGGCGACTACGACGCCAAGCTCGTCTGCTTCGAGGCCCGCAGCGTGATGCCGGAGAACGTCGATGTCGGCATGCAGTTCGAAGGCATGCCTGAAGGCGCCGCCACCGAGGACATGCCTCAGGACCTGATCTACACCGTCACCGAGGTCTACCCCGAGCACGTGGTGCTGGACGGCAATCACCCCCTGGCTGGCGTGGGCTTGCGCATGCACTTGCGCGTGCGCGACGTCCGCGAAGCCACAGAGGAAGAGATCGAGGCCGGCTCCGTCGGCGAGGCCGTCTTCAGCATCGTCAATGGCGCGCCTCCTGGGGAATCGCTGCACTGAGACCCGTCGCCTCGCCAGACCGGGCTGCCTCGTGCAGCCCTTTTTGCTTTCTGGGGTGCGCCTCGGCGCTGTTGCAAATCCCTAGATTCGACCCTGCTAATTCTGACAGTAGGGGGCTGCTCAACTGAGCAGTTGTGCAAAGATCGCCAGCCCAGCGGTTCTCATACGCGCCAGCGCAGGCAGGCGCCACAGAGCGATATGGACGTTCAGCTACGCCTGGAACTGTTTGGCGCCTACAGCGTCAGCCTGCACACCGGCCACTGGGCCCCGCAGCGCAGCCTCGCACTCAGCGGGCGCCTGGGCGGCCTGCTGGCCCTGCTGGCTCTGGGCCGCGGGCAGGCCCTCAACCGCGGCGAGCTGTGCCGCGAGCTGTGGGGAGGCGGGCCGGAGTCGGCCAGCGCCGCCTGTTTCAACACCCTGCTGTGGCGTCTGCGCCGGGCCCTGGAGCAACCTCCGCTGGCGAGTGGCGCCATCATCGAGACCGACCGCCAGGGCGGCGTGCGCATCGCCCGCCATGTGCAGGTGCAGTCCGACTTGGAGCGATACCTGACTCTGGTCGAGAAGCCCCTGGCTCGGCCGGTGGAACAGCTGGAGGCTTCTGACGTTCGCGCCTTGCGCGAGGCCATCCAGCTCTACCGCGGCGATGTGCTGGCCGGCTACCAGGACGACTGGGCCCTGCGCCTGCGCGAGCGCCACCGCCGCATGCAGCTCGGCGCCCTGGCGCGGCTGATGCACCTCAGCAGTCTGCAGGGCCAGTGGCAGGACGCCATCCAGCACGGCGAGGCCATGCTGGACATGGACGCCCTGCGCGAGGACGTCCACCGCGAGCTGATGCGCTGCCATCTCGCCGCCGGCCAGCGCGCCCTGGCCCTGACCCAGTTCGAGCGCTGCCGCGCCGCGCTCAAGCGCGAGCTGGCCATCGCCCCCATGGCCGAGACCCTGGCGCTCTACCAGGAGATCGCCCGAGAGGCCACGCGGCCCTCGGCGCCGACGCCCGACAACACCAGCCTCCCCGCACCCGCGGCGGTCTTCCCGCCGGCCGAGCGAGCCGTGAACCTCCAGGCCTTGCTGCCTTGGAACGAGGCCCTGCTCCAGGCCCGCTGGCACCTGGCCCAGGCCGACGCCCATCTGCAGACGCAGCTGGACTTCGGCCACTGAGCCTCGCCGGCCCGCCTTCCCCGTACTCCTCCCCTGCTGCATGAACGCGCGGCCCGCCAGGGCCGCGCGTGCCTTGCTGCGCCCCGCCGTCACAACAGTCACCGACTCATCACAGCCCTCACCCTGGCCTGTGATGGCCGTGTGATGTCGCTGTGATGCGGCAGTGATGAGCGCGGTCGCAAGATGAGTTCGCCCACATTGCGCCCCCAACAGCGCCCCAATGCCATGGCCTTGATCAACGACCGCAGCGCCGCCTTCATCGTGAGGGTGTGGTGCGAGCACGGCGATCAACCGGCGCGCGGCGTGCGTGACTGGCGGGGGTCCATCGAGCATGTCGAGAGCGGCGAGCGGGCCTTCTTCCGTGAGCTGAACGCAGTGCCCAGCTTCATGGATCGGCACCTGCGCACCCTCGGCATCGAGGCCCCCAACCGATTCTGGGAGCAAGTCTTCGATGAGGACGAGCCCCCCGAGCAGCGACCCAAGGAGTGAGCGATGCCACGCATTCAGGCCAATCGAGACCAGGTGGATGACCGCTTCAGCGTGCTGGGCTTCACCATCCGCACGGAGAGTCCCTTGTTCGAAGTGGCCGTGGCCACCGACCCCGCCCTGTTCCGTGCGGACGCTCGCGGCCGGCGTGGCCGGCGCAACTTCTACTCCAGCCGCGCACAGGGTGTGCTGCGCGCGCGCCGCGGTGAGGCTGTCTACCTGCTGCCCCAGGACGTGCTGGCCAACTTCGTGGGCCAGCCCAAGCTCTACTTCGGCCTGGCCACCTACAAGGACGGCACGCCGCAGCAGCCCGACTTCGTGCAGCTGCCACAGAGCGGGAATATGTACGTCTCGCTCAGCGGCCTGAGCGAGCGCGGCCTGCGCAGGGCCGTAGGCACCTTCAACGGCAGTTCCTACGGCCAGGCGGCGGCCGGCCGGGACCCCAGCCTCGAATGGGGCGGCGACAGCAGCGCGCCCCGCCCCGCCACCACCGCAAGCACCGCCCCTCCCGCCGCAGCCCCGAGCGCAGCACGCCCGCCCGCCACGAACGGCGCTGCCGCCCCCGCCGGCGGCGGCACGCCGGTCGCTGCCGGCCTGGACTATGACGATGGCTTCGGCCCCTTCCCCGCCGCCCAGGCAGACGAGGGTGTGCAGGCCTACCGCCAAAAGGACACGGGCGAGCAGCCCGCGAGCCAGTCCCCGGACACGCAGGCCATGGACATCCCCCTGGACCCCGGCGCCGGCGGCCGCTCCATCGGCCTGGATGCGCTGCAGGCCGGCGACATCATCGTCAGCACCACGCGGGCCTGGGTCTCTCGCGCGATCCGCCTGGGCACGCTGTCGCCAGTCAGCCATGTGATGCTGTACCTGGGCGGCGGCCGCGTCATCGAGGCCGTGGGCTCCGGCGTGCGCGAGGTGGCGCTGGATGGCGCGATCAGCGACGCCATCCTGGCCGTGGCCTACCGTGTACCCAACCTCACGGCCGCCCAGCGCGACCGCGTATTGCGCGAGGCCCGCCAGTTCAAGGATCAGCCCTACAACTACCCCGGCATCGTGCAGCGGGGCGTGGCCATCGTGGCGCCGGTGACGGGCGCCGTGGTCGATGCCATCAGCCGCCTGCTGAGCGTGCCGCGCCAGCAGGCCCATGCCGTCTACTGCTCGCAGCTGGTGCTGGAGGCCTACCAGCGCGCCGGCATCACGCTGCTGAGCAGCCCGCCCTCGCAGAGCACGCCCGAGGCAGTGGCCCGCTTCGCGCAGGGCCGCCTGGGCTATGTGGGCCATCTGAAGGCGGAGGACGTGCCCTTCGGCATCCAGTTCGCGCTCGACGAGGATGGCCCCGACGCCGGTGCACCGTACGCCGCGCAGAAGCCAGAACAGGGCGTCCAGCCCCAGGGCTGGGTTGAGCCCCAGGAGGTGCTGCTCAAGGCCTACAACGGCACCCTGGGCGACCAGATCCGCCTCTTCGCCGACACCGTGCGCTGGATCGCCGGCGTGGATGACACCCATGCCCTGCCCCACAGCGCCATCTGCCAGGTGCTCTGCTACAACGGCGAGCGCATGATTGGCAAGGCCACCGCCTTCTTCATCGCGCAGCGCCTGCTGCTGACCAATGCGCATGTGGTGAACGGCTGCACCAAGCTCGTCGTCATCCCCGGCAAGATGGGTGACGGCCCCGGAACCGAGCCCTTCGGCCGCTTCGAGACCACCACCTGGCGCGCCCACCCCAGCTACACCCGCAGCAGCCGCGACTTCGACTTCGCCGTCGTGCTCGCCCCGCGCAATGCGCCGGGCGGATTCCTCTCACCCGTCGAGGAACTGACCCAGAGCCGGCCCGAGGGCGTGGCCGTCTGCGGCTACTCGGCCCGCTCGCGCCGCGACGATCCCGTGGGCACCATCGTCAACGCGGTGCTCAACCCGGACAAGCAGCATGTGCACCGCGGCTATGTGCGCGAGATCACCGACGAGGTCATGCACTACGACGTGCAGGAGCTGGCCGGCTCCAGCGGCTCGCCGGTCTACTGGATCGAGGGCGGCGCCTTCCCACGGGTGCATGTCGTGGGCGTCAATGCCGGCCCGCGCGACAGCACCACCAACTCGGGCGTGCGCCTCACCCGCGCCAAAGTGCAGTGGATCCGCGACCGCGCCCGTGACATGGGCGTCAGCGTCAGCTTCGGGATGGAGGGCAGCGAGGGCGGCGAGGAGCCCAACCGCCTCAGCGAAGGTCAGTCCGCCGAGGCCCTGATCATCGACAGCGACGACGTCACCCGCCTGCAACGCCACCTGCCCGCCTGGCGTGATCTCTACACCTGGACGGCGCCCGCCAGCCTCACCGCCCCGCTGGCCGCGCGCAATATGCGCATCCAGCGCTTCGCCGACGCCCACGGCGCGCTGAACCTGGACCGCTACGAGGTGCGCATCAGCCGCCTGCCCACGGGCGCCACGCCGGAGTCCCTGCTGGCCGAGATCCGCAAGAACATCAACAACTACGTCGATACCCGCAACTCGGAGTTCATCCCCTACGACGCCAGCGACGCCACGCTGTGGAGTTCCAACAGCCCCTTCGGCGCCGTGCTGAAGATCGACATCGTCGGCCCCGACAACGCCAGCGTGGTCTGCAGCCTGGCCGAGGCGCGACGTTGGCGCTTCACCACCATCCATGCGCCCTGGTCCGGCGACCATCCAGTCAGCGGGCATCGCGAGTTCGGCATCCGGCCTGACGGCGAGGGCTTCATCTTCTTCACCCGCGCCTCCGACCGAGCCACCGACGGCATCGCCGAGACCGTGGTCTGGGCCGGCGCCAACCACCTGTGGCAGAGCCTGCAGCGCAAGGTGACGGACTACGTCAACAGCCACGGCGGCACCGCCAGCATCCTGCCGCATTTCAGCGAGCGCTTCCATCCGCGCGTGGCGGCCATCCTGGCTCAGGAGGTGATCGAGGCACAGAGCCTCGCCGCCAACGAGCCGGCGGCCACGGCCCCGCCCCAGCGTGAACTCCACCTGGCCCCACCGCCGGCCCCGCAGATGCAGCAGCCGCTGGGCTGGGACGAGGCCCAGGCCGTGCCGGCCGCGGCCGTGGAGATCGCCAGCGCCATCGCTGGCGCCGCCATGGAGCGCATCAGCAGTAACCAGGGCGACATCAACGTGGAGCTGGACCAGCTGCGCGGCCTCAAGCATCCCAATGACCAGGCCCCGGCCAATCCCGCGCCCTTCCAGGATGCACCGGTGATCCGCCTGACCGGCTGGCCCAAGGTCAGCAACTACCTGGGCGACGAGACCTCCGCCGGCTTCGAGATCCGCTGGCAGTTCAATGGCCGCTCCCTGGGCAATGTGCAGATCAGTCTCTCGCGCACCAACGACGCCGTGGGCTGGGGCCTGCAGGTCCATGCCCGCATCATGGACGACGCCATCGTCTACCCGCGCCAGTCGCCCAGCTTCGCGGCCATCCGCGTGCGCTTCGACTACCGCTTCACCCGGGTCGTGGGCTCGGACGTGCTGGCCCACCAGGAGGTCCACCTCTTCGGCAACGGCCGCCACAACATCAGCGGCGAGTGGACGCAGTCCAGCACCTTCAGCCTCGCTGTGGAGGAGGAGGATCCGCGCCTGCTGCAGGCCCAGATGCCGGCGCAGGAACTCAGCGATGCCCTGGCCTTCGCCGCCCGCACGGCGGCACCCACGACGCCTTCGCAGACCCTGCGCAACGCCCTGGGCGCGGCCAGCGGTGTGCGCAAGACCCTGCTGGAGGTCGCTGCCCGCGAACTGGGCGTGCGCGAAGAGCCCAATCCGCGCGCCAGCGAGGCCGGCCAGGACCCGACGATCAATTCCGACGTCGAAGGTCGCATCGTCATGTACCTGCAGGAATGCGGGGTGGGCGCCGCTCAGGGCCAGGCCAACCCGGCCTACTGCGCCGCCTTCGCGACCACCATGCTGCGCCAGGCTGGCTACCGCGGCGTCAACGGCAGCGCCAGCGCCTCGCGCCTGCGCCAGCAGTTCGAGAGCGCAGGCAAGTTTCAGCTGCTTGATGCCAGCCGGCCCTATGACCCGGCCCGCGACTACCGCGCCCAGCCTGGCGACCTCTACTTCAAGGGTGCCCACGGCCACGAGACGCATGTGGGCATCGTGGTGGCCGTGGAGGACAACGGCACCCTGCACACCATCGAGGGCAACACCTGGGGCTCGGGCGGCCCGGCGCAGTCCGGTGTGATGGAACGCACCATCCGGCCCAGCCATGGTCAGCAGCGTGCCGCCATCGCCGGTTTCGGCGTGCTGAGCTGAAGCGCCCGCCACAGGACCCATTCCCCCCATGGCCATGGACACGCATCCGCAGTTCGCCAGCGCACCGGCACCCACGGTCGGGTTCGACGAGGGTGTGCAGGCCCTGGGCGGCATGCCGGGCATGCTGCCAGGGCTGGGGGGCAATGCCGTGCCCGCCCCGAGGCAAGCCCTGACCCCCGGTCCGGCGCCCGCATCGCCCTCGCCCCCGCCCAAACCGCCTGCCACCGAAACGCTGGCGCAGCGCACCGGCAACCTGATCAACGAGGTCGATTTCCCCGGCTTCGTGGCCCAGCTGGTCAACGGCACCTTCGATGCCATCGTCGATGCCTCCATCCGCCAGATGGAGAGCTATGCCGAGCTGGTGGCTGCCGTGGCCAAGACCACCGAGCAGTTCACCGAGGAGAACGTCAGCACCAACCAGGCCCGGGACTGGGTGGCGCAACAGTACGGCGCCGATGTCGCCGTGCTCCTGCCCCGCGGCAGCGACGACCAGCTGCGCCAGCCCATGCTGGTGCCGCGCGGCGAAGGCCACAGCCCGGCCTGGCTGGCCAACTACGGCGTGGGCGACCAGGAACTCAGCAGCGAACTACTGGAGAGCGTGGTCCTGCCCCAGGCGCGCGCCCAGCTGGGCCGCGAGCGCCAGCAGCTGCTGGCCACGCTGGTTATGATGGGCCTGAACCGCGTGGCGGTGAAGGACGGCTCCATCAGCGCCAAGGTCATGTTCCGCGCCGTGGCCAACGACAAGGCCACCGTGCAGTACGCCCAAGGCCAGGACCCCGGCTCGGCCTCGAGCAGCAACTGGGGCAGCCGCGGATCGCTGGCAGCGTCCTCCGGCGTATCGACCATGGTCAGCACGCTCAACCTCAATGCCCAGAGCGACACCAGCCTCAGCGCCACCATGTTCGGCGAAGTCAAGCTGAACTTCGTCTCCGAGACCCTGCCCCTGGACAAGATGGCCGACGCGATGAAGCTGGCCATGGTCCAGCGCCATGCCGCGCTGGGCCCGCGCGCGGCAGCGCCTCTGCCTGCCGCCACGCCCGTAGCGCCCGCCATGCCGGCCGCCCCGACTGAACCCGGGAGGAGCTGATGCTGCGCGCCCTCTCCACCGTGATCGACGAGCTGCAGACCGCCATGGCACCCCTGCTGCATGAGGCCTTCGCCCCCGCCGGCACCGCCCGCATCCGCCTGGCCGAGGCGCAGTTCGACCTGCCCCTGGACCTGGCCCTGGTCTTCGCTGACGGCGGCCCCTGCCTGCTGGCCGAGCTGCCGCGCTCCAGCAGCGACGGCCACTGGCATGTGGACCGCTCGCGCCTGCGCTTCGTGCTGCGTGCCGAGCTGGAAGAGGAGGTGTCCCCGTGAGCGGCAGGGATGACACCCCCCAGGTCAGCCAGCTGTCCGGCGTGGGCGACCTGGGCGTGCCCTTCGACGTCTTCATCCAGGCGCTGACCCTGCAGTTGGACAAGGCCCAGGCCGCCATGGCGCTCAAGGCCCGCGTGGGCAAACTGCCGCTGACCTTTGCCGTGAAGGACGTGCAGCTGGATCTGCGCGCCTTCGTGCGCATGGTCGAGGACGACGTCTGGGTGCGCCCCGCCGGCCCGGGCGAGGCCGAGGCCAGCAGCATCAAGCTCGCGCTGACCACGGTCACCAAGCCCATGATCGACGAGAACGCCGTCAGCTATGAAGCCCACGACGCCAAGCTGGACCTGAAGGAAGCGCTGGGCGAGCGCATCAGCACCGAGGAGCAGCGGCAGCTGGAGCGCATCGGCGTGCACACCATCCAGCAGCTGCAGGAGCTGAAGAAGTCCGCCGGGGCCGATGTGGTCGCGCGCCTGGCCCGCATGCCGGTGAACCGCCTTCAGCAGGCCATGATGGCCGCCACAGCGCCGCGGGTGCAGCGGGTGGACAGCGCACCCGCCGTCGGCGACGAGGGCGGTTCCCGCTCGCGCGTCACCCTCAGCACGCCTTCACTCAAGAGCGGGCGGCTGCCCCAGGTGCGGGTCAATGGCCAGCGGCTGCCTGTGCGCCAGGCCGAGGCCATGGCGCTGGAGCTGAGCGTGGACCCCGAGCACATGGGCCAGGAAGCCGAGATCGACTTCGGCGACGGCGAGACCGCCCGCCTGCGCCTCAGCGCCGGTGCCATGGGCAGCTGGCACGAAGCCGAGGCCACAGCCAAGGAGCAGCCATGATGGCCCTGCCCCCCGACTGGCCCAGCCAGCTGCCGCGCCGACTGCTGCTCACCCTGCGCCTGGGCGAGATGCCCGAGCATGTGCCGGCCTGGCGCGCCTGCCAGCGCCATGGCGTGCCCTTTGGCGAACACCTGGACGGCGGGCCCATCGACCGCCTGCTGTCCCACTTCGGCGGCGGCATGCGCCTGGCCCGCGTGCACAGCGCGCGCACCCCGCGTGAGCAGGCGCCCCAGCGCGCCGGTGCCCGGCGCTTCGACGACATCGAGCAGCTCAGCGGCGTGGCCCGCGTGCTGCGCATCGAGCTGCAGCAGGGCGATCGCCTGCCCGAGCTGATGACGGCGCTGGCCCAGCTGCCCACGGTGGAGCATGCGCGGCCCGAACGCCTGGTGGACATGGGGCTGGACGGCAGCGCCGTGCATCCCGCGCCCCTGCCCGCCGCCCTGCCCCAGGCGGCCATGGTGGACATGCAGGAAGCCTGGGCCGCCCGCGACCTGATCCGCCTGCCCGAGGCCCTGGCCTACGCGCCCGGCGACCCGACCGTGATCATGGGCCTGGCCGACACCGGCGTGGTCATGGACCATCCCGCCCTGCACCGCGCCCTGCGCCCGGGTTTCGACACCGTGGACCTGCAGGCCAGCAGCGGTGGCCCCGAGCTGGTGGGCGACGACGCTGGCGCGGACGCCGACCCGCAGGACGAAGTCGGTCACGGCACGGGCTGCGCCGGCATCGTCTGCGCCGACAGCCCCGAGCTGCCGCCGGGTGCGGCGGGCCGGTGCCAGGTCTTGCCTGCCCGCGTGCTGGGTGCCGCGCTGAAGGGCCAGCGGCGCGTGGGCATCGGCTCCGTGGCCAATATCGATGCGGGCATGAAGCGCCTGATCGACCTGGGCGTGAAGGTCATCAATATGAGCTTCGGCACCGCCTCCTCGCAGTTGGGGCCGGACGAGCCGCCGCCGCACAGTGAGGTGGTGCGCTACGCCCTGGCGCGCGGCGTGATCCTGGTGGCGGCCAGCGGCAATTCCGGCCTCACCGAGCCCTTCTACCCGGCCGCGCTCCCGGGCGTGATCGCCGTCGGCGCAGTGGACCTGCAGGGCAAGCCCGCCCGCTTCTCCACCCGCGGCGATCACGTGGCGCTCAGCGCGCCCGGGCAAGGCATCTGGACCTGCGGCCTGAACGGATGGCAGCGCGCCAACGGCACCAGCTTCGCGGCGCCCTTCGTGTCCGCCGTCTGCGCACTCATGGCAGCGCGGGCCGAAGCAAGGGCCTGCCCCATCGACCCCGAGATGACCCGCCAGCTGCTCATGCAGAGCAGCCGGCCCCATGCCCAGGCCGGCGAGTCCGGCATGGGCCGCGGCGTGCTTGACGCCCTGGCCGCCCTGCGCGCCCTGGACGACTGGCTGGACCGCAATGACGGCCTGCAGGCCGATGACTGAGCAACAGCGTGACCGAGTGACAAGGAGCCCCCATGGCCAGCGAAAAGCCCAAGAAGACAGCGCAGCGCAAGGCGGCCCCACCGGTCGCTGCAGCGCCGCGCGCCCCCCGCAAGAAGACGAGCGCTGCCGCGGCGGCGCCGCCGCCCCCCACCCGCAAGGCCCG
>NZ_JACJUG010000003.1 GCF_014174515.1 Mitsuaria sp. WAJ17
CCTGTGCTTGCCGCCGCATCGGCCGTGCCGGAGGACGGCTTGGCGCCGGCCCCCAGCGCCGTGCCGCCGCTCGCCAGCGCGGCCAGCGCCCCGGCCGAATTCCAGCCGGGTCCCGAATGGCCTGCCTCCACCCGCCTGGACTACAAGCTGCGCGGCAGCTATCGCGGCGCGGTGACCGGCCGGGCCCGCGTGGAGTGGCTGCGTGAGGGCCGGCGCTACCAGGTGCACCTGGAGGTGGCCGTGGGGCCAGGTTTTGCCCCCCTGATCGCCCGCACCATGAGCAGCGAGGGCGTGCTGACGCCCCAGGGCATTCAGCCTGAACGTTTCGACGAGGACACCCGCATCCTGCTGACCGCACGCCGGCGCCTGACCCTGCAGTTCCAGGACCGAGAGCTCGTCTTCCCCACCGGCCGCCGCGAATGGGCACCGCCGGGCGTGCAGGACGCTGCCAGCCAGTTCGTACAGCTGACCTGGCTCTTCCTGACCGGCCGAGAGACGCCCCGGCCCGGCCATGAGATCCGCCTGCCCCTGGCCCTGCCGCGCAAGCTCTATGCCTGGCGCTATGTGATCGAGGGCGAGGAGCAACTTGACACACCCATGGGCCCGCTGGCGGCCTGGCATCTGCGGCCCCTGGCCGAGAACACCGGCAGCGACCTGCGCGCCGAGGTCTGGCTGGCGCCTTCGCTTCAATACCTGCCGGTGCGGCTGATGATCCGCCAGGATGAGCAGACCTGGATCGACCTGATGCTGCAGTCGGCCCCGCTGCAGGCCGCGCCCTGAAGACCCGGCACCGGCGCCCCGTATAGTTGCGCAAATTCCAAGGAGTTACACCATGAGCCAGTACGAATGCATCCTGACCGAGGTGCGCGGCGACGGTCCCCGCAAGACCGGCCTGATCACGCTCAACCGCCCCAAGCAGCTGAACGCCCTGAACGACCAGCTGATGGACGAGCTGGGCCAGGCCCTGCTGGCCTTCGACGCCGATGAGGGCATCGGCTGCATCGTGCTGACCGGCTCCGAGCGCGCCTTCGCCGCTGGTGCGGACATTCCCACCATGGCCCCGCACAACTTCATGAGCGCCTTCAAGAGCGGGCTGATCTCCAAGAACTGGGAGACCATCCTGCAGGTGCGCAAGCCAGTGATCGGCGCCGTCGCCGGCTTCGCCCTGGGCGGCGGCTGCGAGCTGGCCATGATGTGCGACTTCATCATCGCTGCGGACACCGCCAAGTTCGGCCAGCCCGAGATCAAGCTGGGCATCATCCCCGGCGCCGGCGGCACGCAGCGCCTGCCCCGCGCCGTGGGCAAGAGCAAGGCCATGGACCTGCTGCTGACCGCCCGCATGATGGACGCGGCCGAAGCCGAGCGCGGCGGCCTGGTGTCCCGCGTGGTGCCGGCCGACAAGCTGCTGGACGAGGCCCTGGCCGCTGCCCAGACCATCAACGGCTTCAGCGCGCCTTCGACGATGCTGATCAAGGAACTGGTCAACCGCAGCTTCGAGGGCCCGCTACTGGATGGCGTGGCCGTGGAGCGCCGCTATTTCCACGCCCTGTTCGGCACGGAGGACCAGCGCGAAGGCATGGACGCCTTCCTGGCCAAGCGCGCCCCGGACTTCAAGCATCGCTGACTCTTTGCGAACAATTCATTGTGCGAATGATGGATTGTTTGTGAATCAGCAATAGATTCTTGCCGCGACCCTGGTGTTTCTACCAGGGGACGATCCCTACAGTCACGGACATGGACAGACGCCTTGCGGTCGCAGGGTGGTCTCAAGCCCACAACCCACTGCAAAGGATCGCCTCATGAACACCTTGTCCCGCACCGTCGCCCTGGCTCTTGTTGCTGCCCTGGGCCTGCCCGCGCTGGCCCAGAGCGCCTCGCCCAGCCGCGCCGAGGTGATCGCCGAACTGCAGCGTGCCCGCGCCAGCGGCGAACTGGCCCGCATGAACAGCGAGGACACCGCCCTGTTCGGCCAGCCCGTCGCCCCCAGCGCCAACAGCGCCAATAGTGCCCTGGCCAGGAAGGACGGCGCCAAGCCGGCCGCCAAGCCCGAGCAGGTACAGCCTGCCGCGCCGGCCGCATCTCGTGAGGCCGTGAAAGCCGAGCTGCAGCGCGCCCGCCAGGCCGGCGAGATGGACTTCGCCCAGGCCGAGCTGGGCCCGCGGCTGAGTGAAGGTGCCGGCAGCAAGCTGCGGACCGACCGGGTGCTGGCCGGCCAGACCGTGCAGACGGCCAAGTGACCCGCAAGACCGGACGCCTCCTCGCGCCGGCGCATCCCCCCAGCAAAGAGCGGCCTTCGGGCCGCTTTTTCGTGCCCGGGTCCGCCTCACTCCCCCCTTTGGGGGCAGGGCTCACCAGGATTTCAGAGGGGCAGGCCTTCGAGACAATCGCGGCCCCGGGACCTGAGGTGCCGGGAGTCAAACCTGAGTCAATGAGTTCAAGGGGCGAGGAGGCCCGCGTTTCATGTACAAGAAATTCTTTGCGTTGGTGATGGCCCTGGGCCTGGTTGCGTGTGCCTCGGTGCCGCAGCAGCAGACCGTGGAGTTGCCGGCCGACTACTTCAAGCAGTCCCCGGGGCGCATTGGCGTGGTGATGGCGGTCCCCGCGCCGGACACGACCTTCCCGGGGGCCGGCTGCCTGCTGTGCTACGCCACGGCGTCCGCCATGAACAGCTCGTTGACCACGGCCGTCAAGGCCTGGCCCGTTGACGATCTGCAGGCGCTGAAGGGCGAGATGGTGACCCTGCTCCGCGCTCGTGGCGTCCAGGCCGTGGCGCTGGATCAGCCCCTGCAGCTGAACACCCTGCCGGACCGTCAGGCCGAGCTGGGCTTTGCGCGCAAGAGCTTCGCGACCCTGGCCAAGTCGGCGTCGGTCGACCGCCTGCTGGTGATCAACGTGCAGGCCCTGGGCGCATGGCGCAACTACGCGTCCTATGTGCCCACCGGGGCGCCGCAGGCCGTGCTCAAGGGTGAGGCCTACCTGGTGGATGCCGGGACCGACCGCCTCGAGTGGTTCGACAAGTTCGACCTGGCCCTGGCCGCCGAAGGCGAATGGGACGAGGCGCCCAAGTTCCCCGGCCTGTCCAATGCCTACTTCCAGGTGCTGGAGCGCGGCAAGGACCGGATCAAGAAGAGCTTCCAATGAAGCGCCGCCTGGCAGGCCTGCTGGGGGCTGCGCTGCTGGGCCTCGTGCCCGGCGTGCAGGCGGAACCGGTGCACCTCCTGATGGGCAATCCGCAGGGGCCGGCCGTCTGGCGCGGGATCCCGGCCGCGGAATCGGGTGGGCAGGCCGGCGGGATGGCGTACCCGGCGCCCAATGCCCTGGGCTTCCTGGCGGCCATCCTGACCCATGCCGCCCTGGCGCAGGGGGCGCAGTCCGCCCAGCGCAACGAGCGCCAGCAGAAGGCCGACGAGGTGTTGGTTCCCTATGCGGCACAGCTGGCCTCGCAGTCCTCGCGCGAGCTGGCCCTGGCAGCTCTGGTTGGCATGCCGGAGCTGCAGGTGCGGGTGCTGGAGGAGGGCGGCGCGGTGCCCTCGCAAGCCCTGGTGCTGGCGGTCCAGCCGGTGTTCTCGCTGTCGGCTGACCAGCGCACCCTGGTGCTGGACAACCAGGTGATGCTCTACCGCGAAGGAGAGGCCGCCCGCCCGCAGTTCAGCAATGTGGTGCGCGTGGTCTCTGACCCTCGGCCGGAAGAGGACCCGGCCGCCTTCTGGGCGGAGCAGGGCCAGACCCACCTGCTCGACGAGGGCCAGCGGCTCTTCGCCCACAGTCTGGAGTCCGTGCTGCTGGCCGGCGCCACATCGGCTGACGAGGTGCCGGCCAAGACGCAGCGCTACCTCTTCGGCAAGGACGAGCGGGCCGAGCGCGGGCGCGTCATGGCGCAGGCCTGCGGTCGGGTGCTGGTCCGCACGCTGCGGGAGGGGCTGCTGTCCGTGCCGGTCCGCACAGACGGCGAGGCCTGCGCGCGGCGCTACCGCCTGTCCTGAGCGGACGCAGACACCGTCCAGAAACGAGAAGGCCCGTCATCTGACGGGCCTTCTTCATGGCGATGCGAGGACTCAGCCCTCGCGGCGCAGCGCCGGGAACAGGATCACGTCGCGGATGCTGGGCGAGTCGGTGATCAGCATCATCAGGCGGTCGATGCCGATGCCGCAGCCCCCGGTCGGAGGCATGCCGTATTCCAGGGCGCGGATGAAGTCGGCGTCGTAGAACATGGCCTCGTCGTCGCCGGCTTCCTTGTTGGCGACCTGGGCGTGGAAGCGCGCGGCCTGGTCCTCGGCATCGTTCAGCTCGGAGAAGCCGTTGGCGTACTCGCGGCCGGTGATGAAGAGCTCGAAGCGCTCGGTGATCTTGGGGTTGGTGTCCGAGGCGCGGGCCAGGGGCGAGACCTCGACGGGGTAGTCGATGATGAAGGTGGGCTGCCACAGCTTCTCTTCGACCACGGCTTCGAACATGCCGAACTGCAGCTCGGGCAGGGTCCAGTGCTTGGGGGCTTCCTCGCCCAGGTCCTTGAGCTTGGCGCGCAGGACGTCGGCGTTGTCGGCCTCGCTCTCGCTGAGGCCGGCGTGGGCCACCAGGGAGTCGCGCACCGAGAGGCGGGCGAAGGGCTGGTCCAGGTGCACTTCCTTGCCGGCGTAGGTGACGCGGGCGTTGCCGGTGGCGGCGCGCGCGGCGTGGCGCAGCACCTCCTCGGTGAAGTCCATCAGATCATGGTGCGTCCAGTAGGCCGCATAGAACTCCATCATCGTGAACTCGGGGTTGTGCCGGACCGAGATGCCTTCGTTGCGGAAGTTGCGGTTGATCTCGAACACGCGCTCGAAGCCGCCCACGATCAGGCGCTTGAGGTAGAGCTCCGGGGCGATGCGCAGGAACATCTCCTGGTCCAGCGCGTTGTGATGGGTCACGAAGGGCTTGGCATTGGCACCGCCGGGGATGGGGTGCAGCATGGGCGTCTCGACCTCCAGGAAGCCGTGCTCGACCATGTAGCCGCGGATGGAGGAGACGGCCTTGGAGCGGGCCACGAAACGGGCGCGGGCGTGCTCGTCGGTGATTAGATCGACGTAGCGCTGGCGGTACTTCTGCTCCTGGTCTGACATGCCGTGGAACTTGTCCGGCAGCGGGCGCAGGCTCTTGGTCAGCAGGCGCAGCACGCTCACGCGCACCGACAGCTCGCCGGTCTTGGTGCGGAACAGCGTGCCTTCGGCGCCGACGATGTCGCCCAGGTCCATGTGCTTGAAGCTCTCGTAGACCTCCTCGCCCACGCCGTCCTTGGTGATGAAGAGCTGGATGCGACCCGTCGCGTCCTGCAGCGTGCCGAAGGAGGCCTTGCCCATGATGCGCTTGAGCATCAGGCGGCCCGCCACGCTGACCTTCACGGCCTGCGGCTCCAGCTCCTCGTTGGCGATGTCGCCATAGCGCTGGGCCAGGGGCAGGGCGCGGTGCTGGGGCTTGAAATCGTTGGGGAAGGGGACGGCCGTCTTGGCGCGCAGGGCGGCCAGCTTCTCGCGGCGCTCGGTGATGAGCTGGTTTTCGTCCTGGGCGGGCGCGGCGTGGTGCGGCTGGGCGGGGGTGTGCTGGGTCATGCTCAACTCGTTGAATTTGCTGCGATTTTAGGCGCTTCCGGAAAGCCGGCCTCGTAGAATCGGACCCTTCGCCCTTGACGGTCGTCCATGAATCCCCAAAACCGCTCCCCTTTGCCTTCGCCAGATCGCAAGATCCGGTTCGCCCTGGTCGGCTGCGGCCGCATCTCGAAGAACCATGTTGACGCGCTGGCACGGCATGCGGACCGCGCCGAGATCGTGGCCGTCTGCGACACCCGGCCCGAGGCGCTGCAGGCCGCCGTCGAGCTGACGGGCGCACCGGGCTTCGCCTCGCTGGAGGCCCTGCTGGCGGGCTCGGATGCCGATGTGGTCGTGCTGGCCACGCCCTCGGGCCTGCATCCGCAGCAGGCCGTGCAAGTCGCCCGTGCGGGCCGCCATGTGCTCTCCGAGAAGCCCATGGCCACCAAGTTCGAGGAAGGCATGGCCATGGTGCGCGCCTGCCGCGATGCGGGCGTCAAGCTCTTCGTCGTCAAGCAGAACCGGCTCAATGCGACGGTGCAGCTCGTCAAGCGCGCCATCGAGCAGGGCCGCTTCGGCCGCATCTACCTGAGCACGGTCAACGTCTTCTGGACCCGCCCGCAGAGCTATTACGACGCCGCCAAGTGGCGCGGCCGCTGGGACCTCGACGGCGGCGCCTTCATGAACCAGGCCAGCCATTACGTGGACCTTCTGGACTGGCTCGTCGGCCCGGTGGACAACGTGCATGCCTACACCGCCACCCTGGCCCGCGACATCGAGGCCGAGGACACCGGCGTGATGAGCCTTCGTCTGCGCCACGGGGGCCTGGCCAGCATCAACGTCACCATGCTGACCTGGCCGCAGAACCTGGAGGGCTCGATCACCATCCTCGGCGAGAAGGGCACCGTGCGCATCGGTGGTACCGCGGTCAACAGGATTGAGCACTGGCAGTTCGCTGATAGCCATGAGGACGACGCACAGGTCGCCGCCAGCTCTTACGACACCGGCAGCGTCTACGGCTTTGGCCATCCGCTGTACTACGACAACGTCATCCGCACCCTGCGCGGCGAGGCCCATGCCGAGGTCGATGGCTACGAGGGCCTGCGCTCGCTGGAGATCCTTATCGCTGCGTATCGCAGCGCCCGCGACGGGCAGCGCGTCGGCCTGCCCCTGGTCTTCTGATGGCGCAGTCCCTACGCGCTTGGCGCGCCCCCTTCGTAGGGGCGAGCCCGAGGGCCCCCCAGAACCGGATCCCCGCGCTCAAACGGGGAATCGCCGCATTGTTTGGAGCGAGTGCTTGAACTACTGGAAACACGACAGCGCCATCATCGACGAAGGCGCGCAACTGGGCGAGGGCACCAAGGTCTGGCACTTCGCCCATGTGAGCCCGGGGGCCCGCATCGGCGCGCGCTGCGCGTTGGGGCAGGGCGTCTACGTGGGCAACGATGTGCTGATCGGCGACGGGGTCCGCGTCCAGAACAACGTCTCGGTCTATGACGCAGTGACGCTGGAGGACGAGGTCTTCTGCGGCCCCAGCATGGTCTTCACCAACGTCTACAACCCGCGCGCCGCAGTGGCCCGCAAGAACGAGTACCGCCGCACCCTGGTGCGCCGTGGTGCCACGCTGGGCGCCAACTGCACCATCGTCTGCGGCGTGACCATCGGGGCGCACGCCTTCGTCGGTGCCGGCGCCGTGGTGCAGAAGGACGTGCCCGACTATGCCCTCGTGGTGGGCGTGCCTGCCCGTCGCATCGGCTGGATGAGCCGCTTCGGCGAGCGCCTGGCCTTCGGCGCCGACGGCCGCGCCACCTGCCCCCAGACGGGCGATGTGTATGAGCTGCAGGACCAGCGCTGCGTGCTGGTCCAGGAAGGACGACTCCCGTGACTACTGCCAGCAACGCGCTGCCCTTCATCGACCTCAAGGCCCAGTATGCCGCCCTGAAGGACCGCATCGCCCAGCGCATGCAGGCCGTTCTGGACCACGGCCAGTACATCATGGGCCCGGAGGTCAAGGAGCTGGAGACGAAGCTCGCGGCCTACGCTGGCGTGAAGCACTGCATCACGGTCGCCAGCGGCACCGAGGCGCTGCTCATCGCGCTGATGGCCCTGGACCTGCAGCCGGGCGACGAGGTCATCATCACGCCCTTCACGTTCGCGGCCACGGCCGAGGTCATCGTGCTGCTGGGCGGCGTGCCGGTCTTCGTGGACATCGAGCCCGACAGCTGCAACATCGACGCGCGCCTGATCGAGGCCGCGATCACGCCACGCACCCGCGCCATCATGCCGGTGAGCCTGTACGGGCAGGTGGCGGACATGGACGAGATCAACGCCATCGCCGCCCGCCACGGCCACATTCCGGTGATCGAGGATGCTGCGCAGAGCTTTGGCGCCAGCTATCGGGGAAAGAAGTCCTGCGGCCTCTCGACCTGGGGTGCCACCAGCTTCTTCCCCAGCAAGCCCCTGGGCTGCTATGGCGATGGCGGTGCGCTCTTCACGGACGACGACGCGCTGGCCCAGGCGGCCCGCGAGATCCGCGTCCATGGCCAGAGCCAGCGCTACACCCACACTCGCCTGGGCGTTGGTGGCCGCATGGACACGCTGCAGTGCGCCATCGTGCTGGCCAAGCTGGAACGTTTCGACTGGGAGATCCAGCAGCGCCTGGCCATCGGCGAGCGCTACCAGGACCTGATGGCCGGGCTCCCGGTGCAGCGCCTGGCGGTGCGCGGCAACCGCGATTGCGTCTGGGCGCAGTTCACCCTGCAGCTCGGCGATCGCGAGGCCGTGATCGGCCGGCTGAACGCCGCGGGCATCCCGACGGCCATCCACTATCCCAAGCCCCTGCACCTGCAGCCGGCCTATGCGCAGCGCTGTCGTGTGCCCGCGCCCCTGCCGCATGCCGAGGCCGCTGCGGCCCGCGTGCTGAGCCTGCCCATGAGCGCCGACCTGCAGCCCGCCCAGCAGGACCAGGTGATCGCCGCCTTGCGCGCGGCCCTGGCCTGATTGCCGGCCATGCTGCTGGGCTACCGCCTCGATGCCTTGCGAGCCCGTGCGCGCGCCCGCTGGCTGAGCCTGCTGGGCCTGGCCGTGGGCGCCGGGGCGCAGGTGCATCCGGGCGTTCGCCTGCGCCATGGCGAGGGCTGTGCGATCGGCGAGCGCAGCATCCTCTACCGCGACGTGCAGGTCCTCGCCACGGCGGGTGGCCGCTTCAGCATCGGGCGTGACAGTCACCTGGCGCCGGGCGCCTATGTGCTGGTCGGCGCGCAGCGGCTGTTGATCGGTGATGACGTCGCCATCGGCCCGGGCCTGATGCTGTTCTGCGAATCCAATGCGGTGCAGGGCGAGGGCCTGTTCCGCCAGCAGTACCGGGCCGCGGACGTGCACATCGGCAGCAATGTCTTCATCGGTGCGCGCGTCACGGTGCTGCCGGGCGCGGTGATCGAGGACCGTGTCGCCGTGGCCGCCCATGCGGTGGTCAGCGGGCGCCTGGCCTCGGGCTGGCTCTACGGAGGAGCGCCTGCGCGCGCGCTGCGGCGCCTGGATGGTGCTGAAGGGCTGCCAGCATGAAGGGCCATGTCACTGGCGCGCTGCGCTGGTGGGACTTCCTCACTGCGACGCTGCAGGCCACGCTCGACAGCGAGGCTTCGCTGCTGAAGTTCCGCACCGCCTTTGCCACCAGCCTGGGCCTGGACGCAGCCCGCGTGACCCTCTTCGGCAGCGGGCGCAGCGCTCTGCATGCCCTGGTGGCGGGTCTGGCGTTGCCGCCTGACGCCGAGGTGCTGCTGCCGGGCTACACCTGTGTCGTTGTCCCCAATGTCTTCCTGCACCTCGGGCTGCCTGTCCGCTACGTGGACATCGCCCCGGGCAACTGGAACCCCGATGCCGAGGCGATCGCCCAGGCCATCACGCCGCGCACGGCACTGGTGGTGCTGCCGCACAACTTCGGCCTGTGCATGGCCGGCGTCGAGGCGCTGCGCGAGCGCTTCCCCGCGGTGGTTTTCGTGGAGGACGCCGCCCATGCCTGGGGCAGCCGTGATGCCCATGGCCGCATGGCCGGCACCCGAGCGCAGGCAGCCTTTTTCAGCTTCGAGTACTCCAAGCCGCTGACCACAGGCATCGGCGGTGCCCTGGTGCTGAACGACCTCGCCCTGCGCGCACGCCTGGCCCGGCGGCTGCCGGTCCTGCGAGTTCCACGGCGGGGTCAGGTCTTGCGGCAAGTCCTGACCCTGGCCTGGCACCGCCTGAGTCAGAACCTGCCGGGTGGCGCCTTGCGGGCGCTGGCGAGCCTGCTTCGCTGGCCTGCGCGTGTCATGGGTGCGGTGGCCCGCACGCCGGACACCGAACTCAGCGGCGACTCCGCGCCGGACTACAGCCTGGGCCTGAGCCCCTGGCCGGCTGCCCTGGGGCTGCAGCAGGCCCGCCGTGCCGAGGCTGTCTGGGCGCTGCGCCGCCGCCAGGTCGAGGTTTATGACACCCTGCTGGCCGGTGCGCCCGGCTGGATGCTGCCGCGGCATGGCAAGGGCGAGGTGCTGCTGCGCTACCCGGTCCGCATTGACGACGCCGCGCAGCGCGCGGCGGTGATGCGAGGCCTCCTGGCTCTGGACATCGTGCCCGGCGTCTGGTTCGACGACGTGGTCCACCCGGCTGGCAGCCTGCGCTACGGCTACGAGGCCGGCGCCTGCCCTCAGGGCGAGGCGGCGGCCCGCGCGGTGCTGAACCTGCCGCTGGGCCTGCATGCCGATCTCTCGCCGCGCCAGCAGCAAGGCCTGCGGGCGCTGGCACAGGGGCGGTCTGCATGAGCCTGCGCCAGCGATTCGCGCAACTGGCTTCTGCTGCGGCCATCAGCCAGGCCATCCCGCTGCTGATGGCACCCCTGCTGACGCGCCAGTTCGGCCCCGAGGCCCTGGGTCACTGGGCCCTCTTTGCCGCGCTAGCCGCCAACCTCGCGACGGTGGCCAATCTGCGCTACGAATACGCCGTGCTCCTGCCACGCCGCGCGGGCGAGGCGGCCCTGCTGCTGGAGCTGTGCCTGTGGGTGGCCGGCCTGATGGGCCTGCTCTCGATGGCGGCGAGTCTGGGCCTGATCATGGGTGCGCCCGCGCTGGGCGGGCGCTGGGCGGGGTTGTCCGCGCTCGACCCGGCCCTGCTGGCCCTGGGGCCCGTGGTGGCCCTGGCCGGCTGCCAGCAGGCGATGACGCTGTGGGCCAATCGCCAGGGGCGTTTCGGCCTCATTGGGCAGGCGCGTGTGCTGCAGCAGGGCGGCCAGGCCCTGGCCCAGGGCCTGGCCATGCTGACGGGCTGGACCACGGCCGCGGCCCTGGTCGCTGCGCAGCTGCTGAGCAGCGTGCTGGCGCCGTTGTGGCTGCAAGCCGGCGGCCTGCGCCTGCGGTGGCGGCGCTCGCGCACGCTGATCGCCGGCCAGCGCCATGTGCGGCGCCTGCGCCGCGTGGCCGTGCAGCAGCGCCAGTTCCCGCTGATCAACAGTCCGCATGCCTTCGTCAACGCGCTGCAGGAGACGGTGGTCCTGGCTTTCATCACGGCCTGGGCGGGCGCTGCGGCGGCCGGCTATTACGCGGTGATGGTGCGCCTGGTCAAGGCGCCAGCCAGCCTGATCGGTGGGGCGCTGTCCGAAGTGCTGCTGTCCACGCTGGCGGCGGACTGGCGCAGCGGGCAGAGCCTGCGCCCGCGCCTGAAACGCAGTCTCTGGGCCCTGGCCGGCCTGGCCCTGCCGGGCATGGCGCTGCTGATGATCACGGGCCCCGCGCTCTTTGCCTGGGCCCTGGGCGAGCAGTGGCGGGTGTCTGGCGAGCTGGCCCGCTGGTTCGCACCCTATGTGGCCGCACATTTCATCGCGGCACCCCTGACGGTGGCGCCCATGGTGACGGGCCGCCAGGCCGGCGCCCTGGTCTTCAGCCTGGTGGGCAATGCCTTGTACATCGCGGTGCTGGGCCTGGTGCTGGGGCAGGGCGGGGCGCTGCGCCAGGCACTGGGCGGGGTGTCCCTGCTGCTGCCCCTCTATTTCGCGGCGCTGCTGGCCTGGATATGGCGTGGCGGCGTTCCTCCATCGACTTCCCTGAAGCAAGGAGCCCGAGCGTGAAGCTGGTCCTGATCGGCGACGGCGAAAGCCCGCATCTGCTCAAGTGGGCGCGCGCCCTGGCCGCGGTGCCGGGGTTGCACCTGCACGCGGCCTCCTCGCGCGGCTTCACGCCGGCCTTCGAGGCCATCGTGCCGGCCGAGTGCCGCCTGGTGCTGGCCACCGACCCGCGCCACGGCGGCGGCAACGTTGCCGTGCTCAAGACGTTGCCCCGCCTTGGCCACTGGCTGGCACAGGTCGATGCCGACTGGCTGCTCCCGCACTACCTCACCTCGCATGGCACCCTGGCCTGGGCCGCGAAGACGGGCTGGCGCCTGCGCGCGAAGATCGCCGGATCAGCCTGGGGCAGCGACATCCTGGTAACGCCGCAGCAGGGCTGGGCCTACCGCTGGCTGACCTCGCGCGTGCTGCGGGCCTGCGCCCTGTGCACCTCGGACTCGCAACACATGAGCGCCCGCATGCAAGAGCTGGGCGCGGGCGAGGTCATGACCTTCCCCTTCGGCCTGGAGGCGCTGCCCAAGCAGAACGTGCGCAAGCAGCCCTGGCTCTTCTTCAGCAACCGTGGCCTGGAGCCCATCTACCGCCCGGATCGTGTGCTGGCCACCTTCGCTGCCATCGCCCGGCTCAAGCCCGAGGCCCGTCTCGTGATGGCCAATGACGGCAGCCTGCGCGGCGCGCTGGAGGCCCAGGCCAAGATCCTGGGCCTGGACGGCCGCGTGGAGTTTGTCGGCCGGCTCGACCCCAAGGCGCAAGGCGTGCACTACGCCCGCGCCCGCTGGTTCCTGAGCCTGCCGGCCAGCGACTCGGTCTCGGTCTCGGTGCTGGAGGCCATGGCCCACGAGTGCCTGCCCCTGCTGTCCGAGCTGCCGGCCAACCGCGAGCTGCTGGCGGACGGCCAGCGCGGCCTGGTGCTGGCCGAGGGCGCCGAGACCGAGGGTCGGGTCTTGCTGGACCGCCTGGAGACCCTGCTCGTCGAGGGCGAGTCCGCGGGCGCCGTCAACCGCGAGTGGGTCGCCCGCCATGCCCTGTTTCCGCCGGCAGTGCGCCGCTTCATCGACCGTCTGAAGGCGCTGGATGCGCCGGCACGCTGATCTCCTTCCATGCGCATTCTCCTGATCAACCACTACGCCGGCTCGCCCGAGCACGGCATGGAATACCGGCCCTTCTACCTGGCGCGCGAATGGGTGCGTGCCGGCCACCAGGTGCTGATCCTGGCCGCATCGCACTCGCATGTGCGCAGCACCCAGCCGCGGGTGGGGCCGCAGCGAATCGAGGGCGTCTCTTACTGCTGGTACCCGACGCCGCCCTACCAGGGCAACGGCCTGGGGCGCGTGCGCAATATCTGGTCCTTCTGCCGCCAGGTCTGGAAGGATGCCGACATCCTCGCCCGCGACTTCCAGCCCGATGCCGTGATCGCGTCCAGCACCTATCCCATGGACGTGTGGGTGGCCCGCCGCGTGGCCCGCGCGGCCACGGCCAAGCTGGTCTACGAGGTGCATGACCTCTGGCCGCTGTCGCCCATCGAGCTGTCCGGCATGTCGCCCCGCCACCCCTTCGCCCTGCTGTGCCAGAAGGCCGAGGACGAGGCCTACCGCGATGCCGACGTGGTCGTCTCCATGCTGCCCAAGGTGCAGCAGCACATGGCCTCGCACGGTCTGGACCTGAGGAAGCTGCACATCGTGCCCAACGGCATCACGCTGGACGAATGGGACGAATCGACCCAGGAGCCGGTGGACGCCTCCATCGCCGCCCACATCGCCACCGAGCGCGCCGCGGGCCGCCAGGTGCTGGGCTATGCCGGCTCCATGGGCCTGCCCAATGCGCTGGACGTGCTGCTCGATGCGGCGCGCCTGCTGCAGTCGGCGCCCGTGTCCCTGGTGCTGGTGGGGGACGGCCACGAACGCGAGCGACTGCAGGCCCGCGTCGCTGCCGAGGGCCTGCGCCATGTGCGCTTCTTCCCGCCCATTCCCAAGCGCCAGATTCCCTCGCTGCTGGGCCTCTTCGACATCGCCTACATCGGTTGGCAGCGCACGCCCATCTACCGCTTCGGCATCGCACCCAACAAGCTGATGGACTACCTGATGGCGCGCCGCGTGGTGCTGCATTCGGTGGAGGCGGGCAACGACCCAGTGGCGGAGGCCGGCGCCGGCCTGACTGTGCCGCCCGAGGACCCGGCCGCCGTGGCTGCGGGCGTGCAGCGCTTGCTGGCCCTGAGCCCCGACGAGCGCGCCGCCATGGGCGAGCGCGGCCGTGCCTTCGTGCTGGCACAACACACCTACCCGGTGCTGGCGCAGCGCTTCATCGAGGCCCTGCAGGCAGCGGGCGCGCCCTGAGCCGGCCTCGCCGACAATCAACCCCTCTCTCCGTTCCCCGTTGCGAAAGATTGCTGCCATGTCCGCTGAACAGGCTTCCGACCTGCCTTTCCTGCCTTTCCTGCCCTTCGCCCTGCCCGAGATCGGCGAGGAGGAGATCGCCGAAGTCGTGGACACGCTGCGCTCCGGCTGGGTGACCACGGGCCCCAAGGCGCGCAGGTTCGAGCAGGCCTTTACCGAGTTCCTTGGCGAGCCCGAGATTGAGTGCATCGCCGTCAACTCGGCCACCGCCGGCCTGCACCTGGCGCTGGAGGCCATCGGCGTGGGGCCCGGCGACGAGGTCATCACCACCACCCACACCTTCACCGCGACTGCCGAGGTGGTGCGCTACCTGGGCGCGGACGTTGTGCTGGTGGACATCGACCCCGCCACGCTCAACATCGACCCGGCCCTGATCGAGGCGGCCATCACGCCCCGCACCAAGGCCATCGTGCCCGTGCACTACGCCGGCCTGGCGGCGGACATGCTGGCCATCCTGGACATCGCCCGCAAGCACGGCCTGCGCGTGGTCGAGGACGCCGCGCATGCCCTGCCCACCACGCTGGAGAAGGAGTTGATCGGCACCATGGGCAGCGACGCCACGGTGTTCAGCTTCTACGCCAACAAGACCATGACCACGGGAGAGGGCGGCATGCTGGTCACCCGCAACCCGAAGACCGCGGCACGCGCCAAGGTCATGCGCCTGCACGGCATCAACCGAGATGCCTTTGACCGCTTCACCGCCAAGGTGCCCAGCTGGTACTACGAGATCGTGGCTCCCGGCTTCAAGTACAACCTGACCGACATCGCCGCAGCACTGGGCCTGCACCAGCTCAAGCGCCTGAAGGGCTTCCAGGCCCGGCGCGAGCAGATCGCCCAGGCCTACAACGAGGCCTTCGCGGACCTGCCGCTCATCCTGCCGCCTCAGCCCATCGAAGGGGACACGCACTCGTGGCACCTCTATGTGCTGCGCCTGGCCGACGAATGCGCGGTGGAGCGCGATGCCTTCATCGAGCAGATGTTCGCCCGCGGCATTGGCTGCAGCGTGCACTACATCCCCCTGCACCAGCAGCCCTACTGGCGCGATCGCTACCAGCTCACGCCCGAGCAGTTCCCGCATTCGCAGAAGGCCTACGAGCGCACCTTCAGCATCCCGCTGTACACGGCCATGACGGATGCCGACATGCAGCGCGTGATCGCTGCCGTGCGCGAGATCGCGCTGCGCTGAAGCGGCCAGGGCAGTCCATGGCCAAGCGCCTCTTCGACATCCTGGCCTCCTCGCTGGGGCTGTTGCTGCTGTCCCCGCTGCTGCTGGGCGTGGCGCTGTGGATCAAGTGGGATTCGCCCGGCCCGGTGATGTTCCGCCAGGAGCGGGTGGGGCGTTTCGGCCGGCCCTTCTTCATCCACAAGTTCCGCAGCATGCGGGTGGACGCGCCCGCGCTGGGGCCGCAGATCACCATCGGCGAGGACCCGCGCATCACCCGTTCCGGCCGCTTCATCCGGCGCAGCAAGTTGGACGAGCTGCCCCAGCTGTGGGACGTGCTGCGCGGCGCCATGAGCCTGGTGGGGCCGCGGCCCGAGGTGCCGCGCTATGTGGCGATGTATCCGGCCGATCTGCGCGAGATTGTGCTCTCGGTGCGGCCGGGCATCACGGATCCGGCCTCGCTGGCCTTTCGCGACGAGGCCACGCAACTGGCGGCCAGCGTCGATCCTGAGCGGACCTATGTGGAGGACATCCTGCCCCGCAAGCTGGCGCTCATGGCGGACTACGTGAAGTCGGCCAGCCTGGGGTCGGATCTGAGGTGGTTGTGGAGGACGGTGTCGGCTGTCTGGTGGCGCTCAAGCCGCCGCTGAGAGGCGCCGGCTGGGCGCCTGCTGCTGCCGGACGCGAAGTTCGCTCGACCTCGCGCCAGGCTGGCCCGCAGCCGGTTGCCGGGGCCCATCGTTGCCGGCCTACTTCTGTTTGATCAGCTTCTTGATCTCGTCGAGCACCGCGGGATCAGTCACCTCATTGCCCTTGACGCCACCCGGCAGCGTCACCGCCGGACCAGGGGCCGGCGCCGGCTTGCTGGCTGCTCCGTCAGCAGGACGCTTGTCGCCTGGCTTGGGCGGCTCCGTGGACAGGGAAGGCGTGGGTGCGACCTGCAGCGGCTTGCTTGTGATGATGCCGCTGTCGTCAGGCGGGCCTTCGGCCGGGCGGCTGGCTGGTGCGCGGGTCTGCGGCAAAGGCATGGCTTGCGACGGGACGTACTGCGGCGTTTCGAGCTGAGGCGTGCGCTCTGCGGGGGCCGCCGGAGGCATTGGCACGGGCCGTTCCTTGACGACACGGGACAGGGACAGCTCCTGGGCCCACTTGCCAAAGGTGGCGCGCACCGACTCGGCCAGCTGCTCGGCCTCGAAATCATCATTCACCACATACGGCGTGATCATGACCAGCAGTTCGGTGTCGTCGGAGGTCTTGCTCCACTTGCCGAAGAGGCCGCCGAGGATGGGGATGTCCTTGACGCCCGGAAGACCGCCCGAGCTTGAGTTGTCATTGCGCTGGATCAGGCCTCCCAGCAGCACCGAGGAGCCGTCGCGCAGTGAGAGCTTGGTCTCGATGTGGCGATTGGTGATGGTGGGCGTGGAGGTCACGCCGGTTTCGGTCGGAATCGCGGAGCTGACCTCCTGGGTGACCTCCAGGTCCAGGCGATTCCCGGAGTTGATCACGGGTCGGACCTGAAGAATCACGCCCGTCGATCGGTACTGGATCTGCTGCAGCACGCCCAGTTGGTTGCCATTGCTTCCCCCTGTCTGCCCCGTGCTCTGCACGCTGGTCACGACGGGGACTTCGCGGCCCACACGGATGGACGCAGTCTCGCCGTTGCGGGCCAGCACCCTCGGATAGGACACGATGCGGCTCTTGCCTTGAGTGGAGAGCGCACTGAGCTTGGCCAGCAGGGTGCTGGCACTGTTGACGTAGGACAGGTTCAGGCCTGCTCCCGTCAGACCGCCGGTCTTGAGCGGGCCCTTGACGCCCACGCCAGCCGTATTGCCGGACCAGTCGACACCGAGTTCGTCCTTGGCCTCGGAGGTCACTTCCGCGATGAGCACCTCGATCCACGCGGATTTGGCCGGGCGGTCCAGTTCGCGCAGCAGGTCAAGGATCTGCTGCTGCTCGTCCGAGCTCGTCCCCTTGACGATCAGGGTGTTGGTGGCGTTGTTGACTGTGACGCGACCAAAGGTCCGGCTGGCCGGAGTGGCGGCTGTGCCGCCGCCGGTAACCGGTTGCGGGGTAGCAACGGCACCCGTGGTTCCTGCGGACAGCACATCCCCCAGTGTCTGGGCCAGGGCCTGGGCGTCTGCGTACTTGACGGGGTAGGTGAACAAGCCGCCACGCAGGCTGGTGCCGGCGGGATTGGGCTTGTCGACCTCCATGGCCCAGCGCACGGTGTGGTCCAGCAGGGCCTGCGAAGTGGCGAAGGCGAACACGCTGCCCGTGCCCTGCATGGGGATGAGCAGCACCGTCGCCTGCGCCGTCGTCACGGTCTGGCTCGCCGAAATGCCCTGTGCGTTGAGCATCTCATTCAGGCGGTTGGCCAGGTCGACCGGACTGATGTTGGCGGGATTGAGCCGGGCAGAGACCTTGCCCCGCATGCGGGGCTGGTCGAAGCTGTCGATGAGGGTGATCGCCGCGCGGATCTCGGATGCACTGCCGCTGAGCAGGAAGGCATTGCGCGCGTTGTCCTCCTGGAGTTGCACGCGCTGGCCGAGGATCTGGCGCAGCCATTGCACCATTTCCGAGTTCTTGACGTACTCCAGTTCCACGTACTGATGGACCTGGCTCAGGCCGCCGGTGTTCTCGGGGACCTGCCGCCCCACCGTCAGGCGGGTGCTGTTGACGCCCGCAGAGTTCTGGGCCGTGATGCGGATGACGCCGTCCAGATCCTCGATGCCCAGGCCGTAGCTTCGCAGCAGGTTGGCGGACAGCTCATTGAGCCGCCGCTTGCTCAGGGGCTTGGAGGACTTGAAGGTGACCGGGTCGGTGCGTGCGCTCACGGCAGCGTCCATCGCATAGGGGCGCTTCAGCACATTGCCGTAGAGGATCTGCACGAACATGGGCAGCGGGGTCTGCTCGATCGCGATGCTGACTTCCTCGTCGGCCGCCCCCGTGTTGGCGGCATCGCTGCTGCTTGGGGTGACGCTCACGGACTGCCGCTGCGGCGTCAGGGACGGGGGCAGCGCCCCAACCGTCATGCGCGGCTGCTCCGTGGACGCCGGATTCGGTCCCGTGCCGGTACCGCCAGGAGTCGCGCTGGGGGCCTCCTTGGGGAAATGGATCCCGCCTGGGAGGCTGGGAAAACTGCAGGCGCTCAGCATCAAGGCACTGGCGAGGAGCGTCAGGGTTGGCTGAAAACGTTTCATGGAGTTCCGATGTAAGCAAGCACCATCTCACGCTTGCCGTGCTTCAAGGTCACGTCTTCTTCCGAGATGGCGGTAATGAGGTAATTGCCGGGGAGCTTGTCTCCGACCTTGAAGTATTCAGTCTCAGCCTTGCCTTCCCGCAGGATGAGGAGGTGCCATGTGCCCTGTGTCATGGTGGCGCCCAGGATGCGCCAGGGGGGCGGCGTCAGCGGTGGCTGGCGCTCCGGCAGCGGGTCCTTCAGTTGGAATGCCCACCTGGGCCAGGCCAGTTCGGGCGCGGCCTTGGTCTGCTCCTTGCCTGACGTCCGATCGCCGCCGTCCTGCAGCGGGGCCTGGGCCTTGGACTTGTCGTCACCGGCCACGGCCGCTGGGTCCAAGCCTTGGCCCGCGCGGTATCCCGCGTAGAGCGAAACCGCGGCCACCAGCCCGGCGGCCGCCAGGAACACCACGGGCCAGCTAACGGCAGTCAGCGTTGGACGGCTTGCGTTGCTGGACCTCATGGCTGACTCCCCGGCATGTCCGATGTCAGGACCAGTCGTTCAATGTCCAGCTCGACGCCATTGTTTCGGATCACCAGGCCGTTGACGCGCCACTGGGCGGTGCTGTCGGTATTGAACTGGCCGAGCAATGCATCCAGTTCCCCCCCCTTGAACGTCGTCATGACCACGGCACGGGCGCGGCCGACGCCCAGGGCGTCCAGCGAGGCCGGCGCGCTGTCAGCGCCGGTCTGCCCGCTCTTCATGGACTTCAAGGATTCGGACAGGTCGGCGAGCCGCACCTGGCAGGTCAGAGGGACCGCATCGCACTTCTGCCTCAGGTCGTAGATGAGGCGTGCCCGCGTCATGTGCTGGTTCTCATTGGTGCGCAGTGAAGCCAGGGTCCGTTCCCGGAGTTGGGTCAGGGATCGAGCCTCCTGCTGTCGTTGCGCAAGGGCTTCCGGCGTGGCTCGGGCAATGCGCTTCTGAGCCTGGGCCATGCGCGAGTTCAGGCCCTGGATCGTCGATTGCAGTTCGTCTGCCTTCCACCAGCAGAGAATGGCAAAGACCATGCCAATCAGCGCGACTGTCCGGGGCGTCATCTGGAATTTCGAGGGATCACTCATGGACGGCCTCAGCGGCAGGACCCATCAGGCGGCGGTAGCCCGGCAACTGCATGGACAGCGTTACCGAGGTCAGCTCATTGTTGTCGCGCAGCTGCACGTCGGTGACGCCATTGAGATGGTTGAAGGAATCGAGCAGGGCCGGAAGGTCGATGTCGCCCGCGGCCGTGACCATCTGTAGGCGCAGATGCTGGTCCCTCAGCTCGAACTCGCTGATCACCACGCCGTGCCGCTCCAGCAGGGGCTGGATGGCTTCCAGGAGCCGATCGACCTGGACACTGGACGCCAGCTGGCGGTATTGGTCCAGCCACTCCGCCTCTTTCCTGGCCTCGGAGCCGATATGGCTGAGCTGCAGGATGCGGTTGTCGGCCTGGTCGGCTTCTGCCTCGAGGCGCGCGACCTCGCCCTCCAGGCTCCAGTAGCGGCCTGAATTGAAGCCGAGGTAGCCAAGAGCGGACAGTGACAGTGCAGCCATGGCCCCGTTCGCGAGCACCACGGGCTTCACACGCCAGCTTCGGGCTTCCTTCTGCGGGCCGGCGCCCACCTGAGGCGTGAGGTTGCGTCCCCAGGGGCCGCGAGTGACGACATGTCCCTGGGGGGTGGCCAGCCAGGTGCTGCCGACCACCGCCTGGTCCTCGACCTGCCAGAGCTCCTCGCCGTTCATGCAGCTGCGCCGCTGCTCGCCCTGGGGCAGCGGCGGCTCGCCGTAGACAGCCTCCGCCACCAGGCGCCAGTCGCCGAGCTTGAGCTTCAAGGGCTCCAGCAACTGCTGCAGTTCCTGACTGTCCCACAGCCAGAGCATGAGGCGCCCCTTCCTGATCACGGCGGAACTGCCGGTAGAGGCAAAGGGGGCGAGGCGCCTGGCCTGGGCCGCGGCGAAGCGTCGTTGTTCACGCCAGGCGAGGCCCGCGCAGGGCAGGCTTTCAAAAACGCAGAGCTTTCGCGGAATTAGCAGCGTGGGCGCCCAGGCCTTGAGCCCTGTGGCCTGCAGTCGCACGCGCTGGGCGTCATCGAAGGCTAAATGGTAGACGGGGCGTAGCATCGGGGCTGGTTGAGTCGTCGTCCTTGCGGACAAAGGCAGGAGGCGGCAGGGAGTGCAGCGGTTTGGATTTGAGAGGTTCGCAGGTCTCGGCCAGGGATTCCTTCACCAACACAGGGCCGCCGGCCTGCGTGGTATTGAGTTCAAGCACGTACGAGGGGCACCATTCTACTGACTGGAGGTGGTGGCGCACTCGCGCCACCGGGCCGACGAAGCTCGTGCCTTCCCAGGCAAAGACGTTGGACCGATCGCTGCTTTTCCTCTCCTGCGAGAGCGGATCGGCAAGGCCATCCCGGCGGCTCTGCACATAGGCGCGCGCCGTGGCCAGGTCCATGCCATCCGCCACCAGCAGCTCCGCTGGCGCGGTGTTGCGATTGAAGACACCTTCGCCGTGAACGGTGACCAGGTCGCCGCATCGGGCCTTTTCCCAGCTGGTCTTGATCGATCCGAAGCCCATGACGCGCCAGAGCTCGTCACCGCTCATCAGCGGATTGTTCCTTGGCGGAGGCGCCTTGGCGTCCCGGTACTCCTGGGCTTCGGCGCCATTCAGGCGCTTGTTGTGATCCACGTCCTGGTAGTCCTCCAGGGCGTCGATCAGGCTCGCCACCTGGTCTTCCTTGGCTCCGCAGGCCATCAGCACCTGGGTCAGGCGCTGGTGCTCGGGCTTGGTCAGGTTGATGAGGCCGCTGAGGTCCTGGACTTCCACTGCGTGACCCTCATTGACACTCAGGGGGCGGTTGTCGGCGAACACGACGCCGCCGGGGCTGAAGTAACTGTGCGTTGTCGGGGTACCCGTGGTCATGAGCAGGGCGATCCGCGCCCGGGTATCGATCACCGCTCTTTCGGTGGTGACCCGCTGCCTCAGCTGCTGGATGCTCTTGGCGCTGTCGTGCGTCAGGCTGGCGACGGTGGCCGCAACCACGGCGAGGCCGGCCAGCACCCACAGCACCACCGCCAGTGCGAACCCACGCGGCTTCATTGGTTCTCCCAGAACATGCGTTCACGAGGCCGGGTGCTGCTTTGCGGCCCCAGGTAGCGGTACATGGCGATGAGACGCTTGGACTCGGACTCCCGGATGACAACGCCTCTGGGCAGCGCCTGCTCCTGCGAGGTCTTGCCCTTGTCGAGAAGGGGCGGCCAGGATTCCAGCCATTGCCCCGTGGCATCGAGATAGGCGAATTCCACATTCAGGGGCAGCCGGGCAACGGTCTCGGTCTTGGCTCCCATGTCGCCAGGCTGGGCCTCTGCGGCCGTGTAGCGCAGCAGAAGGGACTTGGACATGGTCCCTGTGACAGAGTCCGGCTTGATCTCCAAGGTGAACTTTCTAGGGCCGAAGACCTGCCGCTCCAGCGGCTGCAGGCTGTAGGCGCTGATCGATTTGCCGTCGCCCACGAAAGGCTTCTCGCCCCCTTCCGGCGGGGCGGCGACGTTGCTCAGCAGGTCGCGGACGGACCATCCCTGGCCCCAACGCGAATGCAGCTGTGCGCTGGCCGATTCGGCCACCTGCGCCACCTTGGCGGCCTGGAACAGGGCCTGGGACACGAGGACCATCACCAGGCTCAGGATCACCATGGAGACCAGCAGCTCCACCAGTGTCAGGCCGGCCTGACGGCGATCAGCGGAGGTCGAAGGGCAGCTCACGGCGAGTGTCTTGCGTCTGCTTCCAGCCGATCAGGTGGATCGTCTGGTCGGATTGAGAGTTCGGGGCGTAGCTTGTCACCTTCACGCTATACAGCTGAACGACATAGGCGCCCACACCACCCGAAGGCGCCTTGGTGGGCAGGGCATCGCCGACGGGCGTGCTGGACCATCGCACCCGCTGCTCGCCGATCCTGACCTCGCCGTTCGGCTGGGACATGGGGTTCAGACCCTTGATGTACTCCAGGGCATCGAGCTCCGCGAACAGCCGCTGCTGCTCCACTTGCAGCTTGGCCAACCGATCGGAGGTTTGACCAAGCCAGGAGAACAGCACAACGGCGCTTGAGCTGAAGATGACCATGGCAGCCAGCACCTCGATCATGCTGAAACCACCCTGTCGATGAGATTCCATGAGCAGGTGCTTGCGCTTCATGGCTCGGCCACGCTGAGGTCTTTCTGCCAGCTGAATTTGCAAATGGGGCCTTCGATGACGAGCAGTTCGTGACTTCCCTGGGACGTGGTGAAGGCCAGCAGGCCGGGGCGGCACAGGCCGTTGGGCAGGAAGCTGGCCGGCACCATGCGCCGCAGGGTCCAGCCCTGCGGAAGCTTGACCTGCACCAGGCCTGCCACCGGCTTCTCCTGGAAGCTCTCAGGCTTGAGGGCCAGCTCGATCTGCGAAGCGCCGGCCCGGAAGGCCTGGGCGCGCAGCGATTCGATCACCAGTGCGGCCTCGCTGCGTGCCTGCAGGGCGCGCTGCCACCGGTGAAGAGAGGGGAGTGCGACCGTGCTGAGCAGGCCTAGCAGCACCATCACCACCAGCATCTCCACCAGGGTGAAACCCCTCGAACCGCGCCCGAACGGGGTCGGAGGGCTCATCGTGGATTCATCAATCGGAGTTCAGGTCAGCGTTCAGTCCCTCGCCGCCCTGCTTGCCGTCGGCGCCCCAGGACTTGAGCGTGAACGGCTGGCCGTTCTCTCCCGGCACGACATAGACGTACGGGTTGTTCCAGGGATCCAGTGGCAGCCTGCCCTCGATGTAGGGCCCCTTCCACTGGTTGCGCAGCGGCTGCTGCGTCGGAGCTTCCTCGAGCAGCTTGAGGCCCTGCTCGGCTGTAGGCAGGACACCCAAGTCCAATTGCATGATGCCGATGGCGCTCTTCAGCATCTTGAGCTGCGTCTTGGCGGTCTGCACCTTGGACGAATCGGCCTTGCCCAGCACCTTGGGGCCGACCAGGCCGGCCAGCAGACCGATGATCACCATGACGATCAGGATTTCCAGGAGCGTGAAGCCCTGCGCCTTGAGCTTGGCGTTGACGGTGGAGCGGGGACGACGAATGAACATGGGGCGGGGCGGAGACGTTGCGGTCAAAGGACGTTGGTCAGACTGGTGATGGCCAGCATCACGGAAACCATGATACCGCCCAGCACCACCGAGATCGCCAGGATGGTGATGGGCTCCAGCAGCACGAGAAAGCGCTTGAGGCGCAGCTGCGCCTGATTGCTGTGGACGCGAGCCAGTGACGCGACTGTCTGGGGCAGGGCTCCCGAACGCTCGCCAACGCGGATCAGGTTAAGGCCGGCGGCGTCCAGTATCGTGTGCCGGCCCAGGGAGTCACTGAGCGAGCGCCCCCCCCGCACATCGGCCAGCACCAACGCCCCCTGTGTGCGCAGGCTGCGCCGGCGCAGGGTCTCGTTGGCCTGCTGAAGCGCCTGCAGCAGGGGCACCTTGCTCTGCAGCAGTACTGCGAACAGCGAAGACCAGCGGGACAGTTCTGCATGCAGTGTCCAGGGGCCGAGGACCGGCAGGCGCGCAGCGAGTTCCCAGGCTGCGTCCTTGACTTCCTTGCGCTGCCAGGCGGCAATGCCCAGCATCAACAGGATGGAGATCACCAGACCCACGCCGACCTGATGCTGGGCCAGCCACAGGCCCGCGGTCAGGATGAGCTGGCTGACCCAGGGCAGCTCGGCCTTGGGGTTGCTCAGGACCGAGGCGAAGCGCGGCACGACGAACACGAACATCACCAGCGTGGCCACGATGCCGCTGAAGACCAGCACCATCGGGTAAATCATGGCGTTGCGTGCTTCCTGCCGGACCTTTGCGTCGGACTCCAGGTGCTGGGCGGCCGCCCGCATCGCGGCGGCCAGCTTGCCGGTCGTCTCGCCTGAGCGCACCAGCTGCAGCACATAGTCAGGCAGCTCCAGTGCGCTTTCGCGCAGCGCGGCAGAGAAACCTTTGCCGCCGCGGATGTCACTGAGAATGCCGTGCAGGGGATGGTCTGCGGGCAGGCCCAGCCCCAGTGTGTCCACGGCTTCGGCCAGTGGCACGCTGGCTTCCAGCAGCGTGGAGAGCTCGTCGATCAGTGCCACCACATTGACGGGGCCGCCGGCCTTGCGGGTCCGCACCCGGGCGGCTTCCAGTGCGACCACCAGCAGCTGCTGGTCCCCGAGCTGGCGCTCCGCTTCCGATCGATTGGCCGCGAGGACGCTGCCCGCGTGACGTTGCCCTTGCTGGTCCAGGGCGACGTAGTTGAAATGTTCCATGGCGCCGCGATTGTGCCGCAGGCCGGAGGTGTCGCGAATTTGCGGCACCCTTTGGGGTGATGGTCATTCTTTGCGCTGCATTAATAGATGCGCAGTCATGCATCGTGTTGAGGGGTTGGCAAAACGTGAGGTCCCCTGGATCACGGCGTGAGCCAGTGTGCCTGGGCTGGCGCGTTGTCCACCCGCAACATAGGGGAGGGATGTTCCAGGCTTTGTGCGATGAATGCCCTGACAATTTGCATCTGGCGGTAATCCCTACCCCTTTTTTTCGTATCTGCGTTGCGGCGACGAAAAAAGTTCGCGTAGACTTCGCCCCGACAACGCTTAGCACGGCCTCCATGGGCTGATCGCGATTGTTGAGGCGGTAGTCTCACCTTGTGTGTGGGAGGAGCGCCGTTTGTTAACCAAACATGAGGTTCACTCAATGAAGGCAATGAAGAAATTGCATGTTGCTGCTGCGGTCGCAAGCCTGTTCGCAGTGGGTTCGGCGATGGCCGCCACCATCAGCCAGTCGGGCGTGACGGTCGCTCGCGAAGTGATCATGAAGAACAGCCAGGCCATCATCGCCCCGGCTGCCAGCTTCACCTATGCCGGTAACCTGAGCGCCAACGCTGCCTCGAGCCAGGACTTCAACTTGGTGCTGAAGTTGGGTGGCGACGGTGCCGCCGCTTGGCTGGCCACCGCCGGCAACCTGCCGAACCTGGAAACCGTCCAGGTCAAGGCTTTCGTGGCTGGTTCTCCGGTTGACGTGCCCGTGCTGGCCGCCGGCACCACCGCCGCTGGCAAGGCTGCTGTCGAGCTGCTGGCCATCGAAGCTGTTGACGCCCAGACCCTGCGCTTCAAGTTCCGCCTGGAAAACAAGGACAACGTGCCTGTCAACCTGACGACGGCGCAAGTGAACTTCAACGTCAACACCGCCGCCATCGCTGCCGCTACCGTGGGCGGCGTGGACTTCGACGCTCAACCGGCTCCGGCTGCTCCGAAGTTCGCCAAGGTGACCAACCTGGTCCCGACCGTGGGCACCGTGGACGCTGACGGCGCTGCCGAAATCGCCACCGACGTCTGCTCCGACGGCGACAAGCGCATCAGCCTGAACATCCGTAACTACACCGGCTCTGGCGTCGGCGTGATCGGTGAGTCCGGCGAAACCGGCGTGACCAACAACGGTTACATCCTGTTCTCGCAAGCCGTGAACGTGGTGATCGGCAAGGGCGTGGCTCCCAACCGTTCCACCAACCCGGCCGTGGAAAACAAGGCTCTGGCTACCGATGCCGCTGGCTTCGGCACCAGCACCGTGATGCCCCTGGGCTTCGTGAAGTTCCGCAACCTGAGCGTTGACGCTTGGGATACGGACCTGGCGACCGACTACTACAAGCTGCGTGCCAACAACGCCAACAACAACGGTGACCTGAAGACCTTCGGCGTGCTGAACACCGACGGTGCTGTCGACACCAAGGAAGCTGTTGTCAAGCTGTACTCCAGCAACGGTTTCGCCGCTGGTTCGACCATCACCCTGTCCAACAGCCCCTTCTGCTCGGCTACTGGCGCCAACAACGTGTCGGCTGCCGGCACCGTGGTGGCTTCGGCTGACGGCAAGGACTGGACCGTGACCTTCACGCACGCTGACCTGGTGAGCGTGGTGTCTGGCGGTACCGTCAACGACTCGCTGCTGGCCATCGGTGACGCTCTGGCTACCGGCCCGCTGGGTGCTGGTGCTGACCCGGTCTCTGGCTACACTGCCTCGCTGGATCGCGCCTACATCTGCTACAACGTGCCCGGCAACGTTGAGATCCCCCAGTCCACCTTCCAAGGTGTGGCTTCGCTGATCAAGGAAGACCTGTCCGACGAACAGAACAACAAGTCCTGCCGTCGTGACCTGGCTGGCCTGGGTGGCGGCGTCAAGATCGACGTTCGCAACTTCATCGCCTGGGATCCTTCCAAGCCCGTGACCGATGCCTACGGCGAGTGGATTGACGTGGTTCGCGTGATCAACAACAGCGAAACCCAAGAAGCCGATCTGACTGGCCAGTACATCCGTGCTGACGGCAAGTACGGCAAGTGGGGCTCGCTGGGCACCCTGCCGGCTCGCGGCGCTCGCTACTTCACCTCCAAGGAAATCCATACCCTGCTGAGCAACAACTCCAGCATTGGCGGTGCGGACCAAACTGCGGGCGGTGATAAGGATGCTGTGGCTGGTGGTACTCAGGGCGAAAAGGCTCCGAACACCCGTCTGCGTATCTCGTCGACCAAGGCCTCGACCCTGCGCGTGCAGAACTACTTCTACAACGCCCGTACGGGTGCTCTGACCGAAGTGTCCGCTTCGCAAGGTGCTGACTTCGTGAACCTCGAAGCCTCGCCGCGCGATCACATCGATCAAGACGCTCAGACCGGTATCAAGAAGTAATTTCTGTACTCGTGTTTGGTTGGAAAGGGGGGCTTCGGCCCCCCTTTTCTTTGCCTGTACTTCTCTACAATCCAGCTTTCTGTTCGACAGGCTCAAGAGCCGAGAGGGCTGGTGGCTATGGTGTGTGCTTTTGCTGGGTGGCTTGTGCGCCAGCTCATGGATGGGGGCGAGATGCCCAGGCGGGCCGCCATGGCCTTGCTGATCTGCGCCGGTGCGGCGCAGGCCCAGGTGATCAGTCCCGCTGTCAGCACGGCCGTGACCGTGGACGCCGTGTTCCAGGCCATCGGTGGCAAGCCGGCGAGCTCCGGCTATCTGGTGATCGATGCACCGGATGTGATGGAAGCTGGCAAGACCCAGGTACGGGTCCGCAGCGAAATCTCTGGTACCGGGTGGCTGGTACTGCTGAAGGGTCGCAAGGGCAAGCCTGCCGCAAAGCCAGCAGCCCCTGGGCAGCCGGTGCCCCCGGTGTTCATCAAGGCCGTGCCATTCAAAGGTGGCGAGGTCGCGCAGACCTCCATGGAAGTCGAGCTGACCCATGACACCTACCTGACCCTTGTGGCCTACAGCCGGGGCCGCTGGTACTACGCTGAACGCGAGCTCAAGATCGCCGTACCCGCGCTGTCATCGCCCCGGGCGCAGGCCTTCTCGGCCTCCTCCAGTGCGCTGCCCAGCATGCCCGCCAGCGCGGCGGCTTCGGCGGCCGCAAAGGTGTTGCCGGTACGCTGAATCATTGACGGTATTGTCAATCGAGTTACTTCCGCCTGAACCCGAAGTTCAAAGCGATATTCCCCTGTGCGAATTCAATACTTGCTGAGCAATGGAATTGGCTGGAATCAATAATCAAACTCCGCTGGAGTTTCTGGAGTATCTGCGGGCCGCAGGGCGAATTCAGGAACAGGCCGTCCAGGACGCGGTGGTACTGCATGAGCAGACGCACCTGCCAATCTGCGCGGCCCTTCTGCGGCTCAATGCCATCGCCGAGCTGCCGCTGTACGAGGCCTTCAGCCAGTTCCTGAGCGTGCCGCTGCTGCAGCAGCGCGACTGGGACACCGGGCTCATGCAGGACGACGAAGCCGTCCGTGCACTTGGCCTGTCAGCGAGCTGGCTCAAGGGCAAGGGCATGTGCCTGCTGCGTGCGCCCGAGGGCCCCACGTGCGTTGCCTTCAAGGAGCAGGCGGAGGCCGATGTCTGGCAGATGCTGCTCCGCAAGGCGGCCGCCCTTGGCCTGATGCTGCAACCGGCGGTGCTCACGCCCACGCTGTTCGAGGCCATCACGGCGCGCAGTACTGAGAGCAGCAGCACCCAGATGGGCCTCCAAGACGACCTCCGCGCCCTGCGTGAGCTCGCGGAAGAGGGGCCTACCATCGAACTGGTTAACACCATGCTGTCGCGTGGTGTCACTCAGCGCGCATCCGACCTCCACTTCGAGCCTGAGGAAGCGGGCTTCGTGGTGCGCGCCCGCATCGACGGCGACATGCTCGAACTGGCCCGCTACGGCCGCGACCGCTTCGACGCCGTGGCCTGCCGGATCAAGATCCTGTCCAGCCTGGACATCGCCGAGCGCCGCCTGCCGCAGGACGGGCGCATCAGCGCGCGGGTGAATGGCGAGGCCTTCGACATCCGCGTGTCGGTGCTGCCGGGTGTGCATGGCGAATCCATCGTGCTGCGCCTGCTGCGCCAGGAGCGCAAGCCCACGCGTCTGCAGGATCTGGGCATGACGGCGGCGCAGGCCGAGTTGCTGACGCAGTGGAGCAATCTGCCCAATGGCATCGTGCTGGTCACCGGCCCCACGGGCTCGGGCAAGAGCACCACGCTGTACACGACGCTGGAACTGGCCAACGACCGCAGCAAGAAGATCATCACTGTCGAAGATCCGGTGGAGTACAAGATCCACGGGATCACGCAGCTACAGGTCAATGCCGACATCGGCTTCACCTTCGCGGCGGCCCTGCGCTCCATCCTGCGGCATGACCCGGACACCATCCTCCTGGGTGAAATCCGCGACGAGGAAACCGCGCGCATCGCCATCCAGTCGGCGCTGACGGGCCACCTGGTGCTGTCCACGCTGCACACGAATTCGGCCATCGGCGCGGTGACCCGTCTGGTGGACATGGGCATCGAGCCATTCCTGATCGCTGCCAGCGTGCGCGGGCTGATGGCCCAGCGCCTGGTCCGCCGCCTGTGCGACCACTGCGCGGTGCCGGACGCCGAGCCCGACGATGCTGTGCTGGCCATGCTGCAGCGCATGAACTTCAGCGACCGAAGCCGCCTGCGCAAGCCGGTCGGTTGCCCGCATTGCAGCGGCACGGGCTTCTGGGGCCGTATCGCGGTGTACGACATGATCGACATCACGCCGGACATGGGACACCGTATCGCCGCTGGCGATGGTGAGCCGGCACTGCTGCAGATGCTGGGCCGTCAGCAGGATGATGGCCTGCTGCGCAGCGGCGTCGAGATGGTCGTCCGCGGCGCCACGACCCTGGGCGAGGTGCTGCGCTCCACCGCGGGCGGCTGAGGCGAAGCGCCAGGCGCTTCAGTCGCCTGCCTGTGATTCGCTGAGCAGCAGGTCCAGCAGCTGCCTGCCGCTGGCTGCCCAGCTGAACTGGGCCGCGCGTGCTCGGGACTTCGTAGCCGCTGCCGGGTCGGCCAAGAGGCGCTCCAATGCCGCTGAGAAGCCCTGTGGATCCGACGGATCCCTGTGTGGGTCGAAGTAGGCCGCGGCCTCGCCGCAGACCTCGGGCAGGCTGGCCTGGTTGGCGCTGAGCACCGGGCAGCCGCAGCGCATGGCTTCCAGTGGCGGCAGACCGAAGCCCTCGTACCAGGACGGCTGCACAAAGGCCTTGGCGGCCCCGTAGAGGGCCTTCAGCTGGGCATCGCTGACGGGACCCAGGCGCCTGACGTTCGCTTCGTCCGCCACCTGCGGCCCGTCTGGCCTGAAGACCTCCGGATTGCTGCCGCCGGCCAGCACCAGCAGATGTCCGGAGCGGCCCGGCCATTGCGCAAAGGCCTGCAGCAGACCGGACAGGTTCTTGCTGGGGTTCTCGCTGGCCACGGCCAGCAGGAAAGGCCTTTGCGCCAGGCCGGTCTCGTGCAGCCAGGCGCTGTCGGCGGCGATCCGGTCCATGTGCTCGGCCGCCAGCGGCAGCACCTGGCAGTCGCTGCCAGGGCGCGTGCGCAGTGCGGGAAGGTGCACCTGCAGCCGGCTTTGGGAAAAGGCCGATGGCGTCAGGATCTTCCGGGCCCGACCAGCGAGCCGGCGGAAGAGGAAGCGATACCAGGCCACGAAGGCGCGGGTATAGGCTCGCGGCCAGTCAAACACGGCGGCGTCGTGCAGCATGCAGATCTGCCGGCGCCCCAGCGCGGGCGCTGAGCCGGCCAGATTGAGCAGCAGCCCGCCCTTCGCGGCGCGCGGCAGGGTCCACTGCTCCCACAGGTGCAGGCGGCCCAGCGGGGCCGGTGAGGCCCGGCAGGAGATATGGTCCAATGCGGGCGCGGTACCGCTGTCGGGGTGCAGCAGCAGCACCGAGGGCCGCTCGGCGGCCGGGCGCCGGCCCAGTTCTTGATCCAGTGCCCGCACCAGCTCGTGGGCGACGCGCTGCACACCTGTCACGCGCTGAGCGAGAAACTTACCGTTGATGACAACTGGCCTCATCGTTGGAAGCAGGGTTGGAGAAGTGCGAGGCATGAAAGCAGGGATGCGGGGGCGCGCCGCGGGCGGCGCCATGGGCCACTTTCGTGACCACTTTGTGCAGCGGGCCGGCAGCGAAGGTCGCCATTGTCACGCAGGCCCGAGGGCGCCACGGCCATGACCCCCTCCTGGTGGACCCACCCACGCATTGCCGCCATGGCGGCCGCCGCTTTTTTTGCGCTGGAGGCTCTGCAGGGCATCGTGCTGCTGCCCTGGTTGCGGCATGTGCTCGGGCCTGGGGCCGCCGCATCGTGGGTGCTGATCACTGCCAGCGCGCCTTTGGTTGGGCTTCTGCTGGCCGGGCGCCTGCAGCCGACCATCCGCTCGCTGGCCCGTCAGGGCGAGCGGGGACGCCTGCCCGCCAACTGGGATCAGGTCATGGCGGACTGGCTTCGCTGGTCCGGTACCGGCCTGCTGCTGCTGCAGTTGGGCTTCGCGCTGGCACTCAGCCTTGGCGGCTTCGGCGGCGCGGCCCCCGCCGAATCGGGGGGCTGGCTGGCGGCAGGGCTTTACGGCATCGGCCAGCACCTGCGCCTGCGTGCCTTCGCGGGCATGACGGCATTGACGGGGCATCAGCAGACCGGCCGTGAGCGCAGCTACCTCGCGATGGCCTCGGCCCTGTGCCTGGGCCTGCTGCTGACGCTGACCGTCGCAGGCCTCGGCATGCCCGGACTGGGTCTGGCGGTGCTGCTCGCGCAGGCGGCGCTGCTGGTCGCGGTGCGGCTCGCGGTACACGCCATGCCGCGGGACGCCGCAGCCATGAGCGCCTTCAGCTGGCGGGACGGGGCCGGCCTCAGCGCCCTTGCCATGGCGGGCTTCTGCGCCAGCGGCACGGACATCCTCATGGCCGGGCACTGGCTGTCCGCTGCCGAGCTGGTGGGCTTTGCCTTTGCCTCCCGTGCGCTGACGGCCGTGGTGGCACTGTGCGGCCTGTGGGCTCAGCTTCGGTTCCCCCGCTGGTGCAGCGAGGCCGATCTGCGGCGGGCAATGGTCGAGCTGAAGAAGCTGATGCTGGCCATCGCCGCGGTCCTGTTCGTCATGGCCTTGCTGGCCGGCAGCGGGCCGCTGCGCCAGGCCTGGGGCCGCTTCGGTGCGGGCTTCTTGCTGGATGGGGTGGTGCTGGCACTGTTGTTGTCGGGCTGCTGGCTGGCCTGCCTGACCGCCACCTGGGGTCAGGTCTTGCTCGCGGTCGATGAGCAGCAGCGCTTTGTCTGGCCCTGTGCCGTGCTGGCCCTCGCCGCGCCGCTGCTGGCCTGGCTGCTGGGCAGCCGATGGGGCCTGGCCGGCATGCTGCTGGGCTATGCAGGCACCCACCTGGCGGTGACCCTGGTGCTGGCTCGACGGACAATGCAACTTTTGGATTCCACGGTGCCTCCGGCGCTTCCTCGCGATGCTCAATGACCAGATTGCCCAGGGCGGGCAGGCCTATGCAGGCTATTACGACACGGTTCGTGCCCCCCTGCTGGACTTGCTGGCCGGGGTGGCGGTGACCGATGTGCTGGAGATCGGCTGCGGCGCCGGGGCCACGCTGGCCGAGCTGCAACGCCGCCATGCCGGCTGCCGCACGACTGGCCTGGAGCTCCGCCCGGACGCGGCCGCGCGGGCCCGCCAGGTGGCGCAGGAGGTGGTGGAGGCTGACGTCCTGCAATGGAATCCGCCCGGCTGGGCCGGCCGCTTTGACCTGATCGTCCTGTCGCATGTGCTAGAGCACTTCGAGCAGCCAGAGGCGGTGCTGCAGCGTGCGCTCGCCTGGCTGCGGCCCGGCGGCCATCTGCTCGTGGCCCTGCCCAACATCCGCCACATCTCGGTGACCGTGCCGCTGCTGCTGCGAGGCGAGTTCCGTTACGCGCCCTCGGGCATCCTGGACCAGACCCATCTGCGCTTCTACACGCGCAAGAGCGCACTGCGCATGCTGGAGGGTCAGGGCTTGCGCGTCCTGAAGCTCGCGCCGGAGTTCGGAGGCGGCAAGTCCAGGGCTCTGAGGTGGCTGAGCCTGGGCCTGGCCGAGGACCTGGCCGCCTATGCCTACAACTTCCTCGTGGCCCGCGCATGAGCCTTTGCATCTGCACCATCGTCTCCGCCAACTACCTGGCCTATGCCACGGTGCTCGGCGCCTCCATCCGGGAGCATCATCCGGACTGCAGCTTCGAGGTCCTGGTGGTGGACCGTCCCACGCAGGCTGTCCTCGATGCGCTGGCGGGCACCGGCCTGAAGGCGCGCTTCGCCCAGGACCTGGGCCTGGCAGAGTTCGAGCAACTGGCCTACCAGTTCGACATCCTGGAACTCAATACCGCCCTCAAGCCCACCTTCCTCAAACGACTGCTGGGCGAGGGTCATGAACAGGTGGTGTACCTGGACCCGGACATCCGCTGCTATGCCCCGCTGACGCCGGTCCTGGACGGCCTGCGTAGCAAAGACGTGCTGCTGACGCCCCATGCCCTGCGTCCCGTGCTGGACGGCGAGCGGCCGTCCGACATCGACTTCCTTCGCAATGGGGTCCACAACCTGGGCTTCGTGGCCCTGCGCAGGGGGCCTTGTGCCAATGAGCTGCTGGATTGGTGGGAGTCGCGCTGCCTGTCCCATGGCTACAACGATCCGGCCTTTGGGGTCTTCGTGGACCAGAAGTGGATGGACCTGGCGCCGTGCTGCTTCGAGGGCGTGGGGCTGCTGCGCCACCCCGGCTGCAACGTGGCCTACTGGAATCTGCACGAGCGCCAGCTCGCTGACGGCGCGCATGGGGTCGAGGTCAATGGACAGGCCCTGCACTTCTTCCACTTCAGCGGGATCGATGTGCACGACACCTCGGTGCTGTCTCGCCACCAGACGCGCCATTCGCTCGCACGGCTGCCCGTCGTCCGGCGTCTGCTGGAGACGTATGTGCAGGCCTTGCGGGAGGCCGGGCACCTGTCGCTCAAGGGCCTGCCCTATGGTTTCGGCACGCTGGACGACGGCACGCCGATTCACGGCCTCATGAGGCGGGCCCTGCCGGCCCTGGGGCCAGATGCGAGGCAGGTGAGCCGGCCCTTTGCCGCGGCGTCGGCCTTCCAGCAGCAGCTGCGTGCGGCCGGCCTGCACGGGATACCGGCAGCGGGGCCGGTCCATACACGCAATCTGCATGACCAGGGCCGCAGGCTCACCCTGGCCAACGCGCTGGTCCGTGGCCTGGCGCGCGTGCTGGGCCTGGGGCGTCTGCAGATGCTGGTGCGCTACGCCGCCTTCCTGTCCCGGGAGTCGCACCTGCCGGCGGTGCTGTTGCGCAAGCCCTTCCGGATGGACCATCGCGCCCGCGATGATGCCGCCGGGCAGCCGCATTCCTCCTGAGTTCTGGCCGGCCCAAATCCCCAAGCGGTCGCACATACAATGCACGGCTGCATCTCGCTTGACTCATGCCCCCCAATATCCGGCCACTGCACATTGGCAAGTTTGTTCCACCGCCCTTCGCCGGGATGGAAACCCATGTGGATACCCTGCTCCGCTCCATGGCGGGGCAGGCGCAGTCGACGCTGATCGCCAGCCAGCCTTCGCGCGTGATGGGGCGCGAGCTGGAGCCGACGCCCTACCGGATCGTTCCCGTGCCGTATTACGCGATGCTCGCGTCCGTGCCCTTTTGTCCGGCCATTCTTGGCACGGTGAACACGGAACTGCGTCAGCAGCGAGGCAACCTGGTGCACATCCACGCCCCCAATCCCTGGGCTGATGTCGCGGCCCTGCGTGCGCCGCGCGACGTGCCTGTGGTCATGACCTGGCACAGCGACATCGTTCGCCAGCAAATGCTGCTGAAGCTCTACGGCCCCATGCAGCAGAAGGCGCTGCTGCGCGCCGATCGCATCATCGTTTTCACGCCCAAGCACTACGAGAGCTCGGCTCAGCTGCAGCAGGCCCGCATCGAGCACAAGGTGCATGCCGTGCCCATCGGCATCGATTTCGCCCAGTTGGACGAGACCCCCAGCGAGGATGCCGTGCGTGCCGAGTTGCTGCAGTGGGCCGCCGGCCGCCCCATCATCCTGACGGTGGGCCGGCACGTGTACTACAAGGGCTACCACCACCTGCTTGAAGCGGTGGCCGCCTTACAGTCGGACGCGGTGCTGCTGATGATTGGCACCGGCCCGCTCAGCGCCGAGCTGCAGCGCCACGCCCGGGAGCGGCAGTTGCTCGATCGGGTGAGGTTCCTGGGCGAGGTGAGCCGCGGCGTCCTGGCCACGGCGCTGCGCACCTGCGACGTCTTCTGCCTGCCTTCCATCGAGCGCTCCGAGGCTTTCGGCATCGCCAGCGCCGAAGCCATGGCCTGCGGCAAGCCCACGGTGGTGTGTGACCTCGACAACGGTGTGAACTGCCTCAACCGTGCCGGGGAGACCAGCCTGCTGACGCCACCCCGTGACGAACGGGCGCTGGCGGACGCGCTGGACCAACTGGTCCGCGACGATGCCATGCGGGCCCGCATGGGTGCCGCCGCCAATCGCTGGGTGCGCAGCAGCTTTGGCATCGACGCCATGCGTGACGGCACGCTGGCGCTGTACAAGACCCTGCTCTAGGCCTGGAGCCGCCGGCTCCCCCGGTCTCATCGACTCCGCAACGCTGGATCCGCGACATGCATGCAACCGCGCTCAAGAACGCCCGACGTTTCTTCGATGTCTACGTGACACCGCGGATGCAGGCCGGGCAGCGCCTGCGCGTCGTGGAAATCGGCGCGCGCAACGTCAACGGCTCGCTGCGTGACGTCGCGCCGCAGGGCCTGGATTACATCGGCGTGGACCTGGAGGCTGCGCCGGGCGTGGACGTCGTGCTCGACGACCCCTACGTGCTGCCCTTCGAAGACGGCAGCGTGGATGCCATCCTCAGCTCCTCCTGCTTCGAGCATTCGGAGTTCTTCTGGCAGAGCTTTCTCGAGATCCAGCGCGTCCTGAAGCCGAGCGGGCTGTTCTACCTGAATGCGCCCTCCGGCGGCGAGTTCCACCGCTATCCCGTGGACTGCTGGCGCTTCTATCCCGACAGCGGCATGGCCCTGGCCCGCTGGGCCCGTTCGCGAGGGTATGCCACGGCGCTGCTGGAGTCCTACACGGGGGAGCAGGAGGACGACATCTGGGCGGACCAGGTCGCGGTCTTCCTGCGTGACGAGGTGCATGCCGGCGATTTCCCGCGCCGCATCGTGGACGGTCCTCTGCGCTTCCGCAACGGACTGCGCCATCCGCAGCTGGATCAACTGCTGAACCCGCAGCGCTGGAACCAGGACCAGCAGCGCGCCTGGCTGTGGCGCGCGACGCTGCGTCTGCGCCGTCGGCTGTGGCGGCTCTTCTCGGTTTGAGCCGGTCCAACTGACCTGGCTCGCGGGGCTCAGCGAGTGGGCTCCAGGAGTCGGGCGTAGGTGTCCAGCACCCGCTGCTCGCTGAAATGGGCTTCGACGAAGCGCCGTCCCTCCTGGCCCATGGCCTGCCACCGGGCCGCCGGCATGGCCAGCAGCCGGCGCATGGCTTGCTCCAGGGCCGCGGCGCTGCGGACTTCACAGAGCAGACCCGTCTGGCCGTTGAGCACCGTGTCCCGGCACCCGGGGGCGTCCGTCGTGATGACAGGCCTGGCCATCGCCGCCGCTTCGAGCAGGCTGCGTGGCACGCCTTCACGGTAGGAGGGCAGCACCACGCAGTCGGCCTGGCCCAGCTCATCGCGAACGTCGTCCAGCTGCTCGACATGGCGCACAAAGCCTTCGGCCAGCCATTGCCCCAGCTGCTCGGCGCTGACGGCTGCGGGGTTGGTGGACCTGGACGAGCCCAGCATCACGAACTCGCAGTCCGGACAGTCGGCATGGATGCGGCGCGCTGCCTCGACGAACTCGACCACGCCCTTGTCGCGCAGCAGCCGACCTACGAAGAGGAAGCGTCGGCTCGTGCCTGAGGCCACCGCTCGCGCAGGCGGCTGGAAGCGCTGAAGATCGACGCCTGAACCCGGCAGCCGCATGCCCAGGGCCTCGGGGACGATGCGGAACTGCTCGACGAAGGCCCGCCGGTCATCCTCGTTCTGAAAGAGTACGCGGTCTGCATCCGAGAGCGCGTGCTTGTAGAGCCGGGTGACCAGGGCCGTCAGCGGGCCCGGCGCGATGAAGGCGCGGCCCAGGCCGGAGATGTTGGGAAGGAACCGGCAGGGGCGGCCCTTGAGCGCAAGACCTGAATAGATATTGCCCTTGGGCGTGTAGGCCAGCACCGCCTGCGCGCCTTGCGCCTTCAACATGCGACGCAGGGACAGCACGGCGCCCAGCTCGGTGAAGGGATTGACCCCGGCGCTGGCCAGGGACCAGGGGGCGAAGCCGAAGCCGGCCTCCTGCAACCTGGACTCGTAGCCATCGGCCGGGGCGATGAAGACGATGTCATGACCCTGTCCCTTCAGGTGGCGCGCCAGAGCCAGGCGAAAGTTCTGCAGGTACCAGGCCGAGTTGGCCACGATCGCGACCTTCACGCCCGGGCTCCCCGGTCAAACCATGCACGGGCGGCGCAGTTAGCAGGCGGCCTGTTCGATGGCAGCAGCAGGGTCTCGGAAAGCGGAAGGGGCACGGTGTGGGAAGCGGCAGAGGAGTAGCCGATTGTGCCATCGCAGGCAGGCCCGCAAGGCCTGCTGCGCTGGCTCAGAGCGAATCCCGCCAGGCCTCGAACATGAGCACGTCCCACAGCTGGTACTGCCAGTTGCGGCGACCGGAGCGATGCTCGGCCCAGAGGGTGCTGACGCGCTGCGCGTCGAGGATGCCGGCCGCCTTGAGGCGAGGCAGGGACAGCAGGTCATCGGCCCAGGCCTGCAGCGGTCCGCGCAACCAGCTGTCCAGTGGAACGGCGAAGCCTTTCTTGGGGCGCTCGATCAGAGCGCGCGGCACGTGGCGGTACAGCACCTCGCGCAGCAGCCACTTGGTCTGCCCGTCGCGGATCTTGTGCTTCATGTCCAGGGTCCACGCATGCTCGACCACGCGGTGGTCCAGCAGCGGGACGCGCGTCTCCAGGCTCACGGCCATGGCGGCCCGATCGACCTTGACCAGGATGTCGTCCGGCAGATAGGTGAGCTGGTCTGCCAGCGCCATCTGTTCGACCTCGGAGGGCATGGAGGGCAGGGCGCCCGGGCTGAGCAGTGTGGCCGGCTCATGCGCCTGGTGCACCCAGGCTTCGGGATCGGCCTGGTGAGAGATGAGGCGCCGGTACATGTCCGCGGCATCGTGGGCTGGCAGCACGAGGTTGGCAAACTTGTGCAGCTTGTCGCCCAGCGGGCCATGGGCCTTCAGCGAGGGGATGCGGCTGCCCAGCCGGGTCAGCGTGTCGGGGCTGATGCGCAGCACCATCGCCGCCGCCGCCTTGCGCAGGGGCAGGGGCAGGCGCCCCAGCTGGCGCCACAGGCGATGCGCGATCAGATAGCGGTTGTAGCCGAGGAAGAGCTCGTCCCCCGCATCGCCGGACAACGCCACCGTGACATGCTGGCGCGCCATTTTGGCGACCAGATAGGTGGGGATCTGGGAGGAATCGGCAAAGGGCTCGTCGTAGATCTGGGGCAGGCGCGGGATCACGTCGAGCGCATCCTGGGCGGTGACGTAGAGCTCGGTGTGATCGGTGCCCAGGTGGCGGGCCACGGCCTGGGCGTGCTCGGCCTCGTTGTAGGCCTCCTGGTCGAAGCCGATTGAGAAGGTGCGGACCGGCCGGGTGCTCTGGCGCTGCATCAGGGCCACGATGGCCGAGGAATCGACACCGCCCGAGAGGAAGGCGCCCAGCGGCACATCGGCCACCATCTGGTCGCGGATGACGGAGCCCAGCAACTGCTCCAGGCCATCGATGGCTTCCTGGTCGCTGCACGCAGGCCGGTTGGCGCAGGCCTGGCTGGCGACGTCCTGAAGGCGCCAGTAGCACTGCTGCCGCACGCTCCCGTCGTGCCGCACGGCCATCCAGTGCCCTGGGGGCAGCTTGGCGATGCCGGTGAAGATGGAATGCTCGCCGGGGATGGCGTTGTGCCGCAGGTAGAGGGCCAAGGCATCACGGTTGATGTGCCCCTGCCAGGCGCTGTGCGCACGCAGTGCCTTCAGCTCGGAGCCGAAGACGAAGTCTCCGTTCGGGAGCCTGCCGTAGTACAGCGGCTTCTCACCCATGCGGTCCCGGGCCATCAGCAGCTGACGCTCCTGGGCGTCCCAGGCCACGATGGCGAACATGCCGACCATGCGCTGCAGCGTGGCCTCGAAGCCCCAGTGCGTGATGGCGGCCAGCATGGTCTCGGTGTCCGAGTGCCCGCGCCAGGCCTGCTCGGGCAGTGCCTTGCGCAGGGCCTGGTGGTTGTAGATCTCGCCGTTGAACACCAGCATGTAGCGGCCGCAGGCGGAGCGCATCGGCTGGTGACCCTGGGGGGACAGATCGACGATGGCCAGCCGGCGGTGCCCCAGCGCGACCTGGGCCGGGGCATCCACCCAGAAGCCATCGCTGTCAGGGCCGCGATGCGCGATGGCGTCGCACATGCGCTGGAGCTGTGCCTGCATGCCTTCGGCGTGGCCAGGGGAGGACGAGAGGAATCCGGTAATGCCGCACATGATGGGGAAGGTCTGTCGCTCGCTCAGAGAGAGCGGTAGAGGGTCAGGTAGTCTTGCCAGATGCTGGCGACGCTGAAGCTGGACTGTATCCGCTGGCGATGGCCGATCCCGAGCTGCTGCCGTTGCTCGCCCGGCAGGGCCAGGAGCGCGCTCACCCTGTCTGCCAGGGCTGCCGGGTCGGAGATGGGGGCAATCCAGCGCGGGTTGCCGAGGACGCTGGCAGCGTCGCCGCAGTCGCTGCTGACGCAGGGCCGCTCGCAGGCCATGGCTTCGCCCAGGACATTGGGGAACCCTTCCGCGCGGGAGCTGAGGCAGAACAGGTCCAGCGCGGACATCAGGGCCGGCACGTCCTGCTGTTCGTCCAGCAGCAGGAAGGCCTGATCGAGCCCGGCTGCCGCGATCTGGGCGCGCAAGGCGGTGGAGGCCGGCACGCCGCGGCCGGCGATCAGGAAGCGGGCCTTGCCCTGCTGCTGGTGCACGTGCTTCGCCATGGTCACGAAGTTGCCGAGGTCCTTTTGCGGGTCGTTGCGGGCCACATTGCCGATCAGCAGCTCGTGCTCCCCCACACCCAGTTGCTGGCGCAGGCGCTGCCGGCCCTCGGGCTGGAAGCTGAAGCGCTGTGTGTCGAAGCCATTGCCGATCCAGACGAATCGCGACGCCGCATAGCCCGCGGCCACATGAACGGCCTCGGCCGTCCGCGCGTTGGTGACGATCCTGCGGGGCAGCCAATGCGAGAGCCGGGCGCACAGGCGCACGACCCAGCGCGTCGAGCGCCCGATGTCCGCGGGGCCGATGCCGCTCTGGCGGATGTTCCACACGATGCGTCGCTGCCCAGCTGCGTAGGCCAGCAGGCCGCCGATCAGGTCACCGTGGTACATCCAGGTCTGGACGACGCTGCCGGCCGGCAGCTGGCGCAGGTGCTGCCACAGGGGGCGCAGCACCCAGGGGTTGCCCAGGCGCGGAGACAGGCCCAGGGCCCGGACCTCGATGCCCTGCGCACGCAGGCGTTCACCGACCACGCCGGATTGCCCCAGGGCATAGACGCACTGCGTGATCTCGGGGTTCTGTTGCCGGGCTTCTGACAGCAGCTTGTGCAGCATGGACTCGGCACCGCCCTGCTGCAGCCCTGTGATGATGTGCACGACCTGCGGGGGAGTGCCGCTCATACCTCGCGCCTCAGCAGCTCGACCAGCTGCGCACCCACGACCCGGCGAGCAAAGTGCTGTTCCACAATGCGGCGGCCCGTCTGCCCCAGGGACCAGGCCATGGCTTCGTCGCTCAGCAGCGCATGCAGCGCGTCGGCCCAGGACTGCGCGCCCTCGGCGGCCAGGCCGCAGGCGCCCAGGTCCAGCACTTCCCGGTTCATACCGACCGGTGATACGACGCAGGGCAGGGCGCAGGACATGTAGGTCAGCATCTTGAAGCTGCACTTGCCCCGGGCCCAGGGGGAGTCTTCCAGGGGCATGAGGCCGACGGTGAAGGTCTTCAGGACCTCCACCTCGATGTCCGGCTGCCAGCGCGTGAAGTGCACGCGCTCCGGCGGCAGCTTGGCGAAGGCCGGCGGGCGGTCCGCCACGATGTGCAGCTGCACCTGCGGTAGCGCGCGCATCACCTGGGCCAGGGCGTCCTCGATAGCGTAGAGATAGGTGAAGCCGCTGGAGCTGCCGGACCATCCCAGGGTCGGGCGCACGGGCGGCGCGCTGCGGACCGTGAAATGGTCGGTATCGACGGCCGTCGGCAGGATGGTGACGGGGCCGAAGCGCTGGAAGTGATCGGCCAGGAAGGCATTGCCGCAGACGATGTGCCTGGCGCCCCGTGCAATCGCGTCCGCCGATTCGCCGCGGGTGCCCAGGAAGATGGCATCGTCCACGTCAAAGACGTAGGGGATCTTCAGCGCCCGTTCGGCGGTGTGCAGCGTCGACAGCAGATGCCGCTGGAGGAAGGCGAGGTTGGCTTCCCGGTTTGCCCGGGCCACACGCAGCCGGGCATCGGCCAGGGCGGCCAGCCCCCAGACAGGGCGCTGCCATCCGGCCTGCGGCGGATAGGCGCTGAAGCGGGCATGCAGGTCTCGCGTGTCCAGCCCGGCATCCTGGAACAGCGTGCGGTACTGGGACCAACGGAAGCGCGTGCTGGGCTGCAGCAGGCCTTGCGTGAGTCCGGCCACGGTCAGCTCGCGTCCGACCGTCCCTGCGCCACTGTGCTGTCCGTCCATCATGCGTCAAGCCCGCGGGCCGCATGGGCCCGCCTCGAATCCCGCCACCGCAGGGCCTGGCCCAGCGCGACGCCGGCCCAGAACCAGGCGCGCAGGCGCAACGGAACACCGCCGCCGGCCTGTTGCGTGGCTGCTGACTCGGGCTGGTAGCGTGCCAAATTGGCCGCGCAGCGCAGCATCTGCCCTGGGCGTTCGCAGTCCTGCAGCAGCTCGGCGTAGTAGAGGCTGCTGCCTCGGGGGCTGCGATGGCGGAGATCGACCATCTTTCGGGAGAGCGAGTCTGCCGAGTCGTGATAGATGCGCAGCGCCTGGTTGATGTGCCGTACCTGGTAACGCCTGGAGATGCGGTTCCAGACCAGGCCCTCGGGGACGAACTTCTCGCCATCGAACTCGGGGAAGGGATGATCACGCAGGATGTCGGTGCGATGGATGCCCCACATCTCCGCATGACGGCCCAACTGGGGGAGCAGCTTGTGCGGATGCCCGTCAATGCTGGACGCGGGCAGCGGGCCGCCCAGGACGACGCCAGCCTCGTCGCGGCACAGACAGCTTACGCCGGAGAACGAGGGACGGACGGCCTCGGGAATGCCGAGCCACGCCTCCCGCAAGACGGCCAGTGTTTCCGCAACGCAGCTGTCATCCGAGTCGAAGGCGAGGAACAGTTCGCCACGCGCCTCGCGGACGCCCCTGTTGTAGGCGAAATGCTTGCCGCGGTTGGCCTGCGTCACCAGCCGGATCTGCAGCCGCCCTTCCTGCTGCCATTGCGCCACCAGTGCTGCCGTTGCGTCAGTGGAGCCGTCATCGACGATCAGCCATTCGAAGTCCTTGAATGTCTGCGCAAGCAGGCTTTCATGGACGCGATGCAGGGTGTGGGCCCGGTTGTAGGTCGGTGTGAAGACGGTGAACAAGGGTGTCGTCATGACTCAGCGGGGCAGGCGGCCGCATCGCCGCCGGGGGCGGTCGGCGGGCGGGCCGGAAGCAGGCGCGCCAGCAGCCAGCAGACCAGCCACAGCTTGGCCAGGAAGTTCAGCATGGTCAGGAAGCTGTCCGAGAAGATGGACAGCACAATGGCCCCGAACAGGTAGCCCGCTGTCATCATGTGCACCGTGGACGTCTGCAGGCGCGCGCGCTCGTGGTGGTAGCGGACCCAGGCGCCATAGCCGGCCAGCAGCAGCACCGTGCCGACGACGCCGTACTTCGGGTACAGCGAGAAGAAGACCGTGTAGACGTTGCCGATGCGGTCGTCATTCCCGAAGAAGACGAAGTCTTGGTGCTGCGAACCCACGCTGCACATGCCCAGCTTGCTAAGCATGGCGCAGGGGACCTTGAGCGCGTCCCAGGTGGGCTTGATGAAGAGGCCGTCACCCTCCAGGTACTTGGAGAAGAGGATGGGCCCTTGCAGCGCGTACTCGCCCAGGTTGTTGAGGATCAGAAGCGCGCCCTCGCCCAGCTCGCTCGCGTTCTCGAGTCCGCCCTTGCTAACCAGCACCGCGCCCCCGCCGAAGACCAGCAGGAACAGGCCGAAAATACCCAGAATGGACCCGAGATGTAGCTTGCGCCCGTTGATCAGACGGAGGTAGGCGATGACCAGGGTCAGCTGGACCAGCCCCGCTCGCCCGTTGCTGAGGAGGTTCATCAGCACCCAGGGCAGGGCTGCGGCCAGGGTGAGGCGCAAACTGACGGCATTCTTCAGCACGCCATAGGACAGGATGGCAATGACAATGAGCCCCAGCACCAGGTAGTTGCCGGTCAGCGGGCCGAGCGTCTCATCCTCGTAGACGCTCTTGTTTCGGAGCTGGAGCGCGAAGTAGAGGAAGTTGTCGGTGTCTCCGCCGATGGCGAGGATCTCCAGCACCCAGACCGGCACCATGACGCAATGGGCCAGCAACGCAAACTGCGCCAGGCGCCGATAGTCCAGTGCGGGATGGGCAGCGGGGTTCAGGGGGGCGGGCACACGTGCGGCCAGGAAGGCGCCGCCCTCGCTGCCGATCACGAAGGCCACGATGCCGGTCAGGAACAGCAGCAGCGCAGGCGGGCGCACCTCATAGAAGCCGGCCTGCTGAACCAGTGCGATCAGCAGCAGGGTGATGCCCCAGGTGCCGGCCAGCACCGCGCCGGGCTGGGCCATATCCCGTGTGCGTGTCCACAGGGTGTAGGCCAACAGGAGAAGAATGAGTCCGACGGGCGCCATGATCAGGGGGAGCAGGGGGTGGATTGTGCCTCAGTGCCCCGCCGGAGATCGCTGCAGCCGGCGCTTGACGAGTTGCCGCAGGTCTGCCGCGTTCAGGAGCCAGGCGAGCAGCAGGTAGCTGGCCGCCATGGCTGCGCCGCACGCCACCAGCCTCAGCAGAAGGGAATCAGTCCGCCCCTCTGACAGGACCCGCATCGCGGCACCGACAGCCAGGGCCGCCGTCGTGCAGGCCACAGGCTTCAGCATCCTGAGGCCCAGGGCGGGCATCTGCGCCTGGCGGCGCCCCCAGTAGTAGCTGACAGCAGCACCGGCGCCGAAGCTGGCCACGGCGCTCCAGGCCGAGGCGACGGCGCCGTGACGGGGCACCAGCCACAGGTTGAGACCGATGTTCAGCAGGGCCATCAGGGCGGTCAGCAGCAGGGCGTCCTGGGTCCGCTTGTGGAGTTGGAAGCCCAAGTCAAGCACGTAGGCCTTGATGCCGCCCAGGCCGATGGCAACGGCGATCCAGGGCATGACCTGTGCGGCCTGCGAGGAGACGCCGGGGCCGAAGATCAGGCCCGCGATGGCCGGCGCCAGCACGATGAAGAAGGCGGCGGCAAGACCTGCCACCAGCATCACCGTCTCCGCCGTCTGCACGTACAGGCGCTGGGCCGCTGGCCGGTCACCCTGCTCATGCAGGCGCACCAGGTGAGGAAAAGCGCCCAGGTAGAACACGTTCAGCAGTACGCCCATGCTCTGCTGGGCGAGGTCGTAGCCGGCTGCGTAGCCTCCGACGGCGGCACTGCCATGCCAGTGCTGGATGATGAAGCGATCGCCCTGGTCCAGCACCATGATGGCCAGAAAGCCGCCCGCCTGGGGCAGTCCATAGCGTGCCAGAGGGCCCAGGGGCACGGTCCCGGCAGACCGCAGCGTGGCGGGTCGAGCAATGCCGGACACGGCGCAGGCCACGATGAGCGCGGTCACCGCGCTGGCCAGCGCCAGCGTCTCGCGGGGCCAGATTCCGGGCAACCCCGGCCAGTACAGCAGCAGGGTCGCCAGGCCCAGGGTCAGGCCTGCGCGCACCACCGTCAGCCGCCCGTAGCGGCGGGGCTCAGCGCTGGCATTGGCCCACTGGAGGAAAAGATTGAACAGGCCCATCAGTGCTGCGCCTGTGCTCACCAGCAGCCAGTCCGTGGGGCTGAACAGCGTCTGCCATCCCAGCGCATGCACCAGCCAGGCCAGCGCCAGCAGGCCTGCACTCAGGGCCCCCCAGGCCCGCAGCACAGTGACCAGCAGGGGCTGTGGCGCGGCGCTATGCACGGCGTAGAAGCGTCCGGTGGCAGTGCCCAGCCACTGGAAACCGATGGAGGCCACGGCGCCGATGAGCCCGAAGGCCAGCGCATATCGCCCATACGCCGCCGCATCCAGCCAGTGTGTCAGGCACCCCAGAGAGACAAAGGCCAGCACGCCATTGAACACCCGCAGGGCCAGATAGGCCCATGCGTCCCTCAGTCCCATATTGCGCGGCTCGGCACCGGCGGGCGCGTCAACGCCTCCGGATCAGGGACGACATTCGCGCGGCCGGAGGGCAGGCGGGACGCCGACAAGCCGCCAGCCCTCATGGCCGTGCGGCCGGGCGTCGGCGCTGCTCGCGCAGGATCAGCAGGCAGCTCAGCACCACGAAGGCGCCCAGCGTGGTCAGCAGCCCGACGACCGAGCGTTTGGGCTTGCTCTTGCGTTCCGGCACCAGGGCCTTGTCGACGACCTGCAGGGTGCCGCCCTCGCGGGCCTCATCCATGCGTGCCAGTTCAAACTGCTTGGCAAAGAGCTCCACCAGCAGTTCGTTGTAGCGGTAGTTGCGATAGGCGCTCACATAGCTGGACTTGCTCTTGCTGCCCTCGTCGTCGGCGAATTGCTGGACCTGGCTGCGCAGGCTTGCGACGATGCTCTGCTGCTGCTGCACTTCCGGTGCGGCCGACGTCATCGTCGCCTCCAGGCCGCGGAGCTTCACCTCGGCGGCCGTCAGGGTGGCCTTGAGGCGGGCGAAGCTATCGGCCGCCGCCTTGGGTTCTGCACGCAGCGTGGATTCGGTGAAGCCCGAGGCCGCGAGGCCTTCCTGGGCCTTGTCCAGGTCAGCCCGGGCCTGCTTGAGCTGTCGTTCGAAGAAGGAGCGGCGCTGCTGGGCTTCGGTGATGTCCAGGGAGGACGACAGGCGCTGCAACTCCTCCACGTAGGCATTGGCCATGTCAGCCGCGCGCTGCGGGCTTTCGTCATCGACCTCGATGGCGATCAGCCCATCCTTCTTGCCGATGGAGACGCGTGTGTTTCCGGCCAACTCTTTGCGTGCGTCCACCCGGTACTTGGACTCATACAGCTGGACCAGCTTGAAGCGCTCGACCATGCGATCGACGACGGTCTCGCTCTGCAGCAGGCCCACGTACTGCTCGGCCGTGTTCTTGCCTCCGCCGCCCATCCCACCAAGCAGGCCTGACAGCGCGCCCAGCGAAGCCATGGCGGCCATGGCGCCGGACTGCTGCTGCACCGGGGGCAGCACCTGGGTCCGGGCCGTGAACGTCGGCGGAACGATGAAGCTGATGCCGAGGCCGATGCAGCCGATCAGCACAGAGCCGGCGCTCAGCCGCAGCCATTGCGCCCGGACCGGGGACAGGATGGAGGACCAGGTCTCGGCCTGCGGCGCGCTGGTCACGGGGATCGGAGAGGAACTCACGGACGTCACGTTCTCGGCCTCACTTCTGAAGGGTCTTCAAGGCAGCCACACCAAGGCCGAACTGGTACAGGATCTGCGTCCACTCCTTGGCCTCTTGGGCAAAGGTGGTCTTGTTCAACTCTTCAGGCACGAACACCGTATCGCCGGGGAGGGCTGCAATGCCCGAGAAGGACTGGCCCATGCTGAGCCAGCCGCTGTTGCTCTGGCGCGTGCTGACCACGCTGCCGTTGGCGCGCAGCACGAACACGCTGTTGGTGTCGGCGCCTCGGGTGGGGCCGCCGGCCTGCCGCAGGGCGTCCTCGATGGAGCTGCCATCCGTATAGAGATAGCTGCCGCCATTGAACACGCTGCCGAACACGGCCACGGTGTTGGGCTTGGCGGGAATGCTGATGCGGTCGCCGTCCTCGACCATAAGCTTGGGCAGGGCGGACGCGGTGGGCGCCAGCTGCAGCACGATGCGGCCGTTGGGGCGCACAGTCCGCAGGCGTTCGATCAGGCGCGTCGCGCCGCTGGCCCGGGCGGTTTGCGCAGCGGCCTCGTCGGCCGACAGGGCGCGCTGGGTCGAGGTACTGCGGGTGAACTCGGTTTCCAGGTCACGCAGGGCCCTGTCGTAGTTCTCCTGCTGGGACAGGCGCACGCTCTCCCGGGTGAACTCGGTGCCGAAGATGTAGGCCTGCGGCGTTACTCCACCGGCCATGGCGATGGCATCCGACAGCGTGCTCTTGGCCGGCAGCACGTACTCGCCCGGACGGAGCACCTCGCCTTCCACGCGGACACGCTTGCTGCGGGCGTCGCGGGGATGGGCCAGCGAGACCAGGCTGAAGGTGCGCACGATGTCGCCGTTCTTCAACCGGGTGGAGGCCTGGGCGGGCAGGTGGAATTCCACCACCTGGTCCTCCTGGGTGAAGTCGATGCGCTGCACCGCGACGCGGCTGGTGTCCGCCACGGCGTTGAAACCGCCGGCCATGTTCAGCACGTCGTCGAGCGTCTCTGTCGGGCTCATCTCGAAGATGGCAGGCTTGTTGACGCTGCCCACGATGGCCACCTGCGGGCCCGAGGGGCCGACGTAGATGACGTCCTCCGCCTGCAGCACCCGGTCAGCGGTCTTGTCGCCCTTGATGAGCAGCTTGTAGAAGTCCAGGGTGGTGACCAGCTCGCCACCGCGACGCAGCTCGATGCGGCGGAAGCTGCCGGAAGGCGATGGGCCGCCGGCCTCGATGAGGGCATTGACCAGCGTCGACAGACCGCTGACGGTGTGCGCACCGGGGCGCTGGGCGAAGCCAGTCACGTAGACGCGCACGGCGCGCAGGCGGCCGAGGCTGGCGGTCACCTGGAAGTTCTTGAAGACGGTGCCGATGCGCTGACGCAGTACGTTATTGAGATCGGCAAAGCGCACGCCGGCGACCAGGATCGGGCCCACGCGCGGGATGGCGATGCGCCCCGCCCGATCGACAACCAGGCGCAGGTCTGCGTCCACGGCGCCCCAGACGTTGACCATCACCTCGTCACCGACGCCCAGCACGTAGTCCGGGGGCACGGTGGTGCCTGCATTGCTGCTGGGTTCCTTGCGCAGGTCCTCGACCGTGGGCAGCAGCAGTTCGGCGCCGAAGCGCTTGATGGTCGGCGGCACCAGCTCCTCCTCGGCCAGACCCTCACGGCTTTCGACCTTCTTGTCCTGGCCCAGCGCCTTCTGCACGTAGCGTTCGAACTCGCTGGCCACGTAGGGCGTCTTGCGACGGCGCAGCAAGGAGTCCTCGTTGAGGCGTTCCTTGTCGGTCAGGTTGCCGCGCTCGTCCTGGCGGTTGGAGTTCTGACGCAGCCGTGTGGTCGATCGGGTGTCGTCCTGTTCATTCGTCGATTCGCGTTGCTGCGTGCCGCGAGTTTGTGACGATTCGCTTTCCAGGTAACTTTGTGCGTGCGAAGGCGCAAGAAAGCCCAGGGCAAGGACGGTGCTCAAGGCCCATGCCCTGGCGCAAGCGGTCAAGAGCGGACTCCGTGCGGGCAGAGGCCGGGATTGAAGACAGTTCAGGCGCTGCGCTCGACGAGTGCTCATGGTCAGTTTCAGGAGATCACCGCGAGAACGCGGCGGCGCGATTCTAGTGCCAGCATGATGGGCTGCCGAGGTCGGCCTCGTACACTGCGCGCCATGTTGACCTTTTTCCTGCCCTTGCTTGCCTCTGCGGTGCTGACTCTGCTGGTGCTGAAATCAGCGGGCGTGCATTCGCACCTGTCGACCGACGGAGACCTGTCTGGCCCTCAGAAGTTCCATGCGCGCCCCGTGCCGCGCATTGGCGGCGTGGGCATGTATGCGGCCTTGTGGCTGATGGTGGCCTGGGCCCATTTCCGCGGCGAGGCAGGCATTGCCCGGTTTGGCACGGGCATTCTGCTGTGCGGTGTTCCGGCCTTTGCCTTCGGCCTGATCGAGGATCTGACCAAGCGGGTCAGTCCGCCGGTCCGGTTGCTGGCGACCTCGGTCAGTGCGGCCCTGGGTGTCGCTTTCCTGAGTGCCGCCATCACCCGGACCGACATCCCTGGGCTGGACCTGCTGGTGTCCACCGGCCTGGGGGCGCTGCTCGCCACGATCTTCGCGGTGGCCGGTGTGGCCAATGCCGTCAACATCGTCGATGGCTTCAACGGGCTATCGACCATGTGCGTGAGCCTGATGCTGATGGCCATCGGCTACGTGGCCTATGAGGTCCATGATAGGGAGCTGCTGTTCTGGTCGGTGGCCGGTGTGGGGGCCATCCTCGGCTTCTTCGTCTGGAACTTCCCGGCCGGTCTGATCTTCCTGGGAGACGGCGGCGCCTACTTCCTGGGCTTCTTTCTGGCCGAACTGGGCATCGTGCTGATCTCCCGCTATGAGCAGGTCTCGCCGCTGTTCCCGCTGATGGTCTGCATCTATCCGGTGTTCGAGACGGTGTTCTCCATCTACCGGCGCAAGTTCATCCGCTCCGTGCCGCCCGGGCTGCCGGACGGCATCCACCTGCATTCGCTGATCTACCGCCGGGTGATGCGCTGGGCCTCAGGCCAGACAGATGCACGGCACCTGACGCGCCGCAACTCTATGACCGCTCCCTATCTTTGGGCGCTGTGCACGCTGTCGCTGATCCCCGCGCTGCTGTTCTGGGACTCGAGCCGCATGCTGGCGGCCTGCATCGTGCTGTTCGGCTTCGTCTATGTCGTCATCTACTGGCGCATCGTCCGGTTCAGGACGCCGCGCTGGCTCGCTCCGCATCGCCGCAGGCGCCTGTTTGGGGGGCGCAGCCGACGCCGTTTGACGGCCAGACCGACAAAATAGGCGCCTTGGCGATAATAGAGGGCTATGACCGACACCACCATGACTGCCGAAGCCACTCCTGCGCGCTTCGATACGCTGCCCCTGGACGCCAAGCTGCTGCGCGCCGTGGCCGACCAGGGCTACGCGACGATGACGCCCATCCAGGCCAAGGCCATCCCGGTCGTGCTGGCCGGGCGCGACGTGATGGGTGCCGCCCAGACGGGTACCGGCAAGACGGCCGCCTTCTCCATCCCGCTGCTGCAGCGCATGCTGCGCCATGAGAACGCCAGTGCCTCCCCGGCCCGCCATCCGGTGCGTGCCCTGTGTCTGGCCCCCACTCGCGAGCTGGCCGACCAGGTCGCCAACAACGTCAAAGCCTATGCCAAGCACAGCCAGCTGCGCGTGGCCTGCGTCTTCGGTGGCATCGACATCAAGCCGCAGATGGAAGAACTGCGCCGCGGCGTCGAGGTGCTGATCGCCACGCCGGGTCGCCTGCTGGACCACATCGAGGCCAAGACGGCCGTGCTGAACCAGGTCGAGTACGTGGTGCTGGATGAGGCCGATCGCATGCTGGACATCGGCTTCCTGCCTGACCTGCAGCGCATCCTCAGCTATCTGCCCAAGCAGCGCCAGACCCTGCTGTTCTCGGCCACCTTCTCGCCCGAGATCAAGCGCCTGGCCCAGAGCTATCTGCAGAACCCCGAGCTGATCGAGGTGGCCCGCCCCAATGCCACGGCCTCCACGGTGGAGCAGCGCTTCTACAGCGTCGAGGACGACGACAAGCGCCGCACCATCTGCCAGATCCTGCGCCAGCGCGAGATCAAGCAGGCCATCGTCTTCGTGAACTCCAAGCTGGGTGCCGCCCGCCTGGCTCGCTCCTTCGAGCGCGACGGCCTGCGCACCGCGGCCCTGCATGGCGACAAGTCGCAGGACGAGCGACTGAAGTCCCTGGACGCCTTCAAGCGCGGCGAGGTGGACCTGCTGGTGGCGACCGATGTCGCCGCCCGCGGCCTGGACATCGCCGACCTGCCGGCAGTCTTCAACTTCGATGTGCCCTTCAATGCCGAGGACTACGTCCACCGCATCGGACGCACCGGCCGTGCTGGTGCGTCGGGCATCGCCATCACGCTGGTGACCCGCTCCGACGCCCGCCTGGTCGCCGACATCGAGAAGCTCATCAAGCGTAAGCTGGACCTGGAGCCCTGCGAGCTCGAGGACGACCGCCCCCGCCGCCCGCGCCGGGACTGGGAGGATCGCCGCGAGGGGGGCTCGGCGAGCGCCGCACCGTCGCCGCGCCCCGCGCCCCGGCCCGCGCCCTCGGCACCCCGCGACGCCTTCTTCGAGAAGCCCTACGAGCCCCAGAGCGCCGAGGAGCCGCCCGCCTGGGAGCGGGGCGCGGCAGCGACCCCGGCCAAGGGGCTGAGCAGCTACATCAAGCCCAAGAAAAAGGTGGCGGCACTGTTCGGCGCCAAGCCGGCGGTCGCGTCCAGCGAGTCCTGATCCCGCCGCGCCCGGCAGACAAAAGGCAAAAGGCCCGCAGCAGCGGGCCTTTCTCATGCGTTTGCGATCAGGCCAGCAGGCCGAAGACGGCGGGCACCTTGTCCGGCAGGGCCGGGCGCTTCTTGCGCCATTGCGCCACCGTGCCGCTGCAGCTGAAGCCCTGCGCGAGGGTCAGGCCGCAGCTGAGCGTGAGGCGAGTCTCGGGGCGCAGGCTGGCCAACAGTGCGTCCAACAGGGCCTCATTGCGGTAGGGCGTCTCTATCATTAGCTGGGTCTGCTGGAAGCGCTGCGAGAGCTGCTCCAGCTCCCTCAGGCGCGCCGTGCGGGCCGCGGCCTCCACCGGCAGATACCCCACGAAGGCGAAGCTCTGGCCATTGAGCCCGCTGGCCGCCAGGGCCATCAGCAGGGACGAGGGGCCACTCAGCGGCAGGACCTCGATGCCCGCCTGATGCGCCAGGGCCACGAGTCGCGCGCCCGGGTCGGCCACGGCCGGGAGCCCGGCCTCCGAGATCAGCCCGGTGTCATGGCCGGCCAATGCCGGAGCGAGCAGGGCCTGCCAGGCCGCATCGTCGCCCGCAGCGGGCCTGCCGCCCTTGGGGGCTCGTGGCAGCTCATGGATCTGCAACTCCTGCAGCGGGCGGGCCAGGGGGTGCAGGGCATCGACGCGCTTGAGGAAGGCTCGCGTGGTCTTGGCGTTCTCGGCGGCCCAGTGCTGCAGGCTTGCCGCGCGGCGCAGGACCTCATCGGGGATCACCTGGCGCAGATCCACGGCCTCGCCCTCGATGCCGAAGTCCAGGGTGTTGGGCATCAGGACCAGGCGGCCCTTGCTGGGGGCGGATGCCGTCATGCGGCCACCAGCGGGTTCAGGCCGCCTTCACGCAGCATGCGGGCCACGCGGATCAGGGGCAGGCCGATGAGGGCCGTGGGGTCGTCGGAATCGATGGCGTCCAGCAGGGCGATGCCCAGCCCCTCGGACTTGGCGCTGCCGGCGCAGTCGTAGGGCTGCTCGGTGCGGAGGTAGTGCTCGATCTCGGCATCGCTCAGGTCCCGAAAGCGTACCGAGACGGGGGCCAGGTCTTGCGCCTCGAAGCCGCGGGCCCGGCAAACCACCGCCACCGCCGTCTGGAAGACGATGGTCCTGCCGCGCATCGCGCGCAGCTGTTCAACGGCGCGCTCGTGCGTGCCGGGCTTGCCGACGGGCTGGCCCTCAAGGTCGGCCACCTGGTCGGAGCCGATCACCAGTGCCTGCGGGAAGCGTGCCGCCACCTCGTGGGCCTTGGCCAGGGCCAGGCGGCGTGCCAGTGCTGCCGGGGCTTCGCCGGGCGCGGGTGTTTCATCAACCGCGGGTGCGCAGACCGCGAAAGGCAGGCGCAGTCGCTGCAGCAGCTCGCGACGGTAGCGGGAGGTGGAGCCCAGGATCAGGCGGGCGTCCGCGGCGTCCTGGATAGGGGGCAGGGAGGAGCTCATGGGCCGGATTGTCCCATTGCGGCGGCGGCGTCCACGAGGGGCGCTCGTACACTTGAGCCTATGAAACAGCGTCATTTCGATCCCCTGAAGCTCGACGTCGAGGCCTTCGCCCGCGACGCCGGCGAGTTGCAAGGGGAATGGTCCATGGTCGATCTGCCGCGCCTGGCGGAGTCGGCTTCCGAGGAATCCCCGGCCGCCAGTTGGCCGCCGCTGCGCTGGTCCGTGCGGGGCGAGCGCCTGAGCCCGCGCGCTGCCGAGCCGCAGACCTGGCTGCACCTGGAGGCGGAGGGGGCGGTTTCCCTGGTCTGCCAGCGCTGCCTGCAGCCCTATGCCCAGCCCGTGGCCGTGCAGCGCAGCCTGCGCTTCGTGCGCGACGAGGACCTGGCCGCCCAGCTGGACGCCGACAGCGACGAAGACGTCCTGGCCATGAGCCGCTCCCTGGATCTGCGCGAGCTGATCGAGGACGAGTTGCTGCTGGAGTTGCCCCTGGTGCCGCGTCACGAGGAATGCCCGCAGCCCCTGGTTCATGCCGACGAGGACCTGCCCGAGCCCGCCCAGGACGAAAAGCCCCATCCCTTCGCCGCGCTGGCGGTGCTCAAGGGCAAGGGCCGCCCGCAGTAAGGGTGGCTCAGCGCGGCATCGGCTTGAGGGCCGGGCGCCTGCGGGGGTCCGGAGTCTTGTTGATACGTGTTTTGTAGTGATGGCATTCTCAAGGGCCCCAAGCCGTGCTAGAATCGCAGGCTTTCCCCGCTTTGCTCTTCAGTGATCCAGTTTCATTTCTGGTGATGTGGGCGGCAAAGGACGGGATGCCGAGGCGTCGGTAGCGGGTACACGCACGATTCACGCGGTGGCGGCTTTTCGGGCAATGTCCGGATGCAGGTCAGCGATTCGTGCTGGTGAGTGCCTGGACCCGCCGAGCAAGCCTCAAATCACCGAAGCCCCAGGAGAATTCACCATGGCCGTTCAGCAAAACAAGAAGTCGCCTTCCAAGCGTGGTATGCACCGTTCGCACAATGCCCTGACCAATCCGGGCACTGCCGTCGAGCCCACCACCGGTGAAGTGCATCTGCGTCACCACATCAGCCCCAACGGCTTCTATCGTGGTCGCAAGGTCCTGAAGACCAAGGCAGACGCCTGATTGAACTGCAGGGCACCTGCTGTGGTGCCTCAGTCAATGACAGTCTGTGAAAAGCCCGGCTCGCTGCTTGACGCGTTGCCGGGCTTTTGTGCTTGAGCTCTTGCAATGAGGGGCTCGCTACAGGGTGTGTCCGCTTGCCCGCTCTGCGGGGCTCGCGTAAGGTGCGCGGCTTGCGCAAGCAATGCCGACCGCGCGGTCGGCGATGCGCCCAGTTCCGGTCCGAATCCTGATGTCCTCTCCTGAATCGAACGCGCCCATGTCCGCGGCTCCCGGCCTGATCCGCCTGGCAGTGGACTGCATGGGCGGGGACCATGGCCCCAGCATCACGCTGCCGGCCTGCCGTGCTTTCCTGGCGGCCCACCCGGAGGCCGGCCTGCTGCTCGTGGGTCAGCCCGAGGCCCTGAAGGAGGCGCGATCCTGGCCGCGCTGCGAGATCGTGCCGGCCAGCGAAGTCGTCACCATGGACGATCCCGTCGAGGTGGCCCTGCGGCGCAAGAAGGACTCCTCCATGCGCGTGGCCATCCAGCAGCTCAAGGCGGCGGAGGGCGAGCAGCCGCGTGCCCATGCTTGTGTTTCGGCCGGCAACACCGGTGCCCTGATGGCGGTCTCGCGCTACCTGCTCAAGACGCTGGAGGGCATCGACCGTCCGGCTATCGCCAGCGTCATGCCTAACCAGACCGGCGGCTTCACCACCATGCTGGATCTGGGCGCCAATGTGGACTGCAGCGCCGAGCACCTGCTGCAATTCGCCGTGATGGGCAGCGCCCTGGTCAGCGCGGTGGAAGGCAAGGCTGAGCCTCGCGTGGGGTTGCTGAACATCGGCGAGGAGATGATCAAGGGCAACGAGACCATCAAGCGCGCCGGCGAACTGCTGCGCGCCGCCGACGCCGCCGGCCAGATCAACTTCCATGGCAACGTGGAAGGCAATGACATCTTCAAGGCCACCGCCGACGTGGTGGTCTGCGACGGCTTCGTGGGCAACGTGGCCCTGAAGACGGCCGAAGGCCTCGCTTCCATGATCTCGACCTTCATCCGCATCGAGTTCAGCCGCAACCTGCTGACCAAGCTGGTGGCCCTGCTGGCCCTGCCTATCCTGCAGCGCTTCAAGAGCCGGGTGGACCACCGCCGGCTCAATGGCGCGGCTCTGCTGGGGCTCAAGGGCCTGGTCTTCAAGAGCCACGGTTCGGCCGACGCTGTCGCTTTCGAGACAGCGTTGAACAGGGCGTATGATGCCGCCCGCAACCGGCTGCTCGACCGGGTTCACGACCGCATCATCGCCACGCTGCAGGCCATGCCCGCCACCGCGGACGCCAGCCTGCCGGGTGAGTCAGGTGGTGCAGGAGACAAGGCGGCCTCGGCCGTCCATGCTGCATGACTACAAGTTCCTCTCTGACTGCGCCGCGCTACTCCCGCATCCTGGGAACCGGAAGCTACCTCCCCGAACAACGCCTGACCAACGCCGAACTGGCCGCCCAGTTGGCCCGTGATGGCGTCGAGACCTCCGACGAATGGATCGTCGAGCGCACTGGCATCCGCGCCCGCCACTTCGCGGCACCGGACCAGACCTCCAGCGACCTGGCCCTGCCCGCCGCCCGCGCGGCGTTGCAGGCGGCCGGTGTGGCAGCCGAGGAGATCGACCTCATCATCGTCGCCACGTCCACGCCGGACATGGTTTTCCCCTCCACCGCCTGTCTGCTGCAGCAGAAGCTGGGCGTCGCCGGCTGCGCCGCCTTCGACGTGCAGGCGGTGTGCTCGGGCTTCGTCTACGGCCTGACCGTGGCCGATGCCATGATCAAGAGCGGCGCTGCCAGCAAGGCCCTGGTGATCGGCGCTGAGACCTTTTCGCGCATCCTCGATTTCAAGGATCGCACCACCTGCGTGCTGTTCGGTGACGGCGCGGGCGCCGTGGTGCTGGGTGCCAGCGAGACCCCGGGCATCCTGGCCAGCCAGCTGCATGCCGACGGCCGCCACGTGGACATCCTCTGCACGCCGGGTACCGTGTCGGGCGGCCAGGTGCTGGGCCACCCGTTGCTGAAGATGGACGGCCAGGCCGTGTTCAAGCTGGCCGTGGGTGTGCTGGAGAAGGTGGCTCGTGCCGTGCTCGAGAAGGCCGGCAGGACCGACGCCGACATCGACTGGCTGATCCCCCACCAGGCCAATATCCGCATCATGCAGGGGACTGCCAAGAAACTGAAACTGCCGCTTGAGAAACTGGTGGTGACGGTGGATCAGCATGGCAATACCTCGGCCGCATCGATCCCGCTGGCCTTGGATGTCGCAGTCCGTTCGGGCCAGATCAAGAAGGGCGAGACCGTCATGCTGGAAGGCGTGGGCGGCGGTTTCACCTGGGGTGCGGTCCTGCTGGACCTCTGATCCCCAGCTCCACTGCATAAGAAAGAGACGAGACGATGAGCGCGAGCTTTGCATTCGTGTTTCCCGGCCAGGGTTCTCAGACCGTGGGCATGCTGGACGCCTGGGGCGATCACCCCGAGGTGCGCCGCACCCTGGAAGAGGCCTCCGCCGCCCTGGGCGAGGACCTGGGCGCCCTGATCAAGAACGGTCCCAAGGACCAACTTGACCTGACCACCAACACCCAGCCCGTGATGCTGACCGCCGGTATCGCCTGCTACCGCGCTTGGCTGGCCGAGACCGGCCTGAAGCCCGCCGTGGCCGCCGGCCATTCCCTGGGAGAGTACACCGCCCTGGTTGCCGCCGAGGCCTTGAGCCTGGCCGAGGCTTTGCCCCTGGTGCGCTTCCGTGCCCAGGCCATGCAGGAGGCCGTGCCGGTGGGCGTGGGCGCCATGGCGGCCATCCTGGGCCTGGACGCAGCCGCCGTGCGCGAGGGCTGTGCCGCTGCGGCCCAGGCCGTGGGCGAGGCCGTGGAAGCGGTCAACTTCAACGACCCCAAGCAGACCGTCATCGCCGGCACCAAGGCCGGCGTGGACAAGGCCTGCGAAGTGCTCAAGGCCGCGGGCGCCAAGCGCGCGCTGCCCCTGGCCGTCTCGGCACCCTTTCATTCCAGCCTGATGAAGCCGGCCGCCGATCGCCTGCGCGAGCGCCTGGCTGCGGTGGACTTCAAGGCCATGACCATCCCCGTCATCAACAACATCGACGTGGGCATCAGTGCTGATGCTGACGCCCTGCGCGATGCCTTGTACCGTCAGGCCTTTGGCCCGGTGCGCTGGGTGGAGATTGTGCAGGCCATGAAGGCGCGCGGCATCAGCCATGTGATCGAATGCGGTCCGGGCAAGGTGCTGGCCGGCCTGGCCAAGCGCGTTGATGCTGAGATCCAGAGTGCCACGGTGCTCGACCCGGCCAGCCTGGCCGAGGCGCGGACCCTGCTGGGCTGAACAGAACAAAACCCACGAGACACACCATCATGAGCGACACCATCAAGGGCCAGGTGGCCCTGGTCACCGGCGCCAGCCGCGGCATCGGCCGCGCCATCGCCCAGGCCCTGGCCGAGAAGGGCTACACCGTCATCGGCACGGCCACCAGCGAATCCGGCGCGGCTGGCATCAGCGAGGCCCTGGCACCCCTGGGCGGCCGAGGCGTCGTCCTGAACGTCAATGACGCCGCTGCCTGCGATGCAGCGGTCGATGACATCGTCAAGACGAATGGCGGCCTCCATGTGCTGGTCAACAACGCCGGCATCACCCGCGATACCCTCGCCATGCGCATGAAGGACGAGGACTGGGACGCGGTGATGGACACCAACCTCAAGGCCGTGTTCCGCATGAGCCGCGCGGTGATGCGCACCATGATGAAAGCGCGCTTCGGCCGCATCGTGAACATCACCTCGGTGGTGGGCGCCTCGGGCAATCCGGGCCAGGCCAACTATGCTGCTGCCAAGGCGGGCGTGGCTGGCATGACCCGCTCCCTGGCGCGCGAACTGGGCAGCCGCGGCATTACCGTGAACTGCGTGGCCCCCGGCTTCATCGCCACCGACATGACCGAAGTCCTGCCCGAGGCCCAGAAGGCCGCGCTGCTGGGCCAGATCCCTGCCGGTCGCCTGGGTGAACCCCGGGAGATCGCCCACGCCGTCGCTTTCCTGGCGTCGCCCGAGGCCGCGTACATCACTGGCACCGAGCTGCACGTCAACGGCGGCATGTTCATGAACTGAGTTAGACCCCTTTGTGGTTGCGGGCCTGCGGGCCTGCGGCCCACCGGATTCCCCCGGCCGGTGAAGGATCTTCTGAGTGCCCGGACACGCTCGTTCGGGACCCCGCTAGGGGTGTCACTCTAGAAGCCTTAGAATCCCGGGTTGTTCCTTTGCAAACCCCTCTTGGAGGAGTCATGAGCGATATCGAAGCACGTGTCAAGAAAATCATCGCCGAGCAACTCGGCGTGCCCGAAGCCGATGTGAGCAACGAGAAGGCCTTTGTCGCCGATCTGGGCGCTGATTCTCTGGACACCGTGGAACTGGTGATGGCACTCGAAGACGAGTTCGGCATCGAGATCCCCGACGAAGAAGCCGAGAAGATCACCACCGTCCAACTGGCGATCGACTACGCTGTCAAGAACCAGAAGGCCTAAGGGCCACGGGGCCTCGCGCCCTCTGGACCACGGGGCCTTCGTGCCCCGCGGTATGTCTTCAAAGAATCTGCTGATCGCATGAGCCGTCGTCGCGTTGTCGTCACCGGTCTCGGTCTGATCAGCCCCGTGGGCAACACGGTGGCTGAGGGCTGGGCCAACATCCTGGCTGGTCAATCCGGCATTGATCGCATCACCCGTTTCGATGCCAGCAACTTTGCCTGCCAGTTCGCGGGGGAGGTCAAGGGCTTTGAGGTTGGCGACTACATGTCGACCAAAGAAGCGCGGACCATGGACCGCTTCATCCACTTCGGCCTGGCTGCGTCCATCCAGGCGGTGCGGGATGCCGGCCTTGCGACCAACGATCAGCTGACTGAAGAGCAGGCCGAGCGCATCGGTGTGCTCGTGGGCTCGGGCATTGGCGGTCTGCCGATGATCGAGGAAACCCATGCCGAGCTGACGGCGCGCGGACCGCGCCGCATCTCTCCCTTCTTCGTGCCCGCCTCGATCATCAACATGATCTCGGGCCACGTCTCCATCAAATACGGTTTCCAGGGGCCGAACCTCGGGATCGTGACCGCCTGCACCACCGGCCTGCACAGCATTGGCGAGGCCGGCCGTCTGATCGAGTACGGCGATGCCGACGTCATGATCGCTGGCGGTGCCGAGTCCACCGTCTCGCCCCTGGGCGTGGGTGGTTTCGCCGCAGCCCGTGCGCTGTCTACCCGTAACGACGACCCCAAGACAGCGTCCCGCCCCTGGGACAAGGACCGCGACGGCTTTGTGCTGGGCGAGGGGGCTGGCGTGCTGGTGCTCGAAGAGTACGAGCATGCCAAAAAGCGCGGCGCCAAGATCTACTGCGAGCTGGCCGGCTTCGGTATGGGTGCCGATGCTTATCACATGACCGCCCCGAACGTGGACGGCCCCAAGCGCTCCATGCGCGCGGCCCTGCGCAATGCCGGCATCAATCCGGACCAGGTGCAGTACATGAACGCGCACGGCACCTCGACACCGCTGGGCGACGTCAACGAGACCAATGCCACCAAGCTGGCCTTTGGCGATCATGCCAAACAGCTGGTCATCTCCTCGACCAAGTCCATGACCGGCCACCTGCTGGGCGGCGCGGGCGGCATCGAGTCGGTGTTCACCGTGCTGGCCGTGCACAACCAGGTCGCGCCCCCGACCATCAACATCTTCAACCAGGACCCCGAGTGCGACCTGGACTACTGTGCCAATGTGGCCCGTGAAATGAAGATCGAGTACGCCGCCAAGAACAACTTCGGCTTCGGCGGCACCAACGGCACGCTGATCTTCAAGCGCGCCTGAGCCCGGCGCGGCGTCACGAGGTCGTGATGTCCCGCCGTCTGCCCAAGCGTCAACGCGAGGCGCCCGCCCTCCAGCTGGAGGTACGGGTGCCTTTTTCCTGGCGCCTGTGCTTTGTGCTGCTGTGGGCCCTGGCCCTGTGCTCGGCAGGGGCGGCGGCTTCGGCCCAGGCCGCTGACAAGCTGGGGCCTGGAGCCTCGACCGCCTGCCAACTGATGACCCTCCTGCTCCTGCCCCTGGTCTGTTGGCTGGCCTGGCGGCATCGGGCGCGCGAGGTCTGGCAGCTGCTGTGGGACGGCCAGCAATGGGCCTTGCGAGCTGGTGATGCTCGCGGCGCGGCGCTGCAGGATGCAGTCCTGCAGGCCGTCACGATCCAGGTGTCGCTGGACTTCGGTGACTTTCTGCTGCTGGGTTGCCGCCCGGCCGGAGGGGCAAGAGGGGCCACGGTCTACCTGCCGCTGTCAAAGGCTCAGCATCCTGGCCTCTGGCGCCCCTTGCGATGGGCACTGTTCTCGGCGCGAGGATTGCGGCCTGACGCGGCCTGACGCGGCCTGAGCCCGTTCATGCCCGCTTGCCACCAAGCACGCCCTCACAGGAGTCGGCCGGGGTCAGCGGGTGCGGCGGCCGGACTGCCACTGCAAGCAGCCCTCCCGGGTGCCCATGACCTTGGGCGCTGTCGGGGCGCTCATGCTTTGATACACGTCTGCCGAGCAAAGTTAGTCGGTGAGCGTCCATGCGCCGAGCGGAGCTGGCGCAGCCATTGCACAATGACAGCGGCCCGGGCATGCGCCCCATGGGCCGGAACCCGAGCCGAATCCATCTATGAACAAAGCATCCTCGCAACAAGGTGCCGCGCGCCGGCCTGTGTCTCGCTGGCCCCATGGCTTGAGCGCCCTGGCCCTGGGCCTGGGGCTGAGCCTGTCCCTGGCGCCCGCAGCGAGCCCGGCCCAGGCGCGGGAGCTGCCGGACTTCACCGAGCTCGTCGAGCGCGTCGGCCCGGCCGTGGTCAATATCAAGACGTCGGAGAAAGCCAAGCCCGCCGAGAACCCCGCCATGGACGAGCAGATGCAGGAGTTCCTGCGTCGATTCGGCATCCCGGTGCCGCGCCGCGGTGCGCCCCGCAACGGTGATGAGGACGCCCCCACGCGGCGCGGCCTGGGCTCTGGCTTCATCCTCAGCGCCGACGGCTTCGTGATGACCAACGCCCATGTGGTGGACGGTGCCGACGAGGTGCTGGTCACCTTGACGGACAAGCGCGAGTTCAAGGCCAAGGTCATCGGCCTGGACAAGCGTACCGACGTCGCCGTGGTGAAGATCGAGGCCGCCGGCCTGCCGCAGGTGAAGATCGGTGACAGCGGCCGGCTCAAGGTCGGCGAATGGGTGATGGCCATCGGCTCGCCCTTCGGTTTTGACAACAGCGTGACCGCGGGCATCGTCAGTGCCAAGCAGCGCGATACCGGCGACTTCCTCACCTTCATCCAGACCGATGTGGCCATCAACCCGGGCAACTCCGGCGGCCCGCTGCTCAACATGCGCGGCGAGGTGGTGGGCATCAACTCCCAGATCTACAGCCAGTCCGGCGGCTTCATGGGCATCTCCTTCGCAATTCCCATCGACGAGGCCATCCGCGTGTCCGAGCAGCTGCGCGCGGGCGGGCGGGTGCAGCGCGGGCGCATCGGCGTGGGCATCGTGGACCTCTCCAAGGAGGTGGCCGAGGCCATTGGCCTGGGCAAGCCGGCTGGCGCCTTGGTGCAGCGCGTGGAGAGCGGCTCGCCGGCAGAGAAGGCGGGCATCGAAGGCGGTGACGTCATCACCAAGGTCGAGGGCAAAGCCATCCAGAGCGCGGCCGAACTGCGGCGCTCCATCGCAGCCATCAAGCCGGGCAGCAAGGCCACGGTGCAGGTCTTCCGCCGCGGCGCGACCAAGGACCTGACCCTGACCGTGGCCGAGCTGGAAACCGATAAGCCCGCCAAGAGTGCGGAGCCCGAGAGCAAGCCGGCACCGGGCGCGGCCGCGGCGCTGGGCCTGGGCCTCGCCGAGATCAGCGAAGCGCAGCGCAAGGAGCTGAAGCTGCGCGGTGGCGTGCTGGTCGAGAGCGCGGAAGGGCCGGCGGCTCGCGCCGGCCTGCGCGAGGGCGACATCATTCTGTCGGTGGACAACGTCGAGGTGGCCAGCGTCAAGCAGCTGCAGGCCCAACTGGCCAAACTGGAGAAGGCCAAGCTGATCAACCTGCTGGTGCGCCGCGGCGATGCGGTGAGCTTCGTGCTCGTCAAGCCGGGCGCCCGCTGATCCGGCGGCAGCTGGGGGCGGCGGCAAACCTGGCATTCGGCTGGGTCTTTTCATCAGATGAAAAGACCTGCAGGGAAGGCGGGGGCAGGTACCCTGTGAAAACGAGGTTTGCACTCGCTCACTTAAGCGGTCCAGGCGGGGATTGCGGTGCTTGTAGGATAGAATGGGCGTCATCTAACGTTTGTTTGAGCGTGCTGTCCGCATGAGTGGCGAGGTCAGCCAAGCTGTCCCCAGGATGCTCACAGGAGCCTGTTGATAACTTGTGCATAAAAATCCTTGTTGGCGGGTCGCAACGGCCGGAAAGCCAATGACGGTGCGGTTTCCAGGCGGGCGCTCGGCTACAATGGAAGCCCAACAAGCAGTTGCCATACGTTTTTGTTGGAAGGCGCGTCACCGTTTCGACGTGCCTTTTTTTTATGTCCGGCACGGCCTCCGAAGAGGCCTTCACATCGCTGCGTGACATGAGCCCCTCAAGCCACGGCCTCGGTCGTGGCAACCGGTAAGTGACGCACGACAGAGCATGAATCACATCCGCAATTTCTCCATCATCGCCCACATCGACCACGGCAAGAGCACGCTGGCAGACCGCATCATCCAGCGTTGCGGGGGCCTGTCGGACCGCGAGATGGAGGCGCAGGTCCTAGACTCGATGGACATCGAGCGCGAGCGTGGCATCACCATCAAGGCGCAGACTGCGGCTCTGCAGTACAAGGCGCGCGACGGTCAGGTCTACAACCTCAACCTCATCGACACCCCGGGGCATGTGGACTTCTCCTACGAGGTGAGTCGCTCGCTGTCTGCCTGCGAGGGCGCGCTGCTGGTGGTCGATGCCTCGCAGGGCGTGGAGGCCCAGACTGTGGCCAACTGCTACACCGCGCTGGAGCTGGGTGTGGAGGTGGTGCCGGTACTCAACAAGATGGACCTGCCGCAGGCTGATCCCGAGCGCGCCAAGGCAGAGATCGAGGACGTGATCGGCATCGATGCCACCGATGGCATCCCCTGCTCGGCCAAGACCGGCATGGGCATTGACGACATCCTGGAGGCTGTGATCACCCGCATGCCGCCGCCCAAGGGCATCGTGCAAGCCCCGCTGCGCGCCATGATCATCGACTCCTGGTTCGACAACTACGTCGGCGTGGTGATGCTGGTTCGTGTGGTGGATGGCACGCTCAAGAAGGGCGAGCGCATCCGCATGATGGCCACCAACGCCGTCTATCCGGCCGACCAACTGGGCGTGTTTACGCCCAAGAGCGAGTCGCGCGAGCAGCTCAATGCGGGCGAGGTGGGTTTCATCATCGCCGGCATCAAGGAGCTGGCTGCTGCCAAGGTGGGCGACACTATCACGCTGGAGAAGAAGCTGCCCAACAACCTGGGCCCTGCCGACGAAGCCCTGCCGGGCTTCAAGGAGATTCAGCCGCAGGTGTTTGCGGGCCTCTACCCGACGGAAGCCAGCGAGTACGACCAGCTGCGCGACGCCCTCGAGAAGCTCAAGCTCAACGACGCCTCGCTGCGCTTTGAGCCCGAGGTCTCGCAGGCGCTGGGCTTTGGCTTCCGCTGCGGCTTCCTGGGTCTGCTGCACATGGAGATCGTGCAGGAGCGCCTGGAGCGCGAGTTCGATCAGGACCTGATCACCACGGCCCCGAGCGTGGTCTACGAGGTGCAGTTGGGTGACGGGACCGTCATCGAGGTCGAGAATCCCTCCAAGATGCCCGAGGTTGGCAAGATCCAGGAGATCCGTGAGCCCATCGTGACCGTGCACCTGTACATGCCGCAGGAATATGTGGGGCCGGTGATGACCCTGGCCAACGTGAAGCGCGGCGTGCAGATCAACATGGCCTACCACGGCCGCCAGGTCATGCTGACCTATGAGATTCCGCTGGCCGAGATCGTGCTGGACTTCTTCGACAAGCTGAAGTCGGTGTCGCGCGGCTACGCGTCCATGGACTACGAGTTCAAGGAGTACCGCGCCTCCGACGTGGTCAAGGTGGACATGCTGATCAACAGCGACCGCATCGACGCGCTCTCGCTGATCGTGCACCGCAGCCAGAGCCAGTACCGCGGCCGCCAGGTCTGCGCCAAGATGCGTGAGATCATCCCGCGCCAGATGTATGACGTGTCGCTGCAGGCGGCCATTGGCGCCAAGATCATCGCCCGCGAAGACATCAAGGCCCTGCGCAAGAACGTGCTGGCAAAATGCTACGGCGGTGACATCACCCGCAAGCGCAAGCTGCTGGAAAAGCAGAAGGCGGGCAAGAAGCGCATGAAGCAGATCGGTAGTGTGGAGGTGCCGCAAGAGGCCTTCCTGGCCATCCTCCAAGTCGAAGACTGAATCACATCTACATGAGTGCACTGACCGGGATTCTGTTCGCGGCCCTGATCGTCTATGGCGGCGGTTGGTACGCAGGGCAATGGACGGGCAATTTTGCCCTGCTGCTGCTGATCCTCACCTCGGTGACCGGCCTGTACTGGCTCGCCGAGCGTTTCCATTTTCGCCCGGTCCGGGAAAAGGCCGCCGCGGACCTGGAAACCGCCGACCTCAAGCGTCGCGAGGCCCTGGCGGCCCAGGGCATCGCCCGCGTGGACGGTGACATCGTCTCGGCCAAGGAGGAGGTGCTGCGCCAGCCCTGGTGGCTGGACTGGACCGCCGGCCTGTTCCCGGTGATCCTCATCGTCTTTGTGCTGCGGTCCTTCCTGTTCGAGCCCTTCAAGATCCCCTCGGGCTCCATGGTGCCGACGCTGCTGGTGGGTGACCTCATCCTGGTCAACAAGTTCCATTACGGCATCCGACTGCCGGTGATCAACAAGAAGATCATCAGCAACCACGAGGTGCAGCGCGGCGACGTCATGGTCTTCCGCTACCCCGAAGACCCGCGCATGGACTTCATCAAGCGCGTGGTGGGCCTGCCGGGTGACGAGATCAGCTACCGCAACCAGCATCTCTACCTCAACGGCAAGCTGGTGGACGTGAAGCCGGTGGACGCCTACTACGACGAAGACAGCATGCAGATGCGCAACCGCTTCGAGGAGAAGCTGGGGGAGAAGCCGCACAAGCTGCTGGTCGATATGAACCGCCAGCAGTTCTTCCACCCCGACCGCAAGGACGGCCCCTTCCCCTTCCAGGACCACTGCACCTATAACGCTGAGGGCTTGACTTGCAAGGTGCCGGCGGGACACTACTTTATGCTGGGGGACAACCGGGACAACTCCCGCGACTCGCGATTCTGGGGTTTCGTGCCAGACGAGAACATCGTCGGCAGGGCCTTTGCAGTCTGGATGAACTTCAGCAATCCCAAACGCATTGGATTCTTTGACTGAGCCGTCCGTGGATACTGCGGGGCTTTCTGTTCAGCGAGGAGAGGCAATGAGGCGTGCGCACCGTCATCAGTCCGGCATCAGCTTGATGGGTCTGCTGTTCTGGGCCGTGATCCTGTCCTTTACGGGCCTGGTCGCCGCCCGCACCATCCCGACCGTGATGGAGTTCTATACGATCCAGCATGCGGTGGACAAGATCGCCCGCGGCAACCCGGCCACCGTGCCTGTGGCACGGGCCGAGTTCGAGCGCGTCAAGCAGGTCGAGTACTCCATCACCAGCATTGGCGCTGAAGACCTGGTGATCACCAAGGAAGACGACCGTGTCCGCATCAGCTTTGCCTACGACAAGCAGGTGGAGCTGTTCGGCCCGGTGTCCCTGCTGATCAAGTACGAGGGTCGGTCTCACTGAGACACGGTTGCCAGCGTCATGAGCCATCCCATGGATGCCCTGCAGTCGCGGCTGGGCTACCAATTCAAGGACAGCGGCCTGCTGCAGCGGGCCGTGACCCATCGCAGCTTCGGCGCCGACCACAACGAGCGCCTTGAATTCCTCGGTGACGCGGTCCTGAGCCTGGCCGTCTCCAGCCTGCTCTACGAGCGCTATGCCGGCTCCGACGAGGGCGACCTCACCCGCATCCGCGCCCATCTGGTGCGCGAGGAAAGCCTGCACAAGCTGGCCCTGGGCCTGGACCTGCCCCAGGTGCTGCGCATGAGCGAGGGAGAGGCCCGGGGCGGCGGCGCGCAGCGCGCCTCCATCCTGGCCGACGCCACCGAGGCCATCATCGGCGCGGCTTTCGTGGACGGGGGCTATCCGGCCGCCCGCGAAATCGTGCGCCGCCTGCTGGGCGAGCTGATCAACACCTCGGCCAGCGATACCTGGGCCAAGGATGCCAAGACGGCGCTGCAGGAATGGCTGCAGGCGCGTCGCCTGGCGGTGCCCGCCTACCGCATCATCGAGACTCGCGGCCAGGCGCACAACCAGACCTTCGAGGTCGAGTGCGCCGTGCCCGCCCTGGGCCTGGCCAAGCAGGGCGAGGGCCGTTCGCGACGCGCCGCCGAACAAGATGCCGCCAAGCGTATGCTTGCGGAACTGGTGGCGCGCGACAAGCCCGGGTCCGCGCTGTCCTCCTGAGGAGCGAGGGCATCCCAGTGCCGCCGTTCCCTGCCATGCCTCGCGGCATGGACCTTCTTTCGATCACCCTGCGCCACGATCTGGCGCCATCCACCTGCGCCACCGACCGGGCGCACCAGAGGTCACTGACATGAACGACACCGCGCCTGAGTCCGGGCTGCCGCAACGCTGCGGCCTCATCGCCATCGTGGGCCGGCCCAATGTGGGCAAGTCCACCTTGCTGAATGCCCTCGTGGGCCAGAAGGTCAGCATCACCTCGGACAAGGCCCAGACCACGCGCCACCGCATCACCGGCGTGCGCACCCTGGAGGAGGCGCAGTTCGTGTTCGTGGACACGCCCGGCTTCCAGACCAAGCACAACGCCGCCCTGAACCGCAATCTGAACCGCACGGTGCATGGCGTGCTGGGTGATGTGGATCTGGTGCTCTTCGTGGTCGAGGCCGGCCGTTTCGGCCTGGACGATGCCAAGGTGCTGGCCCTGCTGCCCGAGAACAAGCCCGTGGTGTTGATCGCCAACAAGCTGGACGCCGTGCACCGTCGCGCCGAGCTGGCGCCCTGGCTCAAGAGCATGGCCGAGCGCCGCAATTTCGCCGAGTTCGTGCCCTTGTCGGCCCGCAAGGAAGCCGACGTCACGCGCCTGTTCAAGATCCTCAAGCCCTACCTCCCCGAACAGGGCTGGTTCTATGACGAGGACGCGCTGACCGACCGCTCCGAGCGCTTCCTGGCCACCGAGATCATCCGCGAGAAGCTCTTCCGCCTGACCGGTGACGAACTGCCCTACACCTCCACCGTCGTGATCGACAAATGGGAAGACGAGGGCGAACTGCGCCGCATCTCGGCCTCCATCGTCGTGGAGCGCGATGCGCACAAGGGCATGATCATCGGCCAGGGGGGGGAGCGCCTGAAGCGCATCGGCTCCGAGGCCCGCCAGGAGCTGGAGCACTTGATGGACGGCCGCGTCTTCCTGGAACTGTGGGTCAAGGTCCGCTCCGGCTGGGCGGACAACGAAGAGCACCTGCGCACCTATGGCTACGAGTGAGTGGCCGCAGCGGCCCTGAATGGTCACCCGCGCCCCTCGACTGCCCAGCACGCAGCCGGCCTTCGTGCTGCACCACTACGACTGGAGCGAGACCAGTCTCATCCTCGACCTCTTCACCCGAGAGCAGGGCCGCCTTGCCGTGGTCGCCAAGGGGGCGAAGCGGCCATATTCGCAGCTGCGATCGGTGCTGCTGCCTTTCCAGCGCCTGCAGGTGGGCCTCAGCAAGCCCTCGCGCGACGAGCGCAGCGAGGCCGAGGTCCAGACCCTGCGCAGCGCCGAATGGTCCGGCGGCCACACCCTGCCCAGCGGTGCGGCCCTGTTCGCCGGCTACTACCTCAACGAACTGCTGCTGAAGCTGCTGGCCCGGCAGGACCCCCATCCCCGCCTCTTCGATGCCTACGCGGCCACACTCCCGCTGCTGCGCGAGGACGAGGACCAGCGCAGCCAGACCGCCTTGCGCGCCTTCGAGCTGCGCCTGCTGGCTGACCTGGGCCTGCTGCCCGACCTCAGCGTGGTCAGCCAGACCCAGCGTCCGCTGGAGCCAGAGCGGTTCTACATGCTGAGCCCCGAGATGGGTGTCTGCTCCCTGAGCCATGAAGCGCCTGCCTTCGGCGCGATGCAGCTGGTGCAACTCCAGGCCGCCTTGCTGCATGGTTCGCAGGCCGCCCTGCAGCAGGCCTGCGCCGACTGCCTGCCTTCGCTCAGGGCCAGCCTGCGCGGCCTGCTTCACTATCATTTGGGCCACAAGCCGCTGCGCACGCGCACGGTCATGCTGGATCTGCAAAAACTGCTGGACTGATGCCATGAATCCCCTGGTCGCTCCCGAAGCCCAGCGCCGCGAAGGCCGCTGCGCGCTGTCCGTCAATGTCAACAAGGTCGCGCTGCTGCGCAACACCCGGCACCTGGGGATCCCCAGCGTGACCCGCGCCGCCGAGCTGTGCCTGCTGGCCGGTGCCCAGGGCATCACCGTGCACCCCCGGCCCGATGGCCGCCACATCCGCTCCGAGGACGTCCATGAGCTGGCCGCGCTGATGAAGGGCTGGCCCCAGGCCGAGTACAACATTGAGGGCAACCCGACGCAGAACCTGATGGACTTCGTGCGTCAGCTGCGCCCGCACCAGGTCACTTTCGTGCCCGATGCCGAAGACCAGTTCACCTCTGACCACGGCTGGAGCCTGCCGGCCGACATGGACCGTCTGCGCCCGCTGATCGAGGAATGCAAGGCCCTGGGCGTGCGCGTGAGCCTCTTCATGGATCCGGTCCCGGCGGCCATGACCCATGTCGCGGCGCTTGGTGCTGACCGCATCGAGCTCTACACCGAGACCTTCGCAAGTGCCTTCGGCACGCCGCGCGAGGCCGAGGTGTTGGCGGGCTTCACCGCCACGGCCGAGGCCGCGCTGGCCCTGGGGCTGGGCATCAATGCCGGCCATGACCTCAACCGCCCCAACCTGAGCACCTTCCTCAAGGCCGTGCCGGGCGTGCTGGAGGTCTCCATCGGACATGCCCTGATCGCCGATGCCCTGGAACTGGGCTACGCCGAGACCGTGCGCGACTACCAGCGCAGCATCCAGCGCGCCTATGCCTGAGCTCCGCGAGGCGAGGGCGCAGGACCTGCCGGCGCTGTCGCAGCTGATCAGCTGGGTCTGGCTGCAGACCTATGCAGACCAGGGCGTGCGGCCGGCCTTTGCCGGGCACCTCCAGGACACCTTCAGTCCCGTGGCCCTGCAAGCCTGGCTGCAGGCGGGCCACCGCTGCTGGCTGGTCGAGGACGCAGGCCATCTGCAAGGCATGATCCACGTGAGCCTGGACAGCTGCTGTCCCGTGGCGTGGCAGGACGGGCCGGAGGCCGAGGTGAGCGAGCTGTACGTCGTGCCGCCGCTGAGCCGCCATGGCCTGGGCCGGGCCCTGCTGGCGCATGCTCGCGAGCAACTGCCGGACCGGGCGCTGTGGCTGAGCGTCTGGGCCCCCAACGAGCGGGCCATCGCCTTCTACGAGCGCGAGCAGGGCCGCCGCCTGGGCGAAACCTGGTTCGAGCTCGATCGGCAGCGGCATCTCAACTGGATCTACGGGTGGCTGGCGCAAGCCGCTGACAGGGGAGCTTGAAGATGATCTATGGCATCGGCACCGACGTCTGCGACATTCGCCGCATCGCCGACACCCTGCAGCGCCGCGGCCCGCGCTTCGCCGAGAAGGTGCTGGGGCCGCATGAGATCGAGGTCTTCCGCGATCGCAGCGCGCGCGTGGAGGCCCGCGGCGTCGCCTACCTGGCCACCCGCTTCTCCGCCAAGGAGGCCTTCTCCAAGGCCATAGGCTTGGGGCTGCGCATGCCCATGAACTGGCGGGACTGCGAGATCGTCAAGGCCCCCAGCGGCAAGCCCGAGATCCGCCTGCATGGCGCGCTCAAGGCCTGGTTCGAGGCGCGCAGCCTGCAGGCCCATGTCAGCGTCAGCGACGAGACGGACTACGCGACCTCCTTCGTGGTCGTCGAGACCCTCCCCGAGTCCCCCTCAACTTCCAGGACCTGAACCGATGGACATGCTGCACCACGCCCCCTTGATGCTGGACATCGCCGGCACCACCCTCAGCCCGCATGAGCGCGAGCGACTGAGCCATCCCCTGGTGGGCGGGCTCATCCTCTTCGCCCGCAATTTCGAGAGCCGTTCGCAGCTGACGGCACTGTGCGGTGAACTCAAGTCCCAGCGGCCCGACCTGCTTATCACCGTGGACCAGGAAGGCGGCCGCGTGCAGCGATTGCGCAGTGACGGCTTCACGCCGTTGCCGGCCATGCGCGCGCTGGGCGAGCTGTGGATGAGCGATGCCATGCGTGCCACCCAGGTCGCCACCGCCCTGGGCTATGTGATGGCCATGGAACTGCGCGCCTGTGGCGTGGACCTCAGCTTTGCACCGGTGCTGGATCTGGATCATGGCGAGAGTTCGGTGATCGGCGACCGCAGCTTCCATCGTGATCCGCGCGTGGTGGCGATGCTGGCCAAGAGCGTGGCCCAGGGCCAGCTCATCGCCGGCATGGGCGCCTGCGGCAAGCACTTCCCCGGCCATGGCTTCGTGAAGGCCGATTCGCATGTGGATGTGCCGGTGGACAAGCGCAGCCTCAAGGCCATCCTGGCCGAGGATGCCAAGCCCTACGAATGGCTGCACCTGAGCCTGGCGGCGGTGATGCCGGCCCATGTGATCTATCCCAGGGTCGATGCGCGGCCGGCAGGCTTCTCCTCGCGCTGGCTGCAGGAGATCCTGCGCGAGCGCCTGGGCTTTGCCGGCCTGATCTTCAGCGACGACCTGGGCATGCGCGGCGCGCGCGTGCTGGAGGGCCGTGAGATCGGCTTCTCCGAGGCCGTCATCACGGCCCTGCACGCGGGCTGTGACATCGCCCTGCTGTGCAACCAGTCGATGGAGGAGGGCGGCCGCGTGCTGGACGAGGTGCTGCAGTCCCTGGAGGACGCCGCGCTGCAGGGCCGCTGGCAGCCCAGCCTGGAGAGCGAGGGCCGGCGGCAGCGCCTGCTGTCTCAGCAGGCCCCACTCAGCTGGGACGAGTTGATGCATGAGCCGGGCTATCACCTGGCCTTGCAGCAGTTGAACTTCTAGGCCTTGCCTTCCTGGGCTGCAGGGTGTTCTCCACTTGCCGGCCTCTCCTCGCACTCAGTGCGTGGCGCCAACCTTGGCTGCCTTGCCCTTGCCCTTGGCAGCAGACAGGGACTTGCCGTCAGAGTCGATCTGCATCCGCAAGTTCATCTGGATGGCGTGGCCCTGGGGGAGGGGCATCTGCAGGGCCATGGTCATGTCCAGGTCGTTGTGCAGCTGCAGGCGGTCAGCCAGGCGCAGCTGCATGTGACCCGTGCCGCCGCCGCCGATCACCATCTGCTGCGAGGTGGGCGTCGCCGGCGCGGCGCCTTCAGGGGCGCTGGCGGGTGCGGCCGGCATGGGCAGGTCCAGCTTGAGGTCCAGCGTGGCCTTGACGTCGAAGAAGGCCACGCCAGCCTCCACCTTGGCCAGTGTGTAGCTCGCCATCACCTTGCCGACATTGCTGCCCGCCGGCAGGTTGGGGAGGGGTAGGTTCAGCTCCAGCGGCATGTCCACCGACTCGCCCACGCGCAGCGTGGCGCCATTCATCTTGGCCAGGGCGTCGAAGGTCTTGCGGAAGAGGCCTTCGAGCATGTCCGGTGGCAGCTGCGCCGCGCCTTCGCCAGAGAGGCGGATGTTCTCGTAGCGCCCGTCCACGATGATCGCGCTGAACTGCATCGCCGGCATGCCGCGCTGGGGGACGCCGGGCACCAGATCCCCATCGCCCGTGCGCATGTCCATCGTGCCCCGCTCGATGCGGGCGGTCAGCGGGACGTGCCCCTTGGCGTCGGCCTTGCCCGTCTGCAGGACCTGGCGCATCTGCATGCTCATGGTCAGCGGCATCTTGACCGCGCCGAGCTTGGCGCTGAGCTGCTGCACCTCCCCCTCGCTGGCGCCGTCGCGGGCCTTGAACTTCATGTCCGTGATCGCCTTGAAGCGGAAGTCCTGCTGCTGCCAGGTATTGGGCAGCGGGATCAGGTTCAACGTGATGGGGGTGTCGTCAGCGCGGGCCAGGGCCGGCAACAGCGCGAGGGCGAGACAGGCCAGCGGCACGAGCCGGCGCAGCGGGGTCTTGGACATGGGTTTCCTCCTCTTGGATGGGTGATGGGGTGGTGGCCCCGTTTCTTGCGGCCGGATCTTAGGGGCACGGCCGCGGACCATGCGCCTCCATCGCCTCCCCCAGAGGAGGTGGGTGGCCCTTATGCCTTCCTGTCGCGCGGGCGGCTAGCGCCGTGAATCCTGCTGCGGCCCGGGCGTGAAAAAGCCGACCGGCTCCCCAGGGGCGCCAGTCGGCTTCAGAGGGGGCGATGCCGTCTTACTTGCGGTAGTTGTCCTGCATGCGGTAGCCGCGTGCATACAGCCCGAACAGCAGGGCCGCCAGCAGCGCGAAGGCGGCGAAGAAGAACATCTGGAAGGCGGTGACGCTGGTGCCCGTGGCCTTGATGTAGCTGGTCACGCCCTCGCTCTTGACGCTGCTGTTGGCCAGCAGCACCCAGAGGTTGCCGATGGTCACCGAGAGGTTCCAGAAGCTGGTGATCACGCCCTTCATGGGCAGGGGCGCCTGGCTGTAGGCGAACTCCAGGCCGGTGGCCGAGACCAGCACCTCGCCCAGGGTCAGGATGGCATAGGGCAGGATCTGCCAGACGATGCTCACCGTGTGGCCATCGTCCAGCCACAGCTGCAGGCCGCCCACCACGATCCAGGCCACGCCCGACAGTGCAATGCCCGCGCCCATGCGGCGCAGGGCCGTGATGCGCAGGCCCATGCGCTCCAGCATGGGGTAGAGCACCAGGTTGTTGAAGGGGATGAGGATCATCACCAGCGCCGGGTTCAGGGCCTGCATCATGGAGGACTGGAACCACTCGGGCTTGCTCATCTGGTCGGCCTGCAGGATCCAGGTCGAGGCTTTCTGGTCGAAGAGGGACCAGAAGGGCGTCACCAGCGCAAAGAGCACCAGCAGGCGCAGCACGGCGCGCACGCCCTCGATGGCCTCGGGCGGATGCGCCTTGGAGGCCTGGCCCAGTTGCAGCGCGGCGCCCGCGCCGCCGAAGCCCATCAGCAGCACCAGGGCCAGGCAAAAACTGGCCACGAAGCCGATCTGCTTCATCAGCAGGAAGCTGCCCACGGCACCAGCCAGGCCGATCAAGGCAACGATGAGGCCGGGCCCGCCGGTCTTCAGCGCACTGATCACGACCTTGAGGAAGCTGTGCGGGTCATGGGCCACAGGCGGGGTGTGGATGTATTTCTTGCGGCCACTCCAGAAGATCAGGGTGGCGATGGCCATCAGCACGCCGGGGATGCCGAAGGCCACGCTCGCGCCGAACTGCTTCAGGAAGATCGGCATCAGCAGCGAGGCGAAGAAGGAGCCGAAGTTGATGATCCAGTAGAAGGCGTCATAGACCTTCTGGGCCAAGCTGCGGTTGCTGCTGTCGAACTGGTCGCCCACGAAGGAACTGACAAGGGGCTTGATGCCGCCCGAGCCCAGGGAGATCAGGAAGAGGCCGGTGTAGAAGCCGGTGATGTTTTTCTCGAAGATCGCCAGGCAGGCGTGGCCGCAGCAATAGAGCAGGCTCAGCCAGAAGATGGTGTTGTACTTGCCGAAGAAGCGGTCGGCGATCCAGCCGCCCAGCAGCGGGAAGAAGTAGACGCCGATCACGAAGGTGTGGAAGACCTCCTTGGCCTCGGCCTTGCGCAAGTCTTCGGGAACAGCCATCAGCAGGCTGGTCATCAGGAAGACCGTCAGGATGTTGCGCATGCCGTAGAAGCTGAAGCGCTCGCATCCTTCGTTGCCGATGATGTAGGGGATCTGCGGCGGCATCTTGGGCGCCGCGGTGCTGACGGTCTGGGTCACGGTCAAAGTCCTTGTGTCGGGCCGCAGGCGGGTTGCCCGCGGCAGCGGCAGTGCTGGGGTGCAGCAGGGCTGCCACTGTAGGCGAAAAGGCGGGCGGGGAAAGGGTGCCAACCCTAGGCACGGTGCCGGGCCTGCCGGCAAGCGGGCGTGGCTGCCCAAGATCCACCCAAGGTCCATTCCGCGGTGATGGCCCGGCGCTCCAAGAAAAACGCCGCCGGGCGCGAGCCACGGCGGCGTGATCGGGGCCGGCTCAAGGCCGGCGGGCGGGGCCTCAGCCCTGCAGCTCGAAGGGCAGCTTGACCTGGGCCAGATCCTTGCGGGTCTCGACCAGCACCAGCGGGCCTTCATCCAGCTGCAGCACGGGCGGACGCTCGCGCGGCACGCGCACGGGCTTGGGCTCGGCGGCAATGGCGGCCTGGGCGGCGGCCACCTTGTCGGCGTCCGAGTTCACCCATTGCAGGCCGGCGGCTTCGGCGATGCCCTGCAGGTCGCCGATGGGCAGGCTGTAGGCCGGCACCACGACGGCAGGGGCTTGCACCGGGGCTTCGGCCGCGGTCGGGGCGACCGGGGCGGGGGCCGGGGCTGCAGCGGCCTGCACCGGTGCGGCGGCCGCTTCGACCACCTCAGCGGCGGACTCGGCAGGCTCGCCCACCAGCTCCAGCTGCTGCGGAGCCGCCGGCTCGGTGCCTTCGCTGCCTTCAGCGCCTTCACCAGTCTGACCATCACGGCGGTCGCGGCGATAGCGGTCACGGCTGCGGCGGCGGCGGCCGTCACGACCGTCCTCGCCCTGGGCCTGCTCGCCGGCTGACTCGCCTTGCTCCTCGGCGGCGGCTTCCTGGGCCGGGGCCTCAGCCGACAGGGTGCCCGCGTCGGCGGCCTGCTCAGCCTCGGCGCCGTTCAGCGATTCGCTGCCAGCCTCCTGAGCACGATCCTCACGGTCGCGACCACCGCGACGGCGGCGGCGGCGGCCCTGGCGCTCCTCACCGGTGGCCTCGGGGGCCATGCCGTCAGGGATGGTGTCCTGGAAGGCGGTCGGGGACTCGGTGCCAGTGGTCTCGACCAGGGCCTGGACCTCGGCGGCCGGGCGCTCCTGGCGCTCGCCACGCTCGGCACGTTCCCCGCGATCGCCCCGGTTGCGGCGGCCCTCGCCACGTTCACCGCGTTCGCCGCGCTCCCCACGTTCGGCACGCTCACCGCGCTCCGCACGTTCCGGCCGGCTGCCTTCCGGCGTGGCGGCCTCGTTGCGCTCGCCACGCTCGTTGCGGCGGCCGCGTTCCTGGCGCTCGCCACGCTCGCCACGCTCGCCACGCTCGGCGCGTTCACTGGTGCGCTCGCCACGCTCGCCTCGTTCGGCACGCTCACCGCGCTCTGCGCGCTGACCGTCCTTGCCTTCGCTGCGGCCCTTGCCGTCCTTGCGCTGCTCACCACGTTCGCCACGTTCGCGGCGGCGGCCGTCGCGGCCGCCATCACGGCCACCCTCTCGGCCTTCACGCTTGGCGCCGTCCTTGCGGTCGGTTTCGGCGGGCTTGGCTTCCTCGGCCGGCGTCTCGCCATTGCCGAAGATCTTCTTGAGCCAGCCGAAGAAGCCGCTGCTCGCGGCGGCCGGGGCGGCTGCCGCGGGGGCCGCGGCGGCCGGGGCTGCGGGCGCTGCCACGGGCTTGGGCGGCACCACCGGAGCGGGCTGCTCGGGCAGGATGCCCTTGATCACCGGCTCCTGCTTGCTCTTGCCCTTGTCGTCGCCGCCGCGGCGGGTGATGCCCACCTCGTCCTGCGGCTCTTCGATCATGGTGTAGCTGGCCTGCAGGTTCTCCAGGCGCGGATCATCGTGGCGCAGGCGCTCCAGCTTGTAGTTGGGCGTCTCCAGGTGCTTGTTCGGCACGAGCAGCACGGTCACGCGCTGCTTCAGCTCGATCTTGGTGATCTCGGTGCGCTTCTCGTTCAGCAGGAAGCTGGTCACCTCCACCGGCACCTGCACGTGCACGGCGGCGGTGTTGTCCTTCATGGACTCTTCCTGGACCATGCGCAGGATCTGCAGGGCGGAGCTTTCCGTGTCACGGATGTGGCCGGTGCCATTGCAGCGCGGGCAGGTGATATGGCTGCCTTCGCTCAGCGCGGGGCGCAGGCGCTGGCGGCTCAGCTCCAGCAGACCGAACTTGCTGATGGAGCTGAATTGCACGCGGGCACGGTCCTGGCGCAGGGCGTCGCGCAGGCGCTGCTCGACCTCGCGGCGGTTCTTGGACTCCTCCATGTCGATGAAGTCGACGACGATCAGGCCGCCCAGGTCGCGCAGGCGCATCTGGCGGGCGATCTCGTCGGCTGCCTCGAGGTTGGTGCGGGTCGCCGTTTCCTCGATGTCGCCGCCGCGGGTGGCGCGGGCGGAGTTGACGTCCACGGAGACCAGGGCCTCGGTGTGATCGATCACGATGGCGCCACCGGAAGGCAGGTTCACCGTGCGGCTGAAGGCCGTCTCGATCTGGTGCTCGATCTGGAAGCGGCTGAACAGCGGGGCGTCGTCACGGTAGCGCTTCACGCGATGCGCGTTGTCCGGCATCACGTGGTTCATGAACTGGTGGGCCTGCTCGTAGATGTCGTCCGTATCGATCAGGATCTCACCGATGTCGGCGGTGAAATAGTCGCGAATCGCGCGGATGACCAGCGAGCTTTCCTGGTAGATCAGGTAGGCGCCCTTGCCGCCCCGGGAGGCGTCGTCGATCGCCGTCCAGAGCTTGAGCATGTAGTTGAGGTCCCACTGCAGCTCGGCGGCGGTGCGGCCGATGCCGGCGGTGCGGGCGATCAGGGACATGCCCTTGGGGTAGTCGAGCTGGTCGAGGTTCTCCTTGAGCTCCTCGCGGTCCTCGCCCTCGATGCGGCGCGAGACGCCACCGCCACGGGGGTTGTTGGGCATCAGCACGAGATAACGGCCGGCCAGGGAGATGAAGGTGGTCAGGGCGGCGCCCTTGTTGCCACGCTCTTCCTTCTCGACCTGGACCAGCAGTTCCTGGCCTTCCTTGATGGCGTCCTGGATCTTGGCCGAGCGCACGTCCGTGCCATCACGGAAGTACTGGCGCGAGATTTCCTTGAAGGGCAGGAAGCCGTGGCGGTCTTCGCCGTAGTCCACGAAGCAGGCTTCGAGCGAGGGCTCGACCCGCGTCACGACGGCCTTGTAGATATTGCCCTTGCGCTGCTCGCGGCCCTCGATTTCGGTCTCGAAGTCCAGCAGTTTCTGGCCATCAACGATTGCGAGGCGCCGTTCTTCCGGCTGCGTCGCATTGATCAGCATGCGTTTCATCGTTTCTCCTTACACGCCGTCCACACTGGCCGAAACCAGCTCGCACGGCGCGCAGCACCACATCGCACGGGGCGTGAACCCGCGGGCGACCGACATCAGCACGAGAAACGCGGTGGAACCGAGGAAGGAATCGCCCTGGACTGCTGACGATCGCGAAACTCGCGATCAGGCCGGCAGCGTTGGCGCGTGCGCTTCAACAGGTGGCGCGGAGCCTCCCTCCCGTGAACACGCCACCATCGTTGGCGCGACCCGGCCGCGGCTGATGCGGGGCAGGCAGCCGGTCAGCGACCGGGGCTGCGCGCGCATGCGGCGGGGGGTGGGGGGATTGCTGGGATTCATCCGCGGGGAACTGCTGGGCGCTGGCATGAGGCCTCCGGCTCTTGACCGGGCGGCCTCACACGATGAAAAACCTTATTCGTGCCGATCGCGGGGTGATAGCCCCTCGACCAAGCGTGGTCCGTACTGCGTCGCTCTTCCGTAACGGCCCGCCGACCGCCGCTGTCACTTGGGGACAGGGCCCGCCGGGCAGGCAGACACGTTGCTTCTCCAAATTGTGAGAGCCTCGAACCGGGCAGCGGCTTGCGCCGCAGACCGCCTGTTCCAGGCCCCACCACCCCTGCGTTCTTTGCATCCCTGCGGCTCACCCGCAGGTAAAATCAGAAAAATCAAATACTTAGAACGCAATCGTGGTACGGAAGATTATAGGGGCTAAAGGTCGAAGCCCGAGTTCGGGAAGCGACCAGGGAGCCAGGCGCCCGGCAGCGCCGGCCCAGCCCGGGCGCAAGAAGGCGTCCACCACGATGAAACGGGGTGAAACGTCGCTTCCCCCGGCCGCGCCCGTCGCGGCTAAGCGCGCCAGCGTCCGGCCGCTGTCCCCCGCGCAGGGGACAGCCGCTGCGCCCAAGGCCGCACCGGCCGTGCAATTGCTCACCATCGACGAAGGCTCCGCCGGCCAGCGCCTGGACAACTTTCTGCTGAAGGTGCTCAAGGGCGTGCCCAAGACCCATGTCTACCGCGTGATCCGCGCCGGCGAGGTGCGGGTCAACAAGGGACGGGCCCAGGCCGACACCCGGCTGGAGCTGGGCGACGTGGTCCGCGTGCCGCCCGTCCGCCTGCCGGAGCGCAGCACCGCAGCCCAGGCGCCGGTGCCCGCTCGCGAGTTCCCGGTGGTCTTCGAGGATGAGCACCTGATCGCCATCAACAAGCCTGCCGGCGTGGCCGTGCACGGCGGTTCGGGTGTCAGCTTCGGCGTGATTGAGCAGCTGCGCCAGGCCCGCCCGCAGGCAAAGTTCCTGGAGCTGGTGCACCGCCTGGACAAGGAAACCTCGGGCCTGCTGCTGATCGCCAAGAAGCGCAGCGCCCTCAATGCCCTGCAGGACCAGTTCCGCGACCGGGAGACCGGCAAGACCTACGCCGCCCTGGTCTGGGGCGCCTGGCCCAAGGGTCAGACGGTGATCGATGTGCCCCTGCTGAAGTATGTCGGCCCGGACGGCGAACGCTGGGTGCGCGCCGTGACCTCCTCGCATGACCCCGGCGCCGAACAGGCCAAGCGCTCCATCAGCCTGGTGAAGTTGGCGGAAGGTCTGCCGGCCTGCAGCCTGGTGGACGTCACCATCAAGACCGGCCGCACCCACCAGATCCGCGTGCACCTGGCTCAGGCGGGCCATGCCATCGTCGGAGATCCGAAATACGGGGACTTCGAGGCCAACAAGGCCCTGGCCCGTGGCGAGACCTTGCCCAGCCTGCGTTTTGACCGCATGTTCCTGCATGCGCGCCGCCTGCGCTTCGTCCACCCCGCCGACGGCCAGGAGATCGAATTGACGGCACCCTTGCCGGACGAGTGCGAATCCCTCCTGCGCCAGCTGCGCCAAGGCTCCTCCCGATGAACGCCACCCGACCTCAACGCTACGAGCTCATCGTCTTCGACTGGGACGGCACTCTGTTTGACTCCACCGCCCTCATCGTGCAGGCCATCCAGGGCGCCGCGGCCGACCTGGGCCTTCCCGTGCCCCCGCGCGAGCGGGCCGCACACGTGATCGGCCTCGGCCTCTACGAAGCCCTGGCCATCGCCACGCCCGAGCTGCCGCGCGAGCGCTATGCCGAGATGGGCCAGGCCTATCGCAGGCACTACTTCGCCCAGCACGATGCCCTGTGCCTGTTCGGCGGCGTCGAGGCCCTGCTGCAGGCGCTCAAGGCCCGTCACCATTGGCTGGCCATCGCCACCGGGAAGAGCCGCAGCGGGCTGGACGAGGCCCTGCGCCACGTTGCGCTGCAGGGCGTCTTCGATGCCAGCCGCACGGCGGATGAGACCCAGAGCAAGCCGCACCCGCTGATGCTGGAGCAGCTGATGCGCGAGTTCGCTGTGGAGCCCGAGCGCACGCTGATGATCGGGGACACCACCCACGACCTGCAGCTGGCCCGCAACGCCGGCTGCGCCGCACTGGGCGTCAGCTACGGCGCCCACGATCCCGAGCATTTCGAGGACTTCGAGCCGGTGCACATCGCCCACTCGGTGCCAGACCTGCATGACTGGCTGCTGAAGCACGCCTGACAAGACCTGACCCCGCCATGAACCCCAGCGACACCCCACCACCCGCCAACGGCCTGCTCCTGTGCGATTCCACCGAGTTGCAGGAGCGCGGCAAGGCGCACTGCTTCGAGGTGCTGCAATACGGCCAGCCGGCCGGCGCCTTCGCCCTACGCTTCGAGGGCCAGGCCGTGGCCTATCTGAACCGCTGCGCCCACGTGCCCACCGAGATGGACTGGCAGGAAGGCGAGTTCCTGGACAGCGACAAGCGCTACATCATCTGCTCCATCCACGGGGCCGTGTACGACCCGCTCAGTGGCCGCTGCGTGACCGGCATGTGCGGCCGTACGGGCTTGCACAAGATCGAGGTGCAGGAACGCGAGGGCAAGGTGTATTGGTATCCTAGCCGCGACACCAAGCCTGCTTTCGAGGACTGAGCCCTCCCACGCCACACGCGCTGGGCCGGCCGCCTGCCCAGGCCCTCGCATTCAACACCCGCCATGAACCCCAACGACGAACCGCCGCGCATCCTGCCGGACGCCACGGCCCGCCCCGAAGACATGCTCAAGGCCCCGACACCAGAGCCCTCGCGTGCCGAGGCGCCGGCGCCCGGCGCCCCGGCGGGCTACGAGCCGCTGCTGGTCCAGTTCGCCCAGGACTACCTGCGCGACCGTCGCGCCGAGCGCCGCTGGCGCACCTTCTTCCGCCTGCTGTGGCTGGGCCTGGTCCTCTTCCTCTTCTGGGCCCTGTTCTACCAGCCCCACCACGTGACGGCGCCCAACACGCCGCACACCGCCCTGGTCGAGGTGCGCGGCGAGATCTCCGCGGACACCGAGGCCAGCGCCGAGCTGATGCTGTCCGCCCTGCGCAACGCCTTCGAGGACCAGGGCGCGCAGGCCGTGGTGCTGCGCATCAACTCGCCCGGCGGCAGCCCGGTGCAGGCCGGCATCGTCTATGACGAGATCCGGCGCCTCAAGGCCAAGCATGGCAAGAAGGTCTATGCGGTGGTCGAGGAGATCTGCGCCTCTGGCGCCTACTACATCGCCGCCGCGGCCGACGATATCTTTGTGGACAAGGCCAGCATCGTCGGCTCCATTGGCGTGCTGATGGACGGCTTCGGCTTCACGGGCCTGATGGACAAGCTGGGCATCGAGCGCCGCCTGCTCACCGCTGGCGAGAACAAGGGCATGCTGGATCCCTACTTGCGGGAGAACCCGCGCCAGAAGGCCTATGCCCAGGCCATGCTGGACCAGATCCACCGCCAGTTCATCGCCGTGGTGCGCGAAGGCCGTGGCGAGCGCCTGAAGGAAACGCCCGAGATGTTCTCCGGCCTCTTCTGGAACGGTGAGGAGGCGGTCAAGCTGGGGCTGGCCGATGGCCTGGGCAATCTGGACTTCGTGGCCCGCGAGGTGGTGAAGGCCGAGGAGGTCATCGACTACACCCCGCGCGACAACGTGGCCGAACGCCTGGCCAAGCGCTTTGGCGCGGCTCTGGGCGAGGGCGCGGTGAAGGCATTGCGCCAGGTCCCTGCCATCCACTGAGCCGACGCAGGCCTCACGTAAAAGGCCCTCCAGCGGAGGGCCTTCGCGCTTCTGGCGACGTGGGGGTCAGGTCTTGCTTCGGCGGCGCGAGATCAGGCCAGCGGCCACGAGGGCCAGGCCGGCGAGCCAGACGATCTGGGGCTCGGGCACTTTGTGGTCGTCCTGCGGCTTGGGCGTCGGGGTGAAGGGCTCCCAGCCGATCTCGAAGGCCTGCGAGATCGAGGCGCCGATCACCGTGCCCTCCACATGGCCCTGGCCGTAGAGATCGGCCTTGGGCGCCAGCACGCTGCCGTCCACCCAGCCCAGCTTGACGCGCTGCGCGTTCGCCAGGTTGAACAGCACCTTGCCCTGCGCTTCCTGCACAGGCTTGAAGCCCGTGAAACCGCCGCTCAGCTGCACATCGCCCTCGTTGAGGATGTTGATCACCACCCAGGCATCGCTGGCCACATTGCTGAGGCTGAGGGTTGGCATCACCCAGCTGCCGCCCAGCTTGTTCTTGCTGCCCAGGAGAATGTCGAAGACCTCGACGGCGCCGGCCTTGCCGCTGCCGCTCAGGCTGATGTCACTCCAGGGCTGGGCCACGGTGCCGGTGCTGGCCAGGGCAGCCAGAGAGCCGGACAGCGCCGTCAGCTGGGTCTGGGCGGCCTTGAAGTCCACCACGCCGCTGATCTTGGGCTCGGCACGCAGGTCCAGGTAGCTGGATGAACCCTTGTTCTGGCCGCCGAAGACGCCGTAGCTGTTGCCGTAATGGGCGAGTGCCGGGTCCCAGGGCACCAGATTGCCTTCGCCCGCGCTGGAGTCCGTCACGGAGCCGGGCGCCGTGGAATAGATGCGGCCGTTGGTGAAGCGCACGTCGCCGCCCACCACCAGGGCGGGGCCCGTGCTGCCGGCGGGCGCACGGTAGCCCACGCTGAGCCCGTTGGCCGTCAGCGAGCCGCCGACGGCCAGGCGGCCTTCCACGTCATTGGCGGCCTTGACGTCGCCGAAGATGAAGGCGCTGTACTGTGCGGCTACGCCCAGGTCGATGACGGGTGCGGCGGCAGCGCCCTGTGCCAGTGCCAGACCAGTAATGCCCACGACCCAGGCCAGCGCCACCGCTGCTGTGCTGGTCTTTTCTTGCTTGCTATGCATCATTCCCCGCGACATCCTTGGCGTTCATCGCCTTGTGAATTGCCAGCGGATTCTAGGAAGCAGGCTGTTACAAACCATCCCCGCGATCAGGGTGGTATGCAAGTGGTTTGTGTGATTTGCACGTTTCAGGCGGGGCTGACCAGCTTGGGCGCAGCCGGCGCGGGAAAGGCTGGTGGCGAGGCGCTGAGACGGTCCAGGAGCAGCAGATAGTCGTAGTCCGCGTCGTCCAGGACATGGAGGCCGGCGGCCCGGTCCCTGGCTTCCGGGCTGGGCCCCAGCGGCAGCGGGCCGCAGGTCGGTGCGCAGATCCAGGCCTGCGAGGGCAGGCGATGGCCGATCAGCATATGGGTCATGCGGCGCTGCAGCAGGGAGCCCGCCGGTGCGGCGGCCTGGGCGCTGAAGCGCGCCGCGCCCGGGGACTTGCGTGCGTGGACGTTGCCGGCCAGGGCCAGCACGAAGGCCTCGGCGGGCGCGCGGTCCAGCTCGCGCGCCATGGCCCGTTCATAGGCCGCTGCGCCCGGCGGCGGGTCGGCGGGCACGAAGCCCGCAAGGGTGAGCCGCCCCTGGGACTGCAGCGACTTGAGGGCCCTGATCAGCTGCAGCATGGCCTGGGAGGTCCGGCCGTCCTGGAAGCCCTTGCGCCAGGCGGGGTCGGACGCCTCCAGCGCCGCCGGCTGCAGCTCCAGCGCGACCCATAGCGGACGCCGGCCGGCGAACTCGTCGGCCAGGCGGCCTGCCAGGCATTCCACCAGGGTTGGCACCTCGACGCTGCCATGGATTTCGCCCAGGAAGAGCCCGTCGGCCTTCAGCAGGGGCGCCAGGGCTTCACGGCCCGGGCAGTCGGTGGTCGCAGCGCGGACGGGCAGTGCGCACAGCGCGGCCAGGGCCAGGGAGGCGAGCGGAGGCAGCTTCATCGGATGCGTAAACCGTGGGCGTTAGGGCCCAAATCATCGCACCCGGCCGGGCCCTGGTCTGAAGCGAGGCTGAAGCGGTCTCAGGGCTGGACGTAGGCCGTCTTCACCGTGGTGTAGAACTCCGCCGCATAGCTGCCCTGCTCGCGCGGGCCCATGCTGGAGCCCTTGCGACCGCCGAAGGGCACGTGGTAGTCCACGCCCGCCGTCGGCACGTTGACCATGACCATGCCGGCCTGGGCGTGGCGCTTGAAGTGGCTGGCGTACTTCAGCGAGGTGGTGCAGATGCCTGCGGCCAGGCCGAAGGGCGTGTCGTTGGACAGGGTCAGGGCGTGCTCATAGCTGTCCGCCGGCAGTACGCTGGCCACGGGGCCGAAGATTTCCTCGCGGCAGTGCTGCATGCCGTTGTCGCAGTCCGCGAAGAGGGCGGGCTGCAGGTAGAAGCCGGGCTTGTCCAGCTGCAGGCGCTCGCCGCCGCAGACCAGGCGGGCGCCCTCGGCCTTGGCGATGTCGATGTACTTCAGATCCTGGGCCAGCTGTGCCTCATCGACCACCGGGCCGATCTGGGTCTGCGGATCCAGCGCATCGCCCACGCGCAGGGCGCGGGCGGCCTCGCCCAGGGCCTGCACGAAGCGGGGGTAGATGCCCTTTTGCACGATGATGCGCGAGGAGGCCGTGCAGCGCTGGCCCGTCGAGAAGAAGGCGCTCTGCAGCACCGAATTTACGGCCACGTCGAGGTCGGCGTCGTCCAGCACGATGCAGGGGTTCTTGCCGCCCATCTCCAGCTGGAAGCGGGCGCCGCGCGACACCGCGGCCTGCGCCACGCGCTGGCCCGTGCCCACCGAGCCGGTGAAGCTGATTGCCGCCACGCGGCGGTCGTCCAGCAGGGCCTGGCCCACCTGCGAGCCGGGGCCCATCACCAGGTTGAAGACGCCGGCCGGCAGGCCCGCGCGGCTGATGATCTCGGTCAGCGCCCAGGCCGAGCCGGGGACCAGGTCCGCGGGCTTCAGCACCACCGTGTTGCCGAAGGCCAGGGCCGGCGCGATCTTCCAGGCCGGGATGGCGGCTGGGAAGTTCCAAGGCGTGATCAGGCCCACCACGCCCACGGGCTCGCGGGTGATCTCCACTTCCACTCCGGGGCGCACCGAGGCCAGCTTGTCACCGCGCAGGCGCAGGGCCTCCTGGGCGAAAAACTTGAAGATGGCGCCGGCTCGCGCCACCTCGCCGATGCCCTCGGGCCGGGTCTTGCCCTCCTCGCGCGACAGCAGGGTGCCCAGCTCCTCCTTGCGGGCCAGGATCTCGCTGCCGATGCGGTCCAGGGCGTCCGCCCGGACCTGCGGGCTGCTGAGGCCCCAGGCCGGCGCCGCTTCATGTGCCGCCGCGATGGCGCGCTCGGCCAGGGCCGTGTCGGCCTGGGCGTAGCGGCCGATCACGTCACGGGTATCGGAGGGGTTGAGGTTGTCGCGCAGGCGCGGGCCGTCCAGCCATTCGCCGCCAATGTAGAGAGGGTGCAGGGGTGCGCTCATGGGCTTGTCTCGCAGGGTTGATGTGAATATTGTAAATATATTTGATGAACCGCGTGGTCCCACATCATGCAGTTCCTTCTGCGGGAGCGCCAGCCGAGCTGCTCAAGCCCAGCCCTGCATGCCGTGCACCGGTGGCCCCTTGCTCAGGACTGGGAGGCGCCGAGCGATGGAATGGGCGCTGGGGTCCCCGGCTCGGCGGGTCCGGCCAGTTGGCTCAGGGCGCGCACCAGTCCGCTGCGGCTGGGCTGGTCCACGAAGACGCAGCGTTTGCCATGCCTCTTGCAATGCTCCTTGACCCGCCAGTAGGCGTCGTGGCTGATACAGGCGGTCTGGCAAATCACCAGGTCAGCGGCCGCCAGGGTGGCGTCGAGCTGGGTGACGGCGTGCTCCTCGCCGCCGTCATGATGCAGGAAGCGGGCGCCGCGGGCCTCGATCAGTTGGCGGTAGACAGGCACGGTGGCTGCGCGGCCCCCCACGCACAGCACCGACTGGTCTTCCAACTGCACCGGCGGGCCGGGCAGGCCGCTCTCTTGAGCTGCGGGGGCGGGGTCGGCAGCGCGCGATGGCGTCGGGCCCTGCTGGGCCTGGCGCAGCTCTCGGCGCAGGCGTTGCAGGGCTTGCTCCAGCTGATGGATGCGGGCCTGTCCCTCCAACAGCTGGCGCTCGCGGATGAGGGCCTGGCGCAGGGCCGGCTGGGTGGCGTTCAGGGTGTCCAACTCGTTTTGCAGGGCGTCGAGGCGGCTGTCTCGCAGCACGAGTTCGGCGCGATGACGCACCTGCTGGGCCAGCAGCTCCTCGATGCGCCGGTCGCGCTCGGCAATCAGCTGAGTGCTGCGCTGCTGGGCCCGACCCAGCTCGGACGCGAGCACGCCGTTCTCATGGGCCAGGGCCTGGATGCGCTGCAGGTCCGCGCGGTGGGAGCTGCCCACCTGGTGCTGGATCATGTGGATGTCCTGCAGCACCTCGTCCTGTAGCAGACCATCGCAGCGGGGGTGGCTCAGCGTGGCCCACAGGGCACCGGCGACTTCCGCGCCGACGGCGGCTTCGCGCCACCAGTCGCGCAGCTGCAGGGTGGTCTTGAGCCGGCTGGCTTGGCGCACGGCCAGAGCGTAGCGCTGGTCCAGCTCACGGTGCAGCAGCTCGGCGATACGGCCGCGCTGGCGGCACTCGTGGATGGCGCCGCAGTGCAGCTCATAGTCCTCCACCAGGGCCTCGCCGCCCAGGGCCTTGCCGACGCGCTTGCGCAGCACGGCCAGGGGCAGGCAGGCGCCGATCACGGGGCACAAGGCCTGCGACGGCAGCTCCCAGAGCCGCCGCCGGCGGGATCCCAGCAGGTGATTGGGCAGGGTCAGTTCCGGGGGCACGGCCGCCAGCGAGGCGGGCGCCTCGTGGCCGTCGCGAGGCTCCGGGCCTTGCGGCTGCGGGAGAGGGGGCAGGGTCGCGCCACGGGGGGCGAAGGTGGGCTCACACATGGCGGCCCTCCTCGACGAAGTCCAGGGGGAGAGGGGGCCGGCGTACGGTGGCCCTGGCGGCGAAGGCCGGGCGTACGGCGGGCAGGCATCCAGGCGTCGGCATGCGCGGCTCCAGTCAGGGCGCCACGGCCGAATGGCGGCCGGAAGGGCGCGTAAAAAAGGGGGGCGTAGGCTTGCGACGGCTGGCGGACGTGAGGTCGGGAGTCCGACCGGGGGCTTACTTGGTGAGGATCAGCTTGCCCAACTGCGTGAGGCGCAGGCGGTAGAGCTGGCCGGCGTGCTCGATCTCGAGCTCGCGGTCCTGGCCCAGCAGGTCCCGGCTATGCAGGCGGCGCGGGGCCGGGCCGCAGGCGCTGGAGGGCGGCTGAGGCGAAGAGGCCGGGATCGAAAACGCCGGGTTTGGAAGGGTGAGGGCTTGCTTGTCCATGCTTGAATAATAAATGCGAATAATTCGCAATTGCAAGCTGTCAAGGTTTGCAGGACCTTGCATGCAGGGGCCCTGTACTGGGGTCACAATCGGCCTTCACGTCGGCCCCTCCGGGCTGGCTGCCCCAGAGCAATCGCATCAGAAAACCGCACAGGAGCCCGCCATGAAAGGTGATGCCAAGGTCATCGAATACCTCAATGCCCAGCTGAAGAACGAGCTGACGGCCATCAACCAGTATTTCCTGCACTATCGAATGCTCAAGAACTGGGGCCTTGAGCGCCTGGCTAAGCATGAGTACGAGGAGTCCATCGAAGAGATGAAGCATGCCGACAAGCTGATGGATCGCATCCTGACGCTGGAGGGCCTGCCCAATCTGCAGGACCTGGGCAAGCTCTACATTGGCGAGAACGCGGTGGAGGTGCTGCACTGCGACCTCAAGATCGAGACCGGCTCCCACCCCCTGCTGAAGGAAGCCATCGCCTACTGCGAGAGCGTGCGCGACTACGTCTCCCGCCAGGTGCTGGAGGAGATCCTGGCTGACACCGAAGGCCACATCGATCATCTGGAGACGCAGATCGAGCTCGTTGCCCAGTTGGGCGAGCAGAACTGGCTGCAGTCGCAGATGGGTTGAAGCCGGGCGGGCAGGCTCGGGGCGCCTAGGAAAAGGCCCCAGGCTCGATGGTGGTTTGTAATTGAGAAACGTTCGCGTTAGCGTTACGATCTGACCAACGCTTCGCCACTGCCTCGCCAAGCCATCATGATCGTCTGCCTCTGCCACCGAGTTTCCGACCGCGACATCCGCCGTGCCGTGGCCGAGGGCACCCGCAATTTCGAGGTGCTTCAGGACGAGACCCGGGTGGCTTCCGCCTGCGGCGCCTGCCACGACTGCGCCCGCGAGGTCTTCGACGAGGCCCTGGCCCGGCACGCCCCCGTGCCGGTGCAGATGATGGAACCGCTGGCCCAGACCCGCCGAGTGATCCAACTGGTCAGCGTGGCCGCCTGAAAGCCCCGGACCCAAGCGGGGCGACCGCTCAGCCAAGACAAAGCCGGACCCTGGTCCGGCTTTTTTGTTCAGGAGAGCCCCCCGCCAGGCGGCGGCCCGGCGCCTCGTGTTCAGAACGCCCAGACCGCCGAGGCATAGGCCAGCCGTCGCGTGGGCAGTTGGGCGATGACGCTGTCTGCAGGTCCTGACCAATGGCGCAGGCCGGCCTGCAGGCTCCATCGGTCCCCCTGCCAGGCCACCGAGCCTGTGAGGATGCGCCCGCCGTCCTGAGGGGACCACAGCACGTCGCCGGCCCAGCTCCAGGCGCCTTGTGTCCAGCTGAGGCGGGCGAAGACGTTGTGCTGCTGCAGGCTGCTGTTGGCAAAACCCTGGGACTGCCAGGCCAGATTGGCGGCCAGGGCGGGTCGCAGGGCCGCAGGTGCGTGCTGCGCCAGCTGCACCAGCCGGCCGCCGCGCTCGCGCCAAGCCGCCCAGTCCGCGCGGGACAGTGCCTGCGAGTCCCACCAGTACTCCAGCAGCAGGCTCAGCTGCTCCTCGTTGGTCCAGGTCCCGCCCAGCAGCAGCTGGCTGCTGCCGACCTGCTGCTCGCGTCGCCAAGGCAGAGCGGCGCTTGGCAAGGCGGCCTGCGCGTCCGCGCGCCAGACCAGGCTGCGCGTGTTCACGCGGGCTGAGGCGTGCAACTCCAGGGCATCGCTGGCGACGACGGAGAACGCCGCCCCCACGCTGCCGCGCTGCTCACGACCGAGGCGGGCGAAGCCATGCAGGTCCCAGGCTCCGGCGTGCTGGTAGACGCGCAGCGCCAGGGCTTCCTCATCACCACCCTGGCCGTCCGGTCGGGCGGGATTGACCCACACCAGGCTCCAGGCAGTCTCTGCGCTGAAGTGTTCCAGCTGCAGCAGGGGGCGGCCGCGGTTGTAGTTGCCGACCAGAGTGCGGCGCTCCTCCTGGCCCACCATGTCGTTGGGGCGGAAGGCGTAGCCTACGTCCCAGCTGACCAGCTTGCGCCCCAGGCTGTATTGCAGACCCGCGGCCCCGCCCCAGCCGCCCGAGGCGTACAGCTCGTTGACCGCCGCGCGGCTGCTGGCGCCCGCGTGGTCGCGCTGCAGGTGCTGTGCATACAGCGTGGTGTTGAGGGGGCCGCTGCGGGCCTTCCATTCGGCCTCCAGCAGCAGGCTCTGCCGGGCGGAGGTGTTCATGCCGAGCTGCAGGGCATCGGCCTGGGCCAGCGGGCCCTGAGTGCCGCGCTGAGCGGCCTGGCTCTGGGCGCGCAGCTGCAGGCTGCTCTCGTCCAGCGACTGGGCCTGCGCGGCGAGCGAGACCAGGGTCAGCAGCGAAAGGAACAGGAGACGAGGCATGCGCATCACTCCAGGTTCGGGCTGCGCGCCAGGAACATGGGGTTGAACCAGGCCTCGGGCGCTTCCCGGTTCTTGCGGGCGAGGTAGCGCACCTGCGTTTGCTTGCGCTGCGAGAGCGCATCCTGCAGCAGCATTTCGCTGATCAGCTGGCCGTTCTTCTCATAGCGGAACTCGGCGGTCTTGGCGAGCTTGTCCGACTGCACATAGAGCTCAGCCCGCAGCGGCTCGTGCCGGGTCTTGCCCACCCACAGGGTGATGCGCTGGTAGCTCACGCCCTTGCGAGTGGCCTGCAGGGCCAGCTTGAGGCAAGGTAGCTCGCCACAGCGTTCCTCGCCCTGCAGTTCGCCGCTGTAGTCCTCGCTCCAGGACAGGGTGGCCACGTCGCCGGTGGAGGCGTCGCCCAGCAGCTTCTGCAGGGGCGTGATGCGCAGGGGGCGCTGGCTGGAGGGCATCAGCAGCCAAAAGTCGTCGCCCAGCATCAGCACTTTCTGGCCCTTCTCGGCCGGGCTCTGCATGAGCACCAGGGAGCGGTGATCGGTCTGGGTCAGCACGGTGTAGCGGCGCTCCTTGTCGAGGGTGCCGTCGGCGTTGAGCACGCGGACCTCGGTATCCACCTGCTGCTGCTTGGCGCCGCCGCTGCGGAAGGCATCGGCGGTCTTCAGTACGGTGGCTGCGTCCAGCGCTTGGGCGGCGGGCGAGAGCAGCAGGGCGCCCAGCAGGGTGCAGAACAGGGCCTGTGTCTTCATGAAGGCTTCCTTTTTTGGGTGTTCAGACATGGGCCAGGGCTTCGACCACCGGCTGGTGCACTGTGCGGCGCGCGACGAAGGCGGCACTGAGGCCGGTCAGCAGCAGCATGGCCAGCAGGGTCCAGGCATAGAGCGAGCCGTCGATGGCGATATTCAGCGGATAGCCCTTGTTGGAGCCCGGCGGGGGCGGCATGTTCACCGGCACCACCAGCAGCAACACGCTGAGCCCGAGGGACAGCAGGGCCCCCAGCAGCGCCCCGCCGCCGCCCAGCACCAGGCCTTCCAGTGAGAGCGCGGTGAGCAGCTGGCGCGGCGTGGTACCCAGCGCGCGCAGGGTGCCGATCTCGCGGGTGCGCTCGATGATGGCCATAGCCATGGCATTGGCCACGACGAAGAGCACGATCAGCGCGATGATCAGGCCCAGGGCGCCGAAGATGCGGTTGTAGAGGTCGCGCACGGCCTGGTAGAAGGTGGCCAGATCCAGCCAGGTCTTGACCTTCAACGCAGGGTGGCTCGCCTGCAGTCGCTGCTGCAGGGGCGCGGTGCTGGCCATGTCCTTGAGGAAGACCCCCAGAGTGGAGACGCGCTCCGTGGCCAGCAGTGCCTGGGCGCTTGGCAGGTCCACGTAGACCAGGCGCTTGTCCAGCTCGGCGATGCCGGTGGACACCACGCCGCGCACTGTCACGTCCACCGCGTTGAGCGCGCCGGCCGTGGTGCTGGCCAGCAGGGTCAGGCTGCTGCCGGGCTCGGCCTTGAGGCTCTTGGCCAGGCCCTCGCCCAGCATGACCACCTGGCGCTCGCGACTCATGATGACTTCGCCGGACTTCACCTGCAGGAACGGGCCCTTGACGGCGAATTCGGCGTCGGCATCGATGCCGTTGGCCACCATCACCGTGGACTTCTCGCCGTTGGAGATCAGCCCGGTGAACTCGACCCGCGGCAGCACCTGGCGCACCTCGGGCTCGACCAGCACCTGGGTGCGCAGCGCCTGCCAGTCGTCCAGGCCGTGCTGCAGGGGCACATCCTCGTCCTGGCTGAACTGGGCCGGCGTTCCCAGCACCAGGTGGCCGGTGCTGCGCGCGGCCGACTGGGCCAGGCTCTCATAGGTGAACAGGGCGAAGCCGCCGGCCAGCAGCAGGCCGGCCGTGCCCAGGGCGGCAATGGCCAGGGTCACGGCTGAGCGCCGTTTGTTGCGCAGGGCATTGAGCCAGGCGAAGTGCATCCATTTCATCAGTGCGCTCATGCGGCCAACTCCTTGTGGGCATGGGCCTCGTGCGAGGCCGTGGGGACGATGCGGCCGTCCAGGAGGCTGATCACGCGGTCGCAGCGCCGGGTCAGCCTGTCGTCATGGGTGGCGATCAGGAAGGCCGCTCCCGCCTCATGCGCCAGGCTGCGCATGAGGCCGAGCACCTGCTCGGCAGTGTGCGAATCCAGGCTGGCCGTGGGCTCGTCGGCGATCACCAGGCTGGGCCGCTTGACCAGGGCCCGTGCCATGGCTACGCGCTGGCGCTGGCCGCCCGACAGGGCATCCGGCCGGTGCGCCGCATGCTCGCTCAAGCCCACCTGCGCCAGCGCCTCGGCCACCCGCGCGCGCCGCTCGGCGGACGGCACGCCGGCCAGAAACAGCGGGTAATCGACGTTCTCGGTCACCGTCATCACCGGCACCAGGTTAAAGCTCTGGAACACGAAGCCGATGGTGTCGCGGCGCAACAGCGTCGAGGCCAGGGTCTGTCGCGCATCGACCGGCTGGCCGTGAAGCAAGACCTGACCCTCATCTGGGCTGTCGATCAGGCCGCAGAGGTTGAGGATGGTGCTCTTGCCGCTGCCCGAGGGACCGGTCAGGGCCAGCAGCTCGCCAGCGCGCACGTCCAGGTCCACGCCCTGCAAGGCCGGCACGACGTGCTCGCCCAGCCGGTAGGTCTTGCGCACGCCGCGCAGGGCCATGACGGTGGCGGCGGCCATCAATGCACCTCCTTCAGGGCGGCCTGCGCTTCGGCGGCCTGAGGGCACTGGCGCTCGATGACTTGCTGGAACAGGGCCTTGGCGCGATCGCCCTGCTTGGCCTGCAGAGCCTGGCGGCCTGCTCGCATCAGCACCGCGCCCTGGAAGCCGGCGGGCGATTTGCCGAACAGGGGGCTGGCCTGGATCTCGTCCAGCAGCTGACGGCCGCGTGGGCCGCGGTTGAACATGTCGGGCAGGCCCAGGAAGGTATTGGCCGCGACGAAACGGGTCTGCAGGCTCACCGGCGTGCCTTGGTACAGCGTCTGGTCGTGGGCCGGGGCGAGCAGGACCAGGGCCTTGTCGATCTGGGCCAGGCCGTCCTCGGCGTAACTCATCTTCTTCCAGGGAGCCCAGGCGTCGCGGGCCTTGAGGGTGGTGGCGGCGCCCGCATAGCTCATCAGCAGGGGATGCCCGGGCTCGACCTTGAGCAGGGCCTGGAACTGCTCCAGGCTGGCCTCGGTGGCTTCGGACTTGCCCTGGGTGGCCGCCATGAACTGGCCGATGGCCGTCTGCGTTGCGGGCTCAGGAAGAGCATGGGCGGCCAGCGAGACGGTCAGCACGATGGCCAGGGGCAGCTTGCGGGCGAGGCGGAGAAGGGAGTGGGGCATGGCGTCCTCATGTCGGGGTTGGAACATGGGACGCAGCGTAGGCCGGGGGCCGCGGCGCGGCGAGGGGCCCGCGACGGGCCGGCAGGCCATGCCGTGAAACGACAGCCAGGCGGCGCGAGATGCCGCGCCGTCGGGAAAGAAAAGAGCCGGCACGAGGGCCGGCTGAAGGCGGCGCGAGCCGCCAGGACATTCCGCAGGGTTCAGGGGTGAGGCTTACTTCTTGGCAGCCTCGGTTTTGTTGTCAGTCTTGGCGGCGGCCGCGGGAGCGGCGGTCGGGGCTGGCGTGGCGGCGGGGGCGGGGGCGGGCTTGGCTTCAGCGGCGGGGGCCGCGTCCTTGGCGCCGTCCTTGTGGCTCATCTTGTGCCCATCCTTGTTGGCCATCTTGTGGCCGTCCTTGTGCATGGGCTTGCCTTCCGCTGCCTTCTCGGCGGCCGGGGCGGGCGGCGTGGCGGGCGTCGCGGCGCTGGCAGCGGCCATGGGCTTGTTCATCGGGGCCGCCGTGGCCGGTGCGGTGGCGGGGCTGGTGGCTGCGGGCTTGGCCGGCGCTGCGGTGGTGGCCGGAGCCTGGGCGAAGGCGGCACCGCTCAGGGCCAGCAGGGAAGCGATCAGGGAGGTCTTGGCGTTCATGGTCAGGTCCTTGTCGTGAGTGAAGGAAAGTGGGGTGTCAGGTTTCAAGGCGAAGGGTTCAGCTCTTGGGCTGAGTCTGCGCCGGCTGGGTCTGGGTGCCTGCCGTCGGGGCGGGGCTGGCCTTGGGGGCGACGGCCGGGGTGCTCGGGGCTTGCGGGGTCACGGCCGGAGTGGCGGCAGTCGCGGCGGGGGTGCTCGCCGTCGCGGGGTTGGTCTTTTCCGAAGCCGTATTGACCTTGGCATAGGGCTGCTGACTTGTGGTGTTGGCAGAGCTGGCGGCGGCCTTGTCGGCGCTCACGGTGGCAGCCGGTGCTGCGCTCGTCCCTGGTGCTTGCTGGGCCGTCGCGACGGCGGCGATCAGTGCCAGCATCGAGGGGATCAGTGCAGTCTTCAGTGCTTTCATCTGGGGGCTCCAGGGTTGGTGAACTTGTGCCTCCACAACGAGGCCTGGAGCGCGACAGTTGACGGCCTCCAGTTCAATTTCAAAGCGTTACAAATCCGTTGCGAATCTGTCGCGGCGTCCACTGCAGCGCTGTCCATGGGGTCAGGTCTTGCCTTTCTCGGGTGTCGGTCCTGGATGCCAGAATCGTCGCCAGCACAGGAGACCGGCATGACGCATTCCTTTGATTGGCACAACCCGTACGCCAGTACCCGCAGCCCCGTGTTCGCGCGCAATGTGGTGTCGACCTCCCACCCGCTGGCCGCGCAGGCGGGGCTTCGCATGCTGGCCGCGGGAGGCAATGCGGTGGATGCCGCCGTGGCCTGCGCCGCGGTGATGACCCTGGTGGAGCCCTGCAGCAACGGACTGGGCTCGGACGCCTTCTGCATCCTCTGGGACGGCCAGCGCCTGCATGGGCTCAATGCCTCCGGCCCCGCGCCGCAGGTCTGGTCGCCCGACCACATCCGCCGCAAGTACGGCTGTTCGGAAGACAGCATGCCCAGGCGCGGTTGGGGGGGCGTCACGGTGCCGGGCGCCGTGGGCGCCTGGGCGGCGCTCAGCGAGCGCTTCGGCCGCCTGCCCTTTGAGGATCTGATGGCGCCGGCCATCGAGATCGCCGAGCGCGGCTATGCGGTGCCGGTGATCGTGCAGGGCAAGTGGGCACTGGCCGCGGCGCTGGAGGAGCTGACGACCCAACCCGGCTTCGCGCAGGCCTTTCTGCCGCGCGGTCGTGCGCCAGCGGTGGGCGAGCTCTTCCGCTTTCCCGAGGCCGCTCGCAGCCTGCGCCTGATCGCGCAGACGAAGGGCGAGGCCTTCTACCGCGGGGAGATCGCCGCCGCGCTGGCCGCCTTCTCGCGACAGACCGGCGGCGACCTGACGGAGGCCGACCTGGCCGCCTTCAGTCCGCAATGGGTCGATCCCATCCAGCAGGCGCATGCGGGCCACGCGCTGCATGAGATCCCGCCCAACGGCCAGGGCATCGCGGCCCTCATCGCGTTGGGCATCCTTCGCCACACGGGCTACCGCGACCATGGGCCCGACGCCGCCGCCGGCCTGCACCTGCAGATCGAGGCCATGAAGCTGGCCTTCGCTGATGTCTACCGCTACGTGGCCGAACCCGCTGCCATGGACCGCAGCGTCGAGGCCCTGCTGGACGAGCGCTACCTCGCCGGGCGCGCGGCGCTGATCGACCCGCTGCGGGCACAGGACTTCAAGCCCGGCAACCCGGTCAGGGGTGGCACCATTTATCTCACCGCCGCGGACGAGCGCGGCATGATGGTCAGCTTCATCCAGAGCAACTTCATGGGCTTCGGCTCCGGCCTGGTGCTGCCGGGCTATGGGGTGGCGCTGCAGAATCGCGGGCACTGCTTCACGCTGGCGGACGGCCATCCCAACCAGGTGGCGCCGGGCAAGCGCCCCTTCCACACCATCATCCCGGCATTCCTGACGCGCGAGGGGCAGGCGCAGATGAGCTTCGGCGTGATGGGCGGCAATATGCAGCCTCAGGGCCATCTGCAGACCCTGGTCCGCATGCTGGACCACGGCCAGCAGCCGCAGGCCGCCTGCGACGCGCCGCGCTGGCGCTTCAACGCCGGTCGATCCATCAACGTGGAGCCGCACATGGCGCCGGCCACCATCGCCGCGCTGGCCGAACTGGGCCACGAGATCGGTGACATCCGCGACAGCTACCAGGACTTCGGGGCCGGTCAGTTCATCTGGCGCCTGGGCGACCCGGCGGTGGAGGGCTATGCGGCCGCCAGCGACCCGCGGCGCGATGGCGCGGCCGTGGGCTTCTGAGGCGACAGACCCCTGACCATCAGCACTGCAGGAACAGGGGACATTGTGCGAAGCTCGGCCGTCTGTGCTTGTGGAGCCACGAGGGCCGCTGCTAGCATCCACCAACCCTCCATCTCTCCAGCAGGACGCCCCATGACCAAGCTGCTCGACCGCACCCGACGACGCACCCACCGTGCGGTCTCGGTGCGCCCGTGCGTGCCGGGGCGAGGTTGCGTGCCGATCTGACTCGGCGTTCCCGCAGCCTTTTTCCATCCCTGCAGGCCCGCTCATCCGCGGGCAGACGCCGGCTCCACGAGCGCCGGCCATCGGAGACTTTCATGCAAGCCCAAGCCATTGGCTGGCTGGACCGGATCAAGCAAGCCCTGACCCTCCCCGAGGGCGACCTGCTGCGCGACCGGGTGTACCGCCGGCTCTGGACCTCCATCCTGATCAGCTCACTCGGCGGGCAGATCACCCTGCTGGCCCTGCCCCTGACGGCGGCGGTGCTGCTCAATGCCACGCCCACGCAGATGGGGCTGCTGACCTCCATGGAGATCGTGCCCTTCGTGCTCTTCTCGCTGCCGGGCGGCGTCTGGCTGGACCGCGTGCGCAAGCTGCCGGTCTACATCGTCGGCGAGGCCGTGCTGGGCCTGGCCGTGGGCACCGTGCCCGTGGCCGCCTGGATGGGCTGGCTGAGCATGGGCTGGCTCTATGTGGTCGGCTTCATTTTGGGGACGATCTACACCATCGCCGGCAGCGCCGCGCAGATCGTGCTGACCCAGGTCGTCACCCGTGACCGCCTGGTCGAGGCCCATGCCAAGAACGCGCTGGCCTCGTCCGGCGCCGAGGTGGTGGGACCGGGCGTCGCCGGGGCCCTGATCAAGCTGCTGGGCGCGCCCATGGCCCTGGCGGCGGACGCCTGCCTGGTGATGGTCTCGGCCCTGATTCTGCGCGGCATCCGCGTGCGCGAGGAGCTGCACCACGCCTCTGGGGCCGACTTCTGGCGCGACCTCAAGGCCGGCGTGCGTTTCGTGCGACACCAGCGCCTGCTGGTGGCCCTGGCCTGCGCGGTGGGCGGCTGGCAGTTCTTCTACAACGCGGCGCTGGTGGTGCAGATCCTCTTCGCCACGCGCACCCTGGGCCTGTCCGGCGAGACCGTAGGCCTGTGTTACGTCTCCCTGGGCGCAGGCACGGTGATCACCAGCGTGCTGGGCCACCGCATCAGCAAGCGCCTGGGGCCCGGCCCCAGCCTGATCGGCGGCTTCGCGGTCTGCGGCCTGGGCTGGCTGACCCTGGGCCTGGCGCCTGTCGGGCCGCTGGGCGTGGCGGCCTTCGCGGCCATGCTCTTCGCTTTCGGCGTGGGGGCGGTGCTCATCTTCATCAACTTCCTCTCGCTGCGCCAGGCCGTCACGCCGGCGCCCTTGCTGGGCCGCATGACCAGCACCATGCGCTGGCTGATCCTCATCCCTGCCGGTCCTGGCGCCCTGCTGGGCGGCTGGCTGGGGGAGCACGTGGACCTGCGCGCCTCGCTGCTGTTCGCTGGCGTCGGCGGCCTGCTGCTGAGTGCGCTGGTGTGGCGCCTGGGCACCATTCGCGGCGTGGCGGAGCTGCCCGTGTTGCAGGACCTGGGCACCGAGTCCACCCTCGGTGCCGAGGCGCAGCCGGGCCTGCTGCCCGAGATGGGTGCACAAGGGGCGGCGGCCAAATGAGCGAGGGCCCGATGAAATCCCCCGTTGTGCCCGCCGTGCCGCCCCGGGTCCTGCTCAAGGTGCCCGAGGAGCTCAGCAGCGAGCGCCTGGTCCTGCTGTCTGCCCGCGCGGGCTTCGGCCAGGCGGTCTGCGCTGCGGTGGTGGAGTCCTTCGATCAGCTGCAGCCCTGGATGCCTTGGTGCCAGGAGCGGCCCACGGTGGAAGGCATGGAGGCGGTGGTGCGCCAGATGCAGGCCCGCTTCATCCTGCGCGAGGACCTCTGCTACTACTTCTTCCGCCGCGGCGAGGACGGTCGGCCTGGGCGCCTGCTGGGCGGCTGCGGCCTGCATCGCATGGACTGGGATCTGCGCCGCTTCGAGATCGGCTACTGGGTGCGCAGCACGGCCCAGGGGCAGGGCTATGTCAGCGAGATGGTGCAGCTGCTGGGGCGCCTGGCCTTCGAGCAACTGCGCGCGCGACGCCTGGAGATCCGCTGCGATGCCCGCAACGCCCGCAGCCGGGCGGTGGCCGAGCGCAATGGCTTCCAGCTTGAGGCCGTGCTGCGCCACGGCATGCTGAGCGTGGACGCTGAGCCGGCCGACCAGTGCCTTTACACACGCTGGCCCTGAAGGCAGCGATCAGCGCTCAGGATCCAGCCGGTCGATCGCGTCGGTGATCAGGCCGTCCAGGCCTTGGGCGCGCAGGCGGGTCGCGGTGGCTTCGTCATTGACCGTGTAGACCAGGGCCCGCATGCCGGCGGCATGGATGGCCTCGATTCGCGCCCGGTCCATCAGGCGGTAGTTGGTGATGACGGCGCAGCAGCCCAGTGCCTGGGCCTCGTCCAGCCAGCTGTCGCGGTGCTTGTCCAGCAGCAGGGCGCGGCGCTCTGCGGGCGCACTGCTGCGCACGCCTTCGAGGGCTTCGGGCTGGAAGGAGCTGAAGAGCGGCCGCAGGCGCTGGTCCGCCCAAAGCCGCGTGACCTCGCGGCCCAGCACCTCGCCAGTCTCCCGGGCCTGGCCGGGGTTGGGCTTGAGCTCGATGTTGATGGCGCTGTGGTTGGCGATCAGGAAGGCCGCGACGGCCTCCAGCGAAGCGACGGGCTCGCCCGCGTGGTGGGGGCTGTGCCAGCCGCCGGCGTCCAGTCTGGAGAGCTGACTCCAATCGAGCGCTCCGGCAGGTCCGCGGCCGCTGGTGGTTCGGTCCAAGTCATCGTCATGCAGCAAGAAGGGCACGCCGTCCCGCGAAAGCTTGAGGTCGCACTCAAAGGCCCGGTAGCCGAAGCCGGCGCCGGCCCGGAAGGCGGCCAGGGTGTTCTCAGGCGCCAGGCGTCCGGCGCCTCGGTGGGCGATCCAGAAGGGCAGGGGCCAGGGCGTGGAGGCTTGCTTCATGGCGGCAGGGCGGTGGTGGGCTGTCCCATTCTGCAGGTTCAGCGCCGCGCCTGAACAGCCCCGTGTCTCCTGGGGCGATGCCTCGGCACGCAGCTGTGCGCATGGTGCACTGCGGTAGGATTCAGGCCCGATGCCCAGTCAGGGACAGCCGGCCTCCACGCGGGGTCGTGATGCCTGCGCCGGTGCCGGGCCGCCGGGTGTGATCCGCCCGAGGCCCCGGTGGGGCGGGTCGGGAAGGGCGCAGGCGCCCGCTCGCACCTGGAGCGACGCCTGAAGAGGCCCGGTTCCACTGTTCCAGCCACGCCCGTGGTGGCTCGCCGCCGCGGACAACCCAGGGCCCCCGACCGGGCCCGGACGCCATGAATGCACCGCATCCGCTGATGCCCGAGATCCTGGACCACGCCGCCACGCACGAGGCCCCGCGCCTGCGCGAGATCCCCTACAACTACACCTCCTTCTCCGACCGCGAGATCGTGATCCGCATCCTGGGTGCTCGCGCCTGGGACCTGCTGAACTCGCTGCGCGAGGAGCGTCAGACGGGCCGGTCCGCCCGCATGCTCTATGAGGTGCTGGGTGACGTCTGGGTGGTGCAGCGCAACCCGTACCTGCAGGACGACCTGCTGGACAACCCGCGCCGCCGCGGCCAGCTGATCGAGGCCTTGCACCACCGCCTTCATGAGGTCGAGCGCCGACGCAAACCTGAGGCCGATCCGCAACGCGACGCCTCCGTGGGCGAGCTGCTGCTGCTGGCCAGCCAGGCCGTTCGCCAGTTCTCCGACCAGTTCGAGGAGGTGGCCGAGTTGCGTCGCCGGGCCACCAAGACCCTGGGCCGCCACACGGCCCGCGACAACATCAAGTTCGATGGCCTATCTCGCGTGGCCCACGTGACGGACGCCACCGACTGGCGCGTCGAGTACCCCTTCGTCGTGCTGACCCCGGACAGCGAGGCCGAGATGGCCCGCCTGGTCAAGGCCTGCATCGAGCTGGGCCTGACCATCATCCCGCGTGGGGGCGGCACCGGCTACACCGGCGGTGCCGTGCCGCTCGTGTGGAAGAGCGCCGTCATCAACACCGAGAAGCTGGAGGCCCTGCGCGGCGTCGAGATGATCCAGTTGCCGGGCCTGGACCGGCCTGTGGCCACCGTGTTCAGCGAGGCCGGCGTGGTCACGCAGCGCGTGTCCGACCTCGCTGAGCAGCATGGTTTCGTTTTCGCCGTTGACCCCACCAGCGCCGAGGCCTCCTGCGTGGGCGGCAACATCGCGATGAACGCGGGCGGCAAGAAGGCCGTGCTGTGGGGCACCGCGCTGGACAACCTGGCCAGCTGGAAGATGGTGACGCCCGAGGCCAAGTGGCTGGAGGTGATCCGGCTGAATCACAACCTGGGCAAGATCCATGACGTCGAGACCGCCAGCTTTGAGCTGCGCTACTACGACGCCTCGGGCAAGAAGCTGGAGCGCACCGAGCGCCTGGACATCCCCGGCAGGACCTTCCGCAAGGAGGGCCTGGGCAAGGACGTCACCGACAAGTTCCTGGCCGGCCTGCCCGGCATCCAGAAGGAAGGCTGCGACGGCCTGATCACCAGCTGCCGTTGGGTGGTGCATCGCATGCCCAAGCATGTGCGCACGGTCTGCCTGGAGTTCTTCGGCAATCCCAAGGACTGTGTGCCGTCCATCGTGGACATCAAGGACTTCATGTTCGCGGAGGCCAAGCACGAGGGCGGCGCCATCCTCGCGGGCCTGGAGCACCTGGACGACCGCTACCTGAAGGCCGTGGGCTACTCGACCAAGAGCAAGCGTGGCGGCTTGCCCAAGATGGTGCTGATCGGCGACATCGTCGGCGACGACGAGGACCGCGTGGCCCGCGCCACCAGCGAGGTCGTGCGCCTGGCCAACGGCCGTTCGGGCGAGGGCTTCGTGGCCGTGTCGGCCGACGCGCGCAAGAAGTTCTGGCTGGACCGCAAGCGCACCGCCGCCATCTCCAAGCACACCAACGCCTTCAAGGTGAACGAGGACGTGGTGATCCCGCTGCCCCGCATGGGCGAGTACACCCTGGGCATCGAGCGCATCAACATCGAGCTCTCGCTGCGCAACAAGCTGGCCCTGGTGGATCGCCTCAAGGCCTTCTTCCGCCAGGAGCGCCTGCCCCTGGGCAAGACCGACGACGCCAGCGAGATCCCCAGCGCCGAGCTGTTGGAGGATCGCGTGCAGCAGGCCTTGGCCTTGCTGGATGAAGTGGGCGCCCTGTGGCAGAGCTGGAAGGACGGCCTGGACGTTGTCCAGCCGGGCACCCAGCGCAGCTTCTTTGACCAGCTGCAGGACAAGAGCCTGCGCGCCTCCTGGAAGACGCAGATCTTCAAGCCCCTGCAGGCGGTGTTCGCCGGCGCCGCCTTCGCCGACATCCTGGCCGAGTGCAAGCGCATCCACCAGGAAGTGCTCAAGGGCCGCGTGTGGGTGGCCCTGCACATGCATGCCGGCGACGGCAATGTGCACACCAACATCCCGGTGAACTCCGACAACTACGAGATGCTCCAGACCGCCCACGAGGCGGTGGGCCGCATCATGAAGCTGGCGCGCTCGCTGGACGGCGTGATCTCGGGCGAGCACGGCATCGGCATCACCAAGCTGGAGTTCCTCACCGACGAGGAGCTGGCCGACTTCGCGCAGTACAAGGCCGACGTTGACCCGGAAGGCCGCTTCAACAAGGGCAAGCTGCTGAGGCCCAACGCCAGCACGCACGGCACCTTCGCTGACCTCACCAATGCCTACACGCCCAGCTTCGGGCTGATGGGGCATGAGTCGCTGATCATGCAGCAGAGTGACATCGGCGCCATCAGCGAGAGCGTCAAGGACTGCCTGCGCTGTGGCAAGTGCAAGCCGGTGTGCGCGACCCACGTGCCGCGCGCCAACCTGCTCTACAGCCCGCGCAACAAGATCCTCGCCACCTCGTTGCTGGTCGAGGCCTTCCTGTACGAGGAGCAGACCCGCCGCGGCGTGTCCATCAAGCACTGGGAGGAGTTCGAGGATGTGGCTGACCACTGCACGGTCTGCCACAAGTGCGCCACGCCCTGCCCGGTGAAGATCGACTTCGGCGACGTCACCATGAACATGCGCAACCTGCTGCGCAAAATGGGCCAGAAGAGCTTCCGCCCCGGCAATGCCGCGGCCATGTTCATGCTCAACGCCACCAACCCCGAGACCATCAAGATGGCCCGCACGGCCATGGTGGGCGTGGGCTTCAAGGCGCAGCGTCTGGCGCACGACCTGCTCAAGGGCCTGGCCCGCAAGCAGACCGAGGCGCCACGTGCCACGGTGGGCACCGCGCCCATCAAGGAGCAGGTGATCCACTTCATCAACAAGAAGCTGCCTGGCGGTCTGCCCAAGAAGACGGCCCGCGCCCTGCTGGACATCGAGGACAAGGCCTACGTGCCCATCATCCGCGACCCTGGCAAGACCACCGTCGATTCCGAGGCCGTGTTCTATTTCCCCGGCTGCGGCTCTGAGCGCCTCTTCAGCCAGGTGGGGCTGGCCACCCAGGCCATGCTGTGGCACGCCGGTGTGCAGACCGTGCTGCCGCCGGGCTATCTGTGCTGCGGCTATCCGCAGCGCGGCTCGGGCCAGTTCGACAAGGCCGACAAGATGATCACCGACAACCGGGTGCTCTTCCATCGTGTCGCCAACACGCTGAACTACCTGGACATCAAGACCGTGGTCGTGTCCTGCGGCACCTGCTTTGACCAGCTGCAGGGCTACAAGTTCGAGGACATCTTCCCTGGCTGCCGCATCGTGGACATCCACGAGTATTTGCTGGAGCGTGGCATCACCCTCGATTCCAAGAAGGCCTACCTCTACCACGATCCCTGCCACTCGCCCATGAAGCAGCAGGACCCGATGAAGACGGTGCAGGCCCTTGTGGGCCCCGAGGTGGTCAAGAGCGAGCGCTGCTGCGGCGAGTCCGGCACCCTGGGCGTGACCCGGCCTGACATCTCCACCCAGGTCCGCTTCCGCAAGGAGGAGGAACTGCGCAAGGTCGAGACCCAGTTGCGGGACGCCGGCAAGGTCGGCACCCAGGAGGACCTCAAGATCCTCACCAGCTGCCCCAGCTGCCTGCAGGGCCTGAGCCGCTACGGCAACGACCTTCAGAACGGCCTACTGGAGGCCGACTACATCGTCGTCGAGATGGCTCGCCAGATCCTGGGCGAGCAGTGGATGCCCGACTACGTCGCGCAGGCGAACGCCGGTGGCATCGAACGCGTGCTGGTCTGAATCCCCCTTACGCGCTTCGCGCGCCCCCAGGGGGCACTCACGGCTGCCCGGCGGAGCCGGATCAGCGTCAGTCGCTCCGAGCGAAAAGGCCCGGCGGCTGCGCAGCGGGCCTTTTCTTTTTTGTAACACCGGCTTAGGGGCTCGAGACCGTACTCAGTGACTCGCCCGGGCTCAGCCCCGCCCGCGCCCGCCGTCGCACGGCTGATGGCCCGTCGCTCCTGGCGCACCAGGCACCAGGCACCAGGCACTCCCCCCTGGAGCGCTGGTGTCGGCAGGGGCACTTACTCAGCCGTGATGCGGCGGGACTTGATGAGGGCATGCCAGAACTCGGTCTCGCGCTGGATGTGGCGGGCCAGGGCGGCACCGTCGCTGGGGGCGACCTCGAGGCCGAAGTCCTCGAGGCGGGCTTTCACCTCAGGCGTGGCCAGGGCCTTCTGAAGCTCGCTGCTCAGGCGCTGGACGATGGCTTCGGGCGTGCCCTTGGGGACGAAGAGGCCTTGCCAGGCCGAGAGCTCGACGTCCTTGATGCCCAACTCGGCGAATGTGGGCACGTCGGGCAGGGTGGCCACGCGCCTGGAGGAAAGAACGGCCAGGGGCTTGAGCTTGCCGCTGCGGAAATGGGGCAGGGCGGCGGCGGTATCCAGCACACCCATGGGTACGACGCCGGCCAGCATGTCCTGCGTGGCGAAGGCGGTGCCGCGGTAGGGCACGTGCACGATGAAGCTGCCGCTGCGCTCCTTGATCAGCTCCATCGCCAGGTGATGCGGGCTGCCGATGCCGGGCGAGGCGTAGCTGAACTTGCCGGGGTTCTTCTGCACCAGGTCCAGCCACTACGCCAGGCTGCTGATACCGGACTGCGCGTTGACGCTCAGCACCAGCGGGAAGCGGGCCATGAAGCCCACGGGCACGAAATCGCTGACGGCATAGGGCAGCTTGCGGAACAGCGCGCTGTTGAAGACCATTGCGCCGTTGTCGCCGCTGAGCAGGGTGTAGCCGTCGGGGGCGGACTTGGCGGCGTTGTCGGTGCCGATCTGGCCGGCGGCGCCGGGGCGGTTGTCGATGATCAGGGTCTGGCCCAGTTGCCGGCCCAGTTGGGGGGCGAGCTGGCGGGCAAGGAAATCGGAACCGCCGCCGGCCGGATAGGCCACCACCCAGCGGACGGGCTTGGTTGGCCAGCTGTCGGCCACGGCCTCTGGCGCAGCCAGGCTCCCGGCTCCCAGCGCGACCAGCATGCCCAGGGCGCGGCGGCGGGAGGGGGAGGGGGCGGAAGTCGGCTGTCGGCGCATGGGCATGGCGTCTCCTGTAGGCTGGGGCTTGGGTGTTCCGGCGCGAGCTTGCCGCTGCACCTGGCGTGGATTCTGGCGCAGCAGTCGGGCGCGGGGCTTACGGGGCTTGCGCATGAGGCAAGGACTGACCCCCGCAAGGGATACCGCAGTCCTTGACGGATACTGGCCCGATTTCAGATGCCCCCTGCGGCCAGGACCTGCCATGAGCGCCAACGCCCCATTGCCCGACTGCCCCCTGTGCCGCGAGCCCGGCGGGATCCCGGTGTTCCAGGCCCCGCAATGGCGCCTGATACGGGCCGAGGACGCGAACTTCCCGGCCTTCTACCGTCTTGTCTGGCAGGCCCATGTGGCCGAGTTCAGTGATCTGGGCCCCGACCAGCGGCAGGCCTGCATGGAGGCAGTCTGCGCCGTGGAGCAGGTGCTGCGCGAGGGCCTGCGGCCGACCAAGATCAATGTGGCCAGCCTGGGCAATGTGGTGCCGCACCTGCACTGGCACGTGATCGCGCGCTTCGACTGGGACAGCCACTTCCCCAATCCCGTCTGGGGCGCGGCCCTGCGAGAGCTGCCGGACGCGGCGGTGCAGCGCCTGCCGCTGTCGCTGCAGGCGCTGGATCAGCGCATGAGCGAGCGACTGCAGGGGCTGCTGGTGCCCTGAGCCGCGAGCGAGGCTCGCTGGAATTGTCACAGAGTGCATGACGACGCGAGTGGTGTGGTGAGGCCCATGCAAGGGAATGCCCCATGGCCAGCGGGCTTTCAAGGGTCAGGCCTTGCCCGAGCGGTCTGCTGAGGTGCTTGCATCCGCATACAAACAACCCTGTCAGGATTGTCGGTCTGCAAGGTCTTACAGCTTGCTGCAATCCCCCCGTCGGGCGATGCTTCGCCTGCAAGTCAGCGCCTATCGGCGCAGGCCTGCGGATCCCTCCTCTTAGGCCCCGCTCGCGCGGGGCCCTTTTTTTGTGGAGCGGGTTTTCAGCGGGCCCTGTTGCCTGCGCGGTGCTGCTGCGACGGCCCAGCCCGGCGCCGTGTCGGCGAACCCGGAGGCACCCTGCCGTCCATCGGGCCTTCTCCCGCCTCTTCAGCCCGCCCGGCTACACTGGAGCCCCCCAGGTTTTCCCCTCCCTCCCCATGGCTGGCCTCAGCGCAGCAAGCCCCCTGCCTACCGACATCACCGTGCACCAGCAGTCCCGGCGGCTGGAGATTGCCTTCGATGACGGCGCGCGTTTCTCCATCCCCTTCGAGCTGTTGCGGGTGCTGAGCCCCTCGGCCGAGGTCAAGGGCCATGGCCCGGGCCAGGAGGTGCTGCAGACGGGGAAGCGAGAGGTCCTCATCGAGGCCCTCAGCCCCGTGGGCCACTATGCCGTGCAGCCGCGCTTCTCTGACGGCCACGACAGCGGTCTCTACACCTGGGACTACCTTTACGAGCTGGGCCTGCGCCAGGAGGCGTTGTGGGCCGAGTACCTCGCCCGGCTGGCAGCCGCCGGCCTGGACCGTGACGCGCCCATGGCGCCCAGGGGCGGCGGCCACTGCGCCAGCCACTGAACCGCTACACCCGAACCGATCGAGACCCTCATGAGCAGCACCCACTTCGGCTTCCAGACCGTCGACGAGCAGGAGAAAGCCGGCCGCGTGCGCGGCGTCTTCGACTCGGTGGCGTCCCGCTACGACATCATGAACGACCTGATGTCCATGGGACTGCACCGCGCCTGGAAAGCCTACACCGTGGCCGTGGCCAACCTCAAGGAAGGCGACCGAGTGCTGGACATCGCTGGCGGCACGGGCGATCTCTCCCGTGCCTTCGCCAGGCACGTCGGCAGTACCGGCATGGTGGTGCACACCGACATCAACGAGGCCATGCTGCGCACCGGCCGCGACCGGCTGCTCAACGAAGGCCTGGTCCTGCCCACCAATCTCTGCGACGCCGAGAAGCTCCCCTACAAGGACGCCAGCTTCGACCTTGTCAGCGTGGCCTTCGGTCTGCGCAACATGACGCACAAGGACTTGGCCCTGGCCGAGATGTGCCGCGTGCTCAAGCCGGGCGGCCGGCTGCTGGTGCTGGAGTTCTCCAAGGTGGCCGCACCCCTGCAGAAACCCTATGACTGGTACAGCTTCAAGATCCTGCCCCGGCTGGGCCAGATGATCGCGGGCGATGCCGACAGCTACCGCTACCTGGCCGAGTCCATCCGCATGCACCCGGGCCAGGCCGAGCTCAAGGCCCTCATGAAGCAGGCCGGCTTCGGCCACGTGGACGTGCACAACCTCAGCGCCGGCGTGGTGGCGCTGCACGTCGGCATCAAGTGCTGAGCCAGGACTGATCTCGCGCGGGGCCAGCCTCGGTCGTCCCGGGGTGCCCCTGCCGTCATGGCCCTCCGCTTTGCTCGGCCCCCGGTGCCTACATGTTGCGCGCAAGTCAAGGAAGTCCGCAAAAGCGCGGACCTTGCCGCCTTTTGCGGGGCTTGAATGCCTCTGCGGCCCCGCGGAGCCTCGTTACACTCCCCCCGGTACAGGCCAGGCCGCGATGCGGGCTGGCACTGCGCATCCGTCCGGCCGTCCTGCCGGCGGCGCAGGCAAGGGTGCAGCACGGTTTGGAGCGCTATGAAGACGACGATGCAGCGGGTCTCTTTCCCCGACTTGACGCGGACAGCTGGCATGGTGGCGGCCCTGGCCGCCGTGGCCGCCCTTGTGGCGGCCTGCGGCGGCGGCAAGGGTGATGCCACGCAGACGGCCGCCAAGGTCAACAAGGAAGAGATCACCGTCCACCAGATCAACCAGCTGCTGCAGCGCCAGCCTGGCCTCAGTGAGAAGCAGGCGGACGCCCTGTCCCGCCAGCTCCTGGAACGCCTGATCGACCAGGAACTCTCCGTGCAAAAGGCCCAGGACCTCAAGCTGGACCGCGACCCGCGCGTGGTGCAGCAGGTCGAGGCCGCCAAGCGCGAGATCCTGGCGCGGGCCTATGCCGAGCGCATCGGCGAGTCCGTCAGCAAGCCCGCCCCTGACGAGATCGCGAAGTTCTATAACGAGAAGCCGGCCCTCTTCAAGGAGCGCCGGGTCTACAGCCTCCAGGAGATGAGCATCGAGGCCTCGCCCGACCAGTTCGAGGGCCTGCGCCAGCGCCTGCAGGGCTCGCGCAATCTCACCGAGTTCGCCGAATACCTGCGCGGTGCCGGCATCCGCTTCAACGTCAACGAGGCCGTGCGCCCGGCCGAACAGCTCCCGCTCAACAGCCTGGACACCATCGCCCGCATGAAGGACGGCGACACCGCCGTGCAGGTCACGCCCTCTGGCCTGCAGCTGCTGCACGTGGCCACCTCGCGCCTGAATCCGGTCGATGAGACCACGGCACGCCCGGCCGTGGAGGCCTTCCTGATCAACCAGCGCAAGGCCGAGGCCATCCAGAAGGACCTCAAGGCCCTGCGCGAGTCGGGCAAGATCGAGTACATGGGCAAGTTCGCGAGCAAGCCGGCAGTGGCTGCCTCGGCGGCTTCCGCGGCCGCCGCCGTCGTGCCTGCATCGTCCGCCTCGGCAGTCGAGGCACCGGCGAGCGATGCCGCCAAGAGCGTGGGGCTGAAGTGATGCGGGCCGCGCTGCTGGCCTGCGGGCTGATCCTGGGCGTGCTGGCCGGTGCGGGCGCCCGCGCCCAGGCCCCTGCCATCGGCGCGAATGCCGCCAGTGCGCCGGCTGCACCGGGCCCGGCCTCCGCCACCGAATACCGGCTGGCCGCCGGCGACGTCATCCGCATCAGCGTCTACCAGAACCCGGACCTGACCCTGGAGACGCGCGTCTCCGAGAGCGGCTCTCTGTCCTACCCGCTGCTGGGCAGCGTCCGGCTGGGCGGCCTGAGCATCAGCCAGGCCGAGCAGCTGATCGCCGACGGCCTGCGCAACGGCAACTTCGTCAAGCAGCCCTCGGTGACCCTCGTGGTGCTGCAGGTGCGCGGCAACCAAGCCAGCGTGCTGGGCATGGTCAACCGCCCCGGGCGCTATCCGCTGGAGATGGGTGACACCCGCCTGTCCGACCTGCTGGCCGCGGCCGGAGGCGTCACCCTGGCGGGCTCCGACATCATCGTCCTGAGCGGACGCCGCCAGGGCAAGCCCTATCGCGTGGAGATCGACCTCCCCAACCTCTTCGCCGCCCAGGGCCGCGAGCAGGACGTCATGGTGCAGAACGGCGACGTGCTGTGGGTGGATCGCGCGCCCATGGTCTACATCTACGGCGAGGTCAACCGCCCAGGCTCCATGCGCCTGGAGCGTGGCATGACGCTCATGCAGCTGCTGGCCGCCGGCGGCGGTACCACGCAGCGCGGCACCCAGAAGGGTATTGCCGTGCATCGCCGCGGTGCCGACGGCAAGGTCCAGATCCTGCGTCCGGAGATGGATGAGCCCATGAAGGAAGGCGATGTGGTCTATGTGCGCGAGAGCCTGTTCTGAGGGGCGCCGGTGAACCTGACCCAACTGATCCCCATTCTTCTCGCGCGCTGGCGCACGGCGGCCGTGGTCTTCGTGGCCTTGGTGCTGGGGGCTCTGCTCATCACCCTGGCCACGCCCAGCAAGTACACCGCCACGGCCTCGGTGGTGGCCGACGTCAAGCCCGACCCGGTGTCCGCCCTTCTCATGCAGAACGCGGTCACGCCGGCCTATATCGCGACCCAGGTCGATGTGATCCGCAGCGATCGCGTGGCCCAGCGCGTGGTGCGCAATGCCAAGCTGGCCGACGACGCCGAGGTGCGGGCCCGCTGGCTCAAGGCCACCAATGGCGAGGGCAAGATCGACACCTGGCTGGCGAATTCGCTGCGGCCCGGCCTGGAGGTGAAGCCCTCCTTGCAGTCCAGCATCATCGAGGTGTCCTACAAGGCGCAGGACCCGCGCTTCGCGGCCAATATGGCCAATGCCTTCGTGCAGGCCTATATCGAGGTAACCCTGGACCTCAAGGTCGATCCGGCCCGCCAGTACCGCAGCTTCTTCGATACCCGGGCCAAAGAGGCTCGCGAGCGCCTGGAGGAGGCTCAGTCCAAGCTCTCGGCCTTCCAGAAGGAGAACGGCATCATCGGCACCGATGAGCGCCTGGACGTCGAGAATGCGCGCCTTAACGAGCTCTCCACGCAGCTGGTGACGCTGCAGGCGCTCAGCGCCGAGTCCAGCAGCCGGCAGAACCAGGCGGCCACCTCGGGCGACCGCCTCCAGGAAGTGTTGGTCAACCCGGTGATCGGCTCGCTGAAGTCCGATCTCAGCCGGGCCGAGGCCAAGCTGCAGGAGCTCAACGCACGCTACGGGGAGAACCACCCGCAGGTCGTCGAGGCCCGCGCCAACATCGCCGAGCTCAAGGCTCGGGTGGAGGCCGAGGTCAAGCGAGTGACCGGTGGGGTGGGCGTGGCCGCGTCCATCAACCGTGCCCGGGAGGCCGATGTCCGCGCCTCGCTGGAGGCCCAACGCGGCAAGCTGCTGCGCATGAAGGCCCTGCGCGATGAAGGCTCGGTGCTGCTGCGCGACGTCGAGAACGCCCAGCGTGCCTACGACGCCATCCAGACCCGCCTCACCCAGACCAACCTGGAAAGCCAGACCACGCTGTCCAACGTCAACATCCTGACCCAGGCTGAGCCACCGCTGACGCCGTCCTCGCCCAGAACCTACCTGAACTTGCTCGTGGGTGTCTTCCTGGGCACTTTCATGGGGCTGCTCGCTGCCCTGGCCCATGAGCTGCTGGACCGCCGCCTGCGCAGCGCGCAGGACCTCGCCATGATCGCGGACCTGCCGGTGCTGGCGACCATCCCGGGTGCCGATGCAGGCCGCGGCTCCTCCGCCTGGCACCGCCTACGCTGGCGCAGGCCCCGCCCCGTGGTCCAGACCAAGGCCTCCGCATGAACGACATCCCGAATGCCCAGGCGCCGGGCATGGCGCGCGAGCCGTCCATCGGCGCGCTGATCAGCCAGACGCGCAACCTCAGCGCCGAGCAGGTCGAGCAGGTGCTGGCCTACCAGCGCCAGCACGGCCTGCGCTTCGGCGACGCTGCCGTGCTGCTGGGTTTCGCCAGCACCGACGACGTGCTCTTCGCCCTGGCCCAGCAGTTCCAGTACCCGGTGGCGTCGAACACCGGTCCGACGCTGAGCCCAGAGCTGGTCAGCCTCGGCCAGCCCTTCGGCGCGCAGGCCGAGGCCTTCCGCGCCACCCGCAGCCAACTGCTGATGCGCCTGCAGCAGCAGGGGCGCGAGCCGCGCGCCCTGGCCGTGGTGAGCCCGGAGCCGGGTGATGGCAAGAGCTTCTTCTGCGCCAACCTGGCCGTGGCCCTGGCCCAGCTGGGCGGCCGCACCCTGCTGATCGATGCCGACATGCGCCATCCCCGGCAGCATCAGCTCTTTCTCCTGGAGGGGCAGGGCCGCTGCGAGGGCCTGGCCGATGTGCTCTCGGGGCGTGCGGGCCAAGGCGTGATCCGCCAGGTCGAGGGCGTGCCCAGCCTCTTCGTGCTGCCGGTGGGCACGCCGCCGCCCAATCCGCTGGAGTTGGTCGAACGCCCGGCCTTCGGCCTGCTGCTGCGCGACCTGTTGGGCCGATTCGATCATGTGCTGATCGATACCCCGGCGGCCAGCCTGGGTTCGGACAGCATCGTGATCGCCGCCCGAGCTGGCGCTGCCGTGGTGCTGGCCCGGCGCCATCAGTCGCGCATGGCGGCCCTGCAGGACCTGGTGGGCAGCTTCTCGCACAGCCCGGCCGAGATCCTTGGCGTCGTCATCAACGAGCACTGAAGGGCCGGCCCTCGTGAGTCCGGCCGAGGCCGCCCCCCGCAGCCCCTGGCTGGCCCTTGTCCGGCTGCCACGATCCGCCCGCGAGGTGCTGGTCTGGCTGCTGTCGGGCTGGGTGCTGCTGTTCGGGCAGAGCTACTGGGACCTCTTCCACGGCCTTTGGGCCAGCGACGAGCAGGGCCATGGCCCCATGATTCTCGCCGTGGGCCTGTGGCTGCTGGTGAGGCGCCTGATGGCCCTGCAGGAGGCGCGTGGCTCGACCTGGGGCTTGCTGCCCCTGGGTCTGGGCCTGACGGCCTATGTGCTGGGGCGCTCGCAATCCATCTGGACCCTGGAGATCGGCGCGCAGCCGCTGGTGCTGGCCGGCTTGGTGCTGGCCTTCCTGGGCTGGCAGGGCCTGCGCCGGGCCGCCTTCCCGCTCTTCTTCCTGCTCTTCATGATCCCCTGGCCCGGTGACTGGACCGCGGCGTTGACCACGCCGCTGAAGATCGCGGTCTCCGGCGTGGCGAGCCAGCTGCTGTACTGGGCGGGCTATCCGGTCGGGCAATCGGGCGTCGTGCTGACGGTGGGGCCTTACCAGCTGATGGTGGCCGATGCCTGCGCCGGCCTCAACTCGCTCTTCACCCTGGAGGCCCTGGGCCTGCTGTACATGAACGTGATGCAGCACACGGCCGTGTGGCGCAACACGGCCCTGGCCTTGCTGGTGGTGCCCATCTCTTTCGCGGCCAATGTGCTGCGGGTGCTGGTTCTGGTGCTGGTGACCTACCACTTCGGCGATGCGGCTGGGCAGGGCTTCATCCACGGCTTTGCGGGCCTGCTGCTGATGCTGGCCGCCCTGCTGCTGATCATGGCGGCGGACGGCCTGCTGGGCCGCCTGGCGCGCTGGCGGGGCTGGCCATGAGAGTGCAGCGCCGTGCCCTGCTGATGGCCGTCGCCATGGGTGGCACCGCGCTGCTGGCTGAGCGCGTGCGACCCCGCCGCTTCCTGGCGGACGAGCAGGCGCGACTGCCCCTGGCCCGGCTGGTGCCGGCGCGCTTCGGCGACTGGACGCTGGATCCCAGCGTCGCGCCCCTGCTCCCCGATCCGCAGCAGCAGCAGGTCATTGCCGACACCTACGACGAGGTGCTGGCCCAGAGCTTCCGCAATGGCGCGCGCCAGTTGGTCATGCTGAGCCTGGCCTACGGCCGCAATCAGCACAAGGGCATGCTGGTCCACCGTCCCGAGATCTGCTACCCGGCCCAGGGCTTCCGGCTGGAGCGGGACGTCTACGATGCCACGATCGCCCTGGACAGCGGCCCGCTGCCCCTCAAGCGCCTGGTGGCCAGCCAGGGGCGCCGCCATGAGCCCATCAGCTACTGGGTGGTGGTGGGCGACACGCTGACGGCCTTTGGCTATCCGCACCGCTGGGTGGCGCTGCGCTATGGCCTGCAGGGCCTGATCCCGGACGGCGTGCTGGTGCGCGTCTCCTCACTGAGCGCCGACAATGCGGAGGGCTTCGCGCTGCAGGCCGCCTTCATCCGCGACTGGGCGCGCGCTCTGAGCCCTGAGGCCCGCCTGCGACTGCTGGGCCGCGGGCAGGCCTGAGCCCCTTTTCACACCTGCTTCGTGGATGCACGCATGAGCATGAAGAAAGCACTGATTACCGGCGTTACCGGCCAGGACGGGGCCTATCTGGCCGAGCTGCTGCTGGGCAAGGGCTATGAGGTGCATGGCATCAAGCGCCGCGCCTCGTCCTTCAACACCGACCGCATCGATCACCTCTACCAGGACCCGCACGTTTGCAACCAGCGCTTCATCCTGCACTACGGGGACCTGACGGACAGCAGCAACCTCATCCGCATCATCCAGCAGGTGCAGCCGGACGAGATCTACAACCTGGCCGCCATGAGCCATGTGGCGGTGAGCTTCGAGATGCCCGAGTACACGGCCAATGCCGACGGCCTGGGCACGCTGCGCCTGCTGGAGGCCATCCGCATGCTGGGCCTGGAGAAGAAGACCCGCTTCTACCAGGCCTCCACCTCGGAGCTCTACGGCCTGGTCCAGGAGACCCCCCAGCGCGAGAGCACGCCCTTCTACCCGCGCAGCCCCTACGCGGTGGCCAAGCTCTACGCCTACTGGATCACCGTCAACTACCGCGAGGCCTACGGCCTGCATGCCAGCAACGGCATCCTCTTCAACCACGAGAGCCCGGTGCGCGGCGAGACCTTCGTCACCCGCAAGATCACGCGGGCGATGGCTCGCATCGCCCTGGGTCTGCAGGACTGCGTGCACCTGGGCAATCTCTCGGCCCAGCGTGACTGGGGGCATGCTCGCGACTATGTCGATGCCATGTGGCGCATGCTTCAGCAGCCGCAGGGGGACGACTACGTCATCGCCACCGGCGTGCAGCACAGCGTGCGCGAGTTCATCACACTGGCGGCGGCCGAGCTGGGCCTGATGCTGGCCTTCGAGGGCACGGGCGTGGACGAGGTGGCCCGCGTGGTGGCGGTCAGCGGCACGCAGGCGCGCTGCCAGGTGGGCGACGTGATCGTGCGCGTGGATCCGCGCTACTTCCGCCCCACCGAGGTCGAGACCCTGCTGGGCGATGCCACAAAGGCCCATGAACGCCTGGGCTGGCGGGCCAGCACCCCGCTGCAGGCACTGGTGCGCGAGATGATGGCCGCCGACTACAGTGCCGCTCGGCGCGACGAGCTGGTCAAGAGCGCCGGCTACGCGGCCTACGATGCCCATGAGTAACGACCACGACGAGACCACGACGAGGCCCGCCCGGAGAACCCCATGAACAGCATGCCCAGCGACGCCCGCATCTTCGTCACCGGCCACCGCGGCATGGTGGGCTCGGCCCTGGTGCGACGCCTGCAGGCGAGGGGCTACACCCAGATCCTCACCCGCAGCCGTGCCGAGCTGGACCTGTTGGACCAGGCGGCGGTGTACCGTTACCTGGTCGAGCACCGGCCGGACTATGTCTTCATCGCCGCGGCCAAAGTGGGCGGCATCCTGGCCAATGACAGCGAGCGGGCCGACTTCCTCTTCCAGAACCTGCAGATCGCGCTCAACCTGATCCACGGCGCCCACCGCGCCGGCATCCAGCGCTTGCAGTTCCTGGGCTCCAGCTGCATCTACCCGCGCAACTGCCCGCAGCCCATTCGCGAAGAGTACCTGCTCACGGGGCCGCTGGAGCCCACCAACGAGCCCTACGCCATCGCCAAGATCGCGGGCGTCAAGCTGGCCGAGAACTACAGCCGCCAGCACGGCCGCCAGTACATCAGCGTGATGCCCACCAACCTCTACGGCCCGGGCGACAACTATGACCTCCAATCCAGCCACGTGCTGCCCGCCCTGATCCGCAAGGCCCACGAGGCCAAGCTGCGCGGGGACACTTCGCTGACCGTCTGGGGGAGTGGCACGCCCCGGCGCGAGTTCCTCTATGTCGATGATTTGGCCGAGGCCTGCGTGCTGCTGATGGAGGTGGGCTACGGCGGCCCCCTGCTCAATGTCGGGTGCGGCCAGGACCTCAGCATCCGCGAGCTGGCGCTCACGGTGGCCGAGGTGGTGGGCTTCCAGGGTGAACTGGTCTTCGACAGCAGCAAGCCGGACGGCACGCCGCGCAAGCTGCTGGACATCTCCCGCATCCGCGCCCTGGGCTGGCAGCCGCGCACGCCGCTGCGCGCGGGCATTGCCGAGGCCTATGCCCAGGCCTGCGCCGCGGGCCTTGCCGCGCCTCGATGAGCCGCGCCCGACAGGCCCTCTCAGGCGTGCGCTGGGGCGCGCTGGGCCTGCTGTTCAACACCGGCGCTCAGCTGGCCCTGATGGCTTGCATGTCGCGCCTGCTGACCCCGGGGGACTTCGGCCTCATGGCCCTGGCACTGGCTGCGCTCAATCTGCTGGCCTATGCCGGCCAGTCCGGCCTGGCGCCGGCCCTGGTACAGCGCCCGGCGCTGGACACCCCGACCCAACGCCTGGCCTGGACCCTTGCCCTGATGCTGAGCCTGGCCTGTGCCGGGCTGACGGCCCTGCTGGCGCCGCTGGTGGCGCAGTGGGCCGGACAGCCGCGACTGGCCCTGCTGCTGCAAGTCCTGGCGCTGCAGCTGCCCCTGAGCGCCATGGTCCTGGTGGCGACCGCGCTGCTGCGTCGTGCCCTGCGATTCAAGGCCCTGGCGGTGGTGGATGCCCTGTCATACGTGCTGGGCTACGGCCTCGTGGGCCTGGCTACGGCCTGGGCGGGCTGGGGTGTCTGGGCCCTGGTGGCAGCGCAGCTGGGCCAGGTCTCGATGCAGGCGGTGCTCGTCCTGGCCCTGGCGCGGCCCGACTGCCGCCTGAGCCTGCGGGGCGACTGGCGCGGCCTGCTGGGCTATGGGGGGCGCCATGCCCTGATCGGCCTGGTCGAACTGGTGGGCGGCAATGCCGATACCGCCGTGATCGGCCGCGCCCTGGGTGAGGCCAGCCTGGGCCTCTACAGCCGCGCCCGGCTGCTGGCCCAACTGCCCACGGAGAAGCTGGCGGGCATTGTTGGGCGGGTGCTCTTCCCGCTGCTGGCCAGCACCCAGACCGACCGCGCCCGCGTGGGCGAGGTCCTGGCCCTGGGCGTGTTGCTGGTCGGCAGCCTTGGCGCAGCGCTGAGTCTGGGTGTCAGCGCGGCGGCCCAGCCCCTGGTGCAGCTGCTGTTGGGGCCGCAGTGGCAGGCTGCGGTGCCGGTGCTGGAGGGGCTGGCTCTGGCCGTGCCCTGGATCTTCATGTCCAACGTGGCGGGCATCACCTGTGACGCCCTGGGATGGCTGGGCCCCAAGCTGCGCCTGCAGTCGGGCGTGACCCTGCTGCTGTGCCTGGGCCTGGCCCTGCTGGCAGGGTTGGGTCTGCGCTGGCTGGTGGCCTGGCTGGTGGCTGTGGAGATGCTGCGCTGGGCCGCCTATCTCGCCTGGCTGCGCGGGCCGCTGCAGATCCGGAGCCGAGACATGCTGCGCATCCACGCCGCCGTGCTGACCAGCGGCGGGCTGGTGGCGCTGGCGGTGGCCGGCGCGCTGGCCCTGTGCCCGGCGGGCGCTGCCTGGCTGCGGGTGTTGGTGGCCGTCCTCGCGGGCAGCCTGGGCCTGGTTCTGGCAACGGGCCTGGCCCTTTGGAGCTGCCGTGGGACCGCCGCAATCCAGCTGGCGCAGCGGCACTGGCCGGGGCTGGATCGCTGGTCCTTCGCGAGGGGGGCGTCCCATGGCTGAGCGACTGCCGTCCGGCGCGCAGGCGCCCTTGCACATCGCCCTGTGCGGGCCCGTGGCAGGGGCCGACCTGGCCCCGCTGATGGGCCTGAGGCCCGAGGCCCTGCCGCGCGGCTACGAGGGGGCGCCCCTGCTGATGACACTGGTACAGGCGTGGCTGGAAGCGGGCCATCAGGTCACCGTGGTCACACTCAGCGGGGATCTTGACGTGGCCGGCGCGTCGCCCGCGTTCACCTCGACGAAGCAGTCGCGCCTGCGGGCTGTGTTCTGCCCCCTGCGCCCGCACGCCTGGCGCCCGGTGCAGGGCAGGCCAGGCCGCATCCTCGACCTCTACCGCTGCGAGCGCCAGGCCCTGGTCGCGGCCCTAAGCGCTGCGGCGCCGGATGTGGTCCATGCCCACTGGGTCTACGAGTTCGCCTGGGCGGCACTGGACAGTGGCCTGCCCACCCTGGTCACCAGCCACGACTCGCCCCGGGTCGTCGCCCGCATGAACCGCTGGGCGCGGCCCACCATCAGCCTCTACCGCGCTCTGCGGGTGCTGATGGCCCGGCAGGTGTTCCGGCGCGCACCTCCGCTGAGCGTGGTCTCGCCTTATCTGCAGGCCGAGCTGACCGCGCAGGGGGCGCCTGACGCGGTCGTGATCCCCAACCCGGTCGCCCCGCTGGCCCTGGCCCTGGGGCGCGACCGCGAGCGCGGCGAGGCCCTGCGCATTGCCATGGTCTGCAATGGCTGGGACGCGCGCAAGAACCCGCAGACGGGCCTGCAGGCCTTCGCGCGGGTGGCCGCGCGCCTGCCGCAAGCCGAACTGCATCTCTTCGGCCACGGTTTCGAACCCGGTGGGGCTGCCGCCCGGTACTGCGAGGCGCAGGCCCCATTGCAGGCCCTGCGGTCCCGTATCCACTGCCACGGCCCGCTGCCTCACGCCGTCTTGCTGGAACGCCTGGGCGGCCTGGACCTGCTGCTGCATCCCGCCCGTGAGGAGACCTTCGGCATGGCCATCGCCGAGGCCATGGCACTGGGCCTGCCGGTGCTCGCGGGTCGCGCCGCTGGCGCCGTGCCCTGGGTGTTGCAGGAGGCGGACGGCCTGGCCGACGTGGAGTCCCCCGAGGACCTGGCTCGGGCCCTCCTGCTGTTGGCCGAGCCGGCGCGCTATGCGGTACTGTCGCGCGCGCTGCGAGCCTCGGTGCGCGAGCGCTTCGCCGCCGAGGCGGTAGCCGAGGCCTATGTGCGGCGTCTGCGTGACATCCTGCGGACCGCGCGGCGCCCGACGGCCGCGGCTTGAGTCACACTGGCGCCCCATGGATGCAAGCCTGCTGTTCCTCCTGAGTCTGCCCCTGCTGGTCGCCATGCTCCTGGCCGCCGGCGGCGTGGTGCTGCTGCTGGGCAGCATCCAGTCCCTGGTCATGGGCGTGGCCCTGGTGCTGGGCACGGCCCTGGTGGATTCCCTGCAGAGCGGCCAACCCTTGCTGCACATCGGTCTGGCCCTGTACCCGGGGGACCTGATGTGCCTGGTCCTGCTGCCGGCCACCCTGGTGCGATGGCTGCGGCCGGCCAGGCAAGCCGGGGAGCGGCCGGGCATCACGCCGGGCTGGTGGCTGTTCAGCGCTGCCGTGATGCTGAGCCTGGCCCAGGGCCTGCTGAGCTTCGGCACCAAGGCGGGGGTGCAGGTGCGGGACTACTTCTACTTCGTCGTGGTGGTCAGCTACGTGGCCAGCTTCCCCTATCGGCCCGAGCGCCTGCAGCGCCTGCTGGCCTGGCTGGCCGGCCTGGGGGGCGTGCTGCTGCTGCTGACCACCTACCGCTGGATCGTCTATTACACGCCCATCCCCAGCCTGCTGCCGCCGGGCGGGGTCTACAACATCGACGGGCCCATTCGCGTGATCTGGTCCAACGACGCCCTGCTGCTGGGCCAACTGCTGATCGGTGCGCTCTACTTCGCCGACGCGGCGCCTGCCTTGCGCACCCTGCGCCTGTGGGTGCCGGTGCTGCTGGGCTATGTGCTGGCCCTGCAGCACCGCTCGGTGTGGGGCGCGGTGCTGGTGGGCGCGCTGAGCCCCCTGCTGAGCGGACGCCGCGCTACCTCGGCCTGGCGGCAGCTGGGGCTGTTCGCGCTGATCCTGGCGGTGGTGGTGCTGCCCCTGCTGCTGGCGCCCCGCTCGGAGTTGGCGGCCCAGATCGGGCAGTCGGCGCAGCGCGCCGTGCGCGGCCAGGACACCACGGCCGAGCGTCTGCAGAGCTGGGGCGTGATCCTGCGCCGCTGGGCGGACCTGGGGCCGCGCTCGATTGCCATCGGCAGCCCCTTCGGCACCGACAACTCGCGTTATGTGATCGACAGCGAGGGCACCCCCCGCCTGCTGGAGTACGGCGCCCACAATATGTACGTGCAGACGGTCTTCAACACCGGCCTGCTGGGCCTTGGCGGTTTCGTGGCGGTCCTGGTGGTGGTGTTGCGCGGCCTGCGCCGCCGCATTGCCGCCGAACCCTCGCAGCCCCTGCCGGTGCTGCTTTTCACCCTCAATGTGACCATGGTGGTGTACTTCGTGCCCTATGGCGTGACCTATGTGCAGGGCCTGTGGCTGGGTCTGGGCGCGGCCTGCGCCGCGGTGGCGCGGGCGCCGGTGTCCTGGCGGGGAGGGCGGCATGCGGCTGCGTGAGGGGGGGCAAGACCTGACCCCGGCCCTGCTGCGCGGCCTGATGCGCCTGCTGAGCGCGGTCCTGCTGGTCGTGCTGGGCGCGATGCCTTCGGCGGCCGGCACCGATCCCTATCTCCAGGCCACGCAGGGCCACAGCCAGACCGTCACCGCCGCATTCTTCGGCACGCACTTCCATCGCCTGGACATGGGCCTGCCGGACGATCCCGGCCGCACGCGCTGGCCACAGCAGCCGCTGGGACACCTGCGCCTGTGGGACGCCCAGACCACCTGGTTCAACCTTCAGCCGGCGCCCGAGCGCTGGCAGTTCCAGCGGCTCGATGCCTACGTGGCCGCGGCCGAGGCGGCGGGTGTGCGGGTGCTGCTGACCCTGGGCATGACCCCGGCCTGGAATTCGACGCGGCCCGAGGAGCCTTGTCCCTACGCCGAGGGCTGCAGCGCTGAGCCGCGAGACCTCTCGGCCTGGAAGGACTATGTGCGCACCCTGGCCCGGCGCTACGGCACGCGCATCGCCGCCTACGAGCTGTGGAACGAGCCGCTGCTGTCCGAACTGCCGCGCGACCGAGGCCAGCGCGGTTTCTACACCGGCAGCGTGCACCGCCTGGTCGCCATGGCCGAGGCCGCGCGCGAGGCCCTGGACGAGACCGTGCCCGGCACTCCGCTGTGCACGCCGGGCTTCACCAATGGCGTGGACCGCCTGGCCCTGTTCCTGTCGGCCGGCGGCGAGCGCCAGGTGCAGGCGCTGTGCTTCCATCTCTATGCCGAGAGCAATCTGCAGCTGGCCCGCACCTTGGTCAGCCTGCAGCGTCTGCAGCGCGAGCGAGGTCTCGGCGCGCTGCCGTTGTGGAACACCGAGACGGGCGTCGAAGTGGCGGCGCCCGGTGAGAAGCTGCTCGGCGGCGTCGTGGACAGCTGGGACGCGGCCGCCGCGCGCCTGGCCCAGGCCCTGGTGCTGAGCGCGGCCGCAGGCGTGGAGCGCTTCTACCAGTACGCCTGGGACAACGGGCGCAGTGGCCTGGTCGATGCGCAGGGCCGTCCGCGCCCCGCGCTGGCCGCCTTCACCCAGGTACAGGACTGGCTGATGGACCGCCGCGTCGGCCCCTGCCGCCAGCCCTGGCTCAACCGGCCAGGCCTGGTCGCCTGCCAGACGCAGGGGGCCGATGGCCGGCACTGGCTGCTGTGGCACACGGGCCCGGAGCCCCTTCGGCTGCGGCGGGCACAGCTGGCCCGCGCGCTGGGCGCCCGCGAACTGCGCGATCCCGCGCAGCCGGAGCGCGCCGCGCCCCGCGAGCTCGTTGATGTCGGTCAGGCCCTGGTGCGTCTGGCGGTGGTGGAAAGGGGCACCCAATGAGGCGCTCGCTGTGCGCGCTGATGAGCTGCTTCAACCGCAGGAACAAGACCCTGGCCTGCCTGGACAGCCTGGCGCCCGAACGCCAGGCGCTGCAGGCCCGCGGCATCGAGCTGCAGGCCGTGCTGCTGGACGACGGCAGCACCGACGGCACGGCCGAGGCCGTGGCCGCCGCCCACCCGTGGGTGACCGTGGTGCGCGGGCCGGGCCAGCTCTACTGGTGCCGGGGCATGCACCTGGCCCAGCAGCAACCGCTGGCCCGTGCGGCAGACTGGCAGCTCTGGCTCAACGACGACGTGCTGCTGGAGCCCGGCTTTCTGGCCCGCCTGCTGGACTGCGAGCAGGCGCTGCGCGTGCAGGGTCGGCCCGGCGTGGTCGTCGGCGCCACGCGCGACGCGCGCACCGGCCTCGTCAGCTACGGCGGCGAGCGGCGCCTGAGCCGCTGGCGGCGCTCTCGCTTCAGCTTGCTGGCGCCTGCCGATCACGCGCAGCTGTGTGACTCGATGAACGGCAATATCGTGCTGCTGCACCGCGAGGTCCGCGAGCGCGTGGGCGACCTCGACCCTGCCTTCGAGCACGCCATGGGCGACACCGACTATGCGCTGCGCACCCGCGCCTTGGGCCTGGGCGTCTGGCTGGCGCCGGGCTTCATGGGCTGGTGTTCGGACAACCCGCGCACCGGCACTTACCACGACCGCAGCCTGCCCTGGACGAGGCGCTGGCAGCTGATGCTGTCACGCAAGGGCCTGCCCTGGCGCTCCTGGCTGCGGCTCACTCGCCGCCACATGGGCCCGGCCTGGCCGCTGTTCTTCGTCTGGCCCTATCTGCGCCTGCAGATGGAACGCTGGCGCAGGCCTGTGCCATGAGTGGCGCCCCGCAGCGTCTGCGCGTGGCCGTTCTGAGCAACGCGCCGGTGCCCTACCGCACGCCCATGTGGGCCCGGGTGGCCCGCGAGCTGGACCTGCAGATGGTCTACTGCACAGAGCCCTGGGTGGACCCGGCGTTGCGCGAGCAGGGGCGGGGCTATGGCGTACATGTGCTGGGCGGCGCGGCCTGGCAGGGCACTCGGCGCTTCCTGCATGCGGACCTCAAGGTCTGGTCCCTGCTGGGCCGGCTGAATCCGGATGTGCTCGTCACCACCGGCTTCATCCCCACTTTCCTCGTGGGCCAGCTCTGGGCGGCCCGGCATGGGCGGCCGCATGCCGTGATGAGCGACGGCAGCTGGTACCAGGAGCAGAGCCTCAGCGGCCTGCACCAGGCCCTGCGCCGCTGGGTCTATCCGCGGGCAGCGGCCTTGGTCGGCGCCGGTGCGGGCACGCTGCAGGTGTTCCAGCACCACGGCGCGCCGGCGCAGCGCTGCTTCCTGGCGCCGCTGTGCGTCGACAACGAACGCTTCGCCGCCGCGGCCCTTCACGCCACGCGCGAGGCTGAGCTGCTCTTCTCCGGTCGCCTGGTACCGCACAAGCAGCCGCTGATGGCCCTGGACATCGCCGTGGGTGTCGCGCGCCGCCTGGGGCGCCGCGTGCGCCTTCGCGTGCTGGGCGACGGTCCCCTGCACGAGGCCCTTCAGCAGGCCGCCGCGCGCGTGGCGGAGCAGGTCGAGCTGCAGTGCCTGGGCTACCGCCCGCAGGCCGAGCTGCCGGCCCTCTATGCCGGGGCTGGCCTGCTGTTGTTCCCGACGCAGTGGGAGCCCTGGGGCTTGGTCGCCAACGAGGCCTGCGCGGCCGGCGTGCCGGTGCTGGTCAGCGAGGTGGCGGGCTGTGCAGGCGACCTGGTCCTGGACGGCGTGAACGGGCGCGTGCTGCCGCCGCGCCTGGAGGACTGGGTGGACGCCGCCAGCGACCTGCTGCAGAACGAACCCTTGCTCCGCCGCATGGGCGCCGCCGCGCAGGCCCGGGTGCAGCGGGGGTGGACCTTCGAGCGCGCAGCCGAGGGCTTTGTGCAGGCCATGGCCTGCGTGCAGAGGGGGCGCCGGCCATGAGCGCGATACCGTCAGGCAAGACCTGCCCCTCCGTGCTGCTGGTGCACAACCGCTACCAGCAGGCCGGCGGCGAGGATGCCGTCGTCGAGAACGAGGCCGCGCTGCTGCAGGCCCGCGGTCACCGCGTGCTGCGCCATGAGCGTCACAACGAGGAACTGCGCCAGCTGCCGCGCTGGCAGGGCGCTGCACAGGCCTTCTGGTCCGCACCCACCACGCACGCGCTGGACGTGCTGATCGAGGCCCAGCGCCCCGATCTCCTGCACGTGCACAACACCTGGCCCCTCGTCTCGCCGGCCGTGTTCTGGGCGGGGCGGCGCCACGGCCTGCCCGTGGTGCTGACGCTGCACAACGCCCGCCTGCTCTGCCCGCAGGCTCTGATGCTGCGCGAGGGGCGGCCCTGCACCGACTGCGTGGGCCGCCTGCCCTGGCGTGGCGTGCTGCATCGCTGCTATCGCGACAGCGCCATGGAGACGGCCCTGGTGGCCGGCGTGACCCAGTTGCACCGGCTGCTGGGCACCTGGTCCGCACGGGTGGACCGCTACATCGCGCTGAGCGAGTTCGCCCGCCAGCTCTTTATCCGCGGCGGGCTGCCGGCCGGGCGCATCGTGGTCAAGCCCCATTTCGCCGAGGTCCCCCAGCGGGCCGAGCAGCCCCGGCAGGGCCTGCTCTTCGTGGGCCGGCTGGCTGAGGAGAAGGGCCTGCATCTGCTGGCCCTGGCGGCCGAGACCCTGCCGCCGGGCGAGTGCATCACGGTGATCGGCGACGGGCCGCTGCGCGCCACGCTGCAGTCGCATCCGCGCCTGCGGCTGCTGGGCGCACAACCCGCCCCGGCTGTGCTGGAACAGATGCGGCGCGCGCAGGCCCTGGTCCTGCCCAGCCTCGTCTTTGAAATGTTCCCGCGCACCCTGGTGGAGGCGGCGGCCTGCGGCCTCCCGGTGCTGGCGGCCGACCACGGCCCCATGCCCGAGCTGGTGCAGCACGAGCGCACGGGCCTGCTCTTCGAGCCTGGTGATGCCGCATCCCTGGGGAAGGCCCTGCGGCGCGTACTCGAGTCACCCCAGGACGCTCGCCGCTGGGGCGAAGCCGCCCGCGAGCACCAGCGCGCACACTGGAGCGCCGAAACCAACTACCTTCAGCTCAGCCGGATCTATGCCGACCTCCTCTGCTGACGTCCAGGATGCGCGGCTTGGCAACCTCCAGGCCTTGCGCGCCGTCGCCGCGCTGGCCGTGGTGGTCTTCCATGTCATCGAGACCTCGGTGCACCAGCAGCGGCCGGTGCTGGGGCTGGCGCCGCTGTCGGGCTGGGGCGCCTGGGGCGTGGACCTGTTCTTCGTGCTGTCCGGCTTCGTGATGGTCTACACCCAGCAGCGGCGGCCGCGCAGTGCGGGCCGCTTCCTGGCCGACCGGCTCTGGCGCATCCTGCCCCTGTACTGGCTGCTGACGCTGACGGTGCTGCTGCTGCAGCTGCTGAGGCCCGGACTCTTTCATGGCGCGCTGGCTGACGGCCGCCAGGTGCTGGCCTCGCTGGGTTTTGCCTCGGGTGCCTGGCTGGGGCGCCCGCCGGTGCTGTGGCTGGGTTGGACGCTGGAGTGGGAGATGGCCTTCTACCTGCTCTTCACGCTAGGCCTGCTGCTGCCCTGGCGCGCTGGGCCGACCCTCTGCGTGGGCTTGGGCCTGGCCGCACTGATCGCCCTGGGCGCGGACGCGCTGGGCCTGGAATTCCTGCTGGGCATGGGCCTGGCCGCCCTGCATCGCCGCCTGCCCTCGCAGCGGCCCTGGGCGCCGTGGCTGCTGGCCCTGGGGACGCTGGGGCTGCTCGCCTCGCTGGGCCAGCCGGCGCCGCTGCAGCGCTTGCTGCACTGGGGCCTTCCCGCTGCGCTGCTGGTGCTGGGCGCCCTGGGCCTGCGCCAGACGCGCTGGGCACCGGGCCAGTGGCTGGGCGACGCCTCCTACAGCATCTATCTCGTGCAGGCGCTCAGCATCCCGGCCCTGTACCGTCTGATGCGCCTGTGGCCGGGCCTGCAGGCCGATCTGGTCGCGCTGTCGGTGATCGCAGGCACGGCGCTTGCGGGGCTGGCCTGCCATCGGTGGCTGGAGCAGCCGCTGCTGCGCCTGCGCCGCGGCGCGCCACTCAGCCCGCCCAGGCCCTGAGCACGTGCGGGATCTCGTCTTCGGGGCGCACGCCCTCGTGGAATATGCGCGGCGCCGGCGGCGCTAGGCGCCGGCCCTGACGGCGGGCTTCGCGCAGTTCGGAGGCAATGCGCAGCATCTCACGCACGCGGTGGTACTGGGTGTGTCCGGCCAGGACGAAACCGCGTGCCGCGTCACCCATGGCGCGCAGGCCTGCGTCGTCTTCCAGGGACCGGTCGCACAGACGAAGCAGGCCAGGCAGGTCGTCGTAGAGCGCCCAGTGGACGCCCTCGTGCGCCAGGCGGTCCAGGCCTTCGAGCCGGCAGTCCAGCAGGGGTGTCCCGCTGGCCATGGCGATGTAGGGCCGGTCCGACAGGTAAAACGGTGCCCGTCCACCCGGGAAGCCGCCCACCTGCAGGCGGCCCAGGGCCATGGCCCGGTGCTGGTCCACAAAGGGCACGGGGCCCTGCCAGCCGGTCTGGCCTCCCCAGCCGTGTCCGAAGAGGCCGAAGCGCGCGCCGTAGCGACGGCCCAGGGCCTGCACCATGGCCCGTCGCTGGCGGGCGGCGCGGTTGATGGGATTGAAGGGATTGCGTCCCGCGTGGTGGCTGCCGACGAAGACCACGTCGAAGGGCGGCGCGGCCGGACGCGACGGCGGTGCCGCGAAGCGCTCCTGGCAGGCGCCGTGCGGCATCAGCACGAGGTTGCGGGCTCCAGCGGCGACCACGGCATCGGCCACAGGCCCCAGCACAGTGAGGAAGTTCAGGTCGGCGCCGGCGCAGGCCTGGCGCAGGCTGGCTGGGGTGCGGTGCAGCCAGCGGCCGAAGGCATCGCCGCTGCTGACCAGCACCAGCAGCTCGGGGTGCAGGCGGCGCGCGGCCTGCAGGAAGGGACGCGGGTCGGGCAGGGGGCCGTGGTAGCACTGCAGCCACAGGGTGTCCACGCCCTCGTCCTTGATGAGGCGCAGGGCGCTCGCGAAAGCCGATTCCGTGACCTGCATCCCAGGCCCGGCGCCCAGGTAGGGCAGGGCCTGGGCCCAGGCCAGGGTGCCCTCCTGCACCAGGCGCAGCAGGCTCGCGTGGTAGCCGGGCTGGTCCGTCACAGCCGAGCCCTGCAGCAGCATCAGCAGGCGCACGGCTCAGCCTCCACGCAGGCGCCGCCACAGCGCGCCGGGCAGGGCGGCCAGGCACAGGCCCAGGAACTGGCTGTTGCCCAGCAGGTAGCGCCGCCACAGACGGCGGGGCTCCTGCGCCAGGCGATACAGCCATTCCAGGCCGCTTCGCTGCATCCAGGCGGGCGCGCGCCTCAGCGTGCCGGCCAGGAGGGGGAAGGCATAGCCCACGCCCAGGCAGAGGGCGTCCAAGCGGGGCGCGTGGCGGCGCATCCAGAACTCCTGCTTGGGGCACCCCAGGCCCACGAAGACCAGGCGGGCGCCCGAGGTCTGGATGCGGGCCAGGGCGGCGGGGTCCTCGGGCGGCTCCTCGGGCAGCAGGGGCGGGGACTCGGCTCCGGCGATGGGCAGGGCCGGGAAGCGCTGGCGCACGTGCACCAGCAGCCGGGCCAGCTCAGCCTCGCTGCCGCCGTAGAAAAAGACCGGCAGGTCCAGGGCCTCGGCCTGCGCCAGCAGGAGCAGGCTCAGGCTGGGGCCGCTGAGGCGGTCCACGCCGCGAAGGCCCAGCAGGCCGCGCAGGGCCCAGACCAGCGGCAAGCCGTCGGTCAGCACCAGCGCGGCTTCGTCCAGCGTGGCGGCCAGTGCGGGGCGGTGCCGGGCGCGGGTGAGCATGTCCACATTGGCCAGGCAGACATAGCCCGGCCGGCGCCCTTGGGCCCGCCGCAGCAGCTCGGCCAGGACCGGCGCCTGCTCGCCCGCCGTCAGGCGAATGCCGAAGAGTCGGCACTCCCTCATCTGGGCGGGCTGGGCGGTCGCCGTTTCAATTGGGGATAATCCGTCGTTCAAAATGCCGGGCGCAGGCCTGGGCAGCGAGCCCGGATTCCGCTGGGCCCAACTCACCGAGGTTAATTTGAAGATTCTTGTCACCGGCGCTGCCGGCTTCATCGGCATGCATGTTAGCCAGATCCTGCTCGCCCGGGGCGACGAGGTCGTTGGTCTGGACAATCTGAACGACTACTACGACCCCCAACTCAAGCGTGATCGCCTCGCCCGCCTGCAGGGCCGCCCGGGCTTTCGCTTCGTGCAAATGTCTGTGGAGGACCGCGAGGGCATGGCCCACCTCTTCGCCGAGGAGAAGTTCGACCGCGTCGTGCACCTGGCCGCCCAGGCCGGTGTGCGCTACTCGCTGCAGAACCCGCATGCCTACATCGACAGCAATATCGTCGGCTTCATGAACATCCTGGAAGGCTGCCGCCATCACGGCGTGCAGCACCTGGCCTATGCCTCCAGCTCCAGCGTGTACGGCGGCAATGTGCGCATGCCCTTCTCCGAGCACCACGGGGTGGATCATCCGGTGAGCCTGTACGCGGCCACCAAGAAGGCCAACGAGCTGATGGCCCACACCTACAGCCACCTCTACCGCTTGCCCACCACGGGCCTGCGCTTCTTCACGGTCTACGGTCCCTGGGGTCGGCCGGACATGGCGCTCTTCCTCTTCACCAAGGCCATCCTGGAAGGCCGGCCCATCGACGTGTTCAACCACGGCCAGATGATCCGCGACTTCACCTACATCGACGACATCGCCGAGGGCGTGGTGCGCGTGCTGGACCGCCCGGCCACGGTGGACGAGGGCTATGACCCGATGACGGCCGACCCGGCCCGCTCGGACGCGCCCTACCGCGTCTTCAACATCGGCAACCATGACCCGGTGAAGCTGATGGACTTCATCCAGGCCATCGAGCAGGCCGTGGGCCGCGAGGCTCAGAAGAACTTCATGCCCCTGCAGGACGGCGATGTGCCGGCCACGCATGCGGACGTCGAGGAACTCGCCGCCTGGACCGGCTTCAGGCCCGCCATGCCGGTGCCCCAGGGCGTGGCCAACTTCGTGGCCTGGTACCGCGACTACTTCAAAGTCTGAACCGGTGGCGGCCCCGGTCCATCGGGGCATGCAAAGGCAAAGGGCCGCGCAACTGCGCGGCCCTTGTTCATGGGGGCTCGATCAGAGCAGCTTGTCGGCCAGGATGGCGACGATGCGCTCGGCGGCCTTGCCGTCCCACAGGGCCGGGCGGCGGCCGCGCTTGCCGCCATTGCGGATGGCGTCCAGGGCCAGGGGGATGATCTTGGCCGGGTCGGTGCCGGCCAGCACATTGCTGCCCTCATCGACGGTGACGGGGCGCTCGGTGTTCTCGCGCATGGTGATGCAGGGCACGCCCAGGGCGGTGGTCTCCTCCTGCAGGCCGCCGCTGTCGGTCAGCACGACCACGGCGTCCTTCCAGAGGTGCAGGAAGGACATATAGGCCTGCGGGCCCATCAGCGTGACGTTGCTGCCCAGGTCGATGCCGAACTTCTCGATATTGGCGCGGGTGCGCGGATGCACCGGGAAGATCAGGGGCAGCTCCTGCGAAACCGTGCGCAGCACCGTGGCGATGCGCTCCAGGGCCTCGGCGCTGTCGACGTTGGAGGGGCGGTGCAGGGTCACCACGCCGTAGCGCGGATGGGCTTTCTTGTAGGCGTCGGTCTCCAGGCCCGAGGTATCCATGGCCTTGAGCTTGTCGGCCTGGAACAGCACGTTATCGACCATCACATGGCCCACGTCGTAGACGATGGACATGTCCTTGCCCTCGCGCTTCAGGTGCTCGTAGCCACTGGGCTCGGTGACGAAGAACCAGTCGGAGATGGCGTCCGTGACCAGGCGGTTGATCTCCTCGGGCATGCTCATGTCACCGCTGCGCAGGCCTGCTTCCACGTGGGCCACCGGCACGCAGGCCTTCTTGGCCACGACGGAGCAGGCCAGGGTGGAGTTCACGTCACCCACGACCAGGCAGGCGGCGGGCTTCGCGGCGTTCACCAGGTCTTCGTAGGCCTGCATGATCTTGCCGGTCTGGGCGGCATGGCTGCCGCCGCCGCAGCCCAGGCGCACGTCGGGCTGCGGGATGCCCAGCTCCTCGAAGAACACCTCGTTCATGTCCCGGTCGTAGTGCTGGCCGGTGTGCACGATCTTCCAGGCCAGGCGGCCGTCTGCCTGCAGGGCACGGACGATGGGCGCGATCTTCATGAAGTTGGGACGCGCGCCGGCGACGAGATGGATGCAGGGTTTGGACATGGGAGGCTGGCCTGATCTTGAGATGGCCGCATTCTAGGTGTCGCCCCGCAGCCTGTCGGCCCGCGCCGCAGGCTGGCCCCGCAGTCGAGGGGCCGCTCACCGCAACTGTGTTCAGAAGTAAAGGGCGTCGTGCAGGCGGGGGGCCTTGGCGTCCTTGTCGGCCAGCAGGGGGGCGAGGCCGTCCAGGGGCCACTCGATGCCTACGGTCGGGTCGTTCCAGGCCAGCGCCCCCTCGGCCTGCGGGGCGTAGTAGTTCGTGGTCTTGTAGAGGAAGTCGGCGCTCTCGCTGAGCACCAGGAAGCCATGGGCGAAGCCGGGCGGGATCCAGAGCTGGCGGTGGTTGTCGCTGCTCAGCTCGTAGCCCTCCCACTGGCCGAAGCGCGGGCTGTCGCGACGCATGTCCACCGCCACGTCGAAGACGCGGCCGCTGACCACGCGCACCAGCTTGCCCTGGGCATGGGGCGGCAGCTGAAAGTGCATGCCGCGCAACACGCCGCGGCCGGAGCGGGAGTGGTTGTCCTGCACGAAACGAACCTCGCTGCCGACGGCCTGGTCGAAGGCCTGCTGGTTCCAGCTCTCCGTGAAGAAGCCTCGCGCGTCGCCGAAGACGCGGGGCTCGATCAACAGCACTTCAGGGAGGCGGGTGGGGGTCACTTTCATCAATAGCTCTTCTCTTTCAGCAGGCGCAGCAGGTACTGCCCGTAGCCGTTCTTCACCATGGGCTGGGCCAGCTGTTCCAGCTGCCCGGCGTCGATCCAACCGTTGCGGAAGGCCACCTCCTCGGGGCAGGCCACCTTGAGGCCCTGGCGCTTCTCCAGGGTCGCGATGAACTGGCCGGCGTCCAGCAGGCTGTCATGCGTGCCGGTGTCCAGCCAGGCATAGCCGCGGCCCATGATCTCCACCTGCAGCTGGCCCTGGCGGAGGTACTGGGCATTGACGTCGGTGATCTCCAGCTCGCCACGCGCGCTGGGGCGGATGCCGGCGGCGATGTCGCACACCTGCTCGTCGTAGAAATAGAGGCCGGTGACCGCGTAGTTGCTCTTGGGCTGGCGCGGCTTTTCCTCGATGGAGAGGGCCTGGCGCTGCGCGTCGAAATCGACCACGCCGTAGCGTTCCGGGTCGGTCACGTGGTAGGCGAAGACCGTGGCCCCCTGCTCGCGGGTCGAGGCCTCGCCCAGCAGGCCCTGGAAGTCGTGGCCGTAGAAGATGTTGTCCCCCAGCACCAGGGCCGAGGGCGCGCCGTCGATGAAGGACCGGCCCAGCAGGAAGGCCTGGGCGAGGCCGTCGGGGCTGGGCTGCACGCAGTACTGCAGATTCAGGCCCCAGCGCGAGCCATCACCCAGCAGGGCCTCGAAGCGGGGGAGATCCTGGGGCGTGCTGATCAGCAGGATGTCCCGCATGCCCGCCAGCATCAGGGTGCTGAGCGGGTAATAGACCATGGGTTTGTCATAGACCGGCAGCAGCTGCTTGCTCATGGCCAGGGTGGCCGGATGCAGCCGGGTGCCGGACCCGCCGGCGAGGATGAGGCCTTTGCGATTCTTCATGGCTTGGAAGCTCCTTCCCTGCGAAGCATGCCGCGGCGTGCGGACCCTGCTCGGCAATGAAACAAGGGTTTTGCGGCCGTCTTCAGAGGCCGCGCTCGCCCAGCACCTCGTCCAGCATGCGCTGTACCCCGTCCTGCCAGGGCGGCTGGCGCAGGCCGAACTGCGCGCAGAGCTTGCGGCAGTCCAGGCGCGAGTTCAAGGGGCGGCGGGCCGGCGTCGGGTAGGCGCTGGTGGGGATGGCTTGCACGTCCTGCGGCCGGACCTTCAGGACCTGGCCCAGGGCCTGCGCGTGCTCCAGCACCAGGCGCGCATAGCCGTGCCAGCTGGTGTCGCCGCCGGCCGTGGCGTGGTAGAGCCCCTGCTTGCCGGGGGCGGCCAGCGTGGCACGCAGGGCTTGCACGCTGAAGTCCGCCAGGAGGTCGGCACCGGTGGGTGCGCCGACCTGGTCGGCGATCACCCGCAGCTGATCACGGTCGCGGGCCAGCTTCACCATGGTCTTGGCGAAGTTGCCGCCGCGGGCCGCATGGACCCAGGAGGTGCGCAGGATGAGGTGCGGGCAGCCGCTGGCCTGGATGAGCTGCTCGCCTTCGAGCTTGGTCTGGCCGTAGACGCTCAGCGGGCCGGTGGGGGCGGTCTCATCGCGCGGGTGGTCGCCGCTGCCGTCGAAGACGTAGTCGGTGCTGTAGTGCAGCAGCAGGGTCTGCGTCTCGCGGCTCACGCCGGCCAGCCGGGCGACGGACTCGGCATTGACGCGCCGCGCCAGTGCGGGCTCGCTCTCGGCTTTGTCGACGGCGGTATAGGCGGCGGCATTGACGATGACGTCCGGCGCGATGGCTCGGGCCAGGGCCTCGATGCGCTCGGGCTCGGCCATGTCCGCACCGTCGGCGCGGCCCGGCGACAGCACCTCGCCCAGCGGCGCCAGCGCGCGCTGCAACTCCCAGCCCAGTTGTCCAGAAGCGCCCAGGAGCAGGATCTTCATGCGCGGCCGTACTGCTGCTGCACCCAGTCGCGGTAGGCGCCGGACTGCACGCGCTGCACCCACTCGGGGTGGTCCAGGTACCACTGCACGGTCTTGCGGATGCCGGTGGCGAAGGTCTCCGCGGGGCGCCAGCCCAGCTCGCGCTCGATCTTGCGGGCGTCGATGGCATAGCGGCGGTCGTGGCCGGGGCGGTCCTTCACGTAGGTGATCAGGCGGCTGTAGGGGCCGGCGGTATCGGGGCGCAACTCGTCCAGCAGGGCGCACACCGTCTTGACGATGTCGATGTTGGCCATCTCGTTCCAGCCGCCGATGTTGTAGGTCTCGCCCACGCGCCCGCCGGCCAGCACGGCGCGGATGGCCGAGGCGTGGTCGCGCACATAGAGCCAGTCACGGATCTGCTGGCCGTCGCCGTAGACCGGCAGAGGCTTGCCCGCCAGGGCGTTGACGATCATCAAGGGGATCAGCTTCTCGGGGAAGTGATAGGGCCCGTAGTTGTTGGAGCAGTTGGTGGTCAGCACCGGCAGGCCGTAGGTGTGGTGCCAGGCGCGCACGAGGTGGTCGCTGGCGGCCTTGGAGGCCGAGTAGGGGCTGTTGGGCTCGTAAGGGTTCGTCTCGGCGAAGGCGGGGTCCTCGGCCTTCAGCGAGCCATAGACTTCGTCGGTAGAGACGTGGTGGAAGCGGAAGGCGGCGCGCTCACTCTCGGGCAGACCCTGCCAGTGCTGGCGGGCGGCCTCCAGCAGCGTGTAGGTGCCTTCGATATTGGTCTTGATGAAGGCGCCGGGGCCGCTGATGGAGCGGTCCACATGGCTCTCGGCCGCGAAGTGGATCAGGGCCCGCGGCCGGTGTTCGGTCAGCAGGCGGTCCAGCAGGGCGCGGTCGCCGATGTCGCCCTGCACGAAGACGTGGCGGGCGTCGTCCTTCAGCGCGACCAGGTTCTCCAGGTTGCCCGCGTAGGTGAGGGCATCCAGGTTGAGCACCGTCTCGTCCGACTGAGCCAGCCAGTCCAGGATGAAGTTGCTGCCGATGAAGCCGGCGCCGCCGGTGACCAGGATTGTCATTGCTGTGCTTGCGTCTGTAGGGCTGCCCGGCGGGGCCCCGGGCTCACTTGCGCCCGTAGCTGTCGTCGAAGCGGACGATGTCGTCCTCGCCGAGGTACGACCCGGACTGTACTTCAATGATCTCCAGCGGCACCTTGCCCGGATTGGCCAGGCGGTGGACCTGGCCCAGGGGGATGTAGGTGCTCTGGTTCTCGGACAGCAGCAGCACCTGCTCGCCATTGGTGATCTCTGCCGTGCCGGAGACCACGATCCAGTGCTCCGCACGGTGGTGGTGCATCTGCAGGCTCAGCGAGGCGCCGGGCTTGACCATGATGCGCTTGACCTGGAAGCGCTCGCCCATGTCGATGCTGTCGTACCAGCCCCAGGGGCGGTAGACCTTGCGGTGCAGGTTCTGCTCGGCGCGCTGGCGCTCGCTGAGCTGGCTGACGATCTTCCTGACGTCCTGGCTCTTGTTGCGGTCGGCCACCAGCACGGCATCGGCGGTCTCGACGATGACGATGTTGTCCAGGCCGACGGCGCTGACCAGGCGGCTGGTCGCATGCACCAGCGTGTTGTGGCTGTCGGCCACGAGGGCATCGCCCACGGTGACATTGCCCGCGGCGTCCTTGGGTGCGACCTGCCAGACGGCGTCCCAGGCGCCCAGGTCGTTCCAGCCGGCGTCCAGGGGAACCATGTGCAGGGGGATGTCGCTGCCGGGGCAGCGCTCCATCACCGCGTAATCGACGGACTCGGCGGGCACGGCGGCGAAGAGGGCCTTGTCGGGGCGTACGAAGAGGCCATCGGGCTGGGCGCCGGCGAAGGCGGCGCGGGTGGCCACGTCGATGTCGGGGCGCAAGCGCAGCAGGGCCTGCAGCCAGGTGCTGGCGCGCATCACGAACATGCCGCTGTTCCAGAAGTAGTCGCCCGCGGCCAGGTAGCCCTCGGCGGTGGCGAGGTCGGGCTTCTCGACGAAGCGCTCGACGCGCCAGCTGTCGCCTTCGGTCTGGCTCTTGATGTAGCCAAAGCCGGTCTCGGGCCGGTCCGGCGTGATGCCCAGGATCACGATGCCGCCCTCGGCGGCCTGGCGCACGGCGCGCTGCAGCGCGGCGGTGAAGGCGGCCTCATCGACCACGGTCTGGTCGGCCGGGGTCACCACCAGCACCGGGTCCTGGCCCGCGGCCAGGGCCTGCAGGGCGGCCAGGCTGACGGCAGGCGCGGTGTTGCGGCCCACGGGCTCCAGCAGCACGGCGGCGGTCTGGATCTTCGCGTCTCGCAGCTGGTCCAGCACGAGGAAGCGGTGCTCCTCGTTGCCCACGATGAGGGCGGGCAGGGCGCTGATGTCCGCCGCAGCCAGGCCGGCCACGCGCTGCACCGCCTGCTGGAACAGGCTCTGCGTGCCGGACAGCACCAGGAACTGCTTGGGGAAGCCCGCGCGGGACAGCGGCCACAGCCGCGTGCCGCTGCCGCCGGCCATGATGACGGGTTGGATCTGGAGAATGCTCATGATCGTTCGAAGGGGCGACCGGTCGTGCCGGCGGGGTCAGGCCTGGAAGCCCTGGGGGTTCATCGACTGCCAGCGCCAGCTGTCTTCGCACATGCGCTGCAGGTCATGCCGGGCTCGCCAGCCCAGCAGGGCCTGGGCCTGGGCCGGGTCGGCGTAGCAGGCGGCCACGTCGCCGGGGCGGCGGGCCACGATGTCGTAGGGCACGGGGCGACCGCTGGCCTGCTCGTAGGCCTTGACCAGCTCCAGCACGCTGTAGCCGCGGCCGGTGCCCAGGTTGACGGTCAGCGAGCCGGGCGCCTCCAGCAAACGGCGCAGGGCGGCCACATGGCCCTCGGCGAGGTCGCAGACGTGGATGTAGTCGCGCACGCCGGTGCCGTCGGGGGTGTCGTAGTCGTCGCCGAAGACCTGCAGGCGTGCGCGGCGGCCGATGGCCACCTGGGCCACATAGGGCATGAGGTTGTTAGGAATGCCGCGCGGGTCCTCGCCGATGCGGCCGCTCTCGTGTGCGCCCACCGGGTTGAAGTAGCGCAGGCAGGCGGTCTGCCACAGCGGATCCGCGGCGCCCAGGTCGCGCAGGATGGTCTCACCCATCAGCTTGGTGGCGCCGTAGGGGTTCACCGCACTGACGGGGGCGTCCTCGGTCAAGGGCAGGCGCTCGGGCACGCCGTAAACGGTGGCGCTGGAGCTGAACACCAGGCGGCGGCAACCGTGGGCCTGCATGGTTTCGCAGGTGTTGACCAGGCCGCCGATGTTGTTGCGGTAGTAGCTCAGGGGCTGGCTGGTGGACTCGCCCACGGCCTTGAAGGCGGCGAAATGCACGATGGCATCGGGGCGGTGGCGCTCGAAGACCCCGGCAAGGGCCGGCGTACAGACATCCACCTGCTCGAAGACCGGCGCCTGGCCGCCGAGCTCGCGCAGCCGTTCCAGCACGAGGGGCGAGCTGTTGGAGAAGTTATCGACGCCCACCACCTCGTGCCCCGCAGCCTGCAGGGCCAGCCAGGTGTGCGACGCGATGTAGCCGGCGGCGCCGGTCAGCAGGATCTTGGCCATGGGATTGCGGTGGGGTTCAGCGGAGCATCAGCTGCGCGCTGCAGCCGAAGGCATTGGCGCTGTACGGCAGGGAAAACTGGGTGGAGGCGCTGCTGCGCTCCTCGTGCGAATACTGGCAGCCCAGTTGGGTGTTGCGCCAGGGCGCCCAGCTGGCGCCCAGGGTCAGGACGCGGCTGTTGTCGTGACCCTCGACGGCCTGGCCCAGATTGCTGGTGTATCGCAGCTCGCGGCGGGTGTTCAGCAGGCCGGCGTTGAGAGCGATCTTGGCCGTCAGTTCGTAGTCCAGGCTGAAGCGCAGCGAGGTGCTGCTGCGGTTGTTCTCGGTGCGGATCAGGCCGGCGAGCATGCTGTTGCTGTCCAGGCCGGCGTCGCGGGCGAGCTGGGTGCCCAGGCGCAGCTTGGTGCTGGGCTGCCAGTTCCACTGCAGCGAGGCGGTGAGGCCGCTGACGTTGTTCCCCTCGTTGCTTCGATAGGTGGTGCGGGCATGGCCCAGCCGCGCGTTGTAGCTGCTGGCGCCGCCCGGTTCCCAGTCCAGGGCCAGGCCCAGCTCCTTGCGGTCCAGTTCCTCGCCGATGCCGCTGGCGACCACGCGCTCGTAGTAGCTGCCACGGGTCATGCGGCCGCTCAGCCCTAGGCGCAGGCCGGGGCGAGGGCGGTAGTTGAGGCCTGCATTGCTGCTGTGCTGGCGGTAGTTGTAGGGGCTGTAGCTGGCCAGGCTGAAGCGCTCGCGCAGCCAGCCTGCACCGCCCTCCACCTGCCAGGCGCCGCCCAGGCCGTAGCGGACCTGGGCATTGAGCTGCTCGTTGTGCTGCTCGTTGCGCTCGGCCACGCTGGGGCGGTCGCCCGGATTGAAGGCGGCGAGCGAGCGGCTGGCGCTGCCGCTCACGGTGCCGCTGAGCTTCTCGAAGGCCTCCCAGCTGTAGCCGCCAGAGAGGCTGTAGCCGCTGTTGTCCAGGGCGCTGTTGTGGCGGTAGCGCTGATGGCGCAGGGCGGCGTCCAGCACCAGGCGCTGGCGCCCGAAGGTCTGGTCGATGCCGGCGCGCAGGCTCATGCTGCCCACCCAGTCGCTGCTGTGCGGGCTGGCATCGCTGAGGCGGTACAGGTTGGATACATGGGTCAGGCCCGCGCCCATGCCGAGGTAGTAAGGATTCGTTTCAGCCTGTGCCATCGAGGGCGCCAGTGGCAGCGCCAGCAGGCAGGGCAGGGCGGCGGCACGCAGGGCGGGTCGGAGGAAGGCAGCGGTCATGGGTGGCTTCGACAGGCGATGTCTGGTGTTGTGTTCAATAGGCATTGCGATCGAACACCACCAGACGGATGGTGCGCGCGATGATCTGCAGGTCCAGGCCGAGCGACCAGTTGCGCAGGTACTCCAGATCGTATTCGACCCGTGCGCGCATCTTGTCCAGAGTATCGGTCTCCCCGCGCAGGCCGTTCACCTGGGCCCATCCCGTGATCCCGGGCTTGACCTTGTGCCGGACCATATAGGCCTTGATCAGCTCCCGGTACTGCTCGTTGTGGGCCACGGCGTGCGGGCGCGGCCCCACGATGCTCATGCGCCCCTGCAGCACGTTGATGAACTGGGGCAGCTCGTCCAGCGAGGTCCGCCGCAGGAAGGCGCCGAAGGGGGTGATGCGGGGATCGTCGCGCGTGGCTTGGCGGATGTCGTCGCCGGTCTCCATGACGCGCATGGAGCGGAACTTGTAGACCTTGATCTCCCCCCCGTCCAGGCCGTTGCGCCGCTGTTTGTAGAGCACGGGCCCGGGCGAGCTGAGCTTCACGCCCAGGGCGATCAGCAGCATCAGGGGGGCGATCATCAACAGGATGAGGCTGGCCAGCACCAGGTCGCTGCAGCGCTTGATCAGCTCGTTGCTGCCGGTGAAGGGCGTGTCGCAGATGCCCACCACGGCCATGCCGTTGAGGTCCTGCAGCCGGCCTTGGATGATGCTGATGCCAAAAACGTCGGGCACGAAGAACAGCGAGGCCGTGGTGCCCTGCAACTGCTCCAGCAGGGTCACGATGCGGGGCTGCGAACCCAGGGGCAGGGTGATGTAGACCTCGCGCACATTGCGGGTGCGGATGAAGTCGGCCAGTCCCTGCAGCGCGCCCAGGTGGCGCTCCCTGGCCTCGGCATGGACGCGCTCGCCGCGCCGGTCGTCGAAGAAGCCCAGCAGATCGCGGCCGTGGGTGCCGTCCGTCTGCAGCGCGCGGGCCACCTTGGCGCCCAGGGCTCCGGCACCCACGATCACGGCTGCGTTGCGCGCCTGTGGCCGGCGCGCCAGCCAGCGCAGCAGCCGGTGGCCCAAGCCCACGCTGGCCCATTGCAACAGGGGGGTCAGCACGGCCCACCAGGTGAGCACGCGCTTGTCGAAATAGCCCAGGCTGCTGGTCGCGTAGGCGAAGGCCCAGAGGATGGCCAGCAGCACGACCCAGGCGCTGAGGATGTCGGTGATGGCACTGACCGGGTGGGTGGAGAAGCGGTCGCGGCCCGGGAAGGTGAGCGTGAAGACCAGCAGGCACAGAACGTAGCTGGCCCGGATCACCGGCTCGCCGAACCAGGCATTGACCGCCAGGAACACGGCCACGGTGAGACCGGGCTCCAGGAAGGCCGCGACCAGGGTCGGAACCGACTGGGGGGCGCTGTAGAACGTTCTCTTGTAGCTGCGGTCCTCGAACATCGTGCAGGGGCTCCGGTGGCCTTGCGTGAGCGGGGCAGGTCCTGCTGGACCGGCCGGCCGCCGATTCTCCCTCAAGAGCGGGGCGGGGTCGGGTCTTGATCCCCCGCAGGCGCTGGTGTGCCGGCCTGCCTACAATCCGCCCATGATTCAAGACTGGTCGACGCTCCTCGCGCCGGCGGTGCAGGACCGCATCGCCCTCCTGCTCAACCACGTCCTCTCCCGCGAAAGCGTGGCGACGGACCGCCTGCGCCCCCACGCGGGCCGCGTGCTGCGCGTGCATCTGGCCGGCTGGCCTGCCCTGCTGCCCGCAGCGCCCGACATGCTGCTGGCCATCACGCCTGCCGGGCTCTTCGAGCGCCTGGACAGTGCGCCGGAAGAGGCGCTGCGCATCGAGGTCGATGCCAGCAATCCCGCGGCCCTGGCCCTGGGGGCGCTCACCGGCGCCAAGCCCGGTGTGCAGGTGCAGGGCGATGCCGCCCTGGCTGGCGACATGAGCTGGCTGATGGACAACCTGCGCTGGGACATCGAGGACGACCTCGCCAAGCTGGTCGGTCCCATGCCCGCCCGCCAACTGGCCCGCTGGAGCCAGGCTGCTGCCCAGGCTTGCGGCGCCCTCGCTCGCGGCGCGGCCGGGCTGATGAAGTCCCGCGGCGGCTGAGTCACGAGTCAGCCCCCGATGCGCTATTTCGCCCGCCTGCTGGTCATCAGCTGGACCATCTTCAAGTACGGCCTGGACGAGCTGGCCCTGTCCGGCTTCCGCCGGCATCGGCTGCTGGGACTGCTGCACCGCCTGGTGTCGGTGGGCCGGGCCTGGGAACTTCCTCGCGGCGTGCGTCTGCGGCTGGCGCTGGAGCAGCTGGGCCCCATCTTCGTCAAGTTCGGGCAGGTGCTGTCCACACGGCGCGACCTGGTCCCCGACGACATGGTCGAGGAGCTGGCCAAGCTGCAGGACCGCGTGCCGCCCTTCCCGGCGGCGCAATCCCGGGCCCTGGTGGAGAAGGCCTTCGGCAAGCCCATCGAGGAGCTCTTCGCCACCTTTGAAGCCGAGCCCGTCGCGAGTGCCTCCATCGCCCAGGTCCACTTCGCCACGCTCAAGGATGGGCGCGAGGTCGCGGTCAAGGTGCTGCGCCCGGGCATGCTGGACATCATCGAGGACGACCTGGCCCTGTTGCGCACCCTGGCCGGCTGGGTGGAGCGCTTCTCGGCCGACGGCCGGCGCCTGAAGCCGCGCGAGGTGGTGGCCGAGTTCAACAACTACCTGCACGACGAGCTGGACCTCGTGCGCGAGGCCGCCAACGCCACCCAGCTGCGCCGCAATATGGACGGCCTGGGCCTGGTCCTGGTTCCGGAGATGATCTGGGAGCTCTGCACCCAGCAGGTCATCGTGATGCAGCGCATGCACGGCGTGCCCATCTCGCAGACCCCGCGCCTGCGCGAGGCGGGGGTGGACATCCCCAAGCTGGCGCGCGACGGTGTCACCATCTTTTTCACCCAGGTCTTCCGCGACGGTTTCTTCCACGCGGACATGCACCCCGGCAACATCCAGGTGAGCCTGGACCCGGCCACCTTCGGCCGCTACATCGCGCTGGACTTCGGCATCATCGGCACGCTCACCGAGGTCGACAAGGAATACCTGGCGCAGAACTTCATCGCCTTCTTCCGCCGCGACTACAAGCGCGTGGCCGAGCTGCACATCGAGTCCGGCTGGGTGCCGCCCAACACGCGGGTCGATGAGCTCGAAGGCGCGGTGCGCGCGGTCTGCGAGCCCCATTTCGACCGGCCGCTGAAGGACATCTCCCTGGGCCAGGTGCTGATGCGCCTGTTCCAGACCTCGCGCCGCTTCAATGTCGAGATTCAGCCCCAGCTTGTGCTGCTGCAGAAGACCCTGCTCAACATCGAGGGCCTGGGCCGCCAACTGGACCCGGAGCTGGACCTCTGGGCCACGGCCAAGCCCTTCCTTGAGCGCTGGATGAACGAGCAGGTGGGCTGGCGCGCCCTGCTCAACGGCATCAAGAAGGAAGCGCCGCGCTATGCGCAGTTCTTCCCGGAATTCCCGCGTCTGCTGCATGACGCGCTGAAGCGCCAGGGCCAGTCCACCGACGAGACGGCGCTGCTGCGGGCGATGCTGGTGGAGCAGCGGCGCACCAACCGCCTGCTGATGGGCTTCCTGCTGGCCCTGGGCGGCTTCGTGCTGGGCCTGCTGGCCACGCCCTGGCTGATGCGCTTCTGGACTTCCCTGATGCACTGAAGGCTGGGGCGGATTTCGCCCCGGGCTCGCGGATAATGCGCGCTTTTGAGCGCCGATCCACCCGTGTCCGGCGCACCCCGCCATCCCATTCTTTTGCCACGCCTGCGCCTGGGCCTCTGACATGAACACCACGCTGATCGTCTTTGTCGTGCTCTACCTGCTGGGCACCCTGGCCCTGGGCGTCTGGGCCGGCACCCGCATCAAGAACACCAGCGACTTCGCCATCGCGGGCCGCAGCCTGCCCCTGGTGATGGTCATCACGACCACCTTCGCGACCTGGTTCGGCGCCGAGACGGTGATGGGCATCCCGGCCAAGTTCGTGCAGGGCGGGCTCAATGCCATCGTCGAGGATCCCTTTGGCGCCGGCACCTGCCTGATCCTGGTGGGCGCCTTCTTCGCCACCAAGCTGTACCGCCAGAACCTGCTGACCATCGGCGACTTCTACCGCCAGCGCTACGGCAAGGGCGTGGAGGTGTTTTGCTCGGCGGCCATCATCCTGAGCTACCTGGGTTGGGTGGCGGCGCAGATCACGGCCCTGGGCCTGGTCTTCTCGGTGCTGACCAATGGCGCCATGAGCGAGACCGCCGGCATGATCGTCGGCACCCTGGCCGTGCTGATCTACGTCGTGATCGGCGGCTTCCTGGCCGTGGCCTGGACGGACTTCATCCAGATGATCGTACTGGTGGTGGGCCTGTCGGTGATCGCCGTGTTCTCGGCGGACCTGGCTGGCGGCGCGGGCAAGGTGCTGGACCTGGCGCAGAGCAAGGATCTGTTCAAGTTCCTGCCCGAACCCAAGTTCACGGACGTGGCCATGTTCATCGGCGCGGCCGTGACCATGATGCTGGGCTCCATCCCGCAGCAGGACGTGTTCCAGCGCGTGATGTCCGCCAAGGACGAGAAGACCGCCCGCAACGGCGCCATGATCGGCGGCTTCAGCTACATCCTTTTCGCCGCCGTGCCCATGTTCATCGTGGCCAGCGCCGTGGTGGTGATGGGCCAGGAGGCCCTGGACATCGCCAAGGACGACTACCAGAAGCTGCTGCCGACCTTCGTGCTCACCAAGATGCCCCTGCTCATGCAGATCCTGTTCTTCGGGGCCCTGCTGTCAGCCATCAAGAGCACCTCCTCGGCCACGCTGCTGGCGCCCTCGACCAGCTTCGTCGAGAACATCCTGAAGAATCTGCGTCCGCACATGGGCGACAGGCAGCAGCTGCTGTCCATGCGCCTGACCATCATCATCTTCGCGGGCCTGGTGCTGGCCTATGCCATCGCGATGAAGGGCACCTCGATCTACGAGCTGGTGTCCTCGGCCTATCAGGTGACCCTGGTGGGTGCCTTCGTGCCCCTGGTTTTCGGCCTGTACTGGAGCCGGGCGACCACCCAGGGCGCCATCTTCTCCCTGGTGGGGGGTATCGCGGTGTGGATCGCCTTCCTGCCCCAGGTGAGCCTGATGGGCGAGGTCTTCCCGGGCCAACTGGCCGGGCTGCTGACCGGCATCGTGGCCATGGTCTTCGGCTCCCTGGCGCCGCAGTGGCTCAAGAACCGCCACGAGCACAAGCACCACGTCAAGGGCCTGCCGGACGAGGCGCAGGCCTGAGGCCGGTGCGGCCCCCGCAGCCAGGCGCCGCCAGCGTCCTGGCCAGGGCTTGAAAGCGCGACAAAGGCCCGCATCTGGGCCCTGCGCACGGGCTCATGGCTCGTCCATGGGGTGGGGGCGCCGGGCGACCCCTATAATTTCGCCTTTTTGATCAACAGCTTAGAACATCATGCCGATCTACGCTTACCGCTGCGGGTCATGCGGTCACGCCAAAGACGTGCTGCAAAAGCTCTCTGACGCACCGCTGAGCACCTGCCCGGCCTGTGGCGCCGAGGCCTTCCAGAAGCAGATCACCGCAGCCGGCTTCCAGCTCAAGGGCTCGGGCTGGTATGTGACCGACTTCAAGGGCGGCAGCGGTGGCAGCGCCGCCACGGCCACGGCAGCGGGGTCCGCTGCTGCGCCGGCCGCTGCCGAAGCCTCCAGTGCCGGCAGCAGCGACAGCGCTTCGGCCAGCAGCGGCGGCACGCCCTGCGGCGGCTCCTGCGCCTGCCACTGAAGCGGCAGCTTCCGCATCTCATCACAGGGAACCCAGTGAGAAAGTACATCATCGCCGGCCTTCTGGTCTGGCTCCCCTTGGCGATCACCGTCTGGGTCCTGAACCAGGTCCTGGGGGTCGTCAACGGCGTCTTTCATTCGCTGCTGGGCGCCCTGGCGCTGGTGATGCCGGCCAGTCTGCGGGACAACATCCTGGGCCTGGGCAACATCCCCGGCCTGGGCGTGCTGATCCTGGCCCTGGCCCTCTTCCTGACCGGCATGTTCGTGGCGAACATGTTCGGCCAGTGGTGGCTGCGGCAGTGGGACAAGCTGCTCTCCAGCATCCCCATCGTCAAGAGCATCTACAGCTCGGTCAAGCAGGTCTCGGACACGCTCTTCTCCAGCAGTGGCAATGCCTTTCGCGAGGCCGTGCTGGTGCAGTACCCGCGCGAGGGCTCCTGGACCATCGCCTTCGTGACCGGTCAGCCCGGTGGCGAGGTGGCCCAGCATCTCAGCGGCGAGCACCTGAGCCTCTACGTGCCGACCACGCCCAACCCCACCTCGGGCTTCTTCCTGATGGTCTCGCGTGACCAGATCCGGCCCCTAGCCATGAGCGTGGACGAGGCGCTGAAGTACATCATCTCCATGGGTGTCGTGGCCCCTGCCGTCACCGAACCCGACGGGCGAAATCAACCGGGTTGAGCACCAGGCATGTGCTCAATCCTGAGGGCCTGAGGCCTCCCAGCGCCAACAAGAACACATTTGCAGGCCGCGCGCCCACCGGGCTGTGCGGCTGCCTTCAAGGAATATCCGGAGAACTTCTATGCGTACCTGCTATGCCGGCCAAGTCAGCGAAAAGCTGCTCGACCAGACCGTGACCCTGATGGGCTGGGCCCACCGTCGCCGCGACCACGGCGGCGTGATCTTCATTGACCTGCGTGACCGCGAAGGCCTGGTCCAGATCGTCTGCGACCCGGACCGCCCTGACATGTTCAAGACCGCGGAAGGCGTGCGCAACGAGTTCTGCCTGAAGATCGTCGGCAAGGTCCGCGCCCGCCCGGCCGGCACCGAGAACGCCGGTCTCGTGAGCGGCAAGGTGGAAGTGCTGTGCCATGAGCTGGAAGTGCTGAACCCCAGCGTCACGCCTCCCTTCCAACTGGACGACGAAAACCTCTCCGAGACCACGCGCCTCACGCACCGCGTGCTGGACCTGCGCCGCCCCTACATGCAGAACAACCTCAAGCTGCGCTACCGCGTGGCCATGGAGTGCCGCAAGTACCTGGACGAGCAGGGCTTCATCGACATCGAGACCCCCATGCTCACCAAGAGCACGCCCGAAGGCGCGCGCGACTACCTCGTGCCCAGCCGCGTGCACGACGGCATGTTCTTCGCGCTGCCGCAGTCGCCCCAGCTCTTCAAGCAGCTGCTGATGGTGGCCGGCTACGACCGCTACTACCAGATCACCAAGTGCTTCCGTGACGAGGACCTGCGCGCCGACCGCCAGCCCGAGTTCACCCAGATCGATATCGAGACCTCCTTCCTGACCGAGGAAGAGATCCGCGCGATGTTCGAGGGCATGATCCGCCACGTTTTCAAGAAGGCCATGGACGTGGAGCTGGGCGACTACCCGGTGATGAAGTACGCCGACGCCATGCACCGCTTCGGCTCCGACAAGCCCGACCTGCGCGTCAAGCTCGAGTTCACCGAGCTGACCGACGTCATGGGCGACGTGGACTTCAAGGTCTTCTCCACCCCCGCCACCACCCCCGGCGGCCGCGTGGTGGCCCTGCGCGTGCCCGGCGGTGCCGAGCTCTCGCGCGGTGACATCGACAGCTACACCGAGTTCGTCAAGATCTACGGCGCCAAGGGCCTGGCCTGGATCAAGGTCAATGAAGTGGCCAAGGGCCGCGAAGGCCTGCAGTCCCCCATCGTCAAGAACCTGCACGACGCCGCCATCCAGGCCATCCTGACGCGCACCGGCGCCCAGGACGGCGACATCCTCTTCTTCGGCGCCGACAAGGCCAAGGTCGTCAACGATGCCATCGGTGCCCTGCGCCTGAAGGTGGGCCACAGCGAGTTCGCCAAGTCCAAGGGTCTGTTCGAGGACCGCTGGGCGCCGCTGTGGGTGGTCGACTTCCCGATGTTCGAGCACGACGAGGACGAGAAGCGCTGGAACGCCGTGCACCACCCCTTCACCGCGCCCAAGGACGGTCACGAGGACTACATGGCCACCGACCCGGGCAAGTGCGTCGCCAAGGCCTATGACATGGTCCTGAACGGCTGGGAGCTGGGCGGCGGCTCGGTGCGTATCCACCGCGCCGAAGTGCAGGCCAAGGTCTTCGAGGCTCTCAACATCACGCCGGAAGAGCAGCGCATCAAGTTCGGCTTCCTGCTGGACGCCCTGCAGTACGGCGCGCCCCCGCACGGCGGCCTGGCCTTCGGCCTGGACCGTCTGGTGACGTTGATGACCAAGGCCGAGTCCATCCGCGACGTGATCGCCTTCCCGAAGACCCAGCGTGCGCAGTGCCTGCTGACCGGCGCGCCCTCCAACGTGGACGAGAAGCAGCTGCGCGAGCTGCACATCCGTCTGCGCAATGCGGCGGCGGCCACGAACGCCTGATCGGTGTACTGATGCCTTGGGCATCAGGTCTGGAAAGGGCAGCTCCGGCTGCCCTTTCTCCATCGAAGGCAGCGTCTGCCGCGGTGCGCCGCATGGACATCGCCCACGATGCTCGCTCATGATTCGAAGCCATGCCCTCGCCAGTTAAACCATGGAACTTCTGATCACCTTGCTGGCTGCCCCGCTGCTGTCGTTTTTCGTCGGCACGGCTTGCGCGCGACACCGGGCCCAATGGTTGCGGATGAGTGCCGCAGTGTTGCTGCCGGTGCTGGCGATCCCCTCGCTGTACTGGGTCGTGTTCATCGCCCCCGAATCTTGGACTCGGCAGCACGAGCAGATCGCGTGGGCGCCTATCGTCGTCGTGCCGGCCTTGGGCTTCGGCGTGCTGGCGAGCATCTGCGGCGTCCTGTTTTCACGCGCCAATCCCAGGGTGTGGAAGGGCTCCTCACGTTCTTGAGCCCAGGTTTTGACCCTCCGCCACGACTTCAGCCATGTTTCGTCTTGCCGTCATCGCCGCCGTGATCGTCGTGGGCGTCTTGCTCACCGTGTCCACCTTCTTCGGCGGCCTGCGTGACGCTAGCGTGCTGGGCTTTGCCCAGGCCGCCGTTGGCGTGCTGGTGACGCTGGACCTCCTGCGCGCCCTGCGCAAGGGCAAGCGTCCGCCTGACGGGCAACGCGGCGCCAGCAACCCCGACAAGAACGCCCGGGCGCTTGCCCTGAGCTTTGTCATCGCCATCGTCGCCCCCATCCTCTTCCTCTGGTGGGTCACCTCGTCCGTCGGACCCAGGTGACTTCCCTGACGCTCCCATGGGCCCCACACGACACCCCCACGAACCCCTCAGCCACTACCGCTTCCGGGTGGCCGGCTACAGCTTCAAGTGGCTGATGGCCCTGGGCCTGGCCCTGGCCCTCGTGCGCCTGGTGGCGCCACCCCTGCATCAGGCCGCGCTGCCGGGCCTGCTGATGTTCCTGTACATCGGCCTGCCGCTGGGCATCGGCATGGCCCTGCTGGCGAGCCTGGGCAGCTGGCTGCTGGGCCTGTGGTCCAGCATGTCCGAACGCTCCATCGAGGACGCGAGGCGCATGAAGCGGATCAAGCTCACCACCCTGGCGCTGCTCCTGTCTCCCATGCTGGCCTTCGGCCTCTACCAGTGCGGGTCCGCTCTGCTGGCCGGGGAGGTCCTGGCCCTGAGCAAGGCCGATCCCCGGATCATCACCTGGGCTGAACAGCCGACCTTCTTTGCCGTCAGCACCGCGTTCTGGGTCGTGGCGAGTGGAGCGCTCCTGCGGGGCCTGGGCCGCCAGCTGAAGGCGGCCTGGGTGGACTGAGCGGGCGAGCCCCCGCCATGCCGCAGGGGCAAGACCTGGCCCTTGCCGCAGGCGAGGCGGTCCTCGTGTCCTCTGCCGGGCGCATCTACGTGTTCGCAAGGCGAGGGCTGTGGCGCCGCGACCCTGGCCGAGCACAAGCATCCTTGTGTAGCATCGAGCCGGCGCAGTGCCACGGCCACGGTGCCTGGGTCACGGCGCCAGGACTTGCGAGGGGCGGGCCTGCCGCATCAAGGTCAGCGCCTTCCGTCGGCAAGGTCTCCTCCAGCCCAGGGATGACGATCATGGATCGCTTGATGAAAGACTTGCTGCGCGTCCTGCTGCTGGCGGCATCCTGGGGCCTCCCGCAGGCGGGCATGGCGGCTGATGCCACGGCCGCCACGGCGCTGATTCAGCAGTTGGAAGGTGTCTACAAGCATCAGTTCGAGAACGCCCTGATCTACGGCGAGAAGTACCGGTCCGAAGACATCATCGAGCTGGTCCGCCATTCTGGCGACGCCCTGTACTTCAGGATGGACCTGCAGTTCTTCAACGGTCATTCCTGTGCCATTCACGGCGTTGCCAAGTACCACGCGGGCGCTTTTGTCTACCAAGGCAGCGAGCAGCGGGCCGGCCAGCCACCTTGCCGCTTGACGATCTCGGCGGAGAAGGGCGAATTGCGCGTCACGGACAAGGCCCAGGAAGGCGCTCGCTCATCGTGCAGCGACCATTGCGGGGCGCGAGGAAGCTTGGGCGGCTACGCCATCAGCCTCGCGAGAAAGCGAAAGATCCGCTACATGCCGACGGTGCTGAAGTCCCGCCAGTACCGCGAAGCCGTCGAAGCCTACGAAAAGCAGGGAGGTGCGCGTTGACCGGCATTTGCGAAGCCTGCTTCTTCGCGGGGCGGCTGCCGCCGGAGCGTGCCATTCAAGCACGCGCTCCAGGACAAGGTGCCGGCTTCCCCCGCAGTCGCAGCGGAGCGACCGGCTGCGTTGCCAGCACAAGGGAAGCGCCATGCGAGCGCGGCTGATCCTGCTTCTCCAACCGGTGTCTCAGCGTGCCATGGCTGAGGAGCGTGCGCCCGAGAAGGTGCTGCGGCAGGCGCGTCACCGGCGGCTCGGGATGCGCCTCGCAGCCGAGGGCCCTGGGGCCCATTCGCTCAGGATGCCGGGGCGCGGATCCTGACGTGACGGAGCCGACAAGGTCCTCCCCTATGCGCCTGGCTGCGATGACGGTGGTGGCGCGCCGCGGCGGCGAAGGCCTCGGTGTCGCCAAGCGCAACGCTTCCGCCTGCTTGGAAGGGGCTTGTCACAAGGGCCTGCTGGGGGCGCGGCGGCCCTTCCTCTCAGCCTTGGAAGACGCCCCATCACTGGGGCGGCACCCGTTGCGCCCCCTCGGTGCGGGGGAGTCAAACATACATTTGGTAAAGAATTTCACCCCTGCGCTGCCCGAAAATCGCGGCCCAGACTCATAACAAGCCACCCCGAGGAGTTCCCCCCATGACCACCCGTCACTTGCCCATCCTGGCCCTCGTGCTGCTGGCCGCCTGCGGCAAGCAGGGCGCCAAGCTCGGAGAGGGCAGTTCCGAGATCACCGGCTCGGCCGGCGCGGCCGGCGCGCAGCAGGCCAGCAAGGAACTCGTGAAGTGCGACGCCCCGGTGGCAACGCTGGCCCTGGTGGAGAACCCCAACGGCTACACGGTCTCCAGCAGCTACAACCTGCCGAGCTCGCCGGTGCCCCTGATCCGCCTGCTGGCCCAGCAGAGCGGCTGCTTCCGCGTGGTGGACCGCTCGGCGGGCCTCAAGGCCACGATCAAGGAGCAGGAGCTCAAGGACGCCGGCATCCTGCGCCAGGAAGGCAACACGGTGCACAAGGGCCGTGGCTACGAGGCCCAGTACAGCCTCACGCCCAGCCTGACCTTCAGCGAGCAGAACGCCGGCCGTGAGGTCGGCGGGATCATGGCGCAGATCCCGGTGCTCAACAAGTTCGTGGCCGCGGCCGAGCAGGTCAAGCTCAAGGAAGCCCAGGTGGCCCTGCTGCTGACCGACAACGAAACCACCGAGCAGCTCGCCGCCGCCACCGGCTCCGTCCGCGTGACGGACCTGGGCATGGGCGGCCTCGTGGTCGGCAAGCTGGGCGGCGCCGGCGGTGCCGGCTGGGCCAACAGCAACGAGGGCAAGGTGATCGCCGCGGCCTTCCTCGATGCCCACAACAAGCTGGTCGTGCAGGTGCGGGAGCTGGCCGCCAAGGACCTGCCGCCGCCGGTGGCCACCAAGCACGGCAAGACCTGACCCCCCGCCAGGGCCTTGCCCCTGCCGCCGGCACGGCGGGAGGGACCGGCCCACAATGGCTGCGCGGGCCCCTGTGCCGGGTCCGGGGAGGATGTCATGCCACTGGTCACCATCACCGTCCAGGCGCCCAAGTCCCCCGAGTTCAAGCGCAAGGTGCTAGATGCCGTCCATGCCGCGCTGGTCTCGGTCGGGGTGCCCGAGGCGGACCGCTTCCAGCGCGTGCTGGAGCTCTCGCCCGAGGACTTCGTCTTCGACGCCCACTACCCCGATACCGCCCGCCCGCGCGGCCCCGACTTCGTGCTGGTCGAGCTGCTGTGGTCCGTGGGGCGCAGCGTCAAGGTCAAGCGCCAACTGCTGGCCGAGCTGGTCCGGCTGTGGGAGGCGGCCGGCCTGGACCCCGAGCAGCTGATGCTGGTCATCAAGGAGACACAGTGGGAGAACTGGTCCTTCGCAGGGGGTCGATTGCTGCACACCTGAACGGGCCTTGACGCCCTCGTGCGGGACAGTGCCGCCGGGCCTGGGCTATGCTTCCACGCATGTCCGCCAGCCCCGCTGTCCATCCTGCGCCCGCCACGGTCCCGGCGATCGAGCGTCCCTACAAGATCCCGGAGTCCGTGCTGGTCATCATTCACACGCCCGAGCTGCAGGTGCTGATGCTGGAACGCGCGGACCGCCCCGGCTTCTGGCAGTGCGTGACCGGCTCCAAGGACAGCCTGGACGAAGCCCTGCCGGACACCGCCTGCCGCGAGGTCCAGGAGGAGACGGGTATCTGCATCGGCAGCGCCGAGGTGCCGCTCGGGGCCCTGCAGGACTGGGCGTTGGCCAATGTTTACGAGATCTACCCCGTCTGGCGGCACCGCTATGCGCCCGGGGTGACGAAGAACACCGAGCATGTCTTCGGCCTCCGCGTGCCGGCCGGCACGCCGGTGACCCTGGCCCCGCGCGAGCACCTGCAGTACCGCTGGCTGCCCTGGCGCGACGCGGCCGATCTCTGCTTCTCGCCCTCCAATGCCGAGGCCATCCTTCACCTGGCCCGCTTCAGCGGCGCTGCCGCCGTGGGGGAGGCTCGCTGATGCGCACCGGTGCCTTCCGCCATTCCAGCTTCGCTCCCGAGCCGCCCTCGACCCGCACCGTCGATCACCCGGCCCGGCTCAAGGTCGCCACCTACAACATCCACAAGGGCGTGCGCGGCCTGGGGCCCACCAAGCGCCTGGAGATCCACAACCTGGGCCTGGGCGTCCAGGCCCTGGAGGCCGATCTGGTCTTTCTGCAGGAGGTGCGGCATTTCCACCACCGCGAGGCACGGCAGTTCGACCACAGCTTCTTCGGCTGGCCCGAGGAAGGGCAGGCCGACTTCCTGGCGCCGGACGGCTACCAGGTGGCCTACCGCACCAATGCGGTGACCAAGCATGGTGAGCACGGCAATGCGCTGCTGTCGCGCTTTCCGCTGGGGGACATCGGCCACCACGACGTCTCCGATCACCGTTTCGAACAGCGAGGCCTGCTGCACGTGCCCGTGCGCTGGCAGGGGCAGGAGCTGCATGCGGTGGTGGCGCACCTGGGCCTCATGCACAGCAGCCGCGTGCGCCAGGTGCAGCGCCTGGCCGAGTTCATCGATGCCCATGTGCCGGCCGGCGCTCGGCTCATCGTGGCGGGTGATTTCAACGATTGGGGCGAGCGCCTGGATCCGGCCATGCGCGACTGCGGCCTGTTCCGCGCCGAGGACCCGACGGGCCGTGCCCGCCCGGCCACCTTCCCCTCGCGGGTGCCGGTGTTCGCGCTGGACCGCATCTACACCCGGGGCCTGCAATGCCACCGGCTCAAAGTGCCGCGCGGCAGCAGCTGGGCCCGCATGTCGGACCATCTGCCCCTGCTGGCGGAGCTGGAGCTGGCCTGAGCCATGACTGAGCTCGGGCACCAGCTGAGCTGGCATGCCGTGTCCCGGCCGCAGTTCAGCGGCGGCAACGAGGTGCGCCTGCTGCGCGGCGGCGACGAGCTCTTCCCTGCGCAGGAGGCCGCGATCGCCCATGCGCGGCATGAGGTCTGGCTGGCCACCTACATCTTTCACCACGACGCGGCCGGTGCCTCCCTGGTGGCCGCGCTGCGGGCCGCATCGGCGCGCGGCGTGCGCGTGCGGGTGGTCGTGGACGGCTTTGGCTCCAAGGCGAGCCTGGACTGGCTGACGCAGCAACTGGCCGGCAGCGGCGTGGCCTTGGCCGTCTTCCGGCCCATGGACCGCTGGTGGCGCTGGCTGCAGCCGGGGCAGCTGCGCCGCTTGCACCAGAAGCTCTGCGTGGTGGATGGTGAGCAAGCCTTTGTGGGCGGCATCAACATCATTGGCGACCGGATGGACCTGAACCACGGCGCGCTCGATGCCCCGCGCCTGGACTTCGCCCTGGGCCTGCGCGGCCCCGTGGTCGAGCCGGTGCAGCAGGCGGCGCGCGCAGTCTGGACCCGCGCCTGGCTGGGCCGCGATTTCGGCGAGGAGCTGCTGGCGCTGGTGCGCAGTCCCGAGCCGCTGCAGCGCATGCGCCGCCTGTTCCGCCGCTTGCGCATGCCGGGCCGCGACGAGGCGGACACGGGTCATGCGCTGCCCCCCGTCTGCGCGGCCTTCGTGCTGCGGGACAACCTGCGCCAGCGCCGCACCATCGAGCGGGCCTACATCGAGGCCATCCGCGGCGCGCAGCACAGCGTGGACCTGGTCACGCCCTACTTCTATCCGGGCCGGGCCTTTCGCCGCGCGCTGCTGGGCGCCGCCCGGCGCGGCGTGCGGGTGCGCCTGCTGCTGCAGGGCAAGGTGGACTACCGCATCGCCGCCATGGCCGCCCATGCGCTGTATGCCGAGCTGCTCAGCCGCGGAATCGGCATCTACGAATACACCCAGGCCTTCCTGCACGCCAAGGTGGCGGTGGTGGACGGCCGCTGGGCCACCGTGGGCAGCTCCAACATCGACCCGCTGTCCCTGCTGCTGAATCTCGAATCGAATGTGGTCGTGGAGGACGAGAACGTGGCGGGCGAGGTGGCGGCAGCCTTCGAGGCGGCGCTGGCCGGCTCCGTGTGCATTGCCGACGAGCGCGCCGTGGGCACCGGCCTTCGCGCCGTGTTGCGCCGAGGTCTGGTGGCCTGGGCGGCCTATGTCTATCTGCGCGTGGCGGGCGCGACCGGCCGCTATTGACGCTGCCGTGCCGTGCAGCCCTCAGCGCAGCAGCACCTGGGCGTCGAAGGCATAGCGGGCCAGGGACGGATTGAGCACCCGGCTGTAGCGGCGGAAGTCCAGCCCGTTCAGACCCTTGCCATGGCGCACGAGGAAGCGCCGGGCGTCCTGCTCGCTGAACAGGGTGAACATGCCCTGCTGCTGCATCAGCCCCAGGTCCTTGAAGTCCCGGCCGTGGTGGTGGTCATGGATCATCACCAGGGACCAGGCGCCGCACAGGAAGTGCCCGCCGGCCAGTGCGCTCAGCTCGCCGCTGATGCGGGCCTGCATGGCCTCGGGCGATGTGTTGATGGCCGAGAACAGCATCTGCCGGCCCGGCTCCAGTTGGCGGGTGCGGGCCACCTGCATGGCGCCGAAGGCCATCTGATCCGAGCCTGCCCACAGCAGGCGGGCTTCCGGGTAGGCCGCCAGCATCTCGCTGGCCTGCTCGGCGGCGAGGTCCTTGCGCCAGTCGCCGAAGGCCACGCGGTCCAGCACCACGTCGGGCTGCTCCGCCACCGCGCGGCGCATGCCCTCGGTGCGGGCGATGGAGACGGGTGTGGAGCGGTCGCCCGAGATCGCCAGCAGGTGCAGCTTGCCGTCCGCGGCCTGCAGGCGCATCCGGCGTCCCTGCATGATCAGGGCGCGGGCGGTGAGGTAGCCGGCGTCCTCGGCCCGCGGCTCAAGGCTGCCGATCAGCAGGGGCAGGCCTTGGCGTGGCGACCACGCCAGGCGCTCCTGGGGCAGCAGACCGTTGAAGGCGGCAAAGCTCTTGATGCCGGCGCTGGCCAGGATGCGCGAGGCCTCCACCAGCGTGCCCTTCTCGTTGACCAGCACCACATAGTCTGGCCGTCGGGCGGCGGGGCGCGCGGCCAGCTCCCGTGCGATCTGCAGGGCCCGCTCGGGATCGCGTTCGGCGAACTGTTGCTCGAAGGACTGCCCCAGGCTGCGTGCCGCCTGCTGCATGGCCTCGCCCGCCGTCACCCAGTAGGTCTCGTCATGCTGGCCGGGATTGATGAAGACGACTCGCTGGGCTTGGGCAGCCAGCGTCAACAGGCTGCAGACGAACAGGACGAACAGGGCGCGCATGGCATCGGGGTCAGGGTTGACCCGCATTTTCCGTCCCCTGTCGCTTTGAGCCCCATCAAGTTGCAAACGGAGCCTTCGTCAGTGCGCCTCACTTCACGAAATAGGCCCCGCCCCCCTCAGGTACGGGGGGCGGGGCCTGAGTCGCCTTGCGACCGACTCAGGACAGGACGCGCAACTGCCCGACCTCGCCGGTCAGCGCCGCCAGCTCGCCGCCTTCGACCAGGGCGAAGGCGCGCTCGATGTCCGGCGCCAGGTAGTGGTCGGTGGGCATGGCGCGGCAGTCGCGGCGGACCAGGGCGTGGGCCTTCTCCAGGGCATCCGAGCTCTTCAGCGGGCGCAGGAACTCGATGCCCTGGGCAGCGGCAAGCAGCTCGATGCCGATGATGTGGGCGGTGTTGTCCAGCATCTGGCCCAGGCGGCGGGCGCCGAAGGTGGCCATGGAGACGTGGTCTTCCTGGTTGGCGCTGGTGGGCAGCGAGTCCACGCTGGCGGGGTGGGCCAGGCTCTTGTTCTCGCTGGCCAGGGCGGCGGCGGTCACGTGGGCGATCATGAAGCCCGAGTTCAGGCCGGCGTTGGCCGTCAGGAAGGGCGGCAGGCGCGAGACGCCGGCATCGATCAGCATGGCGATGCGGCGCTCGGCGATGGCCCCCACCTCGGCGATGGCGCAGGCCAGGGCGTCGGCGGCCAGGGCCACGGGCTCGGCGTGGAAGTTGCCGCCGGAGACCATATAGCTGCTGCCATCTTCCTGGGCGAAGACCAGCGGGTTGTCGGTGACGGCATTGGCCTCGCGCAGCAGCACGTCACGCACATAGCGGGACTGGTCCAGGCAAGCGCCCATGACCTGAGGCTGGCAGCGCAGGCAGTACGGGTCCTGCACGCGCTCGTCCCCCTCCTTGTGGGAGGCGCGGATGGCGCTGCCGGCCAGCAACTGGCGGTAGGCCCGGGCGGACTCGATCTGGCCGGGCTGGCCGCGCACCTCGTGGATGCGCGGGTCGAAGGGGCCGTCGCTGCCGCGGGCGGCGTCCAGGCTCAGGCTGCCTGCCACGATGGCGGCGGCGTAGACCATCTCGAAGCGCAGCAGGCCTTCCAGGGCCAGGGCGGTGGAGGTCTGGGTGCCGTTGATCAGGGCCAGGCCTTCCTTGGCCTGGAGCACGAGCGGTTGCAGGCCGGCGGCGGCCAGGGCGTCGCGGGCCGGTCGGCGCTCACCGTCCACCAGCATCTCGCCTTCGCCCAGCAGGGCCAGCGTCATGTGCGACAGCGGGGCCAGGTCGCCCGAGGCGCCCACCGAGCCCTGGCAGGGCACATAGGGCACCAGGCCGGCGTTGAAGACGTCGAGCAGGCTCTGCACGACCTCCTCGCGCACGCCCGAGAAGCCGCGTGCCAGCGAGGCGGCCTTGGTGGCCAGCATCAGGCGCACGACGCTGGGCGCCAGCGGCGCGCCCACGCCCACGCAATGCGAGCGGATCAGGTTGAACTGCAGGGTGGCGAGATCGTCCTTGCTGATGCGCGTGGAGGCCAGCTTGCCGAAGCCGGTGTTGACGCCATAGACGGCGTCATCGCCTGCCGCATGGGCCTGCACGATGGCGGCCGAGCGGCGGATGGTCTCGCGGGCCGAGGCGTGCAGGGCGATGCGCACGCCGCCCTTGCGGATCTGGCGCAGCTGATCCAGCGTCAGCTGGCCGGGGGTCAATTCGAGAGTGGTCATTTCAGTACCTGGATGGGGCTGTTGTCCGAGTAGAGCCCGCGGATCCGGCTTTGCCGGGCCTGCGGGCTCGCCCCCTCGAAGGGGGCAGAGGCTGGACACAAATGGCATGCCATTTGTGCCTGCCGAGGAGTCAGGCCTTAGGCCTGACGCGGTCGGCTGGACCTCGAAGCACGTAGGGGGCGGGTGTTACAGCATGGGCATGTGCAGGCCGCGTTCCTTGGCGGCCTTCTTCGCGATCTCGTAGCCCGCATCGGCATGACGCATCACGCCGGTGCCCGGGTCGTTGTAGAGCACGCGGGCCAGGCGCTTGTCGGCGGCTTCCGTGCCGTCGCAGACGATGACCACGCCGCTGTGCTGGGAGAAACCCATGCCCACGCCGCCGCCGTGGTGCAGGGAGACCCAGGTCGCACCGCCGGCGGTGTTGAGCAGGGCGTTGAGCAGGGGCCAGTCGGAGACGGCGTCCGAGCCGTCCATCATCGACTCGGTCTCGCGGTTGGGGCTGGCCACGGAGCCGCTGTCCAGGTGGTCACGGCCGATGACGATGGGCGCCTTCAGCTCGCCCTTGCGGACCATCTCGTTGAAGGCCAGGCCGGCGATGTGGCGCTGACCCAGGCCCAGCCAGCAGATGCGCGCCGGCAGGCCCTGGAAGGCGATGCGCTCGGCGGCCATGTCCAGCCAGCGGTGCACGCGGGCTTCGTCGGGGAAGAGTTCCTTGATCTTGGCATCGGTCTTGGCGATGTCTTCCGGATCACCGGAGAGCGCCACCCAGCGGAAGGGGCCGCGGCCCTCGCAGAACTGCGGGCGTACATAGGCCGGCACGAAGCCTGGGAAGTCGAAGGCGTTCTTCACGCCCTGGTCCAGGGCCACCTGGCGGATGTTGTTGCCGTAATCCACGGTGGGCACGCCCATCGATTGGAAGTCCAGCATGGCCTGCACATGCACGGCGCAGCCGCGGGCGGCGGCGGCCTTCAGATCGGCGTGCTGGGCCGGGTCGGCCGCGGCGGCCTTCCATTGCTCGACGCTCCAGCCGGCGGGCAGGTAGCCGTTGATGAGGTCGTGGGCCGAGGTCTGGTCCGTCACCAGGTCGGGCTTGATGGCGCTGCCGGCCTTCACGCGCTTCACGAGCTCGGGCAGGATCTCGGCGGCATTGCCCAGCAGGGCGATGGAGATGGCCTTCTTCTCGGCCGTGTACTTGGCGATGCGGGCGAGGGCGTCATCCAGGTCCCGGGCCTGCTCATCGACGTAGCGGGTCTTCAGGCGGAAGTCGATGCGCGATTGCTGGCACTCGATGTTCAGCGACACCGCGCCGGCGAAGGTCGCGGCAAGGGGCTGTGCGCCGCCCATGCCGCCCAGGCCGGCGGTGAGCACCCAGCGGCCTTCCAGCGAGCCGCCGTAGTGCTGGCGCCCGGCCTCCGCGAAGGTCTCGTAGGTGCCCTGCACGATGCCTTGCGTGCCGATGTAGATCCAGCTGCCGGCCGTCATCTGGCCGTACATCATCAGGCCCTTGCGGTCCAGTTCGTTGAAGTGCTCCCAGGTGGCCCAGTGCGGCACGAGGTTGGAGTTGGCGATCAGCACGCGCGGGGCGTCGGCATGCGTCTTGAACACGCCCACCGGCTTGCCGGACTGCACCAGCAGGGTCTCGTCTTCGTTGAGGTCCTTGAGCGTGGCCAGGATGGCGTCGAAGCACTCCCAGTTGCGCGCGGCTTTGCCGATGCCGCCATAGACCACCAGCTCGGCCGGGTTCTCGGCCACGACCGGGTCCAGGTTGTTCTGGATCATGCGGTAGGCGGCCTCGGTGAGCCAGCTCTTGCAATGCAGGGTGGTGCCGGTGGGGGCACGCACGACACGGGCTTGTGCGGACATGGGGTGTCTCCTTCGTTGAGTCGGGGCCGGCACCGGGGTGGCCGGGTCTGGAATGAACCGGACTCTAGTTGTCTATACAAGTAAAGTCAACTACCATTCGAGCCATGGCTGGTCCTACTGTTTCCACTGCTGTTTCCTCCTCCGCAGCTCCCGGGCCGCAGTACCTCAAGGTAAAGAACCACCTGCGCGAGGGCATCGCCAGCGGCCGCTGGGTGCCGGGTGACCTGCTGCCCTCGGAGGCCGAGCTCTCCGGGCAGTTCGGCCTCTCCCGCATGACCGTCAACCGCGCGCTGCGCGAGCTGCACCAGGAAGGCCTGGTGGAGCGGGTGCAGGGCGTGGGCAGCTTCGTGGCGCAGATCCATCGCATCTCGTCCACGCTGACCGTGCGCGACGTGCATGACGAGATCGCCGAGCGCGGCCACCGTCACGAGGCTCGCGTGGTGAGCCTCTCGCGCATCAAGGCCGACGAGGTGCAGGCCGCGCTGTTTGGCCTCAAGGCCGGTGCGGCGCTGTTCCACAGCCTCATCGTGCACTTTGAGAACGGCGTGCCCATCCAGGTCGAGGACCGGCTGGTGAACCCAGGCTCCGCGCCGGGCTACCTGGATGTCGATTTCACCCGGACCACGCCCACGAACTACCTGCTGGAAGCGGCACCGCTGTCCGAGGCGCGCTACACCATCGAGTCCTTGCTGCCTGGCGAGCAGGAGGCCAAACTGCTGGGCATCAGCCGCCGCGATCCCTGCCTGGTGCTGAAGCGCCTCACCTTCAGTCGCGGCCAGCCCGTCACCCATGTGCGCCTGACCCATCCGGGCTCGCGCTACCTGCTTCAAGGAAGGTTCGAGACATGAGCTGGAGCATCCTCTGCGCCGACGACGTCAACCCTCAGCGCTGGAAGAACAACGGCGGCTGGACCCGAGAGCTGCTGGCCTGGCCCCATGCGGCGGACTGGATCCTGCGCCTCAGCGTGGCCGACATCGAGGCCGACGGCCCCTTCTCGACCTTCGAGGGCGTGGACCGCTGGTTCGCGGTGCTGCGTGGCGAGGGCGTCTGCCTCTACGACTACGAGCTTCGCCCGGGCGACGAGCTGCTGCATTTCGATGGTGCCCTGGGGCCGGACTGCACCCTGCTGGGCGGCCTCACCCGGGACTTCAACCTCATGCACCGCAGAGGCCGGGGGCGCATGAGCGTGACCCCAGCCAGCGAGGCCCTCGAGCCCGTCGGGCACTGGGTCGGCATGTTCACCGGCCACGGGGGCGTGCTGGAGCACGGCGGCCGCGCGATGGCGCTGCGTCCCATGAGCCTGGCCTGGTGCGAGTCGCCGGTGGCGCAGCGCTGCGTGTTCAAGGGTGGGCGGTCTGGCGAGGGCCAGGCCTGGTGGATGCAATGGAGCGACGAGGCATGAGCAAGACCACACTGTGGACCCAGGGCCGCCTGGCCACGATGTCCGACGAGGCGGGACCGGCCGGTGACTGGGGCTGGATTGAGGACGGCGCGATGCTGTCCCAGGACGGCCGCCTGCTGTGGGTCGGCGCCCGTGCCGATCTGCCGGACGACCTCGCCGGCACGGCGGACCAGGTCCACGACATGGCCGGCGCCGTCGTCACGCCGGGCCTGATCGACTGCCACACTCACCTGGTCTATGGCGGCCAGCGGGCGCATGAGTTCGAGCTGCGGCTCAAGGGGGCGAGCTACGAGGAGATCGCACGGGCCGGCGGAGGCATCCGCTCCTCGGTCGCGGCAACGCGCGAGGCCAGCGAGCACCAGCTCTATGCCCAGGCCGCGCACCGCGCCCTGGCGCTGATGACCGAAGGCGTGACCACGCTGGAAGTGAAGTCTGGCTATGGCCTCTCGCAGGCATCGGAAGCCAAGATGCTGCGCGTGGCGCGCCGCCTGGCCGAGCTGGGCCTGGACGTGCGTACCACCTACCTCGGCGCTCACGCGCTGCCGGCGGAGTTTCAGGGGAGGGCGGACGACTACATCGATGCCGTCTGCCAGTGGATGCCCAAGCTCAAGCGAGAGGGCCTGGTCGATGCGGTGGACGCCTTCTGCGAGGGCATCGGCTTCACGAGCGCCCAGACCCGCCGCGTCTTCGAGACAGCCCGGGCCCTGGGCCTGCCGGTGAAGCTGCATGCCGAGCAGCTCTCCGATCAAGGCGGTACCCAACTGGCCTGTGAGTTCGGCGCACTCTCCTGCGACCACCTGGAGCATCTGTCCGAGGCTGGCATTGCCGCCATGAAGGCCAGTGGCACCGTGGCCGTGCTGCTGCCTGGCGCCTACTACTTCCTGCGTGAAACCAAGCTGCCGCCCATCGCCGCGCTGCGCGAGGCGGGCGTGCCCATGGCCGTGTCCACCGACCACAACCCCGGCACCTCGCCCACGCTCTCGCTGCTGCTGATGCTCAACATGGCCTGCACGCAGTTCCGCCTCACGCCGGAGGAGGCGCTGCGCGGCGTCACCGTGAACGCGGCCCGCGCACTGGGACTGCGGGACCGCGGCCAGCTGCGGGCCGGCCAGCGCGCCGACTTCTGCCTGTGGGACATCGACCATCCCAACGAGCTGTCCTACTTCTTCGGCCGCAACCCGCTACGCCTTGTGGTGCGCGGCGGCGTGCTGCGCGCCTGAACCCCTCCAGAAGAGCCCTCCATGACTGCACCCTTCCGACTGCGGCAAGGCCGCACGCCCCTGATCATCTCCATGCCCCACGTGGGCCACGAGATACCCGAAGACCAGCAGCCCCGCTACGTGCCGCGGGCCCTGGCCAGCGAGGACACCGACTGGCACCTGGAGCAGCTCTACGGTGCCATCGCCGAGGAACTGGGCGCCAGCCTCATCGTGCCGCGCTACTCGCGCTACCTGATCGACCTGAACCGCCCGCCCGAGGACACGCCCATGTACCCCGGCGCCTCCAACACCGAGCTGTGCCCCACGCGCTTCTTCACCGGCGAACCGCTCTACCAGGACGGGCAGGCTCCCGACGAAGCCGAGAAGGACCGCCGCCGCCAGCTGTACTGGCTGCCCTACCACCGCGCGCTGACGGCCGAGATGAACCGGGTCAAGAGTCTCCACGGCCACGCCCTGCTTTTCGACGCCCACAGCATCCGCTCCGAACTGCCCTGGCTTTTCGAGGGCAAGCTGCCCGACCTCAATCTGGGCACGGCCGATGGCAAGAGCTGTGATCCTGCGATCACGCAGAGCCTGGGCGCCGTGCAGGCAGCGCAGCAGGACTACACCCAGGTGGTCAACGGCCGCTTCAAGGGAGGCTTCATCACCCGCCACTATGGCCAGCCGGCCAATGGCTGGCATGCGGTGCAGCTGGAGATGTGCCAGTGCTGCTACATGAGCGAGACCCCGCCCTACGCCTACGAGCCGGCCCTGGCCGCCCGCGTGCAGCCGCTGCTGCGTGCGCTGCTGTCCACGTATCTGCAATGGAAGCCCGCCGCATGAGCACGGTCAGCCAACGCTATTTCGCGCCCCAGGCCTGGGTCGAAGGCCGCTGGCAGGCTGATGTGCTGCTGAGCATCGACGCCCGTGGCCACTGGGCCGCCGTCGAGGCCGGCCAAGCCTGCCCTCCGGATGCGCAGCGCCTGCAGGGGCCTGTGCTGCCCAGCCTGGTCGATGCCCACAGCCATGCCTTCCAGCGTGCCTTCGCCGGCCTGGCCGAGCAGCGCGACAGCGACAGCGACGACTTCTGGTCCTGGCGCGATCGCATGTACGGCGTGGCCCTGCGCACCACGCCTGCTCAGCTCCAGGCCATCGCGGCCCAGCTCTACCTGGAGCTGCTGCGCGGTGGCTACACCCAGGTCTGCGAGTTCCACTACCTGCATCACCAGGACGACGGCAGCGCCTACCCCGATGAGCTGGCCATGAGCTGGGCCTTGGCCGATGCGGCCGAGGACGCCGGCCTGGGCCTGACGATGCTGCCGGTGCTCTACGCCCACGCCGGCTTCGCCCAGCCCGCGCTGCGCGTGGACCAGCGCCGCTTCCGGACCGATGCCGCCTGGGTCTGGCAGGCGAGCCAGCGTCTCAACGCCGCCGGCCGGCCCTTGCTCAACGCCGGCGTGGCCCTGCACTCGCTGCGCGCGGCGCATGCCCAGGACATTCGCGCCCTGCAGGCCCTGGTGGGGGACAGGGACCTGCCCATCCACATCCATATCAGCGAGCAACAGGCCGAGGTGCGCGACTGCCTGGCGGTCACCGGGCGGCGCCCCATGGCCTATCTCTGCGAGGACTTCCGGCCCGATGAGCGCTGGCAGCTGGTGCATGCCACGCACAGCACGCCCGAGGAGATCGCCGCCGTGGCCGCCAGCGGCGCCGGCGCCGTGATCTGCCCCACGACAGAGGCCAACCTTGGCGACGGGCTCTGCGATCTGCGGGGCTGGCTGGAAGCCGGCGTGGCGCTGAGCCTGGGCTCGGACAGCCATGTGGGCCGCGGCTGGGTGGAGGAACTGCGCTGGCTGGAGTACGGCCAGCGCCTGGGCCTGCAGCAGCGCAATGTGGCGGCGCGCCCCGGCGTTCAGCCCTCGACGGCCGGGCGCCTGTTCGAGGCCGTGCGCCAGGGCAGTGCTGCGCCGGCCGGCTTCAGGCAATGGGGCCTGGAGGTCGGCGCACGCGCCGACTTCCTGGTGCTGGACCCGGCTGCCTCAGGCCTGCTGGGCCTGCCCTCGTCGGCGACGCTGGACGGCCTGGTCTTCGCCAGCCAGGGGGAGGTGCTGCAGTCGGTCCATGTGGCAGGCCGGCAGCGCCTGCAGCAGGGGCGCCACGAGCGCCAGGCGGAGATCAGCGGCCGCTTCGCTGTTGCAATGGAGGCACTTTGGCGCAAGACATGACCCCGCATTCACGCCTGGGTGCTTGTAAGCCGGGAGCCTGAAAGCTACCCTTTGCGTGCCCATGGCCATGCAAAGGGGATTCCATGCTTGCGCTCCGGAACTACACGATTCGCACACGGCTTTATGTGCTTGCGGTCCTGGCCATGATGGCCATGCTGGTGATAGGCGGGAACGGGCTGTGGAGCCTCTCGCGTGCCAAGACCCAGTTCAAGCACTACGTCGGCAATGACGTCGAGACCTTGACCCAGCTGGCTGGCGTACGCGCCGGCATCGGCAACCTGCGGCGCTACGAGAAGGACCTGATGATCAATCTCGTCGATGAGAAGGCCGTCGCCAAGTACCGCGGCGAATGGGAGGAGACTTTCGGCAAGGTCAACAAGGGCCTGGACGCCATCGAGCGCCTGGACATCGCGCCCGCCGTGAAGAAGATGCCTGCGGAGATGCGCCAGCCTCTGGCCGAGTACCGCACGGGCTTCGGCGGCATCATCGAGCGCATCCGGAAGGGCGAGTTCCCCGACACCGCCACGGCCAACCGCGCGACCGAACCCATCAAGGCGCCGGTGCGGGCCCTGGACAAGCATCTGGCCGAGATGACCAAGCTGGTGGACCAGCACGGCGAGGACGAGGTGGCCCGCCTGGACAGCGAGGAAAGGCAGATCCGCATCGCGCTCGTCGGCGTGATGCTGGTGAGCATCCTGGTGATCGGCACCTACACCCTGTTCAACATCCGCTCCATCCTGGCGCCCCTGAGCCTGGCGGTGGACACCACGGAACGCATCGCCCGCCAGGATCTCAGCCAGCCTATCAGCGTCCATGGGGCCGACGAGACCGCCCAAGTGATGCAGGGGGTGCAGGGCATGCAGGACGCCATCCGCGACGTCGTCACGGGCGTGCGCAGCGCGACGGACAGCATCGCCACGGCCTCCAAGGAAGTGGCGGCGGGAAGCCATGACCTCAGCCATCGCACCGAGCAGGCGGCGTCCAACCTGGAGGAGACGGCCTCGGCCATGGAAGAGCTGACGGCCAGCGTGCGCCACAACGCTGACTCCGCCCGCCAGGCCAATGAGTTGGCCCGCGAGGCCTCGGCCGTGGCCGAGCGTGGCGGCACGGTGGTGGGCGAGGTGGTCGCCACCATGGACCGCATCAGCGCGTCCTCGCGCAAGATCAGTGACATCATCTCCGTGATCGATGGCATCGCCTTTCAGACCAATATCTTGGCCCTGAACGCGGCGGTCGAGGCCGCCCGGGCGGGCGAGCAGGGCCGAGGCTTTGCCGTGGTGGCCGCCGAGGTGCGCAGCCTGGCCCAGCGCAGCGCCGAGGCCGCCAAGGAGATCAAGGGCCTGATCACCAGTAGCACCGAGAGCGTGGAGTCCGGTGCCGCCCTGGTGGCGCATGCCGGGCAGACCATGCAGGAGATCACTGCGGCGATCGGGCGCGTCAGCCACATCGTCAGCGAGATCAGCCACGCCACCTCTGAGCAAAGCACCGGCATCAACCAGATCGGCACGGCCATCTCGCAGCTGGACCAGATGACCCAGCAGAACGCCGCCCTGGTGGAGCAGTCGGCCGCCGCTGCACAGAGCCTGCAGCATCAGGCCGACGAACTGGCGCAGACGGTGGCGGTCTTCAAGCTGGCCTGAGGACGCAGCCCGCCGCGGCGCGCGTCGCGCCGGGGGTCAGGTCTTGCCTGCGGCCTCGCGCACGAAGGCGCGCAGCTCACCGGCCATGCGCTCGCGGCCTTGGCGCTCGATGTACATCATGTGCCCGGCCTCGAAGTAGCTGACCCGCACATTGGCCTGCAGGCCCTCGCGCAGGCCCAGGTGGGACAGGCTGTAGTCCCCTGCCGCGGGCGGCGTGGCCAGATCGTAGTAGCCGCTGGCCACATAGACCTGCATGGCGGGATTGGCCTGCAGCGCGCGGCGCAGGGACTCTCCGGCGGCTACATAGCGGTTCTCGAAGCCCTTCCAGCCCCAGTTCTTGTACAGCGGCGCATGGACGAGGTAGGGCGCGTCGCTCTGGTAGCCCAGCTGCTCGTGCAGCAGGCGGTTGATGCCCACGGCATAGGCGCCCGCGAGGTTGTTCATGCCGGGATCCTCCTCGGCATGCTCGCCGGCATCGTCGCGGTCCTGGCCGGTGAAGCGGGCGTCGATGCGGCCCACGGTCAGGCCCCGCTCGCGCAGCAGCTCCTTGAAGAAGCGCCCGTCCTCGACGCGGAGCTGGCAGCGCTGGACGAAAGCGAGGCTCAGGCCGGTCAGCCGCGCCAGCTCGGTGGCCACGCGCTCGCGCTGCGCCGCGCCCAGGCGGCTGCCCTGCATCAGTGCGTTCCAGTAGTCACCCAGGGCGAAGCGTTCGGCCTCGGCCACCACCTCCCGCAGCGGCTTCTGCTGCAGAGCGGGCGCCAGGGCCCGGTGGTACCAGGCCGCCGCGGTGTAGGCGGGCAGGAAGAGGGCATAGGGCAGCTCGTTGCCGTGGTCGAAGGACAGGGTCTGGTAGTCCAGGGCTGTGGAGACGAGCATCAGCCCGTTGAGGTCGATGTCATGGCGCTCTTGCAGCAGGCGGGCCAGCCCGGCCGCGCGCGTGGTGCCGTAGCTCTCGCCAATCAGGAACTTGGGGCTGGCCCAGCGGCCATGGCGGCTGAGGTAGAGGCGTATGAACTCGGCCACGGCGTCCTGGTCGCGCTGGTAGTCGTGGAACTCACTGCTCTTCTCACCGGGGCTCATGCGCGAGAAGCCGGTGCCCACCGGGTCGATGAAAACCAGGTCCGACTCCAGCAGCAGGGTGGCCTCGTTGTCGCAAAGGCCGTAGGGAGGTCGGCCGGAATGGCCCATGTCATCGCAGCTGACGCGACGCGGTCCCAGCAGGCCCAGGTGCAGCCAGACGCTGCTGGAGCCGGGGCCGCCATTGAAGCAGAACGTGAGGGGGCGCTGCCCGGCGCTGCAGCCGTCCAGCGTGTAGGCGATGTAGAAGAGCTGGGCCTGGGCCTTGTCGTCCTGGGCCTTGTCCTGCTCGTCGCTGCGGCCCTGCTCGCGCAGGGTGAGGGAGCCGACGCTGGCCTGGTAGGCCAGCCGGCGCCCGGCCAGCATCATCTCGTGCCGGGTCTGGACCAGCACTTCGGGGCTATCCGCCGTGGCAGGCTGCATGCGGCCTTCCGCAGGCGGGGGGGTGGTACTGGGCATGCGCGCTCCCTCTACGCTGTCTGCGCAATGTCGATAAAGTCGCGAGCATGCCGAGCCCCATGACAATTGAAAGCCCGTCTTTGCTGGGGCTTGACTTCTCCTCCAGCCCCGGTACCCGCAAACCCGTGGTGCTGGCCCTGGGCGAACGGCGTGGCGCCGTCGTGCGCCTGGCGGCCCTGGAGCGCTTCAGCACCCTGGACGCGGTGCGCGAGCGACTGTGCGGGCTGCCGGCCTGGCTGGGTGGCTTCGACCTGCCTTTTGGGCTGCCGCGCGAGCTGGTCGATGCGCTGGGCTGGCCGCGCCAATGGCCGGCCCTGATGGACCATTTCTGTGCCCAGACGCGGGCACAGCTGCGCCAGCAGTTCCAGGCCTTCATGGCACCACGCCCCACGGGCAGCAAGTTCGCGCACCGGGCCTGCGACGGTCCGGCCGGGGCTTCGCCCAGCATGAAATGGGTGAACCCGCCGGTGGCCTGGATGATGCATGCCGGCGTGCCCCTGCTGCGCGCCGCCGAGGCCACGCTGCCGGGGCTCTGCGAGGGCCGGCCCGAGCGCGTGGCGCTGGAGGCCTACCCAGGCCTGCTGGCGCGCGAGCTGATCCAGCGCCGCTCCTACAAGAGCGACGCCCTCGCCAGGCAGACGCCCGAGCGCCTCATCGCCCGCAAGGACCTGGTCGAGGCTCTGGAGCAGGGCCGCAGCCGCCTGGGCCTGCGCCTGAAGCTGAGCCATGCGCAGCGCGAGGCCCTGGTCGATGATGCCACGGGCGACAGCCTTGATGCCGCGCTGTGCCTGCTGCAGGCTGCCTGGGCCAGCCAGCAGCCGGGCTACGGATTGCCGGCGCTGATCGACCCAGTGGAGGGCTGGATCATCAGTGCCTGAGCGGGCTTCGATGCAGGCTCGCCACAGGCGGGCGCATCGCCTGCATCACTTGCGCATCAGCGTCGATTTGCCGAACAGCGATTCGATCAGGTCCACGGCCAGCGTGGCGGTGCGGTTCTTCTCATCCAGCGCGGGGTTGAGCTCCATGACGTCCAGGGAGGCGAGGCGGCCGGTGTCGGCAATCATCTCCATGCACAGCTGGGCCTCGCGGTAGGTGGGGCCGCCGGGCACGGTGGTGCCCACGCCGGGCGCGATGGACGGGTCCAGGAAGTCCACGTCGAAGCTGACGTGCAGATGGGTGTTGGCATCCAGGGTGGCCAGGGCCAGCTCCATGGTGTGGCGCATGCCCATCTCGTCGATGTAGCGCATGTCGAAGACCTCGAGCTCCTGCTCGTGCACGAAGCGCTTCTCGCCGGCGTCCACGCTGCGGATGCCGATCTGGCGCACCCACTTCGGGCTGATGGCCGGATGCTCCTTGCTGAAACCGCCGATCTCGATCAGCTCCTTGGGGCCGAAACCGGCCAGGCAGGCCACCGGCATGCCGTGGATGTTGCCGCTGGGGGTCAGCTCGCTGGTGTTGAAGTCGGCGTGGGCGTCCAGCCACAGCACGCGCAGCTTCTTGCCCTGCTCCTTGCAGTGACGGGCCACGGCGCTGATGGAGCCCAGGCCCAGGCAGTGGTCGCCGCCCAGCAGGATGGGCATGCGGCCCAGCTTCAGCTCGGCATAGACGGCGTCATGCACGGCACGGTTCCAGGCCGCCACCTCGGGCAGGTGGCGGTAGCCGTCCACCGGCGGCTGCCAGGGGTTGTAGGGGCCGCTGAGGTTGCCGCGGTCCACCACGTTGACGCCATGACTCTCCAGCGTGGGGCCGATATTGGCCACGCGCAGGGCTTCCGGGCCCATGCTGGCGCCGCGAGCGCCAGCGCCGATGTCGGTCGGCGCGCCAATGAGGGAGACGTTGCGCAGTGTGGTCATGGCATCCTCTTCAGGGAGTTCAGTCGTGGTGGGCTTGGGTCAGGTCGTACTCCGACTCGAGCAAGGCCCAGGCCTCCTCGGCGGAATCGACGAAGTGGAAGAGCTGCTCGTCGCCCGGGCTGATCATGCCGGTCTCGATCAGCAGCTCGAAGTCGATCAGGCGCGACCAGAAATCGCGCCCGAACATCAGGATGGGCCGGCGGCGGCACTTGCCGGTCTGGATCAGGGTGAGGGCCTCGAAGAGTTCATCGAGGGTGCCGAAGCCGCCGGGGAAGCACACCAGCGCTACCGAGCGCATCAGGAAGTGCATCTTGCGCAGCGCGAAGTAGTGGAAGCGGAAGCACAGCTCCGGCGTGATGTAGGGGTTGGGGTGCTGCTCGTGGGGCAGCACGATGTTCAGGCCGATGCTCTTGCCGCCCACTTCATGCGCGCCGCGGTTGCCCGCCTCCATGATGCCGGGACCGCCGCCTGTCACCACGTAGATGGGGTTGCCGCGCGCCAGGCTCTCGCGGGTGACGATGCCGGCGAAGCGGCGCGCCTCTTCGTAGTAGCGGCTCATCTGCAGCTGCATCTGGGCGCGCTTCAGCGTGGCGGCATCGCCCAGGGCCTGGGCCTCGGCCACGCGGACCTCGGCGCTGGACTGGTCCGGGATGCGGGCGCTGCCGAACATCACGATGGTGGACTTGATGCCCTGCTCCTGCTGCACCAGCTCGGGCTTGAGCAGCTCCAGCTGCATGCGCACCGGACGCAGCTCCTCGCGCAGCATGAAGTCGTCGTCGGTGAAGGCCAGGCGGTAGGCGCTGTTGGGGCCGTCGTAGTCCGGTGTTGGGCGCGCCTGGGCCAGGCGGGCTTCGTCCTTGGCCGAGGGGAAATTGCGGGCGGTCAGCTTGTTCTTGTGCTTGCTCATGCGGTGTCCCGGTGGGGCGGCGCGGGCCGAACTGTAGTGCAGTCGCTGAGAAATGTTATTTCCTCATTTGGCGCCGATGGTTGAATTTATTGTGCCTAGGATGGGTTATGCGGTGCCGCAGCAGCGGCATTCGGGGTCACGCTGCAAGAGAATCTCGCTCCAACGCATCTGGCGCGCGTCCAGCATCTGCAGGCGGCCGGCCAGGGTGGCGGGCATGCCGGCCAGCAGCTTCAACGCCTCTGCCGCCTGCTGGCTGCCGATGATGCCCACCAGGGGAGCGAACACGCCCATGACGGCGCAGCGCACCTCCTCGAACTGAGCGTCCGGCGGGAACACGCAGGCGTAGCAGGGCGTTTGCCCGGACCGGCTGTCGTAGACGCTGATCTGCCCGTCAAAACCCACCGCTGCGCCCGAGACCAGGGGCTTGCGGTGCCGCACGCAGGCGGCGTTGACGGCATGGCGGGTGGCGAAGTTGTCCGAGCAGTCCAGTACTACGTCGGCCGACTGCACCAGGGCGTCCAGACGGGCGGCGTCCACCTTCTCCTGCAGAGGCTGGACATTCAGCTCGGGGTTGATCGCCCTGAGCGTCAGGGCGGCGGACTCGACCTTGGGCTGGCCGATGCGGTCCTGGCGGTGAACGATCTGGCGCTGCAGATTGGTGAGGTCCACGGTGTCGTGGTCTACCAGGGTCAGGGTGCCGACGCCGGCGGTGGCCAGGTACAGCGCGACCGGGGAGCCCAGACCGCCGGCACCGATCACCAGCGCATGGCCGGAAAGGATCCGTGCCTGCCCCTCGACGCCGATCTCGTCGAGCAGGATGTGCCGCGAATAGCGCAGCAGCTGTTCGTCATTCATGCGGCAAGCATAGCGCTGCGCCAGGGGCGTGCCACAAAGAAAAAGACCCGCCGGCCGACTGGCCTGGCGGGTCTTCTGGCGATGGTCCGGTGGGCGCTTACTCGCTGGTCTTGGCCTCGGCCTTGCGTTCGGTGGCGGTCTTGGAGACGAGCACCGGCTTGCCCTTGAGCTGGTTGAGGGCCTGCTGCAGCGGGAAGTCCTCGGCCGAGCCGAACTCGGGCAGGGGCTTGATCGAGTCCTTGTTCTTGGCGTACTCGGCTTCCAGCTTGGCGCGGGCCTCCTCGCGGGCCTTGGCGCGGGCCTCGTCCTTGTCCTCGGGGCCGTTCTGCAGGTGCTTCTCGAGGTCGGCCTCGCGCATGCGCAGGGCAGCGAAGACATTGCCCTCGGCGGTCTCGTCCAGCATGACGTCGGGCACGATGCCCTTGGCCTGGATGGAGCGGCCGCTGGGGGTGTAGTAGCGCGCGGTGGTGATCTTCAGCGCGGTCTCCGGGCTCAACTGGCGCACGGTCTGCACCGAGCCCTTGCCGAAGGTCTGGGCGCCCATGATGACGGCGCGCTTGTGGTCCTGCAGGGCGCCGGCCACGATCTCACTGGCGGAGGCGGAGCCTTCATTGACCAGCACCACCATCGGGATGCTCTTGAGGGATTCGGGCAGCTTCTTCAGCGGGTCGTTGCTGCCGCGACGCTGGTAATACTCGGGGCTGGCCTTGAAGCTGGCCTTGGACTCGGCGATCTGGCCATTGGTCGAGACCACCTCGACGTCCCGGGGCAGGAAGGCCGCCGACACCGCCACGGCGCCTTCCAGCAGGCCGCCCGGGTCATTGCGCAGGTCCAGCACCAGGCCCTTGAGCTTGGGGTCCTGCTTGTAGATTTCCTCGAGCTTCTTGACGAAGTCGTCCACCGTGCGGTCCTGGAACTGGCTCAGGCGCAGCCATGCGTAGCCGGGCTCGATGACCTTGCCGCGCACGCTGACGACCTTGATCTCCTCGCGCACGATGGTCACGGGGAAGGAGCGGTTCTCCAGCTTGCGGAAGATGGTCAGCTGAACCTTGGTGGCCGGCTCGCCGCGCATGCGCTTGACGGCCTGGTCCAGGGTGAGGCCCTTGACGGCGGTGTCGTCAATGCGGGTGATCAGGTCGCCGCTCTTGAGGCCGGCGCGGAAGGCGGGCGAGCCCTCGATGGGGGAGACGATCTTGACCAGGCCGTCTTCCATGCCGATTTCGATGCCCACGCCAACGAAGCGGCCAGTGGTGCCTTCACGGAATTCCTTGAAGCTCTTCTTGTCGAAGAACTGCGAATGTGGGTCCAGGCCGGAGACCATGCCGGCGATGGCGTCGTTGATCAGCTTTTTCTCATCGACGGGCTCGACGTAATCAGACTTGACCATGCCGAACACGGCGGCCAGCTGCTGCATCTCCTCCAGGGGCAGCGGCGAGAGGCTGCTCCGTGCGTTCGCCTGCAACTGCATGGTGGTCAATGCACCTGCCACGGCCCCCAGGGCCACCCATCCGGCGACTTTCAGTTTGGCACTCATGATGCGAGTGTTTCCTATCGGTGAGATCCAGTCATGTCGCCGCCCCGTCGAGGGCAGCATCCCAAGTGAGGGGACGCTTCAAGTATAGGTCCCGCCCCCTGTGTCACGGCACGATGAGCGGGGCCTGAAGCGCCCAGATCAGGGGTTTATGCCGCCCCCCGCCGTGGGTTGCACGCGACGCCTGGCTGCGCCGGGGGGTGGCAGGCCGGTTCTACGGCTGGATTTCAAGCAGTTCAGGACCATCGCATGCTCCATCAGCGGCCATGAGGCGGCGGCTTGGACACCATGGTGCGCCTGGCGCAAGCACAGTGCGGAAAGTCAGGGGAGGCCAGGTGTTGCAAATCACACGGGGCGCGCGGGTGCAATGGCGGAGCACCGCTGACGGCAGCGGCGGCAAGGGCGCGGCTGGATGCCGGGCTGCGAGTCTGGGAGACGCAGGGCTTGGGCTTGGGCATGGGGGTGATCCGTCATGGCGACCAGCCGGTGGGGGCCTGCGGCTTCACGCAGAAGTCCGGTTGACCCAGGGCGCTCACCCTTGTGGCTGCTGCCGGCCCATCGAGGGCAGGGCCTGGACCTCGACGCTTGCCGGGGCCGCCGTCGATCATGCCTACGCCACCTTTGGCTGGCCCAGCGTCGAGACCTGCCTGAAGGACTCCAACACCGCGGCCCGTGCGTTGACGCTGAGGCTGGATGGCATCCGGATCGGGGGGGCCCATGTTCCCGGACGGGCTGGCCCGAGTTCTGTTCCGGCTCAGCAGGCGTGCACGTCTCTAAGGCGTTGGTCTATTGCCGCAGCAAGTTGCAGTCGGTTGCAGGCTCGCCGTCGCTTCCGCAGTGCGGAATCCTCAGGGATCCGGAAATTTCCGGTTTTTACTGATCCGGTGTACATTTAAGGGATGCCGGACAGCGCCGCATCCCCTCAGCGGCGAGCTATTCCTCCAGTCCGGTGCGTGCGACGCCAGTCGCCCCTTTGGCCGCAGAGCTTCGGTCAACTGAGCCAAGCAGCTCACTCAGGCAATCAACAATGCCTGCGTTTCTCAAACTGATTGATCCCCATTTCAACAGCCATTCCCATGGGCCAATACGTCGTCTTGCCCTCGACACACTCGACTGACTGCGGCCGCTTCAGAGCCGCTGTTGCGGTGCGGCGGATTCAAGGTGGCGACGGCTCACCCAGAACGCACGCCCTCGACAAGACTTTCGCTTCCCGAGAAGCCGCCAAAGTCATTGCGGTCACCCAAGGGTGGTTTCAAACGCCAATGCCCAGCGCAGCGGCATTCTGATGCGTGATCGCAAATCAATGCGATTCGTCAGGCCGCTGATGCAGATGCAAAGTCTGCTCGCACACATCGAGACGATGTGAATCAACCATCCGAAAGGTATTCAAATGACCAGCAAGATTTACGTGGGAAATCTCCCTTACTCCGTCACGGACGAGACGCTCAAAAGCAACTTCTGCGAATTCGGTGAAGTCGCCTCGGCCAAGGTGTTGATGGACCAAGAGACCGGTCACTCCAAAGGCTTTGGCTTTGTGCAGATGGCAAGCGCCGAGTGTGCGCAAGCGGCCATCAAAGGTCTGAACGGCCTTTCCGTTGGGGGGCGCGCCATTGTTGTGAACCTGGCTCGCCCTCGTGACGATCGCGGCGCGGCGAAGTTGGCTGGCCCGTCTGAATTCCGCGCAAGCAAGCGTCAAGATGTTGGCTATGGGAATGGCGGGTTCGGCGGCGGTCGCTACTGATTCAGGAATCGAGCAGCCGTTTTCTTTTGCCTCTGCCATTGAATGCGGCGGCTAGCCTGCTCTCACGAAATCGCGAGCTATCGTGACGATTTTCCATATTTGTTTTTAAATGCAAAGGCATGCCCCTTTTGGGAGCGGTCGAAGGTGCTGCAAATAAACTTGCACCGCTGGCGTTTTTAGGACTACTATGGCTTCGCTGATATGCACAAGACCGTCCGCTCTTAGGACTTTCCACTTAGTCCGGCGTTCTGCCAGGACCCCAGTTGAATCCCCAGAAGATTTTCTTGGCGTCTCTTCGCTGAGTGCAATTTCGCACTTTGCAATTAAAAAAGGAAATCAATATGACGACTCAAACTGGAACCGTGAAGTGGTTCAATGAAGGCAAGGGTTTTGGCTTCATCACGCCGGATGATGGTGGCAAGGACCTCTTTGCTCACTTCAAGGAAATTCAAGGTGGCGGCTTCAAGACGCTCAACGAGAACCAGCGCGTGGAGTTCGAGGTGACTCAGGGCCAAAAGGGTCCGCAGGCATCACGCATTCGCTGCATGAGCTGACCATCGCTCACCCAAGGATGCGGCCAGGCCAACTGGCTGTGTCGATGAAAGCGCGGCTAGGCCGCGTTTTTTTTTGCCTATCTGGAGCGTGCTTTGAAAAACCTTCAAGAAGCCACGGAGCGAATCTGCGAACTGAAGGGCGGCCTGGTGGCATTGGATGCCTTGTTGCCTGCGGTCATTGATTCCCTCTCGGCAGCCGGGCTGCTGAGGCTGTCAGCTTCGTTCGACGCACACGCAGAAACCGCGCGGACGCTCATGCTGCATTCAGAGATGTCAGACATCGTCCTTGCCGCATTTGAGCGAGAGGTCGCCCGACATCGTGCGGTTCTGCAGCGAGGTCTGCGGATGACGCCCGCGCCCCTGGATGTTGCTTCCATCGATCCCATGTGGCTCGCCGTGACGCCGCTGGTGGCATTTCGTGGCACACAGCGCCTCTGCAGAAGCAGTGCCTTCTTTTATCGGAAGGGCGACGCGCTGTTCCTCGTCAGCACGCAATCAGCGTTTGCGGGGAGTTGCGGACAGCCCGTGGCTGATCGCCTCGAAATTGAGGTGGCCATGAATGCGCACGATGCCAATTTGCGGGCGCGCTGTTCACTACCACTCTTGTCGGAGGGGCGGCCACTTTGGCATGCGGTTCAAGATCAGGCCGGGCCGACCCCTGTGGCAGCACTGCCGCTTGCGAGCACGGATTTGCCAGAATCGGCGCTCATCCTCGCATTCGACGAGACGCACATTGCAGATTTTGGTGAGGACATTGCCATCGGCGATGTGATCTCGATGGTCGGGTTTCCAGAGAGCCTTTCGCACGCGCCCCACGCTGTGCCGATTGCAAGATCGGGTGCCATTGCATCACCCCACGCATGGGCCTTTCAGGGCCGCGCCTGTTTTTTGACGGACATGGTTTCGAGTGCCGGCTGCGGCGGTGCAGCCATCCTGCGGCGGCGAGCGATCAGTCGTTCGGCTTCGGCCCCCCTTGCTTGGCAGCTGCTCGCAATTCATTCTTGTGAACCATTGGAGGGCGCTGAGGCGGGTGCATCTGGTTCTGATGCCAGGCTTTTTCGAGCTTGGTCCGCACAGTCCCTGCGCGACCTCCAGCGGCCATGACGCTAGACGGGTGAAAGACGCTCAAGGTGGCTGGCGGGCTGCTACCGAGTTGCGGCCGACCGAAAACTGAGCCCCCTGTGAGGGGTGCCGCCCACTTTCACAAAATGGTCCCCCCGACAGGAATCGAACCTGTATCTGCCGCTTAGGAGGCGGCCGTTCTATCCATTGAACTACGGGGAGGACAGGCCCGCGCGCCACTGGCGGCGGCGATCTGGGCGGCGCGGATTGTCGCATGATTGAGAGGCCGGTCCGGCGAGGCCGGGGCGGCCTCACTGCCAACGCCACTGCCAGATCAGGTCCAGGGCGCTGTCCTCGCCACTCTGGGCCCGCAGGGTGAAACGCTGGGCGACGCGGTAGATCAGCTGCCAACTGCCGGTGGTGGCGTTCAGGCCGCGTTCATAGCCCAGGTAGACGCGCTTGGAGAGCTGCTTGCCCACGCGCACGATGGCGCCCCGGGTGTCGTCCTGGGCCCCCTGGGAGACGGACAACTCGTCCAGCCCCAGGTTTTTCATCAGCTTGCCCGAGGCCGATTCGCCTTCCCCGCTAAGCAGGGCCAGGGCAGCACGCTGCAGCAGGGCGGTGTCAGCGCGGCCCAACTCGTCGGGGCCGCGGCCCAGCAGCAGCCAGGAGAGCTTGTCGGTATCCGGCAGTTCGGGCTCGGAGAAGAGCTTGATGCGCGGGTTGATCGCAGTGCCACCCACCGTCACACCGACCCGGATGTCGGTGTTGGGCCGCACGGCCAGGACGTCCAGACGGGGGTTGTCCAGCACACCGGTGAAGAGGATCTCGCCCTTCTCCACGGTCAGCTTCTGGCCATAGGCGTCGTAGGTGCCACCCTCGGTGCGCACGGTGCCGACGAGGCTGGGCTTGCCATCCTTGTGCTGCAGCTTGAGCTGGCCCTGCAGGCGGGTGTCCAGGCCGCGGCCGCGCAGCTTCATCTGCTCGCCCAGGTCCAGGTCCAGCAGCACGGCGACCTTCATCGGCGGGCTCTCGCGCCGCGCCGCCACGGGCGCCGCGACCGGGCGGCGCACGCGCACGTCCTCGTCCAGCGTGGGCGCGTCGCCCTTGCTGAAGTCGAACAGGCCCTCATCGACGCGGAAGGCGCCCTGCACGTCCACGCTGGCGGGCGTCAGGTGCACCTTGCCCTGGCCGCTGGCAATGATGCGGCGGTCCAGGCGGGTCAGCAGGCCGAACTTCTCGGCCTGCAGGTCCAGGCGCAGGTCGGGCTGCGCGCCCAGGCGGGCCTCGCCGCTGAGCCGCAGTTCGCCGTCGGCGGCATGGGCACTGAACTGCTGCAGGCGCGCCTGGCTGCCCTCCAGAGACAGCTGGAAGCGTGTGTCCCGTACGTCCACGCCCAGCAGGGGGTTGCGAACGGCCAGTCCCTCGCCCTGGGCCAGACCGCGCAGCTGCGGGTCGCGCAGGGTGCCGCCCAGCATGAAGCCGGCGGTCATGGCGCCGCTGACGCGCCAGCCGGCCGGGATCCAGCCGCCCCATGTGGCCAGGTTGGCGACGTTGGCCTGCACCGTGCCCTCCAGCGGCGCGTCCAGCGGCGGCAGCAGGGCCTGCGGATCGGTGCGGGTGATGAGGGCGCCGCCCAGGCCGCCGAGGTTGCCGCCGGCCAGGGCCTGGGTCAGTGACCACAAGCCCTGCCGGGCCTGCAGGCGCAGGCCGAAGTCCGTGAGGCCCAGGCGTTGCACGCCGCGGTCTTCGGTCACGCTGAGGTCGCCACTCAGGCGCTGTAGCTCGAAGCTCAGGTTTGTGCCCTGTCGGGTGTCCAGGCGCAGATGTCCATCGACCAGCAGGTCGCCACCCCAGCCGAAATCAGGTTGCGCCTTGGCCAGCAGGGGCGCCAGCGCCAGGGGCTCGAGCTGGGCATCCACCTGAAGGGACAGCGGCGCGGCGCTGTGCTGCGGGGCCTGGTAACGGACTTCCTTCCAGCGCACCCGCGCCTGCCCGCCGGCCAGGCTGGCCCGGCCTTCCTGCAGTTCGGCGCTGAGCAGCCGGGCCTCTGGGCTCAGGGCCAGTCGGGCCTGCAGGGGCTCGATCTGCAGCCAGGGATCCTGGCTGGTGCTGGGCAGCGGCCGCAGCCGGGCCTGCTGCAGGCTCAGGCGCCAGTCCAGCGGCTCGGGCGCGCCAGACAGGCCCCAGGGCAGGGCGTTGAGCTGGCCTTCCATCGCCAGGAGCAGGGAGGCGCCGGGCAGGGGCGGCTCGCCAGCCGTGCTGCTCAGCGGGCGGCCCTGGCCTTGCAGCTGCAGCTGGTGGCGGGTCCAGCTGCCGCTCAGGCGGGCCTGCAGGCCTTCCAGCTGCAGGGCGCGCTGGCCTTGGGCCAGGCGCAGTGGGCCGGCCTCCAGGCTCAGGGTCAGCGCCTCGCCCAGACTCGTACCCAACTGCCAGTTCAGCTTGCCCTGCTCCAGGCCCAGCAGGCGCCCGGGCTCCCGTACCAGCACTTTCTGCAGGGCCAGCTGGCCCTGGCTGGTCCAGCTCCAGTGGGAGGCGGACTTCGCCCGGGGGCTGGTGGAGGGCTGCATCTGGCCCCGCAGCGTCATGTCGCCCTGCAGCCCGCCGTCCAGGGTCACGCCAGGGGCCAAGGCCGCCAGCAAGGGGTCGAGGGCGGCCAGACGCGGCCACTGCACCTGCAAGCGGGCCTCGGGGCGGCGGTCTTCCAGGCCCAGGACCTCTCCGCGCAGTTGGTTGCGCTCCTGCTCCAGGCTCAGGAGCAGGCGGGCGGGCTGGGCGTCGCGCAGGTACTGCAGCTGGCCCTGCAGCGGCTGGCCCGCCCACTGGCTGGGCAGCAGGCGCAGGCTGGCTTCGCCCTGGGGCCAGGGACTGCCGGCACTGCGGTGAAGCTGGGCTCCCAGTTGCAGGTTGAGGCTGTGCGGCGCGCTGGCGCCGGCGGCGGGCTTCCACAGCAAGCCGGGGTCCAGCTGCTGGCTCTGGGCCTGCAGGCTGGCTTGCCAGTCGCCTTGCTCCTGGCGTATCCACTCGCCCTGCAGGCTGGCCGTGGCCTTGCCGGCGCTCAGCTGGGCGCGATGCAGGCGCAAGCCCTGTTCGCCCAGTTGTGCCTTGAGTTGCAGCTGGGGCGTGGCCAGGGGCTGGCCGCCGGAGGTGGCGAGGCGGGTGCTCAGTTGGCCCTCCAGGTCCAGCCAGGGGAGGGGCTGGGGGGCCGTGGGGGCGGGCTTCTTGTCGGGCTTGGGATCCGTCTTCTGCTCGACCGACGAGGCCGCCGGCGCGTCCCGGCGCAGCCGCAGTTGCCCATCCAGGGCCAGGGCCAGCAGCTGGCTGTGCAGGGCGTCCAGGCGAAGGCCGTTGAGGCGCAGCTGCAGGTCCGAGGCCTGCACAGGGCTCAGTTGGCCCTGGGCCTGCAGGCTTCCTGCCGCCTGACCCTTGGCATCCACCAGACCCAGTTCCAGGCTGCGGATCTTCAGGGACTGCCAGTGCGCCGGCGCGAACTGAAGGTCCGCCTGCAGTCGGGCCAGGGGCAGGCGCTGCTCGTCCCAGGGGCCGGCCAGGGCATTGCTGAGCTGGCCCTTGAGGTCGGCCGGTTGTTCCCATTGCTGGGCCTCCAGGGCCAACTGGCCGCTGAGGGCCGTGCGCGGCCATTCGGGATTCAGCGCGGCCAGGTCGAACTGCTTGAGCGTGGCCTGCAGGCCTGCCAAGGGCCAGTCCGCCATGGGCTTGGCCCGGGCCTGCAGGGCCACGGACTGGCCGGCAGCCTGGAAGTCGAGCCTCAAGGCATGGTCAAGCAAAGGGCCCTGCGCCTGGAGGCGGGCCTGCCAGTCGGGGCCCTGGGGCAACTGGCCTCGCGCGTCCAGGCTTGCCGCCAGCGTCATGGGCCCGTCGGCCTCGGCCCGCAGCCGGCCCTGCAACTGCACGGCCTGCCACTGCAGGGAGCGCAGCTGGAGCTCGTGCACCTGCTGATGGCGCGCGTCCAACTGGCCCAGGCTGAGGCTGGCCTCCAGCCGGCTCAGCTGCACATTCACCGTCGGCAGGTCCAGTTGCCCGAGGGTCAGCTGACCGAGCTTCACCGACAGCGGCAGGCGCAGGTCGGTGAGCGGTGTGCTGGGCGTATCAGAGGGTTTCCAGCGAACCTGGAGGCGGTCGGCGCGCAGGCTGTCGGCGTCCAGCCGGGCCCAGAGCTGGGGCGACTCATGCCAGCCCAGGCGCAGGCCCTGCCAGCGCAGGCCGTCGAACTGGAGATCGGTGCCGTCGGGCAGGTGCAGGCGCAGCTGTCGTGCGGAGAAGTCGCCCAGCAATCGGCCCTGGGGCGCATCAGCGCTGATCAGGTCCGGGGCCTGGCGCAGCAGCCAGGCGGTGCCCGCCTCGGTGCCCATGAGCCAGACGCCGCCCAGCGCCGTGGCCCCCAGCAGGCCCGGCAGGACCAGGCCCCAGGCCAGCCAGCGACCCAGGCGGCGTTTCGCCGGTTTCGGGGGGGCGGCAGGGGCGGGGTTCTTGTCGATGTCCATCAGAGGGCGATCCCCACGCTGAAGTGCAGGCGCCACTTGCCGGTCTTGTGCGCACGCGCCAGGTCCAGGCGCAGCGCGCCCACGGGGCTGCGCAGGCGAGCGCCGACGCCATAGCCCACCACCGGCCGCAGAGACTGCCAGCTGTCGGCCACGTTACCGGCATCAACGAAGGCGGCGCCCCACAGCATCGGCAGGCTGTCCATCACGGGGCGGGCGAGTTCGACGCTGCCCGTCCAGAGCTTGCGACCGGCGGCGAGGGGGCTGCCGTCCTCTTTGTCCACGCCCAGGCTCTGGTAGGCGTAGCCGCGCACGGAATCGTCGCCGCCGGCAAGGTAGAGCATCTTGGCGGGCAGGCCCACGCGATCGCGGGCCATGATCTGGGCGATGTCGGTGCGGGCGCCGAGGTGCCAACCCGAGGGCAGGGGCTTGAAGTACTCGATCCGCAGGCGCGCGCGGCCGAAGACGCCACTGTCCTGGTTGGGGGCATTGTTGTCGGCGCGGCCGGCGCCCAGCAGCAGCTGGGCGGAGTAGCCCTGGGTCGGGAGCAGCAAGCTGTCCAGGCGGCGGCGTGTCCACTGCACATTGCCCGACCAGGCGCTTGAGTGCAGGGACTCGCCCGCCTCGCCGGACTCGATGGAGCGCAGCATCTCGGCGAAGACCAGGCGCTCGTCATGGCCCGCTTCGCGCAGGCGGCCCAGGCGAGCGCTGAGGGTGCGGATGTTCTTGTCGTTGTTGAGGTCCTGCTCCCATTGCAACGAACCGAGGTTGCGCTGCATGTCGGGCTGCGGGTGGGAGCTCAGCTCCAGCTCCGCCTTGCGCAGCAGCTGGCCCAGCTGGAACTTGCTGCGGGCCCGCAGGGGCAGGCCGGCCGGCAGCCGGTGCAGGTGCTCGACGCTGGCGTTGTAGCCGTTCATGGCGCTGTAGCCAATGCCCGTGGTGGCCTGCTGGCGCGGCGCCTCCTTGACCCGCACCCTTACCGGCACCGCCGCAGCCTGCGCGGCCTCGGGCTGGATGTCCACGGTGACACCGTCGAAGAGCTGAGTGCGCAGCAGGCGCTCCTGGAAGTCCAGCAGGGACTGCTCGGTGTAGGGCTCGCCTTGCTCGTAGCCGGCCAGGCGGCGCACGGTGTCCTCCGACTGGTGCTGCAGGCCCTCGATCTGCAGGCTGCCCAGGTGGAAGAGGGGGCCGCTGTCTAGGCTCAGCTTGAGGCTCACCAGACGAGTCTCGGTATCGACCTCGGCCTCGCTGGACGCCCATCGGGCCAGCGGGTAGCCCTGGGCGCGGGCGCGTGCCAGTACGGCGGACTTGGCGGAGGACCAGGCGGACTGGGTGAAGGGGCGCCCCTTGCCCATTGGCCACAGCTGGCGCAGCTCTGCCTGCAGGGCCAGGGCGCGGGGTGCCTCGGGCTGGCCGGCCTCGGCATCGAGCTCGCCCTCGAACTGCAGGTCCAGCTCGCCCACCACGCTGCGGGGGCCGGGATCGACGATGAGGGTCAGGTCTTGCTGGGTGTGGTCCGCATTGGCCTGGCGCCGGACCTCGACGCGGGCGTCGAAGTAGCCCAGTGTCTCCAGCAGGCTGCGAGCCTGCTCGGGCGCGACGGCGGCCAGGCGGTCCAGCTCGACAGGGCTGAGGCTGTCGTTCTCGGCGATCTGCTGGAAGCGGGCCAGGTCCAGGTGGCGGGCGAGCAGGTCCTGCACCTCGCCGCTGGCCTGGATGTCCAGGCGGTAGGCCGCCTTGAGCCGGGCATTGGCCGCAACAGTCGCCGCGGACTTCCCGCCCAAGGCCTCCTTCAGGCCACCCAGCGTGCCGCAGGCGCTCAGCAGCAGGCTCAGGCCCAGGGCCGTGAATGCGCGCAGGACCGCCCTCATTTGCTCAGCAGCCGCATCGCCGATTCCAGCCCCGTGATGGAGAGCGGGAACATGCGCTGGTGCATCAGCTGCTGGACGATGGAGATGCTCTGGCGGTACTGCCAGACGCCCTGGGGCTCGGGGTTGATCCACGCGTATTTAGGGAAGGCGTGCGTGAGCCGCTGCAGCCATTCGGCGCCCGGCTCCTCGTTGTTGTACTCGACGCTGCCGCCGGCCTGCAGGATCTCGTAGGGGCTCATGGTGGCATCGCCCACGAAGATCAGCTTGTAGTCCTTGTTGTACTTGCGGATGACGTCCCAGGTGGGCATCTTTTCGGCGAAGCGGCGGCGGTTGTTCTTCCACATGAAGTCGTAGACGCAGTTGTGGAAGTAATAGAACTCGAGGTGCTTGAACTCGCTCTTGGCGGCCGAGAACAGCTCCTCTACGCGATGGATGTGCTCGTCCATGGTGCCGCCGACGTCCATCAGCAGCAGCACCTTCACCTTGTTGTGCCGCTCCGGGATCATGCGGATGTCCAGCATGCCAGCGTTGGCAGCGGTCTTGTGGATGGTGTCGTCCAGGTCCAGTTCCAGCTCCGACCCCTCGCGGGCGAAGCGGCGCAGGCGGCGCAGGGCCACCTTGATGTTGCGGGTGCCGAGCTCGAGGTTGTCGTCGTAGTCGCGGTAGGCTCGCTGGTCCCAGACCTTCACCGCGCTGCGGTTGCGGCCGCGGTCCTGCCCGACGCGCACGCCCTGCGGGTTGTAGCCGTAGGCACCAAAGGGGCTGGTGCCGCCGGTGCCAATCCAGCGGTTGCCGCCCTCGTGGCGCTCCTTCTGCTCTTCCAGGCGCTGCCGCAGGGTCTCCATCAGCTGGTCCCAGCCCAGCTTCTCGATCTCGGCCTTCTGTTCGGGCGTCAGCTCCAGTTCCAGGTGCTTGCGCAGCCATTCCTCGGGCAGCTCGCGGGCGAAGTCGGTGAGCAACTCCACGCCTTTGAAGTAGGCGGCGAAGGCGCGGTCGAACTTGTCGAAGTGGGCCTCGTCCTTGACCAGGGTGGTACGGGCCAGGTAGTAGAAACGATCGACGGTGGGGCCGCCGTCCTCGGCGTCCAGCACGCCCAGCTTCAGTGCCTCCAGCAGGGTCAGGTACTCCTTCACCGAGACAGGCAGCTTGGCGGCACGCAGGGTGTAAAAGAACTGGATCAGCATGGCAGGCAAGGTGAGTCTCGCGGTGATTATCCACAGAGCGGCGTTTGCTGCAGGCCACGCTGCAAGCCTGACGCAAGGCAGGGGCTTAGCATCCAGGGATCGATTGTTGCCGGAAGTGCCATGAACCAGGACGTGGAGCGGACCATGCAGGCCCTCTATGCCGCCATCCAGGAAGATGGCGGGCGCTGGTCGGCGACGCACCAGGGGCTGCGCATCTGCAGTCAGTTTCAGCCCATTTACAGCCTGCCGCACCGCAGTCCCGTGGGCTACGAGGGACTGGCGCGCTTCACGGCACCGTCGGGCGAGGGCATCGATCCGGGTCAGGTCTTTGCAGCGATCAAGGGTGCCGACTCGCAGATGCAGCTGGACCGCCTGTGCCGCCTGCTGCATGTCCACAACTTTGTTGCGCAGAAGGTGCCCGACTGCTGGCTCTTCCTCAACATCCACCCCGAGATCTTCGTCAGGGCCGCCCACGAGGCGCCGATGCTGGCCCGCGCCGTGAACGTCGTCGAGCAACTGGGCCTGCCCATGCACCGCCTGGTCTTCGAGGTCACCGAGGAGATCATGTCGCAGGGGGCGCGGTTCGAGGAGGCCGTCGAGCGGGCCCGCGGCACTGGCTGCCTGCTGGCCCTGGACGACTTCGGCGCGGGGCATTCCAACTTCGACCGGGTCTGGCGCATGAAGCCCGAGATCGTCAAGCTGGACAAGAGCCTGCCCAGGCGCGCCCTGGCCTCGCCGCGCATCGCCCGCATCATGGCGCAGATGGTGGCCCTGCTGCATGAGTGCGGCGCCCTGGTGCTGCAGGAGGGCATCGAGGACCGGGACGACCTGCAGCTGGCCCTGGACGCCGACGTGGACCTGCTGCAGGGCTTCGGTCTGGGGCGTCCCGAGCCCGACCTGCTGGCGCCGCAGGCCAATCCCACCATCGACGGGTTCTGGGATCACATCGAGGACCGCCAGATGCTGAGCCGCGAGCGCGAGGATGAGCTGCTGCAGCCCTTTCGTGACGCCGTGCAGTCGGCGGTCACCCGCCTGCAGGGCGGGGAGCCCCTGGAGCGGGCCTGCCAGGGCTTTCTCTCGATCAAGGGCGCGCAGATGTGCTTCCTGCTCGACGAGCATGGCCATGACCTGGGCATGCGCATCCACCCCGATGTGCTGAGCAGCAGACCCGACCTGCGCTTCGCGCCCCTGGACGCCTCGGGCGATGCCCGCTGGTCCCGCCGCCCCTATTTCCGCCGCGCCGTGGGGGCCGTCGGCAAGCTGCAGGTGACGAGGCCCTACCTCAGCCTGCACGGCGCACGCATGTGCGTGACCCTCTCCCTGGCCTTCTGGCAGGACGCGAGGCTGCGTGTGCTCTGTGCCGATGTGGACTGGGGCAGCGGCGAGCCTCGCTAGGGGCTGAACCCCGCCCTGCGCGGTACTCGCCGGGCCGCGGCTCGGTGAAGCTCGGGGAGAGGGCCTGCCTGGATGCGGTTAGCATGCAAGCGACTCGAACAGTCCGCCGGTCTCAGGGCGCTTCCGCGTGACGCAAGGTCGAGGTGTGGTGGTGCGTGGGTAATGGGTTAGGTGGCCTGATTGTCCAGCCTGATGGCAGGACTTGGAAAGGCGATCGGATAGCCAGGAGCCACGCAGGACGTTGCTCCAACAGGCGCACTGTCCATCCCGGGCGCTCCTGAACGCGCGGCTTGCGCAACTGCACGTCCCGCGGGAACCCGGCCTGCCTGCACAGGGGCTGCGCCGCCTGCCGACCGCGCTGACTTCGCTCACCCCCGCCTGTTGGACCTGCTCCGCACCGCGCCGCGCCGCGCCGGGTCATGCGCCGCGAGCCAGCCCAGGAACTCCTGGTACCAAAGCTGGCTGTTCTTCGGCTTCTGCACCCAGTGGTTCTCGTCGGGAAACCAGAGCAGGCGGGCATCGACGCCGCGGGCCTTGAGGGTGTTGTAGTAGGCCAGGCCCTGGGCATCCGGCACGCGGTAGTCCTGCGCGCCGTGGATGACCAGGGTCGGCGTCTGCATGCGGTGGGCAAAGGCATGTGGGCTCTGCGCGGCCACGCGCGCGGGCTCGTCCCAGTACCAGGCGCCCAGCTCTTGCGCGTGCCAGGTGTAGGCATCGTCGGCGAACATGGCCTGCCAGTCGTAGCAACCGGCGTGGCACACGTAGGCCTGGTAGCGGCCGGCATCCACGTGGCCGTTCATCCAGGCCACCATGTAGCCACCGTAGCTGCCGCCGCTGGCGAAGACGCGGTCGCGGGCGATCCAGGGCTTTTTCAGCAGCCAGTCGGTGGCGGCCTCGATGTCCTGCAGCTCCAGCTCGCCCCAGCGCTGGGTGATGGCGTCCTTGAAGGCCTGCCCGTAGCCGGAGGAACCGTGGTAGTTCACGCTGGCCACCACATAGCCCTGAGCGGCAAGCAGCTGGGCATTCCAGCGGAAATGCCACATGTCGCCGAATGCCGAATGCGGGCCGCCGTGAATCAGGTGCAGCAGAGGGTACTTGCGCTTGGCGTCGAAGCCGGGTGGGTAGGTCAGCCACATCTGGACCTCGTCACCCTGCGCGCCCTTGATGCCGACGGGCTCGACACGGCCCATGCGCAGCGGCCTCAGCAGGTCATCGTTGAAGGACTCCATGCGCAGCGGTGTGTCGCCCTCCATCACGCTGAGGCGGGGCGGGTGCTGGGCGCTGTCGTGCAGCACGACCAGGGTGCCTGCCTGCAGGTCGAAGGCTGCGGTGTGGCCGCCCTCGAACTGGGTGAAGGCGGCACAGGTCTTGGCGTCGAAGCGCCAGAGGTGGCGTCGGCCCTCGTCCTCGGCGCAGAAGAGCAGGCCCAGGTCGTCCTCGTCCCAGCGCAGCGGGGCCTGCACCTCGCGGTCCCAGTCCTCGGACAGCACGGCCCAGTTGCCATGGGTGTCCAGCACGCCCAGCTGCTCGGGCATGGTGTGCTTGAGGCCGCGATGGCAGGCCAGGAAGGCAAGGTGGTGGCCCGCATGGCTGTAGACGGGCGCATGCAGGTGCCAGCCCTCCTCCTGCAGCAAGGTGCGCACCTGGCGGCTGCGCACCTCGACCTCGGCCAGCGCGAAGCAATGGTCCAGGCGCTTCTCGTGCGCCGGGTCGAAGGCGAAGACGATGCGGCGGCCGTCGGGGGAGATGTCAAAGCAGTCGGCATCGGGCTCGGAACGGCTGAGTTCCCAGCCAGTACCTTCGAAGAGGTCGCGGACCTTGCCGCTGCGGGTGTCCAGCACGTGCAGGTGCGGCACACGGTCCATGGGGATGTGGTGGTCCCAGAAGCGGTAGAGCGACTCCGAAGTCACATAGCCGCTGGCCTTGCGGGCCTTGTGTGCGGCCCAGGCCTTGGCCTGCGCCGCGGCACCCTTGTGCTGAGGCCAGACCCAGGCCACGAAGGCGATGTGGCGGCCATCGGGGAACCATTTGAAGGCTTCGATGCCCATGGGCACCGAGCTGGCGCGCCGCGCCTCGCCACCGTCGGGTGCGATGAGGTAGAGCTGCGGGCTTTCGTCCTTCACCCCGTCCTGCTCGCGACGGGCGATGAAGGCGATCTGGTCGCCTTGCGGGCTCCAGCGCGGGCTGCCGTCCTTGTCACCCGCCTGCGTCAGACGGCGGGGTTCGCCGCCCAGGGTGGAGAGCAGCCACAGACTGCTCTGACTGCTGTCCTTCTCCAGCGAGTAACTTGTGAGGCTGGCCACGGCCTGTGCGCCGTCGGGCGAGAGGCTGGGCGCGCCGAGGCGCTCGATGGCCCAGAGGGCCTCAATGCTGAAGGTCTTGCTCGTGGCCATGCGCCTTGCTCCTCGTCATGCGGCACGCCGGTGTGCACGCCGGGCCGCAGTGTAGGGGCGAGGCGAAGGTGGCGGTGGGGAGGCCGCGTCCGCGCTCAGCGGTTGCGGCTCTGCATGAAGACCAGCTTTTCGAAGAGGGTCAGGTCTTGCTCGTTCTTCAGCAGAGCGCCCACCAGGGGCGGGATGGCGACCTTCTCGTCCTGCGCCTGGAGCGCATCGACGGGGATGTCCTCGGCCAGCAGCAGCTTGAGCCAGTCGATCAGCTCGGAGGTGCTGGGCTTCTTCTTGAGGCCGGGCAGGTTGCGCACGTCGTAGAAGGTCTTGAGCGCCGCGGCCAGCAGCTCCTTCTTGAGGCCGGGGAAATGCAGGTCGGCGATGCGCTGCATGGTCTCGGCCTCGGGGAACTTGATGTAGTGGAAGAAGCAGCGGCGCAGGAAGGCGTCCGGCAGCTCCTTCTCGTTGTTGGAGGTGATGAAGACCAGGGGCCGGTGCTTGGCCCTGATCATCTGCCGCGTCTCGTAGCAGTAGAACTCCATGCGGTCGAGTTCGCGCAGCAGGTCGTTGGGGAACTCGATGTCGGCCTTGTCGATCTCGTCGATCAACAGCGCTACCGGCTGCTCGGACTCGAAGGCCTGCCACAGCACGCCCTTGACGATGTAGTTGTGAATGTCCTTGACGCGCTCGTCGCCCAGTTGGCTGTCACGAAGGCGGCTGACGGCGTCGTACTCGTAGAGGCCCTGCTGTGCCTTGGTCGTGCTCTTGATGTGCCACTGCAACAGCGGCAAGCCGACGCTCTGGGCGACCTCCTCGGCCAGCATGGTCTTGCCGGTGCCGGGCTCGCCCTTGACCAGCAAGGGGCGTTTGAGGGTGATGGCGGCGTTGACGGCCAACATCAGGTCGGCGGTGGCGACGTACTGCTCGGAGCCTTGGAACTTCATGCTGTGGATCAATGCGGGTAAGTCTGCAAACCAGTATAAGGTCCGTCCCTATAATGCGCCCCGGTGTCAGATCAAGAACTTCGGGACCATGAACAAACTGTTGAAGCTCACCTTCGCCGTTCTCGCTGGCCTCACCGCTGTCGGCGCGCAGGCGCAGGACGTCAAGGCGGGTGAGAAGAAGATCGCCATGTGCATCGGCTGCCACGGCATCGTCGGCTACCAGGCGACCTTCCCCGAAATTCACAAGGTGCCGATGATCGCTGGCCAGAACGCCAAGTACATCGCCTCCGCCCTGAACGCTTACGCCAAGGGGGAGCGCAAGCACCCGACCATGCGCGGCATCGCGCAGTCGCTGAGCGAGCAGGACATCGCCGACATCTCCGCCTTCTACGAGCAGCAGGCCCAGGCCCCCGCCGCGGGTGAGGCCGCTGCCGCTCCCGCCAACGTGGCCGAGCTGCTGAACAAGGGGGCCTGCGCGTCCTGCCATGGCGCCAACTTCAGCAAGCCCATCGACGGCGCCTACCCCAAGCTGGCCGGCCAGCATGCCGACTATCTCTACGCCGCCTTGAAGTCCTACCAGACCGAGGGCAACCCCTATGTGGGCCGCGGCAACGCCATCATGGCTGGCCAGGTGAAGCAGTTCAGCCACGCCGAGCTGAAGGCCATTGCCAAGTACCTGTCCTCGCTCAACGGCGAGCTGCGCACGGTGCCCCAGAGCAAGATGCGCTGAGCGTCCTTGCCGCTCCGGATCAAGCCGCCTCGCTAGGCGGCTTTTTCGTGTCCGATTTGGCTTTCCATCGGGAGGGGCACCGTCGATACTGGGTGGCAGTTCCCAGATTCCGCTCCCCACCTTCCTCACATGCTCAAAAGAATACCGACCCAGCAAGTCCGGCTCGGCATGTTCTTGCAGTCCATGGAAGGTTCATGGCTGTCCCATCCCTTCTGGAAGACCAAGTTTGTGCTGCGCGAGCAGAGCGAGCTCGATGCCTTGCTCAAGAGCGGGGTCGTCGCCGTCTGGATCGACGTGGAAAAGGGCCTGGACATCCAGGAGGCCAAGCCCCTGCAGATGCCCGCGCTGCCGCCGGAGCCGCCCAGGCCGCAGGAGCCCCAGCCCGCCGCGGCGCCTGCCCCCGCGCCAGCGCCCGCATCGCCGCCGCCCGGCATGCGCGCCAGCCTGCACGACGAGATGGGCCGCGCCGCGCAGATCGTCAGCCGCTCCCGGGCCGCGGTGATCAACCTCTTCGGCGAAGCCCGCCTGGGCAAGGCCATCGATGCCGAGCAGTGCCTGCCGCTGGTGGAGGAGGTCGCCAATTCGGTGTCGCGCAACCCCTCGGCGCTGATCAGCCTTGCCCGGCTCAAGACCAAGGACGACTACACCTACATGCACTCGGTGGCGGTGTGTGCCCTGATGGTGTCCCTGTCCCGGCACATGGGCTTGAACGAGGCCCAGACGCGCGAGGCCGGCCTGGCGGGCCTGCTGCATGACGTCGGCAAGATGGCCATGCCCATCGACGTGCTCAACAAGCCCGGGCAGCTGACGGACGACGAGTTCGCTGTGATGCGCTCGCACCCCGTGCGCGGCTATGAGATGCTGCTGGAGGGCGGCGCCGTGCCGGCCGCGGCCCTGGACGTCTGCCTGCACCACCACGAGAAGATCGACGGCTCTGGCTATCCCAAGAAGCTCAAGGGGGATGAGATCTCGCTGCTGGCCCGCATGGGCGCGGTCTGCGATGTCTACGACGCCATCACCTCCACCCGTCCCTACAAGAACGCCTGGGACCCTGCCGGCTCCATCCAGCGCATGGCGCAATGGACGGGCCACTTCGATCCAGTGGTCTTCCAGGCTTTCGTCAAGAGCGTGGGTATCTATCCGGTGGGGACCCTGGTGAAGCTGCACTCCGGGCGCCTGGCCGTTGTGGTGGAGCAAAGCCCGGTGCGCCTGACCGCGCCCTTGGTGCGCGTCTTCTTCTCGACCAAGTCGCAGTTGCCCATCCCCACGGAGCTGGTCAACCTGGACCTGCCGGCGGCCACGGACCGCATCGTCTCGCGGGAGAACCCCACGGACTGGGGCTTCAAGCACCTGGACGAACTCTGGATGAAGGCGCCCGGCTAGTCCTGAGCCAGGGCCCGCAGGCCTGTGCCTCAGGGGCCGAGGCGCGCGATACCGGCCATTTAGCGGTGCTTTTGAGCCCTTCGAAAGGCGGAGGCTGCCGGGATACTGCCCCCATCCGTCCCCTGGCGACGGCCCAGCCCTTGCCGACCATGCTTGTCTTCCCCCCGCGTTCCTCGCGTTCTTTCGCACCCACCGGCCCAGCCCCTCGGGCCGCTCGCCTGCTGTGCTGGGCCATGGCCCTGTCGCTGGCGGCTTGTGGCGGCGGAGGAGGCGCAGGCGGCGGCACGGACACGGGCACCGGCACCGGCAGCACCACGCCACCGGTGCTCAGCGGCGTGGCCGCCACAGGCGCCCCGCTGGGCTCGGCCAGCGTCACGGTCCTGGACGCCAGCGGTGCCACGGTGGGGACGGGCAGCACCCATCCCACCGATGGCAGCTACAAGATCACGCTGAGCAAGCAGAGTCCGCAGGCGCCCCTGCTGGTTCAGGCGCGGGGCCTCAGCGCCCTGGGCGACATGGTGGTGCTGCACTCCGCGGTGCCCAAGTCGGCCAGCACCATGGTGGCCAACGTCTCGCCCCTCAGCGAGGCCCTTCTGGCCCTGACCCTGGGCGACGCACCGCGCACCGTGTTCAGCGACGTGGCGGGCCACAGCGGCGCCACCGCTCGGCTGGGCACACAGCTCGCCGCCGCCGCGGACTTCCTCAAGACCCTCATCAAAACCAATATCAGCGACGCCAAGATCACCGACGCCACCACCCTGGACCTGCTCGGCGACGCCAGCTTCGCGGCCAACAAGGGCGCCCAGGACCTGCTGATCGAGGCCCTGCGCGTGGACTTGGCCAGCAGCAGTACCGGCACGCCTCAGCTGCTGCTGGCCAACAAGCTCAAGCCGGGGGCGCCTGTCGAGGTGGTGGTGGACCTGCCTACCCTGCAGACCGAGTTGGCCAAGGGCAGCAGCGCCACGCCGCTCAACGCCGTCACCAGCACCCTCAAGGCCACCACGGGGGCCACCACCCTGTTGCCCAATGCCGCCAGCCTGGACGAACTGCCGGCGGCGATCAACAAGATGCTGGCCCAGGGCCTTTCGGCCAGCGCCATCAGCAGCCACAGCCTGCTCTCGGCCTTCACGGTCAATGACAGCCGGGACAAGATCTCCATGGCCCTGTACTTCGCCGACCTGGCCAGCAAGAACCACGAGCTGGGCCGCTTCCAGATCGTGGCCTGCCTGGACGATGTCTTCGCCTCCGGCAACTGCACCCGCCTGCAGGTCAGCGCCTACGTGACGGACAGCGCTGGCAAGGTGCTGGACATCTTCCAGACCACGGTCAACTACCTCAAGTCCACCACCGCAGGCGTGCCCTCCTGGCGGCTCTATGGCAACGGTCGCACGCTGGAATTCAACGTCATCCCCATGGCCGTGGCCAGCTTCGCGGGCGATGGCAGCTTGCAGACGGGCAGCACGGCCAATCCGCGTGCCGGCGTGCAGCTGGACCTGCAGGGCCAGACGCTGGATGCGCCCATCACCAGTGCCCTGGACAGCGGCGTGGTGCAGACGCCCAACGGCTTCGCCATCGCCATGGCCTACTGCGCCCGTGCGCGCATGTGCATCACCAAGGTCCCCGGTGCCACCAGCACCACGGCGACCGGGCAGGCCACGGACTATGCCCTGCTGCAGGACAGCATCGGCTGGATCGGCGGGGCCGATGCGCTGCGGTCGGCCAGATACAGCGCCAGCTTCACGCAGCCCGGCAGCACCGCCCGGACCCAACCGGCCTTCCTGCGCGCCGAGGTCCCCGCCAATCCTGCGACCAGCCGGTTCCCGATGATCGACGAGCTCGGCAGCAGCGCGCTGCTGGGACGCCAGCTCACGTTTGGCCGCAAGTACAGCTGGGCCAAATGGGCCGCCGCCAACCCTGACATGCGCCTGCTGGGCATGCGGCTCGTGCAGGGCACCGATCCCGCCTCGCCCACCATCCGCGAGATCAAGCTGCCCCTGCCGGTGAGCACCGAGCAGACCCTGGGCCCCAGCGTGCTGCCAGGGGGCGCCACGCCGACGACCAGCGAGCTCTGGCTGACTGCCGCCGACTCGCAGGGGCGGCGCTTCCAGAGCCGCTTCGTGCTGAACTACTGAGTCCGGCCGGCTTGTCGAGGACGGGGCGGGCGTCTGCCGCTACAGTTGCCGCATCGGCCCCTGACGGCCCATCCTTCCAGGCCCATCACCGCATGACCGAGGCGCTCCAAGCCCAGAATGAACAGCTCCGCCGTCGCCTGGAATCCCTGCTCCAGCAAGCGCGCAGCAATGAGGAAAAGCTGCGGCGCTTCGAGCGCCTGGAGCATGCCCTCATCGGCGCGGGCTCGCTGCCGGACCTGCTGCGCGTGATCCTGCAGGACTACCGCGAGAGCTTCGAGCTAGATGCCGTGGGCCTGTGCCTGCTGGACGCCGGTGGCGACCTCCGGCGCTGCCTGGACGAAGCCGGCGTGGACCTGTCGGCCGCGCTGCCGGGGCTGCAGCTGCTGGGCACGGCGTCAGAGCAGCCCTTGATGCTGCGGCTGGGGCCTCGTCCCCTGCTGGGACCGTTCCAGTCCTGGCGCCATGCGGCTCTGTTCGATGCCGGGCGCACGGCGGGCCTGGCGTCCTGCGCCCTGCTGCCCCTGGTGCGCCAGGGCCAGCTGATCGGCAGCCTCCAGTTCGCAAGCCGCGATGCGGCACGCTACGAGGCCGACGCCGGCACCGAATTCCTGGAGCGACTGGCGGCCGTCGTCGCGATCTGCCTGGACAACGTGCTCAACCAGGAGCGCCTGCGCCAGGCCGGCATCACTGACGCCCTGACCGGGCTGCACAACCGGCGCTACTTCGAGCAGCGCTGCCCCATCGAGGTCGGCGAGGCGCAGCGCCATGGCCACGGGCTGGCCTGTCTCTTCTTGGACGTGGACCACTTCAAGCGCATCAACGACAGCCACGGCCATCCGGTGGGCGACGAAGTGCTGCGCCAGGTGGGCCAGCGCATACGCCAGCAGCTGCGTGCGGGCGACACCATGGCTCGCTATGGCGGCGAGGAGTTCGTCGTGCTGCTGCCCCGCTGTCCTGACGAACATGCCCTGGAGACCGCCGAGCGCATCCGCCGCGCCCTGTGCGAGACCTGCGTGGAACTGCCGGACGGCGCACGCCTGCCGGTGACGCTGTCCGCAGGCCTGGCCCTGCTGTCCCAGCTGCTGTCCAGCTCCCAGCTGCCCGTGCTGGCCAGCGGCCTGGTGGCGGCGGCCGATGCGGCGCTGTACGCCGCCAAGGCGCAGGGTCGCAATCGCATCGTGATGGCGGGGCAGGGCACGCCGCGGACCTTCAGTCCAGGCGGCTGACCGCCGGGTCCTGCGGCGGGGCCGTCCCGCCCTGGCCCTGCGACCGCGAGGGCGTGGTTCGCGCCGGCAGCAGGCGATGCCCCAGCCAGGCGCCCATGACGATGGCCAGGCTGTTCTGCAGCCCCCAGAAGGGCGGCATGCGGGCCGAGGTCAGCAGGGTGAAGGGCGACCACACCTTGGTGGCATCCAGCTGGGCCAGGGTGAAGAAGCCCGCAGTGAAGGTGAACACCATGGCCAGCCCCATGCCGATGCAGTACCAGCGCCAGCTGCTGCGCCGGCTGCGCTGTCGGGAACGCAGGCTGATGTAGGTCCAGGCCACCGCCAGCAGCAGGGAGGGCAGGGCCAGGCACAGCAGTCGTACCGTGACGGCCAGGCCGTCCGCCCGCCCGATCAGCAGCCAGTTCAGCGGGGTTGAGGTCGCGGCCACGGCCGCAGCGAGTCCACCTACGTAGAGGGCGAATCCGGAGAGAAAGGCCAGGGGCCGGCGGTGGCTCTGCATTCGTTGAACTGCTGCGATGCGTCAGCCGCGGAACGCGACCAGCACCATGCTAGCGCCGCGCCTGCGCCGTGAAGGGTTGCCCTTCGGCCGTGTCGCGGCATTAGTTTGCACTTTGGCGAGCACCGCCCAGACGATCGGCCAGACGGCGGGCGAGCCGGACGGCCGGCGGCATTTCATCAATCCTTGACCCTGTAGCGACTCCAGGCCTTCCAATGCCAGGCATCGACCTCAGTTCCTGCCAGAGCCGATGTGCGGCTGGAGGCTCGACCGAGCGTCTGTCCGTGGAGACCCTGGCCATCACTGCCCATAATGACCGCCTGATGAAGCACCTGATCGCCGTTCTCGTTGCGCTGCTGCTGCCACTGCAGCTGTCCTGGGCCGTGGCAGCGAGCTATTGCCAGCACGAGACCACCGTGCAGGAGGCCCGGCATTTCGGCCACCACGCCCATGTCCATCAGGCTGGACAGCCCGAGCACCAGCCTGCGGGCGCCAGGCTGGTGGCTGACCTGGACTGCAGCTTCTGTCATGCGGCGGCCGCTGCGGCCCTGCCGGAGCTGGCGGCCATGCCCGCGGCTTCGCTGCCCTCGGGCGCGCCCCTGTCGATGGGGGGCAGTCGGCTGAAGTCACCGCCGGGCGGAACCCCGGACCGGCCTCAGTGGCCCCGTCTCGCCTAGCCGGCGAGACGTTCGAACGCCTCCTTGTTCCGTCTCGCCGAATCCACAGGTTTCAACCGATGAGATTCGATGAGAGCATTTGTAGGGCCGCTCGGGCTGGCGGCCGCATTCCTCAGCCCTGTGCCATCGCTGGCACAAAACTCCCTCACCCTTGATCAGGCGCTTGAGCAGGCCGCCACGCGAAGCCCGTTGATCGCGGCGGCGGTCAGGGAAGTCGATGCCGCTCGCGGAGCATCCCTCCAGGCCGGCCTCTGGCGCAACCCGGAACTCAGCGCCACCGTGGAAGACCTGCGCCGCGACAGCCGGACCACGACGATCACGCTGGACATCCCCCTGGAGCTGGGCGGCAAGCGCTCCGCACGGGTTGGCGCGGCCGAGCGCACCCTGGGCCTGGCTCTGGCCGAGCTCAGCAAGGTGCGGGCCGACGTCCGTGCCGATGTCATCCAGGCCTTCTTCGGCGCTCTGCTCGCCCAGGAGCGCGTCCAACTGGCCCAGGGCTCGGCCGACATCGCAGGGCGCGCCGCGGACGCCGTGGCCCTGCGCGTCGCCGCGGGCAAGGTGTCTCCGCTCGAGGCGAGCCGAGCGCACGTGGACCGTGCCAATGCGCAGCTGGAGCTGGCGGAGTCCAGGGCCGGGCTGCAGACGGCCCGCGCCGCGCTGGCCGCCGTCCTTGGGGACGCCGCGCCCGCTTTCGAGGGCGTGCAGGGCGATCTCGCCGTCCTGCCCCATCGTCCCGCCCTGGACGAGCTGCTGGCTCGGCTCGATGCCTCGCCGGCCCTGCTCGCGGGCCGCCTGGAGGCTGAGCGCCGCCGGGCGCTGGTCGATGTCGAGCGCAGCCGGGCCGTGCCGGACCTGGTGCTGAACCTGGGGTCCCGGCGCGATGCGGCGGCGGGGCGCACCCAGGCCATCGTTGGCTTCACCCTGCCCCTGCCGGTCTTCGATCGCAATCAGGGTGCCGTCGTGGAGGCCTCCCGCCGCGCCGAGAAGGCGGACGACGAGCTGCAGGCCCTGCGTCTGCGTCTGCTGACCGAGCTGCAGGACGCTTCGCAACGGCTGGCCCAGGCCAGGCACTCGCTCGCCATCCTGCAGGAGGCCGTGCTCCCCTCGGCCCGGCAGGCCCATGAGGCGGCCAGCAAAGGCTTCGATGCCGGCAAGTTCGGCTTCCTGGACGTCGTGGACGCCCAGCGCACCCTGCTGCTGGCACGTGCCCGCTACCTGAACACGCTGGCCGCCGCCCATCAGGCCGTGGCGGCCATTGACCGCATCACCGGTCGTTGATCGACCGTACAGACAAGGCATCAAGACATGGACATCACGAAGAAGCAGGGCCTCGCCATGATGGCGATCGTCTGCGCCGGTTTGCTCGCTGGCACCGCCGTCCTGTGGGGCGGCCGGACGAATGCGCCATTGGCAGCGCAAGGCGACAGCCATGGCCACGCCGACGAGGGCGCCAAGAAAGGCAATGACAAGGGCGACGCGCACGAGGGGGAGGAAGGCGGCCGCGAGGACGTGCGCCTGATCCGCTTGAGCGCGGAGCAGCGACAGCGTGCAGGCATCGGCGTCGTGGACGCCGCGGCGGCGGTCATCCAGGCCGCCAGCGACTTCAACGGCGAGGTCCGCTTCAACGAGGACCGCACCGCTCACGTCGTGCCGAGGGTGGCGGGCGTGTCGGAGTCGGTGACGGCCGGGCTGGGGCAGCAGGTGCGTGCCGGCGAGTTGCTGGCTGTGATCGCCAGCAGCTCGCTGTCCGAGCAGCGCAGCGAGCTGCTGACGGCCCGGCGGCGCCAGGAGGCCGCGCAGGCCACGTATGAGCGAGAGAAGCGGCTCTGGCAGGAGAAGGTCTCTGCCGAGCAGGACTACCAGCAGGCGCAGACGGCGCTGCGCGAAGCCGACATTGCCGTCGACAACGCCCGGCAGAAGCTCTCGGCCATCGGCGCCTCGGGGGCCTCAAGTTCGGGCAGCGGGCTGAGTCGCTTCGAGGTCCGGGCGCCGTTCGAAGGCACCATCGTCGAGAAGCACCTGTCTCGCGGCGAGGCGGTGCGCGAGGACACGAGCATCTTCACGGTCTCCGACCTCCGCTCCGTCTGGGCGGAGTTTGCCGTGGCACCGCAGGATCTGGCCGTGGTGCGGGTGGGCCAGCAGGTCATCGTGTCCTCCTCCGCCTTCGAGGAGAAGGTGCAGGGCACCATCTCCTACGTTGGCTCGCTGCTGGGCGAGCAGACGCGCACCGCGCGCGCCCGTGTCACCCTGGCCAATCCGCAGGGCGCCTGGCGCCCCGGGCTCTTCGTGACGGTCAGCGTGCTGGGGGCGCCGCAGCAGGTGGCCGTGGCCGTTCCCATCGATGCCGTCCATCGCGTCGAGGAGCGGAACGTGGTCTTCAAGGTGGTGAGCGAGGGCTTCCAGGCTGTGGAGGTCAGGACCGGCCGTGCCGATGGCCGCTCCGTGGAGATCCTGCAGGGGCTGCTGGCCGGTGACCAGGTCGCGACGCGCAACGCCTTCATCCTGAAATCGGAGCTGGGCAAGGCCAGTGCCGAGCACGCGCACTGAAGGAGGCGGCATGTTTGAACGCATCATCCGCTTCTGCATCGAGCAGCGCTGGCTCGTCATGCTCGCCGTGCTGGGCATGGCCGGGCTGGGCGTCTTCAGCTACACGCGCCTGCCCGTCGATGCCGTCGCCGACATCTCCAACATCCAGGTGGTGGTCAACACGCAGGCTCCCGGCTATTCGCCGCTGGAGACCGAGCAGCGTGTGAGCTATCCCATCGAGACGCTGATGTCCGGCCTGCCCGGCCTGGAGCAGACCCGTTCGCTGTCACGCTACGGCCTGTCTCAGGTGACGGTCATCTTCAAGGACGGCACGGACCTGCACTTCGCACGCCAGCTCGTGAACCAACGCATGCAGGAGGCGCGCGACCGCCTGCCGGCGGGCGTGACGCCATCGATGGGTCCGATCTCCACCGGCCTGGGCGAGATCTATCTCTGGACCGTGGAGGCTGCGCCCGATGCGCGCAAGGCGGATGGCTCGCCCTACACGCCGACCGACCTGCGCGAGATCCAAGACTGGGTCGTCAAGCCGCAGCTGCGCAACGTCGCCGGGGTCGCCGAGATCAACAGCATCGGCGGATTCGAGAAGCAGTACGTCGTCGCGCCCGACCTCGAGCGCCTCGCCGCGCATGGCCTGAGCCTGGCTGACGTGGTCAAGGCGCTGGAGATGAACAACGCCAGCCAGGGTGCCGGCTACATCGAGCGCAAGGGTGAGCAGTATCTGGTGCGCGCGCCGGGGCAGGTGCGGTCCGTCGATGACATCCGCGACGTCATCATCGGCACGGCGCAGGGGCAGGCGATCCGCGTGCGTGACATCGGCGAGGTCGCGCTCGGCCGCGAGCTGCGGACCGGCGCTGCGACTGAGAACGGTCAGGAGGTCGTGCTCGGTACCGTCTTCATGCTGATGGGTGAGAACAGCCGCCAGGTCTCGCGCGCGGTGGACCGGCAGATGGAGGCCATCAACAAGACCCTGCCCGCCGGGGTGAAGGCTGTGACGGTCTACGACCGCACGACACTGGTCGACAAGGCCGTGCGCACCGTGCAGAAGAACCTGATCGAGGGCGCGGCCCTGGTGGTGGCGGTGCTCTTTCTCTTCCTGGGAAACATTCGTGCGGCGCTCATCACCGCCATGGTCATTCCGCTGGCCATGCTCTTCACCTTCTCAGGCATGGTCAAGGCAGGGATCAGTGCCAACCTGATGAGCCTGGGGGCGCTGGACTTCGGCATCATCGTTGATGGCGCCGTGGTGATCGTCGAGAACTGCATGCGCCGGCTGGCACATGCCCAGGCGCACAAGGGCCGCACCCTGACCCGCGGCGAGCGCCTGCATGAGGTGTTTGCGGCGGCCCGCGAGTCACGCCGGCCCTTGCTCTACGGCCAGCTCATCATCATGGTGGTCTACGTTCCGATCCTGGCGCTCACCGGCGTCGAGGGCAAGATGTTCCATCCGATGGCCTTCACGGTGCTGCTGGCACTGCTGGGGGCGCTGCTGCTCTCGGTGACCTTCGTGCCCGCAGCCGTGGCCCTCTTCATGGGAGATCGGGTGGCAGAACAGGAGAACGCGCTGATGCAGTGGGCCGGGCGTCGCTACCAGCCGCTGCTGGCCCGCTCGCTGGCCCATGCGCCGGTGGTGCTGACGATGGCCGCCGTCCTCGTGGCCTTCTGCGGCGCGGTGGCGACGCGCCTGGGCTCCGAGTTCGTGCCCAATCTGAACGAGGGGGACCTCGCCCTCCAGGCCTTGCGCATTCCCGGCACCAGCCTGACGCAATCGGTCGAGATGCAGCGCCAGCTCGAGACGCAGCTCAAGGCCCGCTTCCCCGAGATCGAGCGCATCTTCGCCCGTACCGGCACGGCGGAAATCGCCGCCGACCCCATGCCGCCCAACATCTCCGACGGCTACATCATGCTCAAGCCCCAGGACGAATGGCCCGAGCCGCGCAGGACGCGCGAGGAACTGCTGGCGGCCATCCGCGAGGAGGCCGGCAAGGTGCCGGGCAGCAGCTACGAGTTCTCCCAACCCATCCAGCTGCGCTTCAACGAGCTCATCTCCGGCGTGCGCTCGGATGTGGCCGTCAAGGTCTTCGGGGACGATCAGCAGGTGCTCGGCGACACCGCCGGCCGTATCGCCCAGCTCCTGCAGGCGGTGCCGGGCGCGACCGAGGTGAAGGTCGAGCAGACCACCGGCCTGCCCATGCTGACGGTGAATGTCGACCGGACCAGGACCTCTCGCTACGGCCTGAGCCTGGGCGAAGTCCAGGACGCGGTGGCCACGGCCATCGGCGGCCGCGAGGCCGGCACCGTCTTCCAGGGCGACCGCCGCTTCGGCCTGCTCGTTCGCCTGCCCGACGCCCAGCGCGAGAACCTGGAGGCCCTGCGTCGCCTGCCGGTGCCGCTGCCTAGGGGAAGGGGCGAGGAGCGGACGAGCTATGTGCCGCTTGCAGAGCTGGCCACACTGGACCTTGCGCCTGGCCCCAACCAGGTTTCGCGCGAGAACGGCAAGCGCCGCGTCGTGGTCAGTGCCAACGTGAGGGGGCGCGATCTTGGTTCCTTCGTGGAGGAGGCTCAGGCGCTTATCGAGCAGAAGATCAAGATCCCGGCAGGCTACTGGACGCGCTGGGGCGGCACCTTCGAGCAGCTCCAGTCGGCCACCCGGCGCCTGCAGCTGGTGGTGCCGCTGTCCCTGCTGATGGTCTTCGTGCTGCTCTTCGCCATGTTCGGCAAGGTCAGGGACGGCCTGCTCGTGTTCACTGGCATCCCCTTTGCGTTGACTGGTGGCGTGCTGGCGCTGTGGATGCGCGGCATCCCGCTGTCCATCTCCGCGGCAGTCGGCTTCATCGCGCTCTCTGGGGTGGCGGTTCTCAACGGGCTGGTGATGCTGAGCTTTATCCGCTCGCTGCGGGAGGAGGGGCGCAGCCTCGATGAGGCCGTCCGCGAGGGCGCGCTGACGCGGCTGCGCCCGGTGCTGATGACGGCGCTGGTGGCCTCACTGGGCTTTGTTCCCATGGCCTTGGCAACGGGGACGGGGGCGGAGGTGCAGCGCCCGCTGGCGACGGTGGTCATCGGCGGGATCCTTTCGTCCACCGCCTTGACCCTGCTGGTGCTGCCCATCCTGTATCGCTGGGCCCATGGCAAGGACGACGGCCTTGAAACCGCTGAGGCGGTCCCGAAGGGGGGCGAGCGCCTGTCGCCCTCCGCTTTGCTGAGCGGGTCCACGCTCCGCTAGGCCGGCCCTTGCTCCTTCGGGGCGCCGTGCCGTTTGCTGCTTGGCGGGCGGCGCGACTGGCGCTGCTCAGTGGTGGCAGGGCTCTTGCTGGGAGAGGGGCTCGGGCGGGTGCGTGGGCTGGGGCCAGGGCCGGACAAGGCCGTGCGCCGCGCCAATGTCTGGCGGAGACGGTGAGATTCGAACTCACGGAGGGGATAAGCCCTCGGCGGTTTTCAAGACCGCTGCCTTAAACCACTCGGCCACGTCTCCCGCGGGAGAGGGCGCATTCTAACCCTGGCCACAGCGGCCTCGCCGCAGCCTGGCCTCAGCCCGGTTTCTGTGCCTGGGGGCAGCGCACCTGGATGATGTCGCTGAGCTGGCCCTGGGCGTCGAGCAGGGCCGCGCTCAGCGAGCCGCCCCAGACGCAGCCGGTGTCCAGCGCCAGCAGGTCGTGCCGCTGCTGAAGGCCCAGGGTGGACCAGTGGCCGAAGGCGATGGGCTGGCCCGCACTGCGGCGGCCGGGCACCTCGAACCAGGGCATGAAGCCGGGCGGCGCCTCGCCGGCGCCGTCCTTGCTCTTGAACTCCAGCTGACCCTCGGCCGAGCAGAAGCGGATGCGTGTGAGCACGTTGACGATGAAGCGCAGCCGGGCCGTGCCTTGGAGGCCCTCATCCCAGCGGTCCGGCTCGTTGCCATACATCTCGTGGAGGAAATCGGCGAACTCCGGGCCGCGCAGCAGGGACTCGACCTCGGCGGCCAGCGAGAGGGTCTGCGCGCGGTCCCACTGCGGCACCACGCCGGCATGCACCAGCAGCCAGCCCTGCACCTCGGCGGCCATGCGTTGCTGGCGCAGCCAGTCCAGCAGGGCCTCGCGGTCGGGGGCGTCGAGGATGTCGCGCAGGGTGTCGCTCTTGCCGGGCTTGCGAGCGCCGTGCGCGGTGGCCAGCAGGTGCAGGTCATGATTGCCCAGCAGGCATTGCGCGGCCTCGCCCATGGATTGCAGGCGCCGCAGGGTGCGCAGTGAGGCGGGACCGCGGTTGACGAGGTCGCCCAGGCAGTGGATGCGGTCGCGCGAAGGCGAGAAGTCCAGGGTCTGCAAAAGGCGCTCCAGCGCGTCGCAGCAGCCCTGCAGGTCACCGATCAGGTAGTTCATCACCGGGATTGTGCGGTCGGAATCGCCACGGGCTTCTGCTACGCTTGCGCGCTTCGACTGGTTTTATCGCGCCCGGCCAGGGTTTTCCCTGAATGCCCCTGCCACCTGGCGCTCTCCATGGATACCGCCTTACTTCTCTTTCTGCTGCTGCTCAACGGATTCTTCGCGATGTCTGAAATGGCCCTGTCGGCCAGTCGCAAGGCGCGGTTGCAGGTGTTGGTGGAGTCGGGCGAGTCTGGGGCGCAGGCTGCCATGGACCTGCATGACGACCCCACCAAGTTCCTCTCGACGGTCCAGATCGGCATCACGTCCATCGGCGTGCTCAACGGCATCGTCGGCGATGCGGCCTTCTCCGCGCCCCTGGCCGCCTGGCTGAAGACGGTCACGCCCCTGCATGACCGCGCGGTGGAGATCACCGCCACCGCGCTGGTGGTGCTGATCATCACCGTGGTGACCATCATCTTTGGGGAGCTGGTGCCCAAGCGCCTGGGGCAGATCTATCCGGAGACCGTGGCCCGCATGGTGGCGCCGCCTATGGAGTTCCTCTCGCTGGTGGCGCGCCCGCTGGTGCGTTTCCTGAGCTTCTGCACCGAGGCCACGCTGGGCCTGATGGGCTTGCGCGGCAAGGCGCAGCGCAGCGTGACCGAGGAGGAGATCGCCGCCAGCCTGGAGGAAGGCCGGGATGCCGGGGTCATCGAGGAGCAAGAGCACCAGATGGTGCGCAATGTCTTCCGCCTCGACGAGCGCCAGATCGGCTCCATGATGATCCCCCGCGCCGAGATCGCCTGGCTGGATGTCGAGGACACGCCCGAGGCCGTGCTCAAGATGCTGCAGGCCCATGGCTACAGCCGCTATCCGGTCTGCCGCGGCGGCCTGGACGACGTGCTGGGCATCGCCACCGCGCAGGGCCTGCTGGCCCGCGTGCTTGCGGGGCAAGACCTGGCCCTCGGCGAGGATCTGGAGCCGTCGGTCTTCGTGCCGGAGACCCTGTCGGGCATGGAGCTGCTGGAGCACTTCCGGGCATCCAATGCGCCCCTGGTCTTCGTGGTCGATGAATACGGTGAAGTGCAGGGCGTGATCTCTGTGCGTGATGTCTTGGAAGCGATCGCCGGCGAGTTCAATGCGCCCGGTGATGGTGACGCCTGGGCGGTGCAGCGCGAGGACGGGAGCTGGCTGATGGATGGCCTGATCCCCGTGCCCGAGTTCAAGGACCGCCTGGGCCTGAAGGAACTGCCCGAAGAGGATCGTGGGCGCTACAACACCCTGGCCGGCATGGTGATGCTGCTGCTGGGGCGCTTGCCGCGCACGGCCGATGTGGTGGAGTGGAACGCCTGGAGATTCGAGGTCGTGGACCTCGATGGCAAGCGTGTGGACAAAGTGCTGGTCAGCCGACTGGCGGAAGACGGAGAGAAAGAATGAGCACCCCCCCGATGTTTGGCAGCGTGGTTCCCCTGGACCGCGAGGCCCACAAGAAGCTGCACCTGCGCACGGACCTGTCCACGGTGGACAAGGTCAAGGAACTGAACTCGATGTTCCTGACGACGGTCGAGTTCTCCGAAGCCTGCAAGGAGTTCCCCATCGTCTTCGTGCGCGCTGGCGAAGCCCCCAAGGACGGCGGCAAGCAGGCCGTGGCACCTCTGGCCGTGCTGGGCCTGAAGCCCGGCCATAACCTCTTCGTCGAGGACGGCCGGTGGACGGCCAATTACGCCCCGGCCTATGTGCGCCGCTATCCCTTCATGATGGCCCACATCGATGACCAGGGGAACATGGCCCTGTGCATCGACGACCAGTGGGCGGGCTTCTCCGAGACCGAGGGTCAGGCCCTGTTCGCCGCCAACGGCGAGGCGACCGAGTTCCTGGTCAATGCCAAGAATTTCGTCGAAAGCTACGAGCGCGAGACCGAGCGCACCCGCGCCGCCTGCCATGAGCTGGTTGAGCTGGGCATCCTGCAGGACATGCGCTTCGAGTCAACCAACGAGGCCGGCAATAAGGTTGACGTCGATGGGTTCATGACTGTGGACGAGAAGAAGCTGGCTGAGCTGGACGACGCCACCGTCGTGCGCCTGCACCGCAATGGTCTGCTGGCCTTGCTGGAGATGCACCGGCTGTCCCTGGGCAATATGGCCCGCCTGGCGCAGCTGCAACTGGCCCGCAAGGACTGAAACAGCGTCTGACCGCCGCGAGGCGGTCGGGGTGCCGCAAGGGGCAGGGTGACCTGCCCCTTTTTCATGGGTGAAGGGCAGGTACGCCGCTTTCCGCTGCCCACGTGCGGGCCTGCGCAGGCTTGTTGCATTCGTCGGGCTTGTACCGAGGCTGCTGTCACAAGCCGCTGTCAGAATCCAGCGTCCCTTTTCGTTGGGGGTTGACTGGCACATGAACAACATCCTGAGCCGCCGCGGATTTGTCGCGGGTTCCCTGCCCTTGAGCGCCGCGCTGACGGCTGCCCTGGGCCCAGCCGAGGCATCGCCGGCACCCAAGGCCGCCGCCCAATCGCCAGGACTCAATGCCCCCTGGGACCAGATGGACGTGCGCGAGCTGCAGGCCGCCCTGCGCGAAGGCAGGCTCAGCTGCGAGCGCCTGACCCGCCACTACCTGCACCGCATCGAGATGCTGGATCGCCGCGGCCCGCAGCTGCGCTCGGTGATCGAGCTCAATCCCGACGCCCTGTCACAGGCCCGCCAGCTCGATGCCGACCGGCACAAGGCCGAGCGCGGCCCGCTGTACGGCATCCCCGTGCTGATCAAGGACAACATCGCCACCGCCGACCGCATGGCGACCACGGCGGGGTCGATGGCCCTGGCCGGCCTGCATGCCAAGCGGGACGCCTTCATCGTCAAGCGCCTGCGCGAGGCGGGCGCCGTGATCCTGGGCAAGACCAATCTCAGCGAGTGGGCCAACATCCGCTCCAGCCGTTCCACCAGCGGCTGGAGCAGCCGCGGCGGCCAGACGCGGCATCCCTACTTGCTCAACCGCAATCCCAGCGGCTCCAGTTCCGGCTCCGCAGTGGCCATGGCCGCCGGCCTCTGCGCCCTGGCCGTGGGCACCGAGACCGACGGCTCCATCACCTCGCCCGCCAGCATCTGCGGCGTCGTGGGCCTCAAGCCCACCCTGGGCCTGCTGAGCCGGGACGGCATCATCCCCATTGCCGCATCCCAGGACACCGCCGGCCCCATGACGCGCTCGGTGCGCGACGCGGCCCTGCTGCTGCAGTGCATGGCCGGCCGCGACAGCCGCGATGCCGCCACGCAAGACCTGCCCCCGGGCGCGGCCCTGGATTTTGAAGGTGCTCTGCGCAAGGACGCGCTGAAGGGCGCGCGCATTGGCGTCATCCGTGCCGCCATGCCACCCCAGCCCCAGGTCATGGCCCTGTTCGAGCAGGCCCTGGAGGTGCTGCGCCAGCAGGGCGCGGTGCTGGTCGATAAGCTGGAGATCCCCAACCAGGCCAAGTACGCCGAGACCGAGCTGACTGTGCTGATGCACGAGCTCAAGGCCGGCCTGCGCGACTACCTGGCTGAATTCCAGCCGGATGCCCCGGTCGGGAATCTCGGCGAGCTGATCGCCTGGAACCGTCAGCACGCCGGCACGGTCATGCCGTTCTTCGACCAGGAGCTCTTCGAGCAGGCCGAGGCCACCGAGGGCCTGGAGGCCACCGTCTACCGCGAGGCCCTGGCCACCAACCGCCGCTACGCGCGCGCCGAGGGCCTGGATGCGCTCTTTGCCGAGCACCAGCTCGACGCTGTGGTGGCGCCCACTGGCAATGTGGCCTGGCTTACCGATCCGGTGCTGGGCGACCACTTCACCGCGGGCGGCTTCACCACGCCGTTCGCGGTGGCGGGCTATCCCCACATCACCGTGCCCATGGGCATGGTCGCGCGCTTGCCGGCGGCCCTGTCCTTCGGTGGCCTGGCCTGGCAGGACGCCAAGTTGCTGGCCCTGGCCCATGCCTATGAGCAGGCCAGCCGGCGGCGGGTGCTGCCGGCCTTTCTGAAGGAATGAAGGCTCGTAGCACGAGCGCATGGACACAGGGCCAGGCCTTGCCGGGGTCAGGCCTTGCGAGGGTCAGGCCTTGCCATAGGAACCGGGGGCGTGGCGGCAGGCCCACAGCAATGATCAGCGAAATCCCTGTGAATCCGGTGTTAACCCTGTATTGAATTGGTTCAGGTCATGGGGGGCGGTGTAAGACTTTGTGTATGTTGTAGGAAGCGATGTTTTTCACGGTTTTGATTCCGAATCGTCGCTAGACTGCGTCGACCTTGAACACCTTGAGGGAGTCTTTGGATGTTTGCTGACAGTGCAGGTTTTCTTGCCGCCGGGGCCGCTGACGCCCTGCGTGCGACCCTGCGGTCTGGGGGCGCCAACACCATTGCTCCCGTGCGAGCGTTCCGCATCAGTGCGGCCATGTCTGCCAGCCAGCGCCTGCAGGCGCGCGAGCTGGTCGGGCGAAAGTACGCTGCGCGCGGCTATGCGATTGCCGCCAAGGCCGGGCAGGCTGCCGCAGCCGGCCTCGAAGGCCAGGAAGCCGATCTCCTGACCCTGACGGCTGCCCGCGAAGGCGCGGTGCTGGGCACCCTCAGCGTGCGCTTTGACAGCAGCGAGGGCCTGGCCGCCGATCAGGTCTTCAAGACCGAGATGCGCCAGCTTCGCGCCGGCGGCCGCCGTCTCTGCGAATTCACCCAACTGGCCATGGACATCGACGAAGCCTCCAAGCGTGTCCTGGCCTGCCTCTTTCACATGGCCTATCTGCAGGCTTTCCGCCTGCGCGGCGCCGAGCTGCTGGTGGTGGAGGTCAATCCGCGCCATGTAGGCTACTACCAGCGCATGCTCGGCTTCCGCATCTGCAGCGAAGAGCGCATGAATCCTCGCGTGAAGGCTCCGGCCGTGCTGATGTGCCTGGACTTCCACTATGCCCAGCAGCAGGTGCTGCGCTACGGTGGCCAGCCGCATCTGGGTCCCGTGGCTCGCTCGCTGTACCCTTTCGGCTACTCTTCCGCTGAAGAAGAGGTGCTGCTGGAGGAGCTGACGGCTTCGCTGCAGTAAGGCCGTGCGAGGCGAGCACCTCGCGGCCTGACGGGCTCCGATCAACCGGCTGAGGCCGGTTTTTTCTTGTCCTGCCCACAGGTCCGGCCGCTGCAGAGGCCGCCCGACCCAGGCGCCCGGCTGCGCTGGCCTTCGATGGTCCGCCGGCTGGTGGCCTGCCCGCAGTCTGGTTCAGGGCGCAGCCCTGGGCTGTCCTGCTTCAGGCCAGGGTGGGCGCCGTGCCGCCGTCTCGCCAGCCCAGCTGTCGGGACAGCTCTCGGGCGACGCGCCTGAGTTCCCGGGCCGGCAGGCCGGACGCCTGCAGCTCGAAGTTGCCGCTCGGGCCGATGGCCGTGAGGCTCAGCACCATGCGACCGGCGTCGTCGAAGACTGGCGCTGCGAGGGCGGAGACGCCCGCCACCACGCCGTCCCGGGACTGAGCCAGGCCGGTGCTTCGCGTCTCGGCCAGGATGCGCTCGAAGGCTGGGCTGAGGGAGGCCGGCTCGCCATCGGCGGCTTCGTTCAAATGCAGGGCTTCCATGACCTGGGCCCGGGGAAGAAAGGCCGCGAAAAGCCGGCCCGAGGCCGTGCCGCGCAGACTCATCACCGTGCCATGGCGCATGCTCACATGCACCGGCGAGGGGGCTTGTGCCACCCGCACGATGGTCGGGCCGCGATTGCCCCAGACGGCGATCGCCACCGTGTGCCCCAGGCTCAGGGCGAGTTCCTCAATGCGCGGCGTGGCCAGGCGCACCGGCTCGTACTGCTGCAGGCTGATCAGGCCCAGCTGCAGTGCCAGGGGCCCCAGGCCGTAGCGCCCGCCACCCGCTTCCTGCTCCACCAGGCCCAGCTTGATGTAGCTCACCAGGTAGGGGTGGGCCTTGGCCGGTGTCATGCCGGCTTCACGCGCCAGGTCCTTCAGGGCCAGTGGGCGCCCCTGGTGGGCGAGGGCGATCAGCAACTGGCCGCCTACCTCCACGCTCTGGATGCCGCGTGGGCCGCGGGATTCGCTGTCTTTGCCAGGGAAATCGGTGTCGTCGGACATGGTGCGCAGATCGGGGTGGCGGCGCATTATCGGGTGCGCTGGTGTTGCGATCTTAAATTAGATATAGTCAAACGCATTCGCAAGGATTGAATTGATCATGAGCAAGACCTTTGCCTCCCAAGCCGATCTGGACGAGAAGCGCGTCAGCTTCGAGAAGCTCTCGGACCATGCCTATGCCTACACTGCCGAAGGGGATCCCAACACCGGCATCGTGATCGGCGACGACGCGGTGATGGTCATTGACACCCAGGCCACGCCCGTCATGGCCCAGGACGTGATCCGCCGCATCCGCGAGGTGACGGACAAGCCCATCAAATACGTCCTGCTTTCGCACTATCACGCGGTGCGCGTGCTCGGCGCTTCGGCCTACGAGCCGGAGCACATCATCGCCAGTCAGGACACTTTTGAGCTGATCGTCGAGCGCGGCGAGCAGGACAAGGCCAGCGAGATCGGCCGCTTCCCGCGCCTGTTCCGCAATGTCGAGTCCGTGCCTGCGGGCCTGACCTGGCCCACGTTGACCTTCACCGGCAAGATGACCCTGTGGCTGGGCAAGCTGGAGGTGCAGATCCTGCAGTTGGGCCGCGGCCACACCAAGGGCGACACCGTGGTCTGGCTGCCGCAGGACCGCGTGCTGTTCTCGGGGGATCTGGTCGAGTTCGACGCCACGCCCTATGCCGGCGACGCCTACTTCCAGGACTGGCCGCAGACGCTGGAGAACCTCGCCGCCCTCAAGCCCGCCAAGCTGGTGCCCGGCCGCGGCGCGGCGCTGCAGACCCCTGAGCAAGTGCAGGCTGGCCTTGATGGCACGCGCGCCTTCGTCTCCGAGCTCTACGCCGCCGTGAAGGCCGGCGTGGCTGCGGGGCGTGATCTCAACACGGTCTATCGCGAGTCCTATGCCGCGCTGGAGCCCAAGTACGGCCAGTGGGTCATCTTCGCCCACTGCATGCCTTTCGACGTGACCCGCGCCTATGACGAGGCCAGCGGCCATACCCACCCGCGCATCTGGACCGCCGAGCGCGATGTCGAGATGTGGCGCGCCCTGGAAGGCCAGTGAGCGTCGCCTGCAAGACCTGACCCCAACGAGGACCCGAGGAGAAGCCATGAAGATCGAACGCATCCACCACGTCGCCTACCGCTGCAAGGACGCCAAGACCACCGTCGAGTGGTATGTCAAGCACCTGAACATGGACTTCGTGCTGGCCATCGCCGAGGACAAGGTGCCGTCCACCCAGGCGCCTGATCCCTACATGCACCTGTTCCTGGATGCCGGCAACGGCAACATCCTGGCCTTCTTCGAGCTGCCCAACTCGCCTGACATGGGCCGCGACACCAACACGCCGGAGTGGGTGCAGCACATCGCCTTCAAGGTCGATAGCGTGCAGACTCTGGAAGAGACCAAGGCCCGCCTGCAGGCCGCCGGCATCGAGGTGATCGGCGTGACCGATCACACCATCTTCAAGAGCATCTACTTCTTCGACCCCAATGGTCACCGCGTCGAACTGGCTGCTGACGTCGGCACGCCCGAGATGTACAAGGCCCTGGACGCCTGCAAGTGGGAGATGCTGGAGGAGTGGAACAAGACCAAGCGCGCGCCCAAGCACGCGGCCTGGATGCACGACAAGGCGCTGGCGGCACCGCAGTAAGTTCCCCGCGCCCCTTCGTCACAAGCCCAGCCGCACGGCCGCATCGGCATCCTGCAGGACCGATCATGCTCAGCACCTACCAGTACCCCGTCTTCGACTACCGCCAGAGCGAGGAGCAGCGCCTCGGGCAGCCGCAGCCGCACACCGTGGTGGTTGTCGGCGCCGGGCCCATCGGCCTGAGCCTGGCGCTGGACTGCGCCTCGCGCGGCCTGCGCGTGGTGGTGCTGGACGACAACAACAGCGTCAGCATCGGATCTCGCGCCGTCTGCTATGCCAAGCGCACGCTGGAGGTCTGGGACCGGCTGGGCGTGGCCGAGCCGCTGGTACAGCAGGGCGTGAAGTGGAAGGTCGGCAAGGTTTTCCACGGTGAAGGCCTGGCCTACCAGTTCGACCTGCTGCCCCAGGACCGCCACAAGCTGCCGGCCATGATCAACCTGCAGCAGTACTACCTGGAGGAGCGCCTGGTCGCGGCCTGCGAGACCTCGCCCCTGATCGAGCTGCGCTGGAAGCATCGTCTGCTGTCCCTGGCGCAGGACGATGAAGGCGTGAGCCTGCAGGTGGAGACGCCCGATGGTGTCTTCGCCATGCGCACGCAGTGGCTGCTGGCCTGTGACGGCGCCGGCAGCGACACCCGCCGCATGCTGGGCGCTGAATTCCGCGGTCAGGCTTTCCACGATCGTTTTTTGATCGCCGACGTGGTGGTCGAGCCCCAGGCCGCGGATGCGGCAGAGGGCGCGATCCGTGGCCACGGCGCCACCCTGCGTCGCCTGGGCGCTGAGCCAGAGCGCTGGTTCTGGTTCGATCCGCCTTTCCACCCGGGGCAGTCGGTGCTGCTGCACAAGCAGTGTGCGAACGTCTGGCGCATCGACTTCCAGCTGGGCTGGGGCGCCGACCCGCAGGAAGAGAAGAAGCCCGAGCGCGTGATCCCGCGCATCGAGGCCATGCTGGGGCCGGACGTGCCCTTCACGCTGGAGTGGGTCTCCCTCTACCAGTTCGCCTGCCGCCGCATGGAGCGCTTCCGACATGGCCGCGTGCTCTTCGCGGGCGATGCCGCGCACCAGGTCTCACCCTTCGGCGCCCGCGGGGCCAACACGGGCGTGCAGGATGCAGAGAACCTGGCGTGGAAGCTGGCCGCCGTCGTCCACGGTGACGCGAATGAAGCCCTGCTGGACAGCTATGACCACGAGCGCACCGTCGCCGCTGACGACAACCTGCTGAACTCCACCCGTTCCACGGACTTCATCACACCCAAGAGCCGCGCCTCGCTGCGCCTGCGCAATGCGGTGCTGCAGCTGGCACGGACGGAACCTTTTGCTCGCCCCTTGGTCAACAGCGGGCGGCTGTCCACGCCCACGCCCTATCGCGACAGCAGCCTGAACACGGGCGATGCCGCCGATGCGGGCTTCTCGCACGCCAGCCCGCGCCCCGGCCACCCGCTGCTGGACGCACCTTTGTGCGTGGGCGAGCGGGCCGGCTGGCTCAGCGAGCAACTGGGACGCGGCTTCCAGCTGCTGAGCTTCGGCCCGGCCCGGCCTCTGCAGGTAGGCCAACTGGCGGTGGAAGCGCTGGAGGTCGGCCGCGACCTCATCGACAGCGAAGGCCTGCTCGCGCAGCGCTACGACGGCCGCCCCGGCACCGTCTACCTCTTCCGGCCCGACCAGTACGTGGCGGCCCGCTGGCGGCATTTCGATGCGGCCTTGGTGGAGGCCGCCGTCCGCAAGGCCCTCGCACAGGAGTTGCCGGCATGAACACGACCCCGCTGATCCGCACCCCAAACCTCTCGGACCCGGACGGCTTCTACGAGCAGCTGATCGATGCGCAGCGCGATCTCTCGGACGAACAGGCCGACCTGCTGCTCGCCAAGCTGGTGCTGATCCTGTCCAATCACATCGGCGACCGCCAGGTGTTGGCCGAGGCCCTTCAGCTGGCGCGCGACAACACGCTGGGCGCCTGAGCCCCGGCAAGCGAATTCCCCGCCGGACCGAGGGCCGGCTTCCCCTGTGAATCAAAGCAAAGACAAGACCAAGACCGCCATGAGCTTCATCGACCACACCCACGACCCGGCCGCCCAGAGCTGGGTGGCCAGCGCCAACACGGCCGACACCGACTTCCCCCTGCAGAACCTGCCCTACGGCCTGTTCCGCCGTGCCGGCAGCAATGACAAGGCCCGAGTTGGCGTGGCCATTGGCGACCAGATCCTGGATCTGCGCCTGGCTGCCGCAGCCGGCAAGTGGAGTGCTGCAGACGCCGTGCTGCTGCACCACCTCGCCCAAGGCGAGCTGAACGCCGTGATGGCCAAGCCCTCCGCCCAGCGCCGCGCGCTGCGCCATGCGCTCTTTGCCGCACTCCTGGCCGGCTCCAAGCAAGAAGCCGCGCTGAGCGCCTGCCTGGTGCCGCAGTCCGAGGCCCAGATGGCCGTGCCCTGCCGCATCGGCGACTACACCGACTTCTATACCGGTATCCACCACGCCACCACGGTGGGCAAGCTCTTCCGCCCGGACAACCCCCTGCTGCCCAACTACAAGTGGGTGCCCATCGGCTATCACGGCCGGGTGTCCTCCATCGGCGTCAGCGGCTCCGTCGTGCGCCGCCCGCTGGGGCAGCTCAAGGGCCCGGACGCCGCCGTGCCGGTGCTGGCCGCTTGCAAGCGCCTGGACTATGAGCTGGAGCTGGGCCTGTTCGTGGGCCCGGGTAACGAGCTGGGCACGCCCATTCCCATGGCCGATGCCGAGTCGCACCTCTTCGGCGTGACCCTGCTCAACGACTGGTCCGCCCGCGACGTGCAGGCCTGGGAGTACCAGCCCCTGGGGCCCTTCCTGGCCAAGAACTTCGCCACCACGATCTCGCCCTGGATCGTCACCATGGAGGCCCTGGAACCTTTCCGCTGCGCCTTCGAGCACCCGGTCGAGGACCCGCAGCCGCTGCCCTATATCGACAGCGAGCAGAACCGCCGCGAGGGCGGCTATGACATCGAACTGGAAGTCTGGCTGCAGACCGAGGCCATGCGCGCCGCCGGTGAGCCTGCCGCCCGCCTGATGCGCTCCAATTTCAAGCATGCCTACTGGACTCTGGCCCAGATGCTGACCCACCACGCCAGCAATGGTTGCAATCTGCAGCCGGGCGATCTGCTGGGCACGGGCACGCAGTCCGGCCCGAGTCCGGAAGAGGGCGGTTCGCTGTTGGAGTTGAGCCTGGGCGGCAAGCAGGCCCTTGCCCTGCCCAACGGCGAGAGCCGCACCTTCCTGCAGGACGGCGACACCGTCATCCTGCGCGGCTATGCCGTGAAGGAGGGCGCACGCCGCATCGGCTTCGGGGATTGCGCGGCGACCATCACTCCGGCGCCTACGGTTTGAGCGGCACCTCGGCGTCCCGCACGGACTCCCGGCGGGTGTGATGTCCCGATCCTGCGGCACCCGCGATTGCGACAGCCTCGTCCGATGCGGCCTGTGCGGGGCCAGAGTGCCGAGCCAAGTTCAAGCAGGAGGCTCTTTTGCAGCCCGTCGAATACGCGCCTGAGTACACACCGGCAGAGCGGGTCCGCTGGCTGGCCGTCTGCCTGGTCGCAGGAGGGGCTGTGGTCCTGGTCGGGCAGGGCTGGTTCTTTCCACTGCTGCGCGACTTTGCGCAGTTTGCAGGGTGCCGCCGTGTGGCGGGAATCTCAGGCACGGCGCTCCTGACCTATGGCGCCTTCGTGGGGGTGCCGCTGTTGTCGGCATGCACGATCGGCGGCCTGATGGGTGTTCGTGGATACAGAATCCTGCGCCAAGGGCGCACGCCGCCGTGCGGCGAAAAGGTGTTCCGCCGCACGGCGGTGGTGAGGGGCTTCAAGGCCAGGGCGCAAGGCTGGGTCCAGGTGCTGGCGGCCACTCCTCTGCTGGCGCTGGCGCTCTGGGGGGCGTTCCAGGCCAAGAGCATCGTGGCGCAGGCGGGGCAGCGCCACGATCGTTGCCCGGATGCCGGCCACCACGCCGCCTCGATGGCGCGCGAAGACGAGGCTCATGAGCCCGGCTGATGGCGGCGGCCTCCGGCGCTTCTCCAAGGGCTGGGGGCCGACAGCGGGAGCGCTGGTGTTCGCTGCGGCGGTCAGCTGGTGGGCCAGTCCGTCGCAGACGCGCGGGTGAGTCCCGCCATCAAGGCGCGAGTGCAACGGGGCGAGTGGCACACTGGGCCGGCCCCATCGACCTCATGCGGACCTCGCCATGATTCAGGAAATGCTGTTGCGTATTGCAGCCTTGTGCCTGCTGCTGGCCAGTGCCGAGACGCTTCACGGCATCGCCCGGACCACCCTGCTCGTCCCCCGCATTGGCAAGGGGCGCGCGATCAAGCTGAGTGCGTTGATCGGCACGCTGCTTGCCTTCCTCATGTGCTGGTGGTGGGTGCCCGGCATCGGCCTGCGCTCTGCTGGCGCGCACCTGGCGCTGGGCCTAGGCCTGGCCGCCTTCATGGCCGGGCATGACGTGGCCATCGGTCGATGGCTGATGCACAAGTCCTGGGCGAAGATGCAGCCCGGCTTTGATCCACGCAGCGGCAACTACCTGCTTTTCGGACTGCTGGGGCTGTGCTTCATTCCGCTGCTGGTCTGGCTGGGCCACCGCCCTTAGGGCCTCTGGCCGCCTGGGCCGGACCCACGGGAGGCGCCTGCCAACGCCCGGCCGTACCGAGGTCATGAGGCGCGTGCCGACATTGAAAGTAGGACGCCGCCGCTGGCGGCTGCAACTGGAGCCCAGCCGAGGGCGCTGATGCAGCAGGCTCGACCGGCCAAAACCGCGTCGTTCGGGCCTTAGACAGGCTGTGTTCCAGCAATCATTTCCTGCCATCCAGAGGCCTTGCGAGAAAGCCTCCGGCGCTTGGTCGCAAGGGCACGGCCTTACTTCGTGGCTACCGCCCGCAGCTTCCCGTCATTGGTCGGCTGGAATTCGCCGAACCCCGTGGTGCCGTCCGAGAAGAGCACGAGCAGGCGCGTGCCGATGAAGTCGCCGACGCGAACACCGGAGGACACATCGCCCTGGAAATCCGGGTCCATGCCGGAGAACTTCACCGTCTTGTCGGGTGAGAAGTTGGCAAAGCGCGCCGTCACCACTTCGGTGTCCACCCCGTCTGTTCCCACCAGCGTGGCGGGCCCGGAGAAAGCCCCGAAGGTGTCAAAGAGGATGGGGAACTTGGCGGTTCTCGCGCTGACGCCGATCTCGCGGATGTCCGAGCTGCTGGCGTTCTGCAGGTTGAGATTGATACTGAAGCTGTCGAGCGGCCCGTCAAAGGTCGCAACCAGTTCCTGTGCCATGATGTACCTCACTGAGTTGGCTTTGAAAGGCAGGTGCAGGACCTGCCACCTCGATGCGGCCAGTGGCTTGCACTGCCCGCCAGCACACTATCGATTCGTCCGCGCGTGCCCGCATCCCCAAATCTGACCACTTGGGGGGCGTGCCTGGCTGCGCAACCTAGGGGGTAGCCAGCGTGGCTCGAGGTTGGTGAGGCTCGCAGGCCGCCGAGGCGCCCGACGCCCAGTGAAAAGGAAAAGGGGGCCGCGGCCCCCTTGTGTATCAGGATGCGCTTGGGCTCAGCGCGCGATCCACGCATCCGCCCAGGCGGAGCCCACGCCGGGCTCGTAGGCATTGTTGCTGCTGGTCCAGACATTGCACCAGCCGCTGTAGGGCGAGGGGCGGCACTCGTAGACCTTGCCGTTCTTGTTCTGCAGCACGCGGGTGCCGGCCTTGTAGCTGCCCAGGCCCGTTGGGAAGACGTAGTCGTAGTGGCCGCTGCCCGCGGACTTGAGGGTCAGCGCGTAGGTTTTCTGCACCACGGCACCGCCGCTCTTGGGCGTGCCCTTGACGACCAACTGGTAGCTGCCGGCCGCGGGCTTGCTGAGGGGCAGGCTGAGGCTCTGGCCACTGTTGTTGAGCGAGGCGTTGGCGCTGGCGCGAGCCACGCCGGCGGCGTCGAACAGAGTGGCGTTGACGTCCAGCTGGCCGACGGCGGTGACGCTGAAGCCGAGCGTCAGATTGCCATCGCTGCCGATGGTGTATTCGCTGGCCAGGCCGCTGATCAGCACGTCGTTGGCGGGCGGGGGCGCCTTGTCGATCTGGATCTCGACGCGGGTGAAGGCGCTGTCGCTGCGGGCGAAGACCTCATTCTGCCCATAGGCCGGGTTGATGCTGCCGTCTGCGGCCTTCTGGCCGGCCTTGAGCAGCGTTTGCTCGGCATTGACGCGCGTGGCAAGCAGGTAGGGCCAGGTGGTCTTGGCACCGTCGGCCGCACTGCCGATGGTGACCTTGGTCGAGAACTCCGGGCGCTCCCCGGCGGCGTCAAAGATGCGGGTGGAGGCCTTGTCGCCCACGGCCAGGTCAACACTCGGGTAGATGGTGCCCTTGGGGGCCCAGCTGTAGGCCGGTGGCGTGCCGTCGAACTGCAGGTCCAGCAGGTTGTAGAAGCTGTTGGTGGTGTCCGCGATCTCCCAGACGGCCAGCACCAGCTGGTAGCCGGCCCGAACGGGCACATTGCAGCTGTGCGTGACCGTGGTCGGAGGCTGCTTGCCGCCGCCGTCCACCTGGCAGAAAGGCGTGGATTCGAAGCTCGTCCGGCTGAGCTTCACATTGGGGTTCCAGTCGGCCCGGGTGATGTAGTAGCGCCAGTTGCGCGTGGCGTGGTTGGCGGTGAAGGTCCAGGTGAAGTTCTGCAGGCCGGCCTTCATGGGGCGCTTGGTCCAGCGGGTGGCGGTCTGCTCGTCCAGTTCGGCGAACTGGGTCAGGCCGGCGCTGGCGATCCTGCCGTCGGCCGGTCCGGTGGCCGGAAATCCGGAGGGCGCCTCCAGGCTCTGGGGCTCGTACTGGATGGCGCCGCAATTGCTGTTGCCACCCTGTTTGCACAGCAGGGATCGTGACTCCGGGCTGCTGACGTAACCATGTGGGTACGCGCTCATCGGCAGGGCCGCCAGAGCGAACAGGGTGAGCAAAGTACCCCAGAGACTTGTCCTCATCATCACCTCCATCGTTGTGGGCCTGATTGTGAAAACGGTGCGAATGACGCGCAAGTGGTTCTTTGTTGGTATTTATCCGGTATTTGTTTCGGTCCGTATCGCCTAAGGGTCGCAGCGGTTTTCAAACAAGTGACATGCGCAGCCCCTAGGCTCTTCCCTGCTCGCCACAGGGGACGACGCACGGGGGGAGACCACATGAGTCAGGACAGCGCACAGGCATGCATCGAATGGGCCAGCCAGCGCCAGGCGGAGGCTTTCTGGCATTGCGCCGAGACGGCCCAGGCGGTGCGGCGCCGCCACCAGTTCTTCATTTGGACCCAGGCCAGCCTGCAGCGCCTGATCCCCCACCAGCTGATGCTGTGCAGTGCCTGGTCGCCCCTGAGGCGGCAACTGCAGGCGGAGCTCTTCAACAGCCTGCCCCTGCCGGAGACCGTGCTGCAGTGGCTGCAGGACCCCGCCAGCCTGGCCTGGCTGCAGCAGGGCTGGCTGCGCGCGGGTGCTCAGGCGCAGGCCCTCTCTTTGGCGGGGCTGCTTGACGGCATCACGGCCTCGAGCCTGGTGCCGGGGCAGGGGGGGCAGGCCCTGAGCCTGCTGCAGGCGGCCGGGCTGCAGCATCTCTGTGTCCTGGGCGTCTCGCGGCCCCAGTGTGCGGAGGAGCTGGAGACCTTCTTCGTGCTTGCCTCGCGTGAGCCGTTGCCGGCGCCTCTACTGAACCTGATGACACCGCTGCTGCATTGCACCTGGCGCGGGGTCCAGGCGCAGGAGCTCCAGTTGCAGCACAGCCCGGTCCAGGGCGGTCAGGGCATGCAGGGCGTGACCGAGCGCGAGCGTCAGGTGCTGGCCTGGATGCGCCAGGGCAAGAGCAACCAGGAGATCGGCCTGCTGCTGGGCATCAGCGCGCTGACGGTCAAGAACCATGTGCAGAAGATCCTGCGCAAGCTCTGTGCGAGCAACCGTGCGCAGGCGGTTGCCCAGGCTATGTCCCTGCAGCTGCTCAAGGAGAATGGCCTGCGCTGAGCAGGGCGGGAGCCGCCCGGGCAACACGTCAAGGGCTCAGCGCCACTTCCAGCGTTGCTTCATTTCATCGATCTGCGCAGCCCGGTCTCGCATGAAGTCGCGCATGGCCACCACCTCCGCCGGGTGCTTGTACGAGGACAAATACCAGTGCCCGCTGGCATGGGGCAGGTCCGGGTCGAAGACCGGCGCCTCGCCGGCCTCGCTGCCCACGTGGGCGAAGTAGTACTCGGCGATGCGCGTGTTGAGATAGGCCCCGTCCACGCGAGCTCTTTGCAGTTTCTCGTAGAGCCGGTCGTACTGCACTGACTCCTCGATGCGCATCTGGCCGGAGTTGATCAGCTGCTGGTAGGGGTAGGGCGTGAAGCCGTTGGGAATGCCCAGCACCTTGATGCGCGCGACACCCTTGCCCAGGTCCTGCGGGCGGACCAGCACGCCGTCGGTGAATTCCATCATCGGTGCATAGGCGATGCGGAGCCTGCCCTTGAGCGTCGTCACCCAGTTCGGGTTGTCGGGGAAGATGAAGTCCAGGTCTCCACGCACGAACATGGCGTCGCGTCGCTTCAGGGGCAGGACCACATAGCGGAACTCCAGGCCGCGGCTGGCCGCGAAGGCATCGAGCATGTCGCGGCCCAGGCCCCGGTAGACGCCGTTCTTCCATTCCGAGTAGGGGAGGAAGTTCTCGTAGTCTTCCACGCCCACGGTGTAGATGCGGCGTGCCTGGGGCTGCGCGGGCGCCTGGGCTCGCGCCGTGGCGGCCGTTGTCAGCAGGGCGGACAGGAGCAGTTGGCGTCGCTTCATGGGACCTCCCGATGCAGGGTGTGGAGCGATGAAGAGTGCAGGACGACAGCTGCAGTGTCGCGCAGCGCGAGGTGCCTGAACAGAGCGGCCTGGTGCTGCCGGGGGCGGCTGGGCGCCTTTCAGGCGCTCTTGCGCCCGCTCAGGCGGCGCAGCACCAGCAACAGTCCCAGCCCCAGGAGGATGCCGATGCCATCCGCCAGCAGGTCAGCCCATTCGGCGGCGCGGCCCGGCACCTGGGTCTGCAAAATCTCGATCAGGCCGCCGTAGGCCAGCAGCCCCCCGGCCAGCCGGCCCTGCCGTCCGGGCCAGGCAAGACTGCCCAGCAGCGTCAGCATGCCGAAGGCGCTGAAGTGGTTGAGCTTGTCCCAACCCAGGTCTGCGGCCCTGGGCGGCGCGGGGCACAGGGCGAGGTAGCTGACCGCGAAGAGGGTCAGTGCGAAGAGGGCAGGGGCCAGGCCAATGAGGCGGCGAAGCGTGGGCGTCATGGCGGACAGGCGCAGGCAGTTGGCAAGCGGTCAATGCCGGTCAATGCCGGGCAAGAAAAAAGCCAGACCCTTGCGGACCTGGCTTTCTTCAATTTTTGGTGCCGGTGAAGAGAGTCGAACTCCCGACCTTCGCATTACGAATGCGCTGCTCTACCAACTGAGCTACACCGGCGAAAGACTGCGACTATAGCAGAATTTACTGTGCCTGCTCAAGGTGGTAGCGGGTCACGCGCTCCACCTCGTTCCGGGAGCCCAGCACCACGGACACGCGCTCATGCAGCTTGGTGGGCTTCAGGTCCATGATGCGTTCTCGGGCGTTGGTGGCCGCGCCGCCGGCCTGCTCCACGAGGAAGGCCATGGGGTTGGCTTCGTACATCAGGCGCAGCTTGCCCGCCTTGTTGGGCTCGCGCCTGTCCCAGGGGTACATGAAGACGCCGCCGCGGGTGAGGATGCGGTGCACGTCGGCCACCATGGAGGCGATCCAGCGCATGTTGAAGTTCTTGCCGCGCGGGCCTTCCTCGCCGGCCAGGCATTCGTCGATGTAGCGCTTCACAGGGGCGTCCCAGTGGCGCATGTTCGACATGTTGATGGCGAACTCCTTGGTGTCTTCGGGGATGCGCACGTTCTCCTGGGTGAGCACGAAGCTGCCCTGTTCGCGGTCCAGGGTGAACATGGTGACGCCGTCGCCCACGGTCAGCACGAGGGTGGTCTGTGGGCCGTAGACGCAGTAGCCGGCCGCGGCCTGGGCGCTGCCGGGTTGCAGGAAGTCCTCCTCGCTGACGCCCTTGCTGCCCTCGGGCTTCTTCAGCACCGAGAAGATGGTGCCGATGGAGACGTTGACGTCGATGTTGGAGGAGCCGTCCAGCGGGTCGAACATCAGCAGGTACTCGCCCTGCGGGAAGCGGTTGGGCACCAGGTAGATGCCCTCCATTTCCTCGGAGGCCATGGCCGCCAGGTGGCCGCCCCACTCGTTGGCCTCGATCAGTACCTCGTTGGCGATGATGTCCAGCTTCTTCTGGACCTCGCCTTGCACGTTCTCGCTGCCGGCCGTGCCCAGCACATCACCCAGGGCGCCCTTGTTGACGCTGATGGCGATGCGCTTGCAGGCGCGGGCCACGACTTCGATGAGCAGGCGCAGCTCCTGCGGGATGTGGCCATGCTGGCGCTGCTGCTCGATCAGGTACTGCGTGAGGCTGATGCGACGGGTCATGGGAATACCTTGAAGTTGCGAATGCGGGGCAGGGCGGTCAGGCGGCTGCGCCGCCGGAGGCCAGAGCGCGCTCGACGATCTCGCGAACGTCATTGGACAGCTCGGGCTTGGCGGCCACGCGGGCGATGGCCTCGCGCGCGGCGCTGCGGTAGGGCTCGGCCAGCACCGTCCAGCGGTCCATGGCGCGAGCCACGCGGCCGGCCAGCTGCGGGTTGATGCCGTCCAGCAACTGCACCTGCTCGGCCCACAGCACGTAGCCGGCGGCATCGGCGCGATGGAAGGCGGCCGGGTTGAACATGCACAGCGAGGCCAGCAGGCTACGGGCGCGGTTGGGGTTCTTCAGGGTGAAGTCCGGGTGCTGCAGCAGCTGCTTGACGCGGGCAAAGGTCTTACCCCCATGCTCGGCCGCGCGGGCCTGCAGGGCGAACCACTTGTCCACGACCAGGGCCTCGTGCTTGAAGAGCGCGTGGAAGCGCTGCAGTGCGGGCTCGGCCAGCTCGGCATGGGCGTTGACCAGGGCGGCGAGGGCGCCCAGGCGCTCGGTCATGTTGGTGGCGTCCTTGAAGCGCTGGTAGGCGCGGCCGGGCCAGACGCTGTCACCGTTGCGGGTGGCGTTGAGTACCAGCATGGCCAGGGCCAGGTTGGCCAGGGCGCGCTGGCCGGACTGAACCGGGCTGGGCTCGTAGCCGGCCTTGACCTGGTTGGCTTCGTAGGCAGCGGCCCAGTCGTCCGCCAGCTCGGCGGCCAGCTGCATATGGGCGGCCTCGACGGCGTCATGGATCTCCTGAGGATCGACCACTTCCAGCTGCTCGGCCACATAGCCTTCACCCGGCAGCGTGAGGGCCAGCTCCTTGAAGGCGGCGTCCAGCTGCGGGTCGCGCAGCACGGCGCGCATGGCGTCGAGGTAGGCGGAGTCCAGCACCAGGGCCTCGCCGGTGCGCACGGCCTGCAGGATGCGGTTCAGCGCCAGGCGCTGGCTGGCTTCCCAGCGGTTGAAGGCATCAGCGTCGTGCTGCAGCAGCACCAGCAGCTCGGCGTCGCTGAGGCCGTCATCCAGGATCACCGGGGCCGAGAGGCCGCGCAGCAGCGACGGCACGGGCTCGCTGCCCACGCCGGTGAACACGAAGTGTTGCTCCGCCTCGTCCAGCACCAGCACGCGCTCGGTGCCCACCGGGGCGGCTTCGCCCTGCAGTTGCAGGGGCAAGACCTGACCCTCGCGGCTCAGCAGGCCCATGGTCACAGGGATGACCTGGGGCAGCTTGTGCTCCTGGCCCGGCGTGGCGGGGTTGTGCTGCTTGAGTGCCAGGGTGTAGGTCTGGGCGGCGGCGTCATAGCTGCCGCGGGCCTGCAGGCGAGGCGTGCCGGACTGCGAGTACCAGCGCTTGAAGGCCTCAAGACGGGTGCTCAGGGCGGAGCCGGGGTTGGCATCGGCGATGGCGGCGGCGAAGTCGTCGCAGGTCACAGCCTGGCCGTCATGGCGCTCGAAGTAGAGCTTCATGCCGGCCTCGAAGCCCTGGCGGCCGACCAGAGTCTGGTACATGCGCACCACTTCCGAGCCCTTCTCGTAGACGGTCGGGGTGTAGAAGTTGTTGATCTCGACGTAGGAGTCGGGGCGCACGGGGTGGGCCATGGCGCCGGAGTCCTCGGGGAACTGCACGCTGCGCAGCTGGCGCACGTCCTGGATGCGGCAGACGGCACGGGCGCTGGGCGCGGCGGCCATATCCATGCTGAATTCCTGGTCGCGGAAGACGGTCAGGCCCTCCTTCAGCGAGAGCTGGAACCAGTCGCGGCAGGTGACGCGGTTGCCGGTCCAGTTGTGGAAGTACTCGTGGGCGACGATGGACTCGATGCGGGCGAAGTCCGCGTCGGTCGCGGTGGCCGGCGAGGCCAGCAGGGCGCTGGTGTTGAAGATGTTGAGGCCCTTGTTCTCCATGGCGCCCATGTTGAAGTCGGACACGCCGACCACCATGAAGCGCTCCAGGTCCAGGGGGAGGCCGAAGCGGGCCTCGTCCCAGACGATGGAGGCGATGAGGCTGTTCATCGCGTGCTCGGTCTTTTCCAGGTCGCCGCGACGCACATAGACCTGCAGCAGGTGGTCCTTGCCGGCACGGGTGCGGATGCGCTGCTCGCGCGAGACGAGGTCGGCGGCGACCAGAGCGAACAGGTAGCTGGGCTTGGGGAAGGGGTCGTGCCACTTGGCCAGGTGACGGCTGTTGTCCAGCTCGGCGGTCTCCAGCAGATTGCCGTTGGAGAGCAGCACGGGGTACTTGGCCTTGTCGGCGCGCAGAGTGACCGTGTAGACGGCCATCACGTCCGGACGGTCCAGGAAGTAGGTGATGCGGCGGAAGCCCTCGGCCTCGCACTGCGTGAAGAAGCCACCGCCCGAGGTGTAGAGGCCCGACAGCGAGCTGTTCTTCTCCGGCGCGCAGGTGTTGCGGATCTCAAGCAGGAAGTCGGTGTCCGGCGCGCTCTCGATGACCAGCTCGTGGCCTTCCTGGCGGAAGGACACGCTCTCGCCGTTGATCAGCACGCGCAGCAGGTTCAGCTCCTCGCCATGCAGGCGCAGCGGGCCGTGCGGTACGGCGGCATTGCGTTCGATCTGCATCTTGCTGGTGACCAGGGTCTTGGCCGGGTCCAGGTCGAAAGTCAGATCGACGGTGCGGATCCAGTAGGCCGGAGCCACGTAGTCTTCGCGGCGGATCAGTGCGGCAGTGCCTTCACGCATCATGGCGGGCTTCCTCGTTGTGTTTGTCGATGCGCCGGGGCTCATGACCCCGGGGCTGTTGTCATTCAGTCGGGCGAGGCGCGCCTCTCGGCACGCCTCTTTCCGCATTCCCCATCGGGTCCCGCTGATCCGGCTCCGCCGGGCAGCCGGGGCCGCCCCCCTGTGGGGCCGGCGCAGCCGGTAGGGGGTGGGGGATCACACGCCTTGCTTGAGCGAGGCGTTGATGAAGACATCCAGGTCGCCATCCAGCACCTTCTGGGTGTTGGAGACTTCCACATTGGTGCGCAGGTCCTTGATGCGGCTCTGGTCCAGCACGTAGGAGCGGATCTGGTGGCCCCAGCCGACGTCCGTCTTGGTGTCCTCGAGCTTCTGCTGCTCGGCCTGACGCTTCTTCATTTCATGGTCGTACAGGCGCGAGCGCAGGCGGCGCCAGGCGACGTCACGGTTGCTGTGCTGCGAGCGTCCGTCCTGGCACTGCACCACGATGCCCGTGGGGATGTGGGTCAGGCGCACGGCCGAGTCGGTCTTGTTGATGTGCTGGCCGCCAGCGCCGGAGGCGCGGAAGGTGTCGGTGCGCACATCGGCCGGGTTGATGTCGATCTCGATCGAGTCATCGATTTCCGGGTAGACGAACAGCGAGGCAAACGAGGTGTGGCGGCCGCCCGAGGAATCGAAGGGGCTCTTGCGCACCAGGCGGTGCACGCCGGTCTCGGTGCGCAGCAGGCCGAAGGCGTACTCGCCCTCCACCTTGATGGTCGCGCTCTTGATGCCGGCCACGTCACCCGGCGTTTCGTCTTCCATCGTGGTGCTGAAACCCTTGCGCTCGCAGTACTTGAGGTACTGGCGCAGCAGCATGCCGGCCCAGTCGCAGGCCTCGGTGCCACCGGCGCCGGCCTGGATGTCGATGAAGCAGTTGCTGGGGTCGGCCGGGTTGTTGAACATCCGGCGGAATTCCAGCTCCTCGACCTTCGCGGTCAGCTTGGCCGCGTCGGCTTCGATGGCCTCGAGCCCGGCGAAATCCTCGTCGGCCTTGGACATCTCATAGAGCTCGGCGTTGTCGGCGAGGTTGCTGCTGAGGTAGTTGATGGTCTCGACCACCTGCTCGAGCGAGCGCTTCTCCTTGCCCAGTTCCTGGGCGCGCTTGGGCTCGTTCCAGACGTTGGGGTTCTCCAGCGCCGCATTGACTTCATTCAGCCGCAGTGACTTGCGGTCGTAGTCAAAGATACCCCCTTAGCGCGTCGGTACGCGCTGTCAGGTCGGCGAGGGTTGTGCCGATTTGGTTGATGCGTTCGATGTCCATGACGGATCCTGATTGATGCCCGCGGTGCTGCGCCCGCGTTCAGCGGGACCGCCCTGGGGCTGGCCGCGGCTTGGCCGGGCCGTGTCTTGTGAGCAACCGCGCATTTTAAGCCGGCCCGGGACCGTTCCTGCCCACCCGGGCCGCTGAAATGGGGCGATCCCGCTGTCACCCGCGCGGCGGCTGAGGCACACTGCGCACCGGACACCCGCCATGGACCCCCTCCACCAGCCCTCCACGCCCGCCCGCGAGCGCCGCCATCGCCGCTACTGGCAGGCCACGCGGCGGCTCACCCTGGCCCTGCTGGCCGGATGGACCCTGCTGAGCTTCGGCCTGACCTGGTTCGCCCGCGACCTCAGCTTCAGCTTCTTTGGGTGGCCCTTCAGCTTCTGGGTGGCCTCGCAGGGGGCGCTGATGGGCTATCTGCTGATCGTGGTCCTCTATGCCTGGCTGATGGCTCGCCACGACGACGAGCATCGCGAGGACGCCGGGGACTGAGCCCCCGGCCGGCGCCTGCCAGTCTTCGCGCCGGCGGCCCATCAGGGTTGCCCCGGCTGTCAATGCTGACACTTGGGCGATGAGCGCCCGCTGACCATAGTCCGCATGGCGCCAGCATGCCGGCGGCATGCTTTCCCACCGGCACTGGCCCGTCCCCGGCGCCGCAATGGCCGGCAGTACCCCGTTGCGATGCTTCACCCGCGGCACTGACCGCGTCTCCACACAGAGAGATCGTCCATGAAGCGTAAATTCAATACCCCGTATTCCCGCCCCCGCCTGCCCCTGCTGGCGCTGGTCTTGGGCGGCCTGGCCGTCTGCCACACCGGCACGGTCCTGGCCGCAGAGGGCACCGTGCTGGGCACCGAACTGGGCAGCGCCAGCGGCCTGATCCAGAGCCTCAAGCAGCAGCACCAGGGCCGCCAGGCCCTGAGTCTGCAGACCCAGGACGGCACAGCGCTGCCAGTGCTGGTGCGCGACTTCTTCGAGCAGGGCGGCAAGGTGTCCATCGCCGGCCGGCACCGCGATGCGGAGGACTCCATGTTCTTCCTCAAGGGCGATGGCAAGACCCTGCGCGGCTTCCTGGTCCTGCACGGCCAGAAGAAGGCCTGGGAGTACAGCACCGATGCTCGGGGCGTGGTCAGTGTCAAGCCCGTGCCCCTGAGCCGCGTCTACCCGGACCTGGACGAGGACTTCCAGCGCAGCAACCGCAGCACCGCCACCCTGGCCCAGATCGCGGCGGCGCATCCGATCTACAGCCCCATGGCCCTGCGGCAGACGCCGCACATCGGGCCCTACAACAACCAGGACGTCACCAAGCTGGAGAGCAAGCCCGGCAGCCCCTATGTCTTCTACCTGAACACCGCCGCAGTGATGAGCGGCAGCACGCCGCTCAATGGCGTGACCAAGGAGAACATGTACCGCGCCTGGCAGTCGGTGGCGGACCAGTACTCCATGCTGCAGCTCAACGTCACCACCAACAAGGCCGTCTATGACGCTGCCAAGGCGTCCAGTGTGCTGCGCACCGGCATCATCAACTTCGTCAACCAGGATGGCCGCAGTTTTGCGCCGGTACATTCCTTCGGCACCACGTCGGCCGGTACGCTGTACCGCAATCCGGCCAGCGGCTTCGACTATGGCTACGGCATCGGCATGACCGGCGCGCACGAGGTCGGCCACCAGATGGGCATGCTGCACGATGGCGGCGGCACCGGCGGCGAGTACTTCGAGGGCATCGCCGCCTTCCAGTGGGGCCCCATCATGGGTAACTACTGGATGGGCGGCTCCTGGACCAACCAGCTCTTCACCTGGAGCAAGGGCGAGTACAACACCGCCAGCAACAAGGAAGACGACCTCAAGATCATGACGGTCGACGAGGCCGTGCCCTACATGGCCGATGACAATGTCAACGGCAAGCCCCTGGCTCTGCGCGCCGGCGGCGAGATCAACCCGGCGGACAACTGGGGTCAGATCGAGCGCAACACCGACACCGACGTCTTCACCTTCAGCCTCTCCAGCGCCGGCACGCTGAACCTGCGGGTCGATCCCATCGAGTACCTGCGCATGCTGGACGTCGATGCCACCATCACCACCGCCGCCGGCGCCCAGGTGGCGCGCAGCAACCTCTCGGTGAACCGCTCGGCCGAGTTCCTCAACCTGAACCTGGCGGCGGGCGACTACAAGCTCATCATCCAGGGCGGCGCTGAAGGCACGCCGGCGAATGGCTTCTCCAAGTACAGCTCACTGGGCTACTACGCCATGAAGGGCACGCTCAGCGCCGGCACCACGCCCTCGACCATCCCGCTGACCAGCGGCGTGGCCCTGGGCAATCAGTCGGCGTCCACGGGCACCTGGACCTACTACTCCATCCAGGTCCCGGCGGGCAGCACCAAGCTCGTCGTCAACCTTGCCGGCAGCAATGGTGACGCCGACCTCTTCGTCGGCGCTGGCCAGAAGCCGACTGGCACCAGCTATGCCTGCAAGTCCGACGGCTCCACGAGCACCGAGACCTGCACGGTGAATTCGCCGGTGGCGGGGACGTACTACGTGGGCGTGCAGGCCTATGCGACCTACAGTGCCTTGACTGTCAAGGCGACGGTCAGTCCTTGACCCCCCCCTACCGGCTTCGCCGGCCCCCCCAAGGGGGGCGCGCATGTAGGACCGGCAAAGCCGGATCCTCATGCGCCGTGCGGGGCGGCTGGCTGGCGCAGCCGGTTGGGTGTGCTGCGGGTGGGGGATGTGGCGAGCAAAGCCGGATCCTCATGCGCCGTGCGGGGCGGCTGGCTGGCGCAGCCGGTTGGGTGTGCTGCGGGCGGGGGATGTGGTGAGCAAAGCCGGATCCTCATGCGCCGTGCGGGGCGGCTGGCTGGCGCAGCCGGTTGGGTGTGCTGCGGGTGGGGGATGTGGCGAGCAAAGCCGGATCCTCATGCGCCGTGCGGGGCGGCTGGCTGGCTGGCGCAGCCGGCGTCGTTCTTGCTCAGCGCAGGAAGCCCTCCAGCACCGCGGCCAGCGCTTCCGGCTGGTCGTGGTGCAGCATGTGGGCGGCGTTGTCCAGGCGGGCGCGCTGCAGCTGGGGCACCAGGGCGAGGCGGGCCTCGAAGTCCTCGCGCGGGTAGCGCTTGCCCCACCACTGGCTCAGCTGGGTGAGGGCGCCCTCCACCCACAGGGTCGGGGCCTGGATGGACTGCCAGCAGGCCAGGGCCTCGGCCTTGCGGTACAGCACGGGGTTGGTCCGCTTGTGGGCGGGGTCGCCGAGGATGTGGAAGGCGCCGTCACGCTGCTCGGACCAATGCGGCGCCAGCCAGGCTGCCTTCGCGGGCGAGAGGCGCGGGTTGGTCTTCATCAGGCGCTGGGCGACCTCGTCCAGGCTGGCGTAGGGCTTGAGCTGCTGCGGCTGTTTCAGCTCGTCCAGCCACTGGCGCAGGCGCTTGGGCGCTTCCTCGGCTTGGGTCTCGGGCAGGCCGAAGCCTTCGAGGTTGACGAGTCGGCGGATGCGCTCCGGCCGAACGCCGGCATAGCTCATCACCACATTGCCGCCCATGCTGTGACCCAGCAGGTCCACGGGGCGGCCGGGGCTGATGACGTCCAGCAGGGCATCGAGGTCGCCCAGGTAGTCGGGGAACCAGTAGGCATCGCTGGCCGTCCAGTCGCTGAGGCCGAAGCCGCGCCAGTCCATGGCCACCACATGGCGGTCCGAGGGCAGGGCATCGACCACGAACTGGAAGGACGCGCCCACGTCCATCCAGCCATGCAGCATCACCAGCAGCGGGCGCTCGGGCGTCTCCATCGAGGCGTCGCCCCAATGCAGCACATGGTGGTGCAGACCGCGCAGCAGCAGCATGTCGCTACGGAAGGGGCGGCGTTCGGTGTAGGCGGTGGGGGTGTTCATGGCGGCGACTCTAGCGGCTTGCGGGCGGGGCTGCTGTCCGCGCAGTGACAGGCCCTGGCCGCCGTCGGGATCACCGGACATAGCGGCTATGGTCAGGCGCGCGCCCAGCGCAGGTCGCGACGGCGGTGGCATAGTCCCGTGCGGCTCGCAAGGGCAAACCCTCCGTAGCGCTCGGCTTCAACGTGGCCGCTTGCCTTCTTGGATCGAAATCAGGGATCGTGCAGTGACAAACCTCGGGCCGTGGCACACAGAAGACTTTGACGCGCTGTCCTGGCACGACGTGCATGTCCACGGCTTTCGCTTCGCGTCGTTCAACGAGGACGAGGGCAGCGCCGATCTCGTCCTGGATCTGGACTACATCCTGAAATGGGAGTCGTCCGCGGACCAGTGCCTGTTCACCCTCTGTCGCGCTGAGCTCACCTTCCATGAGGTCTTCGGGCTCAAGCTCGATGTTGACTACGCGACGCCCAAGGCAGGCATGTGCCCCTTCATGATTGATGGCATCCACCGGGAAGCGCTGGAATTTCCCACGGGGTTCAAGTCATTCCGCTGGCATATCGCCCTGAGCTGGCCGGAGGGCTCCGTGCGGTTCGAGGCGCCGGCATTCACGCAGGCGCTGATCGGGACGCCCGTCGTCAAGACGGGCATTCAGTCGCTGACCTCGCAGGAACGCGACGAAACGGCCTAGACCTAGATCTGGACAGTCGAGCCAGAATCCGGTCATGAACAAGCAAGACTTCTCCATCCGCCCCGCCGAACCCCGCGACCTCGGCGCCATCGTCGGCCTCATCCGCGAGCTGGCGGACTTCGAGCAGCTCACGCACCTGCTGCAGGTCGATGAAGAGCGGCTGCGGCCGCATCTCTTCGGGCCGACCCCCAGGGCCGAAGCCGTGGTGGCGGAGGGCGCCGCCGGCCAGATCGTGGCCTTCGCGCTCTTCTTCCACAACTTCTCGACCTTCCTGGCCCAGCCCGGGCTGTACCTGGAAGACCTCTACGTGCAGCCCGCCCATCGCGGCACGGGCTTGGGCCGGCAGCTCCTCACGCATCTCGCTCGCCTGGCCGTGGCCCGCGGCTGCGGTCGATTCGAATGGAGCGTGCTGGACTGGAACCAGCGCGCCATCGGCTTCTACGAGGGCATGGGCGCCACGGTGATGCCGGACTGGCGCATCTGCCGCCTCAGCGGCGAGGCCCTGCAAGCCTTGGGCAAGACCTGACCCCGTCAGCGGGCCGCGGCTTCAGAGCCAGGCTTTGAGACGCTCCGGCGGGCGGGCGATCAGCGCCTGCTCGCCGCGCACGACGATGGGCCGCTGCAGCAGCTGCGGGTGCTGCAGCAGGGCTTCGAGCAGCTGTTCGTCATCGGCGTCGGCCAGGCCCAGCTCGGCATAGAGCGCCTCGCTGCTGCGCAGCAGCTCGCGCACCGGCAGGCCCAGTTGGCGCACCAGGGCCTTGAGCGTGCCCAGGTCGGGCGGGGTCTTCAGGTACTCGATGACTTCAGGCGCCAGGCCGGCTTCCTGCAGCAGGGCCAGGGCCTCACGGGACTTGGAACAGCGGGGGTTGTGGAAGATCTTCATGATCGCAGGGCAAAAAAAAAAGCGGCCGGCGCAAATGGCGCAGTGTAGAACCGGCGGGCTTGGTGGAATCCATGAGGAGCCGGCAGGGCCGGCTCGATAGCATGCGGCGCTTGACCTGCCGACGCAAGGAGGGCCCGATGGCCCAGTATGCCGCCGCTGCTCCCGCCGCCCGCCTCGCGGATGGCCCGGGCGATCTCCATGCCGCGCTGCACGCCGGCTTCCGCTGGCGGGTCCCGCCCGACTTCAGCCTGGCCGAGGCCTGCTGCGGTCGCTGGGCCCGGGAGACCCCCGAGGCCACCGCGGTGATCTTCGAGGACGAGGGCGGCAGCCGGGCCAGCTACAGCTACGGCCAGCTGCAGCGCGCCGCCCATCGCCTGTCCAATGCCCTGGCGCGACGCGGTGTGGTGGCGGGCCAGCGCATCGCGCTGATCCTGCCGCAGCGCTTCGAGACCGCCGTCGCCCACATCGCCATCAACCAGCTGGGGGCGGTGGCTGTGCCGCTGTCCATGCTCTTCGGCCCGGAGGCGCTGCAGTACCGGTTGCAGGACAGCGGCGCCGTGCTGGCCATTGCCGAGGGCAGCGTGCTGCCGATCTTGCGTGGTCTGCGTGACAGCTGTCCGGCCCTGCGTGAGCTCATCGCGGTGGGCGAGGGCGCCGGTCCGGGCGAGACCGCCTGGACGGCGGCGCTGCAGGCCGAGGATGCGCGCTTCACCTCGCTTGGGGCCCATGCCGAGGCGGCCGCGGTGCTGATCTACACCAGCGGCACCACCGGCCCGCCCAAGGGCGCCCTGATCCCGCAGCGCGCCCTGATCGGCAACCTCAGCGGTTTCGTCGCCAGCCAGAACTGGTTCGGCTTCGACCCCTTCGACCCGGCTCGGCCGAGCGAGGCGGTGTTCTGGTCCCCCGCGGATTGGGCCTGGACCGGTGGCCTGATGGACGCGCTGCTGCCCACGCTCTACTTCGGTCGCCCCATCGTGGCCTTCCAGGGGCGCTTCTCGCCGCAGCGGGCCTTCGAACTGATGCAGCGCCATGGGGTCACGCACAGCTTCCTCTTCCCCACCGCGCTCAAGGCCATGATGAAGGCCGTGCCCGAGCCCCGACGCCAGTACCGGCTGCGCCTGGAGGCCGTGATGAGTGCCGGCGAGGCCGTGGGCGATGCCGTCTTCCGCTGGTGCCAGCAGGCCCTGGGCCTGACCGTCAACGAGATGTTCGGCCAGACCGAGATCAACTACGTGGTGGGCAACTGCAGCCGGCTGTGGCCGGCGCGGCCGGGCAGCATGGGCCGGGCCTATCCGGGCCACCGGGTGGCCGTGATCGACGAGGCAGGCAAGACCTGCCCCCCGGGCACGCCCGGCGATGTGGCGGTGCACCGGCGCGACGTGCATGGGGATCCCGACCCGGTCTTCTTCCTGGGCTACTGGAACCGGCCCGAGGCCACGGCGGCCAAGTTCACCGGCGATCCGTCCGACAGCTGGTGCCGCACCGGCGACACCGCCGTGATGGATGCCGAGGGCTATCTCTGGTACCAAGGCCGCAGCGACGATGTCTTCAAGTCCGCCGGCTACCGCATTGGCCCGAGCGAGATCGAAAATTGCCTGGTGAAGCACCCGGCCGTGGCCAACGCCGCCGTCGTTCCCAAGCCCGATGCCGAGCGTGGCGCCCTGGTCAAGGCTTTCGTGGTGCTGGCGCCGGGTCATGCGGGCGACGCGGCGCTGGTCGAGGCCCTGCAGGCCCTGGTGAAGGGGCAGCTGGCGCCTTACGAGTACCCCAAGGAGATCGAGTTCATCGAGGCCCTGCCCATGACCACCACCGGCAAGGTGCAGCGTGCGGTGCTGCGTCAGATGGAGGCGCAGCGCGCGGCCGCAGCCTGAGCGATTTCAGCGCTCCCGCATGGAGGCATGTGCCCCGTTGCGGCCGCTGGGCTCGGGCGGCGGCGCTGCGGGCGGCGGGCTGCCCTTGGCGCATTTGCCCGAGGCCTCGGCCAGCAGGTAGAAGGGCGCGCTGAGCAGACCCAGGCCGGCGCCGGCGAACTGGCCCTTGCTGCAGTCGCCGTAGCCGGCCTGCTGCATCTTGCGGCCCAGCTTCTCACTGGCGCTGACGCCTGTTTCCTGCTCTTGCGCCATCAAGTGCTTCTCGCCATTGAGCGGCTCGCGGGCGGCCTGGCGCAGGGCCGCGCGGGTGGCGGGGCTGTCGATCAGGCGCTCCTGAGGCGCGGAGGCCGCGGGTGCCGTCGGCTGGGCCAGGCTCTGCGGCACTTCCGCGCTGCGGGGCTGGGGCGTCTCGGGCGCAAGGGCTGCGGTGGGCGCAGCCTCGGACCTGGGCTGCGGTGGCGCGGTGGCGCGGCGCTTTGCAGCGGCCTGGGCACCAGGCGCCGTGCGCTGAGGGCGGTCCTGCAGCAGGGTCACGGTGACGCGGCGCGTTTCCGCGGGCTGAGGCGCCGGGCGATGCAGCAGCCCGGCTTGCAGCCCGGCCAGCAGCAGCAGGTGCAGGGCGATGACCAGCAGAGTCAGCGGCCATCTTCTGGGCGCGGCGGGCAGGGTGACGTGGTCCATGGGGTGCGAAAGGGCGGGGCGGGTGCTCATCCCTGCGCCCCGGCGTCATCAGCCGGATCCGCCTCGGGGCCGGGCTCATAGGCCAGCAGCTCCCCGGGCTGGCAGTCCAGCTCGCGGCAGATGCGGGCCAGGGTGTCGAAGCGCACGCCCTTGACCTTGCCCGACTTCAGCAGCGAGAGATTGGCCTCGGTAATGCCCACCCGCTCGGCCAGCTCCTTGGAGCGCATCTTGCGGCGGGCGAGCATGAGGTCCAGGGTGACGACGATGGGCATCAGACGAACTCCGCGTTCTCCTGCGCCACCCGCACGGACTCGCGCATGATGCGCGCCATGGCCACCAGCACCAGGCCCAGCATCAGCAGGGTGTAGTGGTCCGAGCTGATGCCCACCAGCAGCTGGCGCTGCCCCGGCGGGTTGTGCCAGCTCAGCGTCAGCACGGCCAGGGTGTGGCTCAGGGGGCGGGCCGCCGCGAGGGCCAGCAGGCCCCAGCCCAGCCACTGCAGATGGCGCACCGAGGCCAGGTCGAACACACGCCCCGCGGCGTAGTGCCCGAACAGTCGCCACACATGCCACAGCAACAGCAGGCCCGACACCAGCGGCAGGCTCAGCGAGATCCACAGCACGGCCAGCGTCAGACCGTCTGGTGTGCGGTAGGGTAGCTCGGGCATCACCTCGTGCAGAACGTACTGGATCATCAGCTCCGGCGCCCAGGCCAGCTGCACGGCGTACTGGGCCAGGCCGCAGGCGCCCAGCAGCGCGAGGATCTGCACGGCCCGCGCCAGGCCCTTGAGGGCGAAAGGCGAAGGCGGGGAAGGGCGGTGCGAAGCGGCCATCATCGGGATCGAAGTCTTGGAATTATTGTAAGGCAGTAATAAATTGATGTGCCAATGAAATTCGTCAGGGTGGGGTCGGCGGGCTGAGGCACACTGCGCAGCCTGCATTTGTTTTGCGTCCGCCAGCATGTCCAAGAAGTCCGCCCATGTCAGCGAAACCCCGGCCACCCAGGTGCTGCGCCGGCACGGCATTGCCTTCACCGAGCATGTCTACGACTACGTTGAGCATGGCGGCACGGGCGAGTCCTCGCGCCAGTTGGGCGTGCCCGAGCACGAGGTGGTCAAGACCCTGGTGATGCAGGATGAGAAGGCCCAGCCCCTGATCGTGCTGATGCATGGCGACCGCACGGTGAGTCTTAAAGAGCTGGCCCGCCAGATCCCCTGCAAGAAGGTCGAGCCTTGCAAGCCCGACGTCGCGCAGCGGCACAGCGGCTACATGGTCGGCGGCACCTCGCCCTTCGGCACGCGCAAGGACATGCCGGTCTTCGTGGAGGCCAGCATTCTGGAGCTGGCCCGCATCTGCATCAATGGCGGCCGGCGCGGCTACCTGGTGGGCATCGAGCCCCGGGTGATCACCGAGCTGCTGCAGGCCCGGCCGGTGCAGTGCGCCAGTGCAGAATAGCGGCCCATGCAAGACCTCCTCTACCCCCTGCTGGCCGGCGTGGCTGGCTACCTGCTGGGCTCGCTCTCCTTCGCGGTGATCATCAGCCGCGTGATGGGCCTGTCCGATCCGCGCAGCTACGGCTCCGGCAACCCGGGCGCGACCAATGTGCTGCGCTCGGGCAACAAGAAGGCCGCCCTGCTGACCCTGCTCTTTGACGCGCTCAAGGGCTATGTGCCGGTGCTGCTGGTGCTGCTGTACGGCGAGCGCTTCGGCCTGGGCGAGGACAGCGCCGCCTTCGTGGGCCTGGCCGCTTTCCTGGGCCATCTGTGGCCGGTGTTCTTCAAGTTCGAGGGCGGCAAGGGCGTCGCTACGGCCGCCGGCGTGCTGCTGGCGATCAACCCGCTGCTGGGCGGCGCCACCTTGCTGACCTGGCTCATCATTGCCTACTTCAGCCGCTATTCTTCGCTGGCTGCCATCGTGGCGGCGGTGTTCGCGCCCTTCTACCAGATGCTGATCTGGGGGGCCTCGCCCACGGTGCTGTACGTCGCGCTGATGGGCCTGCTGCTGGTGTGGCGCCACGAGGCCAACATCAGGAAGCTGCTCAACGGTACCGAGAGCAAGCTCGGCCAGAAGGCCGGCAGTGCCACCCCGCCCCAGGGCAGTAGCAAGAAGCATCCGCATGGCCAGGGCTACCAGTCTCGCGGCCATTCGCACCATCACACGAAGAACCAAGCCAAGAAGAAGGGCAACTGATGACGATTCAACGCTTTGATGTCGGGCAGCGCATGTCCGAGATGGCCGTGCACAACGGCGTGGTCTATCTGGCCGGCCAGGTGGCCTCCAATGCCAGCCTGGATATCACCGGCCAGACGGCCGACGTGCTGGCCCAGATTGATGCCCTGCTGGCCCGCGCCGGCAGCGACAAGACCAAGATCCTGCGTGCCCAGATCTACATCGCCGATGTGGCTGAGTTCGCCGGCATGAACGCCGCCTGGGACGCCTGGGTGCCGGCCGGCCACACGCCGCCGCGCGCCACCGTCGAGGCCAAGCTGGCCAAGCCGGAGTGGAAGGTGGAGATCGTGGTCACCGCCGCGGTCTGATCCTCGATCCCGCAAGGCAAAGGCCCCGTCCGGCAGGTCGCCGGCGGGGCCTTCGTCATTGGAGGGCGCGCCGCGCCTACTCGGGGATCTGGTATTGCGCCGAGCCCATGAGGTCGATGCCGCACTGCAGGTTCTCGGCCCAGTCAATGAAGTCCTTGACCGCCGGGCCCGCCATGGGGGCGCCATGCTGGGGCACGATCATGGCGATGTCCAGCTGACGCACCATGGCAGCCCACAGGCGCATGACCTTGTTGCTGACCATGTAGCGGCGGTGGAAACCCTCCATGCGGCGCAGGTGCGGGCCCAGGTCGGTGACGGTTTTCTCGGGGTTCAGGTCGGTGCCGATGGACGCACCCAGGTCGCCCGAGAAGAGGATGCGGCTGACCGGGTCATAGAACTGAAAATTGCCCTCGGAGTGCAAGAAGTGGGCCGGCAGGGCGATGAGGTCGAACCTGGCGTTGCCCTCACCCAGGCGCAGGCGCTGGCCGGGGTCGGGGATGCCCACGATGCGGCCCACGGTCTTGCCGGGCTTGCAGAAGTGCGGCGCGAAGCGCTCCCAGATGCGCGAGATGTAGACGGTGGCGCTGGTGGCCGTCATCCAGCGGTCCAGCGAAGCAATGATGTCCGGATCCGCATGCGAGGCCAGGATGGCCGCCAGCTTGTGCGGCGGGAAGTGCTGGGACATGCCCAGGTAGAGCTCGTTGTAGGCGAGGTTGCCGCCCGGGTCGATGATGCAGCCCGTGCCCTTGTTGACGATCAGGAACTGGTTGGACTGGACCGCCTCGCCATCTTCTTCGCTCAGCTTTGCGAACATCAGACAGACGTGATCGTCCTTGCGGAACAACTCGATGGCCACGGGCTCTCTCCCTGCTTTGGATGAGCCCCTACTCTAGGTGGGGGAGTGTGGCTGTGGCTTGAGGCACCTCAAGACGCGCGGCGAATTCTTGGCCTGGATCAAGAAATGCCGGGCCTTTTGACGGGCCCGGCCTCGATCCGGCGGGGCCGCTGACGGTCAGGCTTAGAGGGCTGCCGTCTTCTGCACCGGCAGCTGTCCCGGGGGCAGGGGCTGGGCCAGGATGTCGATCCGCAAGGCGCGGCCGGCCTCATTGACGTCCACCCGGATCGGCTGCCCGGCCTTGAACGACAGGCGGGGCTGGGCCACCAGGGTCAGGGGCTGACCCTGCTCCAGTTTCAGGAGCATGTGATAGCGGTCGCCTGCCTCAGCCCAGGTCGTGATGCCGATGCGCAGGGGGGGGCCGGATTGCTCACCGGTGTCGCTGCTGAATTCCACGGCCGCGGCCTGCCCCTCGTGCACCAGCAGGCGGGGCTGGCCCAGCAGGGCTGCGCCCTCATGGACAGTCAGGCTGAGATCGACGGTCGTTGCTGCCGCCTGCTGATCCTGGGCCTGGACGCCATAGCCGAGGCCCGTCAGCAGCGCGACACAGAGGCCGGCGCCCAGACGGGCACGCCAGCGGCGGGGGGCATGCAGGGGGTGGGTCTTGAGCATCAGGATTCTCCTTTTGAGTGGATGGCAGTCTTGCCAAGAAGCGGCCAGGGCAGGCCAGGCTGCCTCGGCATCGGGGGCCTGACCGGCCTTGAGCAGGGCGTGCGCATAATGCGCCAGGTCCTGGGCACTGGCCTGCTGCAGCACGAGGGCGTCGCAGGCCAGTTCCTGGTCCTGGGCGAAGCGGTGCAGCGCCCACCAGGCCAGGGGGTTGAACCAGTGCAGGCAGGCCAGCGTGCGGGCGAGCAGGGTCCAGGCGTTGTCGCCGCGGCGGGCATGCGCGGCCTCGTGGCCGAGCACCAGGGCCTGCTCGGCCGGCGTGAAACGCTGCTCGAAGTCAGCCGGCAGGACCAGGCGTGGCCGCCACAGGCCGATCAGCGCAGGGCTGCAGCCGGCCTGGCTGCGCCAGGGCAGCGCGCGGCGGTCCAGTTGCTGCAGCACGCGGCCATGGGCCCGCCATTGCAGCAGCAGCAGGGCCGCGACGCCGGACAGCCAGCCCAGCACCAGCAGCGCTGGCCACGCTTCGCCCTGGGCGGAGGCAGGCTCCGCGCGCCAGGGCAGTTGCGCGGCCGATTGCGCCAGGCTCAGCACGGCCAGGTGCGGCTGGGCGGTGGGGGCGGGCAGCAGCAGTCCCAGCAGGCCCAGGGGCAGGGCGATCCAGGCGGCATGCACGGCACGTGGGCCGGCGGCACGCATCAGCAAGGGGCGCAGCAGGCCCAGGAGCAGCAGGGCGAGGCTGAGGAAGGCGGTGCTTCGGGCCAGGCCGTGAAGGACGGCGCTCGCCTCCAGCCAGGGCAGGACAGGGCTCAAGGCTGCTCTCCGCGGGCCTGGCGCCAGGCCTTGTCCTGGGCCCTCAGCGCCGAACGGTCCCGGCTGCGTTCCTCGATGTGGCCGGCCATCTGCGCCAGCTGCTCCGGGCTCATGCTGGCGACCTGCTTGCGGTACAGGGCCTGGAAGCCATCCCCGCGGGGATCCTCCATGCGCAGGCCGACCTGGGCCTGGACCACCTCCTGCGGGCCGCCGGGCAGACGGGCCATGAGGCTGGTCTGGCCCTTGCCCAGCTGCATGGGCTGCAGCTCGGTGAGCGTCTTCCTGCAGTCCTTGTCCAGGATCTCGCTCTGAGGCCGGAACTCGCCGCCGGGGAAGCGGTAGAGGTGCAGGCCCAGGCACCAGTCCTTCATGGGCACCACCAGCTGCATCTGGGCGTAGGTGTCCTGCAGCGTGTGGGCAAAGGCGAAGACCGCGTCCTTGTGCTGCCAGCCTTCCTGCCCCTGCTGGCTGTCCAGCTGCACGACCAGGCCCAGGGGGGGCACGCCCATGACGGCCGACTCCCGCTCCAGAAACTGCATCATCCGCTCATAAGCTTCGTTGGCCGACACCGGCTGTGCCGCACGGGCCAGCAGCGTCACGCCCAGGCACAGGCCCAGCGCGCTGCCCCGGCCCAGCAGGCGCTGCCACCTCGGACGGCGATGCAGGCGCAGGCCTTTCACCCGCTCCAGCAACGGATGGCGATGGGCCCAGCCGGTGCTCAGCACGGGCAGTGCACGCTGGGGATGGGACTTCAGCAAGGCAGTCACATAGGTCTTCACAAGGGTCTCCTCTCCTGGGTGATGGGTCTGGGGTTGATTCAGTACGGCGGCATCGCAGGCCAGCTCCTGGTCCAGGCGCATGGCGCGCAGCGCCCACCAGGCCAGCGGGTTGAACCATTGCAGGACCAGCAAGCCGGCGGCCAGCAGGTTCCAGGCGTTGTCGTGGCGGCGGGCATGCACGGCCTCGTGGGCAAGGATCAGGGCCTGCTCGCGGGCGCTGAAGCGCTGCTCGAAGTCCATGGGCAGCACCAGGCGGGCCTGCAGCAGTCCCATCAGGGCGGGGCTCGCGCCGGCTGGGGCTTGCCAGGCGCGGTCCAGTCGCCGCAGCCCGCGGGTGAAGCGGCGCTGGCGGCGCACCAGCAGGATCAGCAAGCTGCCGGCGCCCAGGCTCCAGAGCCCGAGCATCAGGGCCGGCGCCGCGGCGCGTCGAGAGGCCAGGCCTGCGAAGCGGGCCGGCGGTGAGGCCGAGCTGGCCCCTGCCAGGCCCTCGCTGACGGGCGAGGCACCCGGCCAGCCGGGCACCACCCGCTCCAGCATTTGCACCGGAACCGGCAAGACCTGACCCCGCACCATGCGGGGCAGCGCTGGGCTCAGCATCATCAGCGGCACCAGCAGCCAGGCCAGGTAGACAGCGCCGGCGTCCAGCAGGCGCCGCAGCACTGGCCGCAGCAGGGCCAGCAGCAGCACGGCGGCGCTGAACAGCAGGGTCTGCGCGGGCAGCAGTTGGGTCCAGGCGGCCTCAGTCATTCTCATGCTCCCGGATCAGTTGCTTGAGGGCCTGGAGGTCGGCCTCGCTGAGCTTGCGCTCGGACGAGAACTGCGCCACCAGGGGCGCCAGGCTGCCACCGAAGAGGCGGTCCAGCAGGCCCATGCTCTGGCGCTTGAGCCAGTGTTCGCGCTGCAGCACGGGGCTGTAGAGGTAGCGCCGGCCGTCCTTCTCGGCGCTGATGGCGCCCTTGTTGAGCAGGCGATTGAGCAGCGTCTTGATGGTGGCCAGCTGCCAGTCCTGGCGATCCTGCAGAGCTGCTGCGATGTCGTCCGTGCTCTGCGGGGCGTGGCCCCACAGCACTTCCATGATCTGGGCTTCGGCTTCGCTGATGTTCATGGTTGGATTACGGTTGTAAACGTCGATATTGTTTACGTGTGTAATCGAAAGGAGCAAGCAGGGCCCGCTAGGGATTTACCCGATCATGGAGCGGACATGCAAAGGCCCGCCGAGGGGCGGGCCTTTGGGAGCGGGGAGCCTTGGCGCTTGCATGCGCCAAGCCCTGACGCTGGCAGAAGACCGTCCGCAGGGACGGTCTTCTGTCCGGCGTCAGTCCTCGTTCTTGAAGACGAGCTTGACTTCGTGGGTCTGCTTTTCGCCCGTGGCTTCGAAGCGCCATTCCATCAGCGCATTGGTCACCGCGCGGTCGAAGATGCGCTTGGGCTCGGCTTCCAGGATCTCGACGCCGGTGACCTTGCCCTCGGCATCGATCAGCAGCTTGGCCTTGACGCTGCCGGCGTTCACGCCCTTCTGCGTGGCCTCGCGCGGGAACTCGGGCGGCACCTTCTTGATGACCTTGGGGCTGGCGTGGGCCGCGACGCTCAGCAGGGCGGCCCCCGCGAAGGCCAGCAGCCAGCGGGAGATGCCGGTCTTGTCGAACATGGAGTTGATGGCCTTGCGCTTCATCTGCATGGTTTCCCCTGGAAAGTGTTGGTTCATGTGCCGGTACGGAAGAAGTCTACGGCCTGCAGCAGGCGCGAGGAGCTGTCTGTCAGGGCCTCGGTGGAGCGGCTCAGTTCGCTCACCAGGCTGGCATTCTGCTGGGTGCTGCGGTCCAGTTCGTTCATGGCCTGGTTGACCACGCCCACGCCGGAGGCCTGCTCTTGGGCGGAGTGCGAGATCTCCTCAATCAACTGGCCCATGTTGTTGACTTCATCGACCACGCTGCGGATCGTGGCGCCGGCATTGTTGACGTGGCCGGTGCCCTGCTCCACGCGGACTGAGGACTCCTGGATCAGGACCTTGATCTCCTTGGCCGCGGCAGCCGCGCGCGAGGCCAGCGCCCGCACTTCCGAGGCCACCACCGCGAAGCCCTTGCCATGCTCGCCCGCGCGGGCGGCTTCCACGGCGGCGTTCAGGGCCAGGATGTTGGTCTGGAAGGCGATGCCGTCAATCACGCCGATGATGTCACCGATCTTCTTCGAGCTGGCGCTGATCTCCTGCATGGTCTCGACGACCTGGGCCACGGCATTGCCACCGGCCGAGGCCGACTGGCGGGCCTTGCCGGCAATGGTGGCGGCCTTGCGGGTCAGCTCGCTGGCGCCACTGAGGTTGGCGGCAATCTCTTCCACCGAGGCGGCCGTGGTCTGCAGATTCGAGGCCGAACGGGCGGTGCGTTCCGAGAGGTTGTTGTTGCCGCCAGCGATCTCGCCTGAGTTCTGGGCCACCTCGCGGGCGGCGGTGCTCACGCTGCTGACCACGCCCCGCAGGGCCCGCTGCATCTCCTGCATGGCGTCCAACATCTGCCCGAGCTCGTCGCGGCCCATGGCTCGGATGTCGTGGGTCAGGTCGCCCTGGCTGATGGCCTCGGCCGCGCTGCGAGCCTCATGGACTGGCACGATGATGCTGCGCGTGATCAGCAGGCCCCCGCCAGCGCCCAGCACCACGGCGGCGATCACCAGCACCACGGTGATGATCACCGAGTTGCGGGCCAGCTCGCCGCCGGAGATGGCGAGGTCGTGGGCGGCGTCGAACTGCAGGTTCACCAGCTGCTTGAGGCCGTCCTGGTAGGCCTGCTGGGCGGGGCGGACGTCGGTGATCAGGCTTTCGCGGGCCTCGTCGGGGCTGCCGTCGGCCTGGATCTTGAGAAACTTGGCGACCGAGGCGAAGAACTTGGCCTGGCGCTCCTTGACGCTGTTGAGGACCTCGGTCTCCTTGGGCGTGTCGATCAACTGCTGCAGGGCGCCCAGCTGCTTGTCGATCTCCTGAAGGGCGCCGTCGATGGCGGCTTTCTGCTTCTTGATCTGACGGGCTTCGTCCAGCAGCAGCAGATCGCGGGAGGCCCGGGCAATGATGTTGACGTTGCCCTCCAGGGCATTGGCTGCGGAAATTTTGACCAGGCTCTGGTTGGCGGTGCGATCCAGATCCTTGGACAGCCGGTTGGCGCTGTTGGCGCCATAGGCACCGATGATCACCAGCAGCACGATCAGCAGGCCATAGCTGAGAGAAAGGCGCTGGCTGATGCGCAGGCTTGTCAAAAAGCTCATTTTCTTGTCCTCGCGGTTGGCGCCCTGGAGGCGCAGGTTCAGGCCTCCAGGACCGGCGCGGAATGCTGGCGGGACCGGTGCCGCATTGAGCCGTGCCTGTGTCCGATTGTGTCGGCAGCGCCCGCTCTTTTGGGTGGGGCAAATGGGCCTGATTTGATGCGCATTTCGCGGTCCGCGGGCAAATATGCCGCGTGCCGGACGCTTACTCGAGCTGCAAACCGAGGCTCTCCGGGTTACCCCTGCCCTGCCGGATGAGCACGGGTTCATCGCCGCTGAGGTCGATCACGGTGGTGGGTTGCATGGGGCAGGCGCCGGCATCGATGATGGCCTGCAGTTGGCGGTCGAAGCGCTCGCTGATCTCGTGGGCGTCATTCAGGGGCTGCTCCTCGCCGGGTGGGATGAGGGTGGTGGCCAGCAGGGGCTGGCCCAGCAGCTCCAGCAGGTCCAGCGTGACCCGGTGGTCCGGCACGCGCAGGCCTATGGTGCGCCGCGAAGGATGCGAGACGCGGCGCGGCACTTCCTTGGTGGCCTCGAGGATGAAGGTGAAGGGCCCTGGCGTGGCGTTCTTCAGCAGGCGGTACTGCTTGTTATCGACCCGGGCGTAGGTAGCCAGCTCGCTGAGGTCGCGGCACAGCAGGGTCAGGTGGTGCTTCTCATCGACCCCACGCACGCGGCGCAGTGCATCCGCCGCGGCCTTGTCGTCCAGGTGGCAGACCAGGGCATAGCTGGAGTCCGTGGGGATGGCGACCACGCCGCCGGCATGCAGGATCTGCACGGCCTGGCGCAGGAAGCGGGGTTGGGGGTTGTCCGGGTGGACTTCAAAGAATTGGGCCATGGCGGCATTGTGTGCCTCCCATGGCCCGTGGGTGTGGCGGGAATGCCGCGCGTCTGGCGCGGACTTGCCCGGGGACAGTTCAGTCGAAGGTGAACTTGAAGTGCTGCTCGACCTCCAGGCCGCTCTTGGGTGGCGAGCAGACGTAGCGGCTGATGGCCGCGCGCACAGGCTCGCGCAGAAGGGGCTCGCCGCTCACGCGGATGTTGACGGGCTGGCCCTTGGCATTGATCTCGTAGACCGCAGTCAGCGAGAACTCGCCCTTGACATCCAGCTCGGGAATCTCGGGGCGCTGCATCTGCGGGCAGACCTGGGAGGCGGTCAGGGGTGGTGCCGTGGGGGCCTGCGACGGGGCCGGGTCGGCCCGCAAGGCCTGGACTGCGCCGGCGGCAAGCAGGGCTGCCGCGCACAGGCCCAGGCGGCCGAACTGGCGGCGCCACAGGGGCAGTGTTGATTGGGTCTTCAGCATGGCGATTCTCTCCTTCAGGGGATGGGTGTGCTGCCAGGCCGAGGCAGCGATCGGTACTGCGCAAGCGGGGGATGGGGTGAATTGGGCGTCGGCCTTGAGCAGGGCCTGTGCATAGCTGCGCCATTGCTAGGGCTGCTGCCGCAGCAGGGTGGCATCGCAGGCCAGCTCCTGGTCCTGCCGCAGGGCCGGCAGGGCCCACCACAACAGCGGGTTGAACCAGGCAAGGGCCTGCACCAGGGCAGCGAAAAGGCGCACGGCGTTGTCATGGCGGCGGGCGTGCAGGGCCTCGTGAGCCAGCACCCAGCCGCGCTCCTGTGGTGTGAAGCGCTCCTCGAAGTCCAGTGGCAGCAGCAGGCGCGGCCGCCATGCGCCGACCAGGCCAGGCGAGCTGCCGCGCGGCGTGCGCAGGCAATCCTGCGGGTCCAGGGGCAGGCCTCTCATGAAGCGCCAATGCTGCAGCCCGTGCCAGGCTGTCACCAGGAGCGCGCCTGACACCCACAGCAGGGCCCAGGCGAGCACCGGGACCGAGGCTGCTTGCGTGCTGGCATCCATTGAATTCCGTGCCACCTGCCAGGCCGCCGGCGCCAGCTGCAGGCGCGGCAGGCCGGTCTCCGGCAGCACGGCGCAGGCCATGCACAGCAGAGGCAGCAGCCACAACGCATAGGCCTCCTGCGCGCCGGCGAAGCGGCGCAGGGGGCGCCTCAGCAGGACCACCGCAAGCAGTCCCAGGCTCAGGCCGAGATGCGCCTGCCACAGGCCCTGCACCAGGGCGTCAAGACAGGCGTCAGCGTTCATCGTCGTGCTCCTTCAGCAGCCGCCGCAGGGCCTCTGCATCTTCGGCACTCAGCTTGCGTTGCGCCGAGAAATGGGCGACGAGGGGCGACAGCCGACCCCCGAACACCCGGTCCAGCAGACCCATGGATTCGCTGCCCTCCCACTGGGCGCGGTCAATCAGCGGCTCATAGAGGTAGCGGCGGCCCTCGCGCTGGGCCTGCACCGCGCCCTTGTTGAGCAGGCGGTTCAGCAGGGTCTTGACGGTGCCCAGCTGCCAGCCGGCCTCGGCGGGCAGCGCGGCGAGGATGTCCTCGGCGCTGAGCGGGTGCTGGCCCCAGAGGGCCTGCATGATCTGGGATTCGGCGTCGGAAATGGTGCCCATGATTCGACAACAGTTGTTGACGAATGAATTGTCAACATATGTTGTCGGTGCGCCTAGCTCAGGCAAACCCTAGGTTGGCACGGCCCGGGTGGCCTCAGTGCGATGGGGCGATGATGCGTGCCTGCAGCGCCTCCCAGACCGGCTTCAGGCGACCGGACAGGGCGGCCAGCTTGCCGAGGTCGGTGTGGCTTTCGTCGGGGCTGTGGAAGTCCGAGCCGCGCGAGGCCAGCAGGTCGAATTCCAGCGCAGTCTCGGTGTATTTGGCCGCTTCCGCCGCCGTATGGCTGCCTGTCACCACCTCGATGCCGCGGCCGCCGTGGGCCATGAATTCGGTGATCAGGGCGTATTCCTCGGTGGGCGTGAAATCGTAGCGGCCGGGGTGGGCGATGACGGCCTCGCCACCGGCCTGGGTGACCCAGCGCACGGCGTCGCTCAGGCGGGCCCAGCGATGGGGCACGAAGCCGGGCTTGCCCTCGGTGAGGAAGCGGCGGAAGACCTCGGGCACGTCCTGGCAGTGGCCGGCGTCCACGAGGAAGCGGGCGAAGTGGGTGCGGGAGATCAGCTCCGGGTTGCCCACGTACTTCAGCGCGCCTTCGTAGGCGTCCTTGATGCCCACCTGGGCCAGCCCCTCGGCCATCTCGCGGGCGCGCTCGCCGCGGCCGCCGCGCGTCTCGCGCAGGCCCTGCACCAGCGCCTCGTCCTCATGGTCGAAGCCCAGACCGACGATGTGCACCACGCGGCCGGCAAAGGTCACGGAGATCTCGCAACCGGTGAGGTAGTGCAGGCCCAGGCGGCCGGCGGCCTGGATGGCGCGAGCCTGGCCGCCCACCTCGTCATGGTCGGTCAGGGCCCACAGCTCGACGCCGTTGGCCTGCGCGCGCGCGGCCAGGGCCTCGGGTTCCAGCGTGCCGTCGGACACCTTGGAATGGCAGTGGAGGTCGGCGTTGCTCAGAGCGTTGATGGTGTTCACGCGCCCATTTTAGAGGGCACCCCCTCGGGGCTCGCTGCGCTGCAGCAAAGCCCCTGTGGGCGGCGCAGTCGGCGCTGCGGGGGCGCAGCTCAGGCGCGCCGCGGGCTGACCCGGAAGCTGCTGATCGCTGCTGTCAGGCCCACCGCCTGGTCGCGCAGGCTGCTGGCCGCCGCCGCTCCTTGCTCGACCAGGGCCGCGTTCTGCTGCGTCATCTGGTCCAGGTTGGTGATGGCCTGGCCCACCTCGCCGATGCTGGTGCTCTGCTCCAAAGTGGAGGCGCTGATCTCGCCCATGATGTCGGTGACCCGCTGCACCGAGCTGACGATCTCCTGCATGGTGCTGCCGGCCTGCTGCACCAGATCGGCGCCGGCCTCGATGCGGTCCATGGAGCCGGTGATCAGGCTCTTGATCTCCTTGGCCGCTTCGGCGCTGCGCTGGGCCAGGCTGCGCACCTCGCCCGCTACCACCGCAAAGCCTCGGCCCTGCTCGCCCGCGCGGGCGGCCTCGACGGCAGCATTGAGGGCCAGGATGTTGGTCTGGAAGGCGATGCCGTCGATGACGCCAATGATGTCGCCGATCTTGCGCGAGCTCGTGCTGATCTCCCCCATGGTCTGCACCACCTGCTGGACCACCTCGCCACCGCGCTGCGCCACGGAGGAGGCGCTGCTGGCCAACTGGTTGGCCTGCCGGGCGGAGTCGGCGTTGTGGCGAACGTTCTCGGTGAGTTGCTCCATCGAGGAGGCCGTCTCCTCCAGGCTGGCCGCGGCCTGTTCCGTGCGGGCTGACAGGTCATGATTGCCGGTGGCCACTTCGGAGGCCGCCACCTGGATGGACTCCGAGCCCTCGCGCACCTTCAGCACAATGCCGCGCAGACCCTCCTGCATATGGACCAGGCTGGTGGACAGGGCGCTCAGCTCGTCCTTGCCCTCGATGAGCAGGTGCTCGTCAAGATTGCCGCTCTCCACGGCTGAAGCAAAGGCCATGCCCTGCTGGATGGGAAGCAGCAGCGAATGGGCGATGCGCCAGCCGATGAGTGCCGCCAGGGCCATGCCGGACAGCAAGGCCACGATGATGACGGTGGTGATGGTGCTGTAGACCCCCGCGATCCTGTCGTGGGCCATCTCGATGAAGCGGTCCACCGTGGTCAGGGCTTGGTCCAGGTCCTGCTCTGCCTGGTCGATGGACTTCTTGGCTTCCCGCGGCGCATCCCAGGCCGCCTTGAGGTCGCCCGCCATGTCGCCCTTGGACAGCTGGGCCATCACCGGCTGCATGCCGTTGCGGTAGGCGTCGAAGTTGTTGCGGATGACGGTGAGTCCGTCGCGGACCTTGGGGTCCTTGACCCGCTGCTCCAAGTCCTTGAGCCCCTTGTCCGCCGATGTCATGGCCTCCTCCCAGCGGCCTTGCGCCCGTTTGAAGTCGGCCACGCCGATGGCGGCGAAGATCATGTCCTTCTCGTAGCGGCGGGCCGTGAGCATGCCCGCGCGCAGCTCATCCACGCTGCGCAGCGAGGCCACGACCGAGGTATTGAAGGCCTCGAAGGCGCCGAACATCGTGCGGGTGGCCATCCAGCCCCCCCCGCCCAGTACCAGCATCAGCAGGACCATCAGACTGAAGGCCAGGCCCAGTCGGGCTTTGATGGACAGTTGTCTCAACATGGCGGCGGTTCCCTTTCTTGTGGTGTCGTGGCCGCGCTGCCGGACGAAGCGTTCGGACGGACCGCGCAGCCCTCAAGCATGCGCTTGACGGCAAGGGGCCTGCATGCAGAAAAGGGCCGCGGACGTGGCGCTCTTCACGCCGCAGGTCTTCGCAGACCCATCGCGGGCTTACGCGCTCAGACGATGGCCTCCACCACCATCTGCACCCGCTGCTGGCCCTGGTACTCGTCCAGGCTCAGGCGGTAGGCCATGCGGGCCTGTTCGGGCACGGGGTCGGTGTGGCCGAACCAGATCGCGTCGCGCAGCAGCCCGCCCTGGCGCACCCGCAGCTTGAGGTGGCGCTCGCCCACGATGCGCTGCGCCACGATCTGGACCTCGTCGCAGAACAACGGCGCCTCGAAGGCCTGGCCCCAGACCTGGGCTTCCAGCTCCTGGACAGTCTGGGCGTTGAAGGCCTCGGCCGGCAGCGGGCCGTCCGTGCGCAGGGTGCGTTGCAGCGCGGCCTCGTCCAGCCATTCGGCCGCGACCTGGGTCAGCGCCTCGCGAAAGGTCTCGACCCCGCCCTCGGCCAGCGTGCAGCCGGCGGCCATGGCATGGCCTCCGAAGCGCTTGAGCAGCTCGGGGTGGCGCTTGGAAACGAGATCCAATGCGTCACGCAAGTGGAAGCCCGCGATGGAGCGCCCGGAGCCCTTGAGCTGCCCGTCGGCGCCGCGGGCCAGCACGAAAGTGGGGCGGTGGGCGGCGTCCTTGATGCGCGAGGCCACGATGCCGACCACGCCCTCGTGGAAGTCCTCGTCGAAGAGGACCAGGGCCGGCGGCGTCTGCTGCGCCAGCCGGGTCTGCAGGCGGGCCAGTTGGGCCTCGGCCTGCTCGCGCATGCCGGCCTCGATCTCGCGGCGCTCGCGGTTGATGGTGTCCAGCAGGCGGGCCAGCTCCAGTGCACGGGCAGGGTCCTCGCAGAGCAGGCACTCGATGCCCACGGTCATGTCGGACAGCCGCCCGGCCGCATTGATGCGCGGGCCCAGAGCGAAGCCGAGGTCGAAGGTGTTGGCGCGGCCAGCGTCGCGGCCGGCCGCCGTGAACAGCGCGGCCACGCCGGGCTGCATGCGACCCGCGCGCATGCGGCGCAGGCCCTGCGCGACCAGGCGGCGGTTGTTGGCGTCCAGCCTGACCACGTCGGCCACGGTGCCCAGGGCGACGAGGTCCAGCAGCCCGTCCAGGCGCGGCTGTTCGCGGCCCTCGTAGGCACCCCGCCGGCGCAACTCGCCGCGCACCGCCAGCAGCACGTAGAAGGCCACGCCGACGCCGGCCAGGTTCTTGCTCTCGAAGGTGCAGCCCGGCTGGCTGGGGTTGACCAGGGCATCGGCCTCGGGCAGTTGCACCGCCTCGTCCACCAGGGCGGGCAGGTGGTGGTCGGTCACCAGGACTTTCAGCCCCAAGGCCTTGGCATGGGCCACGCCGGCCAGGCTGGCGATGCCGTTGTCCACCGTCATCAGCAGCCGGGGCTGCAGGGGCAGGGCCAGGTCCACGATGGCGGGGGTCAGGCCGTAGCCGTGGATGGCGCGGTCGGGAACGACGTAGTGCAGGGTGTCAGGTTTTGCCCCCAACAGGCCCAGGCCTCGCAGGGCTACGGCGCAGGCGGTGGCGCCGTCGCAGTCGTAATCGGCGACTAGGCAGATGCGCTCGCCCTGCTGGATGGCGTCGGCCAGCAGCGTTGCCGCTGCGGCGATGCCCTTGAGGCCCTCGGGCGGCAGCAGCTTGTCCAGGCCGGCATCCAGCTCCTCGGGGCTGCGCACGCCGCGGGCAGCGAAGAGCCGTGCTAGCAGCGGGGAGAAGCCGGCCTGCTCCAGCGTCCAGGCAGCGCGCGGAGGGGCGTCGCGGCTCAGCAGGGTGGGGTTGATGCGGGGGCTCACAGGCTCTCCAGGAGGCGGGCGGCCTGCCCGCGGCACGGTCGCAACTGCTGCCACAGGCGCTGCACGACGCCGCGCGGCTGCGGGTGCAGGGTCAGGGCTTGCCGCTCGCCGGCCAGGCTCAGCGTTGCGGTGCCAGCCGCGAGGGCCGGCAGCAGGGGGGCGATGCGCCGGGCGTCCAGTTCGCGCCAGGCTTCGGCCCAGGCGGTCCAGTCGCCGGTGATCCAGGCGGCGCGCAGCTGATTGTCCACCTCAAGGCCGGTGGGCAGCGCGTGCCCGGCGGCGCTGCCGCAGCCCCAGATCCAGACGCTGTTGACGGGGCGCTGGCCGGCCTGCTCGCGCGCAGCATTGAGTGGGTGGCCGTGCAGGGTCATCTGGGCCTCCATCTGCAGGCGCAGCAGCTGGCGCGGCTCGGGCAGCCAGGCATCGACATTGCGATGGATGACGCGGTCCAGGCTGGCGGTCTCCAGGCCTTGCAGCTGCTCATGGGCCACGAACCACTGCCCTGGGGCCAGGTGCTGGAGGGCCCAGCCTTCCTCCTCGGGAAAGAGCGGGGCCAGGGCATCGACGAAGGCCCGGGAGCTGTCGGCGCCCAGGCCCAGCTCGGCAGGGTCCAGGGCAGTGACCTGGTCGCTGCCCACATCGCAGTGCAGGGGCGTAAGGCGGGCCCACGCGCGTGCGCCAGCTGAGCTGCCAAGCGCCCAGGCGGCCAGAGGGGGCGGTGCGTCGCCCGGGAGGCCTGCGAGCGCGGCCAGCAGGCGCTCCTGGGGCAGGGCGGGGCTGTATTCGTCGTCGCCGTACCGGGGGCCGGGGGCCAGGTCTGCCAGCGCGCGCTCCAGGGCGGGCAGTCGCAGGTCGGCCAGGACGGCCTGGGCCTGCGGGTCCATGGCGCTGGCGTAGGGAATCACGAGGTGCATGGGGCGGATTATCCGGTGCGGTTTGTCATCGCCCGGCCACGGTCCGGACATCAGGCGGACATCGCGCAGCGGCAAGCTGCGCGGCATGCAGCACGACACCCTCCTGGCGCGCGCCGCCACCCTGGTCCCGCGAGTCACCGGCTCAGCCGGCCCTGCCGGTGATGCGCCCGCAGAGGCCGGCGAGGGGCTGCCGCGGCTGCGGGTGCGCACGGTCTGGATCTCCGACCTGCACCTGGGCACGCCTGGCTGCCAGGCGCGCCATCTGCTGGACTTCCTGCGCTCCGTCGAGTGCGAGCAGCTCTTCCTGGTGGGCGACATCATCGACGGCTGGCAACTGCGGCGCAGTTGGTACTGGCCGCAGGCCCACAACGACGTGGTGCAGAAGCTGCTGCGCAAGGCGCGCAAGGGCTGCCGCGTGATCTTCATTCCCGGCAACCACGACGAGTTCGCCCGAAAGTACGTGCAGCACAGCTTCGGCGGTATCGAGGTGGCCGAGGACTGGATCCACGAAACGGCCGATGGCCGCAAGCTCTGGATCACTCATGGCGACCTCTTCGATGGCGTTATCCAGTGCGCCAAGTGGCTGGCCCATGTGGGGGACTCGCTCTACGAGTTCACGCTGCGCCTCAATCGCCACCTCAACAGCCTGCGGGCCCGCATGGGCCTGCCCTACTGGAGCCTCTCGCGCTACCTGAAGCTCAAGGTCAAGCGGGCGGTCAGCTATGTCTCGCAGTTCGAGGAGGCCGTGGCGCGCGAGGCCCGGCGCCGCGGCGTGCAGGGCGTGGTCTGTGGCCACATCCACCATGCGGAGCTGCGCACCATTGACGGCGTGCTCTATGCCAATGACGGCGACTGGGTCGAGAGCCTCACCGCCCTGGTCGAGCATGCCGACGGCCGCCTGGAGATCCTGGACTGGACGTCCTTTAGCCAGGGCGGTGGGCCGGCGTCCGTCCCTCGCACGGCAGAATCGGAAGCGGCCGCATGCGCCGAACAGCGTCATGTGCCTGTCACGATGCCTTCATAAAGTGGGGACATGACCCTGATGCCTCCTGCCCTGCTCAATCGCGAACAAGCCATCCTGGAATTCAATGCCCGCGTGCTGGCCCAGGCCCAGCGCGAGGATGTCCCGCTGCTGGAGCGGCTGCGCTATGTGTGCATCGTCTCCTCCAACCTGGACGAGTTCTTCGAGGTGCGCTTCGCCGACATGCTGGACGCCGCCCGCGAGCCGGGCAGCGCGGTCAGCAGCCGCGACATCGAGCGCGTGGCCGGCGAGGCGCACGAGCTGATCGATCGCCAGTACGGCGTGTTCAACGAGCAGATCATGCCCAGGCTCCTGGAGCAGGGCATCGTGATCCACAACCACGCCGACCGCGACGAGGCGCAGCGCCACTGGGTCGCCCGCTTCTTCGAGCGCGAGGTCAAGCCCCTGCTGGTGCCCGTGGGCCTGGACCCGGCTCATCCTTTCCCGCAGGTGGCCAATAAGTCCCTGCACTTCGTGGTGCGGCTCTCGGGCAAGGATGCCTTTGGGCGCGACAACCGCATCGCCATCGTCAAGGTGCCGCGCGTGCTGCCGCGGGTGATCAAGCTGCCGCAGCAGGTCAGCGGCGGGCGGCAGGTCTTCGTGCTGCTGACCAGCGTGATCCGAGCCCACCTGGAGGAGCTGTTCCCGGGGCGGCAGGTGGAGTCCTTCTCGCAGTTCCGCGTCACTCGCGACTCGGACCTGGAGGTCGATGAGGAGGAGGTGGCCAACCTGCGCCACGCCCTGCGCTCGGGGCTGACCACGCGCCACTTCGGCCGGGCCGTGCGCCTGGAGGTGGTCAATTCCTGCCCCGAGGAGCTCTCGCGTTTCCTGCTGGAGCAGTTTCAACTGCCGAACGCGGCCCTGTACCGCGTCAACGGGCCGGTGAACCTGGTGCGGCTCAACGAGCTGATCGACCTGACCGACGCGCCCGAGCTGCGCTTCGTGCCTCATGAACCGCTCTGGCCCCAGGCCAGCCTGCCGCGCCAGAAGCGCTGCTTCGAGCGCCTGCGCAAGGGCGACGTGCTGCTGCACCATCCCTTCGAGAGCTTCGAGCCCGTCGTGCAGTTCCTGCGCGAGGCCGTCGAGGACCCGGACGTGCTGGCCATCAAGCAGACCATCTACCGCACCGGCAGCCAGTCCGTGCTGATGGACCTGCTGATTGAGGCGGCCCGCCGCGGCAAGGAAGTGATGGCAGTGGTGGAGCTCAAGGCCCGCTTCGACGAAGAGGCCAACATCAACTGGGCCGAGCGGCTGGAGGCCGTGGGTGCGCAGGTGGTGTACGGCATCGTGGGGTTGAAGACCCACGCCAAGATGCTGCTGGTGACGCGGCGCGAGGGCAAGCCCGGTGGCAAGCATGTGCTGCGCCGCTATGCCCATCTCTCCACCGGCAACTACAACCCCAGGACGGCGCGGCTCTACACCGACATCGGCTGCCTCACCGCCGATCCGGACCTCACGTCCGACATCGACAACGTCTTCCGCCAGCTGGCCTCGCTGGGCAAGGCCAGGCCCGCCAAGCGCCTGCTGCTGGCACCCTTTCACATGCACGAGCGCATGGTCGAGTGCCTGGCGCGTGTGGAGCAGTCGGCCCGCGAGGGGCGGACGGCGCGGGTGGTGCTGAAGGTCAATGCGCTGACCGACGCCGAACTGATCCACGCTCTGCTGCGCTGTGGGCAGGCCGGGGCTGAGATCGACCTCATCGTGCGCGGCGCCTGCATGCTGCCGCCGCAGCTGCCGGGCATTTCGGACCGCATCCGCGTGCGTTCCGTCGTGGGCCGTTTCCTGGAGCATTCGCGTGTCAGCTACTTCCGCTGGGGCGAGGGTGAGGAGGACGAGGCCCTGTACCTCTCCAGCGCCGACTGGATGAGTCGCAACATGTTCCGGCGCATCGAGGTGGCCTGGCCCGTGCTCGACGCGAAGCTGCGCCAGCGCCTCATCGACGAAACGCTGCAGCCCTATCTGCACGACAGCCTCGACGCCTGGGAGCAGCTGCCCGATGGCCACTACCGTCGCATCGAAGGGGAGGGCCGCAGCGCCCAGCAGGCCCTGATGCGCCGCTACGCCGTCGAGTGAAAGCGGGCCGCCGGGGGCGGTCTCAGGTCTGGAGGCTCAACTGCAGGCGGCCCAGCTTGCGCCAGGCCTCTAGCTCCTCGTTGAGCAGGTAAAGGGCCCGCGGATGCGAGGCCGCCCAGCCTTCGGCCATGCGCACCGTCACCCGCTCGCCCTCGCGCTGCAGGCGCATGGCCTGGGCGTCGATGGGCTGGCGGGCATGGCACATGATCAGCGCCAGCCGCAGCGCCAGCAGCTGCCACAGCAGGCCCTCGTCCTGCAGCTCCTGCTCCAGCTTGCGCAGGCCGCCGCGCTGGCCCAAGGCCAGGTCACCCAGGCGGTGCAGCTGGTTCTGGGAGAAGCCGGGGGCGTCCACATGGGCCAGCAGATAGGCGCTGTGGCGGTGGTGGTCGTGATGGGAGACCATCATGCCGATCTCATGCAGCTTGGCTGCCCAGGCCATCTCGCGCTGGCGCTCGCGCTCGGCCTTGGGGGCCAGTTGCTCGTGCAACTGCAGGGTCAGGTCTTGCACGCGCTGGGCCTGCTCGGTGTCCACGCCGAAGCGCAGCTGCAGGGCTGCCACGGACTGGTCGCGCATGTCGCGGCCCCGGCTCAGCTCGCCCTGGCTTGCTTGCAGGCGCTCGGCCAGGTCGAAGACCACGCCCTGGCGCAGCGCGCCCTTGGCTGGTTGCAGGCGTTCGATCTGGAACTGGGTCAGCAGGGTGTAGAGGATGCACAGGCCGCCACCCACCACGGCGCGGCGGTCGTCCTTGAGGCCGGGCAGGTCCAGGGCATCCATGTGGCCGGCTGCCAGGCAGCGCTCGATGCACCAGCGCAGGGCCTCGGGCGTGATGCTGCCGTCGGTGACGCCACTGGCGGCCAGCAGCTGAGAAACGGCACCCACCGTGCCCGAGGAGCCCAGGGCTTCCTGCCAGACCGGCTGGGAGCGTTCGCGGGCGAAGAGATTCAGCGCCTCCTCCAGCTCGGCGCCCGCGGCCACCTGGGCGGCGCGGAAGGCCTCGGGCGTGAAGCGCCCGTCGGGGAAGTAGCGCAGGGACAGGCTGACGCTGCCGATCTGGAAGGACTCGGCCTTCAGCGGCTTTCTGCCCAGGCCCAGGATCATTTCGGTGGAGCGGCCGCCGATGTCGATGACCAGGCGCGGCCGCTCGGAGGGCTGCAGCCGGGCCACGCCGGCGAAGATCAGGCGCGCCTCCTCGCGACCCGAGATGACCTCGATGCCATGGCCCAGGGTCTTCTGTGCCAGCGCCAGGAAGGCGTTGCGGTTGCGTGCCTCGCGCAGGGTCTGGGTGGCCACGGCGCGCACGCGGCCGGCCGGAAAGTCGCGCAGGTGCTCGGCAAAGCCGGCCAGGCAGTCCAGGCCGCGCTGCATGGCCTCGGGCGTCAGCTGGCAGTCGGCGTCCAGGCCGGCGCCCAGGCGCACTGTCTTCTTCAGGTAGAGCTGTCGCTTGTACTGGCCGCGGTGCAGCTGGGCAATCTCCAGCCGGAAGCTGTTGGAACCCATGTCGATGGCGGCCAGGGGCTCGCCGGACGGAATGAGCGGGGATTCGGAGCGGAGCGCGTTCATGGCGCCGGATTGTCGCGGCTGATGCGGGGTGTCATTGTGTAAGCGTGCGCGGGGTGTGGCGGCTTGCACAAAGCGCCCCGGCCCGCGCGGCGGATCCCGCCAGCGGCCCGTCTCCAATGAGGCCATTGACAGGTCTGAGAGAATCCCCTGATGTGCAAACCCTGAAGGCGCGCCACCCGGTGCGCCTTTTGTTGTCGGGCGCCGGAGATGCCGGCGCGCCTCGCCCCACGCATGACCCTGTCCTACATCCTGCTTGCCACCTTCGTGGGCGGCCTGCTCTCCGTGCTGATCGCCGCCAGCTTGACGGTGGCCCTGCTGGGACGCCTGGTGCGGCATCTGGTCAGCCTCTCCACCGGGGTGCTGCTGGCCACGGCCCTGCTGCATGTGCTGCCCGAGGCCTTCGAGCGCCAGGCCAGCTCGCATGCCCTCTTCATGACCCTGCTGGGCGGGCTGATGTTCTTCTTCCTGCTGGAGAAGGCCGAGCTCTACCGCCACACCCACCACCACGAGGGCGACGGTCACCACCATCACCACCATTTCGATGCTGAGCAGGCGGGGCGGGGCGGGCTGTCGGTGCTGGTGGGCGACAGCATCCACAACTTCTGCGACGGCCTCATCATTGCGGCCGCCTTCCTGGCGGACCAGCACCTGGGCTGGGTCACGGCGGCGGCCATCATCGCCCACGAGATCCCGCAGGAGGTGGGCGACTACATCGTGCTGCTCAATGCCGGCTTCAGCCGCGGCAAGGCCCTGCTGTTCAACGCCCTGTCCGGCCTGGCGGCGGTGGCGGGCGGCCTGCTGGGCTACTTCATCGTAGGGCCCTGGGAATCGCTGTTCCCCTATCTGCTGGTGCTGGCCTCCAGCAGCTTCATCTACGTGGCCGTGGCGGACCTGATCCCCCAGCTGCAGCGCCGCCTGCCTTGGCGCGAGACCGCCGCCCAGCTCTTTTGGCTGGCCGCGGGCATGGGCTTCATTGCGCTGGTGCTGGTGCTGGGCCGCAGCCACTGAGCACGCGGCCATGAAAAAGCCCGCCTCGGGGGGCGGGCCTTGTTCGAGGAGCGCCGGATCTCAGCGCACCACGAGGACCGGGATGGTCGAGTGGGTCAGGACCTTCTGGGTCTCGCTGCCCAGCAGCAGGGCTTGCACGCCGCGGCGGCCGTGCGAGGCCATCACGACGAGGTCGGCTTCCATGCGCTTGGCGTGCTCGATGATGGCCTCCCAAGGGTGCAGGGCCTCGATGCTGTGCGCCTCGGCGGGCACGCCGGCCTTCTCGGCCGCGGCCAGCACGGCCTTCAGGCGGACCTGGGCGATGCGCTCCTGGGCGTCGAAGAACTCCTGCGGCGGCGTGGGCTGCATCTCCGACACGGCACTGTAGGGGAAGGGTTCCTTGACGCTGATTGCGAAGATCTTGGCGTCCAGTTCCTGAGCCAGGCCCAGGGCCTGTTCGAGAGCCTTGGCGGTGATGTCGGAACCGTCGGTCGGAACGATGATGCGCTTGTACATGCGAGCCTCCTTTGAGCTGATCCTGCAAGCCTTGGGTGAAGACCTCGCCGGACCCCTCGGGCGACCGTGCCGGCCGCTGGTGGAATCCGGTGCTGATGCACAGAGTGTTGCTGTTCAGTAGGCCGCCGCGCTTGCGCTATGTCAAGACTCGAACGGCCTTCGCCGCGCGAGCGACAGGGGCTCAACCCTGGGCCACCGGGCGGCGCGGGTCGGCCGACCATTCGCTCCACGAACCTGGATAGAGGCGCGAGCCCCGCAGCCCTGCATGCTCCATGGCCAGCAGGTTGTGGCAGGCGGTGACGCCCGAGCCGCACTGGTGCACGACTTCCGAGGCGGCGAAGGGCGGCAGCAGGGCTTGGAAGTCGGCCCGCAGCTGCTGCGCCGGCTTGAAACGGCCGTCGGCCTGCAGGTTGTCCTTGAAGAAGCGGTTCAGGGCACCGGGGATGTGGCCGGCCTGCTTGTCCAGGGGCTCCACCTCGCCGCGGAAGCGTTCGCCGGCCCGGGCATCCAGCAGACGCACGCGGCCCAGCTGGGCCTGCAGGGCATCGGCGCTGAGGGAAGGCGCGATCGAGGCGCTCGCCTGGAAACTGCCCCTGCGTGTGCCGGGCACTTCGGTGCTCAGCGAGCCGCCGGCGGCCAGCCAGGCCGCGAGGCCGCCATCCAGCACGGCCACGGCCTCGTGGCCCAGCCAGCGCAGCATCCACCAGACGCGCGCCGCGTACATGCCGCCCTGGCCGTCATAGGCCACCACCTGCATGCCGGCGTCCAGCCCCAGGGCAGTCAGGCGCTGGGCGAAGGCCGTCGGATCAGGCAGGGGATGGCGACCGGTGAAGACCTGACCCTCGCCTGCCTTGGGGGCGCTGAGCTCGCGGTCCAGGTGCAGGTAGTGCGCGCCGGGCAGGTGGCCCTGGGCATAGGCGCGCTCGCCAGCGGTGGTGTCCGCCAGGTCGAAGCTGGCGTCGATCAAGAGGAGCGGGTGGGCAGCGGCCTGCAGGGTCTGCAGTTCCTGGGCGCTGATGAGGGTGGTGTGGCTCATGATTCGGTCGTGCCTTGCGGGCTGTCAGGGGGGAGGCTGCGTGTGCGCAGCAGCGTGGCCGCGAGGCCGGCGCCGACGATCAGCAGCATGCCCAGTATCGCAGCCGGGTCCAGGCGTTCCTGGAAGATCCAGACGCCGTAGAGGCAGGCAAAGACGATGCCCAGGTATTGAAGGCTGGCGTTGACCAGGGTCTTGCCATGGCGGTAGGCGGCCGTCATCAGCAGCTGTGCCGCCGTGGCCAGCAGGCCCACCGCCAGCAGCAGCAGCAGGCCACGTCCGCTGTGGGCATGCCAGACCGTGGCCTGGCCCCAGCGCTCGCAAAGGTTGACCAGCGCACCGGCCAGCGCGCTGCCCAGCGAGAAGTAGAAGACGATGCGGTACTCCGGCTCGCCCGCGCGCCCCAGGGCCGTCACCTGCAGATAGGCCATGGCCGCGAGCATGCCGGCCAGCAGCCCGGCCAGGCCGTACCAGGCCTGCTCCTGGTGCATGGCGGGACGCAGCACAAGGGCCACCCCCAGGAAGCCGGCCAGCACGCAGGCCACCAGTCGCCCATCCACGCGCCGGCCGCCCATCAGCACGCTGCCGCCGATGAGGAACAGCGCCATCCACACCGAGGACATGTAGTTGAGCGTCATCGCTGTCGGCAGGGGCAGCTTGCCGATGGCGTAGAACCACAGCGAGAGGGCGGCCACGCCAGAGAGCCCGCGCCAGAAATGCATGGCCGGCACGGCGGTGCGCAGGCTCAGCCCGCGAGCCAGCACCAGGCCTGAGACCATGGCCACGCCGACCAGGCCGCGGTACATGACGATCTCGCCCGAGCCGTACGCGGCCGAAGCCAGCTTGACGCAGACGCCCATGGTGGCGAAGAGCAGGGTGGCCAGGGCCATCATGAGGGAAGCAGGCATCGTGCGGCGCAGATTAAGGGCAAAGAAAAAACCGCCCAGGGCGCGGGGCCGTTGGGCGGTTGGTGGACGCCCGGGGGCGTCAGAACTTCATTTCGCGGCGGTACCACTCATGGAAGTGCTTCATGCCGTCCTCCATGGGGCTCTGGTAGGGGCCGACCTCGTTGTCGCCGCGGTCCATCAGGGCCTTGCGGCCCCAGTCCATGCGCAGCGCGATCTCGTCGTCCTCGATGCAGGTCTCCATGTAGGCAGCCTGATTGGCCTCGACGAAGTCGCGCTCGAAGGCGGCGATTTCCTCGGGGTAGTAGAACTCGACGATATTGGTCGTCTTCTGCGGGCCCTTGGGATGCAGGGTGGAGACCACCAGCACGTGCGGGTACCACTCGACCATGATGTGCGGGTACAGCGTCAGCCAGATCGCACCCTGCTCGGGCGGCTGGCCGTTGCGCAAGCTCAGCACCTGCTCGTGCCATTTCTTGTAGACAGGCGAACCCGGCGTCTTCAGATCCTTGTGGATGCCCACGGTCTGCACCGAGTGGTTGCTGCCGAATTCCCAGGCGAGGTCGTCGCAGGTCACGAATTGCCCCAGGCCGGGGTGGAAGGGGCCGACGTGGTAGTCCTCCAGATAGACCTCAATGAAGGTCTTCCAGTTGTAGTCGCACTCGTGCACCTGGACTTTGTCCAACACGTAGCCGCTGAAGTCCAGGTCCTGGGCCTTCGCGATGCGGGACAGCTCGCCAGCGATGTCGCGACCGTTGTCCTCGAACAGCAGGCCGTTCCAGTCACGCAGCTTGTAGCGGTTCAGGTGCTGGCAGGGGTCGTGGTCGAAGTGCGGGGCGCCGATCAGGGTGCCCTTGAGGTCGTAGGTCCAGCGGTGCAGCGGGCAGACGATGTTGCTCTTCGTATTGCCCCGGCCGCGCAGCATCACCGCCTGCCGGTGGCGGCAGACGTTGGAGATCAGCTCGATGCCCTCCGGCGTGCGCACGAGCGCGCGCCCGTCGCCCTCTTGGGGCAGTGCGTAGTAATCACCCACCTCGGGCACGCTGAGGGCGTGGCCAAGGTAGCGGGGTCCTGGCTGGAAGATGAGCTCGAGTTCCCTGCGGAACAAGCCCTCGTCGAAGTAGGAGGAAACGGGCAGCTGGGTGATGCTGCTGTCAAGCGCTGAGAGAGTGAGGCTCAGGTCGGACATGATCCAAGAGGGTCTCCAAGAAACCAATGTCAACCCCCCGGGCCCGTCATCAGATCAGGGCAGCTGCTTCAGGTGCGGGACCGGGTTTGTGTCAAAAAGCCCGGCCAATCTCGCGGCGAGGCACTGCATGTCGAGGAATTTCGATGTGCGGCGCCGCCATGCGATGGCCGGGCTCCCGAAGTCCGCCACCTGGTAGGGCAGCGGGCGAGGGCGGGATTGTACCCGGGTCGCGGGAGCGCCGCCTGCTGAGTTGGATCAAGGATCAGGGCCTTTGGCCGAGGTGGACTGGTTACATTGCTCCCTTCGGTGGTGAGCGGGGCATGTTGGTAGCCCACTACAATGCGCCTTTCGCATTTTTATGAGCAAAGCCACAGCGACTCCCCGTCTGGCCTCCGGCGCATCGTCCGATGAGCCTGGAATCGCCCAGAAAATCAGCTACGAGCAGGCGCTCGATGAGCTGGAGCGACTCGTGGCTGCCATGGAAGCGGGGCAACTGCCCTTGGACCAGTTACTTGACAGTTACCGTCGGGGCGCCGAGCTCCTGGCCTTGTGCCGGGATCGTCTGCAGGCCGTCGAGCAGCAGGTCAAGGTGCTGGAGACGGGCGAAATGCGTCCGTGGGAGGACGAATAAGGAATGGATGCAGGCGTGTTTGATCAATGGGCCGCGCGCAGTCTGGCGCAGGTGGAACAGGCATTGGATGATTGGACGCCGGCTGATGCCCCGGCAGGGCTGGGCGAAGCCATGCGATACGCCGTGCTCGGTGCCGGCAAGCGGCTGCGACCGCTGCTGGTGCTGGCAGCCGCCGAGGCCGCCGCGGCCCAGGGCGAGGCCGCGCTGCGAGCCGCCTGTGCCGTCGAGCTGATCCACGCCTACTCCCTGGTCCACGACGACATGCCCTGCATGGACAACGACGTCCTGCGCCGCGGCAAACCCACCGTGCACGTGCAGTTCGGCGAGGCCCAGGCCATGCTGGCCGGCGATGCCATGCAGGCCCTGGCCTTCGAGGTGCTGACACCCGATGGCGGCATGGATGCCCCGTTGCAGGCCCGGTTGTGCCGCCTGCTGGCGCGTGCCTCCGGCCATGCCGGCATGGCGGGCGGCCAGGCCATCGACCTCGCCAGTATCGGCAAGTTCCTGAACGAGGATACCCTGCGCGACATGCACCGCCGCAAGACCGGCGTGCTGCTGCAGGCCAGCGTGTTGATGGGCGCCGCCTGTGGCGACGTCTCCGAGTCCGCCTGGCAGGCCCTCAGCGCTTACGGCTCGGCCCTGGGCCTGGCCTTCCAGGTGGTCGATGACATCCTGGACGTCACCCAGGACTCGGCCGTGCTGGGCAAGACCGCCGGCAAGGACCAGGCCTGCGACAAACCCACCTACGTGAGCCTGCTCGGCCTGGACGGCGCCCGCAGCTACGCCGAGCAGCTGCGGGCCCAGGCCCATGCGGCGCTGGCCGCCAGCGGCCTCGAGAACACGGCCTGGCTCAGCGTGCTGGCCGACAAGGTCGTGGATCGCGACAACTGACCCCCAAGAAGAAGCAGGGTTCCCCATGAGCTTTCCCTTGCTGCAGACCATCGACAGCCCCGCCGACCTGCGCCGCCTGCCGCGCGCGCAGCTCAAGCAGCTGGCTGACGAGCTGCGTGCCTATGTGCTGGACAGCGTGTCCAGGACCGGCGGCCATCTGGGCTCCAACCTGGGCACGGTCGAGCTGACGGTGGCGTTGCACTACGTCTTCAACACGCCCGAGGACCGCCTGGTCTGGGACGTGGGCCACCAGACCTATCCGCACAAGGTGCTGACGGGCCGGCGCGACCGCATGCCCGGCCTGCGCCAATTGGGCGGCATCAGCGGCTTCCCGCGCCGCGACGAGAGCGAGTACGACACCTTCGGCACGGGTCATTCCTCCACCTCGATCTCCGCGGCCCACGGCATGGCCATGGCCGCCAAGATCAAGGGCGAGAATCGCAAGGCCGTGGCCATCATCGGTGACGGCGCCATGACCGCGGGCATGGCCTTTGAGGCCCTCAACAACGCGGGCGTCGCCCATGGCGGCCTGATGGGCGACGTGTTGGTGATCCTGAACGACAACGACATGTCGATCAGCCCGCCCGTCGGTGCCCTCAACAAGTACCTGGCCCGCCTGATGAGCGGCAGCTTCTACGCCGCCGCCCGCGAAGGTGCCAAGAGCGTGCTGAAGAACACGCCCCTGTACGAGTTCGCCCGTCGTTTCGAGGAGCACACCAAGGGCATGGTGGTGCCCGGCACCATCTTCGAGGAGTTCGGCTTCAACTACGTCGGCCCCATCGACGGCCACGACCTCGACTCCTTGATTCCCACGCTGGAGAACCTGCGCGACCGCGGCGGCCCGCAGTTCCTGCACGTGGTGACCAAGAAGGGTGCCGGCTACAAGCTGGCCGAGGCCGACCCGGTCAAGTACCACGCGGCCTCGGGCAAGTTTGATCCGGCCGTGGGCTTCGTCAAGTCCGCCACGCCGGCCAAGCCGACCTTCACGCAGATCTTCGGCGAATGGCTGTGCGACATGGCCGAGCAGGACCCGCGCCTGGTGGGCATCACGCCGGCCATGCGCGAGGGCTCGGGCATGGTGGAGTTCCACAAGCGCTTCCCCACCCGCTATCACGACGTCGGCATCGCCGAGCAGCATTCGGTGACCTTCGCCGCTGGCCTGGCCTGCGAGGGCCTCAAGCCAGTCGTGGCCATCTACTCGACATTCCTGCAGCGCGCCTACGACCAGTTGGTCCATGACGTTGCCCTGCAGAACCTGGATGTGCTTTTCGCCCTGGACCGCGCCGGCCTGGTCGGTGCCGATGGCGCCACGCATGCCGGCAACTACGACATCGCCTTCACCCGCTGCATCCCGTTGATGAGCGTGCTGACCCCGGCCGACGAGAACGAGTGCCGCCAGGCGCTGTACACCGGCTACCAGCACGAAGGCCCGGTGACGGTGCGCTACCCGCGCGGATCCGGCGTGGGCACGGCCATCGAGAAGGACATGCAGGCCTGGCCTTGGGGCAAGGGCGAGATCCGCCGCGAGTCCGGCAAGGCCCAGGGCCGCTCGGGCGCACCGCGCATCGCCATCCTGGCCTTCGGCACCGTGCTGTACCCTGCCCTGCAGGCCGCCGAGCAGCTGGACGCGACCGTGGCCAATATGCGCTTCGTGAAACCGCTGGACATCGACCTCGTGCGCCAGTTGGCCGAGAGCCATGACGCGCTGGTGACGGTCGAAGAGGGCTGCATCATGGGCGGCGCAGGCAGTGCGGTGATGGAGGCCCTGCAGTCCATGGGCCTGAACCTGCCGGTGCTGCAGCTGGGGCTGCCGGACCAGTTCGTCGAGCACGGCGACCCGGCCAAGCTGATGGCCATGTGCGGTCTGGATGCGACGGGCATCGCCCAATCCATCCTGCAGCGATTCGGTGCGCGCCCTGAGCTGCTGCGTCCAGCCGCCAACGAGTGAAGGTGTGGGCAGGCCCCGCGGCCTGCTGCCCTGCCTGCCCGAGTGAAGCCCGGCCTGCCCAGACCGACGGCTGATGTCACGCGGCAGGCATTTTTAGAGACCTTGCCCGCACGGGTTTCCCCGGGTCGTGTCATGCTTGCGGCTTCCGGTGCTTCACCTGGCCGGCCGTATTCCTCGCATATGAACCAAGTCACCAGCAGTCTGCACATCCCCGACACCCAGAGCGAGCGCGACGAGCGTCATCTCGTGATCCAGCGCGTCGGCGTCAAGGATGTGCGCTATCCGCTGCAGCTGCGCCTGGACCGTGACACCCAGCCCACCGTGGGCACCTGGACCCTGGACGTGATGCTGCCCGCCGAGAAGAAGGGCACCCACATGTCCCGCTTCGTGGCCTGGCTGGATGCGCTGAAGCAGCCCCTGGATGCCGCCGTGCTGCGCCACCTTCACGAGGAGATGCTGGCCAAGCTGGAGGCCCGCGAGGGCCGCATCGAGGTGCGCTTCACCTTCTTTCTGCGCAAGCGCGCGCCGGTCTCCGGCATCGAGAGCCTGCTGGACTACCAGGGCGCCTTCATCACCGAGACCCGCGAGGGCCGCAGCCGCGTCTGGCTGGAGATCGCCGCGCCGGTGAAGAGCCTGTGCCCCTGCTCCAAGGAGATCTCGGATTACGGGGCCCACAACCAGCGCTCGCTGGTCACCATCCGCGTCGAACTGCTGGACGACAGCCTGGGCCTCGCCGAACTGGTGCGCGCCGCTGAGCTGAGCGCCTCCAGCGAGATCTGGCCGCTGCTCAAGCGGGCCGATGAAAAGTGGATCACCGAGCATGCCTACGAGAACCCCAAGTTCGTCGAGGACCTGGTGCGTGACGTGGCCCTGCGCCTCAATGCCGAGCCGCGCATCGGCGCCTACCGGGCCGAGGTGGAGAACTTCGAGTCCATCCATAACCACAGCGCCTACGCCTGCATCGAGCGCGGCTGAGCGGGCGCACCCGAGCGCGGCTTGAGTTGAACGCCTCGATCTCAGCGCCTCGATCGCAGCGACTTCAGCCGAGCGCCAGCCTGCAGCTGGCACGCCCGCGGTGCGGGTGCTCCAGCTGTCGGCGTCGGGCAGGCCCGCCTTGCAGCCTGGGCGCAACAGCCGTCCCCGTTGCCGCGCTCCGGATTTGTCCCAGGCCCCGTGAATTGTTGGCGGGGTGGCCTGCTTGAGGCCGAATATTCGTCGGCGGGCAATGAAAGACCAATGTGAGTCCAGTGGGCGGCGCTTCTCAGGGTCTGACCCGAGCTGCAGACGGCAGCGACCGTCCAGACGTGGCGACAGGGCGCTTGGCAATGGGTGATGGCCCTCTTCTGTATTCGCCAGCAGCGAATGCCACATTCGCGTGCTCGGGGTGCTAGCAAGTTTCGGCGGGATGCGCCTCAGGGATTGGGCGTAGACGTCGCCAGAAAGCCTCACCGTTTTCTCAGCGGAACTTGGCGAAACATTCCGTATCACGGTCTCAAGAATGCGACTTGCCCGGCAGCGGATCCTCTGAAATCCGCGCCCGGCAAAGGCCGCGCCAGCCGTGAGGCTGGTGCAACAGAGACGAGGGACGGGCCGCCACATTCCAAAACCATTGGCGGCTCCATGCAGGAGCAATTGAAATGAATGATTCCTTGGGTAAACGCCGGGCCTGGGCCCTGGGCGTGGTGGCTGCTGCTGCCGCCTTGACGTGCACGGCCTCGCTGGCCGACGAGGCACCGAAGCAGCTGGAGCGTGTCGTGATCGTCGGTTCGAACCTGAAGCGCATTGACGCCGAAGGCCCGTCGCCGATCCAGATCTACAAGCGCGCGGACATCGAGGCCACCGGGGCGACCACGCTGGTGGATGCTCTGTTCACCATGAGCTCGACCACCGGCGGCTTTGACGGCACCAACAGCAACTCCTTCGCCCCCGGAGCCGCAGCCGTGTCGCTGCGTGGCATGGGCGAGAAGAACGTGCTGGTGCTGCTGAACGGCCGCCGCCTGGCCAACTACGGTTTTGCACAGGGCACCGACTCCACCTTCGTGGACCTGAACAGCCTGCCGCTGTCGGCCATCGATGAAATCCAGGTGCTGCGCGACGGTGCCTCCGCCATCTACGGTTCGGACGCCGTGGCCGGCGTGATCAACTTCGTCACGCGCCGCGATTTCCAGGGCCTGGAGATGGGCGCGAAGTACTCGCAGAACACCGCCGGTGACCTGAAGACGGGCTCGGCCAACCTGACCGCCGGTTTCGGTGACCTGGGCCGTGACCGCTTCAACCTGCTGGCTACGCTGGACCTGTACCAGCGCGGCGCCAAAGTTGCCGGCAAGCACGAGTTCACCCGCACGAACGATTTGCGCTCCATCGGCGGCCAGGACAACCGTTCCACCAACCTGAACCCGGGCTCCTACTACAACGTGGGCACGGGTGAGCGTCATGCCATGCCGGGCTGCGTCGCGCCGTCCGTCGTGCAAGTGGACGACCGTGGCGACGAGTATTGCCGCACTGACGTCGATCCCGCGACCAAGCTCTCGCCCAATCTGAAGCGCGCCACCGGCATCCTCGTGGGCACCTTCGACCTGAGCAAGGACACTCAGCTCTTCGGCGAGCTCTCCCTGAATCGCAACAAGACGGACTGGGCCGAGGGCTACCAGAGCATCGAGACCTACCAGGCCGACCGCTACATCCAGTCGGACTGGGGCTCCTACAGGGCCGAGTTGGGCGGTGGTGCGCCGCTGATGGTCTTCCGCTCGGTCTATGAGGCCGGCCGCTCGCAGTCCAAAGCTGTCTCCGACAACAGCCGCCTGCTGGCGGGCGCCCGTGGCTCCTTCGGCAACTACGACTGGGAAGCTGCAGCCAGCCACAGCACGAACACCCTGTCGCTGGCGCAGGACGGGGTGCTCAAGCGCGATGCCGTCACCCAGGCGCTGAAGACGGGCAGCTACGATCCCTTCGCACTGAAGAACCCCGAGTCGGCCTGGCGTCCGCTGCTGACCTCGGTGGAGCGCAATGCCAAGTCCAAGCTGAGCACGCTGGATGCCAAGGTCAGCAATCCCGAGGCCTTCCGTCTGGGCGGGCCGGTGGGCATCGCTGCCGGCGTGCAGTTCATGAGCGAGTCCATGAGCGACACGCCGGATGCACAGATCCAGGCCCACAACATCGAGAACTATGGCGGCACCGGCTCGGATGGCAGCCGCCGTGTCAGCTCGGGCTTCGTGGAAATGAGCCTGCAGCCGATCAAGAAGCTGGAAGTGCAGCTGGCCCTGCGCAGCGACCACTACAGCGACTTCGGCAACACGGTGAACCCCAAGGTGGCCGTGGCCTTCCGTCCCACCGACAGCCTGCTGCTGCGCGGCGGCTACAACACGGCCTTCAAGGCGCCGACGCTGCCCCAGATGCACATGGCCCAGACGACGGCCTACTCGTCCGGCGTGGCCGACTGGGTTCGCTGCCGCCCGCTGGGTTTAGGTCCCGACAAGTGCCACTACTACCCCAAGATGCTGCTGGTCTCCAACACCGAGCTGAAGCCGGAGAAGACCAAGATCGCCACCTTCGGTGCCGTGTTCAACCCGACGCGCGACCTGCTGCTGAGCCTGGACTACTACCGTCTCGAACAGCGTGACGCGATCCAGCTGCTGGACGGCCAGTACCTGCTGGACCATGAGTTCGACACCCCGGGCTTCGACAAGCTGGTGATCCGCGATCCGCGCAACCCGGTGCTGGAAGCACGCTATCCCGGTCTGCGCCACGGGCGCCTGAACACCATCGTCACGCCCTTCATCAACGTGGGCCGCGTGAAGACCGATGGCGCGGACATCGAGGGCCGCTACGCCTTCGACCTGGCTGGCGGCAGGTTCTCGGTGCGCAACGAGCTGAACTACCAGTTCCACTTCAAGCAGTCCGACGTTCAGGATCAGGACCCCACCGAGCGCCTGGACAGCTACTACCGTCCAAAGTGGCGCAATGTGCTGAGCCTGGGCTACGAGCGTGGCGCCTGGGCGGGCAGCCTGCGGGCCAACACCAGCGCCAGCGTCTTGAACATCGACGATCCCACGCACATCCTGGACGGCCAGGAAGTGGACCGCCTGCCCAGCTACACCACGCTGGACTTCAACGTCCGCTACAAGGGCTTCAAGAACATGGTGGTCAATGCCGGCATCACCAACTTCACCGACAAGCGCCCGCGCTTCTCGACGCAGTACGGCAGCTTCTTGGACGGCACCGACGGCCCCAACGCCTACGTCAGCGTGCGCTACACCTTCTACTGACCCGGCGCGGGATCGACCCCGTCCTGATTCCCATGGGGCCCGCGCAAGCGGGCCTTTTCCATTTCGCAGGGGCCAATGAAAAGTGCCCGCCGCAAGCCGTGCGACGGGCACCGAGGTGCTCAGCGCTGTTGCGCTGAGTGGGTATTTTGAGTCGGTGGTGCTGCTCTTACAGCGGAGGAGGAGACGTCTCGTCGGGCTCCGGCGTCAGGCGGTCCTTGCGGGGCGGGTCGAACAGAGCACCACCGTCGCCAGGCTTGTTGCTGCTGCCGTCGATGGTGACCGTGGGCAGGGTGTTGGTGCCGCCAGCGACGGCCAGCAGTTCGTCAGGACTCAGTGCGATCATGGATCTCCCTCCTTGGATGCCATCGCCTGGTGCAACTGGCATGACCCAGGAGCACACCGAACTCGCAGGTGGGCGGCCTCTGCGCCTGTTGCCCGCCGACGAACTCTGCAATGGTGAAGGGATTCTAGGCAGGCGCTAGCGCTAGAAATGCATGCCTTGCTCTCGCTGTGCGAAGAGTGAGACAGACGCTGCGCCCGGCGGGCACCGCTCAATGTGGTGACAAGGCTTGCCGGGCTGCAGCGGCTTCCTCCTGGATGGCCCGGCACAGACTCGCCCGCAGCGCATGACGGCTGCGCAGCAGCGGCCGGATGATATAGATCCGATAGGGCACCGACACCTGCAGCCGCCGCAGCTGCAGGCCCTGACCGCTGAACTGCAGCGCCGTCAGCGGGTTCAGGATGGACAGCCCCAGCCCCTGGCGCACGCATTCGCAGATGGCGGCGGCGCTGTGGGTCTCCAGCTGCAGGCGGCGGGCGATGCCGGCGGCGTCGAAGAGGGCATCCAGCTGCTGCCGGTAAGGGTCCTGGCTGGCCAGGCTGATGAAGGCCTGGCCGCGCAGGTCCTCCAGGGCCAGGCTGGTGCGCTCCAGCAGCGGGTGGCCGTCCGGCAGCACGCAGACCTCGTCCGCCTCGAAGAGCAGCTCGCTCTGTGTGCCCGGCGGTGATTGCGCCTGCTCGGTCAGCCCCAGGTCATAGCGCTGCTCGCTGAGCCATTCCTCCAGCAGGGGGGACTCCTGCGGCGTGATGCTCAGCCGGCCCTCGGGGGCCAGGTCTTGCCAGCGCTTGCAGGCGCCGGGCAGCAGGGCCTGGGTCAGGGCCGGCAGGCACAGCAGCTCCAGCACGGTCTCGTGGCCCTGCGCCAGCGAGCGGGCGCGCTGCACGATGCGGTCCAGCCCGGCGTAGCTGCGCTGCACCTCCTCGAACAGCACCAGTGCAGCTTGTGTGGGCTTGAGCCGGCCCTTGACACGGTCGAAGAGGGCGTAGCCCAGCAGGAACTCCAGCCGGGCCAGCTCCCGACTGAGCGTGGGCTGCGAGCTGTGCAGGCTTCGCGCCGCCTCGCTGACGCCGCCGCTGAGCATCAGGGCGCGGAAGATCTCGATGTGCCGGTGGCTGATCAGGTCGGGGTTCATGGTGCAAGCATATCAATCATGAATGCATGATGAACAAAATGCTATTTGCAGATATGGAGTGGCGCCGGCATCCTGTGAGGCATCCCAGACCCATCCCGGTGCCGACCATGACCCTGCCCCTGAACCCCGCCCGCACCCAGCAATTGGCCCAACAGTTCGGCACGCCGCTGTGGACCTATGACGCGCCCATCATCCGCGAGCGCATCGCGGCGCTGAAGTCTTTCGACACCATCCGCTTCGCCCAAAAGGCCTGCTCCAACACCCACCTGCTGCGCCTCATGCGCGAGCAGGGCGTGAAGGTGGACGCGGTCTCGCGCGGCGAGATCCTGCGTGCCCTGGCCGCCGGCTACCAGCCGGGCACGCCGGCCCAGGAGATCGTCTTCACCGCCGACCTGCTGGACCGCGCGACGCTGGACACCGTGATGCAGCACCGCATCCCCGTGAACGCCGGCTCCATTGACATGCTGCGCCAGTTGGGCCCGCGCTCACCGGGCCATCCGGTCTGGCTGCGCATAAATCCTGGCTTCGGCCACGGCCACAGCAACAAGACCAACACCGGCGGCGAGCACAGCAAGCACGGCATCTGGCACGCCGAGCTGGGCGTCGCCCTGAACGAGGTGAAAGCCCAGGGGCTGCAGCTGGTCGGCCTGCACATGCACATCGGTTCCGGCGTGGACTACAGCCACCTGGCCCAGGTCTGCGATGCCATGGTCGATCTCGTGAAGCAGGTGAAGGCCGCGGGCCTGGACCTGCAGGCGATCTCCAGCGGCGGCGGGCTTTCCATCCCCTACCGCGAGGGTGAGCCGGTCGTGGACACCGCCCATTACTTCGGCCTCTGGGATGCCGCCCGCAAGACGGCCGCGGCGCTGATGGGCCATGCCCTGCACCTGGAAATCGAGCCGGGCCGTTACCTGGTGGCCGAGTCCGGCAGTCTGATCACCGAGGTGCGTGCGGTGAAGGATGCCGGCCGCAACCATTTCATGATGGTCGATGCCGGCTTCAACGAGCTGATGCGCCCGGCCATGTACGGCGCCTTCCATGCCATGAGCCTGGTGCCGCAGGACGGCATCCAGCGCCCGGTGCGGCCCACCGTGGTGGCCGGCCCGCTGTGCGAATCGGGGGATGTCTTCACCCAGGGCGATGGCGGCGTGGTCCAGCCCCAGCCGTTGCCGCAGGCCGCGGTGGGCGACCTTCTGGTGATCCATGACACCGGGGCTTATGGCGCCTCCATGTCCAGCAACTACAACTCGCGGCCCTTGATCGCCGAGGTTTTGTTGGATGGCGAACAGGTGCGCCTGATCCGCCGCCGCCAGACAGTGGAGGAATTGCTGGCCCTGGAGCAGGGCCTGTGAGCATCGTGTGACAGGGAATTTCTATCGAACATGCCGTTTGATAGGGTCGCTTAATAGACAGGGCCAATAGGGGCGATTTGATAAATCAAAGCTAAGGGACTCGTGATGACCATAAGATTCAGGCCATCCCAACAACCCAACAGCGGAGATTCTCGATGTCCCTGATCAACACCCAAGTCCAGCCTTTCAAGACCGAAGCCTTCCACAACGGCAAGTTCGTCGAGGTGAGCGACGCCAGCCTGAAGGGCAAGTGGTCCGTGCTGGTCTTCATGCCGGCCGCCTTCACCTTCAACTGCCCGACTGAAGTGGAAGACGCCGCCGACCAGTACGCTGAATTCCAGAAGGCCGGTGCCGAGATCTACATCGTCACCACCGACACCCACTTCTCGCACAAGGTGTGGCACGAGACCTCGCCCGCCGTGGGCAAGGCCAAGTTCCCCCTGGTGGGCGACCCCACCCACAAGCTGACCCGCGCCTTTGGCGTGCACATCGAGGAAGAAGGCCTGGCCCTGCGCGGCACCTTCGTGATCAACCCCGAGGGCGTGATCAAGACCGCCGAAGTGCATGACAACGCCATCGCCCGCGACATGAAGGAAACGCTGCGCAAGCTGCGCGCCGCCCAGTACGTCGCCAGCCACCCCGGCCAGGTCTGCCCCGCCAAGTGGAACGAAGGCGCCAAGACCCTGACCCCCTCGCTGGATCTGGTCGGCAAGATCTGAGTCTGATGACCCACCCCCGGAGCGCCTGCGGCGCTCCCCCTCAAGGGGGCGAGCCCGATGGCCCGGCAAAGCCGGATCCACGGGCTCCTCTCGATCCAACCCCTCGAGCCATCCTCAAAACGCCCTGAGTTTCATGGGTGCTTTCAGAGTGGCTTGGATGACCACGACTGAACAAGGAGCACACCATGTTGGACGCCGCACTGAAGGAACAGCTCAAGGCCTACCTGGAGCGCGTTCGCGAGCCCTTCGAGATCGTCGCCTCCCTGGATGACTCCGCCGCCGCGGCCGAAATGAAGGAGCTGCTGCAGGAGATCCACGGCATGTGCGACAAGATCCAGCTGCGCCTGGACGGCACCGACGCCCGCAAGCCCTCGTTCAGCCTGCAGCGCCTGGGCACGTCCCAGAGCCTCCGATTCGCCGGCCTGCCCCTGGGCCATGAGTTCACCTCGCTGGTGCTGGCCCTGCTGTGGACCGGCGGACATCCGCCCAAGGTCGAGCAGTCCGTGATCGAGCAGATTCAGGCCCTGGACGGCGACTTCCGCTTCGAGGTCTACATGAGCCTCAGCTGCCACAACTGCCCGGACGTGGTGCAGGCGCTGTCGCTGATGGCCGTGCTCAATCCCAAGGTAAAGACCGTCGTGATCGAGGGGGGCGCCTTCCAGGAGGAGGTCACCACCCGCGAGATCATGGCCGTGCCTTCGGTCTACCTGAACGGCCAGCACTTCGGTTCGGGCCGCATGACCGTGGAGGAGATCGTCGCCAAGCTGGACACCGGCGCCGCCGCCCGCGATGCCGCGAAGCTGAGCGCCAAGGATCCCTATGAAGTGCTGATCGTCGGCGGTGGCCCCGCCGGAGCGGCCGCGGCCGTGTACGCCGCGCGCAAGGGCATCCGTGTGGGTGTGGCGGCTGAGCGCTTCGGCGGCCAGGTCAACGACACCCTGGCCATCGAGAACTACATCTCCGTGCTGGAGACCGACGGCCCCAAGTTCGCGATGGCCCTGGAAGCCCATGTGAAGGCCTATGACGTCGATATCATGAACCTGCAGCGTGCCGAGAAGCTGGTGCCGGCCGCGCAGCCCGGCGGTCTGATCGAGGTGCAATTGGCCAACGGTGCGGTGCTCAAGAGCCGCAGCGTGATCCTCTCCACCGGTGCCCGCTGGCGCAACATCAACGTGCCCGGCGAGGCCGAGTACAAGAACAAGGGCGTGGCCTACTGCCCGCATTGCGACGGGCCGCTGTTCAAGGGCAAGCGCGTGGCGGTGATCGGCGGCGGCAACTCGGGCGTCGAGGCCGCCATCGACCTGGCCGGCATCGTGAGCCACGTGACCCTGCTGGAGTTTGCCGACCAGCTGCGCGCTGACGCCGTGCTGGTGGACAAGCTCAAGAGCCTGCCCAATGTCAGCATCCACACCCAGGCCCAGACCACCGAGCTCACGGGCGACGGCAATCGCCTCAACGGCATCCGCTTCACCGACCGCGCCACGGGAGAGGCCCGCCATGTCGAGCTGGAAGGCGTCTTCGTGCAGATCGGCCTGGTGCCCAACACCGAATGGCTCAAGGGCATGCTGGAGCTGTCCAAGTTCGGCGAGATCATCGTGGACAGCCACGGCCGCACCTCGCTGCCCGGCGTCTTTGCGGCGGGCGATGCGACGACCGTGCCCTTCAAGCAGATCGTCATCGCCGCGGGTGACGGCGCCAAGGCCGCGCTGGGCGCCTTCGACTACCTGATCCGCACGCCGGCTGCGGCCTGATCCGCTTCAGGCCAGGGAGGGCTGGCGGCTGCGCCACCAGCCCTCGGCGCTGTAGACGGCCAGCGCCGCCCAGATCAGGCCGAAGCCCAGCACGCGGGCGGCCGAGAAGGGCTCGTGGTACAGCCACACGCCCAGGATGAACTGGATGCTGGGCGAGATGTACTGGAGCAGACCCAGCGTGGCCATGGGGATGCGGCGCGCGCCGGCCGCGAAGAGCAGCAGGGGCGCGGCCGTCAGCGGGCCGGCCAGCAGCAGCAGGCCGATCAGGCTCGCATCGCCGCTGTTGAGGGCGCTGTGGCCCTGCTGGCCCCACCAGGCCAGCGCCATGACGGCCACCGGCGCCACGACCAGGCATTCCAGCACCAGGCCTTCCAGCGCACCCAGCACGGCGATCTTGCGCAGCAGGCCGTAGACGCCGAAGCTGCCGGCCAGGATCAGGGCCACCCAGGGCAGACGGCCGGTCTGCAACGTCAGCCACAGCACGCCCGCCGCGGCCAGGCCCACGGCCAGCCATTGCGCGGGCCGCGGCCGCTCATGCAGGAAGAAGAAGCCCAGGGCCACATTGACCAGGGGGTTGATGAAGTAGCCCAGGCTGGCATCCAGCACATGGTCGTGCTGCACGGCCCAGACATAGGTCAGCCAGTTGGCCGACAGCAGCAGGGCCGAGGCGGTGAAGGCGCCCAGTACCTTGGGGCTGCGCAGCACCGGGCCCAGCCAGGCCCAGCGCTTCATGACGCTGAGCACCCCCACCATCAGCAGCAGGCACCAGACGATGCGGTGGGCCACCACCTCCATGGAGGGCACGCCGCCCAGGTGCTTGAAGTACAGGGGGAACAGTCCCCAAATGGCATAGGCGAGGGCGGCGCTGATGACGCCGTGGCGCAGGGAAGCGGTCATGGGAGGGGACGGTGGTACTGCTGGAGGTGCGGCATTGTCGCGGGCCGTGCCCGTTCTGTCTTGGCGCGGGGCATTGCGCTGGGCACAGGGTGCGCAAAGTCATGGCGGGTAAGCCCGCTTCGGGGCCCGGGCCCTTCGCGGCCTAATGCGGCCATGCCCCGCATCGTCTTTACGCCCCAGCTGCGGCGATTCATCGAGGCGCCCGAGTTCGAGGCCACGGCCCTGGTCCTGCGCGAGGCGCTGGAGCAGGCCTTTGCCGCCCATGGCCTGCTGCGGGGCTATGTGCTGGACGACCAGGGCCATCTGCGGGCCAATGTGGTGATCTATATCGACGGGCGCGTGGTGCATGATCGCCAGCGGCTGGACCACGCCCTGCGGCCGGCCTCTGTCGTCCACGTGCTGCAGGCCTTGTCCGGCGGCTGAGACCGCCGCCCATCTTCCGAAAGGAGCCTCGCATGAGTCTGCAAGCCTGGATCGCCACCCGCAAGGGGCTCTTTGAACTGCGCCACGAAGGCGCCCGTGGCTGGCAGGTGGCGGGCACCAGCTTTCTGGGGGACCCGGTCAGCATGGTGTTGCCGCGCGGTGCCGGGGCGCATGCGGGGGCCCATGCCGGGCGCATGCTGGCCGGCCTGAACCTGGGCCACTTCGGCGTCAAGGTGCAGGCCTCTGACGACGGGGGCAAGACCTGGCACGAGTTGCCGGCCCCCGCCTATCCGCCGCAGCCTGAAGGGGCGCCCGGGCCGGCATGGAAGCTGGTTCAGATCTGGTCCATGGAGCGCGACGGCCAGCGCCTCTGGTGCGGCACCAATCCCGGCGGCCTGTTCCGCAGCGACGACGGCGGCGCCAGCTGGGCGCTGCAGCACGGGCTGTGGGACCGCCCCGAGCGCCTCGAGTGGTTCGGCGGCGGCTACGACACACCGGGCATCCATTCCATCTGCCCCCACCCACTGGTGCCCGACGAGTTGCTGCTGGGCATCAGCTGCGGCGGCGTCTGGCATTCACAGGATGCCGCTGAGCACTGGGAGCTGCTGGGCGAGGGCCTGGCGGCCGATTACATGCCGCCGGAGCTGCAGGGCGCGCTGAACACGCAGGATCCGCACCGCATCGTTCGCTGCGCGGCGCAGCCGGAGGTGCTGTGGTGCCAGCATCACTGCGGCATCTGGCGCAGCACGGACAACGGCCGGCTGTGGCAGCGCCTGCAGGGCCCGGTGTCCAGCTTCGGCTTCGCGGTGGCCGCCCACCCCACGGACGCTGGCACGGCCTGGTTCGTGCCTGCCATCAAGGACCAGTGCCGAGTGCCCGTCGATGGCGCCCTTTGCGTGCAGCGCACCCGTGACGGCGGTCAGAGCTTCGAGGTGCTGCGCGCCGGCCTGCCGCAGGCGGGCTGCTATGACCTCGTCTACCGTCACGGCCTGGCCGTCGATGCCAGCGGGCAGCACCTGCTGATGGGCAGCACGACCGGCGGCCTCTGGGCCAGCGACGATGGCGGCGACCATTGGCAAGACCTGACCCTGCGGCTGCCGCCCATCTACGCCGTGCGATTCGAGGGCTGCTGAATCGCCGCCCCCCCCCCCATTTTCTCAACCTTCCCCGACGATGCTTGTGAAGCGAACTGCTCCGATCTCCTGCGCCGTGGCGCTCCTGGGACTGTCCCTGCAGGCCCTGGCCCAGACGCCACCCGCCGCCCCGCCCGGCCCGCCGCCCTACGAGTTCAAGGCCCACTACACCAAGTACGAGTTCCGCGTGCCGGTGCGCGACGGTAAGAAGCTCTTCACGGTGGTTTACGTGCCCAAGGAGGCCGAGTCCTCGGGCAAGCGCTACCCCTTCCTGATGACCCGCACGCCCTACAGCTGCGGGCCCTATGGCGTGGACCGCTACGGCAGCCGCTTCGCGCCCTCCGAGGACTTCCTCAAGGCCGGCTACATCTTCGTCTGTCAGGACGTGCGCGGGCGCTTCATGTCCGAGGGCGTCTACCAGGAGATGGCACCCATCAAGGCGGGCAAGGGCCCCAAGGACGCCGACGCCAGCACCGACATGCACGACACCGTGCAGTGGCTGCTGGACCATGTAAAGGGCCACAACGGCAAGCTGGGCATCTGGGGCATCTCCTACCCGGGCTTTTACACGTCCACTGCCATCATCGATTCGCACCCGGCCATCAAGGCGGCGTCGCCCCAGGCGCCCATCGCCGACTACTTCCACCGCGACGACGGCTACCACGGCGGCGCCGTGATGCTGGCCCACAACTACGGCTTCCTGACCGGCTTCAAGCCCCAGGACAACCCCACGGTGGAGCCCAAGCGCTGGGCCAGCTTCGACTACAACAGCAAGGACGCCTACGACTACTTCCTGAAGCTCGGCAACCTGGACAACATCGCCAAGTCCATCGGCAAGGAGCGCAACCCCTACTTCGACGAGCTGATCGAGAACGACCGCTACAACGACTACTGGAAGGCCCGCTCCGTCGGCCCGCACCTGAAGAACATCAAGGCCGCCGTGCTGACGGTGGGCGGCTGGTTCGATGCCGAAGATCTGGCCGGCGCCCTGGCCACCTACCAGTTCATCGAGAAGCAGAACCCCGGCATCAACAATGCCCTGGTGATGGGCCCCTGGGTGCATGGCGGCTGGGTACGCAACGTGGGCAAGGGCCTGGGAGCGGTCGATTTCGGCAGCAAGACCAGCGAGCACTTCCAGAAGCAGATCCTTCTGCCCTTCTTCGAGCAGCACCTGCGCGGGGGCAGCGATGCCAAGCTGCCAGAGGCCAGCATCTTCGAGACGGGCACCAATGTCTGGCGCCAGTACAGCGCCTGGCCGCCGGCCGAGGCCAAGCCGCGCAGCCTCTACCTGCAGGCCGGCGGCAAGCTGAGCTGGACGCCTCCGGCTGCCGGCAAGGCTGAGTCCGACAGCTACATCAGCGACCCCAACAAGCCCGTGCCCTTCATCGGCTACACGGCTCTGGGCATGCCGCAGGAGTACATGGTGGCGGACCAGCGCTTCGCCGCGACGCGCCCCGATGTGCTGGTCTACCAGACCGAGGTGCTGGAGGAGGACCTGACCGTGGCCGGTCCGGTGAGCCCGCGGCTCTTCGTGTCCACCACGGGCACGGATGCGGACTGGGTGGTCAAGCTGATCGATGTCTATCCGCCGGACCTCGGCGACGAGCCGCTGCGCAACCGCGAGCAGATTGCCGACGTGCCGCCGCCCCCGGGCTTTCAGCTGGGCGGCTACCAGCAGCTGGTGCGTGGCGACCCGCTGCGTGGCCGCTTCCGCAAGAGCTTCGAGAAGCCCGAGGCCATGGTGCCAGGGCAGGTGGAGGAGATCCGCTTTGACATCCCCGACGTGGCCCACACTTTCCGCCGCGGGCACCGCATCATGGTGCAGATCCAGAGCTCCTGGTTCCCGCTGATCGACCGCAACCCGCAGAGTTTCGTGACGATCCGCAGCGCCAGGCCGGAAGACTTCAAAGCCGCGACGCACAAGGTCTTCCACTGGAAGGAACAGCCCTCGGCCGTGCAGCTGCGGGTGATCGACAACGGGCGGTGAGCGAGGGCGCGTGGCTGGGCCCGCGTTCGCGCCTGCCTCCAGCGAAAATTCAGCACTTTGCTGATGGACAGTGGCTCCCTTCGTCCCTAGTCTCCGAGGCACTGCAAGGAGCCCAGGGCATGAAGCAGCATCAGGTGGATCTACAGCGCGCCGGCGCCTCGCCGGCATCTCAGGCCGGCGAGCGGGGCCAGGGCGATCCCGGCTGGGTTCAGACGAGCCGCCAGCAGTTGCAAAGGCGGGTCGTGCAGGGCCTGCAGTCCGGACCCCGGCAACAGGCGCAGGTCCGGCAACTGGCCACCGCGAGTCCGGCCGGTGCACGTCCGGTTCTGCAGGCGAGGTGGAGCTTCAACCGCGATCTGGCGGAGCTGAAGGGGGAGGTGCTGTACTTCGATGCAGACCGCATGCTCACCTACGACCCGGAGACCCGGACCCTGGCGTCGTTGACCGGCGGTGGCGGCAGGGTCTTGAGCGAGGAGGCCCACGCGACACTGATGGACGAGATCCGCAGCGATGTGCGCGCCGAGGACGACGCGGAACTGCGGCACCTGGGCTTCTCCGAGGAAGACATCCGGGCGCTCGAAGAGCAGGGGGCGGCCAATGCCCTGGACCTTGAGGGCAGCGGCGGTGACGAGTCCGAAGACGACTCGTCCGACGAGAAGGACGGCGGCGCCTACTTTCGCGAGGTCAGCGGCAAGGTGCGCGACAAGATCTCGGACTCGACGGCCAGGGACATGCACAGCGGCAAGCAGAAGGGGCTGAACCGTTGGCTTCGCGCCGTGAGCGGGCGAAAGAACCCCGATCTGGGCATCCTGGGCAGTTCGGTCTACGTTCGCCTGAACCAGATCGACAACGACGACGCGGCCCGGAAGCTGGCGGAGGCGGTCCAGGCGGTGCTGATCAAGGACAAGTCCGGGCACTACTACGGCTATGTCACCGATATCTGAGGCCGCAAGGCGGGAGCGGGTATGAGGACAGGCCAGGACGCTGTGCAGGCGCTGCCGGCGAGACAGCCTGCAGGCCTGGCCCGACGGCCTGGCGCCGGCCTCGCGCCATGGGCGCCGCGGCAGCAGGCTGAGCGCGACAGGCTGTCGCGGCTGCAGGAGGGTGACAGGCTTCCCCTGCAGATGCATCGGCTGGCCAGCCTGCGCGCCCCCGTGGATCCCGATGCGGACGTCGTGCAGTGCAGCCACCACATCACCGGCGCGGCGGCCGCGCTGTTGAACTCGGACCGCCAGCCCGTGCGCAACTTTCCTGCCGGCTACAGCCTGTGGGTCATTCGGACGGAGGGCGAATATGCCCGGGTGGCGGAGTATTCGGGGCAGGACCAGGACGAAGAAGAGGACGAAGAAGAGGACGAGGAAGAGGACGAGGAAGAGGACGAGGACGCGAAGGACAAAGAGGGCGAGCAAGCACGTGACGGGAAGGAGGGGGTGGAGGACGACGGGGAAGGGGACGCAGAAGCGCCGGATGACGTGGACGACGACGCCATCGGCCTCGTGCGCCTTGACCAGCTGCTGAGCCAGCCCGCACCCCATTGGCCTGAGCGCGGTGCGGCGCCGCGGCACTGGACCCAGGCGCCGGGCCCCCTGGTGGGAAGCAAGGGGCCACGCATGAGGGATGTACACCAGGGCAACCTGAACGACTGCTTCCTGCTCGCCCCGATGGCCGCCCTGGCCGCCACGCCGCGAGGCAAGCAGCTGATCCCGCAGATCATCAAGGAGCTGGACGACGGCCGCATCAGCGCCAGCTTCGCCGAGCTCAATGACGACAACACCATCGGTGCGCGTGAGGAAACGATCGTGGACCGCTGGCTGCCCAGCGACAAGGACGGCGGTCTGCTCTACAACCGCCCCCAGCACAGCCCGCCCCAGTCGCTGCCGACCTGGGCCTCCCTGCTCGAGAAGGCCTATGCGCAGTGGGACCCTGACGGCTATGCCGGCCTGGACATGCAAGCCGCCTCGCGCGCCATCGCCCACTTGACCGGTCAGGAGCCCGAATCCCTGGCCTGGGATACCGAGTCAGACAGCGCGCTGGAAGACCTGGCGGATGCCTGGGCGCAAGACACCTTCCGCCAGGAGGACCTGGAAGACCGTGCGGCTGAGGGCGAGCTGGAGGACGGAGAGATCGGGCCCCGGGCCGCCAAGGACATCGATGCCGACCAACTGCACGCCCTGCTGCGGGCCGCCCGGCTGGACCCGAATGCCATGCTCGTGGCTGAGAGCCGCAACGAGAAAGGGGACCACGTCGTCTTCCTCGACAAGGAGAAGGACGTGCGGGACTCGCATGTCTATGTGATCCAGGATGTCTGCAAGGACCATAGCCTGATCCTGTGGGACCCCGTCGTGAGCGGCACCGTGCGGATCAAGATCGACAAGTTCCGTCGGCTGTTCAGCCGCGTGCTGCGGACCTCGCTGCCCTAGGGCGGGCTGAGCCTGCGCTCGGGCATCCGCCACAGCGGGCGAGCAGGCGCCGCACCACGGTCAGCGCTGTGCCAGCTCAGCGAACGCCGGCCTGGCGTCCAGGTGCCAGCGCCAGTCGCCCCTTTGCTCCAGGGCCGTCCACTCGGCCCCAGGCGGCGCCTGGAGATCCAGGATCTGCCCGGTGTGCGGATGGCGCAGGCTCAGCGTCCAGGCATGCAGCCACAGGCGTTGCAGGCCCAGGAAATTGGCCACCGCCCGGTTGTGTGCGCCCTTGCCATGTGTGGCATCGCCGACCAGCGGGTGGGCGATGTGCTTGAAGTGCCGGCGGATCTGGTGCCGGCGGCCACTGCGGGGGGCGGCTTCGACCAGGGCGTAGCGGCTCTGCGGGAAGCGCCCGTCCACACTGAAGGGCCAGGCCACGCGCGCCAGGCAGCAGTAGTCGGTGCGGGCCTCGAGCAAGACCTGACCCTGCGAAGGCCGCTCCGGATCGCGTGCCAGCGGGTGGTCGATGGTGCCGGCGTCCGCGGGCCAGCCGCGCACCAGGGCCAGGTAGCGCTTGCGCGGCTCGCCCAGCTCGAAGGACTGGCCCAGGCGTGAGGCGGTGTCGGCGTCCAGCGCGAACACGAGCAGGCCCGAGGTGCCCTTGTCCAGACGGTGGGCGGGCCAGACGGGGCGGCCCAGTTGGTCACGCAGCATCTGCAGGGCGAAGCGCTCCTCATGGGCGTCCAGCGCTGTGCGGTGCACCAGCAGGCCGGCGGGCTTGTCGATGACGGCCAGGTGCTCGTCGAGGTACAGCAGTTGCAGCGCTGCGTCGGGTGCCTCGCTCAACGAAGGTCTCCGTCCAGGTAGTGCCACTGCCCGCCCAGGCGGACGAAGCGGCTGGTCTCGTGCAGGCGAAAGGCGCGGCCGCCCACCTTGGAGCGGGCGACGAACTCTACCGTGGCGTGGTCCGCGTCTTGCTGGGCGCGGGCCTTGATCTGCAGGCCCAGCCACTTGAGACCGGCCTCGTTAGGCGCCAGCGTGGCGGGGCGGGTGTCGGGGTGCCAGGTGGCACGCAGGTAGGCCAGCAGATCCAGGACGTAGGCGCTGTACCGGGAGCGCATCAGGGCCTCGGCGTCAGGCGCATCCCACCGCCCGGTACCTGCAAAGCGCTGGTGCAGGGCGCCGCAGCAGGCGGCATAGGGCAGGGGGCGGGCCTGGGGGGCGGTACGGCCGCAGGGGCAGGGAGAGGCGTCGAGCATGGCGGCATCATGCCAGCTGACAGAGGCTGTCCGGAGGCCTCTCTAAAATGCGCGGATGACCGCCCACCCCCACGACGCTCCCGGCACCGATTCCCTCGACGACCTCTTCGGCGACGCGCCCGCGCCACGCCCCGCCCTGGGGGCCGCCGAGGCCCAGAACGGCCTGCTCAAGGGCCTGAACCCGGAGCAGCTGGCCGCCGTGACCCTGGGGCAGGAGCCGGCCCTGATCCTGGCCGGCGCGGGCTCGGGCAAGACCCGGGTGCTGACCACCCGCATCGCCTGGCTGCTGAGGCAGGGGCATGTGGGGCCCGGCGGCCTCATGGCCGTGACCTTCACCAACAAGGCGGCCAAGGAGATGAGCACCCGGTTGTCGGCCATGCTGCCTTACAACGTGCGGGGCATGTGGATCGGCACCTTCCACGGCCTGTGCAACCGCTTCCTGCGCGCGCACTGGAAGCTGGCCGGCCTGCCGCAGGGCTTCCAGATCCTTGACGCCTCCGACACCGTCTCTGCCGTCAAGCGGGTGATCAAGGCCATGAACCTGGACGAGGAGCGCTTCGTGCCCAAGCAGGTCAGCTGGTTCATCGCCGGCGCCAAGGAGGACGGCCTGCGCCCCAAGGACATCGACCTGCGCGACGAGCAGACCCGCAAGCTGGCCGAGATCTACCAGGCCTACGAGGACCAGTGCAAGCGCGAGGGCGTGGTCGATTTCGCTGAGCTGATGCTGCGCGCCTACGAGCTGATGCGCGACAACGCCGCCGTGCGCGAGCACTACCAGCACCGCTTCCAGTACTTGCTGGTCGATGAGTTCCAGGACACCAACAAGCTGCAGTACGCCTGGCTGAAGATGTTTGCGCCGCCGGGCCGCGGCCAGGGCGTGTTCGCGGTGGGCGACGACGACCAGAGCATCTACGCCTTCCGCGGCGCCCGCGTGGGCAATATGAGCGACTTCGAGCGCGAGTACCGCGTGCGCCGCGTGGTCAAGCTGGAGCAGAACTACCGCAGCTACGGCCACATCCTGGATGCCGCCAACGAGCTGATCAGCCGCAACAGCCACCGCCTGGGCAAGAACCTGCGCACCGAGATGGGCCCCGGCGAGCCGGTGCGCGTCAACGAAGCCGCCAGCGACTTCAACGAGGCCCAGTGGCTGCTGGAGGAGGCGCAGGCCCTGCACCGCCAGGGGCTGCCGCGCTCGGAGATCGCCATCCTGTACCGCAGCAATGCGCAGTCGCGGGTGATTGAGTCGGCGCTGTTCAATGCCGGCGTGCCCTATCGCGTGTACGGCGGTCTGCGCTTCTTCGAGCGTGCAGAAGTGAAGCACGCCCTGGCCTACCTGCGCCTGATCGAGAACGCCAACGACGACACCAGCTTCCTGCGCGTGGTGAACTTCCCGGCCCGCGGCATCGGTGCACGCACCCTGGAGCAACTGCAGGACGCAGCGCGCCAGAGCGGCCGCAGTCTCTACCAGAGCGTGGCGGCGGTGCCGGGCAAGGGCGGCAGCAACCTGGCCGCCTTCGTGAACCTCATCGAGTCCATGCGCAATCTGACGCAAGGCCTGACCCTGCGCGAGATCATCGAGCAGATGCTGGAGACCTCCGGCCTGGCCGAGTTCTACCGCACCGACAAGGACGGCGCCGAACGCCTGGAGAACCTGGACGAACTGATCAACGCCGCCGAGGCCTTCGTCACTCAGGAGGGCTTCGGCAAGGATGCCGTCGCGCTGCCGGTGGATGAACTGGGGGGATTCACGCCGGGACAGATCGCGGCCGGCGACCCGCCTGCCATCGCCGCGGTAAACCTCACGCCGGACGCCGAGACGGGCGAGATCGTCTCCCCCCTGGCCGCCTTCCTGACCCACGCCTCGCTGGAGGCGGGCGATAACCAGGCGCAGGCCGGCCAGGACGCCATCCAGCTGATGACGGTGCACTCGGCCAAGGGCCTGGAGTTTGACGCCGTCTTCATCACCGGCCTGGAGGAAGGCCTGTTCCCGCACGAGAACTCGCTGTCCGACGGCGACGGGCTCGAGGAGGAGCGCCGCCTGATGTACGTGGCCATCACCCGGGCCCGCCAGCGGCTCTACCTGAGTTTCAGCCAGACGCGCATGCTGCACGGCCAGACGCGCTACAACGTCAAGAGCCGCTTCCTGGACGAGCTGCCCGAGGCCTCGCTGAAGTGGCTCACGCCGCGCAACCAGGGCTTCGGCTCGGGCTTTGCGCGCGAGTACCAGCAGGCTTGGGAGCGGGGCTCGGGGCTGAAGTCCATGGTGGGCGCCGGCCGGGTCGAGCGGCAGGCACCGGCCTGGCAGCAGGAGCGCGAGGGCAAGGATGCGCCGTCCTTCGGTGGTGCCCCCGTCCCCAAGACCATGAAGCAGGCCGCCGCCGCCAAGGTGGGCGCCGAGCACGGTGGCCTGCGCGTGGGCAAGGCCGTCTTCCACAACAAGTTCGGCGAGGGTGTGCTGCTGACGCTGGAAGGAAGCGGCCCGGATGCGCGGGCGCAGGTCAACTTCGGGCGCCACGGCACCAAGTGGTTGGCGCTCTCGGTGGCGAAACTGACGCCGATCGACTGATTCAGGGCTGGGCAGGAGCACGGGCCGGCCACCGCACGCTGCGCCCAGCAGAGAAAGGAAATGGCCGGATCACCCCGGCCATTGCATTTCAGTCGCTGGCGCGGCGATCAGGCCGTCACCGGCTTCGCATGCTCGTCGTCCAGCAGCTTGCCGAAGGCCAGCTTGATGAGCAGCAGCAGCACCGCCGCCGAGCCCACCAGGCCCGCGTGCAGGGCCCAGAAGCTGGGGCCGCTGATTTCGTCCAGCAGGCCGGCCAGCCAGCCCACGAAGGTGTTGCCCAGGAAGAGGTGCAGGTAGTAGCAACCGATCATCAGCCCTTCCATGCGCTGGGGCGCCGTGCGCGAGTACAGGGCCAGGCCAACGGGCAGAATGTTGGCGAAGCCCAGGTTGTTCAGCAGGTTGTAGCCAATGGTCCAGACCAGGCTGACGCGGCTGTGGTCCTGCTCGATCATGCCGGCGGCCAGCACGATCAGCAGCGGCGCCGTGCAGGCCAGGGCGGAACCCAGGGCCATCTTGGTCAGCTCGTCCGGCTCGCGGCGGCGCTCGGCCCACCAGCGCCAGAAGGCGATGGAGCCCAGCATGGTCAGCAGGCTGGTCGTGGCATCCAGGGCCTGCAGCCAGGTCAGGGGTACGGACCAGCCGAAGAGCACCATGTCCATGTGCTTCTGTGCCCACAGCGGATAGGCGTTGTTGAACTGCTGGTTGCCCACGATGGACAGCATCAGCACCGGGATCATGCACACCAGCAGGGCCAGGCGGCGCTTGTCGCGGCTGCTCATCGGTGCCTTGGGGGTGGCGTCCTGGGCCTTGGCCCGGCGCGGTTCCTCGGCCGGCAGGTAGCGCCGGCCGGCCAGGTAGACGATCAGGCCGATCAGCATGCCCACGCCCGCGGCGCCGAAGCCCCAGTGCCAGGCCACCTTCTCGCCCAGCGTGCCGCAGACCAGGGGCGAGGCGATCACCGCGATCTGCACCGCCAGCATGAAGATCTGGAAGGCGCTGGCACGGCGCTTGTCCTCGGGTTTGTAGAGCGAGCCGACCTGCGCGGCGATATTGCCCTTGAAGGCGCCCACGCCCACCAGCAGGCAGGCGATGGCCAGCAGGAAGCTGCGGTCGAAGGCCATCAGGAAGTGGCCCAGGGCCATCAGCGAGGCTCCGATCGTGATGGTGCGCGTGCGGCCCAGCCAGCGGTCGGCCACGATGCCGCCCAGCAGCGGCGTCAGGTAGACCAGGCCGGCGTAGAGACCGAAGACGATGGACGCCAGCTGCTGCGTCTTGCGCGGGCCGGTCACGGACTCGATCAGGGCACGCAGGCTGTCGATGCCGGCCACATTGCCGATGTTCTCGGGCAGGAACAGGTAGTTGCTGAGGTACAGCACCAGCAGGGCCTGCATGCCGTAGTAGGAGAAGCGCTCCCAGAACTCGCAGAAGGCCAGCCAGCCCAGGCCGACGGGGTGTCCGAGGAAGGCGCGGTCCAGGCGCTCGCCTGACGCTGGGAGGGGGGGGGCGCCGCTTGTGGCGGCATCGGAAGGAAGGACGGCAGACATGGCAGGCCTTGTCAGTGGATGAAGGGGGCTACTGCAAAAGGTCCGCCACTGTGGCTGAACTGGGGGTGAAGCGCCATCCAGGCTTCCCTGGATGACGATATGCGGAGACGAGGTACGAAATATGCAGGTTAGAGCGCGGCCGGCCCTGGCGGCGGCAGTGGCCAGGCCAGGCACAGGGCAGGGCGCCGCCGGCGCTGTCATGGATCTGTCGCAGGGCGGTCATGCGTGCTTCATGGCCCGCCGGGACACTCGGGGCGCTTTCAACCCGAGGGTATCCCGTCAAATGAACAAGCAAGACCAGAACCAGCCTTCCTGGGCGGACGAAGAACACAACAGCAGCGCCAACCCAGACTTCCAGAGCGTCCTGGGGGCCCGCATGGCCCGGCGCTCCCTGCTGCGAGGGGCCCTGGGCGGCGTTTCCAGTGCCATGCTGGGAGGCTTCGCGCTCACCGCCTGCGGCAGCGGCGGTGATGACAACAGCCCCGCACCCGCTCCCGCACCCGTGCCCAAGCTGCAGAAGCTGGGCTTTTCCGCCGTGCCCAAGTCCACGGCAGACGCGGTCTCGGTGCCTGCGGGCTACACGGCCACCGTGCTGTTCGCCCTGGGCGATCCCCTGACCGCGGCCGCCACCGCCTACAAGAACGATGGCAGCGACGGTGACTTCGACAATCGTGCAGGCGACCACCATGACGGCATGGAGTACCTGGGGCTGTCCGCCGATGGCAAGCCGGACCCCAAGTCCAGCGACCGCGCCCTGCTGGTGATGAACCACGAGGCCACCAGCCATGCCGGCAGCGAGCGCGCCTCGGCCTTCGTCCATGTCAACGGCGGCACGAACACGCTGCCGCGCCCCGCGGCCGAGACGGATCGCGAGGTGCCGCTGCACGGCCTGTCGGTGGTGGAGATCCGCCGTGGCGGCGGCACCTTCTCCTACCTCAAGGACTCCAGCTTCAACCGCCGCATCACCCCCTTGACGCCGGTGGTGCTGTCTGGCGCCGCCGCTGGCCATGCCTTGATGAAGACCCGCTACAGCAGCACCGGCGTGGCTGCTCGCGGCACGCTGAACAACTGCGGCACCGGCCTCACCCCATGGGGCACGGTGCTGACGGGCGAGGAGAACTGGTCCGGCTACTTCTTCCGCTCCGCCACCGATGATGCCGCCCGCGGCAATGACAAGTCGGTGGCGGCCCTGAAGCGCTATGGCCGCAGCCAGGGGGCTGCCAGCCGCCATGGCTGGGAGACGTCCGGTGCTGACGACAAGTACCAGCGCTGGGACATCAGCAAGAAGGGCGCCTCTGCCGATGGCAGCGACGACTACCGCAACGAGATGAATACCTTCGGCTACCTGGTCGAGGTGGACGGCTACAGCAAGACCGCCGCCGTGAAGAAGCGGACCAGCCTGGGCCGCTTTGCTCACGAGAGCGCGGCCTTCAGTGCGCTGGTGGTCGGCAAGCCGTTGGCGGTCTACATGGGCGACGACTCGCGAGGCGAGTACATCTACAAGTGGGTGTCTGAGGCGGTCTGGTCTGCCGCGGATGCCAATCCCGCCGACCGCATCGCCACCGGCGACAAGTACCTGGACAAGGGCCGCCTCTACGTGGCGAAGTTCAATGCCGATGGTTCGGGCGAGTGGATCGAGCTGTCGATCAATAACGCCTTGATCAAGGCTGCCAGTGCCTATGCCTTCGCCGACCAGGCGGATGTGGTGGTCAACGCCCGCCTGGCCGCTGACGCCGTGGGCGCCACGAAGATGGACCGCCCTGAGTGGTGCGCGACCCATCCGACCAGCGGCGAGGTCTACTTCACGCTGACCAACAACAGCAACCGCAAGGTCGAACCCACCGGCTCGCAGATGGTCGTCGACGCTGCCAATCCTCGCTCCTACTCCGACAGCTACGCTGGCGGTGCCGCGGGATCGCCGGGCAATGTCAACGGGCACATCCTGCGCGTGGCCGAGACCGGCGGTGAGGCCGCGGCGACCAGCTTCAAGTGGGACGTCTACCTGTTCGCCGCTGAAGCCGAAGCCGATGCCAGCAAGGTCAATCTGTCGTCCCTGACCGCAGACCAGGACATGTCCAGCCCCGACGGCCTCTGGTTCAGCAAGGCCACCGGCATCTGCTGGATCCAGACCGATGACGGTGCCTACACGGACAAGACCAATTGCATGATGCTGGCCGGCATTCCGGGCAAGGTGGGCGATGGCGCCAAGAAGACGCTGAGCTACACCCGCAAGGACGGCAGTGTGATGACGGTGGATACCTACATCGGCAAGGCGCCTACGGCCGATACGCTCAAGCGTTTCCTGGTGGGGCCGGTGGACTGCGAGTTGACGGGCTGCTGCGAGACGCCGGACGGCAAGGCCCTGTTCGTCAACATCCAGCATCCGGGCGAGACCATCAGTTCGGCCACGATCGGGAACCCTGATAAGTTCCTCAGCCACTGGCCCGGCAACGCGGGCTATGGTGCAGGCGGTGCCAAGGCACGCCCGCGCTCGGCGACGATCGTCATCACGAAGAGCGACGGCGGCGTCATCGGAAGCTGAGTCATGACGGTGCCGCTGAAGGCGGCATGACTCCCACTGAAATGGGCCTGGTGCAGGGATGCGCCGGGCCCTTTTTCATGGGTGACCCGCTGTCGATGCTCCCGCGCGGCCGGTGGCGCACGCGTGAGCCTCGCCCGCACTCACGACTGTTGCGGAGGGTGGGCCAGCACGTCCTTGGGGGCGCCGAACATGAAGCAGTCCACGAAGGTGAAGTACAGCGAGGCGTAGAAGGCCGAGCCCAGTGCATACATCGCGACGATGCCCATCAGGGGCAGCAGGGCCTCCAGCCCCGCCAGCGCAAAGGCAGCGCTGAGCATGGCGCCGGCCAGGCTGGCGACGATCTGCACGCCCAGCCAGCCCAGCATGTAGACGGAGAAGGCGCCGCGGTTGCGCCACACGCCCAGGGTGCTGGAGAACAGCGCCTGCAGCGCGCCCTGGCCGCCCCAGTGCACCAGGGCGGGGGCATGCCAGTAGGGCGTGCTGATCAGGGCGATCCAGGCCAGGCGCAGCAGGAATCCGCTGAACAGGGCGGGGTCGGGCGCGGGCAACTCGGCCGGCTGCTTGCCGCCGTCCTGGCTGGCCTTGGCCATGGCGTCCATGAACCTGTCCAAGGCCGTGCCGAAGGCGCCGCCGTCCAGCTGGTCCAGCAGCAGCAGGCCGCCTACGGTCAGGAGCGCGAAGCTGAAGCCCAGCACCAGTTGGGTCTTGCGCCGCTCGGCCGTCAGCTGCAGGGGCGCGATGAAGACGCTGGGCACGGGCCGCTTGCCCTGCAGCACCAGGTGCGAGGCCAGCATGAAGCCCAGGGAGAACAGCGGCATGGTGGCCAGCAGCAGGAAGCGCAGCGGCGCCGGCAGGGCCAGGGTCAGCAGGTTCAGCAGCATCAGCGCCGAGAACAGGCCCACCATGCCCAGCGGCGCGCGCTGCACGATCTTGAAGCCATGGCGCACCCACAGCAGACCATTGGCCGGCGGGACGTTCTGCAGATGGAGGGTCAGGGCCATTCAGCGTTCCTGAGGGACAAGGGCGTGCCAGGCGCGCGCCAGGCGCTCGCGCAGCACGCGCTCGAAGTGGGTGGGGTCGTGCGGCTTGAGCAGCGAGGCCTCGCGGGGCAGGTGGTAGTCCCACAGGCGCGATACCCAGAAGCGCAGGGCCGCCGCTCGCAGCAGGGCCGGCATCAGGCGGTGCTCGGTGCCGCTCAGCGGGCGTTCGCGCTCGTAGGCCTGCACGAAGGCCTGGGCGCGGGCCTCGTCGAGGCGGCCGGTGGCGAGGTCGATGCACCAGTCGTTGAGGCACACGGCGATGTCGAACAGGAAGGTATCGACCCCGGCGAAGTAAAAGTCGAAGAAGCCGCTGAGCTGCTCGCGGCCGGGCAGGCCTTCGAACATGACGTTGTCGCGGAAGAGGTCGGCGTGGATGGGGCCGCGCGGCAATTCGGCATAGCTCTGCGAGACCGCCAACTGCTGCTGGAAGGCCAGCTCGCTGGCGAGCAGCTCGGCCTGCTCGGGAGTCAGAAAGGGCAGGACCACGGGCACGGTGTCACTCCACCAGGCCAGGCCGCGCAGATTGGGCTGGCTCAGGGGGAAGTCGCGGCCGGCCAGGTGCATGCGGGCCAGCATGGCGCCCACCTGCGCGCAGTGGAACAGGTCCGGCGCCAGCTGGTGGCCGCCGCGCAGCTTGTTGACCACGGCGGCGGGCTTGCCCTGCACGCGGTGCAGGATCTCGCCGGCCTCGTCGGCCTGCGGGTCCGGCACGGGGATGCCGCAGCCCGCCAGGTGCTTCATCAGCCGCAGGTAGAAGGGCAGTTGCTGGAAGCTCAGGCGCTCGAAGATGGTCAGCACGTAGTCGCCGCGCTCGGTGCTGACGAAGTAGTTGGTGTTCTCGATGCCGGCCGTGATGCCGCGCAGGTCGGTGACGGTGCCCAGTTGCAGGCGGTCCATGAGGACCTGGGCCTGGGCGGCGGAGACTTGGGTGAAGACGGCCATGGCTGGAAGGCAGGGCGCGGCGCGGGCGGCGCCGGCGGGTCAGAAGCTGAACAGTCGCCAGACGCGCTGGCCGGCCCCGGCCTTGGCCGATGCGGCTCCGGGGCTCAGGTCGCGGCCGGGCTCGCCCAGCAGGATCTCGTACTCCGGAGCCTTGCCCTTGGGCTTGACCTTGGCGCTGACCGTCTGGCCGCGCACGCGGAGTTCCTCGATGCGGATGCTGTCGTCTTCCAGCCGGATCTCCTGCACCGCGGGTTCGGGCGGGTCCTGGGGAAGGGGCGGGGCGGCCGGGGTTTCGGCCGCATGCGCCGCGGCGGCCAGGCAGGCGATCAGCCCGGTGGCCAGGGACAGGGCAGCCCGCGCCCGGGGCCGGGCCGGCAATGGCTGGTGGATTGGGGACGGGTTCTGCATCCGGCGATTCTATGCGGCAGGATGCGGCGCCCCCCCACGAGCTGCTGACTGCATCGGGCCAAGCCTTGCGTGACAATGCGCCCCCATGAGCAAACCCATCCTGCTGCTGGTCGACGGCTCCAGCTTCCTCTACCGCGCCTTCCATGCCCTGCCGGACCTGCGCGGCCCCGAGGGCCAGCCCACCGGCGCCGTGCATGGCTTCGTGGCCATGATGAAGAAGCTGCGCGATGACATCGGCGCCGAGCACGCCGCCTGCGTGTTCGACGCCAAGGGCCCGACCTTCCGGGATGACTGGTACCCCGAGTACAAGGCCCATCGACCGCCCATGCCGGACGACCTGCGGGCGCAGATCGCCCCCATCCACGAGGTGGTGAAGCTGCTGGGCTGGCCGCTGCTGGAGGTGCCCGGCATCGAGGCAGACGACGCCATCGGCACCCTGGCCCGCCTGGGCGCCGAGAGCGGCCACCAGGTGGTCGTCGCCACGGGTGACAAGGACCTGGCCCAGCTGGTCAATGCCGACGTCAGCCTGATCAACACCATGGCCAAGCCGCCCGAGCGCCTGGACGTGGCCGGCGTCATGGAGAAGTTCGGCGTGCCGCCGGACCGCATCATCGACTACCTGACCCTCATGGGCGATGCCGTCGATAACGTGCCCGGCGTCGAGAAGGTGGGCCCCAAGACCGCCGCCAAGTGGATCGCCGAGTACGGCTCACTGGACGGCGTGGTCGCCAGCGCTGACAAGATCAAGGGCGTGGCCGGCGAGAACCTGCGCAAGGCTCTGGATTGGCTGCCCACGGGCCGCCGCCTGGTGACCGTCAAGCTGGACTGCGACCTGAACGGCCATGTGCCGCAATGGCCGGCCCTGGACGCCCTGGCCCTGCAGCCGGTGGACAAGCCGGGCCTGCTGGACTTCTTCACCCGCTACGGCTTCCGCACGCTCAAGCGGGAGCTGGAAGCGGAGCTGGGCGGCAGTGCGGCGCCCGCGCCCAAGCCTGCTGCGGGCACGACGGGAGACCTGTTCGCGGACGTCGAGCCGCCGGCCGAGGCTGCGCAGATCGAGCGCCGCTACGACACGATCCTGGACTGGGCCGCCTTCGAGGCCTGGCTGGCGCGCCTTCAGGCCGCGCCCCTGGCGGCCCTGGACACCGAGACGGACTCCCTGGACCCCATGGCCGCCCGCATCGTGGGCCTGTCCTTCTCCGACAAGCCCGGCGAGGCCTGCTACATCCCCCTGCGCCACAGCGGCCCGGACGCGCCCGAGCAACTGCCCATGAACGAGGTCCTGGCCCGCCTCAAGCCCTGGCTGGAGGACGGCTCGCGGGCCAAGCTGGGCCAGAACGTCAAGTACGACCTGCATGTCTTCGCCAACCAAGGCATTGCCGTGCAGGGCTATGTGCACGACACCATGCTGGAAAGCTATGTGCTGGAGGCGCACAAGACCCACGGTCTCGAGGCCCTGGCCGAGCGCCACCTGGGCCGCCATGGCCTGAGCTATGAAGACCTCTGCGGCAAGGGCGTGCACCAGATCCCCTTCGCCCAGGTCGATGTGGCCCGGGCGGCGGAGTACTCCAGCGAGGACTCCGAGATGTGCCTGCACGTGCACGAGCTGCTGCAGCCGCGCCTGCAGGCCGATGCGGGGCTGGATTTCGTCTACCGCCAGATCGAGATGCCGGTGGCCCTGCTGCTGGCGCGCATCGAGCGCACCGGCGTGCTGATCGACGGCGCGCGCCTGCAGGCCCAGAGCCACGAGCTGGCGCAGCGCCTGGTGGCCATCGAGCAGCAGGCCTACGAGATCGCCGGCCAGCCTTTCAACATGGGCAGCCCCAAGCAGATCGGCGAGATCCTCTTCAACAAGCTGGGCCTGCCCGTGGTCAAGAAGACCGCCACCGGCGCGCCCTCGACCGATGAGGAAGTGCTGGACAAGCTGGCCCAGGACTACCCGCTGCCGGCCAAGATCCTCGAGTACCGCGGCCTGGCCAAGCTCAAGAGCACCTACACCGACAAGCTGCCGCTGATGGTCAATGCGCAGACGGGGCGGGTGCACACCTCCTACTCGCAGGCGGTGGCGGTGACGGGGCGCTTGTCCAGCAACGACCCGAATCTGCAGAACATCCCCATCCGCACCGCGGAAGGCCGCCGCGTGCGCGAGGCCTTCGTGGCGCCGCCGGGGCATGTGATCGTCAGCGCTGACTACTCGCAGATCGAGCTGCGCATCATGGCCCACATCAGCGAGGACCCGGGCCTGCTCAAGGCTTTCCAGGACGGGCTGGACGTGCACCGCGCCACGGCCTCCGAGGTCTTCGGCGTGCCGGTGGCCGAGGTCACGAGCGAGCAGCGCCGCTATGCCAAGACGATCAACTTCGGCCTGATCTACGGCATGGGCGCTTTCGGCCTGGCGCAGTCCCTGGGCATCGAGCAGAAGGCGGCCAAGGACTACATCGACCGCTACTTCACCCGCTTTGCCGGCGTGCGCCAGTACATGGACACCACGCGCGAGCAGGCCAAGGAACTGGGCTACGTCAGCACCGTCTTCGGCCGGCGGCTGTGGCTGCCCGAGATCAAGTCCCCCAACGGCCCGCGACGTGCAGGCGCCGAGCGCCAGGCCATCAACGCGCCCATGCAGGGCACGGCGGCCGACCTGATCAAGCTGGCCATGATCGCGGTGCAGCAGGCGCTGGACGACGAGGGCAAGCAGAGCCGCATCGTGATGCAGGTGCATGACGAACTGGTTTTCGAGGTGCCTGAGGCAGAGTTGGACTGGATTCGCGCCGTGGTGCCCCGGCTGATGGCAGGCGTGGCCCAGCTCAAGGTGCCGCTGCTGGCCGAGGTTGGGGTCGGGTCGAACTGGGACGAGGCACATTGACCCCCCCTACCGGCTTCGCCGGCATTGCAGGCCGCGCCAGGCCAGAGGCCTGGCCCTTCGGCAGGCACAAACGCCCAGGCGTTTGCGTCCGGCCTCAGCCCCCCAGGGGGGGCGAGCCCGTAGGCCCGGCGGAGCCGGATCCTCGGGCTCCGTGCCTGGCGCCGGGCTGCGTCGGCGGGGGGAGGGCGCTGTGCCTGCTTCGGCGAGCCCTCCTGGGGGTTCACAGGTTCAAGGCCGCGCGAGCGGCGCATGCAAGGTGATTGATGGATTTACCGTATGAATGGCAGATCGGCTGGCGCTACACGCGTGCGGGCCGGGGCGGGCGGCGCAACCGCTTCATTTCCTTCATCTCCGGGGTGTCGATGCTGGGCATCGCGCTGGGGGTGGCGGCGCTGATCATCGTGCTGTCGGTGATGAACGGCTTCCAGAAGGAGGTGCGGGACCGCATGCTGTCGGTGGTGTCGCACATCGAGCTGATGGGCTGGCAGGGCGAGAGCTTTCCTGACTGGCAGCAACTGGCCGAGCAGGCCAAGCGCCATCCGCAGGTGAAGGCGGCCGCGCCCTTCGTGGCCAACCAGGTGCTGGTGGCGCGGGGGGAGGACATGCGCGGCGCCATCGTGCGCGGCATCGACCCGGCGCTGGAGCCGGCCATGACCCCGCTGGCGGCCGAGCTCAAGGACACGGCGCTCAAGCGCCTGGTGCCCGGCGAGTTTGGCGTGCTGATCGGCGTGGAGATGGCCCGTGCGCTGCAGGTGCGCGAGGGCGACCGCATCACACTGGCCGCGCCCACCGGCGACGTGACGCCGGCCGGTGTCTCGCCGCGCTTCAAGCAGTTCAAGGTGGTGGGCATCTTCAGCGCCGGCCACTACGAGTACGACAGCGCGCTGGCCCTGATCCATATCCAGGACGCCCAGCGTTTCTTCCGTGTGGAGGGCCCGACGGGCGTGCAGCTGCGACTGGCCGACGTGCACCAAGCCCGTGAGGTGGGCGATCAGCTCTCGCTGACCTTCGGACCTTCCATCCGCGTGCGCGACTGGACCCGCACCAACGCCACCTGGTACGACGCCGTGCAGCTGGAGAAGCGCATGATGCGCATCATCCTGACGCTGATCGTCGCCGTGGCGGCCTTCAACCTGGTCTCGACCCTGGTGATGACGGTGACCGACAAGCAGAGCGACATCGCCATCCTGCGCACCCTGGGCGCAAGCCCGCGGTCCATCATGGGCATCTTCATGGTGCAGGGCGCGGCGGCAGGCGTCATGGGTACCTTCGGCGGGACCGCCCTGGGCCTGCTGGTGGCCTTCAACATCGACACCATCGTGCCGGCCATCGAACGCCTGCTCAACACCAGCTTCCTGCCCAGCAGCGTCTACGTGATCAGCCGCATGCCCAGTGATCCGCAGTGGTCGGACATCGTTCCCATCGCCCTGACCTCCCTGGTCCTGGCCTTCCTGGCCACCCTCTACCCGAGCTGGCGCGCCAGCCGCGTGCAACCTGCGGAGGCCCTGCGCTATGAATGACCGTACCAAGGAACTGGTGCTGCAGGGCACGGCGCTGAGCCGGCGCTTCGAGGAGGGCCCGCTCGACGTCACCGTGCTGACGGGGGTGGACATCAGCGTGCGCCGCGGCCAGACCCTGGCCATTGTCGGCGCCTCGGGCTCCGGCAAGAGCACGCTGCTGCACCTGCTGGGCGGCCTGGACGCGCCCAGTAGCGGCCGCGTCCAGCTGATGGGCCGTGATTTCGCCCAGATGAACCCCGCCGAGCAGGGCCGCTGGCGCAACGAGCACCTGGGCTTCATCTATCAGTTCCACCACCTGCTGCCTGAATTCACCGCCCTGGACAACGTGGCCATGCCCCTGCGCATCCGCCGCCAGCCCGAGCCCGAGGCGCGGTCGCAGGCGCGGGCCATGCTGGAGCGCGTGGGCCTGGGCCAGCGCGCGATGCACCGGCCGGCCGAGCTCTCGGGCGGCGAGCGCCAGCGTGTGGCCATCGCCCGGGCCCTGGTCAGCCGCCCGGCCTGCGTGCTGGCAGACGAGCCCACCGGCAATCTGGACCGCAGCACGGCGGATGCTGTCTTCGGCCTGATGCTGGAGCTGGCGGCCAGCCAGGGCACGGCCTTCGTAATGGTGAGCCATGACCAGCAGCTGGCCGCACGCTGTGAAACCCGCTTGAACCTCGTAGGCGGGCGACTCCAGCAGGATTGAGCGCGGGCTGCAGTAGGATCGGTGCCCCACTGTCCTGGAGGCCCCATGTCTGCTGTCCCGCCCCGCTACATCCTCAAGCTCAGTTGCCCGGACCGGGCCGGCATCGTCCATGCCGTGACGGGTTTTCTGCTGGAGCAGGGCGGCAACATCCTGACCTCGGCTCAGCACGGGGACGCCGACCACCAGCGCTTCTTCATGCGCATCGAGTTCGAGTGCGGCCGTGCCACGGCCGTGCCGGCCCTGCGCGAGGCCTTCGCGCCCCTGGCAAAGCAGCTGCAGATGGACTGGGAGCTGGTCGGACGCGAGACCAAGACGCGCGTGCTGCTGCTGGTCTCCAAGCTGGGGCACTGCCTCAACGACCTGCTTTTCCGTGTGCAGACGGGCCATCTGCCCATCGAGATCCCGGCCATCGTCTCCAACCACCGGGACTTCTACCAACTGGCCGCCTCGCACAACATCCCCTTTCACCACTTCCCGCTGCTGAACTCCACGCCGGAGCAGAAGGCCGCGCAGGAGCGCAAGATCCGCGAGGTGGTCGAGGAGAACCGCATCGACCTCGTCGTGCTGGCCCGCTACATGCAGATTCTCTCGGGTGAGATGTGCGAGTACCTCTCGGGCCGCGCCATCAACATCCACCACAGCTTCCTGCCCAGTTTCAAGGGCGCGCGGCCCTATCACCAGGCCCACGAGCGTGGCGTCAAGCTGATCGGCGCCACGGCGCACTATGTGACCTCGGACCTGGACGAAGGCCCCATCATCGAGCAGGAGGTGGCCCGCATCGACCACAGCATGCCGCCCGAGCAGCTGGTGGCCATCGGCCGCGACACCGAGTGCGTGACCCTGGCCCGCGCCATTCAGTGGCATGCCGAACACCGCGTGCTGATGAATGGCAACCGGACGGTGGTCTTCCGCTGAGGCCGGGGCCGCGGGCATGTGGATAGACACCCATTGCCACCTCGACGCTGCCGAGTTCGATGCGGACCGGGAGGCCGTCGTGCAGCGCGCCCTCGAGGCCGGCGTGCGGCAGATCGTGATCCCGGCCGTCGCGGCCTTTGACTTCGACAGCGTGCACGAGCTGGCCCATCGCCACGGCTTCACCTACGCGCTGGGCATCCATCCGCTGTATGTGATGCAGGCCCGTGAGCAAGACCTGACCCTGCTCGCCGACCGCTTGCGGGCCTGGCGCGACGACCCCCGCCTGGTGGCCGTGGGCGAGATCGGCCTGGACTTCTTCGTGGCGGGCATCGATGCCCAACGGCAGCAGCAGTGCTACCTGGCGCAGCTGAAGCTGGCCCGGGAGCAGGGCCTGCCCGTGTTGCTCCATGTGCGGCGAAGCGCTGACCAACTGCTGGCGGGCCTGCGCCGGATTCCCGCGACGGGCGGCATCGCCCATGCCTTCAACGGCAGCGAACAGCAGGCGCAGTCCTTCTGGCAGCTGGGTTTTCGCCTGGGCTTTGGCGGCACGCTGACCTTCGATCGCTCTCTGCAGATCCGGCGCCTCGCGGCCTCCATGCCGGCCGAGGCGCTGGTGCTGGAGACCGATGCGCCTGACATCCCTCCGCAATGGCTCTACAGGACGGCGGCCCAGCGCGCTGCGGGTGAAACCACCCGCAACGAGCCGGCCGAGCTGCCGCGCATCGCCCAGGCCCTGGCCGAACTGCGCGGCTGGAATCTGGCGCAGACGGCTGCGCTGACCCTGGCCAATGCCCGGGCCGCGCTGCCGCGTCTGGCCTCGGTGGGCTTCCCATGAGGCCCGTGAATGCGGGAAATGTATTGGGCGGCCGCCCGGCGCCAGCCTTGCTCGCCCGGATGGTCCGGGCCTGGCTGGCGGCACGCTCGCTGGCGCGGGGGCTGCCGGCGCCGGTGGACGAGGCGGGGGGCTATCGCGTGGACGTGCACTCGGATGCGGAGGTCCGGCGCTGGGTCTTTCCGGAGGTGACGCCTGAGCTGGGCCGGCTGGCGCGTTCGATCACCCAGCCGCGGCACTTCATCAAGCTCTGTGGCGACGCCGCGGATCTGCTGGCGGCCTTGCCTGCGGGCTGGCTGCTGTCCGAGCCAGGGCATCTCATGGTGGGGCCTGGGCATGGGCACGCGCCTGCACCGGTCTGTCCGACGGGCTATCGGCTGGCGGTCCGCTGCGCGGGCGGCCTCGCCGCCGTGCACATCCTGGCGCCTGACGGCACGCTGGCGGCCAGCGGCCACGCCGCCGAGCTGGACGGGGTGTTCATCTACGACCGCATCATCACCGAGCCCGGCCACCAGCGGCGCGGCCTGGGGCGCTTGCTGATGCAGCAACTGGGAGGCTGCAAGCGGGACGCGCAGGCCACCGAGCTGCTGGTGGCCACGGACCAGGGCCGGGCGCTCTATGCGGCTCTGGGTTGGTCCGTGCTGTCGCCGTTCTCGACGGCGGCGCTGCCGGACTGAGCGGCAGCGCTGGCTTCAGCGGTTGCGCGGCGTGATGGGCGTCTCGGGCACCGGGTAGCCCGCCGCACCGAAGGTCGCGACCACGGCCTTGTGCGTGTCGAAGTAGACCTGCCAGTAGTGGTCGGTGTGGGTGTAGGGCCGCACGCAGAGCAGGGGGCCTTCGGGCGTGAAGCTGAGAATCTCGACGTCCGGCGCGGGCGAGCTGGCCACGTTGGGGATCTGGGCCAGGGCCGTCTTGAGGCGGGCGATGGCGTCCAGCGGGTCCACGCTGTTGGCAATCTTGGCCACGCAGTCCACGCGGCGGAAGGGCAGGCTGGAGAAGTTCTGGATGGTGTCCGAGAAGATCTTGTTGTTGCCAATGATGGTCTGCACATTGTCCGGCGTCACCAGCGTGGTGCCGAAGAGGCCGATCTCCAGCACGGTGCCCGTGACCCCGCCCACCTGCACGAAGTCACCCACCTTGAAGGGGCGCAGCACCTGCATGAAGATGCCGGCGGCAAAGTGCGTCAGCAAGCCGCCCCAGGCGGTGCCTATGGCCAGGCCAGCGCCAGCCAGCAGGGCGGCGAAGGAGGTGGTGTGGATGCCGAAGATGTCCAGGATGGCCAGCACCAGGACGATGTTCAGGATCACCGACAGGATGGAGCGCAGGTAGGTGGACAGCGTGGAATCGATGCGCTTGCCGCGCTCCAGCGCCGCGCCCATCAGACGCAGCACCAGGCCAATGACCCAGCGGCCGATGATCCAGGCGGCCAGCGCGGCCAGGACCTTGAGTCCAAAATCCATGCCCTGGGTTCTCAGGAAATCCCAGATGGCTTCGGTATTCATCATTGCAATCCTCCGTGTTTTTGAATGAATGACATGGCACGACGAACGCCCCAGGCCGCCGGCCGGATGACAGTGCGGCCAGCTGCCACGACGGCCCCATCGATTGAAGCGGCCGCGGCCGCTCCTGTGCTCCAGGGTTTGCCCGCGCTGGCCTCGCCCCATGCGAGGCTTCTGGTGCTGGGCAGCTTCCCCAGTGTCGCCTCGCTGGCCGCGCAGCAGTATTACGGCCACCCGCGCAACCAGTTCTGGCCGCTGCTGTCGGCGCTGTGGGGTCAGGACTTGCGTGCCATGCCCTACAGGGAACGCTGCGACTGGGTGGCCCGTCGCGGCCTGGCCGTCTGGGACGTCTACGCCAGCTGCCAGCGCGAGGGCAGCCTGGACGCCGACATTCGCGCCGCCGCGCCCAATGATTTGCAAGCGCTGGTGAGCAGGCTCCCGCAGCTGCGGGCAATCGCACACAATGGCGGGGAATCGGCGCGCAGCCTGCGCGTCACGCAAGCCCTCGGCCTGCCCGTCTTGCGCCTGCCCTCGACCAGCCCGGCCAATGCCAGCTGGAGCTTCGAGCGCAAGCTGCAGGCATGGCGCGAGGTCTTTGCTTTTGCTGGATTGCTGGATGAGCCTCAAGAAGAAGACGAAGGAAGCCGGCGGCCGCACGGCCGGCCCTGAATGGACGCATGCCACGCTGTCGGAGTTCGACGGCGTCCGCTTCCTGCACCTGGACAGCATCTGGGTCCAGGGCGCCATGCGCATCCGCAAGCCCCAGGTGCTGGAGCTGGAGTACATCCAGCGCATGATGGCCTGGATGCTGTGGCGTGATGCCGAGTCCCTGCGCGAAGGCCATGCCGTGCAACTGGGCCTGGGTGCCGCGGCGCTGACCCGCTTCAGCCACAAGGTGTTGCGCATGCAGACCACGGCTGTGGAGATCAACCCTACCGTGATCGCCGCCTGCCGCAGCTGGTTCCACCTGCCCGAGGACGACGAGCGCCTCACTGTCCTGAACCAAGACGCCGCCCGCTGGGTGGCTGATCCCACGAACCTGCAGACGGTGCAGGTGCTCAATGTGGATCTCTACGACCATGATGCCGCCTCGCCCGTGCTGGACGACGAGGACTTCTATGCCGCCTGCCGCGGTGTGCTGGCCGACGGGGGCCTGATGACAGTCAACCTCTTCGGGCGAGCCGCCAGCTTCGCCCGCAGCGCCTCTCGCATTGCCCGTGTGTTCGGCAGCGACCAGGTCTGGAGCCTCGCGCCCACCAAAGAGGGCAACACCGTGGTGGTGGCGGCCCGTGGCGTGCAGGTGCCTGATCGCGAAGAGCTGGAGCGCCGCGCCGATAAGATCGAGGAGCGCTATGGCAGCCATGGTCTGCCGGCGCGCAAGTGGCTGCGCCTCGTGCGCCCCTTGCCGATGAGCATCATTGCCCAGATAGCGGAAAAGGCCTGAGATGAACAGTGCATCCAAGAGTGAATCCGCTGCTGTGGCCCAGCCGGCGGGGCGCCTGGAATGGCGGCCCCTGCTGCGCTGGCTGCAGGAGGACGGCGTCATCGATGCTGAGGCGGCCCAGCGCGTGGAGCAGCGCTTCGGTGCCGGGGACAGCGCGCAGCACCCGCTGCTGCGCCTGGCCGGCGCCGGACTGCACCGCCAGTCCAATGGCAAGCTGCTGGACGTGGAGGCGCTGACCGCCTGGCTGGCCGAGCGTGCACGCCTGCCCTATCTGCGCATCGATCCACTCAAGGTGGACGTAGGGCGGGTGTCCGACGTGATGTCGGTCAGCTATGCCGAGGCCAAGCGCTGCCTGCCCATCCAGTTCGGGCTGCTGGACATCACCATCGCCACCAGCGAACCCTTCGACACCGGCTGGGTGGCTCAGATCGAGTCGCACACGCGCAAGCAGATCAAGCTGGTTGTCGCCAGCCCCAATGAGATCTCGCGCTACACCACCGAGTTCTTCACCCTGGCCAAGTCCGTGCGGGAGGCCGCGAAGTCGGGCGCCGTGGCCCCGTCCGCCAGCTTCGAGCAACTGGTCGAGCTGGGACGCTCCAACCGGCAGCTCGATGCCAACGACCAGGGCATCGTGCAGGTGGTCGATTGGCTCTGGCAGTATGCCTTCGACCAGCGTGCCAGCGACATTCATCTGGAGCCGCGGCGGGAGATCGGCCTGATCCGCTTCCGCATTGACGGCGTGCTGCACACTGTCTATCAGCTGCCTCCACCGGTGCTCGGCGCCATGACCTCGCGCATCAAGCTGCTGGGGCGCATGGACGTCGTGGAGCGGCGCCGACCGCTGGACGGTCGCATCAAGACGCGCAACCCCTTGGGCGAGGAGGTGGAAATGCGTCTCTCGACCCTGCCCACGGCATTCGGCGAGAAGATGGTGATGCGCATCTTCGACCCGGACAACGCCGTCAAGGACCTCAGCGAGCTGGGTTTTTCCCGGCACGACTCCGATCGCTGGAACAAGCTGGTGGCCAAGCCGCACGGCATCATTCTGGTTACCGGCCCGACGGGCAGCGGCAAGACCACGACCCTCTATTCCACCCTCAAGCGCCTGGCCACGGACGAGGTCAACGTCTGCACCATCGAGGACCCCATCGAGATGATCGAGCCGGCCTTCAACCAGACCCAGGTGCAGACCGCCATCGATTTTGGCTTTGCCGAGGGGCTGCGGGCCCTCATGCGCCAGGATCCGGACATCATCATGGTCGGCGAGATCCGCGACCTGGAGACGGCCGAGATGGCGGTCCAGGCCTCGCTGACGGGCCACCTGGTCTTCAGCACCTTGCACACCAACGACTCGGTGTCCGCCGTCACGCGGCTGCTGGACCTCGGGGTGCCGGCCTATCTGATCAACGCCACGGTGATCGGCGTCCTGGCGCAGCGCCTGGTCCGCACGCTGTGCGAGCACTGCAAGCAGCCCGATGAGAGCGTCACTGCCGAGACCCTCAACGAAACCCTCAGGCCCTGGCGGATGAACGGCACGGTGCATGCCTACAAGCCGGTCGGCTGCCTGGAATGCCGCAACACCGGCTATCGCGGCCGTGCGGGCCTCTATGAGCTGCTGATGCTCAGCGAGGGTGTTCGCAAGCACCTGCACGCCCAGGCCGACATGCCGGCCATGCGCCGCCAGGCCATGCAGGAAGGGTTGCGCCCCCTGCGCCTGGCCGGTGCCATGAAGGTGGCCGAAGGGCAGACCACGCTGGACGAGGTGCTGCGCAGCACTCCGCAGTGGGAGCATTGACCCCGTCGTCCGCCCGTTCGCCCATCCTGTTGCGCTTACGTGGAAACCACAGACGGGGAGCGCGGAGCGCTGCCTAGAATCGTCCGACAACTGCATGAGAGGCGCTCTGTGAAGATCAAGAGCCAAAGAGACTTCTGGTCCGGTCTGTTGTTTTTGCTGGTCGGCCTGGCCTTTGCCTGGGGCGCCACGGAATACAGCTTCGGCTCCTCGGCAAAACCTGGCCCCGGCTACTTCCCCTTCGGCCTGGGCATCCTGCTGGCCCTGCTGGGCGGCCTGGTCCTTTTCAAGGCGGTGACCATCGAGTCGCCCGACGGAGACCGCATCGGCGCCATTGCCTGGCGCCCGCTGCTGATCATCGTAGGCGCCATCGCGATGTTCGGCCTGGCGCTGCCCAAGCTGGGGCTGGTGCTCACGTTGCCGCTGCTGATCTTCGTCTCATCGCTGGCTGGTGATGAGTTCCACTGGAGAGACGCACTGATCAACGCCGTGGTGCTGACGGTGGGTAGCTGGGTGATCTTTGTCTGGGGACTGAAGCTCACCATCCCTGTCTGGCCTGTGTTCCTGGCTTGAGGAGTGCCCATGAGTCTGCTTGACAACCTCCTGCTCGGATTCCAGACCGCGCTGACCTTCCAGAACCTGCTGTACGCCTTCATGGGATGCATGCTGGGCACGCTGATCGGCGTGCTGCCCGGCTTAGGTCCGGTGGCCACCATCGCGATGCTGCTGCCCTCCATCTATTCGCTGGACGCAACCCCGGCCTTGATCATGCTGGCCGGCATCTACTACGGCGCGCAGTACGGTGGATCGACGACGGCCATCCTGATCAACGTCCCGGGCGAATCCAGCTCGGTGGTGACGGCCATCGACGGCTACCAGATGGCACGTCAGGGGCGCGCTGGCGCGGCACTGGCTGTGGCGGGTCTGGGCTCCTTCTTCGCGGGCTGCGTGGGCACCATCATCATTGCTGCCTTTGCGCCGCCCCTTACCGAGATGGCCTTCAAGTTCGGTCCGGCCGAGTACTTCTCGCTGATGGTCCTGGGTCTGATCGGTGCTGTGGTGCTGGCCTCGGGCTCCCTGGTCAAGGCCATCGCCATGATCGTGCTGGGCCTGCTGCTGGGGCAGATCAACACTGACGTGATCTCGGGAACGCCACGCTTCTCCTTTGACATTCCGGAGCTGTCAGACGGCATTGGCTTTGTGGTCGTCGCCATGGGCGTCTTCGGCTTCGGCGAGATCATCGCCAACCTTGGCCAGCCTGCCGAACACCGCGAGGTGTTCACCAAGGAAGTGAAGGGTCTGTGGCCAACTCGCGAGGACTTCAAGGACGCCTGGCCCTCGGTCATTCGCGGTACAGCCTTGGGCTCCGTGCTGGGAGTGTTGCCTGGCGGCGGTGCGCTGCTGGCTTCGTTTGCTGCCTACACCCTTGAGAAGAAGGTCGTGCGCCGGCCCCGCCATGCCTTTGGCAAGGGGGCCATCCAGGGCGTGGCTGGGCCCGAGAGCGCCAACAACGCCGGAGCGCAGACCAGCTTCATCCCCATGCTGACACTGGGTATCCCGCCCAATGCCGTGATGGCCCTGATGGTAGGTGCCATGACGATCAAGGGCATCCAGCCCGGCCCGCAGGTGATGACCAGCAATCCCCAGCTCTTCTGGGGTCTGATTGCCTCGATGTGGGTGGGCAACCTGATGCTGGTGGTGTTGAACCTGCCGCTGATCGGGATGTGGATCAAGCTGCTGACCGTGCCCTACCGCTTCCTGTTCCCGGCCATCGTGACCTTCTGCTGCATTGGCACCTACACGCTGAACAACAACAGCTTCGACGTCTTCCTGACCGCCGGTTTCGCGCTACTGGGCTATGCGTTCTACAAGCTCAGCTGCGAGCCGGCCCCGCTGCTGCTGGGCTTCATCCTGGGGCCCATGATGGAAGAGAATCTGCGCCGAGCCTTGCTGCTGTCCCGCGGTGACTGGGGCACCTTTGTCAGCCGGCCGCTGTCTGCCGGCCTGCTAGGTGCGGCCGTACTGCTGGTCCTGGTGGTGATGCTGCCCACCATCCGCAGTAAGCGGGAAGAGGCCTTCCAGGAAGACTGAGCAGCTTCGACCGCCTGATCGCGAAAGAGGTCACGGAAGGCAGGAGGAAGGCAGTGAGGCCTTCCTCAGGAATTTCTCTCGAATCTCTTGCGCAGGCCGAAAAAGCTGTGCTACAGTCTAAGGCTTCGCTGCTGATGCAGTGCTTTGAAACGAAGCGCGAACAGAGGCAGTGAAGACGCAAAAGGATTTCGAT
>NZ_JACJUG010000040.1 GCF_014174515.1 Mitsuaria sp. WAJ17
CCGGGCGCCTGCCAGCCCCTGGCCGCGCCAGGACTGGTGGCTGGCCCTGGGCGACGCGCAGCTCAATGCGCTGATCGACGACGCGCTGGCCCATGGCCTGGACCCGGCCGTGGCCGATGCCCGGCTGCGCCAGGCCCGTGCCCTGGCGGGGGCCGAGGCGGCCAGCCTGGCGCCGCAGCTCTCGGTCAACCTGGGCTGGCAGGGCGAGCGTCAGTCTTCGAAGGCCGTGGCGCCAGACCAAGGGGGCGGACAGATCAGCCGCCAGTGGCAGGCCGGACTTCAGCTGAACTGGACGCCGGATCTCTGGGGCGGCCGCCGCGCTGCCAGGACGGCAGCCCTGGGGCAGTTGCGCGTGGCCGAGGTGTCGGCACAGGACGCCCGCATGCAGCTGACCATCGCCGTCGCCCAAGCCTATATGCAGCTGGCCTACGCCCATGTGCAGGGTGACATCGCCCAGGCCGAGCAGGAGCGTGTGGCCCATGTTCAGCGCCTCACCCGGCAGCGTGTGGGCAGCGGGCTGGGCACTCAGGCCCAGCTGCGCCAGACCGACAGCGACATGGCCAGCGCCGCTCGGCAGCGCCTGACGGCACAGCGCCTGGTCAGCATGGCACAGAGCACGCTCTCCATCCTGCTGGGCCAGGGGCCTGCCCGGGGGGCGGCCATCACCCGCCCTCCCTGGCCTTCGGAGGCCCCGCTGCTGGCACCGGGCTGGCTGCCCCTGGACCTGCTGAGCCGCCGCCCCGACGTCGTGGCCGCGCGCTGGCAGGTGGAGTCGGCGCGGCTGCATGTCGAGTCCGCCAGGACGGACTTCCTGCCCAACCTGAACCTGGCGGCCCTGGTGGGCGTCGCCGCCACGCCCTGGAACGAGCTGCTGCGCAGAGGCGCCGGCATGGCCCGGCTCTCGCCGGCCCTGAACCTGCCGCTCTTCGATGGCGGTAGACGCCGAGCCGGACTGGCGCTGCAGGAGGCGCAGTACGACGAGGCCGTCGCCCACTACAACCAGACCCTGGTGCGCGCCGTCAACGAGGTCGCCGACCAGGTGCAGGCCCAGCGCTCGCTGGCCGAGCAACTGGAGCAGCAGCAGCGCGCCCGCGACGCCGCCAGCGAGGCCTGGCAACTGGCCGAGCAGCGCTACCAGGCGGGCGTGGGCAGCTATCTGGACGTCCTTTCGGTGCGCCAGCAGCTGCTGCTCGCCGAGCAAAGCCTGGCGGCCTTGCAGGCCCAGCGCATCCAGGACGGTCTGCATCTGGTGAGGGCGCTGGGCGGTGGCTTCCAGGCGGAAGGCGAACCGAGGCTCTAGCCGCCCGACGCCCCCCGCCACGACAAATCACGATGGAGAGGAAATAGCCATGAGTACTGAAAAAAACGTGTCGGGCGCCGCCCCCGCGGTTGCGGTGACGGTCAACCCGAATGAACCGGGCGGTCCGGCCTCCAGGCAGCGCAGGACGCTGCTGCTGCGGGCCCTGCTGCTGAGCGCCGGTGTCGGCGCGGCGGTCTGGGGCTTCTGGTACCAGCGGGAAGGGCGCTGGCAGGAGGAGACCGACAACGCCTATGTGCAGGGCAACCTGGTCCAGATCACGCCGCAGACCGCGGGAACGGTCGTGGCCATCGCAGCGGACGTGGGCGAGCCCGTGGGTCTGGGCCAAACCCTGGTCTCGCTGGACCGCACGGACAGCGATGTAGCCCTGTCCTCCGCCATGGCCGACCTGTCCAGCGCCATGCGCAAGGTCAAGGGGCTCTACACGCAGGAACGGGGCCTGCGCAGCACCATCCAGGCGGCCGAGGCCGATGTGCAGTCCCGCCGCGTCACCCTGGACAAGGCACGCGCCGACTACCAGCGCCGCAAGGAGCTGGCCCGCTCCGGTGCCATCTCCGACGAGGAGCTGGCCCATGCCCGCGACACCCTGTCCGCAGCGCAGAGCGCACTCACGGCCTCGCAGAGCACCGTGGCTTCGCTGGAGCAGCAGTACCAGGGCAGCAAGGCTCTGGTGGACGGCACCGTGGTGGTGTCTCACCCTGAAGTCCAGAAGGCTGCCGCGACCCTGCGCTCGGCCTACCTGGACCAGATGCGCACTGCGCTGATCGCGCCGGTGGCAGGCCATGTGGCGCAGCGCTCGGTGCAACTGGGGCAGCACGTGGCACCGGGCAGCGCGCTGATGTCGGTGCTGCCGCTGGATCAGGTCTGGGTCGAGGCCAACTTCACCGAGACCCAGTTGGCCCACATCCGCATCGGCCAGACCGCAGAGCTGCGTGCCGATGCCTATGGCGATGCCGTGAGCTACACCGGCCGCGTCGCCAGCCTGGGCCTGGGCACGGGCAGTGCCTTCTCGCCGCTGCCGGTGCAGAACGCCACGGGCAACTGGATCAAGATCGTGCAGCGCCTGCCCGTCCGCATCGAGCTGACGGACCCGAAGCAGCTGGTAAGCCATCCCCTGCGCCTAGGCCTGTCCATGCGGGCCACGGTGGACGTGCATGACGAGAGCGGCCCCATGCTGGTGGCACAGCCGCGGGCCCGCGCGGGCCTGAGCACGGACGTCTACCGCAAGCAGGTCGATGCCGTGGACGGCCTGATCGACCGCATCGTGCACGGCGGCCGGCCCGCGGTGCTGGGGGATGGGCGATGAGTGCAGCCACCGGGACGATCGCGTCGCCCTCGGCCGGCGGCGCAGCGCCCACCCCTGCGCCACCGGCGCTGGGCGGTGCCGAGTTCGCGCCGCCCAGCGTGCCCATGGCCACGGTCGGCCTCGCGCTGGCGGTGTTCATGCAGGTGCTGGACGGGACCATCGCCAACGTCTCGCTGCCCACCATCGCAGGCAACTTGGGCGTCAGCACCAACCAGAGCGCCTGGGTGATCACGACCTTCTCGGTCTGCAATGCCATCGCGCTACCGCTCACCGGCTTCCTGGTGAAGCGGGTGGGGCAGGTGCGGCTGTTCATCGCCTCCACGCTGCTCTTCACCCTGGCCTCCTTGCTGTGCGGCATGGCCCAGAGTCTGGGGGCCCTGGTGCTGTTCCGGGCGCTGCAGGGCGCGGTGGCCGGCCCCATGATCCCGACGACGCAGGCGCTGATGCTGTCCATCTATCCGCCGCACCGGCGGGGCTTCGCGCTGTCCATGATCGCGATGGTGACGGTGGTGGCGCCCATCGCCGGCCCGCTGCTGGGAGGCTGGATCACCGACAGCTACTCCTGGCAGTGGACCTTCCTGATCAACGTCCCCATAGGCTTGTTCGCGGCAGCCACCGTGCACTCCCAGATGCGCGGCAAGCCCGAGAAGACCGAGACCGTGGGCGTTGACCGCATCGGCCTGGCCACCCTGGTGCTGGGCGTGGGCGCGCTGCAGGTGCTGCTGGATAAAGGCAATGACGAGGACTGGTTTCAGTCGCCCTTCATCGTCGTGATGGCCCTGGTCGCGGCGCTGAGCCTCACGGTGTTCGTGATTTGGGAACTGCATGAACGCAATCCCATCGTCAACCTGCGGCTCTTCGCCAACCGCAACTTCGCGGCGGGCACGGTGACCCTGGTGCTGGCCTATTCCGCGTTCTTCGCGGTCAATGTGATCGTGCCTCAGTGGCTGCAGCGCACCCTGGGCTACACCGCCATCTGGGCCGGGCTGGCGGCGGCGCCCATGGGCATCCTGCCGGTTCTGATGACACCTTTCATGGGCAAGTACGCGCCGCGCTTCAATATGCGCTGGATGGTCTGCAGCGCCTTCGCCATCCTGGGCGCGGCCTCCTTCATCCGTTCGGGCTTCTTCCTGGGCGTGGACTTCGCCCATGTGGCTGCAGTGCAGCTGCTGCAGGGGCTGGGCCTGGCGCTGTTCATCATGCCCATCAACGCCATCCTGCTGTCTGACCTGAAACCGCAGGAGATCGCCGCGGCCTCTGGGCTCTCTACGTTCAGCCGCACCCTGGGCGCGAGCTTTGCGGTGTCCCTCACCTCGCTGCTGTGGGAGCGGCGCGCCGTGCTGCACCACGCCCACCTGGCCGAAAGCCTGCCGGCCGGCTCGCTGGGGCCGAGCGCCGTGCCGCTGGCGCCGGGCGATACGGCATTCGCCTTTCGACTGAACCACCAGCTGGACCAACTGGCCTACCAGATGTCGTTCAACGACGTGGCCTACGCCCTGGGCTGGGTCTTCATGCTGGCCATCGCCGTCGTGTGGCTGGCCAGGCCCCCCTTCACCCCCAAGGCGCCGCCCGGCAAGCGCTGAGCCGCCGCGGACCACCCCTCACCCCTCATGAAAGGAGAAGCCATGGACGCTGCCATTGAAGCCGCCCAAGTGTTCGAAATGGACGGATTCCCCGTCGTCACTTTCCGCAATGAAGCCATCCGGCCCGGCTATGCCACACGCTGGGCCCGGGAGATGGAGGCCCTGGTCGCCCGTGCAGAGGCCTTCGTGCTGCTCTTCCTGCCCGAGCGTCCGCAGGAGACGCTGGAGGACCGCAAGCAGCGTGCGCTGTGGCTGAAGTCGAACAAGGACGCGCTGTCCGAGCACTGCCTCGCCCTCATCACGGTCGAGCCGGACCCACAAGAGCGGGCCCAGGCCGCCAAGGAGGCCCAGGCCATGCAGAAGGCCTTCGGCCTGTTGCTGGTGAGCGTCGCCAGCGAGGACGAGGCCCGGGACCTGGCCCGCAATCTGCTCGCGGCCTGAGCACGAGGATCAATCCAACCAAGGAAGCTGACGTGACCCAATCAATGAAAAAAGCACCGGCGCTGCGCCGTTCCTGGCTCTTTCTCGCCGGAGCCGACAGGCAGGCCCTTATCGACGGCATCCCTACCGGCGCCGACGTGCTGGTGCAGGAGCTTGAGACCTTCACCCCGCCGGCCCGCCGGTCCGAAGCCCGCCAGCTCAGCGGCGACGTGCTCAACGCCTGGCGCGAGGCCGGCATCATGACCTCGGTCCGCGTCAACCCGCTGGAGAACGGCGGCATGGAGGATCTCGAGGCCGTCATGCGACACCGGCCGGACATCATCATGATGTCCTTCATCTCCACGCCCATGCAGGTCGTGGCCCTGGATCAGGCCGTGAGCCACTACGAGCGCGAATACGGCATCCCCACGGGCTCCACCGAGCTGGTGCCCAATATCGAGAGCACTCAGGGCCTGATCAACACCATGGCTATCGCCAAGTGCAGCGCCCGCGTCAGTGCCTTGCTGGTCGCGACCGAGGACATGGTGGCCGACATGGGCGCCCGCCGCACCCGCGCCGGCCATGAGCTGGACTATGTGCGCTCGCGCTTCCTCGTGGAGTGTGCGGCCGTGGGCATGCCATCCATCGACTGCCCCTACAGCTACTCCGACAACGAGGGCGCCGAGCTGGACATGCAGCGCTGCCGCGACCTGGGCTTCCGTTCCAAGGCCATCGTCAATGCGCAGTTCGTGCCCGTGGTCAACCGCTGGCTGACGCCGTCCGGCGCGGAACTGGCCCTGGCCCGCCGCGTCGTCGAGACCTTCGATGAGGCCCGCAGCCGGTCCGGCGGCAAGCGTGTGCCGGCGGCTGTTGTTGACGGTTTCCTGGCCGAGATCCCCGATTACCTCGCCGCCCAGCGCCTGATCGCGCGGGCCATTCAATTTGGCATGGAGTGAAGTCCCAATGGAATCCCTGATCCAACGTTTCAAGTCGCTGCCGGTGCTGACGGGCCAGCTCTCCGACTTCGACACCTCGGCCGTGCCCGCCACGCCCCAGGCCTTGTTCATGCAGTGGCTTGACGACGCCGTGGCACGCGGCGTGAACGAGCCGCAGGTCACCACGCTGTCCACGGTCGATCCCGACGGCGCGCCCGACGCCCGCTCGGTGATGCTGCTGGACGTGGGCGAGGAGGGCTGGCATTTCGCTGCCAATGCCGCCAGCCCCAAGGGCCGTCAGATGGCTCGCCAGCCGCAGGCGGCCATGACCTTCTACTGGCCGGGCACCGCCCGCCAGATCCGCCTGCGGGGTGAGGTGCATCCGCTGCCTCGCGAGGCCGGGCTGGCAGACTTCCGCAGCCGGCCAGAGAAATCCCGGGCCGCCATCCTGGCCGCCCGCCAGAGCGAGGTGCTGGAGCATGCGGCCGATCTGGATCGCGCGCTGGCGCAGCATCTGGCCCGCATCCAGGAAGAGCCGGAACTGGCCTCCGAGCATTGGACCATGTACGCGCTCAAGCCCCTGGACGTCGAGTTCTGGCAGTCCAACGACCAGCGCCGCTTTACCCGCCTGCGCTACCGCCGCCAGGGCCAGCAGTGGACCCGACAGCTGCTGTGGCCATGAGCAGCGACAGCCTCCTTGGCCAGGCCCTGCAGGCCGGCGGCAGGGGCGATGCGGCCGGCACGGGGACGCGGCTCGTGCATGCGGGGCGGGACCCGATGCGCTACCACGGCTTCGTCAACACGCCCGTGTTCCGCGCCTCCACGGTCCTGAGTCCCACCGTGCGCGACCTGTTGGGCCGCACCCAGCCCTACATCTACGGCCGGCGCGGCACGCCCACCTCGGAAGCCTTGGAGCGCGCTCTGTGCGAACTTGAGGGTGGGGCCGGGGTGGTGCTGTGCCCCTCGGGCCTGTCGGCCTGCACACTGGCCCTTCTGTCCTGCCTGAAGCCGGGCGACCATGTGCTGGTGACCGACGCGGTCTACGGCCCCGTGCGCCACGCCTGCGATGGCCTGCTGCACCGCCTGGGCATCCAGGTGAGCTACTTCCCGCCGGGAAGCGGTGCGGAGCTGGGCAGCTGGGTGCGTGAGAATACGCGCGCGCTCTACCTGGAATCGCCCGGTTCGCACAGCATGGAGGTGCAGGACGTTCCCGCGTTGGTGGGCATGGCCCGTGAGCACGGGCTGCGCGTGATCGCAGACTGCAGCTGGGCCACGCCCCTGTTCTTCCAGGCACATGCCGTTGGCGTTGACCTCGTCATCCAGGCTGGCACCAAGTACCTGCTGGGGCATTCCGATGGCATGCTGGGCACGGTGTCGGCGTCCGCGGCGGCCTGGCCCTCGCTCAAGGCCCTTCACGGTGACCTGGGCCTGTGCGCGGGCCCCGATGAGATCTTCCTGGCCCTGCGCGGTCTGCGCTCTTTGCAGGTGCGTCTGAAGCAGCATGAGCAGGGGGCGCTGGTCGTCGCGCGCTGGCTGCGGCAGCAGGAGGAGGTGGCCCGCGTGCTGCATCCGGCCCTGGAGGGCAGCCCGGGCCACGCCCTGTGGAAGCGCGACTTCTGCGGCTCCTCAGGCCTGTTCACCGTGGTCCTGAAGCCCGTGCCCTTTGCCGCGGTGGAGGCCCTTCTGGACGGGCTGCGGCTCTTCGGCCTGGGCTACTCCTGGGGCGGCTACGAGAGCCTGGCCCTGCCGCTGGACGCCTCCGAGGGCCGCCTGCGCGCCCTGTGCGATCCGGGCTGCCAGTGCGTGCGGCTGCACATCGGGCTGGAGGATCCGCAGGACCTCATCGCTGACCTGCGTGACGGCCTGGACCGCATGCAGGCCGTGGACATGGATTCTTTGTTGTAGATCACTTGTAAATGGGGAGGCAGGCATGTTGACCGTTTGGGGACGGCGCAGTTCCTTCAATGTGCAGAAGGTGATGTGGCTGGTCGGTGAGTTGGGCCTGGCCCATCGCCATGTGCCATTGGGGGGGGATTTCGGCGGCTGCGACACGCCCGCCTTTGAGCAGCTCAATCCGCACCAGCGCATCCCGGTAGTCCAGCAGGACGGCGAGGTGGTGTGGGAGTCCCACGCCATCCTGCGCTACCTGGCCGCGCGCCACGGCGGCGAAGCCTTCTGGCCGGCGGACGCCTACAGGCGCTCCCTGAGCGAGCGCTGGATGGACTGGAGCCAGAGCACGCTGGAGCCGGATCTGATGCTGGGCCTGTTCTGGGCCCTGGTGCGCACGCCGGAAGGCGCGCGCGACTGGCCGCTGATCCGGGCCAAGCTGGGCCTCAGCGTGCAGCACCTGCAGCGCCTCAATGGCATCCTGGCGCATCAGCCTTACCTCAGCGGCCAACAGTTTGGCCTGGGCGACATCCCGGCCGGGGCCACGCTGTACCGCTATTTCACGATGGACATCGTCCGGCCCGCGTTGCCCCATGTGGCGGCCTGGTACGAACGCCTGCGCGAACGGCCGGCGTATCGTGAGCACGTCATGGTGTCCTTCGAGGAGCTGAGGGGCCGCCCGGACCGCAGCGCCCTGGCCCTCAGCGTGGAGCTGCCATGAAGCGCCCCGTGCTCCTGGTGCTGCACAGGCAGCAGTCCTCGCCTGGGCGTGTCGGCCGGCTGCTGGCGCAGAAGGGCTATGCCCTGGATATGCGGCGGCCGCCATTGGGCGAACGCCTGCCGGCCTCTCTAGACGGGCACAGCGGCGCGATCGTGTTCGGCGGCCCCATGAGCGCCAATGACCCGGACTCATGGCTGCGCGAGGAGGCTGACTGGATCGGCGTGGCGCTACGCGAGCAGCGGCCCTTCCTGGGCATCTGCCTGGGCGCCCAGCTGCTGGCCCGCCACCTGGGGGCGCCGATACGTGCCCGGGAGGACGGGCAGGTCGAGATCGGCTACTGGCCGATACGCCCGACCGCGCTGGGGCGCACGCTGGGCCCTTGGCCGGACCGGGTCTACCACTGGCATCGGGAAGGTTTTGGGCTGGCCGCGGGCATGGAGCGGCTGGCGGCGGGGGAGGTCTTTGAGAACCAGGCGGTGCGCTATGGCGATGCGGCCTACGGCCTGCAGTTCCACCCCGAGGTCAGCTTCCAGACCATGAACCGCTGGGCCCAGTCTGCGGAGCACAAGCTGTCAACGCCGGGCGCCCAGCAACTGTCCCAGCAGCGACTGCAAGGCAGCCGCCATGACAGGGCTGGGGTGGCCTGGCTCAGCGGTTTTCTGGACCACTGGCTGGCCCAGCAGCCCTGAGGCCACCGCCAGGGGAGGAGGGCATCGGCTTGTCACCTGAACGCGGGATGAGACTGAGTCGCTGCCTCGCCGCTGAGCAGACCTGGTGCAATAAAATACACAGCAACTCGCATTTTTGCGGCGCCTCCCGTATCCCGCACCTGGCGACGATCGTCTGGAGCCCCGCGCCCCGGCGGCCGACTCCCGGGCCCGAACGGCTCTTGAGTCCTGCTCGTGTCCGTCGCACGAGGGGGGCGCCTGCGATTCCCCGATGCCCTGGCATCTTGTCTCCCCAATATAACGCGATGCCCAACCAGCAAGCAGGTCCTCGAAAGATCCCGAGCCAGGCCCGGTCTCGTCGCATGGTGGACGCCATTCTGGAAGCCGCTGCCGGCGTGCTGGCGGAACGCGGCTATGCCGGCACCAGCACCAATCTCGTGGCCGAACGCGCCGGCGTGAGCGTGGGGTCCGTTTACCAGTATTTTCCTAACAAGGACTCTCTGGTCGCCGCGCTGCACGAGCGCCATGCCGGCCAGATGTACCAGGTCATCGAGGCCGTTCTGGGCACGGGGCAGCGGGGTAATCTGCGCAGCCAGGTGGAGGCCATGGTCCGGGCACTGATGGCGGCCCATATGGTCGAGCCTCGGCTGCACCGGGTGCTGGAGCAGGAACTGCCTTTTTTCGAGGTGCCCAAGGCCAACGACAGCCCTTCAGACAGGGGCATCTTCTCCAGGGTCCAGCAGCTCCTGGAACAGCACAGGGCTGACATCGTGCCCCAGGACATCCAACTGGCTGCCTGGGTGATCCAGCGCATCATCGAATCCATGGTGCATGCGGCCGTCATCGAGCCGCCGCTGGGCTTCTCCATGCCCGAGATCGAACGGTCCATCGTCGATGCCGTGCTGGGCTACCTGGGTGTGCACTGAGTCCACCCATTCAGGAGGCGCGCCTTGCCGGCGGCTCAACACCCCGCCAGCGGCCCGGGTGGCGGGCGCCCGGCTTGCCCGGACAAGCGATTCCACCGCCCAAGGGGACCCTTATGACCCTCCACCCCGCCCCGGCCCGTCGCGACTTCAGCGCCTGCATCGCCGCCTGCCACGCCTGCGCTGCCGCCTGCGACCGCTGTGCTGCTGCCTGCCTGCGCGAAGCCGAGCTCCCCATGCTTTCGGGCTGCATTGCCCTGGACCTGGACTGCGCCGCCCTCTGTCGCCTGTGTGCCGGCCTCATGGCGCGTGACAGCGAATTCAGCGCCACGCTCTGCCAACGCTGCGCCGAGGTCTGCGACGCCTGCGCCAGCCGCTGCGCTCCCCATCCATACGAGCACTGCCAGCATTGCGCCGAGGCCTGTCGCCGCTGTGCCCAGGCCTGCCAGCAGATGGCTGCCTGACGCCCGTCCAGGCCGCCTCAGAACAGCATGCCCAGCACCGCGGCCTTCAGTGCGGCCTGCGTCTTGTTTGTCGAGTTGAGCTTCAGGGTGGCCTTGGCCACGTGGAAGTTGATGGTGCGCTTGGTCAGGCCGAGGATCAGCGCGATCTCCGACGAGGTTTTGCCATCGGCGGTCCATTTCAGGATGGTGCGCTCGCGTTCGCTCAGTTGCGAATCCGGGCGGTGGAAGAGCTGTGGCAGGCGCCGCTTCAGCAATCCGGCATGGAGATCCTGGCAGAAGGCCTGCAGGCTGGCCGACTTCCGGGCGTACTCGTCCAGCGAGACCGGCTCCTGTGCACGGGCCAGGGTCATCGCCCCAATGACGCCGTGCTCAGTGCGGACCGGCAGCGTACAGCCATGGCGCATGCCGCGCCTGAGGGCCTCCTGCCAGAAGGGCGCCGGCGCCTGCTGGCTGCCCGAATCCCAGAGCCAGGGGCTGCTATGACCCTGGGCATGCCGGATCCAGGGATCGGACTCGGCGAAGTTCTGTGTCGAATAGGCCGCCAGCCAGCCCTCGGGGCAGTTGCCGGCCTGGATGACCGTCGGGCGGGTCATGGGGGGATAGACATGGGCCAGGTACAGGCAGTGGTTAAAGCCCTGTCGGCTGGCGAAAGCCGCCATGGCTTGCTCGCATTCCGTGTTCTCAAACCCAGCCCCGCAGTGCGGCAGGCCGCCCTCTAAATGGATGATTCCTTGCACCTATGACTCCCTGTTTCATCGAGATGGCTTGCTCAGTAAATGACTAAGTGCTCGCGTTTTTGCGCATTCTCTGGGGTCAACCCGCACGCGAAGTAACTAAACGTATCAATTCCCGCGACGAGCAGCGGCAAATCACCCAAAGAGTGCTCTGCATTGGACTTCTACTCGAACTTCATTTGGTTACATGTTGATTGAATTGATCGAGAAAATGCGCGTTAATCCGCGCCGAAAGCTCCGTCTACGTGTGAATTTTTACTTCAATTACGCGAGCAAACAATCAATTGCATGGCTTGCCGAACACGGGCGTGACACAGCAAAAGCAAGGGGATCTGAGAAGGGGATCTGCGACGGAGCGTGGGCGCCCAACGCACCCGCGCTGCACGCTGTGCCCGCCAGGCAAGGGCGGGTCGCTTTCGCGAAAGGATGCTGGCGCGAAGAGGCTGGAAAAGGAGCAGGAAATGACGCCGTGCAGGCTTGGCGCGAGTGCCTAGCGGCTCCAGGCTGCACGGAAGCGGCCCAGCAGTCTCAGTTCGCTGCAGTGCGAAGCAGCATCGCGCAAGGCCTGCTGAACGTCCTCGCTGTCCGCGAGGGCGCAGAGCGTGAAATGGAAACGATAGTGCCAGCCCTCCACCCGGGCCGGCCGTGAACACCAATGCCCGATGCCGATGTCCCGGTGTGCCAGAGGCATCAGCAGGTCCAGAAGGCTGCCGGTCCTTTGCGGCAGGACCACGGCCACCATCACGCGGTCGTCCCTTCCGTCGGATGGGTGGTGGGTCGGCGCGATGAGGCCGTATCGGACGAAGGTCGGCGTCGAAGCGCCGTCGGTCGTCTCATGCATCAACTCGCCCACGACCTTGACCCCGCCAGCGAACAGCAGGTCATGGCTGCGGTTGACCATGCCCTCCTGGCTGCTTTCAAGGGGCAGCAGTCCCATCGCGCAGTCCCCCTGAGCGACGGCGGCGTGGACAGCATCCAGACTGCCGCAGACCTGTCGCTGCGCCTGCGTGCCCAAGTGGCGGCTCAGAACCGAGCCGCCTTCCCAGGACTCAGCGTGGGCAATGCACCGCCCAGCCAGGGCGCGGGCCCAGGGGGCACTGGTCGAGCGACTCATCGAGGTCAGGCCGCCGGAGCCCGCGCCACTGCGGGCATCGGTGCATGGGCCGCGGCCTGCTGCGGGCGCGACATCTGGTTGAAGATGTTCTTGCGATGCATTTCCTCGGTGCCACCGACGCTGGCGAAGCCCAGGGCGTCCCGCATCAGCTGCGCCACCGGCCCGTCCTGGTAGCCGCGGCTGCCATGGAGGCGGACCAGGTCCAGTGCACTGCGTATCAGGTCCTCCGAGCCCACCAGCTTGGCCACCGAGCAGGCCAGCAGGGCGTCCGCCTCTTCGTTGATCAGCTTGCCGACCGCCGCGAGGGCGGTCCAGCGGCTGCGCTCCATGCCGATGCGGATGTCCGTCAGCCGGCGCTGAACGTACTGGTGCTCGACGATGGCTTCCTTGAAGCTCTGGCGCCCGCGAGCGTACTGCAGGGCCTCATCGAGGAAGGGGCTCACGAGGTGGGCGGCCACCAAACCGTAGTAGGCGCGGCCCAGGGAGATGATGTCCACCAGCTGCCGCAGGCCCCGTCGAGCATCGCCCAGCACCTGCGCCTGCGGGATGAACACGTCATGGAACTCCATGCTGCCGGTGGGCAGGTCGGTATTGCCCAGCTTGCGATCGCCGGGCCCGATCACGAGGCCCGGCGCGCCTTGGTCCAGGAACACCAGGGCCACCGCCTCCGGCGCCTCGGCATGCCGGCAGACGATCAGCGAGAAGGCGGCCATGGGCGCGTGCGCGATGTTGTACTTGCTGCCCGTCAGGCGGTAGCCGCCAGGGCAGGGCGTGAGGGTGCTGGCGATGCTGCGCACATCGGTGCCAGTGCCCGGCTCGGCAATGCCCGTCGCGCAGAGCTCGCCACGGGCGAGCATCGGCAGGTAGCGGTCCTTCTGGGCCTCGCTGCCGTGGCGCTGCAAGCCGCGCACCATGCCGGCCTGAGCGATCGCCGACAGCAGCAGGGCTGGGCAGCGCACCGTCTGCGCCAGGCCCTCCAGCGCCGCGGTGAAGTCCCACCATGCGCCGGCATGGCCCTCGCGCTGCCCCAGGATCTCCCAGAGACCGGCCGCGCGCAGGCGCTGCCAGCGTGCGGCGTCAAAGTCCTGGCGCGGCCCCATGCCGGCGATCTCCTGGCCCAGCGCCTGGTAGCGCCGCTGCAAGGCCGCTTGAGTTTCGGACCACTGCATCATCATGGTGGATCTCCTGCCCTAAGGTCAGACGCTGCCCTGGAAGTCCAGGATGCGGGCCTTGAAGTCTTCGGTGACGGGCGTGGTCTTGTTGTTCTCGTAGTCGAACATCACGTGCTTGGAGTAGCCCCGGGCGACCACGGTGTCCTGGCCGTCCTGGCGATGCATGACATGCTCGATCTCGAAGCTCTTGTTGCCGAAGCTGCTGACCCGGCTGCGCACGACCAGGCTGTCGCCGAACATGGCGGGCTGCACGTACTCGCAGGCCGTCTTGACCATGATGTGCGGCAGCTTCTCGTGCTTGGGGACGGACAGCACCTTGAACATGAATTCGAGGTAGGCGTGCTGGAGGTAGTCGTAATAGACAGGGCTGCTGACATGACCCATTGAATCAGTGTCCCGATACTTGACTTGGATGGGCGTTTCAAAGTTCCTGCTCATGGATTCTCCTGTTGAGGTCTTGCGGGCGCCGGCAATGCCGGAGCGCTTCGTGGCCGGGGCCCCCGGGTTGGGGGCTCGTCGGACCTGCGGCAGTGTTCCGGGCTTGCGCGGGGATGACTACTGTCACCATTCACAGTCCGGCATCCAGGGTCGAAGGACCTGCTCGCGTCAACAGGCGCCGAGCAGCCGGCGAGGCTCATTCCTCGCCGGTCAGTCGAGCCGGATCCAGCAGCTGCGCCAGCGTGGCTGCATCGAGGTCTGTGCAATCGGCAGCCACCTCGAGGATGGGGCGCTTCTCGCGCCAGGCCTTCTTCGCGATCTCGGCGGCCCGCTCGTAGCCGATCAGCGGATTGAGCGCCGTCACCAGCACCGGATTGCGCGCCAGGGCCGCACGCAGCACGGGTTCGTTCACGCGGAAGCTGGCGATCGCCTTGTCCGCCAGCAGAGGCAGTACAGCGGCCAGCAAGGCGATGCTCTCCAGCAGGTTGCGCGCCACCAGCGGCTGCATCACGTTGAGCTCGAAGTTGCCGGACTGGCCGGCCAGCGTGATGACCGCGTCATTGCCCACCACCTGCGCGGCCACCATGAGGGCGACCTCGGGGATCACGGGATTGACCTTGCCCGGCATGATGGACGAGCCCGGCTGCAGGGCCTCCAGCTCGATCTCGGCCAGCCCCGCGAGCGGCCCCGAGTTCATCCATCGCAGATCATTGGCGATCTTTGACAGGACCACTGCCACCCGCTTGAGGGCTCCAGACATGGCCACCGCGGCATCCTGGCCGCCCATCAGAGCGAAGCGATTGGCCCCCGGCGCGAAGGTGATGCCGCTGCTCTCGCTCAGCCGCTGGCAGCATCGCTCGGCAAAAGCCGGATGCGCATTGACGCCTGTGCCCACTGCCGTGCCTCCCAGCGCCAGCTGCTGCAGCAGCGGCAAAGTCGTGCGGACCTGCTCACGGGCGGCCTGCACCTGGGCGGACCAGCCTCCCAGCACCTGGCTCAGTCGCACGGGCAGGGCATCCATCAGGTGTGTGCGGCCGGTCTTGACATGGGCATGAACGGTGACCGCCTTCTGCTGCAAGGCCTGCACCAGGTGGTCCAGCGCGGGCAGCAGGCGGCCGGAGATCTCCAGCGCCGCCGCCACATGCACGGCACTGGGCACCACATCGTTGCTGCTCTGGCCGGCATTCACGTGGTCGTTGGGATGCACCTGCGCGCCCTGGATCCGGCTGGCCAAGGTGGCCAGCACCTCGTTGGCATTCATGTGGCTGCTGGTGCCGGAGCCAGTCTGGAAGACATCGACGGGGAAGTTCGGCATCAGCGCCGCGTCTTCGAGCCGCAACAGGTCCTCGCAGGCCTGCGCGATGGCCTGGGCTTGGGCCACTGCGATCAGCTGCAGCTCGCCGTTGGCCGTCGCGGCAGCCGCCTTGATCAGCAGCAGGGCCCGGATAAAGGCCGGCGGCATGGCCTGCCCGCTGATGGGGAAGTTCAGCACGGCACGCTGGGTCTGGGCACCGTACAAGGCCGTGGCGGGCACCTCCACGGCCCCCATGGAATCGTGTTCGATGCGCAGATCGGGCGAAGAAGCGGGGTGATTGCTCATGGCGAAGGCTCCTGGCAAGGCTGGATCCTGGCCACTATGGACTTGTTGGGGCGAGCCCGCATCAACAGGGGTCTTACTGGCACACCGAACGAAAATTCGCCAGGCAAGCGGCAGCAAGGCAGCAAGGCAGCAAGGCACGACACCGTGTCCTGCGGCGGCAGGGATGTCGTTGGCGGGACCATGTTGCGCCAGATGAGGCAGCTGCGCATTCAGTCCAAGTTCCAGGGCGCGCGCGCCTCGGAGCTGCCCGGGATGGTCTCGCGCCAGTCGCTGGGCGAGCAGGTCAGAGGGCCGGCTCATCTTCGCCGGCGCAGGCGACGCGGGCCCGGTCGCGGGCATCACCGCAGCATGTACTTTGCCCTGGATCAGCGCTTTGCGGGACTCCGCTTGCGGCTTCCGCGCCGCAGCATCAACATGGCCTGCATCGCTTGATGCGCATGGAGGCGCGGGTATGGGCAGCATTTCCACGGCACTGGTTCTTGAATCCCGGATCGGCGAGCGGATCGAGCTTCCGCGTTGCGGCACCGCCCTTGAGCTGCCCTGGGTCTACGACGGGGTCGCCGAGGACATCTGTGCCATGGCGAAGTCCGGCAAGGTGGAGGTGATCGCTCGCGAGGTACAGCAAGTCCAGGGCGAGCCACTGATCACGCACCTGGCCTTCCGGCGCCTGCTCTGACGGCTTCGCACGGACGCCCGCTGCCGCCGGCTGTTGCGGGAGGGGAGGGGGCCGCGGCCGTCATGCCGGTTTCACGCCTGGATGGTCTGATGGGGCACTGATGATCCACTCTGCATCCCCGCCGTGCCTTCCCTAGCCGAACCCCTGCCGCAAGCCCTGGCCACGGACACCAGACAGCATGAGCGTGTGACCTTCTTCCTCCTGCCCGTGAAGCGAGAGCACATCCCGGTGTGGATCTTTGTGCCACCGGGATTCGCCCATGGCGTAGCCGCGCTCGTCATGAACCTGAGCGAGGGGGGCGTCCAGGTGTTTGCGCCCGGCGGCATGGAGTGGAGCGCTGGCCCGCTGATGCTGCACCTGCTGGACGGGGACGTTGGCACCGCCGCCACCCGCCACTTCAGCATCCGGGTTCGCCGCCTCTGGAAGAAGACCGTCTCCCACAGCGGGGACCTGCATGGCCTCGCCTTTGACGATGATGAGGAGCACGCCGTGCGCGCCTACCTGGCCCGGCACCGCCCTGACCCGCTGGCCGGCCGGTGGGTGCGCTGCGTCATCGAGGCTGTCGCCTGAGGCACAGCGCCGGACCGGAGGGCTCGGCAGCCATTGAAAGCACACCCAGGGCCAGCCTGGGCGCTCTCGGCAGCGTGGCTCAGAGCTTGGCCGAGAAGCTGAGGAAGACCTGGCGCGGGGCGCCGGTCAGCAGCGTCTGGGCTGTGCCCTTGGGGTCGTCGTTGCTGAAGCCGTTGCTGCCCACCGTCGAGATGTACTTCTTGTTCGTCAGGTTGCTCACGCCGATGGTGAAGGAGCCCTCGGAAACGAAGCCCAGGGACTTGCTGCGATAGCCGGCACTCAGGTTCAGCAGCGTGCGACCATCGACGCTGCCGTCGTTGAGGTAGGTGTAGTAGCGCCTGGACATGTAGTCGAGGCCGAGGCTGCCGAACATGGCGCCGCTGTCATAGCCGAGGATGGACTTGAACAGGGTGTCCGGCGCGTCCACCACATGCTTGCCCCGGGTGGCGACAACGATGTCCTTGTTGCCGGCATCCTTGCTCACCACGTCATCCCGGTAGGTGGACTGGCTCAGACTCAGGCTGTTGTACCAGCTGAAGCCCGGTGCCAGGCGGAAGGAGAGGGCGGCCTCCAGGCCATAGGTACGGACGCCGCCCACATTGGACAGCACGGTGGGATTGCCCTGGATGCCGGCCCCTTGCGTGACACCCAGCAGGCGGTCCTTGAAGTTGACCAGATAGGCTGTGACATTGCCTTCGTAGAGGCGGCCCTGGGTGCGCCAGCCCGCCTCGAAGTTGTCCGAGGTCTCGGGCTTGAGCGTACCCTTGATGGCGGCGAATCCGGCGTCCGTCGTGGCGTAGGGCGTCGTGCCGGTGGCAGCGCCCTGGTAGACGCGCATATTGCGGGAGACGCCGACAAACAGCTCGTCTTCCTTGCTCAGCCGCAGGTTCAGGCCGGCCTGAGGCAGGAAACCCTTGCTGGCCGTGATGGTGCCGCTGGGCCTGCCCGTGCCAACCTCCAGTTGGCCGTCGATGCGGGCGCGCAAGGACTTGAAGCCTGCGCCCAGGGTCAGCTCACGGCTCAATGCGACGGTGTCTGCCAGGGAGAACTGGTCGGTCGTGGTGCTGAAGGCGTACTGCCACTGCGTGAGGAAGGGCTTGCTGGGAAAGTCATAGGGGCTGGGCACATTCGTGGGCGACACCGCGTAGAAGCGGCGTGCCTGCTCGAAGTCGTTGCGCTCATGCCAGAACGATGCCTTGATCTGATGGGCGCCGACGTCGAAATCGAGCACAGAGACCACGCCCTGGCGGCGGATCGCGTAGTCGGTCGTGCGCAGCGACAGCGGCGTGCCGTCCGGCGACGCGCTGTAGGGCGTGTACCAGAGGCCGCTGCCGTCGTTGTGGTGCCAGTAGCCCGTGGTCTTCAGGCGGGCCTGCTCGGACAGGCGCGCATCCAGCGTGACGCCACCCAGGGTGTCGTCACGCAGGCCGGCGCCGGCATAGTAGGCATCGTCACAGGTGGCGTCATAGTTGCTGCCGGCATTGCCGCAGTGGGTCGTCGAGGCATTCAGCGCGGCCTGGATGTCCGGGTAGAAGTTGTCCCAGTCGTATCCCAGGCGCCTGACCATCTCCAGTGACACGTCCTGGTAGTCGATCTCTCGGCGCTTGGAGGTGTTCACGAAGGCCGTCACCTGGTGCTCACCGATCTGCCGGGCGTACTTCAGGTTCCACTGCTCCTGGCGCTGCTCGCCCTCACCTTTCCACTTGTCGGCGTTCTGGCGTGTGTAGCTGAGGTAGAACTCGCCGAGCGGGCTACTGCCGGTGTCCAGGCGCAGGAAGGTACGGCGGTTGCTGCTGCTGCCCAGTGTTTGGACAGCCTGGAAGCCGAACCTCTCCAGCGGCATGCTGGAGTAGAACTGCAGCGTGCCACCCAGATTGCTGGAGGAGGCCGTTTCCAGGGCGCCGGTGCCTTGCGAGAGATAGGCCCGGGCGACGTTCTCGCTGGAGACGGCGCGGCTGATGTGCAGGCCGTTGAGGTTGCCGTAACTCATATCTCCAAGCGGCACGTCGTCGAGCGTGAAGCCCAACTGGTTCTGGGAAAAGGCACGCAAGGTGAATCGGGTGGACCACTCGTAGTTGCCCAGCGGGTCGGCGGACTGGAAGTTCACGCCCGGCAGGCGGGACACCGTTGCCAGGGGGCTCAGCCCGGCCACCGCGCTCTCGAAGTCGGCCTTGGTGAGTCCCTGGACGGAGCGCAGCTGGCCGCGGCCGATATTGATGGTCACCCGGTCGAGCGCCTGCGTCTCGGTGGTGGATGCGGACTGTGCATCGGCACTGTAGGCCGCAAGCGCGGCCAGCAAGGCGGCAGCCAGGTGGGAGGGGGCAGGCAGATGTCGCATGGTGTGTATTGCTGTGTGGATTGGGCAGGCCGGCGGAGCCGGGAGCGCCTGCGCAATGTCACAAGAGTCCGCGACAAATCAACGACAGGACCAAGACAGTAGGGAGGGCTCCCAGGATTCGAGCCTCAGGGCCACAACCTCACCGAAGTTTCCCGGATTGCTCAGCCGGAGGCCAGCGCCCTGGCGCCTGCCTATTCGCCTGTCTCTTTTTTAGCAAGGCGGGTCCAAGGTGCAGCAGGCGGGCATCAGCGAGAACCCGCAGGCCCGCAGGCTGATCAGCCCTGCAGCGCTACGCCCGGTGTGAGCCCCGTCCAGCGCTTGAACGAGCGGCGGAAGCTGCTGCGGTCGTGGAAGCCCAGCTCGCGGGCGACGACCTCGCTGCTTCGCCTATTCAACAACAGGAGGTAGAGGGCCACATGGCTGCGGGCCTGGTCCAGCTGGGCCTGGTAGTGGCTGCCGTGCTGGGCCAGGCGCCGCTTCAGCGTCGCGGGGCTGAGGCCGAAGGCCTGGGCCGCCTGCTCTAGAGAGGGGGCCTCCCGATAGCGCGGCAGCAACCAGTCATAGAGTGCGGCCAGCAGCCCGCGAGCGGCGGCGCCCGGATCCGCGTCCTGCTCCAGCGCGCCTTGAGCCAGATTCGGCTTCACCGCGCGTGGCCAGGTCTGGGACAGCAGTGTCGCAGGCAGGCGCATGGCATCGATCTGGCAGCCAAAGCTGAGCTCGGCCCCAAGGAAGACGACATGCTGCGACAGGTCGCGCGGCCGTGTGCGGTTGAAGCAGAAGCGCCAGGGCAGGGGGGCGCCACCTTGCCACTGGCACAGCGACTTCAAGGCGCTCATGTGCATGTCGATCACAAAGGCGCGCTGCGCCGCAGGCAAGCCGCAGGATTCCGTCCACAACAGCAGCGTCTCGTCGCCATGGTGCAGCAGTCGAGGCGTCAGCAGGGGCGTGAGGCGGCCGGCATAGCGGCACAGCAGGGACAGGGCCTCGCCCAGTGTGGCCGCCTGCAGCAGGGCGTGGCTGGCCAGGCCGCCATGGCCGGGCAGGCTCAGCTGGCCCAGCACGAAGGGCGTGTCGGCCGCCGGCAGGGCTCTTTGCAGCGCAGCCAGCAAGGCAAGCAGCTGCTGCGGGCTGACGAGGGCGCTGCGGGCGAGCCCGGCATGGGCCAGCAGGCGGGCAGGGTCCAGGTCCCGGCTGCGGGCAAGTTCCAGCACGCCGGCCACCTGCTGCTCCCAGGCCAGGCAGCGGCTGCCCAGCTCGAAGACAGGGGCACCCGGTGGCGCGCACAGCTCCGTGCTGAGCAGAGGCGTCACGCCAGCCTCCGGGCCAGGGCAAGCAGTTGCTCGTCGCCCGTTTGCTGCGGCTGAACCAGGGCCCAGGCGCCGCGCGCCGCCAGCTGCAGGCGCAGGCCCGATCGCGTGTGGTGACCCAGATGGTTCAGGGCGGCCTGAAGCTGCAGCACCTGCAGCTGGGCAACGCTTGCCTCGGCAGCTGGCAGCAGCACGCAGAAAACGTCGGCCGCATAACGGCACAACAGGGCATCCGGCGGCAGGTTCAGCAGGAGCAGATGGCTGGCGGCCTGCAGCATTCGGTCGGCCTCCGCCAGGCCGTGTTCGCGCGCGACCGTCTCGAAGTCCCGCATGCCCAGCATCAGCAGCGCCGCACGGCGCTGCATGCGCAGTTCCAGGCCGATCTGCGCAGCCATATAGCCCGCGTCGCCCAGCTGCGTCACCCCATCCATGCTGCGATGCTCGCGAAAGAGGCGCTCGCGCCGCAGCAGCTGCTCCGTCATCACGCGATGCTCCTGCCGCCAGTGGTGCAGGCCCAGCGTCACGAGCAGCATGCCCAGCGGCACCAGTGTGGACTCCAGCCAGTTGTCCCAGAGCACGGCCTTGGGCAACAGCATGAATTCGTCCAGCGCATCCACCCATTCGCCCAGAAGCATGGCCGCGAGCCCAAGGCACAGCAGGTCGGTGACACGGCCCGCGGGGCGGCTGGCTCGCAGCTGCATCAGCCACACGCCCGCCATCACCACCATGCCGCCTTCGCCCACGATGTCCATCCAGTTCCAGCGCTCCAGGGGCTTGGCAAGGGACTGATCCTGGAAGACGAAGAGGATCAATGCCATCGCCAGCAGGACGAGACGGCCAAAGCCCGTCAGGCCTAGGACGGGCGCCAGGGTCGGCACTGGCATCGAGGCGATCCGCCGGCGCGTGGAGCTGAGGTTCATGGGGGGGCGATGCTAGGTGGGCTTTGTGACAGTTGCTGCCTTGGGCCTACGCAGGGGGACGGATCGGCTCACGCGGGCAGGCTGCCCTGCGCCGATGGGTCGATGTCACGCGACTGCCATCTGGCTTCGGGACAGTGCGCCCCCATTGCCCGCCGGGCGCCAACCCATTCGAACATCCCATGACGCAGTCCCATCACTTTCCTTGCCGCCGCCTCAGCCTCTTGAGCCTGGGCCTGCTCGCTGCCTTCGGAGCGCAGGCCCAGCCCGACGCGCAAGCACCGGCAGCCGTGGCTACGCTGGACTTGGTCACCGTCACCGGCCAGGCCGCCGGCCTGCGCAAGGCCCTGGCCGCGCAAGAGAAGGCCCACCATGTGCTCAGCGTGATCAGCGCCGATGACATCGGTGCCTTGCCAGACAAGAATGCCGCCGAGGCCCTGGCTCGCATGCCCGGCGTTTCGCTGCAGCGCGATCAGGGGGAGGGCCGCTATGTGGTGATCCGCGGCCTGGGACCGGACCTGAACTCGGTCTCCGTCAATGGCTCGCTGGTGCCGGCGCCCGAGTCGGGCCGGCGGGGAGTGGCGCTGGACACGCTGCCAGCCGGCATGGTGCGCTCGCTCGAGGTGAGCAAGACGCTCACGCCGGACCAGGACGCCGATTCCATGGGCGGCAGCATCGCCGTCAAGACGCTGTCGGCCTTCGATCTGCCGCAGGCCATCCTGAATTTCGGGGTCGGTGTCACCCGCGACCAGCTGACCTCGCAGAGCGACACCAACGCGCACCTGCTGTGGGCACGCCGCTTCGGCGAGTCGCAGCGCCTGGGGGTTGCCGTGGGATTGAGCACCGAGAAACGCCGCTTCGGTTCCGACGACGTGGAGACCGGCGGAGCCTGGACCGAAGGCCGCCTGAGCGGCTTCGAGCTGCGCGACTACCTGCCTGCGCGCCAGCGCAAGGCCTTCTCCGCCAACCTGGACTACCGCCCGGGCGACGGCGAGAGCTATTACCTGCGCGCCTTCTTCAGTCGTTTCAGCGACGACGAGGTCCGGGACCGTCTCACCCTCGGCAGCGTAGCGAACAGTACGGCCACGCCGGGCGGCCTGTTCGCCGAGGGGCAGGTCGTGAGCGCCCGCGCGGAGCGTCGATTGCGCCAGCGTCAGTACACGCAAGGCATCGACTCGCTCAACCTGGGCACCGAGCAGCGGTTGGCCGGCTGGACGCTGCAAGGCTCCATCGGCCTGGGCCGGGCCAGCGAGGACACGCCCGAGTCGATCAACGATGCGCGCTTCCGCCAGAACAACGTGGCTGGCATCTCCTTCACGGACAGCCAGCGCCCCTTGTTGGCCGGCCCGGCGACGCTCTACAGCACGTCGGCCTACGCCTTGAACGGCATCACGCTGCAGGCCCGCTGGAGCGACGACAAGGAACACCACGCCAGAATCGATCTGGAGCGGCCGCTGACATGGGCGGGGCGCGCGGCATCGATCAAGTTCGGCTTCAAGAAGAGCCAACGCGACAAGCGCAACGACACGGAGCAGTGGGCCTACACCAGCGGCAGCGCGAGCAGCCCGAACTACTGGGGTGCTGGCGCCGCGACGCTGGCGGCCTTTGCCGCAGACCGGGAGCTTGACTTTCCCTTTGGACGCATTGGCGCGGCCATCGATCCCCAGCGGGTCCGTGCCCGGGTTGCCGGGCTGGCCCGCGATCCAGCCCGGCTGGTGCGTGAGTCGGCGCTGAACGACTACCGCATCGGTGAAGACATCAGCGCCGGCTACGCGCAGATCAGCCACGAGGTCGATGACCGCCTCCAGCTGCTGGCCGGCTTGCGTCGCGAGGAGACCCGCTTCGAGGCGCACGGCCAGCAGGTCAACCCCAGCAATGCCCTCAGCGAGCGCAACAGCGAGCGCCGCTCTGGCCATTGGCTGCCTGGCCTGCATGTCCGCTACGAGCTGGATGCAAGCACTTCGGTGCGCGGCGCCTGGTGGAATTCCGTGGTCCGTGCCAATTTCGGCCAGCTTGCGCCGGGCATCAGCCTGGCCAGCACAACGGAGGCCAGCATCGGCAACCCGGACCTCAACCCGCTGCGATCGCGCAACCTGGACCTGGGCATCGAGCGGATCCTGGGCAGGGAGGGGGTGCTGTCAGCCTATCTTTTTGACAAGGCGATCCGCGACTTCGCCTACACCACCAACCTGGCAGGCAGCGGCGCCTGGGCCTCGTACACGACAGCCACCAGCTTCGCCAACGGTGACTCCGCCCATGTGCGCGGCATCGAGCTGGCCTACAGCCAGCCGCTGCGCATGCTGCCGGGCGCGCTGTCCGGCCTGATCGTCGGGGTCAATGCCACCTTCACCGACTCGAAGGCCGAGGTGGCCCGGTTCGACAAGAAGACGGGCGCGCCGAGGTCGCGCCGCATCCGGTTGCCGGGGCAGGCCAATGCCGTGTTCAACTTGATGCTGGCCTACGAGGCAGGCCCCCTGAGCGCCCGCCTGGCCTTGAACCAGAAGTCCAACTACCTGCTTGAACTGGGCGCCGACATCCTGAACGCGGCCCAGGACCGCTACGTCGATCGGCAGCGGCAGATGGATCTGTCCGCCTCCTGGCAGTTCGACCGGCGCTGGTCGGTCGTGGTCGAGGCGCTCAACCTGAACCGCGAGCGCTACTACGTCTACCAGGGCAGCCAGCCCTTCAATGTGCAGAACGAGAACTACGGGCGGACCTTCAAGCTGTCGGTCAAGGCCTCGCTGTTCTGAGGCCAGTGAGGACGTCCATGACAACAAGCAACGAGCGCATGAAGACGATCATCAGCGCCTGGGCCGTAGGCCTGCTGGCGCTGACCGCCCCCTGGGCCCAGGCTGGCGAAACGACGCTGACCCTGGACAAAGGCGGGCTGCACCTGCTGGATGCCCAGGGCCGTGAGCTGGACCGCCATGTGGTGCGCGCCAAACGCTGGGACCAGCGAGGGGAGGGCGAGGACCGCGTGGCCGTGCTGCTGGACGCCGACCGCAGCCGCCCCTTGCTGGCCCGCGTCCGGGGCGGCAGGCTGCAGGTCCACGCGCTGCCGGTGCCGGACTTCGAGGTCGAGGCCCTGTGCCTGCACCGCGATCCCCAGGGCCTGCTGCATCTGTTTCTTCTGGGCAATGACGGCCTGAGCGAGCAATGGCTGCTGGGCGAGCATGCGACGCGCCCATTGCGCCGGCTGGCCACGGCACCCCATCCGCAAGGCTGTTCCGTGGATGACTCGCGCGGACTGTTGCAGTTCGGTGAGCCAGGCGTCGGCCAGTGGTTCGTCGCCACCGAGGCTGAAGGCCGGCCTCGCCGCTGGCTGAACGAGCCGGCGCCTGCGGCCCGCAGGGACTGGCCGGTGCTGCAGCCCTCGGCGCAGACTGAGCCGGTGGGGCAGCAGGGCGATGCGGCCGACGACCCGGCGATCTGGGTGGCCCCGCATGACGGCCGCCGCAGCCTGGTACTGGGCACGAACAAGAAGCAGGGCCTGCTGGTCTATGGGCTGGACGGGCGCCAGCACCAGTTGCTGCCCGTAGGACGCATCAACAACGTCGATCTGAGACAGGGCATCCGCACCGGCGGCAGGCGCTGGGACCTGGCCGTTGCCACGCAGCGCGACGAGCAGACGCTCGTGCTCTTCGGCATCGACGGCCAGGGCCATGTCGCCGAACTCGCCCGCCTTCCGACGGACCTGCGCGACATCTATGGCCTCTGCGTGGGCCGCACACCGGACGGTCAGCTGGACGCCTTTCCGAACGACAAGGATGGCCGCGTCCAGCAGTACCGGATCGAGCAGCACGAGGGCCGGTGGCAAGCCCGCCTGCTTCGCCAGTTCAAGCTCGACAGCCAGCCCGAGGGCTGCGTGGTAGACGAGCGGGAAGGGCGTCTGTTCGTGGGCGAAGAGAAGCGCGGCATCTGGGCCCTGGACGCCCGCGCCGAGGCGGCGGCCCGCCCGCAACTGGTCATGCACGTCGGGGGGGAGCTCGTGGCCGATGTCGAAGGCCTGGCCATCTACCAGGGCCGCCGCGGTGCGCCCAGCTATCTGGTCGTTTCTTCACAGGGCAGCGACAGCTACCTGGTGCTGGATGCCCGCCCCCCGTTCGGACTGCGTGGCGGCTTCCGCATCGGCATCAACGAGCAGCGGGGCATCGATGGCGCCTCCGAGACTGACGGGCTGGAAGTGACGTCGGCCAACCTCGGCGGCCCATACACACAGGGACTGCTCGTGGTGCAAGACGGCCACAAACGCCTGCCGGACGGCCGGCAGAACTTCAAGCTGCTGCCGTGGATCGAGGTCGCGCGGGCGCTGAAGTTGCCCTAGGGCAGCCGCTGGTCTGTGTGCAGCACGAACTGCCCCGTGTGCGCCGTGCTGTCTGCTATGCGCCTTGATAGGCTGATGCCTTCGTAGAGTTTCTTATCGTAGAACCGCGTGTAGCCGGACGCCGTTCCTCCTCCCGACCCGTGTTCAGGAACTTCAGCAAGAGAGGCGGCTGCTTGCTCGCGCGGATGATCTGGATGGACAGACGTCAGCATTCCAGGCTCCGGGTTCGCGACGTCATGGCGCTCAATTCATGACCACCGACCGGCAATCTTCCATGGGCGGGGTGGTCCTCAGGGGCAGTTGGAGGTGGTGGTGATGTCGGGCCTGAGGCCAGGCGGCGGCTTCCTGGCGTCCGGCGACAGAGGCAGATCGGCGCCCGCCGGAAGGCGGCCACAAACAACTGCAACGTCCGCTAAACGCCCATGGCCTCTTTTTTCGTGAGGTTTATTGTTTCCGGTCATGACAACACTTGCATATTCTCATTGATCACCTCCACCCTGTAAGGTGTTTCTATACATCTACCCACTTTATTGATTTAGGCTGCCAGTGCGACGCAGCGCTCGTAATCCGAATTGCTCACGAGTGGTTTTACATTGGTGTCACATGGATTCGGTGCGAGCCAAAACCCTGCCGATCGGTTGATGGCGGCCCCGTTCAAAGCCGCTGATCGAGCTGGGGCGCGAAGGTGCTCAGCCCTTGTCTTCATGGGAGTGAATGGTTTGCTATTCGCCCGATAGAAGCATGGCAGGTCGCAAGGAAACACCCGTAAAAGCGGTATTCTTGTGCCATAGTGCGTGCTGCTCCTGCGGCTTGGCTGACGTCGGCTCGCAGTCGCGGTGCGTGCCCCGGTTCGATGGGATGGCGCCAAGACTTCGGATGAGGCCTCGCACGGCTTCGTTGCATGGCTGAACCCTGCGCGCCAATAGGGCGTGCGGGGTTTTGAAAATGGTTTTCATAAAAATTACAAAATGGCGCTCGGAATTTCAGAGTCCGCAGCCCTTGTGATGTTCAATTGATGCGAGGGATCGCTCGGCGTATTCGATACTCATATAAAGGAGTGCGATTGGCAGGAGGGGTAGTGAATCCATTTGATTTGGGTCTGGGTGGTGAATAAATATAGATCGGTAGTCGTTGATTTCGTATTTCACGCGACGCCATCTGGTTTCTTTTTCAGCCACCAGTCGATGTGAATGACCTGCTGCCAGGAGATGGCAGTCACCTATTCTCATCGCGGCGCCATTCGGCGCAGTTCAAACACTTATTCAATGCTGACTTGACGTATTTCTGCGTCGAGCGGGTGAGCTCGTCCTATTTCCAGTGGCTCACCGGGTCGTCCAAGCGGCGGCTTCATCAACAGAGCGGGATGCATCGTCATGGCCAATGATCAGGGACTGCTTTTTGTTCACCCCGCAGGCGCACAGCCGGCTTCGACTGCTCCTGCAGTCACCCTGCCCCTGACCGGGGCTCAGCGGGATATCTGGGTCGAGCAGAACATCTATCCAGGCCTGCCGCTTTACAACATTGGCGGGCGGTTGCTGATCAGCGGTCCGCTGGATCCTGTTCGGCTGGAGCGATCGTTGCAGCGCCTGCTTCAACGGCACGATTCGCTCCGCACCCTATTGATTCCTCCTGCCAAGCCAGGCGATGTGGCATGCCAGATGCTGGCGCCAGCGCTTACGGTGCCATTGATCATCCATGACCTGCGCAGCGATGCCGATGGGGAAGCGAGGGCCCAGCGCCTCATCAGCGAGCAGTTTGCACAGACGTTCGCGCTGTACGGTCAAGCGCTTTGCCGCTTCTCGCTGATCCAGGTCAGTGATCGCCGCAGCTACTTTGTCGATACCTATCACCACCTCATTACCGACGGCTGGGGGGTGTCCTTGCTGCATCGATCGTTGGCGGAGCTCTACAACGCCGATGATCAGGCGGGTGATGCCGCTCCGTCTTATGCCGACTACGTTCGTGACGACCAGGAATTTCAAACCTCACCATTGCATGGCCGGCAGCTGCGCTACTGGCAGGAAAAGTATGCGGTGCCAGTCGAGCCCATTCTTGAGTCGAAACCCGGTCTGAATGGCGAGCCGCGGCCCAGCAGATGTCATGAAGATGTCATTTGTAGGGAGCTGTACCAACGAATTAGCTACGCAGCGTCATCAAAAGGCGTTTCCACATTCCAGTGGCTTCTGGCGTCGATCTGCGTGCTTCTCGGTTCTGTCACACAGCGCCAGCGCTTCGCAATCGGCTTGCCCATCGTCAATCGCGGGCATGCCAAATGGAAGGCCTGCAGCGGCTTGTTCGTTGGTGTCAATCCACTCTTGGTGGAATTGGATGCCGGCCAGTCCTTTGACGGTTTGGTGACCCAACTGGCACGAAGCCTGAAGCAGGACTATCGCAATCAGCGGATTGCCATCGGGGAGCTGCAACAAAACTCGACAGCGAAGAATGGCGAGCGGCGCATTTTCGACGTCAGCCTCTCCTACGAGCAGCATAGCCATGACGTGTATTTCGGCGAAAGCCCGGCCGGCTTCAAGGCACAGCTGAATGGCTGGCAGCAGACACCGCTGACCCTCTTCATCCGCGACTTTCACGAGCAGGCCGATGTGGAGCTGGACTGGGTCTACAACACCGCCTGGTTCGACGAGCGCACGATCGATACGCTGGCCCAACGGTGGCGCCACCTCCTGCCGCAACTGCTGGACCGTGCTGAGCTGCCATTGAAGGATATCTCGACACTCCTGCCGTCTGAACGAGTCTTGATCAGCGAGTGGCATGCGCAAGCGGTTCAGCCGCTGCGTGGCCCAGAGGACGTGCTGGCCCGGGTGCAGGCCCGAGCGCAGGAGACGCCTTCGGCGATCGCGCTGGAGCAAGGGGACCAGCAGCTGAGCTACGCGCAACTGCTGGCGCAGACGCAGGGCGTGGGCGGCTGGCTGGCGCAGCAGGGCGTGGGCGAAGAGGACCGCGTGGCGGTGTGCGTGCCGCGCTCCATCGCCTGGGTGCAGGCACTGCTGGGGAGCTGGCTGGCGGGAGCGGGCTATGTGCCGCT
>NZ_JACJUG010000041.1 GCF_014174515.1 Mitsuaria sp. WAJ17
GGCAGCCGGGGCGCCGCCGCCGCCACAGGCGGCCAGGGCCAGGCCGGCAATGGCGGGCCAGCGCCTCAGGGGCAGCAGGAAGCAGGGGCGCAGGGGCGCCCCGTGGGGCAGGGGGAGATTGATGGCGGCCATGGGCGGTCTCCGGCCGGCTGCCGCAGGGCCCGCCACGCCAGGGCACGAGAGTGGTCAGGCGCTGCGGGCTGTCGGACGGAAGCCGGCGATGTTGTTTGAAAGCGTTTTCATTATCTTGATGCCAGTTGGATCTGAGCTGAGTGGAAACACTGATCTCCCCAGCCACATATTTTCTTGCGGCATGAAAGCGGTTTCATCCACAATGGCGGCATTCCAGCCAGAACCGCACCAGGAGACTCCCATGAGCCAGGCCCACCCGACACCGGCCCTCGCGACCCAGGCCCCGTTCCCGCGCCTGCTGGGCGACATCGGCGGCACCCATGCGCGCTTCGCCTGGATGGACAGGCCGGGAGCGCCGCTGAGTCATGTCCAGACCTACCGCTGCGCCGAGCACCCCACGCTGGGCGACGCCATCCGGCACTACCTGGCCGACCAGGCGCAGACCCGGCCGGCCGCCTGCGCCCTGGGCATCGCCAATCCGGTGACGGGGGACGAGGTGCGCATGACCAACCACCACTGGGCCTTCTCCATCAAGGCCCTGCGGCAGCAACTGGCCCTGCAGCGCCTGGAGGTCATCAACGACTTCACCGCCCTGGCCCTGTCTCTGCCCGGCCTGGAGGGCGCCGCGCTGCAGGACCTGGGGGGCGTGCGTCCGTCGGCAGAGTGCCTGGCGCAACCGCGGGCGCCCCTGGCCCTGCTGGGGGCGGGCACGGGCCTGGGGGTGTCGGGCCTGCTGCCGTCGGCTCAGGGGCCGGTGCCCCTGGCCGGCGAGGGCGGGCATGCCACCCTCTGCGCCATGGACGACGAGGAGTCCGCCGTGCTGGCCATCCTGCGCGGCAGCTTCGGTCATGTCTCGGCCGAGCGGGCGCTGTCCGGGCCGGGCCTGCTCAACCTCTACCGGGCCAGCGCCGCGATGCTGGCTGCCGCCGCGGACCCTGCGCTGCAGCCGGAGCAGGTGCTGCCGCGGGCCCGCGCGGGTGACCCCCTGTGCCAGCGCGCCATCGACCTCTTCTGCCGCTTCCTGGGCAGCACGGCCGGCAACCTGGCCCTGACTCTGGGCGCCACCGGCGGCGTCTACATCGGCGGGGGGATCGCGCCACGCATGTTGCCCGAGCTGCGCGCCTCGCGCTTTCGCGAGCGCTTCGAGGGCAAGGGCCGGCTGCGGGCCCTGCTGGCCCCCATCCCCTGCTTCGTCATCGACAGCCCCACCTCCCCCGCCCTCCTGGGGGCCGCGCGAGCCCTGGACCGGGGCCACTGAGGCTCGGCCCGCCTATCCCGTGACGGTGCGACATTTGCCGCGCAGGATTTGACACAAACAAGACAGCCCCTGGTTCTGGATCAGTCGGCGGCTATGCTAAGCCGTGCACAATCCGCGCAGGTGGCCGGCACCGACCCTGCTGAGGCGGCGACAGCCCCCGGCGCGGCATGCGCCGCGCCCGCTGACGGTCCAGGAGTCTTTGTTTGAGTCGCAAGCGCACCAGTTCGCTGTTCGTGGCCCTCGCCATCGGTGTCAGCACCGGCCTCCTGCTGCCGGCGCTGAGCGTCGGCGGCTTGCTGATCGGCCTGCGTGAACCCCAGGTGGCCCAGCAGAACCTGGAACGCGACCTCCAGGCAAAGCTGGACGTTCTGGCCAGCAGCCTGCCCGAGCTGCTGTGGAACCTGGACCAGGTGGCCGCCCGCGAGGTGGCCGCTGCCATCATGAAGTCCCCCGACGTTGTGCGCGTGGCCGTCAGCGATGCGTCCCAGGGCCTCCCCTTCATCGAGATGCGCCATCCCGAGCGCCAACTGGGCCAGTTGATCAAGGGCGAGCGGGACATCTTCCGCGGCAGCACCCGCATCGGCCATCTGCAGATCGAGATCGACGACCATCTGGCCGCAGCCGCCCTGAGCCGGCAGCGCTGGCTCTATGCCGCCACGGTGGGCGGGCAGCTGCTGATCTCTGTAGCCCTGGTGCTGCTGGCCCTGAACTCCCGCGTGATGCGCCCGCTGCGTGCGCTGGGCCGCTTCGCCAACGACATGGCGCAGGGCCGTTTCAGCACCGAGTTGGAAGGAGGCCGCAACGACGAGATCGGCCGACTGGGCAAGCACCTGCAGGACATGCGCGATGCCCTGCAGCACCAGTTCGACGCCCAGCGCCAGCTGATCGACCGCCTGCGCGGCATGGCCGAGACCGTGCCCGGCGTGGTCTATCAGCTGCGCCGCAGCCCCGACGGCAAGTTCAGCTTCGCCTACGTCAGCGAGGCGGTGAAGGACTACTTCCGCGTGCCCGCCCAGCTGCTGCTGAGCGAAGCCGATGCCCTGTTCGAGCGCATCCATGTCGAGGACCGTGAGGCCGTGCGCGAGGCCCTGGCCTCCTCGGCTCGCCACCTGAGCCCCTGGCAGCAGGAGTTCCGCACCGACAACACCGACGGCAGCGAGCGCTGGCTCTATGGCAACGCCATTGCGCAGCTGGAGGACGGCGGCTCGGTGCTGTGGCACGGCTTCCTCACCGACATCTCCCGCCAGCGCCGCGACGCCCTGGAGCTGGACCGCTACCGCCATCACCTGGAGGAGCTGGTCGAGGCCCGCACCCAGGCCCTGGCCACCGCCACCAAGGCCGCCGAGGCCGCCAACCTGGCCAAGAGCGCCTTCCTGGCGAATATGAGCCATGAGATCCGGACGCCGATGAACGCCATCATCGGGCTGACCTACCTGGCCCGCCGCGACAGCGTTGAGCCCGCCCAGCAGGACCGCCTCAAGAAGGTGGCGGACGCCGCCGAACACCTGCTCAGCGTGATCAACAACGTGCTGGACATCTCCAAGATCGAAGCCGGCAAGCTGCACCTGGAAGCCGGCATCTTTTCGGTCAACCAGCTGCTGGACAACATCGCCAGCATGATGGCGCAGCGGGCCGCCGAAAAGCAGCTGCAGGTGCAGCAGGACGTGCCGGACGAGCTGCAGAACCGCGTGCTGATGGGCGACGCACAGCGCATCACCGAGATCCTGATCAACTTCGCCGGCAACGCGATCAAGTTCACCGACCAAGGCTTCGTGCGCCTCAGGGCCCACGTCCTGGCAGAGACGCCCCAGCAGCTGCGCCTGCGCTTCGAGGTGCAGGACAGCGGCATCGGCATCAGCGAGGAGGCCCAGGCGCGCCTGTTCCAGGACTTCGAGCAAGCCGACAGCTCCACCACCCGGCGCTATGGCGGCACAGGCCTGGGCCTGGCGATCTCGCGCCGCCTGGCGCGGCTGATGGGCGGCGAGGTGGGCGTGCAGAGCGCACCCGGCGAAGGCAGCCTGTTTTGGCTGGAGCTGGAGCTGCCCCTGTCCGACCAGCCCCTGGCGGCCGCCGGCCTGCAGCGCGGCCAGGCCGCGCGCGAGCTGCTCACGCCCTTCCAAGGCCGGCGCGTGCTGCTGGCCGAGGACAATGTGGTCAACCAGGAAGTGGCCGTGGCCCTGCTGCAGAGCGCGGGGCTGGAGGTGGACGTGGCCAATGACGGCGTCGAGGCCTGCGAGATGGTCCAGCAAGGCGACTACGGCCTGGTGCTGATGGACGTGCAGATGCCGGCCATGGACGGCCTGGACGCCACCCGCGCCATCCGTGCCACCGAGAAGGGCCGCCAACTGCCCATCCTGGCCATGACCGCCAATGCCTTTGCCGAGGAACGCCAGCGCTGCCTGGATGCCGGCATGAACGACCATGTGGCCAAGCCGGTGGTGGCCGAGCAACTCTTCCTGACCCTGCGCCGCTGGCTCCATGCCGCCGCTGGCCACTGACGTCGGCCAGCGCTACAGTCGTCTCGTAGGGCTGCCCGGCGCGGCCATCTGGAGGGCCCCATGAAGAACTGGATGCTCTGGCTCTGGCTGGTGGTCGGCTGCGGCGCCAGCGCGCAGGCCCAGCAGCGCCTGATCCTCACCACCGAGGAGTACCCGCCCTACAACATGAGTGACGGCCAGGGCCGCGTCACCGGCCTGGCCACCGATATCGTGCGCAGCCTGCTGGACAGCGCGGGCATCGAGTACGAGATCGCCGTCTACCCATGGGCGCGCGCCATCGCCATGGCACGGACCCAGGTCAACACCTGCGTGTTCTCGATGTCGCGCACCCCGGAGCGCGAGGAGCTGTACCGCTGGATCGGACCCCTGGTGGCCAATGACTGGACCCTCTTCGCCCGCAGCGGGGCAAGCCGGCCCGGCCACCTGGAGGAAGTGCAGAACATGCGCATCGGCAGCTACCAGGGCGATGCCATCGTCAGCTACCTGCAGGCCCGCGGCTACATCGTCGAGGCGGCGCCCAGCGACGACGCCAACCCACGCAAGCTGCTGGCCGGCCGCATCGATTACTGGGCCACGGGGCGCCTGATCGGCCAGTACCGCCTCAGGCAGCAGGGCATCAGCAACATCGAGCCGGTGCTCAACTTCAACCGCACCGAGATGTACCTGGCCTGCCAGAAGCAGCTGCCGGAAGAGACCGTCAAGCAGCTAAACAGTCAGCTGCAGACCCTGCATCAGAAGGGTGTGATCAAGAGCATCTACGCACGCTTCGGCTATACGCAGTGAGGCCGGTACTCACTGCGATTCCTTGATCAGCCGCCCCGATCCGGCCTGCACGGGCCGCGCATTCATGGGGTAGAGCCGACCGAAGATGTTGAGCTGGCTGGCCGAGAGCTGGACCGGCTGGCGCATCACCATCCACAGCACGCCTTCCGAGCAGGGCGGTGTCGTGAGCGAGCCCATGTAGGTGTAGTAGCCGCGGTCCTCGGGCAGCAGCTGGTTGAGATCCATCTGCCCCGGTGCCGGCAGGGCCTCGCCCTTCTCCAAGGGCAGGTTGTTCCACACGGTCTGCACCAGGGGTTGGTCGCGGCCCCGCTCCAGCAGCACGGCGACCACGGCCAGGCGGCCGTCCGCGTCCTTGTGCACGAGGTGGGCCACCATGTCGAACTGCCGGCCGTTGATGCGCTCCTCGCTGGGCCGGTGGAAGTGGAACTGCAGCAGCTCGTAGCGGCGCCCCATCACCTGCAGGCTGTTGCCGGGGGCCAGGTTCACCTGGATGGTATGGCCGTTGTCCAGCACGGCGAAGCCGCTGGGCTGGTAGTCGAACTGGATCTTCTCCAGGTCCACGCGGATGCCGTCGCGAATGTCGATGGGGCTCTGGCGCTTGCCACTGGCGCAGAGCCGGTACTCGGGCTTGAGATCGCCCCAGTGCTCAGGGCCGCCCTCCCCCTCGTAGGCCCAGTGCAGCTCGCCACCATGGCTCTTGGGCTCGGCACGCTTGCTGGCTCGGGGCTCCGCCTTGGTCTCGGCCCGGGTCTCGGCCTTGCCCGACGGCGCAGGGGCGGGGTCCGGCCGGGTGGCCAGGCGCTGCGCCAGGCGCTGGCGCAGGACACCCAGGTTCTCGGCCGCCCCCTCCTCCTTGCCATCGTCCCTGGCTTGGGTGGCGGTCTTGTCGGACGAAGGCTTTTCGGCTTTCTCCGCCTTCTCGACCTTGGGCTCGCTCTTCTCCGCCGGCGTCGAGCGCGCCTGCGCAGGCTGCGGCCAGCCCAGGCACAGGGCGCCCACCATCAGCCAGCTCAGGCAAGCCAGCGCCGGGCGCTGTGGGAACGGCAGGGACGGGGCGGCAAGGGTTCGGTGGTGCATGAAAGGCTCCTGAGCACGCGCGGCCACGCCTGTGAACGGGCCGGCTCGGCATGCGCCTGCTTCTACATCGGCCGGACGACGGCAGTCTTGAGTGCCCGGCCCCTGCGGCTCAGACCTCGCGCTTGACCCACAGCCAGGCCACAAGACCGATGGCCATCATGCCCGCGGAGGCCAGGGCCAGACCCAGGGCCGAATGCATGACCAGGGGCACCAGCACGCCGGCCACCAGGCCGTTGGCCGCGCTGCTGATGCAGGCCTGCAGGGAAGAGGCCATGCCGCGGCGCTCAGGCACCTGGTCCAGCACCATCAGCGTCACCACCGGCACCATGAGGGCCCAGCCCAGGGCGAAGACGCCAATCACCGGCAGCGCCCACCAGACGCTGAGCGGCAAGGCCAGGTTCAGCGCCACGTTGAGCACGGCCATGACCAGCATGATGAAGAAGCCACGCCGGATCTGGGCCCGGGGCTTGATCTTGCCCGCCAGGCGGCCGCTGAACCAGGCACCGCCCATGATGCCGCCGATGCTGAACAGGAAGAAGAGGAAGAACTGCGTGGGCGCCAGCTGCAGGTGCTCGCCCAGGAAGACCGGGGCGGCCAGCACGTAGAGGAACATGCCGTTGAAGGGCACGCCGCTGGCGATGGTCAGCAGCAGGAACTTGCGGCTGCCGCAGAGCTGCCAGTAGCCGCGCATGAGGTCACGCGGGTGGAAAGGCTGGGCCAGGTCTTTGTGCAGGGTCTCGGGCAGCAGGCGCCAGTTGGCCACGAACAGCGCCGAGCCCACCAGCACCAGGAACCAGAAGATCGCGTGCCAATCGGCGTGCACGAAGAGGAAGCCGCCCACCATGGGCGCCACCGCGGGCGCCACGCCGAAGAACAGCGTCACCTGGGACATCACCCGCTGTGCCTCGGACGGCGGGAACATGTCGCGGATGATGGCCCGCGAGACCACCACGCCTGCACCGGCCGACATGCCCTGCACGGTGCGGAAGAAGATCAGTTGGCCGATGCTGGCCGACAGCGCGCAGCCCAGCGAGGCCAGCGCGAAGATGGCCGTGCCCACCAGCACCACTGGGCGACGGCCGAAACTGTCGGACAGTGCCCCATGAAACAGGTTCATCAGCGCAAAGCCCAGCAGGTAGCTGGACAGTGTCTGCTGCATCTGCACCGGGGTGGCATCCAGGGCCTTCGCGATGCCGGCGAAGGCCGGCAGGTAGGTGTCGATGGAGAAGGGGCCTACGGTGCCCAGGCAGGCCAGCAGGACGGCCAAAGTCCAGCGCGGACCGCGCCAGAGGGTGCCGGCATCAGGATTCATCGGGAGTGTGCGTTGTGCGCCCAGCCCCGGAGCCAGGACCGGGCGGCGAGAGGAAAGGAGCGGGTCAGTGTAGCGGGCGGCGCCCGAACACGCTGGCGACTGGCCTAAACTCCGGCGCGCTTGCGTGAATCCTCAACATGCCCGAACCCTACGCCATCGGCCTCATCGGACTGGGAGTCATGGGCCAGCGAATGCTGGACCGGCTCCACGGTCATCCCCGCTTTCAGCCTCTATGCGCCTGGGACCCGGACCCGGAGGCTCGGGCCGCCCTGCGCGCCCGGCATCCGCAGCTGCTGGTGCCCGAAGAGCCCGAGCAACTGCTGACCCAGGCGGGACTGCGCGGTGTCTACATCGCCAGCCCGCCGGCCTCGCACCTGCACTGGGCCGAGCGCGCCTTCGCGCTGGGCCTGCCGGTGCTCTGCGAAAAGCCCCTGGCGGTCGATGCCGCGGCCGCGGCCCGCACGCTGCAGTTGCAGCGCCAGGGCCATCACCGGGCGGCTGTCAACTTCTCGCTGGCGTCCAGCAGCGGCCTGGCCCAACTGCAGTCCTGCTTCGGTGCGGCCTCCCGCCATCCCATGGGCGAGCTGGAGTCTGTGCAGCTGACCCTGCGCTTTGCCAACTGGCCCCGCCCCTGGCAGCGCGGCGCAGGCGCCTGGCTGGCTGGCCGCGCGCAAGGCGGCTTCTGCCGTGAGGTGCTGTCGCACTTCATCTTCGTGCTGCAGCGGGTGCTGGGCACCGCCGAGGTGGTGCACAGCGAGCTGCTCTACCCCGCCCAGGCCGAGGCTGCCGAGATCGGCCTGCGCGCCCGGCTGTTTGCGGCCGGCGTGCCGGTGGATATCGACGCCGCCGTGCTGGGCCAGGAGGCGGAGGTGAACGAGATGCGCTGGCGCGCCCGCGGTGGCGAGGTCTGGCTGAGCGACTGGTTCCGGCGCATCCGCCTGCGCAAGGACGATGACTGGCGCGAGCTTGGCGAGCGCGACCTGCGCCCCGACCTCACCGAGGCCGATCTGCTGGAGCACTGGAGCGCCATGCTGGACGGCCGTTCGCACGCCCTGCCCGGCTTTGCCGAGGCGCTGGCGGTGCAGCAGACCGTCGAGGACCTGCTGAGCAGCGGAGGCCAGGCGCAGCCGATGCCGTCGTATATGGGTGAAGCAGATCGATAGGCCGGATTCTGTGCAAGACCTGACCCTTGCGGGCCTGGTCCCGTGACCGCCATTCCTCTGGGCCGGGCATCACTGCCCGGCTCGGTGCCACCTACCCGCCAGCTCTGCGAGCCGCATCATCGCTGGCCTACTTGGTGTTGCTGCGCGTAGAGATTGCCCGTTTCACCCAGGTCGGGCGGACCCGACCTGACTCGTCTCTGTTGCTCTGATCCTCGGCTTTCGCCGGGCAGCCGTTAGCTGCTACGCCGCTCTTTGCAGTCCGGACCTTCCTCCAGTGCCGTGTTTCCACGCTCGCACCAGCGGCGGTCTGATCTGCTTCACGGGCGGCATTATCCCAGATGCGGCGGGGGCGCGCGAAAACGCCCAGCACAGCCGCCCGGCAGGCCGCCCCGCCCTCAGCTGCGCGGCACGATGGCGTAGCGCGGGTCGTGGTTGAAGTAGTAGGTGTTCCTGGACCAGGGCCCCACCACCGCCCAGGCCTCGGCCTGGTCGGTGCTGCCGTTGGACGAGGCGATGGCCGCCACGGCAATGGCGCCATAGCCCTCCACGGTGACCTGGTAGGTGCCCGGAGCACCCCCGCCTGGGAAGCCGCCGCTGCTCGTCGCCGGCATGCTGGGCGGGGAGTCGCCCTCGGCCAGGTAGGGGAAGCCGTCGTAGAGGTCGTCCAGGGTCTGGTAGTAAGTGCCGTCTTTCTTGGTCTGGGGAAAGACGTAGTCGGCGATGTGCCGCGGATGCGCAGACTTGGCAATCTTCATGGCCTGCGAGGCCACCCAGTTGCTCAGGGGCAGGGCCGCGGAGACGCCCAGCTCGACGGCATGGTTGACCGACAGGGTGATGAAGTTCTGCATCCAGGGCGCCGTCGCGCCGCCGCCCCAGTCGTCAGGAGGCTGGCCCACCGAGTTGATGAACTGGTCCCGGGTGTAGCCGCCACTGCCCTCCCAGTAGGCCAGGGCATTGGGCCGCGGCTGGGTGGGCCCGTTGGAATACCAAGCCATGTAGTTGGTGTTCCAGCTGACGCGGATCGGATGGGCGTCCAGCGAGCTGCTGATGTCATAAAGACCGTAGCGCTGAGCCAGGGCCTCGGTGAGGCTCTGCTCGAGCAGCGCGCGCTCCGGACTGCCCTCCAGGGCCGCCCACCAGGCGCGGGCGCGGTTGCGGAACTGCCAGCCCCAGCCGCGCACCTGCACGCCGTTGATGATCATGGACTTGTTCGACGATCCGTTGCCGACCGAGTTGAAGGACAGGCCGGGGTTCACCACGAACAGGGACCAGGCCCCCAGCTGCATCAGCTTCTCCTGCCAGAAGGCCTGGCCGCTGCTGAGGTACATCCACCAGAAGGTGCCGGGCGTGTGCGCCGCGTCGTGCTGCCAGCCGTCCCGGGTGCCGTTGAGGGTGCCGTCCACCTTGAAGCGGTCCGCCGCGGCGGCCTGGCTCCAGTAGTTGTTGTTGTCGTGGAGGAATACGGTGGGCCGCGACAGCTTGGAGAGGATGCGCCCCTGCCCCGAGGTGCTGCCGTAGATGGTCTTGGCGCTGTCGCCCTCACGGAAGAAGAAGGCCCAGGAGCCCGCCATTTCGGCATGACGTTCGCAAATGGCCTGCATGCTGGCCGCGCCGGAGTAGAGGGAGACGCAGTCCCACTTGGGCATCAGACCCAGATCCTGGCGACCGCCGACGCTGGACATGGCGATCTGCCAGTAGCCCCTCGCACCCAGCCCTTGCTGGCGCGTGGCCCAGTCGCTGGCATAGCTGGCGACCGAGCCGGAGTGAATGGTGATGCTGCTGTCGTAGTTGGGCAGGGCGCGGGTCTTGGCGAGGTAGGCCACGCCGTGCTTGATGCTGGCTCGGGGCAGCTCGCGCCCGCCCCAGAAGGCGCGCGACTGCCAGGTGCCGGCAAAAAGGTTCACGCCGGACTGCGACAGGCGCACCGCCGGGCTGGCCTTGCCGGTGCTGAAGCTGAGGGTGGTCGTGGTCTCGTCCTTCAGCCGGGTGACGTCGGCCACCTCGACGATGTGGCGCACGTGGTACTTGCCAATGGTCGGCCAGAACTGCACATGGAACATGGGACGGACGGCCCGCGTGGCATTGCTGCCGACATCGAAGGCCTTGGTCTTGTGGTCGCACAGCAGCACCGTGGTGCACAGGGGCCCCTGGGTCCAGTAGCGGCTCTGCACGCCGCCTGCCGCCGTCTCGGCCGCCAGGCCGGCGTCGGTCTGCGCGGCGAGCATGGCGCGGGCGGAGACCGTCGTGGGCGTGGGGGCCGCCTGGCCGAAGGCGAGGCTGATGGTCGCGTCGAAGTCGAAGTTCGCCAGCATGTCGGCGACGGGCAGCGGCGTGGCCGTGGGCCGGGGCTGGTTGCCGAAGCTCAGCACGCGCTCGGTGGTGCCCAGGCTGGGCAGCACCACGGAGATCACCGCAAACTTGACCGAGCCGTCTGCATGGCGCGACTTGACGTCCGCCTGCGAGGCCACGATGGCGCCGTCCAGGAACACGCTGGGGGTGTCGGCGATCTCGCCGGCCGCGAAGGGGCGGCCGAACTGCAGGGGATAGTTGCTCTCGCTGCCCGTGGGCAGGCTCACGCGCAGTTGGTTGTCGGGGTTCACGGGCATCCCGCCCTCGGCAGGCGTGCCGCCGGATGGCGTCGTATTGGGAGAGGGCGTGGACGCCATGGCGGTCGCCCCACCACCGCCGCAAGCGGTGAGATGAAGGCCGCCAAGCACGCTCATGGCGGAGCCCAGCACAAACTTCCGGCGCATCATGGCTGTCCCGTTCCCATTCCGATCGTTCATCTCGTGCCCCCTATCAAGTCCATCAACGGGCCCGCCCCAGCGGAGCGGGATCCAGGGCTGGATTGTGGGACCGCACGTCCCGCAGAAGGGGATGTGCCAGTCCAAAAAGTGGCGCCATCCGGCGCTCTTACGCGCAGTTACTTAGACCTTCCGGTCATAAGCTGCGGCGCTACCATTGGTGGCCTTGCACAGGAGCGACCATGCCTTTCGACAATGTTCTGGCCACCATCGGCAACACCCCGCACATCCGCGTCAACCGTCTGTTCGGCAATGCCCAGGTCTGGGTGAAGTCCGAGCGCAGCAATCCGGGCGGGTCCATCAAGGACCGCATCGCCCTGTCCATGATCGAGGACGCCGAGGCCCAGGGCCTGCTCAAGCCCGGCGCCACCATCATCGAGCCGACCTCGGGCAACACGGGCGTGGGCCTGGCCATGGTCGCTGCGGTCAAGGGCTACAAGCTCGTCCTCGTGATGCCGGACAGCATGTCCATCGAGCGCCGTCGCCTGATGCTGGCCTACGGCGCCACCTTCGACCTCACCCCGCGCGAGAAGGGCATGAAGGGCGCCATCGCCCGCGCCGAGGAGCTGGTGGCCAGCACGCCCGGCGCCTGGATGCCGCAGCAGTTCAAGAACCCCGCCAACGTGGCTGTGCACGTGCGCACCACCGCCGAGGAGATCCTGCGTGACTTCCCTGACGGCCTGGACGTGCTGATCACCGGCGTGGGCACCGGCGGCCACATCAGCGGCACCGCCCAGGTGCTCAAGAAGGCCTGGCCGCAGCTGAAGGTCTTCGCCGTGGAGCCGGCCCAGTCGCCCGTGATCAGCGGCGGCGCGCCCAGCCCCCACCCCATCCAGGGCATCGGCGCCGGCTTCATCCCCGACAATCTGCACACCCAGCTGCTGGACGGCGTGATCCAGGTCGAGGCCGAGGAATCGCGCGAATACGCCCGCCGCTCGGCGCGCGAAGAAGGCCTGCTGGTGGGCATCTCCAGCGGCGCCACCCTGGCCGCCATCGCGAAGAAGCTGCCCGAGCTACCGGCGGGCAGCCGCGTGCTCGGCTTCAACTACGACACCGGCGAGCGCTATCTGTCGGTCGAGGGCTTCCTGCCCGCCTGAGGCTGCGGCCCACCCGAACAAAGGCCCCTCGTGAGGGGCCTTTTTCACAGGGTCCGCAGCGGCAGCAAGGCCGCCTTCGGGCTCATTCCTCCGCGCCGTCCTGGCTGGGCAGGTCGTTGTCACGGGCCGCCTGGCGCTTGAGCTGGGCCTCCAGCGGCGCCAGCGAATCCACCAGCGCATCCACCGGCTTGGGCGCGGCCAGGCGCATCGCTGGCGGCGGCAGCACGCTCAGATAAGCCGGGCCGAACCAGTGCTGCTGCTCCCAGCGCTTGCCCACCATGAGGCCCATGCTGACCACCAGCAGGCTGGCCAGGCCGACCGCCATCATGCGGCGCGCCCGCGGCCACACCAGGCTGGCATGCCACCACAGCAGGCCCGCCAGGCCCAGAGGGAACACCAGGGCCTCGACCACCATCAGCCGCGGCCAGGACAAGGCGTAGGCGACCACGGGCAGGCCCATGCCCAGCAGGTGCAGGCCCACCAGCACGAGCAACACCCGCCGCAGATGCGGCAGGAAAGCGAACCAGCGGTGGAACAGCATGCTCACCAAGGCCCACAGCCCCGACCAGGCCAGCACCAGGGCGAAGGGCGCCAGAAGGGCCGGTGCGTACTGGATCCAGGGCGTGCCGGGGTCTGAGCCCAGCCACTGGTCCAGCCACAGCAGCAGGGCCCACAGCAGGGCAAGACCTGGCACCAGCAGGTGGCGCAGGCGGCTGCGCGCGAACTCGGGATGGGCCAGGGGCTTCTCCGGCGCCAGGGCCGAGCGCATGCTGCGCAGGCGCAGGCGGGTGTTGCCCAGTTGCCAGACCACGTCGTCAGGCAGCTCGCGCGACTCGCCCGGCAGCAGGCGCTGTCGGCCCAGCCAGCCGCCGTTGAGGCTGGGCAGGAGACTCAGCCGCGGCCCAGATTCGTCCCAGGCCAGCTCGGCATGCTCGCCGGCCACATGGGCATCGTCCAGCACCAGCTCGCAGGCCGGCGAACGGCCGATGCGCAGGGGCCAGGCCTGCACCTTGTGGACCGAGCGCACCTGGCCGTCGCGGTCCAGGACTTCGATCACTGCGGCCTGGTCCATGCGAAGCCTTTCAGGTAGTGGCGGGTGAGGGTCTGTGCGTTGGCGAAGCTGACGCCCTTGGCGTCAAAGCGGCCCAGCGCACCTTCGGTGTTGGCATCGACCGTGGTGACCAGCACGCTGAGGTCGTGCAGGCCCGGCAGCTTGCGATAGGCCCGCAGGCAGACCACGGCGCGCAGGGGCAGGCCCTGCTGCTCGACGAAGTCCTCGCGGCAGTAAGGGGCGGTGCGGTCGCGGTCGTCGCGGCCCAGGCGCTCGTTGCGGAAGCTGTTGCCGTACTGGCGCGCAAAGCGCAGCGAGCCCAGCTTGCTGCCGTCATAGGCCTCGTGGGCCATGTCCAGGTAGCCGGTCTGCATGCCGCCGTTGATGAAGATGGCGTGCTCCATGCGGCACTGCGAGCGCTGGAACTCCAGGCCCTTGGTGTCCGCACCCGTGCCCCGGCCCCAGCAGCGCATGTACTGCTCCTGCGGCACCGGCAGCTGGTAGCGGGCATGGCCGGCGTCGCGCCAGGGCTGCTTGACGAAGGCCTGCACGAGCTCGTCCTGGTAGGCCATCAGCTGCGCGGTGATCTGGGGCCAGACGGGCTTGTCCAGGGGCTTGGCGTCGCGGCTTCTGTTGAGCAGGTCGGCGGCGAACTGCCCCGGGACCAGGAAGCTCATCTGCTGCGCGAAGAACATGGCCGAGACGTTGACGCCCACCACGCGGCCGTCCTCATCGACCACGGGGCCGCCGCTCATGCCCGAGTTGATGGAGCCGGAGTAGTAGATCAGCGGGTCGAAGCTGCGCTCGACCAGGCCGTTGTAGGTGCCCTCCACCACGGCGAAGGCCACGTCATGCGGGTTGCCCATGGAGTAGATGCGGTCGCCCTTGGACAGGGGCTGCTCCGGCGGGCGGAAGCGCAGCACGCCCTCGGGCTTGAAGTCCTTGATGCGCAGTAGGGCGAGGTCGCGGCGGACGTCGATGTCCAGCAGCTCAAGGGTCCCGCCCTCACCTTCGGTCGTGCCGTAGCGCAGGCGGTAGCGGTCGGGCTCCAGGGCGAACTGGCTGACCACGTGGTAGTTGGTGATCACATGGCCCTGCTCGCTGACCACGAAGCCCGAGCCCACCGAGGCCTGGCTGTCCTGGCTCTTGAGCAGGGTGCGGATCTGCATCAGCTGGCCGCGGGCGCGCTCATAGACGCGGCGCGCAACGGCCGAGACGGGCGCGGGCTTCTTGGCCTCGTCCTGCGAGGCGGAGGCGGCCGGGCGGCTGCCCGCCTGGGCCCTGGCCGCCGGGACCGCGCCCAGGCTCAGGGCCAGCGCCAGGGCCAAGGCCCAAGCGGGGCGATGGCGGCGTTTGGGAAGTGGATTCAAAAGGGGCTCCCTTGCTTGACTTTGCCGCGATGCTAGCTGCATTGCGGCTCCGGTGACGGACGAAACACCCGTACATCGTCGTAGAAGCCGGCCTCCTCGTTGGCCGGCCACCAGCCCGGCACCCCCAGCACGGGCAGCGGGGCAAAGGGCTTGCCGGCCCAGGCTGCGGCATCCAGGGTCAGCGGGTCCTGCAGCAGCACATGGGCACAGATGGGGGGCCTCGGCTGCATCAGCTTCTCCATCAAGGCATGGCCGACCAGGTGCATCCGGGCCTCGGCCCAGAGCGAACGCCGATCGATGAACAGACGCCGCCAGTCCCGCGCGCGCAAGGCCTCGCACAGGGCCGGCGGCGCCTCGAGCCAGGCACCGTTCTCGTCGAACAGTGTCAGGGCATCGCGCAGGGGGCCGCGCCGCCCCTCGTCCTGCGGCGTCTGCAGGCCCTGCTGATGCAGCGCGTTCAGGCGGGCCTTGAGTGCGGGCCAGCGCAGCCACACGAGGCCATTCAGGGCGTCATGCCAGTGCTCACGGGTGGGGACGGCGGCTTTCCGGGCGATGAAGGCCTCGTAGCCCGGCCCCTCATCCAGCGCCGACTGCGGCACGAAGCGCAAGACCTGACCCCGCACCCGCGGTTGAACGTCGGCGGGCAGCCCGTCCAGCAGCGCGTTGAGCGCCTGGGCCACCGTTTGGCCGGCCTCCAGGCGCTGCTGCAGGGCCAGGCCTGCGCCGCGGTAGTCGGCCAGCCAGGGCGCGGTCCAGTCAGGGCCCGGCCCCGGCAGTGCGACCTCGCTCAGGGGCGGCTCCTCAGACCAGCTGCCAGGCCAAGGCCTCGCCGCCGCGAAGGGGCTTGAGCAGGGCATCACCGAAGGGCACGCTCTCGGGCAGAGTCCAGGCCTGCTTGCGCAGCGTGACCGTGCCGCTGTTGCGCGGCAGGCCGTAGAAGGCCGGGCCGTTGAAGCTGGCGAAGGCCTCGAACTTGTCCAGCGCGCCCAGGGCCTCGAAGGCATCGAGGTAGAGCTCCAGCGCGGACAGCGCCGTGAAGCAGCCGGCGCCGCAGACGGAGTTCTCCTTCATCTGCGAGGCATGCGGCGCGCTGTCGGTGCCCAGGAAGAACTTGGGGCTGCCCGAGGTCGCCGCCCTGATCAGGGCCTGGCGGTGCTCCTCGCGCTTCAGCACGGGCAGGCAGTAGTAGTGCGGGCGCAGACCGCCGGTGAAGATGGCGTTGCGGTTGTAGAGCAAGTGCTGGGGCGTGAGCGTGGCGGCCACGTGCTCGTCGCTGGCCATCACGTAGGCGGCGGCTTCCTTGGTGGTGATGTGCTCGAAGACGATCTTGAGCTCGGGGAAGTCCTTGCGCAGCGGCGTCATCACGCGGTCGATGAAGACGGCCTCGCGGTCGAAGACGTCGATGTCCGGATCGGTCACCTCGCCGTGCACCAGGAAGCGGATACCCTCGCGCTGCATGGCCTCCAGGGTCTTGTAGCACTTGCGCAGGTCGGTCACGCCGGCGTCGCTGTTGGTGGTGGCGCCGGCGGGGTAGAGCTTCAGGGCCACGACACCAGCGGCCTTGGCTGCAGCGATCTCCTCGGGCGGCGTGTTGTCCGTGAGATAGAGCGTCATCAGCGGCTCGAAGCTCACGCCCGCGGGCACGGCCGCGAGGATGCGCTCGCGGTAGGCCGCCGCCTGGGCGGCCGTGGTCACCGGCGGGCGCAGATTCGGCATGATGATGGCGCGGCCGAACTGGCGGGCCGTGTAGGGCACCACGCTCTGCATGGCGGCGCCGTCACGCACGTGCAGATGCCAGTCGTCGGGGCGGGTGATGGTGAGTTCGGTGAGGGGGGCGGGGGTGCTCATGGGGGCGTATTGTCCCAAAAGCGCGGAGGCCGCCCCCGCCGTCCCTGGCGGATCGACGGCCAGACCGAGGCCAGGCCCCGGCTCGGGCCTCCGCTGGGCCGAAGCGCACCGGACCCCATGGTCAAATGCCGGGCTGACCGCACCGCCACGCCCACGTGCTGCCTCGCATGACGCCTTCCGCAAGCAGGATCCCCACACAGGACCGGTACCGCGGCGCCCTGGTGGGCCTGGCACTGGGAGACGCGCTGGGCGCTCCCCGCGAGGGCGGGCCGCTGGAGCGCCTGCTCTGGCGCTGGCTCGGCTTCACGCCAGGAGGCCTGCACCGGTTCACGGACGATACGCAGATGTCGGTCGATCTGGCGCTGTCCTTGATCCGTCACGGCGGTGTCGATCAGGACGATCTGGCCGCCCGCTTCGCCGACAGCTACCGGTGGGACCGAGGCTACGGCCCTGGGGCGGCAAAGGTCCTGAAGCAGATTCGGGCGGGACGCGCCTGGCAGGACGCCTGTCTGTCGGTCTACCCGGCAGGCTCGTTCGGCAATGGCGGCGCCATGCGCTCGCCGGTCATCGGCCTGTTCTTCCATTCGCGCCCGGACGAACTCCTGCGTGCCGCCCCACTCGCCTCACAGGTGACGCATGCCCATCCGCTGGCCGTGGAAGGCGCGACGCTGGTGGCTGGCGCCACCGCTGCGGCACTGGACGGCCCCGATGGCAGTCAGCTTCTGGAGCAGGCGTCTCGGTTCTGCGCCAGCCCCGCGTTCTCGACCCGGCTGGACAAGGCGCGGCACTGGCTGCAGACAGGCCAGCCGATCTCACCCCAGGTGCTTCGATCTGAGCTGGACATGGGCATCACGGCGACCACCTCGTGCGTCACGTCCCTGTACCTGGCGGCGCGATTTCTGGATCGCTCCATCGACGCCCTCATCGGCTTTGCCTCCGACGCCGGCGGTGACGTCGACACGGTCTGCGCGATGGCAGGCGCCCTCTGGGGGGCCCGCAACGGCTTCGCTGCGCTCCCCGGCCACCTGGTGGCACGCCTGGAAGGGGCGGCACGCCTGGCGGACATCGGTGATCAGCTCCATGCCAAGGCGCATGCCGCAGCCGCGGCAGCGCTGCGATAGCGACTTGCTGCACGGCCTTCGAAGCAGGGCCGGCAGGGACGGGTCTGCGGGCTGACGTCGTCAGGCGCCACGGTCCCCATGCATGCGCCATTCGGCCGGGGCGACAAGGGCGACACGGCAGCGCTTCGCGATGCCTGCCAGCGGCACACACCGACGAATCGACCACGCCCTCGCTCTCTTCACCTCACCACTTGCGCTGGATTTGATCGCCCCCGTGGCCTGCCAGGTGCTCTCCCCGCGCGGCGCCGATCGCCCTTCCAGCAACCCGTCCCGCGCCGGCCGCTGGCAGCGTGTGGCGCCGCAGCGATGCAAGTTTCGTCTCGGTCAGCCGTCTGGGTGGGCATAGGTCGCCTTGTACCGGGCCGGCACCTCAAATGGCTGCAACTTGCCTGCAAGCGACAGCACGAGCAGCGTGGACACCGCCGCGCCGGCAAGCATGGCCAGGCCTACTGCCCATCTGCGAGTCTTGAGGGCCGAGGACTGAAGTAGCCAATACGCGGCGCAGCCGAGATGGGTGAAGAGCGCAAGGACGGCCAGGAAATAGTACGGCGCGAAGAAAAACTCGTACGGCGACACGTGCATGCCGGCGGCAGCGTAGTAGAAGTTCGTGTCGAGTGCGAGGACCGTGCGGCCAAAGAGCACCGCGCTGACATGGACGGCCAGAAAGAATGCCAGCACGCAGCCCGAAAGGGCTTGAATCCACGCCACGGCACCCACCCTTTGCTTCCATCCGCGGATGACCAGCCAAAGCCCGCTAAAAATCTGGAATGCCACGCAGAACAAGAGCAGGCTCTCAACCGCGGCGTGCCTGTAGACCTTTCGCGCAAGCTCCATGAATGCCAGGTGTTCATGGATGCCAGCCAAGGACCAAAGATGGTTGGTCATGTGAACCAACGCGAAGAGGCCAATCACGACGGCCGACGATCGATGAAGTGCTCGGAGCGACATTGGGGAGGGCTAAGGAATGAAGGCGACTTCTCCATCCCGAACCAGCCGCGGTGCGCCACATGGCAAGCAGGTGCCTGCGATGGGGAGTGCCATCTCTCATCAACTCGTGCGCGAGGGGAAATCTGCGGCATTTTGACCTTGGGTATCGATCAAGCCAAGAACGTCATTGCCCGGCATGGGGTGAATGCGGCCGGCGAGGCCGAGTTGTGATTCGCCCGTCGGTGGCGCGTGAAAGCTGCATGAGCTCGCCGCCAGCTTGCCACCCTGCGTCATCGGCATGGCGGCCTGCTCAGGCGCGCGTCACGGGGCGCGGCTGTTTCAGGCCTTGGGCCACACGGTGGGTCTGATCGCGCGGAATTCGTCAGGCCCTGCTGCGTGACAGGCAGGCGCGGCAAGAACGACGCGGCTGGCGCGATGCCGGCCTGAGAGACGTACCCGAGATAGCTCTTCGCTCTTGTGAGGGAATTCCAGCAAGGGGCCAGGCCGCGCCGCGCGCCGCGGCAGGGCTGCTGAGTCTCATGACGCCTGGCCCGTCGATGTTGGGCTCACTTTCTTTGGCAAGGCGTCCTGCACGCTCAACCAAGGCACATGCGTCTCGTAGAAGACGTGAGCCGCAGCTTCCTTGTCCAGATCGTCCGGTAGCAGTGAGCGCGCCACATGCACCTCTCCGGGCCAACGAGAGGATTCGAAAAGCAGGGGCGTGCCGCAGGTGGGACATGAAGCTCGACGCGCGCCGGGGCTCGACTCATACCACCTGGGCTCCTGGCTCTGCGGCTCCAGCTGGAACTGCGAAGACTCGTAGCCCGCCCACGTGACGAACGGTGCAGCATGCGCCCGGCGGCAGTAGGTGCAATGGCAGTGAGCAACCCACTTGGTCGGCGCACGCACCGAGAAGCGGACTGCGCCGCAGAGACAGGAGCCGGAGAACGAGGAGGTAGTCATCGCGTGGCCTAAGGAATGAAAGGGACTTCCCACTCCCGAACCAGCCGCGATGCGGCGACTGGCAACGCAGTGTCACGATGGATAGCACGGCTTCTCATCAACTCGCTCGGAAAGGGAACTCCGTGACGATTCTGACCGCAGGCATCGCCCACGCCAAGTCTGCTTTCGCCGTGCAGAGGATCAATGCAGCAGGCAAGGCGAAGCTGGTACGCCGGCCATGCCGCACGACACACTCCATGCGGTGATCGCGGCGCCGCCGCCCTGCGTGACCGGCATGGATGCCTGCTCAGGCGCGGACGACGGGATGCGGCTCTTGCAGGCCGCGGGCCACACCGCGCGATTGACCTGAGCAGGATTTGCTGCGTCAATACAACGTCGATCCCACCCACCCCAAGCCAGCACACAAGCAAAAAGGGCGGCCCCTCCGGACCGCCCTTCCGATCAGATCACCGCCCCGATCACTTCTTGACCGCGTACTCTTCCATCGGCTTGTCGTTCGGATTCGCCCAGGCGTTCTTGGTGGCCTCGTTGAGGGGCATGCCAATCTTGGCGCCTGCGGGCGGGATGGGCTGCAGGAACCACTTGTCGTAGGTCTTGGCCAGCTCGCCGGACTTGATCATGCCCTTGATGCTGTCGTCCACGGCCTTCTTGAAGGCAGGGTCGTCCTTGCGCATCATGACGGCGATGGGCTCGACGGAGAGCACCTCGCCGACGATCTTGAAATCCGCCGGGGTCTTGGAGGTGGCGATGTTCTTGGCCAGGATGGAGCCGTCCATCACGAAGGCGTCGGCGCGGCCGGACTCCAGCAGCAGGAAGCTGTCGGCGTGATCCTTGCCGAAGACCTCCTTGAAGTCCACGCCGGTGGCGCGCTCATGCTTGCGCAGGGTCTGGACCGAGGTGGTGCCGGTGGTGGTGGCCACATGCTTGCCATTGAGCTGCGAGATCGAGGTGATGCCCGAGTTGGCCTTCACGGCGATCCGCACTTCCTCCACGTAGGTGGTGACGGCAAAGGCCACGTCCTTCTGGCGCGTGGCATTGTTGGTGGTGGAGCCGCACTCGATGTCCACATTGCCGTTCTGCACCAGCGGGATGCGGTTCTGCGAGGTCACGGGCTGGTACTTGATCTCCAGCTTGGCCAGGCCCAGCTGCTTCTTCACGTCTTCCAGCACGTGGTGGCAGACGTCGATGTGAAAGCCCACGTACTTGCCGTCGCCAATGGTGTAGGACAGGCCGGAGGACTCGCGCACGCCCATGGTCACGCTGCCGGAATCCTTGATCTTCTTCAGCGTGTCCTCGGCATGGACCGCCGTGGCGGCCGCCAGGGCCAGGCTCAGCACAGTCAGGCTCTTCTTCATCGGTTTCACTCCTTGATGACAGGGGATGGGGGGTGGCGCGGCCCCGGGGCAGCGCGCGTGACGAGCTTGTACCGCAAAAACCAAGGTGCCGGGCAGCGGACGCAATCAGCCGCCCTCAACCCTGTGCGGCGCCCTGCTCTTCCTTGAGGTAGTTCCACAGCGCCAGCGCCGCCGGCTTGCTGCGCTTGGCGATGGCCGGGCGTTCGCGGTAGATGCGCAGGTCCATGCTCAGCTCGAACTGCCCTTCCGGCGCGGCCCGCACCAGGCGGCCGGACTTGAGCTCGCGCGCCACCGAGCTGGCCGGCAGGAAGGCCAGGCCGTGGCCCTCGATGGCCATGGCCTTGAGGCTCTCGGCCATGTCGGTCTCGTACAGGGCGTCCAGGTTCAGCGGCGTGGGCGAGGCCTTGACGATCAGCTCCACCAGGCGGCCCAGGTAGGCGCCCGCGGCATAGCTGAGGAAGGGAATCTTCTGGCCGGGATGCCCAGGCAGGCTGAACAGGGGCCGGCCCTGGGCATCGGAGCGGGCGTAGGCCGCCAGGGTCTCGTGGCCCAGGGACGCCATCTCGTAGCGTTCCGGGTCCAGCTGCAGGGGCTGGCTCGCATGGTGATACACCACCAGCAGGTCGCAGTTGCCTTCGCTGAGCTGCAGGGTGGCGTCGTGCACGTTCAGGGCATTGAGCCGGCTCTTGACCGCACCGAAGCGCTGGCGCAGCTCCATCAGCCAGTGCGGGAAGAAGCTGAAGGCGAGCGAGTGCGGCACGGCAAATTCGATCATGTCCTGCCCGGCCGACTGGTGGCTGCGCAGCATGTTGCGCGTGGCCTGCAGATTGCCCAGCACCTCCATGGCCTGGCCCAGCAGGGTCTCGCCGGCAGCGGTGAGGCGGGTGGGGTAGGAGGAGCGATCCACCAGGTCCACGCCCGCCCAGGCCTCCAGCGCCTGGATGCGGCGCGAGAAGGCCGGCTGGGTCACGTGCCGCAGCTGGGCCGATCGCGAGAAGCTGCGCGTCTCGGCCAGGCTGACGAAGTCTTCAAGCCATTTGGTTTCCACGGGGGGCAGTGTAGCGCCGGGGTCGAGGGGTTCTTCAAGGGGGTCAATGCGCGGCCTGCTGCAGGGCCCACATGCGGGCGTAGCGGCCGTCCTGGGCCAGCAGCTGGGCGTGGGTGCCGCGCTCGATGATGCGGCCCTGCTCCATCACCAGGATCTCGTGCGCATCGACGATGGTGGAGAGCCGGTGCGCGATCACCAGCACAGTCTTGTTCTGGGCCGCGGCCTCCAGCTCGGCCTGGATGGCGCGCTCGTTGCTGGAGTCCAGGGCCGAGGTGGCCTCGTCGAAGATCAGGATGGGCGGGTTCTTCAGCAAGGTGCGGGCGATGGCCACGCGCTGCTTCTCGCCGCCCGAGAGCTTGAGCCCGCGCTCGCCCACCGTGGTCTCGTAGCCCTTGGGCGTGGCCGCGATGAAGCCGTGGATGTGGGCCGCCTTGGCTGCGGCCTCGATCTCGGCCTGCGTGGACCCGGGCCGGCCGTAGCCGATGTTGTAGGCGATGCTGTCGTTGAAGAGCACGGTGTCCTGGGGCACGATGCCGATGGCGCAGCGCACGGAGCCCTGCTGCACGGTGCGGATGTCCTGGCCGTCGATGCGGATGCGGCCGCCATCGACGTCATAGAAGCGGTACAGCAGACGCGCCAGCGTGCTCTTGCCCGAACCGCTGGGGCCCACGACGGCCACTTTCTTCCCCGCCGGGATCTCGAAGCTGATGCCGTGCAGGATGGGCCGCTCGGGGTCGTAGGCGAAGCGTACGTCCTCGAAGCGCACCGCGCCGCTGGTGACCTGCAGGGCCGGCGCACCCGGTGCATCGGCCACCTCGCGGTCGCGGGCCAGCAGCTGGAACATCTTTTCCAGGTCGGTGAGGCTCTGCTTGATCTCGCGGTAGATCACGCCCAGGAAGTTGAGCGGGATGTAGAGCTGGATCATGAAGGCGTTGACCATCACCAGATCACCCAGGCTCATATGGCCCGCCACCACGCCCTGCGTGGCCCGCCACAGCATGGCCACCAGGGCCAGGGCGATGATCAGCTGCTGCCCGGTGTTGAGCATGGACAGCGTGCTCTGCGACTTCAGCTGAGCGCGGCGCAGCTTCTCCAGGCTCTCGTTGTAGCGGCTGGCCTCGAAGTCCTCGTTGTTGAAGTACTTGACGGTCTCGTAGTTCAGCAGGGAGTCGATGGCCTTGCTGTGCGCCACGGAGTCCAGCTCGTTGAGCTGCTTGCGGAACTGGGTGCGCCACTCGGTGACGTAGACGGTGAAGGCGATGTAGATCACCAGGGCAGCAATGGTGATCAGCGCAAAGACGGCATCGAACTTGATCCCGAGCAAGCCCAGCACCAGCACCACCTCGATCAGCGTGGGCAGGATGCTGTAGAGCGAGTAGGAGATCAACGAGTGCACGGCGCGCGTGCCGCGCTCGATGTCGCGCGTCATGCCGCCGGTCTGGCGCTCCAGATGGAAACGCAGGGAGAGGTCGTGCAGGTGCCGGAAGACCTGCAGTGAGATGGCTCGCGAGGTGCCCTCGGTGGCCTTGGCGAAGACCAGCTCGCGCAGCTCGGTGAACAGTGAGGTCGACAGCCGCAGCAGCCCGTACGCCATCAGCAAGCCCACAGGCACCGCCAGCATCGCCTCGGCCGAACCAGGCTTGAGGCTGAGGCTGTCCACCAGCTCCTTCAGCAGCAGCGGCACGCCCACATTGGCCAGCTTGGCGGCCAGCATGAAGCCCAGGGCCAGACTCACACGCCAGCGGTAGTGCCACAGGTAGGGCACGAGCTTGGCGACGGTGCCCCAGTCGCCCTTGACGGAGGTGTCCAGGCGGGGCGCAGCGCCACCTTGGGCCGAGCCTGCGTGCGAGGAGGAGGCAGGAGTCGTGACAGAAGGATGACGGCGCATGGTGATAGGTAGAGAATGGGCCGCATTGTCACTGCAGTACAGATTGCCCACCATGTCCGACACCCAAAGCCCCCTGGCCCCTGCGCCCAGCGCCGCTCCCGCCCCAGACGCGCGCGTCTGGCCCCGCGAACTGGTGCTGCGCGTGATGCCCATGCCGGCTGACGCCAACCACAACGGCGATGTCTTCGGCGGCTGGATCATGGCGCAGGTGGACATCGCCGGCTCCATCCTGCCGGCCCGGATCTCGCGCGGGCGCATCACCACCGTCGCGGTGAAGGAGTTCCTGTTCAAGCAGCCGGTGTCCATCGGAGACCTGCTGTCCTTCTATGCTCAGGTGATCCGCGTGGGCCGCACCTCCATCACCCTGCAGGTGGAGGTGATCGCCGAGCGCAACCCGGCCAGCCCGCATGTGGTCAAGGTCACCGAAGCGCAGCTGACCTACGTGGCCATCGACAAGGACGGCAAGCCGCGCCCCTTCACCATCGAGGACTGAGCCGCATGCCGGACACGCTGCTGATCATCGGCGGCGGGGCATTGGGCAGCGCCGTGGCCGCCAGCCTGGCCGAACGCCCGGGCTGGCGCGGCCGCATCACGGTGCTGGAGCGCGATCCGGGCTACGAGCTGGCCTCCTCGGCGCGTTCGGCGGCCTCCATCCGCCAGCAGTTCTCCACGCCGCTGAACATCGCCCTGTCCCTGCACGGCCTGGAGGTGCTGCGCGCCGCGGGGCCGCAGGCCGGGCTGGTGGAGCAGGGCTATCTCTACCTGATCCCGCCCTCGGGCGCCGCACAGCAGGAGGCACTGAATGCCCTGCAGCGCCGGCAGGGCGCCGACGTGGCCCTGCTGAACCCGGCCGAGCTGCGGCGCCGCTTCCCCTGGCTCGCCACGCAAGACCTGGCCCTGGGCAGCTGGGGTCGCAGCGGCGAGGGTTGGTTCGATGGTTGGGGCCTGCTGCAGTCGCTCAAGCAGCGGGCCCAGGCCGCCGGCGTGCAGTACGTGAAGGACGAGGCCCTGCGCTTGGAGCGGGACAGCCAGGGCCAGGTCTGCGGGGTGCAGGCCGCCAGCGGCGGCCTGCTGACGGCGGACCGCTTCGTGCTGGCCTGCGGCGCCTGGTCCGCGAAGCTGGCTGCCACGGCGGGCGTCGCCCTGCCCGTCAGCGCCCGGCGGCGCAGCGTCTATGCCTTCCGCACCGAAGAGCAGGCGCCGGGCTGCCCCCTGATCATCGACCCGTCCGGCCTGTGGTTCCGGCCCGAGGGCGCGGGCCAGTTCATCTGCGGCGGGCCGCCCTTCGGCGAGGATGCGCCGGACCTCCCTCTGGATCCCGAGGACTACCTTTTCGAGGAGCGCCTCTGGCCCGCCCTGGCCGAACGGGTGCCAGGTTTTGCCAGCCTGCGCCAGGCGCGCAGCTGGGCCGGCTACTACGAGATGAACGACATCGACCACAACGGCCTGGTGGGCCCCTGGCCCGGGCAGGAGCGCCTGCTGATGGCCTGCGGCTTCTCGGGCCACGGGCTGCAGCATGCGCCGGGCATTGGGCGCGGGCTGGCGGAATGGATCGCCACGGGTCGCTACGAGACCCTGGACCTCTCGCCGTTGGGCGCGGACCGGCTGCAGCGCGGCGAGCCCTACCGTGAGCTCAACGTGATCTGAACATCGACACGATCACGGCAGCTCGCGGTAGGCCGCCAGATCGCCCCGCTGCCAGGCCTGCCGCTGGGTGCCGGCAAAGCGCTGGAAGGTGGCGCAGGGCATGCGGTCCCGGGCGCCGAAGGCCCGCGCCATCCGCCGCTCGACGGCGCTGAGCTCCCGCGCCACGGCCCGCGTCTGCTCGTCCAGCGTGCCGAGCCGCTTGGCGATCTCCACCGCCGCCAGCGACACCCGCAGATCCTGGGGCGAGGCGATCACGGTCCGGGCCAGCGTCTGGCAGACCTGCTGCCGGGCGGGAGCCTCCATGGCGGACTTCGTGCAGTGCGACAGCAGCAGCGTCTCGAGCCGGGGGCGCGGCATGTCCATCATGAGCTTCGTGTAGATGACGCCCTGGACCGAATCGTCCAGCGCAGCGAACTCAGGCACCTCCGCCAGCCAGCCGAACGGGGACCGGGGAATCGGCAGCGCAGGCCGCTGGCTCATCTGGAAGTAGCCCTCCTCGAGCGCCCCGGCCTGATCGGCCATGTGGGCCTCATACAGCCGCGCGACCTGCGCCTCCAGCGAGCCCGCATCCCGGAACTGCCAGCCTTCCGCCGAAAGGCTGTCACAGCCGGACCCCGCCCGCCGGGCCTTCGGCACCCCGAAGCAGGCCGCGTAGGCCAGGCCATAGACGCGGGCGTCTCGGCCCTCGAGGGCCCGCTTCACCAGCGGCGACAGGGCCAGCACGTAGGCCGACTCCCCCACCCGGTCCGCCTCGTCCTGGCACCGCACGTCCGCCGCGCAGCCGGGGACGCCCTGCTGGAACTGCCGGACCGCCATCTGCCGACGGTCCCACGCCCCGAGGAACTGCCCGAAGGCCTGCCCCAGCTCACCCTTCGCCCCCTGCAGCTGGGTCGCTGCGCGCCGCGCGGCCTCGGCGAACGCCGTGTCCAGATCCTGCGGGGCGACCTGGGCGGCAGGGTCAGCGTCCCCGCCGTCCTCCCGGGCGCACAACAGCCCTTGCGCTGGGCGCCCCGGGGAGGACGCGCCGCTGGCGGGTGCCGGCGCCGGGGC
>NZ_JACJUG010000042.1 GCF_014174515.1 Mitsuaria sp. WAJ17
CGGGGCGGGGCCCGCGGCCAGAGGGCGGCCTTGCTCCCGGGCCACGGCCGGAGCCCGGTCCGGATGACCGCTTTGCACCCGGTCCGCGCCCGGGGCCGGACGGTCCGCCCTCCGCCGGGCCCGGCAGCCATCCGCCTTTTCGCTTCATCCTCACCGACGCCAATTACCGGGTGCTGCTGGGCGCCGGCAGCTATCCACGAGGCGAGGCCCTGCCCGAGGCGCAACGCGCCCTGGCCAAGGCGGTGCGAGTGGGTGGCGAGGTCCGGGCCTATGTGTCGGCCGAAGGGGTGCTGAGCCCCGGGCAGGACGACCTGGCCTACCTGGCCGCCATGCGGCAGGCCCTGCTGGTGGGCGCCCTCGCCGCTACCGTGCTGGCCGCGTTGCTGGGCCTGCTGCTGGGCACCGGCCTCAGCGCCCGGCTGCGCCGACTGACCCAGGCCGTGCGGCGCATGCATGCCGGCGAGCTGCTGCAGCGGGTCGATGCGCGGGGCAGCGCGGAGATCGAGGCCTTGGCCCAGGCCTTCAACCACATGAGCGAGGCCCTGGCGCACAGCGACGCGGAACTGCGCGCCTCGCACGCCACCATCAGCTCGCAGGCCCGCCAGCTGAAGGAGCTGAGCATCCGTGATGCCTTGACCGGGCTCCACAACCGGCGGCATTTCGACGAGTCCGTCCGGCAGATGTTCGAGGACTGTCGCCGCCAAGGGCAAGACCTGACCCTGGTGCTGGCCGACATCGACTGGTTCAAGCGCATCAACGACCAGTACTCGCACGCGGTCGGCGACGAGGTGCTGCGCCGCGTGGCCGCCCTGCTGGAGCGGCAGTTCGGCGGGGCCCGGCTGCTGGCCCGGTACGGAGGCGAGGAGTTCGTGATGGCACTGCCGCAGACACCGCTGCGCGAAGCGGCGGACGTCTGCGAGCGCCTGCGCGCCAGCGTTGCCGCCCAGGACTGGAGCCAGTTGGCGCCGCACCTGCAGGTGAGCCTCAGCATGGGACTGGCCGCCGACCCGGCTGCGGCCAGCGCCGCTGCGCTGCTGGAGCAGGCCGACGCCCAGCTCTACCGCGCCAAGGACGCCGGCCGCAACCGCGTCTGCCACGCCTGAGCGGCGCCGAGCCTCAGCGCCTGCTGTAGCCGCGTCCATCCATGCACGCCTCCACAGCCCGGTTGAAGACACCCGCATCGTTGAGCGCCGAAGGCTGGCTGGTGGCCCAGCGGTTGCACTCCTGGCGATCGGCCTCGGTCTGCTGCGCGCTCTGGCCGTTGCGCGGATCGATGGTGGGCTCGGGCTCCAGCGGCGGCGGCGGCGGCAGTGCCGGCACGGCCTGCGCGGCCTCGGCGGGCGGGCTCACCACGACGTAGCCGCCCGGGGCGCCCTGGTAATAGACGCCATTGGCATAGAAGAAGGGGGCGCCGCCAATGCGCAGCGCCACATAGGCCGAGGGCAGCAGCGGCACGACGATGCCCACCGGCGGCAGCACGACCCGCAGGCGCGGGCCGCAGGGGCGGTACCAGATGCCGCCGTGGAAGTGGTTGGGATCGGCGTGATGATGGACGGCCCCCCGCGCCCGCCGGTGCATGGGCCACCACATAGCCCGGCGCCGGGTCTTAGTGGTCTTGGTGGCAGCGGTTGTCGAAGCGCAGGCCGACCCCGACATCGACACGGGTGCCGGCGAAAGCGGGGCTCGCACCCAGACCGCACAGGCCCAGGATGAAGGGCATTGCCAGGGGGCGCAACAGAGTGAGCATGGGCGTCTCGCCGACTCGGTCAAGGCATGGCGCCATGCTGACGCGCCCGGATTCGGGGCTTATTGCGCCAAGGTAAAGCTGGCTTGCGGCCATCCCAGGCGGGCGCTGAGGCCGGCGTGGATCCCATCCAGCAGCAGCGAGCGCCTGCGCGCCTCGGCGCGCTTCTTCGAGGGGATCTGTTCGTAGTCCAGCTCCTGCAGGGCCACGGGAGCCAGCTCGAAGAGGCCGTCCGCACCAAGGCGGGCGCCCAGCTCCTGCCAGCTCTGGTCGTAATCAGCCCGGATGCGCCAGCGCCGCCAGAGGTTGATGGCAATGCGCTCCCTGTTGCAGACCAGGCGCACCGACTCGCAGCCCAGCACCCGCGCGAGCTGCCGGGCCGCCGTCACCAGCAGGGTTGCGGGCCGGCAGGCATGGAATTCCTTGGTGGCCACCCGGACCTGCTCCCGAGCGGACTCGCCCGACTCCCCCTGCAGACGACCCACCAGCATGTGCAGCCGGCCGTCACGCTGCTGCAGCACGAAGCTGATGCCGAACAGCGAGACGCCGTCCAGGCGCAGGCGCAGGCAGAGCTCGCCCTCCCGGTGCCCGTCATGGATGGCATTGAGCTCCAGGCTGAAAGGCAGGCCGGACTTGCTCAGGCCAGCATGCAGCAGCTGGGGTTGCCGCGCCGCTGCGGACGCCAGGGGCAGCAGGCCCAGGGCGCCCAGGGTGTCGTAGTGGTTGATCAGGGTATCGACCCGCTCCCGGCAGCGCAGGCTGTTGCGCAGATAGGGCCGGAAGGCCTTGGTCAACAGCCGCGGGCAGCAGGCCTGGGCCAGCAGCGGTTCGGCATGGATGTATTGCAGCCAGCGCCGCGTGGCCCCAGGATGCAGCAAGGCGCCCAAGCGCAGCTTGAGCCTGTCCTTGCGGCATAGCCCCGGATGCGCCAGGGCCTTCTTCAGTAAAGCGGACATCGCCCTTCCTCCTCCACGCTCTTCATTCCCTCAGCTCTCTGGCCCGCTACAGTCGGTCTGCTGCCGCCGTTGGCGGGTCCCAAGGCGAACGAATTGTAAAGATTCGTTGCTACCAACCGACCCCTCTCCCCCGCAGTGGGGACTGTTTTCCTCGATTGCGCAAGGATTTCCGCATGCTTCGTCTGTACTTCGCACCCGGCAATGCCAGCCTCGCCCCGCACCTGCTGCTGCGGGAGCTGGGCCAGCCCTTCGAGCTGGTCCCGGTGGACCGCGACCGGGGCGCCCACCGCAGCCCCGAGTACCTGCGCCTCAACCCCAATGGACTGATCCCGGTCCTGGTGGACGGCGAGCTGGTGCTGTACGAAACCGCCGCCATCCTGCTGCACCTGGCCGACCGCCACCCAGACGCCGCACTGCTGCCCCCCCTGGCCAGCGAGGCGCGGGCCCAGGCCTACAAATGGATCAGCTGGCTCAGCACCGGCCTGCAGCCCACCATGGGCCGCTGGTTCTACCCGGAACGCCATCTGCCCGCGCAGTTCCCGGAGGCCATTGCCGCGATCAAAGTGCTGGCGGAGGAACGCGCCAGCGAGCTGCTGGACATCCTGGACGCCGAGTTCGCCCGCCACGGCGGCCCCTGGATGCTTGGCGAGCAGTTCAGCGCCGTCGATCCGCTGGCCTTCATGATGTGCCGCTGGACCCGGGGTCTGCAGCGCCCGGCGCGCGCCATGCCGCACCTGGGGCCCTATGTGCAGCGCATGCTGGCCCGCCCCGCCGTGCAGGGCCTGTGGGCGGCGGAAGGGCTGCAGGCGCCCTATGTCTGAGCCGCAGGCCTTCGCCGAACTGGTCCTCGTCCGCCATGGTGAGACGGATTGGAACCTGCGCAAATGCTTCCAGGGCCAGATCGACGTCCCACTCAACGAGCGCGGCCTGGCCCAGGCCCGGCGCCTGGCGCAGCAGCTGCGCTCGGAAGGCCTGCGCTTCGACGCCGTCATCAGCAGCGACCTGGGCCGCGCGCGCCAAACCGCCGAGCCCGTCTGCCAGGCCCTGGACCTGCCCATGCGGCATGACCCCGCCTGGCGCGAGCAGTCCTTCGGCGTACTGGAAGGTCAGAGCGTAGACACCCTGCGCAGCACCCACCCGGAGCTGCACGCCCAATGGCAGCGCCATGACCCGGACTACGCCCTGCCCGGCGGCGCCGAGAGCCGGCGGCAATTCTCCGAGCGCATCCTTGCCGCCGCGGCCGGCCTGGCCCGGCTGCATGGCGGCGGCCGCGTCCTGGTACTGACCCATGGCGGTGCGCTGGACATGGTCTGGCGCGCGGCCCGGGGTCTGCCCTTGAGCGGCCCGCGGGCCTGTGACATCCCCAACGCCGGCATCAACCGCCTGCGCTGGGGGCCGGCCGGGCCCAGCCTGCTGTCCTGGGCCGAGGACCAGCACCTGCGGACGCTGGACTGAAGGCCGCCCCGGCCCACCGCACCCCATCACCAAAGTCACCCGGCATAGACCCTCTGTGAGCGCGTGGCGGCACTTGCTATGGTCCGCCCCATGCCTATCCTCACCTCCCCTGCCCGCGGCCCGAGCCGGCGCGCCTGGCTGCAGCGCCTGGGCGCCGTGGCAGGCAGCGGCGCGGTCTATGCCGCGATGAGTGCCCTGGGCCTGGCCCAGGCTTCGCCGGCCCAGGCCGGCTTCCGGCTGGGCCCCGCCCCAGCCCGCGGCAAAAGGGTGCTGGTCCTGGGCGCAGGCGTGGCCGGCCTGGTGTCGGCCCTGGAGTTGCTGCGGGCGGGCTATGAGGTCGAGATCCTCGAATACCAGGACCGCATCGGCGGCCGCTGCTGGACCCTGCGCGGCGGCGACCGCTACACCGAGCTGGGTGGCGCCCCCCAGCACTGCCAGTTCGACCGCGGCCAATACTTCAATCCCGGCCCCTGGCGCATCCCTTTCCATCACCACGGCGTGCTGGACTACTGCCGCCAGTTGGGGGTGAAGCTGGAGCCCTTCGTCCAGCTCAACCACAACGCCTATGTGCACAGCCCGCGCGTGGCGGGCGGCCGGCCGCAGCGTCTGCGCGAGGTGCAGGCCGATTTCCGCGGCGACGTCGCCGAGCTGCTGGCCAAGCTGGTGCGCCAACAGCCCCTGGACGAGACCCTCACACCCGAGGACCGCGAGCGCCTCGTTCAGGCTCTGCAGCAGTTCGGTGGCCTGGACCGCGAGGGCCGCTACCGCGCCGGAGAAGTGGCCGCCGACCGTCGCGGCTTCGAGCCCTTCCCCGGCATGGGCGTCTTGGCCCACCCGCCCGAGGCCCAGCCGCAAGGCCTGCAGGCCCTGCTGCGCTCCGGCCTCTGGGGTCAGCTGGACCAAGGCGCGGGCTTCGAATACCAGACCCCGCTGTTCCAGCCCGTGGGCGGCATGGACCGCATCGCTCAGGCCCTGGCCCAGGCCGTGGGCATGCAGCGCATCCGCCTGCGCCGCCGCGTCAGCGCCATCCAGCAGGACGCTCAGGGCGTGCGGGTGCGGGTGCAGGATCTCGCCCGCCCCGGGCAGCCCGAGCAGACCGTGCAGGCCGACTGGTGCCTCTGCACCCTGCCGCTGTCCGTGCTCTCGCAGCTGGACGTGCAGTGCAGCGCGGCCCTGCACGAGGCCATCGAGGCCGTGCCCTACTTCTCCGCCTTCAAGGCCGGCCTGCAGTTCCGGCGCCGCTTCTGGGAGGAGGACGAGGCCATCTTCGGCGGCATGAGCAGCACGGAGCTGCCCATTCGCCTGATCGGCTACCCCAATCACGAGTTGCAGGGCCGCAAGGGCGTGCTGCTGGGCGCCTATGCCTTCGCCACGCAGGCCCTGGAGTTCACCGCCCTGCCTCCGGCCGAGCGGCTGCGCGAGGTGCTGCGCATGGACAGCCTGATCCATCCCCAGGCCGCCACCGAGTACGAAAGTGGCATGACCGTGGGCTGGCACCGCCATCCGGCCACCCTGGGCTGCTTCGGCGACTGGAGCCGAGTGGCCCGCGAGCGCCACTACCCCACGCTGCTGAAGATGGATGGCCGCCTGATCCTGGCCGGCGAGCACGCCTCCCTGCTGCCCGCCTGGCAGGAAGGCGCCGTACTCTCGGCCCGCCACGCCATCACCCAGCTGCACGAGAAGGCCCGCGCCGCATGAAAGCCGCCCTGACACTCCTGCTGGCGGCGCTGCCCGCGCTGGTCCTGGCCGACGATCCTGCACAGGGCCCGGAGCCCCGCTTCTCCAGCGGCTGGCGCTTCGAGCAACGCAGCGGCCCGGCCCTGTACGGCGCCCTGTGCGCCGCCTGCCACATGCCCGACGGACGCGGGGCCCGTGGGGCCGGCGCCTATCCAGCCCTGCAGGGCAATCCACGCCTGGCGGCCACGCCCTATGCCCTGCACATGGTGCTCAATGGCCACCGCGCCATGCCTGGCTTTGGCCGCCAGCTGAGCGACGAGCAGGTCGCCGCCGTGCTGAGCCATGTGCGCGCGCGTTTCGGCGGCATGCCCCCCGAGACCGCAGGTGTCACGCCGGCCGAGTCGGCCGAGGTTCGCAAGGGCCAGCAGGCCAGCCCGGCCGTCGCGCACTGAGCGGCGCGCACAAGACCACTGATTCCATCCGTTATCTGGAGCCCGCATGAAACAACTCGCCCTTGCCTGCCTGCTGCCCCTCGCGCTGGCCGTCCAGGCCCAGACGCCGCCCGCTGCTGCGGCGCCCTCGCCTGAGGTCATCCGCCATCGCATCCCCAATTCCAGCTTCCCCATCGCCAGCGCAGTGGAGGTGCCCGCGGGCCGGACTCTGGTCTTCGTCAGCGGCGCCGTGCCGGCCGTGGCTGACCCCAAGGCCGAGCGCGGCAGCCTGGCTGCCTATGGCGACACCCGCACCCAGACGCTCAGCGTACTGGCCAACATCGATCGACAGCTCAAGGGCCTGGGCCTTTCCATGGGCCAGGTCGTGAAAATGCAGGTCTTTCTGGTGGGCGACCCGGCCAAGGGCGGCCGCATGGACTTTGACGGTTTCATGTCCGCCTACAGCGAGCATTTCGGCACGGCCGCCCAGCCGAACCTGCCGGCCCGCTCCGTGATGCAGGTGGCCGGGCTGGTGGTGCCCGGCTGGCTCGTGGAGATCGAGGTGACCGCTGTCCGATGACGAAGGCTGGCGACAGTCCCCTGGCCCAGTTTGGAACAGAACTGTCATAAATCGTCTTCAGAATGCCGGGCATGTCACGCGCACTGCCCCCCCTTCCCCAAGCCCCTGCCCCGAAATTCCTGCGCCGCCACGCCCTGCGCGCGGCCGTGCTGGGTGTCCTGCTGCCGGCCCTGAGCCCCAGCCATGCCCTTGCCGATGTGCAGGGCGTGGGCGCCAGCTTTCCCTCCGTGGTCTACCAGGCCTGGACCGAGCAGTACGCGCGCGCCCATGGCCGCAAGGTGCGCTACAAGCCCACCGGATCCGGCGACGGCCAAAAGCAGATCCAGGCCCGTACCGTGGATTTCGCCGGCAGCGACGTCCCCTTCAGCGAGGCCGACCTGGCCAGCAAGCACCTGGTGCAGCTGCCGATGCTGGTAGGCGGCATCGTGCCGGCGGTGAACCTCAAGGGCGTGGCGCAGCTGCGCCTGGATGGTCCCACCCTGGCTGACATCTTCCGAGGCGAGATCCGGCACTGGAACCATGCGCGCATCACGGCGCTGAACCCGGGCGTGCCCCTGCCTGCCCTGCCCATCACCCGCGTGGTGCGCAAGGACAAGTCCGGCAGCACCGACGCCTTCAGCCGCTACCTGAGCCTGGTCTCACCGGCCTTCCGGGAGCAGATCGGCGCGGGCATGCTGCCCAAGTGGCCGGAGGGTTCTCTGGCCCCGGTGGCGGCGGAAGGCAATGACGGCATCGCGCAGACCCTCAAGGCCACGCCGGGCGCGATCAGCTACGTCTCCTTCGACCGTCTGCAGAAGGCCCAGCTGAGCGGCGTGCAGCTGCGCAATGCCGACGACAGCGACTTCGTCACCGCCGGCGAGGCCGGCTTCCGCGAGGCCGTGCGCAACTCCTCCATGGGCCGCACGGGCGACGAATCCGCCAGCCTGCTGCAACGCCCCGGCAAGGGCACCTGGCCCATCACCGTCACCTCCTACATCCTGGTCGATGCCCGCCCCAAGTCCGCCGCCGCGGCCAGCGAGGCCCTGCACTTCCTCAACTGGACCCTGCAATCCGGCGACCGCCTGCTGGCCGACACCGGCTTCGCCCCCCTGCCCGTGGCCGTGCAGGCGAGGATGGCGGCGCGGATCGCGAGTGTGAGGGCGCAGGATGGGGGGGTGATCAACTACTACTGAGGGCGGCGGGAGGGGCGGTTTTGCTGCGAGCCTGTGCGAGCTTTCGTGGTCCCTCGAACGTTGCAGTTGAGCCATGCTTCGAGGGATGCTGAATCGGACAAGCTGAGAGGTCCGTAGGATTCAGCTTCCCTCAGGTGAAATCCGCAGCCTGGCGAAGCATAGCGCGCATAACGTCCAGCTGTACCGGGGGAAGAGCCTTGCTTTGCGACAAGGTCAGCCGTAACAGGTCCCGCGCCTGCTGCAGTGGCTGGCGCGGCAATCCAAAGGCCGTGTCGTACCAGTAGTTGATGCTGATGTTCGCGTTGCTCAGCGCTCGGATGGAGTGCCACCAGAAGGGTGGCAGATAGAGCATTTCTCCGGTTTCCAGGGTGAAGTCCATTGCACCTGCAGCCCGCGCGAAGAGCGGGTAGCGCTGCAGGTCCGGCTGTTCGGGATCGACGTGGCTGGCGAAATCCACGCCATCCAGCCCGGGGTAGAGGTAAGGTGTCTGGCTGGGCGGATAGAGGCGCACCGACTTTCTGCCGCGAACTTGCACCAGTAAGTTGTCGAAGCTGTCGTAGTGCATGGGGATGCGACTGCCTCGCTGCCCGATCCAGATATTGAGCTGACTGAGCGTGGCCAAGTCGACAAAACTGGCGTGCCCGACGTCGGGCAGCAACTCCGGGAAGGTCTCTGCGGCGGGCTTTTGCTGCATATAGAACACGGGCCCCCGCTCAGCTGGCGGTTCATCGCCGTCGCCGCAGGTGTGGACACGGTCGAGAAACTCGTCAAAGCTGATGTGGCAAAGGCCCTGCGAGTCAAGCATGCGACTGGATTGGATGCCGAACAGGCCATCGGGGCTTTCGTTGACCAGGAACTTGCGTCCGTGCAGTCGATCGCGCAGATAGGCGTCGCTCCACAGCCGAGAGCAGGGCCAGGCAGAGACCACGCCATGGATCAGCGCAGGCGAACCTTCGCGCGCGCAGGCAAGGAACTCGTCGCGCCCCGGGTCGTGCAGTTCGCGCGGCTTTGTCGGCGTCATTTCCATATTCGCTCCATGCCCTTTCGAACGGGCAGGCCGCGAACCTCGTGCGGTACGGCGTATACGCGTACCAGCCACCGATCTCGGCCGTTCCAGTTCGGCGTGTAGGCGCTGCGCATGTGAAAGGCCCGCCAGTTGTCGAGCACGATCATGTCGCCCGTTCGCAGTGCAATGCGTTGCAAGCCTGGTGGGTCCTGCAAGGCCTCCGACAGTGCTGCCAAGCCCTCGCGGGCGCGCGCCGTGCGGCCGGTGCAGCCGAGCTCGTTGAGCCGCACGAAGTGCCCCCCTCGGCCATCCGACAGCAACAGCGGCAGGCCTTGCGAGTGCAGCTGCGGGCCGAAGGACTGGGGGCTTGTGATGTCGAACTCCGGCTGCAAGAGTGCATCACGGTGCTGGGGCGCTAGCCGCGCAATGACGCCGGTCGCCGGAACCAGAGTCAATGGGACCGCTGGCTTGTCGTGCACGACACAGAACACGAGCCAGCGCGGTGCCGGAGATCCGTCCGCAAAGCCGGTCCCTTGGTCAAAGTCGGTCAGCGGCCGATAGGCGCAATCGGTGTGCCACGGCAGGCGCTGAGCCCAGCCTTGGGAGCTGACTTCGTCGTGCGCGCCCTGGCGCGCGGCGACGTCACGATAGATGCGCCCACTGTCCTCGTTCGTATAGGCGACCACGCGGGCGCCCATGTGGCGGACCAGGCCGAAAAGCTTGAGCAGCGCCAGCGTGATGCTGCCAGGGTCGGATTGCCCCTGATAGGGCGTGGGTGGCAAGGGAATGTCCACAGGCAGCCCCAAACCGGTCAGGTGCAGCGACACGGCCTCGTCACGGCGCAATGCCGCAACCGCGCGAAGGGCCAGCGGTGAGCGGTTTGCAAGATAGGCCGCACCCGCATGTTCCCAGAGTGCAGGCGCGCGGCCGGGGTCTACCGATCGGACCAGGCGCAGCAAGGCGCGTTCGTCATAGGCATGCAGTCCACGGCGCGACTGGCTCTCAAGCGGCACCAGAGCGTGACGCGAATGGACCGGATGAGCCGCGCGGTACAGGGGCAAGCAGCCGAATCCAGATTCGTGGGCGCGCATGCTCAGGCGCCGGTGGCGTCAACGACGGCTTCCAGCGCCAGCGCCAGGCGATCAGCGCCCAACGATTGGAAGGGGATGCGCAAGAAGAAGTGCTGCGCGGGAACGCGGTCAGGCGGGAAGAAATGGCTGCCTGGCGTCAGCGCTACGCCGCGGTCGCTCGCACGAGTGATGAGTTGCGTCTCGGAGAATGCGCAAGGGAGCAAGGCACTCATGAAGTAGCCTCCGTCCGGCCGGGCCATCAGCGCGTCACCCAGCAGTCGATGGGCAACCCGCCAGGCTGCGTCATGGCGGGCGGCCAAAGTTTGGCGCGTCTGCGCCAGGCTGACGTCCATCAGGCCCTGGCTCAGGGCTCGGGCGGCGATGCCTTGGCACAGCGGCGACGCGCACAGATAGGTGTTCTCTGCGCGGTGGGCCAGCGAACGCGCCGTCGCAGCATCAGTCATCGCATAGCCAATTCGAAGGCCAGGGCTGAGCGTCTTGCTCAAGGAGCAGAGGCCGATGACGCGCGCGCCGTCGGCCAGATCAGCCAGGCTCGGAGGGCTCCTGCCGTGGTAGCGCAGCGCTCGGTAGGGCAGATCCTCGACAACGATCATGTCATGCTCACGCGCCAGGGCGAGGAGTCGATGTCGCTTGGCCGTGCTGAGCGTTACTCCGCTGGGATTCTGGAAGTCCGCGATCGTGTAGATCAGCGTGGGACGATGTCTGGTCAACAGCGCTTCTAGCTGCTCGATATCCATCCCGTCCGGCTGCACGGGCACGCCAAGCAAGGTGGCGCCATGACGCCGAAAGATACCCAGCGCCCTGTCGTAGGTGGGGGACTCCACCACCACCTCGAAGTCCCCATTCGGGCGCAGTTCTGCGCAAAGCAAGTCCAGCACCTGCAGCGAACCGTTGCCGACAAAGATGCCTTCCGGATCGCAGCTGTGCTGGCGACCCAGCTGTTCACGAAGCAAGGCATCGCCTTTGTTGCCACCGAGCGCCGCGTACTGAAACAAACGACCGGCATCCTTGGCAAGAAGCTCTCGAGCGCAGTCGGCCAGCGCCGCACTGGGGATCGTCTCAATCGGCGGAATGCCCCGCGTCAAAGGCACCAGGCCGGCGCTGCTGTTCATCTCATTCATGGCGAGGCCTCCAGGACTTCGGCAAGGCACCAAGCCCGCTGGGGTCAACCAGGCAGTCCGGACCGATGTCTTCCAGGCACGCCATACCCATCTGCATCATGGCGTCCTGCAATTCCTCGTGAAGCAGTGACAGTACGGTCTGCACGCCGGCTTTGCCGTCCAGTGCCAAGCCCCAGAGATACGGGCGTCCGATACAGATGGCATGTGCGCCCATGGCCAGGGCCTTGATGATGTCGGTGCCACTGCGAATGCCGCCGTCGAGCAGCAGGGGCCGATTTCGGCCTATGTGCGCAACGATTCGCCGCAGCGCCCAAAGGCTGGGCACCACAGCATCGAGCTGGCGCCCGCCGTGGTTGGAGATGATCAAGCCGTCGGCGCCGCTGTCCACGCCGCGCTGCGCGTCGTTCGGGTCGAGTACACCCTTGAGCAACAGGGGGCCTTTCCACCGCCGGCGCAGGCGCTCCAGGTCCTGCCAGGAAAGCGCCAGCCGTTCCATACGTCCGTTGGCTGGTACGCTGCCATCGCCAATGCCCAGTGAGCGCAGCGTGCCAAAGGCGATGTCGGGCGGCACATGAAAGCCCGCCCGGCGCGTGCTCAAGCGCCGGGCGGAAAAGGACGCATCTACGGTCAGCACCAGGGCCGTTGCGCCGGCCTCGGCCGCCATGTCCAGACTGGCGTCTACTTCGCGCCGCGAGCTGTAGGCATAAAGCTGGAACCAGCACCGCTGAGGCGCATGCTCGGCAATGTCGGCGAAGCAGAAGTGGGTGTCGGTGCTGACAATGGATATGCTGCCGGACTCAAGTGCGGCGCGGGCAGTCGCCAGCTCCGCCTCGGGATGGAACAGTCGCTGCGGGCTGGTCGGCGCCAGCAGCACCGGCAGGGACAGCTGCGTGCCCAGGATCGAGCACTCGGTCGATGCCGAAGCGCCACCTTGCAGCGCTCGAGGCTGAAGCCAGACGTTATCCAGGGCTTGCAGGTTGCCGGCGATGCCGCGCTCGGTGCCTGCGCCGCCAGCCAAATAGGCCCAGGTCGCGGCGTCCATCGACGCGCGGGCCGCCGACTCCATGTCGGCTAGGGTGAGCGGTGCAATGGAGCTCATGTCAAAAGGCCCCCGTAGTTGAGCCACCCGCTGGCAGATTCGGGTTGATCGCGGCATTGGGCCCCTGGTCGTGGGCATAGCGCAGGTCCAGCACGCTGGAGGCGCCAGCGCAGTAGCGGATCAGGCGCTCCACGCCAAAGCCAATGCCGCCGGTCTGCAGCTTCGTGCGCTGCTTCCAGTCCGCGTAGTAGCGATGTGGTGCTGCGGTGAATTTCTGCGCCTGGGCCAGGATGTCGGCGCCCGAGTCGGGGCGCAGTCCGCCTGTGGCCAGCTCGCCCTCGCCAAACGGCAAGATGAGGTCGTAGGTCGCGAAGCTGCCGTCGCCGTTTCTCCGATACAGGGAATCGCGCACGCCGTCGGGGTAATGCGTGATCCAGAAGGGAGCGTTGCTGGCCTCGGATAGGGCCATTTCTTCGGCATGCGTTAGGTCGCCGGCAGCATGCGGGTTGACATTGCCGCCAACGCTGCGGACGCGCTCGCGAGCCTGGGCAAAGCTGAGTCGCTCGTACGGCGTGGACTCAAGTGCGGCCAGGCGCGTCTGTGCGCTTTCGTTAAGCCGCCCGGCAGCCTGTAGCCGCGCGCGAAGCCTGCTGGCAAAGCCGCTGAGGATCGATTCGATGGTGTCGTGTGCTTCGTCCACGCTCTCCGTGTGCCATTCGATCTCAGCTTGAAAGAAGCTGTAGAGATGGCGACCGCTGCGGTCCTCGCCTTCCATCAGCAGGCGCACGCAGGGGGCCATGCAATAGACCCGATCGGTGTACTCGAGCGCCAACTGCTTCTCCACGCAGTGGCTCACGGGAAGGTAGAAGAAGCGCTCGCCGCTGACCGTCACGCGGGGCTCGCCATTGAGCCCTTGCGCGGTGTGAACGTCCGGCAGGGCGCGGTCGCCCAGCACGGCGATGCTGTGCCTGGCGCCGGGCTCGTAGCGCTCGGAAAGGATGGCGGGAAGGATTTCGGTGAAGTCGAGATGGTCCAGCGAGCCTCGCAGGGCGGCCAGTACGTCGCCGGTCCATGCGTAGGCGTCTTTGAAGCCTTCAGGCTTGGCAGTCAGTGTGGACATGGAGTGCTCCTCATGGGCTCAGGATCGGATGGGATCCAGGGGTGGGGGTGCGCCGCGGCGCGCGGCTGGGAAGAGAGTTTTTCTAGCCCGCAGAGGTACAAACCCGCGAAGATGGCCTGGTGTGCAGCCTGGCGCAGGCCGCTGTCTGCGGCGAGTTGAGCGTGCGCATCCCTCAGCGCCTCGGCGACTTGCAGCGTGTGGCGAAGCAGCGGACAGGCGTCCTGCTGTTCCAGCGCACGAAGCAGGGCGGCGTCCAGCTGGTCTACGATGGCCGCGAGCTCGCCGCGTCGGCGAGCTGCAGTCGGGCCATCGGGCTCGACGTCGGGTGCGCCGCTGTCGTCTCGGCTCAGCGATGCCAGTGCTCGCTGGCTCTCAGCCAGGCGAGCGTCGGTCAGCAGCACGCGCTGCCCGCGTGGCCAGCGCAGCAGAAAGAAGCGCAGCGCAGCAGGCCCCTGCGCTGGCGTGCCGCCGCTGGATTGCTCCAGCCCCTGCAGCGCGCAAAGCAAGTCCTGCACGTCCACACTGCCGCCAGCACGGGCGCGAAGCGTGCCCTGGGGCACATCGAGGCCCTCGACAGCCGGTGTGGGCCGGTCAGGCTGACCCAATGCACGACATAGGCGCTGCCACGCGATCGCCACGACATCGTGGCGCAGCTGTTGCAGGCTCGGGTGCCGCACATCCAACTCGGCGCCGCATGAGGCGTCTTCCGGTAGGCAAACGCGCAGATTGCGCCAACGTTCGGCCATGCCAGCCTGCACCCATTCACCGGCAACCGTAGCGTCCGGTCGCACATAGACGTTGGGCGGGCGCAATGCCAGCTGCTCCACCCAGGCAGCTTGTTGCAGCCAGTCGACCAGGCGTTGGCAGTCCCTCGACGCGGGGTCGGCGTTCACCGGGCGAAGCTTCAACGCCAGCGCACCCAGCGGCGAGCGTTGCGCAGATTGCGGCGGCATCATCTGCAAGGGTGCTTCAGACAGCAGGCGCTGCACGCGCGGCAGCATGAAACCGCCTAGCTCGATCTGCGCGACCTGCGCGATGTGCATCTCAGGGCACATAGCGCTCTGATCCTCGGTAGGCAAAGCTGGCTTCGCGGATGGACGCCTGGCCCATCAGGGCCATCATCAGTCGATCCAAGCCGATGCCAAAGCCGCCATGTGGAGGGCAGCCATTGCGGAACATGGGCAGGTAGAAGTCGCGCAAGTAGTGACTCAGGGCCTGGTCGTCCAAGCCGGATTCAGCCGCTTGTCGCGCCAGCCGATCATGGCGATGCTCTCGCAGGCAGCCAGAGGCGATCTCCATGCCGCGCCACAGCAAGTCGAAGCTGCAGCTCAGCGGGGCTGCGCTTGGGGCGGTCTCGTGGCACCGCGTGTAGAAGGGTCGGTCCGCCGCCGGGTAGTCGGTGATGAACACGAAGCTGTGGCCACTGAGCTCTCGGGCGTGCTTGCACAAAAGCTGCTCGGCCTGGTGGGACAGCCTCGCGCTGGCCAGGTCCGGGCTGAGTTGTCGCGCCATGGCCAGCGGCAGGCGGGGGATAGGCGTCTCAGGAACCTCGACGGGAAGACCCAGGCTCTTCATGATCTCGGCACCGTAACGCTGGCGCACTGCAAGCAGCATCTCGTGCAGCAAGGCCTCGGCCAGATCCATCAGCGCGCCGGTGTCTTCGAGCCAGGACTGTTCCACGTCCAGGCAGGTGAATTCGGTGGCGTGGCGGTTGGTCTGCGCCGATTCAGCACGGAAAACCGGGCCGACCTCATAGACGCGATCCATGCCTGCCGCCATGGCCATCTGCATGTAGAACTGGGGCGACTGCACGAGGCAGGCCTGCTGGCTGAAATATGGCAGCTTGAACACGGCAGCGCCTGACTCGCTGCCGCCTGCGGTGATCTTCGGCGTGTGCAGTTCCAGGAAGCCGCGCTGCACAAGGAAGTTGCGAGCGGCCCATTCAAGGTGGCTCTGCACCCGAAAGGCCAGCTGCTTCTTCGGATGGCGCAGATCCAGATATCGGTGGTCCAGACGCTGCTCCTCGGTGGCACCTGGGAGCAAGGGCAGCGGAGCGTGAGCGCTGGCGGCCGCCGATACTTCCGAGACGTCGATTTCGATCTCGCTGTGGGCACCTTGGCGACCCCGGCGCGCTGTGCCATGCACGCGCAGCGCGCTCTCGGGGTTGAGGTCTTTCAGCGAAGCGGCCTGCTCGTCTCGGCACACGCACTGGATTTCTCCCGAGCGATCCTTGAGCACCAGAAAGCTCAAGCTGCGCGAGTGCCGGACGGTGACCAGCCAGCCCTCGAGCAAGACGACTCGGTCAAGATGGCGGGGAAGGTCCTCGATGAAGACTTTGGTGGAGGGCAGCTGCCCGCGCTTAGGTGGAACCTGTAACGTGTCGGTACTCAAGCTGCTCTCCTGGTATTGGTACGCCCAGCGGGATTCGAACCCGCAACCTACGGTTTACAAGGCCGTTGCGCTTCAGACTTGAACCACTCCATGTGAGGCACCTGGTGACGCTCCGCCGCGCCGATCCGCACGCTTCAGCGACGAGCGCTCGTCGCTGCGGGAGGTCTCCACGTCTAGCTCGCGGAGGTGGTCTCCCAGGATCGACAAAAATTTCTTTCCAGCGTCTAGTGCTCCGTTGGCCGATTCAGCCCTTTACCGTTGCGCCATGGGCGTGTGTGAGGGTTACGTGTCCTTTGATCTCGAATCGGCAGGCCCGCGTTGGCAGACCTGCCATTGCAACGAATGCTTGGGATGGCAACGAGTCCGGCGCGGCATTGCCGGATGTTCTTCACCAACTGGACAGGAGCGGATGCGGCTTTGGCTCCTGAACATGGGCACTCCTCGTCGTGCAGCCTTCAGCCGGCTGTAGCCCCGCCTCGCAGCGAGGCTGTGACGGCCTCAGATGTCAACGCTTGCGATACGCGGGCTGTCAGTCCGCCGGCCAGTGTCTGAGACAATGTCTCGGACAGTGTCAGGGCCAAATCAGGCAGCTTGGCCAGTGTGGCCATCGCCTGTGTCAGCGCCTGTGTGACGGCTTGTGTCATGCCCAGTGTCATCGCCTGTGTCACACCTTGTGTCACGGACTGTGTCACCGCGGCTGTCTGCATCGCTGCTGTCAGCGCCTGTGTGGCGCTGCGTGTCGCTGACGCTGTGACCTCGCTTGTGATCGCTTCTGTCATCGCCTGTGTAACTGACTTCGCGCTAACCGCTTCGATCAGTGAATGAGACGATCCGCCTTTCATTGCTTCACCCATGGTTTCACCTCCTTTCCGTGCCTTTGATTTCAGGGCTGACGAACCTGGCTGTCATCACCGGTCGGGCCCCGTTTGCACCTCTTGAACGCCCAGGGTCAACTGCGCCTGGGGCGCACTTCATCTCTTTGCGCTGCCTCGACGCTATGGGTCTGAAACCCTAGGTCTGCAGCGTTGGCTTGGGGTCAAGGATCGCCTCGCTGCCCGATCGTGCCAATGGGTTGAATGGTGTGGCGCTGGTCCATGTGGCGGCCCGGGCTCAAAGGGCCAGCTCATCAGATCCATCGAAGGAGGCGCTTCACTGTCCAATGGTCCACAGCGCAATGGATCTAGAGATCCATACCGTGGCAGTGGCAAGGGATGTGCGCCCGACCTCGATCTCGATCTCGATCTCGATCTCGATATCGAGGCTGAGGGCCTCGACGCAGCGGTCAAGCGGGTGAATGCGGCGCCAGCAATTGAGCGAGCTCTGCCAGGCCGATATCGCGAGTCAGCACTTTGAGCTCATAGGCAGAAATGCCTTGCCGCTCGGAGTTCAGAGCAAGGATGCGCAGGCCTGTGGGTGCCTGGAGCAGTAGCGACGTCGGCGCCGAGCTCAGTGCGTCCAGCTGAACAATCAGCAGCCGCGCTCGGGCATCTCTCGCTTGCCGAATTGCTTCCTCAAAGGAGCCCGGCGCTGCCAAAAGAGACGCCCCGCTCAATTGCATCGCGTGCAGCACGATGTCACGCAGCCAGGGCTGCATCGGCGACATGACGACACCGCAAGAAATGGCGCTTGCCGGACCTGACTGCATGGCCTCCATACTGCCCGCGGCCTTCGTCGCCGACCATGGATCAGTTGGACCGAATCCCTTTCGCAGAGAGGCGTGGATCTGGAGCTAGATGATGTGTCGCGTGCAAGGCAGCCGCCTGGCTGCGCCGACGCACATTCAGCTTCTCGAGAAGGTGGTGCACGTGGTTCTTCACCGTGGCGCTTTCTATCCCAAGATCTCTTGCAATCTCTTTGTTGGACAGACCGCGAGCGATCAACGTCAGCACCTCTTGCTCACGAGCAGTAAGCGCTGTTGGAAGCGTAGGGCCAGGGCCGGCCACAGACGAGCCTGCCGCACGCAGCATGAACAACCGAGTGAGGTGCGGTGAGCAGTGGATTCCTCCCTGGAGCACGGTCTCCACTGCTGCCAGCAGTTCATCGATCGGTGCGTCGTGCGATAGAAATCCACGCGCGCCCTGCTTTGCGCAGCTCAACACGGCACTCTCGTCTTCTTCACACAAGGCGAAGGCCAGAACGTCCATCGCGGCGGTGATACCCAACTGCTCCTGTGGCGTCCGCTGCAGCAGCAATGCGTCCACTAGAACTGCCTGCGGAGCGACGTGGGCCAGTCCGCCCTGCATTGCCTGAGGAAGACTGAGGCCGATGACGGGCTGCGGGCACCTTTGGGCCAGCAGGGCTGTCAGGCCCTCGCGGTACAGGCGCACCTCACACACGATGGCCAGACATGGCTGCACGCATTCCTCAGATGCCGGACACGCGCCAGGAAGAGACCCTGGCAAGAGCCTATTCATGCCAACACCATGCCGCGCTGAACAGGAGTGGGATCTGACCTTGCCTGATCTGGCAATGGGTGTCGCATGTCATCTCTGTCTCCCTGGAGCCTTTGGGCAGGCGCAATGCTTCGGCGGCCGACGGTAGGGCTCGAAGCGTATAGCTTCGAGCGCGTGAACTCAAGGCGCGCACTTGTGCTGGGAGATGTAAGGCCAGACCCAAGGACTTGCGATTTGTGCTAACTGCTTTGACAAGTGGCATCAGAGCGTCAAGTTCATTCGCGTCGATTCGGCTCGAGCGGCGGGCTTCTGATGCACTGGTCAGCCAGACCTCTGCCGACGAATGACCCTGACCAAGCCAAAGCCGCCCCTTCTCCAGCCCCATCCACGCCCCTCCCCGGCAGAGCTCGCCAGCTTGCACGCGCGGACCGTCGGCGTTGGAGCCCGCGCCGTTTCGACACAGGAAGCATGTCGTTAGGGAGGATCAGGCTGGGTGCGGGCTTGCGCCCGTCATGCCCGGCGCAAGCGCCTAGTTCCTGTTCCTCTGCCGCTGCTCCCTCGCCTCGCGCAAGGCCACGCATTCCGCATGGCCATGGAAGCGCGGGGTGGCGCATTGCTCGTCCAGGCACAGGGCGCGAGCGAGGAAGACGCGCTTGCCACAGGCCTCGGAGGGGCTTGAGGGCTGATGGGCGTCGGCGGGTGCCGCGGCGCTGGCGGGGCCGGGCGTGTGGACGGCCACGGTCGGGGCCCGCTCGACGGGGGCCGGGGCTGGGGCGGTCGGGACGGACGCAGCCCCTGCGGCGGGGGCGGTGTCCTTGCGTTTGCGGGTGGCATCAGCGCCCGCTCGCTTGTCGCCCGCCTTGTCTGCGGGCTTCTCGGCTGCCTTGCCTGCCGCGGCCAGCGGCCCACTGGCGGCCGGCGCAGCGGGAGGTGCCGACCCGGCACTCTCCTGCTGCGACTGCACCAGGGCCAGTACGGGATCAGCAGCCGGCGTGTTGTCGGCACTGGCTGCCGAGGCCGGCTCGGAGGCCGCCAGGGCCAGCTCTGTCGGGGCCGCAGGCTGGCGGTGCAGCAGCAGTTGCACCATGGACACCAGCAGGGCGGTGCCGCCACCGGCGGCCAGCAGGCCCAGGGCCCAGGGCCAGCGGCGCCCGGCCACGGGCGGGCTGCTGCGCTTGGGCGGGCTGCGCCGGGATGGCGGAGGCACCGGAGCAGACTCGGGCAACGGCAGGGGCGCCGGCGACGAGGCGGCGCGGGCGTCTTCCAGCAGCAGGTCCGGCACGTCCATGGCACGGGTGGGGAGGAAGTCGCTGTCACCCAGTTGGCGGGTCTCGGCGAACTCGGAATCGTTGGCCAGGCGCGTGTCCTCAAAACCCATTGGAGGCGGCACAGCCATGGTCTCGGCCATGCGGGGCTCGGGCGGCGTCAGGCGGCCTTCCAGCGCCGCGCGCAGATGAGCCACCGACTGCGGACGGTCCTGCGGATGCACGCGCAGCATCCAGTCCACGCAGGCCAGCAGTTCGGGGCTGTAGCCTGCGGGCGCGAGGGTGACCAGGCTCTGGTATTCGTCGCCCAGGCTGCGAGCCGTTGCGGCAGGCGGCGTGCGTCCCAGGATCAGCTCGTGGACCATGGCGCCGAGGGCGTAGAGGTCCGTCCAGGGGCCCTGGCGCAACTGACGGGACTCGGCGTATTGCTCGATCGGGGCGTAGCTGGGCTTGAGGATGGCCGTCAGGCCTTCGGCGCGGTCGCTGATGACCTGGCGCGCAGCACCAAAGTCCAGCAGCACCGGGGCCGCCCCGCCATAGGGCAGGAAGACGTTGTCGGGGGCGATGTCACGGTGCCAGATGGACTCCGTGTGCAGCAGCTCCAGGGCCTCCAGCAAGGCCGTCAGCAGACGGCGCAGCCAGGGTTCGTCGGGTTGCTGGCTCATGGCCCGGCGGGCCTGGCGCAGGGTCTGGCCCTGCAGATAGGGCATGGCCATGTAGGCCGTGCCATTGGCCTCCCAGAAGCGGTAGACCTTCAGCAGGGACGGATGGTCGAACCGCGCCAGCAGGCGGGATTCATTGACGAAGGAGCGCAGGCCGGCGTCGAAGGTCTCCTGCTGCGAACCCGAACGCACCGACACCTTGGACTTGGCGTTGCGCTGAGCCAGCATGGAGGGCATGTACTCCTTGATGGCCACCTGGCGCTGCAGGGCATGGTCCTGGGCGACGTAGATGATGCCGAAGCCCCCCACGGCCAGGGTGCTGAGGATTTCGAGCTCGCCAAAGCGCGTGCCTGCCGGCAGGGCATTGGGCGCGGCCGAAGAGGCGGCGGCGCGGCGATCAGGGCTGGCGTCGGACATCATGACCGGGCGGTGAGCGCAAAGGCGTATATCGGGCTGGAACGGGCAGGATGCGGCGTGCGAGGGCCGAAGCGTAGCGGATCAGGTGCACCGCTGGCGTCGCTTCTCCGCAAGATGTAACAACTGCTTGCTCCTCAACAGGGTGAAGCGCGAAATTGTTCAGGGTTGCAGGGGCAGGGCCTTCAGATAGTCTTGCAGTTGCTGCGCCAGGGCTTCGCGCTCGGCCTGGGGCAAACCCTCGCTCAGCGGCGGCATGGTGGTGCCCGGCTTGAGCTGGGCCGGCTGCAGAAGCCAGGCGCTCCAGCGCTTCGAATCGATCTCGCGGGCGCGCAGGGCGAGGTTGAGGGGCATTTTGTCGCCTCCGTAGCCGTTCACCTGGTGGCAGCTGAGGCAGTGGGTCTGCAAGGCCTGGGCCTGGGCGGCGTAGCGTGGGGCCATGGCACCAGGCAGCAGGGCCGCGCGGCTGGAGGGCGTGCGGCGCACGCTGACCACCTGGTAGGGCCAGACGGCACCGCCCTCGGCCTGCAGGGCGGGCTCGGCGAGGTTGTCCCAGACCAGGTAGTAGGGGCCCAGGGGCACCTGCTTCTCGCCCTGGGCATGGTTATCGACCTGGAAGGCTTGGCCATCCACCCGGCCGGTGACGACCCAGGCCTGGTGGCGCTGAAAGCGCTCCACCGGGATACGCGAGACGAAGCCGTCCTGGGCCCGGAACTCGAGCTCGCCCTCCGGCAGATCCCAGCCCTTGCCCAGCCAACGGTCCAGGAAGACGCGGGCCGGCCAGCCCCGGTAGCGCACCTGCACAGACGGCTGCCCGGGCCGGGAGAGGTGCGGCTCCATGACCTGCACCTCTCCCTGGGCCGGGCCCGCTTTGGCCGCGGCGGCGGGCTCGGGCAGGCGCAGCGAAGCCGATCCGGCGGGCGTCACGGCAAGGGTCGGGGTCGCCAGCGATGCGCACAGCAGCAGCGGCAGCAGGCGGCGGGAGAGAACGGAAAGACGTGTGCTCATGGTGGCAAGGGCCGGCGTGGCAGGCGGTGCGGGGTCGGGCGAGGAGTGAGGCCTCAAGAGGCGCAAGGGGTTCAGGGAGTGGGCCGGAAGACCAGGGTGCTGCGCGCCTGCGTCTGCACATCGGCCGCATCCAGCCACTGGGCGCGGGACCGGCCGCTGACGTAGTCGCGGGCCTGGTCGCTGTAGTGGCGGTCGCCCAGCACGCCGCTCTGGCCGACGGGGTTGATGCCCCGGCTGCGACCCGGCGCGGCGAAGTCGATGACGCGGCGGGTGGAGGGACCGTAGACCACCGACCAGGGCGCGTCGCCGCTGCGCTGGGCCAGGTTGTTGGGCACCTCATGTGCGCCGGGCGCCGGGAAGGGGCCGACGTTGAAGAGCGGGGCCAGCCACTTCACCTCGCCCAGCGGGTGCTTGTGGGTGACGCTGTGAGCGCGACCCCAGGTCCATTGCGCGGAGTCCTCGCCGAAGGTGAGGCGCAGGTGCTTCTGCGTGGCCGCCCAGGCCTCGGCCACGATCTGCTCGCGGGTCTCGCGCTGGGGCGTGGCCTTGCGGTCCCACCAAGGCGAATCCGGGTCGGCGGCCAGGCGCGGCAGGGCATGGTCCAGGGCCCGGGTGCGGCTGAGGTTGGCCAGCATGGCTTCGTCCATCTTGTCCGCCAGCACGGCATGGATCAGCTGGTGCTCGAGCTGGTGGAACAGCACGGGGGCGCGATCCTCCAGGCCGTGGCTTCCCTTCCAGACGGCCAGCAGGGCCACCAGCTCGGCGCCCTCCTTCTGCTGGCGCAAGATGGGCATCAGCGGGGCCAGGATGCGGGGGCCGTAGCCGGTGTCATCGGCCAGCTGCAGGGCCTGGGCGCGGGGGAGGTCCCAGCCACTCGCGCTGGCCTTCAGGCTCTCCTCCAGACGCCAGCCGCGGTCCGGCAGGTTGTAGTAGCCCGGCACCGGCTCGGCCGAGGCCGGCTGGTGGTTGGCCGAGACGATGTAGCCGCGCGCCGGATTCTCCTCCTGCGGGTTGGCGCTGAACGGCAGGAAGCCGAGCTTGTCGGCCTCGGCACTGCTGCCGTCCAGGATAAATCCCGGATTCACGCCGGCCGGCCGCTGCGGCAGGCGGGCCGAGGCCCACCAGGCGATGTCCCCGGCAGCATTGGCCCAGACCACATTGAGCCCCGGCGAATGGATGCCCTGCACCGCCGAGCGGGCCGCGGCCAGGGTGTCGGCGCGGTTGAGCTGGTAGAAGGCCTCGATGATGGGGTTCTCGCTCTCCAGAAAGGTCCACCAGAGGGCCACGGGCGTGCGGCCGGTGTCGCCCGGCACCACGTCGTTGACGATGGGGCCATGGGGCGAGCGGCGCAGCTGGATGACTTCGTCGGCACGGCCCTTGACCTTGATGCGGGCCTCCCTGGACTCCAGGGGCTGCCAGGCCCCCTTGACCAGCACCTGCCCGGGATGGGCGGCGTCGGTCTTCTCGGCGATGAGGTCGATGTCGTCGTTCTGGAACATGGTCAGGCTCCAGCCGAAGCGTTGGTTGTGGCCGATCAGGGCAAAGGGATTGAGCACCTGCAAGTGGCCGTAGAGCTCGAAGCCCGGCGCCTTGAGGTGGGCCTCCCACCACACGGCGGGTGTCGAGAAGCCGATGTGGGGATCGCCGGCCAGCAGGGGTTTGCCGCTGGCCGTGCGGGCGCCGGCGATCGCCCAGGCATTGCTGCCCTCCATCTGCGCCAGGCCGGCGCCCAGGCTGTCGCTGAGCTGGCCGATGCGGGCCAGGGCCTGCCAGTCCGCGGGCTGGAGGCGGCGGCCGGCGGCCACGGCCGAGGCGGCCGGTGCACTGATGCGGGCCCGGGCGGCCAGGGCCCCCTCGGGCTTCCAGTCCAGGTCGAAGATCTTCAGATACTCCGGCCCCAGCTGATCTCGCACATAAGTGAGCGCAGGCTCCGTACGAAAGGCCGACGCAAAGCTGTAGGCCAGGTAGCCGGCCACGGCATAGGTATCCACCGGCGTGAAATCGCGCTTCTTGATGCCCAGCAGCTCGAATTCCAGGGGCGCGGGGCGGCTGCCCTGGTACTGATTGACGCCGTCCAGGTAGGCCAGAAGGGCCTGCTGGGCCGGGCCGGGCGGGCGAGCGGACTCGGCCCGGACCCGCGCCTCGGCGAAGTCGATCAGGCGCAGGCTGCGGAAGAGCTTGTCGGTAGGCAGCAGCTTCTCGCCCAGCACCTCGGAGAGTTCGCCCCGAGCCAGGCGCCGGGCCATCTCCATCTGGAAGAGGCGGTCCTGGGCATGGAGATAGCCCAGGGCACGGTAGAGGTCGGTCTCGTTCTGCGCCTCGATGTGCGGCACGCCCCAGGCGTCGAAGCGCACGCTGACGGCCTGGCTCAGGCCCTTCAGCGGCAGCTCGCCCTCACGCCTGGGCAGCTTGGCCCGCCAGTGCAGGCCGGCCGCCAGCAGGGCCAGGACCAGCAGCCCCAGCAGGAGCCAGAGCAGGGAACGAAGGCGAAAGATGCGTGCAGCCATGGGCAGGACTCCAGGACGGGGCCTGCATTGCAGCACAGCGCCCGGGCAGGCGCATCAGGATTGGCGCGGGCTGCACAGGAATTCGCACGGCCGAGATCCTGCAGGCAGGGGAGATGCCGCATCCGACGAGAAATGAAAAGGGCTGATGGTTCCAAAGCCCCATCAGCCCCTTCATCCGCGCTGTGCCGCGGCACACAGGCGGCTCCGGCGAACCACCTGCTCAATGCGGATGAGTGTCCTCACACCTCCTCATCCGCCCCTCCGGCCCGTCTTTGCGGGCCACCCTCGTTGTCGTGCTGCGAACTGTAGGCCGGTTCACGCACAAAAGGTTTGCGTTTCGCGGCGGTCAGGCGACTTTTGACGCATGAAAATTGCGCTGAATCAGCAAATTTGGGAATGCCCCCAACAAGGAAAACCCCAAGCACGCAGCAATCCGTGAACCTTGACACGGATCAGGCGGCGTCCGCGGTTGCCTCTGCATGCCGGCGCCGGCTCCCCCCCGTCAGGCCGCGATGCGCGGACCGCGCTGGCGCAGTTGGGTCAGGGTCTCGATGCGCTTGAGCAGGTCGCGGTCACTCCAGGGTTTCTTGAAGATGCCGTAGAGCCCCTGGATCTGGTGCACGCGGCCCTGCAGCTCCTCGTGGCCGGTGATGGCGATGATGGGCAGGTCCTCGGTTTCAAGAGCGCCCTGCACGTCGGCGATCAGCTCGAAGCCGTTCTTGTTGGGCATTTCCAGGTCGGTGATCATGACCTGCACAGGATGGCGGGCCAGCACCTCCAGGGCCTCGACGCCATCACGCGCCAGCAGCACCAGGTAGCCCGCGCCTTCCAGCAGCTTGCCCAGCTTGGCCCGCACCACGGCAGAGTCGTCCACCACGAGCACCGGCACCGGGCCGTCAACGGGCATGGCGCTGGGCTGGAAGCGGCTGGCCGCGGCCGGGCCGCTGAACGGCGCCGGCAGCTGCGACTCCTGGAACTGGCGGACCTCCTCGTCCTCCTTGCGGATGCTGATCAGGATCACGACGATGGCCAGCGGCACCGCGATCAGCAGAGGCAGCAGGTAGGGACCCAGGAGGTCAGGCAACTGGAAAGGCATGGGGGTTCTCCACGCCGGCGGCGCGGCCGGCAGGGCTGGGCGGATGCCGCAGGAATCTACCACCGCAGCGTGCGCGTCGAACTGGGGATTGCACAGGACGTCCCGCTCGAATAGGCGGGTGGGGCGCCGGATTTTGTAAGCAGGCGTTTCCACCCTCCTGCCACTCCTCCTCTTTCACCAGCCCGGCTCAGCAGCACCCTCGCCAGCGCCGGTAGCCATGCTCCTCGCAAGGCCCCCCCCGAAAGTCCCGGACCTCGCTGCAGAAGCGGCGCATGCCGCTGGCCTCCAGCAGCTGGATGGAGGCGGTGTTGCGGGCGTCCACCCAGCACTCCACCTCCAGCAGCCCGCCGGCCTCCAAGAGGAAGTCCTGCAGTGCGACAAAGGCCTCGCGGCCCAGGCCGCGACCGCGCCAGCCGGGGTGCAGGGTGATGCCCATCCAGGCGCCCAGGGGATGGGTGTCGGCACCCGCGACCCCGGCGAGAGGGCGCGCGCGCAGGCACAGGCCGATGTCACCGATCAGCTGGTCGTCCTCGCCATCGGCGATGGCCAGTTGCACCCACTCGTCCGGCACGCCGATGGGGGCCTCGCTCATTTCGCGCAGAAAGGCGGCCGACTGCACAGGGTCCTGTGCCTGCGTCCAGCCCTGGAAGCGCGCCGTCTCGGCGTCGCTGCGGTAGGCGTGGAAGCGTTCCAGGTCCGACTCGCGCATGCGCCGCAGCTGCACACGGCCCGCAGGCGAGCGCAGGGGCAGGACCTCGGCCAGGGTGCGCAGGCTGTCCATGGGCTGGCGGTCGCGGGGCACGGCGGCCAGGTAGTCCGACCAGTCCGCCAGCATTGGGCTGCCCGCCAGGCGCTTGAGCAGGACCCGCACCGGGCCCGGCGGCTGGCCGGCCGTCTGCGTCACCCGGCTGCGCAGCTCGCGAAAGCCCAGCCCGCACCAGAGGCGCTCAGCCGGCTCGTTGCCGGCCACCACACCCAGGCGCAGCCAACGCGC
>NZ_JACJUG010000043.1 GCF_014174515.1 Mitsuaria sp. WAJ17
ATTCACAGCGGCTGTCGACGGACATATTGCATTCGGTATAGGCAAAACCGTATTGGTTCAGCCAGGCCTTGGCCTGGTGGCAGTAGCCGCATTCGGTGGTGGTGTACATGACCACTTCTTCGGCTTTGACGGTGGCGGCGAGGGCGTGGATTTGCTCGGGGGTCCAGTCCTCACTCGATGTGCCGGCTCCACGGTGGCCGAAGAGCTGGGTTTTGAGCAGCCAGGCGACGAGGAGGATGGCGAGGAGTTGGAGCCAGGTGGGGAGGGTTTTGCTGGGCATGGGGGGTGGATGGGGGAGGCGGCTTTTGATTCAAAAATTACCAATGGCACTAAGACCGCACCTTAAGTCTCGAGTACTTAACATTTAAGGCCTGACCCGAGCTCTGTGACCCCCACCTCTATTAATCTCTGCGCCACCACCTTTACGCAGTCAAAAACTCCGCGCGCATCTTAGCAACCCCGACAGCCAGAACTTTTATAAATTCCTCCATTCGCGTTTCATAAGTGCGAACAGAATCATCCCACCACAAAATCTTACATCCGCCCACCGAGTCACCAACCACAAATACCAACTCCCCATCGAACGACGACATGCCAACATGGCTAAATGAAAATCTCCCATACGCATCCTTAATGGCGACAGCCCTCTCCTTAGCACTATCGTCTGGGCCATATATCTCATCTTTAATTGATCGAAACAACTCGTCGCTTCCCATCAAGAACAAATCGTCGTCGATACATCTTTGACTGTTAGCAATAAAGTCGTCCAACCAATTCAAACATCCCTTCAGATCCACTCCATCATCATTGATATTTCCAATCGACAAACCTGAAATATCAATGAAAAATCTACCAAATACCCATCCGGATACTTTTTGGACAATCTCCCAGCGCAAATAAATATCACAACTCATCGCCTAAGCCTTTTCAAGACATAGTCAGGAATATTTCTCAACCCGTCTCCAACACCCTCAATGCCACTAAAATGAACAGTCCCATCATTCCCATTTGAAAATCTATAAATTCGCCCATCCTCTCCGACACCATACCAGTGACGCGCGTTAGTATCACTATCAGGAACAGCTCTTTTATAAACATCCTCAGCATCCTTAGGGAGAGGGGTTTTTTTCGGATTAAATCCCGGCTTGCCTGGCACGTGCGCTGGATTTTCTGTATATCTAGGTTTCTTCCCAGGATAGCGAGCAGGCTTACTCTTTGGCGGCGCAAATTTGCAGTCACCATTTGCATTATGGGATACCAGTCCTTCTGCGCCGACAAAATATGCATGTGCAGTTCCCAACTCCAAGTTGAAGACAGCAATCACCCCTGCGTCACGTTGCTGAGGTTCTGATACGACCTTCCACGTTCCTCCCCTGGAACGTAGCTCATCCTTTTCAGCCAGTCGCGCAGCATCCTTCCATCCCTGCTCCGTCAGGAACGGATGCCCCGCCGTCGCCTCAATCGTCTCGCCCGAAGCCCCCGCCAGCGACACCAACTCCTGCGACTTGATGCTGCTGAAGACATCAATCACCCGCTCATACCGCAGCCGCCGATCACGGCCCGTCGACAGGTCACCGGCCTCTTCCCATTCAGCAAAGGCCAGCACCTCATCGCCAATGCGCACATCGCGAATGGGCTTGAGCACGCTGTAGCCGCGCTGGGCATCCGCATCGGCCGCATCCGCCGGCCGGACATGGACCAGGGTGTCACCGGGGAAGCTGTTGTAGCCCGTGGAGCACTTGATCTTGTCCCAGAGATTCTTCAGGCCCTTCTTGGCCCAGCCGGGGAGGTACTTGGCCAGCTTGCCTAGCGGACCCGCGATACATGACTTCGCGCAGTCTTTGAGAGAAGACTTGAGGTCCACGCATTCCCCGGTGACCGCGTCTACCAGCGCGTCCTCGGCCGTGCAGGCCAAGACACATTCGGCATAGGCGGCCGCAGCCTCAGCTGCAACAGCAGGCAGGATTTCGCCCGTCGGATCCGTCAGGTTGGCCGGGTCCGCCTCGGCATAGCGGTACATGTTCCCGCCACCCTCCAGTCCGATGGGATCCTGGGTGATGTAGCGGCCGGTTTCCGGATCGTAATAGCGCCGGTAGTTGTAGTGCAGCCCGGTTTCAGCATCTTCCACCTGGCCCGGCAGGCGCAGGGCCAATTCGATGGTGGGCCGCTCGGCCGTGGCCGCAGGCGTGGTGATCTGGGCCCGGCCGAAGACATTGAACTGGGCGGACCAGAGCAGGCGGCCGCTCTTGTCCAGCGCCTGGATGGGCGTGCCCAGCTGGTCATGCTGGAGATAAGCCACCACGGCCTGACCGGCGCTGTTCTGCGTCTTGACGAACAGCGGCGCCGTGCTGAACTGGCTGTCCACCATGGGGCCGATCAGCGTGTGCAGCACCGGCGCGCCCAGGGCGGACACCTGCTCGTCCGGGGCCAGGGCAATGGGCTGGCGGCTTTCGGCCAGCAGGCCTTCGTCGCCGTAGACGTAGTAGCTGCGCACCGCCTGCGCCAGCAGCTGGCCGGCAGCGTCTCGGTACTGCTCCTTCCAGATGCGCTGGTCCAGCGGGTCGTAGCCATAGCGAGCCACCAGCGCACCCGCGCCCGTGCGCACCTCGGTGAGGCGGTTGAGCACGTCGTAGCGGTACTCGGTCACCTTGCCGCCCGGCTCGGTCTTGCGCACCTGGTTGCCGGCCTCGTCATAGGCATAGGTGGTGGCCGAAGCGCCAGTACCACGGCTCAGCAGGCGGTTGTTGCCGTCATAGGTCCAGGCGCCGCTGACCCGGCTGTGGCCAACGCGATTGCCGGCGCCGTCCAGGGTGAAGCGCTCGACTTCGTTGCCGTAGGCCCCGCTGCGCTCGGCCTGCACCAGGCGGGCCTCGTCGTCGTAGCTCAGGGTCAGGTCGTCGGTGCTGCTGGCGCCTTCGGCGATGTCGGTCCGCTGGCGGGTCTTGAGCTCCTGCAGCTTGCCGTAGGTGTAGGCCGTCTCCAGCACCGTCTGCTGCGTGGGCGTCTTGACCGTCTGACCGAGGAGGTTGAGCAGGCCGTCATAGCGGCTCTCGTGGCTGCCGCCGCCGGGCAGCGTGACCTTGGTCGGCGCCGTCCACTGGAACTCGGTCACGCTCAGGCTGCCTTCGCCCGGCACGCCCACGCGTTCGAGCTCGCCGTGGGCCGCGTAGGCGTACTCGACGACGCTGCCGTCAGGCCAGGTCAGGCGCGTCTTCCGGCCCTCGGGGCTGTAGCGGTAGCTGTAGCTCAGCGCGTAGCTACCGCCGGCCGGGTTGGGGACCTGCAGGGTCTCGCTGAGCTTGCGGTTGTCCTCGTCATAGACCGCCGACCCCCTGCTTTCCTGCTGCCCCGCCGGACGGGTGAGGTCCGTGTCCGTCCAGGCGACCAGGTTGTCCTCGGCGTCCCAGTCGAGCGTGATCTTGCGCTTCAGCGCGTGCGCACTGTCGAAATGCTGCACCTCCACGACGCGGTTGCGCGCGTCATAGCGGTACTCGCTCTCCACGCCCTTGGGATCCGTGCGCCCGGTGGTGTTGCCGGCGGCGTCATAGCGGTACTGCACGGACTGCCCCATCGGCAGCGTTTCCTTGGTCACGCGGCCCAGGCGGTCGTACTCGAAGGCATTGGTCCGGCCATTCGGGTCGGTCAGCGCCAGCAGATCGCCCCAGGCGCTGTAACGGCTGATGGTCTTGTTGCCCAGGCTGTCCATCAGCTCGGTCAGTCGCCCCAGAGCGTCGTAGCTGTAGCTGGTCGTCTTGCCGTTGGCGTCCGTGCTGGTCTTGAGCCGGCCGCGCAAGTCGTAGGTGCTGTAGCTGACCAGGCCCTCTTCGCCCAGAGGCGTGGGATTGAGCAGGGTGTCCGCCGTGGGGCGTTCCAGAGCGTCCAGCCGCTGTCGCTGGGTGTAGGTCGGGTAGCGGGTCTCGGTCGGCGCACCCATGGAGCCGGGCTGACCGTTGCTCAGCTCGTAGCGGAGCTCGGTCACGTTGCCGCGGCCGTCCACCTGGCGCGTCAGGCGCTGGAAGTTGTCGAACTCGTTAGTCTCGGACACACCGTCCGCATCGGTGGTGCTGATCGGCTGGCCCAGGCCGTTGTATCGATTGCGGGAGATGCCCCCCACCGGATTGACCACCAAAGACAACCGGTCTCGAGCATCGTAGATCGCCTGCATGCCATTGCCGCGGCGGTCGGCACTGCCAACGACGTTGCCCACGCGGTCATAGCGGTAGCTGCGTTCGGCACCGCTGCTCCCAGGTGCCGGTGCCGTGCTCACGTTGAAGTCCACCGTGCCGGCGCTGACGAGCCCGATGTTGTTGGCGTCGCCGCTGTACTCGGCGCGCACCAGGTGGGCGCCCGGCGTGCCAAAGCTGACGATCAGCGTGGCCATGCCTTCGACGACAGGCGCCGTTCCCAGCAGTGTCGTCCCCTCGTAGAACGACACCGTGCCGCTGGGCTTGTTCCCACCGACGGTGGCCACCAGCACCGTGCGCGCCCCGGCCGGCAACTCCTTGAGCGTGCTGCTCAAACCCAGGCTGGCCGGCGTCGCGTTGTCCACGCTCACAGCCAGAGGTGCGGAGCTGCTGGCCTCGTTGTTGATGTCGCCAGGAAACTGGGCCACCACGCTGTAGCTGCCCACTGCCAGTCGCGTGCTGTAGGAGAAGAGCCCGTTGCTGTCCAGCGGCACGCTGTCGAGCACCCGGGCGCCCGCGCTGAGCGTCACCCGCCCGCCAGGCGAGAAGCCCTTCACCTGACCGTTGAGCACCAACAAGTCCTTGCCATGCAACGTCGTGGCCTTGGCGTTGAGTAGGGTCGTGCTGCCAGACTTCTCCACCACCAGGCTCAGCGGCGCAGACTGCACCTTCTCGTAGGCCGGGCTTGCCACGTTCAGCCGTGCCACCACCTCGCTCGCGCCCATGTAGCGCCCAGGCAGTTCGCCTACTGCCTCGCCTGCTGCGTCCAGCGCGTAGTCCTGCGAGGCCCCGAAGCTGACCTTGCCCATCACCGGCACCGCCGGGTCCACGCCGCTCAGCCGCGCGCGCAGCCGCACCGGCTGCCCGGCCTGCACCTTTTCATCCAGGCGCTCCAGCGTCAGCACTGGCTTGATCTGCGGCAGGATGACGATGTCCAGCGGGTCACTCAGCGAGCCCGGCACCCAGTCGCCGAAGCGGATGTTGCCGTAGGTATCCACACTGCCGCCGGCCGCAACATTCAGGAAGCCACCGATGCCCTGCACCGCCCGCGGCCCTGGCTTGCTGAAGCTGCAGGCCAGGCTGTGGATGACCTCGCCGGCCACGTATCGGGTGGCGCCGCCCGACACGCACCGGGCGCCGGGAATGAAGCTCACGTGGTAGTCCAGCTCGTAGCGCTCACGCGCCGCGAAACGCAGCGTGAACACCAGGTCTTCGCCCACGTAGGCCGTGGTCTTGGACGCGCTCAGACTGATCTTGGGGGCCTGAGCCTGGGCCACAGGGGCCCATAGCAGGGCCGCGCCCAGCATGCACAGGCCCAGAAGGGCCTGCTTCAATTGACTTGCAACTCGCATGGAAACACTCATGGTGTGGGGCTCACGGTCTTCAGCAGGTTGCCGTGGGCATCCACTTCGTAACGGGTCACTTGGCCGCGGGGATCGGTGAACTGGATCAGGTGGCCGGCGCGGTTGTAGACATAGAGGCGCTCACCGCCTTCCGGGTCGATGGTCTTGCGGACTTGCCCGAGACTGTCGTACTCCACCGTCGTCGAGGCATCGGGCGTGACGACACCGTTGAACTCGGTGCGCCCTTTGCGTGTGATCCGTCGCAACTGGCCCAGCGCGTCCCGTTCAAGCTCTGTCACCCGCTCCTCGGGCAGGCCGGCCGCCTCAGTCACCTTGAGCAGATTGCCCTTGGCGTCGTAGCCGAGCACGGTGCGCACCCCCAGCTCATCGGTGGACTCCAGCCGCTGCAGGTGGACGGGCGAGTACTTGTGAAGCTGCACGGACCCGTCAGGTTTCTCGATGCGGACCGGTTGCTCGAACTCATTGCGGCTCACCGCGGTGACAAAGCCGCGAGCGTTGCGGGTGAACTCGGTCCGCGTGCCGAGGTCGGAGCGCACCTCCAGCTCCAGACGGCCGTTGACTTCCATGCGCACCAGCTTGCCTACGCGGTTGTGCGTCAAGTACTCCACCGTCCGCCCTGCGCTGGTCTCAGGTGCGACGATCTTGCTGGTAAAGAGCTTGTGGACATCGTCGTAATCGAACTCGTAGGCAGTTTCGGCGCCGTCGGCTGCGATGTGCTTGGCCACCGTTTCTCCCAGGTATTCGACCCGCTCCACGCGGCCTTCCTGGTCCTTTAAGCTGGCAAGGCGGTTGTTCGAGTCATAGCCATAGCCGAGCACATTGCCGCGCGCGTCGACCACCTCGGTCAGCCGGTTGCTACTGTCATAGCGGTACTGCACTTTGCGGGGTGGAAGATCCCGAGCCAGGCCTGGCACGGGGTAGTCCCGCACCTCACTGACCAAGCCCTTGTCGTAGTGGATGGTGAAGACAACATGGCCATTCGCGTCCACCACCGCGCGCAATTGGCCGGTCTGGTCGCGCAGCAGCCAGAGGGTGTTGTTGTTACGGTCACCAATGGCCACGATCTGCCCCTGGGTGTTGTAGTCCACCCAGTCACCGGCGCGGTCCTGCCAGTGATAGCCCTTTGCGTTGTCCTCGGTAGTCGTCGGGTAGACACCACCGGCCAGCGCGGTATCCAGCTCGTCGCTGCTGCGCGACGGCAGTTGACGCACCGGGCGCTTCTCAAGGACGGTGCGGTTGTCGAAGCTGTATCGGCCGCCTTCACCAAGATACAACTCATTGGCCCGCCGCACGCCTTCCAGATCGACAGCACGGGGCATGCCTGACGACCACTGACTTCCCATGCAGTAATTGGCGTAGTCGATGTTCACCCGCACCGGCGGCGGGTAATCGACCTTGGCCTCCTCCGTGGCCTGGCCAATGATGCGATTGAAGGGCTGGGTGCGCTCGGGCAGCATGGGCGCATTGGCCGGGGCCCCGCCGACCAGCACGGTGCCTGGTGTCGGTTGCCAGTCCTCGTCCACCCACACCCAGCACTTGCTGCTGGGGTCTCCACTGCTCGTAACAGCGCTCCCGCCGGAAGCACCGCCCGAAGCACCGGCGGCAGTACCACTGCCACCCGCCACAGGCGGCGTGGTGTCTGACGTCTGCGACCCCGTGAGGTTCTTCCAGCTTTGGGACAGGCTCTCCCAATGGGGGTTGAACTTCCATTCCTGGCCATCCCAGGTCCGCGACCACCGCACAGGCCCAGTGGTGGTCATGACCACCAAGTCGTCCCGGCGCAAAGTGGCGTAGCCATTCGGCGTGCTGACGTTCAACCCGAGATTCGACTGTGCTGTGACCAGGCCTGGCAAAGAAGCCAAACCCGCGAGCAGCACCATTGCTTGAAGTACAAATCGATGACTCATTTTTCGCAACCGCCCCCTCGCGCAATACCCACGCACTTCATCCCCTTCAATTTCATCTTCGTTCCCGGCGGAACAGCGCCAGTGCTGCCGCTGGTGACATAGCCTGCCGTGCCGCTGACACTGCCACTACCGCCGCTGGTACCGCCGCCGACGTTGGCCGGGCAAGTGCTGCTGCTGCTGCTGAACCAGCCCGCCATTGCCTTTCCAAGTGAGAGGACGCCGTTCTTGCACAGGAATTCGAATTCCAGATCGGTTCCATTGCTGTAGCTGTGGCAGCCGCCCCCATTGGCAGCACCGCTGGCCGTGGCTGACTCCAGCGATTGCAGCGCCACCACGCGATAGGGGATGGTGATTCGCTGCTTGGGAGCCAGCGATGAAGGCAGCTCCGTCAGGAACTCGTACCGGAAGAACGCATCGGTCCTGGGCAGCGTCTGGCGCAGCTTGTCCGCGCGAATCAGCCCGTGGTTGGTGAGGGTCAGTTCGCCATAGAACACCTCCCCCGGCCCCATCTTGGGCAGGTTGATGCTCGCGGGCTGCAGCACGAGTACCGCCGCCGGCACATCCGTCTCAAACGTCGTGTTCAGCGTGATCTCGTAGCGGTCCTGGATGGTGATCTCGCGCACGCTCCATTCGACCGTCACCAGGTTGTAGTTCAGGAAGACGGGCTGGTTGAGCGTCAGGCCGGGCTTGAGCACCAGGCGGCCGGCGACCTCCTGGTGGTTGGGCGCGCGGGCGCGGAACTTGTAGCGGCCGGCGGGCAGGTCGGTGAACAGGGCCTCGCCCAGCGCGTCCGTGTTCAGGTCGCGTGTGACGGTGACCACGTCCTCGTTCTGCAGCGTCACCGTGGCGCCGGCCAGGCCGGCGATCAGCTTGCCGTCCTTGCCCGTGGTGGCCGTGAAGAGATCGGAGGCCTTGAACAAGACCTGACCCTTGCCGCTCTGCGTCAGGCTCACGTGCACATTGACGGACTGCTTGGGCAGGTTGTCGCCCTGGTAGTTGAGCCTGAACTCGTAGACCTCCTCCGGTGTGCCGGCGGGCGGCGCGACGCGCAGGTCCACCGTGCGCGACTCACCCACGGGCAGGTCGCCGTCAACGCTGCTGACGATGCTGATCCAGCTCGGGGCCGGGGTCACGCCATCGGCCTTGCTCAGGCTGAACTTGAGCTGCTGCGCCGTCTCCAGGCCGCCGTTCTTGAGCACCAGGGACTCGATCTGCGTCTCGCCCTGGCCCAGGCCCGTCTCCACATAGGCGGGCGAGGGGCTGAGGTAAGGCCTGGCCTCGCTGAGGGTGTAGTTCACCGTCAGCACGCCGATGGGCGCGCCGGGGCGCTCGTCGCTGTAGGCCTGGAAGATCAGGCTGCCGCTGGGCTGCGCCTCGGGCGCGGCCTTGAAGCGCACCGGCAGGTTGAGCGTCTGCTTCTCGCCGACGTTGATGGCCGGCGGCAGCTCCACCTGGATGCCCGCGGGGATGCTGCCCGTGGGCTGGTCCGCCGGGTTCAGCACCAGCCTGACATTGCTGGCGGAGGTGCCGGGGCCGGCCTTCACGGTGAAGGGGAGGGTGAAGGGGTAGTTCTTCGCCACGTCCAGCCGGAAGGGCGTGGGGCCGAAGCTCACGCGCTGGATGGTGAAGCTCTTCTGCTCCGGCCGGTCGGTGATGTCCGGGTGGACGGCGCTGACCTTGTAGACCCCCGAATCCGTGGCCGTGGGCTTGAAGGTGTAGCTGAAGTTGCCGGCGGCGTCCGTCAGCACGCTGAAGCTGCGCTCGAAGCCCTGCTGGTTGAGGATCAGCTTGAGGCGCGAGTTGGCCATGGGCGAATTGCCGTCGCGGGCCAGCGCGCGGCCGCTGATCAGCACATCCTGCTCACCGAAGGAGCTCAGCGGCGTGACCGCGCTCACCTCGCCGGTGTAGGCGGTGTCCATCAGCGAGACGCGGCGCTCGGCGCCCTGGGACGCGATCTCCACGGCGTCCTCACGGCCCGTGTGATAGCGCAGCTTGTCCACCTCCAGCACCACGCGGATGCTGTTGGGGCTGGAGGCCGGCACATTGAGCTTGAAGACGTCCGAGGTGTAGCGGCTGCCCGCGGCAATGCGCGCCACCGTCTGCCCGTTGGGCAGGGTGATCACATTGGCACCCAGGGACTGCTTGTAGGGCTGGGTGGCCAGCACATTGCCGTCGGCGTCAATGATCTTGAAGCGCAGCTCGGTGGACGGCGCATTGCCGCCCGCGGTGGCGGTCAGCAGCTCCACCTCGACGTCCGAGGTGTTCTCGAACTCCAGCTTGATCTTGCCCTCGCCGCCGCGCACGAATTCTTCCGTGGCCATGCCCACGGTCAGGGCACCGTCGATGACGCTGAGGGTCTGATCACGGCTGACCTTGACCAGCTCGTCCTCCTGGGCCGCGACCTCCACACCCAGCTGCGCGGGCACCGTGCCCGGCATGTCCGCGTAGCCGCCCGCGACCACCGGCACCAGGCGCGTCTGCCCGGCCGGCAGGTCGAAGGGTTCGGAGCGGTGCTCCTTGAACTCCGTGCCGTCCTTGTTGATGGGCAGGCGCAGCACCACGCGGGCATTGTTCAGCGGCGAGGCGCTGAACACCTGGGCCTGCACCCGGTTCATCACGCCGCGCTTGAGCGGCAGGCCGCCAGTGAGCAGCAGGTTGACGTCAGGCAGGGTCACGCTGCGCGGCAGCTCCACGGCACTGCTGTCCACGGTCGCGACCTGGTACTGGCGCTCGCCCGCGGTGAAGGCGGTGTCGACCAGGCTCAGGCTGTTGATGGGGCTGGGCGTGAGCTTGAACTTCTTGTCCTCGTTGCCCAGGTAGACCAGATAGCCGGCCACGCTGCCATTGGGCGCAGACCAGCTCAGGCGCGGCAGCTGGCTGCCCAGCTGCTCCACGCGCAGGCTGCGCACCGGCAGCAGGCTGGCATTGAGGTAGGCGGAGTTGGAGACGACGGACTCGTTGCCCGCCGCGTCCACCGCCGTCACCACATAGGCGGCCTCGGTGGGCGAAGGGTTGGGGTCGTAGGTCTGGGTGGACTTGACCCGGGTCTTGATCGGCTTGAGGCCGGCAACACTGGTGATGGTGGTGCCTGTCGAGCGGTAGAGCTGGTAGTAGTCCACCGTGCTGGCCAGCGGTGCCTGCCAGCTGGCGTAGATGCCCTGGCCGGTCAGCTTGAGGCCGAGGTTCTGCGGCGCGCCGGGCGCGTTGGCGCTGGCCAGCACGTCCAGCACATTGGACTGCGCCGAGACCGACTCCTGGCCATTGGCCTGGCGCACGGCGGCCACGGCATAGCGGTGCAGGCCGTCCTTGCTGGTCTGATCCACGAAGGACTGGCCCGACGTGCGGTCCAGGGGCTGCAGCGCGCCCTGGTCCGGGGACTGGCGGTAGAGCTGGTAGACGGTGGCCTCGTCCACGGCCTGCCAGGCCAGCTGCACCTTGCCGCCCGGCGCGGCCTTGGCGCTGAAGCCCAGCGGCACATTGGGCGCGGGCAGGCTGCCCTGGTAGACCTGGAAGCGGTTGGGCGCATTGACGCGCGTGGACACGTTGTCCAGCTCGTCGCTGGCCTGGAAGCTGAAGCTCAGGGTCTCCGGTGCGCCGGCACCGGCGTCCGAGGGCAGGTTGAAGCTGGCCTGGTAGGTGGTCGCGTCGACCTTGACCAGGCCGGTGACGGGCACCGACTGGCGCAGCGGCCCGGACAGCAGATAGCGCAGCTGCGGCACCGCAGCCGGCGCCTTGCTGAAGCCCAGCTGCACCTGCACCGGGCTGCCGCCCTCGTTGCGGACGGGCTGGGCGGGGTTGAGCTGCAGGGTGTTGAGCTGCGGGCCCGCGGTGTCGATCTTCAGGCTGCCGCCCGACTCGACCGTGGTGCCGCGGTTGCCCACGCCGTCGCGCGCGGACAGCAGCGTGGTGGCGGTGCCCGAAGGTGTATTGGCGTCAACGAACACGCTGCCGCTGTAGTTGAGCTCGTCGATCCGCGTCAGCTCGATGGCCAGCGGCGCACCGCCCGCCGGCACCAGGGCCAGGTAGGGCAGGCTCTGCAGGGCTTCGCTGAACTGCGCCTTGACATCCACCCGGCCCTGGCCCACGCGGCCGGTGGCGGCATCGACCTTGCCGCGCGGCAGGTAGTTCAGGCTGACGAGGCGCGGCGGGGTGTTGTCCGAAAGGGCGGAAATGAGGTTGGACGGCAGCGAGGGTGTGCCCGCCTGGTTGACCGCCACGACGCGGTAGTGCCAGGTGCCATCGCCCGGCGGCAGGTCGTCCAGCGCGGGCGCGCCCAGCACGCCGCTGTGGACCTTGGTGGCCTGGCCGATGTCGGTGAAGGGCGAGGCCGAACGGTAGACCTCGTAGCCCTTGAGGCCGGCGTCCAAGGACTTGGTCCAGCTGAGCTTGATCTGCCCGGCCGGCTGCGGATTGGCCACCAGATTGCTGGGGCTGGACGGCACGGAGGTGTCCAGCTTGATGGTGATGCCGGCGCTGAGCGGGCTGTCGCCATAGGCATCACTGGCCTGGGCCTGCAGCAGGTTGTTGCCGGGCTGCAGGCGCACGGTGCTGGCAAAGCGGCCATCGCTGCCAACGACCAGCGCACCGCCGACGGCCAGGCCGTCCAGCACCAGCTGCACGCGGCTGCCGGCCGGGGCCGTGCCGGAGACCGCCAGGTCGGCGCTGCGGGTCACCAGGCCCGCTGCGGGGCTGCTGATGCCAGGCGTTACCGGCGCGGCATGCCCCACGCTGATCAGGACGTTCTTGGTGCTGCGGTTGCCCAGAGAGTCCGAGGTCTGCAGCTGCAGGTTGTGCGGGCCGTTGCTCAGGTCCGCGATATTGAGCTGCAGGACCGGATTGGCGCCGCTGGCCGAGCCCACCATCTGGCCGTCGATGATCAGCAGCGTCTGCGCCACGCCGCTGCGGTCGCTGGCGGAGAGGGTCAGCGTCATGCTGCGGTCGACCACCATGTTGTCCACCAGCGGCTTGCCGCCCAGCAGCAGATTGCTGAGCACGGGGCCCTCGACGTCGGCCGGCGGCGGCGTGCGGCTCAGCGTCACGGTCGCGGCCTGCTCGGCGGTACGGCCGGCACCGTCGGTGGCCACCACCTTGATCGTGTGGGCGCCCTCGGGGGCCGAGCTGTTGTCCCAGCGCCAGTTGTAGGGCGGGCTCGCCAGCGTCGCCACCGGGTTGTTGTCGATGAAGACCTGGACGCGGTCGATGCGGAAGTCGTCGCTCGCCGTGGCCTGCACGAGGATGGGCTGGTCGATCACCGCCGCATTGGCGGGATTGAGCAGCGTGATCTGCGGCGGCGTGCGGTCGACGATGACATCGCCCGCCAGCGAGGCATCCGCCATGTTGCCGTTCGCGTCGCGGAACTGCACGCTGATGCTCTTGCGGCCGGCCGCCTCGGACAGCGTCATCGGGATCTCGGCACGCCCGCCCTCCAGGGGCTTGAAGTTCACGCCGGAGAAGGCCCCGCCTTCGGCCACGCGGTACTCGCTGGCGTTCTGGCAGGACAGCAGCAGCTGCACGGTGTTGGTCGTGAAGTAGGGCGCCGCCTGCACCAGGCTCACCCGCGGATTGATCAGCGGCAGCGCCGACAGGAAGCCGCCGTAGCTGACGCCAGCGGTGACTGCATCCCCCTGCCCGGCGGGATTGCCCGTGGCCTCCTTCGGACCGCTCGCATGGCCCCACCAGTTGCTGCGGGCCTGCAGGACCTGTTCGGGCGAGAGGTTCTCGATCGCCCACTGGCTCTGCCCGGCGAACATCGAGTTGGCCACGCTGGCCGCCCCGGCACCCGAGGCGCGGATGCCCACGGTGTTGCGCATCACGCTGGCGCCGGACAGCACCGGCGCCGCGCCTTCGACCAGCATCAGGCCCAGGACGTTGTCGCTGAGCTGGAGGTAGTTGATCGTCGGATTGCCGCCGCGCAGCAGCAGGGCCGCGGCCGAGGACCGGCCGGCATGGCGGATCGCGAGGCCGGACAGCACCGAGCCCGTGCCCGAGCGCTCCACGCGCACGCCCAGCCAGTCGCCGGCCTGCGCCGTGCCCGGGGTCGGCAGCGTCTGGCCAGCCTGCGTGTCGTCCTTCAGGCTGGTCAGCAGGGCGCTGGAGGTCACGGTGAGCTTGTCGCGCACCAGCAGCTGGCCTTCCGGCCCGAACTTGACGACCACGCCGTCCGCCAGCACCAGCTCGGCAGCCTGGGCCTGCTGCAGACCGGGCGTGCCCAGCGCCAGTGCGGCCGCCACCACCACCGCTCCCTTGCGCAGCGCGAAGCCCGCCTGCCAGGGTTGCAGGGGCCGCGCCGGGGCGGCGGCCTGGCGAGCGTCAAGAGAGTTCTGCCGGAATGAGTTCATCGTCAGGCCATGCCGTCAGCAGGAGCCGCGGCGTGTTCGGTTCTGGAAAGGCCCCGCGAGAGGGCTCAGCAGGGCCGCGGTCCCTGGCGGGGACGGCGCGGCGCCTGCACGGAAGCCGTGGAGATCAGCCCTCGAAGCCCGCCGCGCGCAGCTGGGCGTAGCTGACTTCGAAGCGCTTGCCGGAGGCGGTGTGCAGCCAGGCGGCGGGTTCACCTTGCAGGGACACAGCCAGCTCGATCTGTTCCACCTTTTCGTTATTGGCGTACTGAGACAGCGCCGAGGCCACGGCCACCGGGGGCGCCACCATGTAGGAGGTCCAGGCCGTCAGGGCGCTGGCGCCGGCGCGCAGGTCCACGCTCACCGAGGCAGAGCCCTCCGCGAGGCTGCCGGTGACGACCGAGCTCTCCACCTCCACCGCATTGCCGGAGTCCGGCGTCAGGCGCAGCTTGACCGAGTTGCCAGGCGGCACGTTGACCGTCTTGAACACCACGGTCACAGGGCCCGAAGGCGGGGCCGGCAGATCCACATCCGCCACACCCGTCGGCTCCGCGGGGACGTCCACGCCGGCGATCGAGGCGATGCGGAGGGTGGGGATGTTGGTCAGGAAGATGGGGGCCGGATCGCCCTTGGTGAAACTGGACGAGGTGGGGCCGCTGAAGGAGTAGCTCTCGGCCTCGAGGCGGATGCGGCCTACCGCACCGCCGTTGAAGCCGACAACCCAAATGTTGGACGAATGCGTCCCGTCTGAGCCGCATCCCTGACGCCGCTGCGAATTGGCATGCATACATCCGCCGTCGGCGACGAGCTTGCCTGTGCCCGTGATGCTCGTGGCGACCAGGCGGATGGCTCCACCTGATCCACCGGCGCCATAGAAGCCAACGTTCTCGCCTGCGGTCCCTCCAGCGTCGCCGCCCGAGGCATCAATGCTGCCGGTACCGGCGATCGTGATCGTGCCATCGGCTGCGATGAGGATCGCCCCACCGCCGCCGCCGCCACCCACGCCGCTGAATCGAGTGCCGCCAATACCGCCACCACCACCGGAGCCCCCAATCAGCGGCTGCAGCAGCTCGGAGCCATAGGACTTCCCATAGAACAGCGGCCCCACATTCGTCAAAGGGCCACAGTACTGCGCCCCGTATCGGTACGCCGGCTTCGCATAGCCACCACCACCACCGTGCACCGGATAGCTGGTGTACGCCGAAGTCATCGGCGTACAGATGGCAGAGCCCGGGATCCCAAACTGGGAGGTCGGAACACCACCCGGACCACCGCCAGGACCCTGCCCGGCCGCACCCTTGATCACCTCCGCCCGATACTGGTCATCCTTGCTCCCTCCACGGCCGCCGTCAAAGCCGCCCGGACCACCCGCACCGGGCATGCCGTCGTCAGCCAAGATCCCGCCACCATAGAGAGCCACATCACGAGCGTCCTCACCCCTGACGTCGATCATGCCGTCAATCCGGACGTTACCCTTCACCAGCATATAAACCGGCGTATTCCGCTTGTTCTTCTTGAAGGTGATCGTCACCCCAGGAGGAATGTTGACCCAGCTGTAATGCAGCACGCCGTCCGAAGGCAGCGGGATCTCCATGCTGCTGGAGGGATTCAAGGGCTCCGTCCCCATGCTGCCGCTGTTGACGGTCGCCTGCACGGGCATCGCCGCCAGCAGCATCAGGGTTGCCAGGGCGCTCAGGCCCAGCTTCGGTCCGCGAAGAGTGCAATCCATAGAGAGGTTCCAAAGAAGAGGGTTCATGGCGCGGCGCCGGTTGTCAGCCATGGAAGCCGGCCGCCAGCAGCTGGGCATAGCTGAGCTCGACCCGCTTGCCGGAGGCGGTGATCAGGCGGACCTGGGGCTCGCCCTGCAGGGCCACCGTCAGCTCGATCTGGTCCACGTGTTCCGCATTGGCATAACTTGACAACGCAGCGGCCGCAGCCACGGGCACCGGCACCGTGTAGGTCGCCGTCGCCGTCAGCGTGCTGGGGCCGGCGGGAAGGTCCACGGACACCGAGGCCGTGCCGTCCGCCTCGCTGCCGGTGAGGGGCGCGCTGGCCTCCTTCACGGCACCGTAGGCCGCCGCCACGCGCAGCAGGACCGTCTTGCCGACAGGCACGTTGACGGCCTTGAGCACCACCGTCACCGCGCCTGGGGGCGGCGTCGGCAGGCTCACGTCGGCAGCGGCGCTGGCGTCCAGGGGCACCTCGACGCCCGCGACGGAGGCGATGCGCAGGCTCGGCAGATTGCCCGCAAAGAGGGGCGCCGGCTTGTCCAGCACATAGGACGGCGTCGTGAGGACCGTGAAGCCCAGTGCCTCGGTTTCAAGGCGTATGCGCCCCGGGGCGCCGCCATTGCCGAGAGGCCCGCGTGAATCGTAGCCAGAGCCGTCCCATTGGCAGCCGATGTTGCCATCGCCGCCGCAACCGCCGGTCGCGGTCAACTTGCCCGCGCCCGTGATCTTCGTGGCCACCAGGCGGATGGCGCCGCCGGACCCGCCGGCACCCCAGAAGGGGCTGCCGACATTCCCGTTGCTACCACCGACCGCGCCGGCGTTGCCACCGTTCGCATTGATTTCGCCGATGACGTCAATGGTGCCGTCGGCGGCAATCAGGAGGGCGCCGCCACCGCCGCCGCCGCCGGAGCCGGCGATGGCCGTGCCGGCCAGGCCGCCGCCACCGCCCGAGCCGCCCAGCAGGGGCTGCAGGCGATCGGACCCATAGGCTCGTCCATAGAAGGTCGCGCCCACATTGCTCACCGGGCCGCAAGCCGTGGTGCCATGCCGATAGGCCGGCACGCTGTGCCCGCCGCCCCCGCCCATGACATACACGCGGCTGTACGCCGTGCCGGGTGTGCAGTCGGCCAGCTTCACCCCGCCGGGACCACCGCCCGGCCCCTGACCGCCGCCGCCACTGATGATCTCCGGCCGAAGGCTGGCGTCTTCCCGCCCGCCGCGGCCACCATCGAAGCCGCCCGGCCCGCCCGTGCCCGGCTCGCCGTCGTCGCCGGGCGAACCATCGCCGGCGGTGCCCGTCGCCTTGCCGGCAGCGCCGCGGATGTCGATGACGCCCTCGATCTTGACGTTTCCGCTCACCAGCATCACGACCGGCGTGTTGCGAGGGTTCTTGCGGAAGGTCACGGTCACACCCTTGGGGATGTTGACCGAGGTGTAGTTCAGGATGCCGTTGGCCGGCAGCGGCAGCTCGACGCTGGCGCCCGGGCTCAGGACACCGTCCGCCCCGGTGCTGCCGCTGTTGACGGCGGCATTCGCCTGGGCGGCCGACAGCAGCACACCGGCAGCCAGGGCGGTCAAAGCGAGCCGCTGCCCGCGAGCATTGCTATGCATAGGGATGCTCCAAGTAAAAGCTTGCATGGAGCGGCTCAGGTGACTGCCGACGGCAGCGACCTGAGTCCGCATTGAACAGGTCCATCAGTCCTTGCCCGTGGCGGCCTGGGCCGGGCCTTGTGCCTTCGCGAAGGCGCTGGCGCGCGCCTGGCTCCCTGGCATCGCCGCAGCCGTGGGGCCCGGCTTGTTCACCGTGAAGCGCAGCACGTCGGCACGAATGGCCGCCAGGGGCTGGCCGTCGGCCCGCTTCAGCACCAGCTTGCGCGGCCCTTGCGCCGCGTCGGCGGCGATGGTCAGCGGCAGGCGCAGCTCCGTGCCGTCCTCGCTGACCGTCATCGTGCCCAGCGTCAGGCCGGCGGCCGGCTGCATCAGCACCTGCGTGACAGCGGACAAGCCCTGTCCGCGGACGATCAGGGTGGGCTGCTCGCCCGGCACGCCCGAACTGGGCGTCATGCCGAGGACACCCGCGCCATTGAGCACCACCACCGGCGCGGTGGTCGGACCCAGCTGCTGCAGGACGGGCACCTCCGGCGAAGCCACCTTCACCCGCACGGTGGGCGATGCCACCGGCGTCACCAGCACGCTGCCGGTGGCGACCACGTAGAAGCTGTTGCCCAGTTCGGCATTGCCGGTGGAACTGCCGCCTGCGTTGGAGGCCTGGATGCGACGCCGCCCCAGCTCGGCCGCGGCATCGACCACCACGTCCAGCTCGATCAGGTCGCCCTGCGCGCTGATCACGGGCTGGGCATCCAGCGCCACACCGGCGGTCCGGTCCAGTGCCAGGCTGACGCCCTGCAGGTTGGCACCGCGGATCTGCACACGGGTCTTGCCGCCCACCACCAGCGATTGCGGGCTCACGGCATCCAGTCGCGGCAGGCCAGCCGTCAGCAGGATGCTGCCTTGCGAGGCCTGGGCGAAGACATAGGGCTGACCGGATGCCTGGCGCACGACGACGCGCCGCAGTCCCAGCGCGGCCGACGAATCGGCCGTCAGACGGAAGCTGAGCGAGCGACCGTCCGGGGCCGCAACGACCTGATCCACCGTGACACCCGCGGACGGCAGCAGGCTGAGCTGCGCATCGGCAGGAATCGCCTGGCCCTGCAGCGTGAAGGTCTGCTGCGTGCCCACCGTCATGCCGCGCGGCGACAGCGAGGCCAGGGTGGGACCCACGTTCACGGTGACGAGCTGGGCACCCGCCGTCACGGTCATGGTCTCGCCCGCCGAGGGCAGCGGTGCCACCCGCACGCCCACCTGGCTCGAGAACACCATGCCCACGCCGGCGTGGTCGGTCGAGACGACCACTGGCACATTGATTGCAGGCAGGCCCGCGGAGCTGAGGCGCAAGGCCGTGATGCCGACGGCCTGCGGCGTCAAAGAGAAGCTGGCGCTGGTCTGTCCGGCGGGAATGGTGACCGTGGCGGTCGACAGGCTGGCCAGCCCTGGATCCGCCAGGCTCAGGGCCACTGCACGGTCAGCCGAGTCCTTGCGGGACAGGCGGACTTCGATGACGCGGGCCACCCGGTCCGGCGGCAGGGCAATGGGATTGGGTGCCAGGGCCAGCGTGAGCGCCACCGGGCCGTTCACCGGCAGGGACGCGACGTCCGACAGCAGCGGCGCGCCGCCACCCACTGCCGGGTTGCGGACCTGCACACTGAGCGTGCCGGCCGCGCCCTGCTCGGGCACCGTGACCTGCAGCTGCCCGACGTCCGCCAGGTAGCTCGTCGACACATCGGTGCCATTGATCAGCACCTGCGAGGCGGCGCTGAAATTGCGCCCCTTCAGCTTGAGCAGGGTCGAACCTCCCAGCGCCGTCAGGAAGCTCGGCTGCAGTTCGCTGATGCGCGGCACGGGCAGAGACACCTGGAAGGCATTGGGCACGAAGAGCTCGCCCGCATCCACCAGCATCCGCAGGGCCACGGGGCCTTGCGCCGCGTCGGCGGCGATCGTGAAGTTCAGCGTCTGCGCGCTGGCGGAACCACCGGCGACGGGCGTCAGCTGGACGCCAGGCACCGAGGACTCGACCGCCTTCATGCCCTGCAGGCGCGCGCCCGTCAGCACAAGGGAGCCCGACTGGCCCTGGTCGACCGTCGAGGGGTTCACCGCGCTGACCGCAGGCGACTGGCCCACCGACAAGCTGCCCATCACGACATAGGGAATGCCGCGCAGGCCCCAGCTGAGGGTACCTGTCACGTCTCCCGCCTCGACCGCAATGCCGTTGACGCCGCAATCAACGGCGGACAAGCCCACACCGCTGGGCGAGGCCTGCAGGTCAACACTGATCGCAGCGCCTTGATGGGACTTGAAGCTCAGCTGGTTGAGCACCGGCGCCGAGCCGCGCACGGCAAGGCCCGATCCATGCTGGAACTGCACCCATTCCAGGCGCGTGCGGACCGTACCGGCATTGAACTGCCACTGTCCCCAGTCGCCTGCACCAGGCGTCTGGCCCAGGCGTGCCTTGTCGGACAGCACCTGGATAGGCTGGTCCGCGCGCCCGGCGGCCTGGATGGCCCCTGACTCCACGCGTACGTTGGCACCGGCGGCCATGTAGATGACGACGCCGGGATCGATGGTCAGCGAGGCCCCGTTGCGGATGACCAGATCGCCGGTGATCCGGTAGGGCGAGTAGGCGGTGGACCAGCGGGCATCGGCCTCGAGAGTGCCGGTGACCGGGGTCTGGGCCTGCACCCGACCGCCCAGGAGCAGGCTCAGCAGGACCAGGGCGGCGAGCCACGGCAGCGAAGCCGCACTTCCCTCGGCTTGCCGGGAATGACGGGACAGGTATCTGCGCTGGCAAATCCAGGCCAGGCAGGCGTGCAGATGCCGCGTCTGCGACGACTTCGCGTACTGCCCCTTCATGACCCTCCCTCAAGGCGTCAGCGGCGCTGCCTGGCCCCTTGTGCGGCCCAGCATCTCATCCACCAACTGCCATGCGCAGACCTGCTGTGCGCTTAATGAAAAAACCTCGTCGGTCGTCCGGATACGTGCCCGGAAGATCCCTCACGAATGCGTTGCATCCGCTACCAACTGTTCATGAAGCGCCGATTCAGACACATTCAGAAATATTGGCGCCGGCATCATAGCCGAAGAAAAACAGCCATCGCCAGGCATTTGTCCCTTTTCGCAGCCTACACACGGCTGCAATCCAACTGATACGAAAAGCCGATACCCGAGGCCTGCCGCTCATGCCATGACCGGGCTCAAGGTTCAGTGCGAACCCGGGCGATACGGCAGCGGCTGCGCCATGAACTGCAGACCGCTGGCCCGCTCCACCGGCTGCCCGTCCGGGCCTCGGCTCATCAACAGGGGCCGCGAGGAGCGGCTGCGCACGCCCAGGAAGCCCGTCGCGGGCGGGGGGGCAGGGATCAGTTCCCAGTCCGCTTCGCCGGTGAAGGGATCCGCATAGCGCTGGCGCAGATGATGGCGGGGCCGCAGGCTGCGCCGGTCCTCGACCAGGTCCTCCAGGCGCTGCGGATAGGCGGGCCGCTGCGGCGTAACGGCGGCATAGCTCTCGATGGCGCGCACGATGGCCTGCCCCCGGAACACCAGCTCGCGCTCGCGCTCGCGTTGGGCCGCCGTGCTCCAACGCTGGCCCAACGCCCCCAGAGCCGCGGCCGTGAGGGCGATGAAGAAGAGCAGCCCCAGGTAGCCGAAGCCTCGGGACCGTCGAGCGGGCCGCTCACCAATCCGCATAGGCCGTGCCATCCGTCGCCGTGCCCGGCGCGCCGCTGTGCAGGTCATAGAGCGCGCCGCCAACGCCCGCATCGGCCGGCGGCGCCTGGAACTGCCAGCCTTCGCGCTGGCCGCTCACCGGGTCCTGCGGCCACTGGCGCAGGTAGCGGGCGGTCACCAGCTCATCCAGCGAATCGGGGTAGCGGCCCTTGTCCGCCGCGAACTGATCGATGGCGTCGCGCACCGTGGCCAGGGTCTGGCGCAAGGCCACCTCGCGGCCGCGCTGCAGGCTGTTGAAGTAACGCGGAGCGACGATGGAGGCCAGCAGGGCGACGATGCTCATCACCACCAGCAGCTCGATCAGGGTGAATCCTCGGCGGCGCATCACCAGTCCCTGTAGAAGCTGCCGTCCAGCGCGCGGCGCTCGGAGCGGGAGTGCACGTCGAACACATCGCGGCCAGCGCGGCGTTCCTGCGGCCCGCTGTCGGCGGCGCGCAGAGCCCAGCTCTCATCCGCCGCAACATCACCCGGCGCGAAGGGATCGCGCGGCAGGCGGCGCAGGAAGTAGAGCTTGCGGCCATTGGGCGACTTGATGTCCGGCACGCCACGGACCAGGGCCTGCAGATCGGGCGGATAGCCGCTGTCATCGACCTGGCGGGCGATGCGGCCTTCGTCCGCCGCACGCTTGTAGGCGTCCAGGGCCGTGCGGATCTGGCGCAGGGCCTCGCGCAGGGCGAACTCCTGGCTGCGCCGCACGCTGAACTCCAGCACCGGCCGTGCCGCCGCGGCCAGCACGCCGACCAGGGCCAGCACCACCAGCATCTCGATCAGCGTGAAGCCGCGCAGGCGCCGCGTGGCCGGAGCGGATCGACGCAGGGCCATCACCGCCATGGCCTCAGCGCGCCGCCTCGACACGCACCTGCCTGCCGCCCTCGACCTGCACAGGCAAGACCTGACCCTGTGCATTGCTGGCCGTCAGCCCGTCCAGGTGCAGGGACACGATCTGCCCCTGCGCCGCCGGCAGCGCCCGCAGCAGCAGGGCCTGGGCGGCCCCTGGCGCCAGCTCGAAGGCCAGCAGGCCCGGCGCCGCGCTGCCCTGGGCAGACACGGGCTGCAGCAGGGCCGGGTCGAAGCGCAGGGTGCCGCGCACGGTCATCGCGCTGCCCTGGCGCAGGACCACGGACACCGTCCCTTCCGGCACCACCTCGGGCGTGGCCTCCAGCTGCAGCAGCACGGGCTCGCCCGCGGGCGCGGCCTGGGCAGCGCTGGCGGCGGCGGCCTCGGCCGTCGCCAGGCCGGCGGCAGGTGGCAAGAATGCGGGCGGGGTCGGCACGGAAAGGACCGGCGCCGCTGCGGAAGCGGAGGCCGGGGCAGGGGTGGCCGGCCGCAGCAGGCTGCTGAAGGCGCCCGGCGAGGCATCCGTGCCCGCGGGCAGCTGGGTGAGGCGCACATCGGGCAGGGGCACGTTGCGCACGATACGCGGGGTGATCAGCAGCACCACCTCGGTCTTGTTGCGGGTGTCGGTGGTGACGCCAAAGAGCCGCCCCAGCAAGGGCAGGCGCGAGAGCCCCGGCACGCCCTGCGCGGCGCTGCGGTCCTCATCGTTGATCAGGCCGGCCAGCACCTGGGTCTCGCCGTCATTGAGCCGCAGCGTGGTGGAGGCATTGCGGGTGCCGGTGGCATAGGCGGTGGTTCCGCCGGGCCCCGTCATCTCCTTGATCACGTTGCTGACCTCCAGGCCCATGCGGATGATGACGTCGCCGTCGAGCTGGATGGTGGGCTCCACGTCCAGCTTCAGACCCACATCCAGGTAGCTGACCGAAGCCGCCACCGAGGTCGTGCCGGTGAAGTTGGTGGTGGTGGTGAAGATGGGCAGCTTCTGGCCGATCTGGACCTTGGCCTTCTCGCGGTTGCGCACCCGGATCTTGGGATTGGCCAGCAGATTGACCTGCCCCGCCGTGCCCCTGAGCGTGGCCACCAGGGCCGGGTTGGCGATGGCGCCGCGGAACTCGCTGCGCTGGCCCAGCAGCACGGTGCCGCCCATCTTGCCGTCGGCGCCCACCAGGCCGTACTGCACCTGGTCCGGCCACTGCAGGCCCAGGGCCTCGACCTGGTCGGAGCCGACCTCCATCACCTCCACGTCCAGCATGACCTCGGGCTCGGGCAGGTCCACCGAGGCGATCAGCTTCTCCACCAGGCGGATCACCTCGGGCGTGTCCCGCACCACCATCAGGTTGAGGCGCTCGTCGATGTGGAGGTCGCGCACCTTGGCGATGGTGCGCACCAGGTTCTGCACCTGCTTCACATCGGCATTGCTGAGGTACAGGGTGCGGGTGATCAGCTCCTGGTGCTCGCGCTGCTTGGCCTGGCTGTTGGGGTAGATCAGCACCGAGTGCTCGTTGAGCAGCTTGCGGTCCAGCTGTTGGGTGGAGAGCAGCACGCGCATGGCCTCGTCCAGGGTGACGTTGCGCAGGAAGAGGCTGGCGCGGGCGTCGGTTCGCACCTCGCGGTCGAAGACGAAGTTGACCTGGCTGCTGCGGCTCAGGGCCTCGAAGATCTGGCGCAAGGGCGCGTCGCGGAACTCCAGCGTGACCGGCACCTGGAAGGCCGGGCCCAGCTCCTGGGCGCCGGACTCCAGCGGCCGCGCCTGGGCGATTTGGTTCTGCAGCTGCCGTGCGCCCGCGTGCAGCGGGTTCTCGGCCAGGATCTCGCGCAGCAGCGCATCGGCCATGCCGGGCCGGCCGGCCCTGAACTGCTGGCGCGCCTCCTGCAGGCGCTGCTCATGGCGACGGCCGCGCGGCAACTCCACGGCCAGGGCCTGGGCCCGCGGATTCTGCGGCTCCAGCTGCAGGAACTGGTCGAGCAGGGCCTGGGCTTCGTCCCAACGCTGGGCGGCACGCAGGCCCTCGATCTGCACCAGCCAGCGCGCCACGCGCTGCTCACGCACCCGCAGCTGCGCGCTGCGCAGGGCGGGGTCTTGCGGGGCGGACTTCAGCGCGCCGCTCAGCAAGGCATCGGCCTGGCCCAGTTGGTTGGCGCGCAGCAGCTCGTCGGCCTCGCGCAGGGCGGGGTTGGCGCAACCCTGAAGGCCGGCAAGGCCCAGCAGCAGCAAGGAGAGTGGGAAGGCGCGGAGGACCGCGCGGCACCGTGCGTTGGACATGGCACTCACAAAGGTTTGAATCGGAGCGTCTGAGGCAGCGGGCCGGGCAGCCACAGCAGCTCCAGGGAATCTTCGCCAATGGCCTGCACGCGCCATTGACCGTCGAGGGTGTCGCCGACCTGCACCGCCAGGCTGCGCTGCTCGGAGCCCAGCAGGGCCTGCACCCGGCCGGCCTGCACGAGGCGCCCGATCAGCTGGTAGGGGAAGGCCGGCGCCTGCGGGGGCGGCGGTGCGGGCTGGGCCAGGCTCTGCGGCAACGGCGCCTGGACCTGGGGTGGCGGTACGGGCTGCCAGGCGGCCAGCGCGGCAGGCTCAGCCTCGGGCCAGGGTTCGCGAGGCTCGACCGCCCAGCGCGCCGCATGAACCGGGCC
>NZ_JACJUG010000044.1 GCF_014174515.1 Mitsuaria sp. WAJ17
CCACGTGGGGCGTCGCCACGCGGCTGCGAGGGGCGGCCGCCGCGGCCACCACCACCACTGCGGCCACCTCGGCCGGCGCCGCCGCCCAGGCCGCCGTTGAGCACCATGCGGCCCAGCACGATGGGCTCGGCCTTGGCATTGGGATCAGGCTCGAAACCGGGCACCACCTCGCGCGGGACCTCGCGCTTGATCAGCTTCTCGATGTCGCGCAGGAAGCCGTTCTCGTCCACGCAGACCAGGCTCACGGCTTCGCCCTTGGCGCCGGCGCGCCCGGTGCGGCCAATGCGGTGCACATAGTCCTCGGGGACGTTGGGCAGCTCATAGTTGACGACGTGGGGCAGCTGGTCGATGTCGATACCGCGGGCCGCGATGTCGGTCGCCACCAGCACCTGCAGCGTGCCGGCCTTGAACTCGGACAGCGCCTTGGTGCGCGCGCCCTGGCTCTTGTTGCCATGGATGGCCATGGCCGAGATGCCTTCCTTGTTCAGGTACTCGGCGAGGCGGTTGGCGCCATGCTTCATGCGGGTGAAGACCAGGACCTGGTGCCAGTCGCCCTGGCGGATCAGGTGGGCCAGCAGCTCCTTCTTCTTGTCGCGATCGACCGGATGGATCTTCTGGGCGATGGACTCGTTGGTCTGGTTGCGGCGGGCAACCTCGATCAGGGCGGGCTGGTTCAGCAGACGATCGGCCAGCGCCTTGATGTCGTCGCTGAAGGTGGCCGAGAAGAGCAGGCTCTGCTTCTTCTGCGGCAGCAGGGCCAGCACCTTCTTGATGTCATGGATGAAGCCCATGTCCAGCATGCGGTCGGCTTCATCCAGCACCAGGATCTGCACGTGGGACAGGTCCAGCGTGCCCTGCTGGGCGTGATCCAGCAGGCGGCCGGGGGTGGCCACGAGGATGTCCACGCCTTTGCGCAGGCGGTCGATCTGCGGCTGCATGCCCACGCCGCCGAACATCACCATGGACGTCAGGGGCAGGTACTTGCCGTACAGGCGCACGCTTTCCTCGACCTGGGCCGCCAGCTCTCGCGTGGGCGTCAGGACCAGGGCACGGATGACGATGCGACCACGGGCATCCCGGACGGGCTTCTGGGCCGCAAGACGGTGCAGCAAGGGCAGGGTGAAGCCTGCGGTCTTGCCGGTGCCGGTCTGCGCCCCTGCCATCAGGTCGCCGCCCTTCAGAACGGCCGGGATGGCTTGGCTCTGGATGGGGGTGGGGGTGGAGTAGCCGGCGTCGGCAATGGCCTTCAGGAGGGGCTCGGCCAGGCCCAGGGAATCAAAACTCATTGACTGCTGTATTCGCACGCCAGCCGCTCTATGCCTGGCCGCGCCGCATTGTGTGCGACGCCAGTCTTCGGGCCGGGCTGGGCGGGTGCTTGAGCTCAAAAAAAATGACGCCACGGCAAGACTGTGAGCCGTAGCGTCGGAGGCCATTATAGGTCGCGACCCGGCCAGCAGGGGCCGATATTGCCAAGAAGGGCGCGTGACGGATTCGACCGGCTCCGGCTGCATGGAGGCGCGACGGTGCCGCGACGGGCGGAGCTGGGCCGGAAGCTGCGACAATAGCGGTTTGGTCCGGGCGAGCCGCGGGCCGGGCGAGGCGTACCGCGAGTGCGCCCGAGCCCGAGCCGCCGCGGGTCGCCGCGGATCGCCTGGAGGGGGCCCGCGCCGATTCGCCGGCCCCCACCCTGCTGCCGCGGCAGCTTGCCTCCGGGCGTTGCCGCAGCGGCCCGAATTCCGCATCTTCCACCTGCACTCAACCCTGAGTAAGCCATGGCCCAATATGTTTTCTCGATGAACCGTGTCAACAAGACGGTTCCCCCCAAGCGTCACATCCTGAAGGACATCTCCCTGTCCTTCTTCCCCGGCGCCAAGATCGGCGTGCTGGGTCTGAACGGCTCGGGCAAGTCCACGCTGCTGAAGATCATGGCCGGCGTCGATAAGGAAATCGAGGGCGAAGCCGTCCCCATGCCCGGCATCAAGATCGGCTATCTGGAGCAGGAGCCCAAGCTGAACCCGGATCAGACCGTGCGTGAGGCGGTCGAGGAAGGCATCGGCGGCGTGCTGGCCGCCAAGAAGCGCCTGGACGAGGTCTATGCCGCCTATGCAGAGCCGGACGCCGACTTCGACGCCCTGGCCGCCGAGCAGGGCGAGCTGGAGGCCATCATCGCCGCCGCTGGTTCCGAGAACACCGATCTGCAGCTGGAGCTGGCCGCCGACGCCCTGAACCTGCCGCCCTGGGACGCCAATATCGGCGTGCTGTCCGGTGGTGAGAAGCGCCGCGTGGCCCTGTGCCGCCTGCTGCTGTCCAAGCCCGACATGCTGCTGCTGGACGAACCCACCAACCACTTGGACGCCGAAAGCGTCGAATGGCTGGAGTTGTTCCTGCAGCGCTTCCCCGGCACCGTGGTGGCCATCACCCATGATCGCTACTTCCTGGACAACGCCGCCGAGTGGATCCTTGAACTGGACCGCGGCCACGGCATTCCCTGGAAGGGCAACTACTCCGACTGGCTGGACCAGAAGGAACGCCGCCTGGAGCAGGAGCAGAAGTCGGAAGACGCCCGCGCCAAGGCCATGAAGGAAGAACTGAAGTGGGTGCGCTCCAATGCCAAGGGCCGCCAGGCCAAGAGCAAGGCCCGCCTGGCCCGCTTCGAGGAGCTGAGCGACGTCGAATACCAGAAGCGCAACGAGACCAACGAGATCTTCATCCCCGTGGCCGAGCGCCTGGGCAATGAAGTGATCGAGTTCGAGAACGTCACCAAGAGCTTCGGCGACCGCGTGCTCATCGACAACCTCAGCTTCAAGGTCCCGCCCGGCGCCATCGTCGGCATCATCGGTCCCAACGGCGCCGGCAAGTCCACGCTGTTCCGCATGATCCAGGGCGTGGAGCAGCCGGATTCGGGCACGGTCAAGATCGGCAAGACCGCCAAGCTGGCCTTCGTCGATCAGAGCCGCCAGAGCCTGGACGCCAACAAGACCGTCTGGGAGGACGTCTCCGGCGGCCTGGACAACATCGTGGTGGGCAAGTTCGTGATGCCCAGCCGCGCCTACATCGGCCGCTTCAACTTCAAGGGCAATGACCAGCAGAAGATGGTCGGCCAGCTCTCCGGTGGTGAGCGCGGCCGCCTGCACCTGGCCAAGACCCTGGCCCAGGGCGGCAACGTGCTGATGCTTGACGAACCCTCCAACGACCTGGACGTCGAAACCCTGCGCGCCCTGGAAGAGGCCCTGCTGGAGTTCGGCGGCTCGGCCATGGTGATCTCGCACGATCGCTGGTTCCTGGATCGCATCTGCACCCACATCCTGGCCTGCGAGGGCGACTCGCAATGGTTCTTCTTCGACGGCAACTTCCACGAGTACGAGGCCGACAAGAAGAAGCGCCTGGGCGAGGAAGGAGCCCGCCCGAAGCGCGTGCGCTTCAAACCCATCCGCTGATCTTGGTCCGGGCGGGTTCTGCCCGGCCTGCCATGCACAGAAGAGGTCCCGCTGCGGACCTCTTTTCGTTTCCGGCCACCGGCGGTCCGACATACCGGCCCGCGCTTTCTTTACGCTTCTTCACGCCCTTGGCATGGGGGGCTTACCGGCCCTACAGACACTGGAGTCACCAACCCCAGCACGGAGTATCTGTATGCGAAGCCTCAAGTTGAAGCACCTTATCCCCGCCGCCGCCATGGCCCTTGCCCTGGTCACCGGCGCAGCCCAGGCCCAGCACCATCCCGGCATGGGCGGCCAGGGCATGGGGCCCCTGATGGGCGGCCGTGTCGAGCACATGCTGGACCTGGTGGACGCCACCGACGCCCAGCGGACCCAGATCAAGACCATCATGGACGCCGCCCGCAGCGAGCTCAAGACCCAGCACGAGACCCTGCGCAGCCTGCATGAGCAAGGCCTGACCCTGTTCGCCGCCACCAATGTGGACGCCGCCGCCATCGAGGCCCTGCGCCAGAAGGGCAGCGCGGTGCATGAGCAGGTTTCCAAACGCATGAGCCAGGCCATGATCGACGTCGCCCGCGTGCTGACGCCCGAGCAGCGCACCAAACTGGCCGCCAAGCTCAAGCAGCGTCAGGCCCGCATGGCCGAGCACATGAAGTCGCGCGGCGGCCAGTGATCCCGGACCGGCGAGGACTGCGCTTATGCTTCAGGCTTACACCTCTCCCCCGAACCAGGGCGACCGGATCTCGAGCCGCGCCCGTTGCGCCAGCCATCTGCCTGCCATGAATTCCAGACTGCTGCTGATCGACGACGATGCCCGCCTCACCGACATGGTGGGCGACTACCTCCAGGCGGCCGGCTTCGAGATCGATGTGGCACCCAACCTGGCCACGGCACGGCAGAAGCTGGAGCAGGGGGTCTATGACCTCGCCGTGCTGGACATCATGCTGCCCGACGGCGACGGCCTGGACTTCTGCCGCGAGCTGCGCCGCGACGCCCGCCTGAAGCGCCTGCCGGTGCTGATGCTGTCGGCGCGGGGCGAACCCATGGACCGCATCCTGGGCCTGGAGCTGGGGGCGGACGACTACCTGCCCAAGCCCTTCGAGCCCCGCGAGCTGCAGGCCCGCGTCAAGGCCCTGCTGCGCCGGGCCGAGCCCGACATGCAGGGCGTGGAGGTGCTGCGCTTTGGCCGCCTGGAGGTCGACCTCGCGGCCCGCATGGCCCGCCTGGACGGCAAGCCCTGCGACCTCACCAGCCACCAGTTCGACCTGCTGGTCGTGCTGGCCCAGAGCCCGGGGCGCGTGCTCTCGCGGGACCAGATCATGGATTCGCTGAAGGGCCATCCGCTGGAAGCCTTCGACCGCTCCATCGACGTGCACATCTCGCGCATCCGCGCCGTGATCGAGGACGATCCCAAGACACCTCGCCGCGTGTTGACGGTGCGCGGGGCCGGCTACGTGTTCGCGCGCAAGCAGGACGCCGAAGGCCACGCGTGAAGTCGCTCTACTGGCGAATCTATCTCACCGTCATCGTGGTGCTGGCGGCTTTCGCCCTGGGGGCCGGCTGGCTGTTCCAGCGCCAGATCGAACAGGAACGCGGCAACGCCGAGGTGGCCGCCGGCGAACGCTGGCAGGCCATGGCCGTGCTGCTGCAGCGCGCCCTGCCTCCGGCAGACGCGCCGCGCGAGCTGCAGGCCCGTGCCATCGAGGAATGGGGCCAGCGCCTGCGCATGGCCCTCGCGCTGCAAGATGCGCAGGGCAAGCGCATCGGTGCCTCCGAGCTCTTCGAGCGCCGCGAGGATGTGCCGGGCCAGCGCCAGGTCGAGATCACCCTGGACGACGGTCGGCACATTGCCTTCATCCGCCTGGCACGGCCGCCGGGCCTGCGGCCGGAGACCGGCGAGGGGCGGCGGGATTTGAGGCCGGATTCACGGCCGGACCCGCGCCCGGATGCCCGCCGCAACGCCGGCGAGAACCCCGAGCGCCCGCCCTCGGCCGCCCTATTGCGTCGCGAGGACGCCCCTTGGGGCGGTCCGGTGCTGCTGGGGCCGCGCCTGCTGCATGGCCAGGGTCTGCTGATCGTGCTGGTGTTGCTCTTCGTGGGCATCGCGGCCGGCGCCTTTCCCGTGGTGAGGCGGTTGACCCGCCGCCTGGAGGCGCTCAAGGCCGGGGTGCAGACCTTTGGCGACGGGCAGCTGAGCCATCGCGTCGATGCCAGCGGCAATGACGAGGTCGCGGCTGTGGCCCGCAGCTTCAACGAGGCGGCTGGGCGCGTCGAGACCCTGCTTCGCTCGCACCAGAACCTGCTGGCCAATGCGAGCCATGAGCTGCGCTCGCCCCTGGCGCGCCTGAAGATGGCCTTCGCCATGTTCGAGGATGCCGGCGAGGCTCAGCGTCGAAAGCTCAAGCAGGAGATCCAGACCAATATCGCCGAGCTGGATGCCCTGGTCGAGGAGGTACTGCTCGCCAGCCGCCTGGACAGCGGCAGCCAGCAGATACAGCAGGAGGCTGTCGATGTGCTGGCCGTGGCGGCCGAGGAATGCGCGCGCAGCGGCGCCGAGCTGCTGAGCGATGAGCAGGACTCATGCCTGCGGCTGCTGGGCGAGGAGCGACTGATCCGCCGCGCCCTGCGCAACCTCCTCGAGAACGCCCGTCGCTACGGCGGCGGCAGCGTCGAGCTGGCCATGAAGCGCAGCGGCAGCCTGCTGGAGCTGCGGGTGGCCGATCGCGGCCCGGGCGTGCCGCAAGAGCTGCGCGAGCGCATCTTCGAGCCCTTCTACCGCCTGCCCGGCCATGCCGAGCAGGCCGGCGGCGTGGGCCTGGGCCTCAGCCTGGTCAAGCAGATCGCACAGCGCCACGGCGGCTCGGTGCGCTGCGAGGCCCGCGAGGGTGGCGGCAGCGTCTTCGTGCTGAGCCTGCCGCTCAAGACCTGACCCCGCCCTGCGTGACCCGGCCGGGTAACGCCCCGCGCAAGACCTGACCCCACTGGTCACGCCAGGGTGCTGGCGCTCTCGCTGGACTCCTGGCGTTCGTGGCCATGCACCCAGGCCATCAGGGCGACCAGTCCAGCGGAGCACAGCAGCAGACCCAGGCTGGCGGCCAGCCAGAAGCCGCTGGCACCCCGGCAGAAGTCCGGCAGCCAGTCAGGCGGCGCGAAGGCCAGCCAGTAGCCTCCGCCCAGCCCCAGTCCCCAGATCGCCACGGCATAGACCAGCATGGGCGCCAGGGCCACGTGGTGGGCCCGCAGCACCGAGGCCGCGATGGCCTGGCAGGCGTCGCCCACGTGGAAGAGCCAGACCCACAGCAGCAAGGGCAGGGCGGCGGCAAGGATCAGCGGGTCGGGCGTGTACAGCGACAGCACCTGCCGTCGCAGCAGGAAGATCAGCCCCCCCATCAGTAGCGAGAAGGTCAGGGCGATCTCCAGGCCGTGCCAGCCCAGGCGGCGCGCATCGGCGAAGTCGCGCGCACCGATGCGCTGGCCCACCAGGGCGCCCGTGGCATTGCCCAGGGCCATGGGCAGCATGAACATCATGGCCACGAGATTGGCCGCCAGCTGATGCCCTGCCACCGAGGTGGCGCCCAGGCGCGAGATGAAGAGCGCCATGAAGGTGAAGCCCGTCACCTCAATGAGGATGGACGCGCCCATGGGCAGGCCCAGTCTCAGCAGCCGGCCAATGAGGGCCGGGCGCGGCGAATGCAGGCCGCCCCGCTGCAGGCCGAAGGGCGCGTAATGCGGGTCATGCCGCAGCACCCACAGGCCCAGCAGCAGCTGGGACCACACCACCAGGGCCGTGGCCAGCGCGCCGCCCGGTGCGCCCATGGGCGCCAGGCCCACCGCGGGCAGGCCGTGGATCAGACTCGCGCTCAGCGGCAGCTTCAGTGCCAGGCCGCCCACCTGCAGGGCCATCACAGCCTTGGGGCGTGACACCGCGGTGTTGAAGCCGCGGTAGGCTGTGAAGAGCAGGGCTGCCGGAAGCGCCAGGCCGAGGAAATGCAGGTGGCGCCGCACGATGGCCTCGACGGCGGGCTCGGGTCGGGCCAGGGCCAGCAGGGGGGCGGGGAAGAGCAGGATCAGCTCGCCGATGAGCGTCAAGGCCAGCGCCAGCCAGGCCGCCTGGTGCAGGCAGTCGCCCACGCCCTCGTGGTCCTGCGCGCCGAAGCGCTGGGCCGCCACGGGCGATACGGCCAGGATCACGCCCATGAGGCCCACGAACACGCTCGTGTACATGGCGTTGCCCACGGCCAGGGCGGCCAGGTCCAGGGCGGCGTAGCGGGCCACCAGCAGGGTGTCGATGGTGGAGTAGGCCAGCACCGCCAGCTGGCCGATGAAGACCGGCCAGGCCAGGGGCAGGATGCGGCTGAGGCTGCCGTATCGACGCCGGCCCAGGGCCGCCTTCACGGCGTCTCGCCCCCGCCGTCCTTGCGCTCCAGGGCGCGCTCCGCATAGCGGTTGAAGCGCCAGGCTGTGCCTTCCAGGCTGATGCGCCGCCAGGTGACGCGCTTTTCGGCGGGTGTCATCACCGGCCAGTTCTGAACCTCGTCGAACGTGCGGCCGCAGCCCTTGCAAAGCTCGTCGCCCTGGCTGGTGGAGCAGATGGCGATGCAGGGTGCGTCCGGCGTGCTGTTGTACCAGCGCAGCCAGGCCTCGCGGGCAGCGGGCGGCATGGTGTCCTCGTCGCACTCGCTGTCGCGGTGGTAGACGAGCAGGGCATAGACCTCGGCCAGGGCCTGGACGGGCGGACAGGCGCTGAGCCCGTCGCCGGGCTCGCGCTGGCGCCACCAGTTGATGGCGGCCTCGATGTCGGTGATGTGGATGCCGGCCATAGACTGCAGCGGGCGTTTTTCTTCAGTGGGCACTCAGTAGGCCAGGCCCATGGCCTGCCGCACTTCCTTGAGCGTCTTGCGAGCCACGGCGCGGGCCCGCTCGGTGCCGACCTCCACGATCCAGTGCACCTGCTTGGGATTGGCCAGGTAGTCGTCGGCCCGCTCGCGCCAGGGGGCTTGCTCCTTCTGGATGGCCTCGATGACGGGCTGTTTGCAGTCCAGGCAGCCGATGCCGGCGCTGCGGCAGCCCTGCTCGACCCAGGCGCGGGTGTCGCTGTCGGAGTAGAGCTTGTGGAACTCCCAGACCGGGCAGCGCGTGGGCTCGCCAGGGTCGCCGCGGCGCACGCGCTGAGGGTCGGTGGGCATCTTGCGGATCTTGTCCTCCACCACCTCGGGCGCTTCGCGCATGGCGATGGCATTGCCGTAGCTCTTGCTCATCTTCTGGCCGTCCAGGCCGGTTAGGCGCGAGGTCTCGGTCAGCAGGGCTTGGGGCTCGGGCAGGATGGGCGCGTCGGCGCAGTAAAGGTGGTTGAAGCGACGCGCCACCTCGCGAGTGACTTCCACGTGCGCGGCCTGGTCCTCGCCCACGGGCACGAAGGCGGCTTTGTAGATGAGGATGTCGGCCGCCTGCAGCAGTGGGTAGCCCAGGAAGCCGTAGGTGGCCAACTCCCGATTCTTCTCTACCTGGTCCTTGTAGCTGGGCATGCGTTCCAGCCAGCTGTGCGGCGTGCTCATGGCCAGCAGGGTGAAGAGCTCGGCGTGCTCGGGCATGCGGCTCTGGATGAAGAGCGTGCACTGCTCGGGGTCCAGGCCGGCGGCCAGCCAGTCCACCACCATGTCGTAGACATTGCGCTCGACGACGGACTTGTCCTGGTAGTGCGTGGTCAGGGCATGCCAGTCGGCGACGAAGAAGAAGCAGTCGTAGGCCTGCTGCAAGCGCACCCAGTTCTTGAGCGCGCCGTGGTAGTGGCCCAGGTGCAGGGCGCCGGTGGGGCGCATGCCGGAGAGCACGCGCTGGCGGGGCAGGGTGGGGGTGTCGCTCATGGAGGTGGTCGGCCTGTTGAGGTGCACCGCGGCAAGGCGGGCGCCGGAAGGAAGCCCGCGATTGTAGGGAGTCGGGCCCGGCCATGACGGTCGTCAACCCGGGCCCTGGCTACACTTGCGCCCCATGAAGAACATCGTGATCCTGATCAGCGGCCGTGGCTCCAACATGGAGGCCATTGTCAAGGCCTGCGCCGCAGAGGGCTGGCCGGCCCGCATTGCCGCCGTGATCAGCAACCGCCCGGACGCTGCGGGCCTGCAGTTCGCCGCCTCGCAGGGGGTGGCCACGGCCGTGGTGGACCACAAGGCCTATCCGGATCGCGAGTCCTTCGACGCCGAGCTGGCCCGCGTCATCGACGGCTTCTCGCCGGACCTGGTGGTGCTGGCTGGCTTCATGCGCATCCTCACCCCTGGCTTCACGCGGCACTATGAAGGGCGCATGCTCAACGTTCACCCTTCGCTGCTGCCGGCCTTTCCGGGCCTGCACACGCACGAGCGCGCCATCGAGGCGGGCTGCCGCTTCGCCGGGGCGACGGTGCACTTCGTGACCGCCGAGCTGGACCACGGCCCCATGGTCGCCCAGGCCGTGGTGCCTGTGCTGGATGGCGATGATGCCGGTGCCCTGGCCGCGCGTGTGCTCAAGCTGGAGCATCGCATGTACCCTGCCGCCGTGCGCTGGTTCGTCAGCGGCCAGATCGCCGTGCAGGGCTCGCGCGTGCGGCAGCTGGCCGGCGAGAGTCAGTCCTTCAGCTGAGGACGTCCCCCGCCTCAACCCAGCAGGCTGGCCAGCAGGTTGATGGACAGAGCCAGCACGCCCGTGTTGAACACGAAGGACAGCAGGGCCTGGATGGTCACCAGGCGGCGCATGGGGCGCGAGCTGATCACTACGTCCGAGGTCTGCGAGGTTGCGGCCAGGGTGATGGAGAAGTACAGGAAGTCCCAGTAGTCCAGGTCCTTGTTCTCGCCCGGGAACTCCAGGCCGTGCGGCGCCGTGCCGCCGCGGTGGTAGAGCTGCGAATAGGCCAGCGAGAACTCGATGGGCAGCAGCAACCAGGTGCCGGCCACCGTGGACAGCGCCAGCAGCAGATAGGGCCAGCCCGCCACCACATTGCTCCCATGGCGCACCTGGCTCATTTCCGTGACCAGTGCGGCCAGGATGGCCAGGGCGCCGGCCACGGCCAGCATCAGCATCACCGGCACGCCGTCGCCCATGCCCAGGGCCCGGTGCTTCAGCTGGCGGGCATCCGCCCGGCCCATCATCACCAGCACCAGCAGCACATAGGTCCAGACACCGACGTTCCAGCCCAGCAGCAGGCGGGTGACCAGGGGCAGGGGCGTGGGCCACAGCACGGCCAGCATCGCACCCAGCCCCAGGCCGATCAGGACGCGCGGGCGCCAGGGGACCCTCGGGCGGTGGCTGCTCATTCGCCGATCAGCGTGAAGCGGGGCTTCATCTGGCCATCGACTTCCAGGTGCTCGAAGAACATGGCATGGGGGCGCACCCACAGGCCGGTGTTGTTGTACAGCGGGCGGTACAGCACCAGGACTTCCTCGGTCTCGCTGTGGCGCACGGCGCCCAGGACCTCGTAATCCTGGCCCTTGTAATGGCGGTAACGGCCCGGGGGTGTGGGGGGCAGGGGAGCGGGGGCGGGCTTGGTGCTCATGGCAGGATCCTGTGGAGGCGGCGCCCAGGGGCGCGGCGGCGGTCTTCGGGCCTGGGATAATCCGGCGATGCATCCTAATGCCCTTCTCGACCTCTGCACCGAACTGCTGCGTTCGGTCCTCAAGTTCGACGCGCCTGCCGATGGCGTCGTCTCTGCCTTCTTTCGCAAGAACAAGGCCCTGGGTCAGCGCGAGCGCCATGCCCTGGCCGAAACCACCTATGCCGTGCTGCGCCAGAAACCCTTGCTGCAGAGCCTGGCCCAGTCGGGCGCCGGTCCGCTGGAGCGCCGCCTGGCCATCCTGGCCTGGGCGGGCGGCGATGCGGGCCTCAAGGGCGTGCTGAAGCCGCAGGAGCAGGAATGGCTCCAGCAGGTTCGGCAGGTCGATGTTGCAAGCCTGGCGCCCAAGCTGCGCCACAACATGCCGGAGTGGCTGGCCGAGCCCCTGCTGGCCCGCTTGGGCGAGACTGAGTTCTGGGCCCTGGCGGCCGCGATGAACGAGGGAGCCGCTCTGGACCTGCGCGTCAACACCCTCAAAGCCAAGCGCGAGGACGTCCAGGCTCAGCTGAAGGCGGCCGGCATCGCGGCCGAGCCCATGCCCTATTCGCCCTGGGGCCTGCGTGTGCAGGGCAAGCCCGCCCTGAACAAGCTGGAGGCCTTCACCAGTGGCACTCTGGAGGTGCAGGACGAGGGCAGTCAGCTGCTGGCCCTGGCTCTGGACGCCAAGCGCAGCGAGATGGTGGTGGACTTCTGTGCCGGCGCTGGCGGCAAGACGCTCGCCCTGGGCGCTGCCATGCGCAACACGGGCCGTCTCTATGCCTTCGATGTTTCCGGCCACCGGCTGGAGTCGCTAAAGCCGCGTCTGGCGCGCAGCGGCCTGTCCAATGTCTACCCCGCCCAGATCGCCCATGAGCGCGACGATCGCATCAAGCGCCTGGCCGGCAAGATCGACCGCGTGCTGGTGGACGCGCCCTGCTCGGGCCTGGGCACCCTGCGCCGCAACCCGGACCTGAAGTGGCGCCAGTCGCCCCAGGCGGTGGTGGAGCTGCAGGCCAAGCAGAAGGCCATCCTGGACAGCGCGGCCCGCCTGCTCAAGCCGGGCGGTCGCCTGGTCTACGCCACCTGCAGCCTGTTGGACGCCGAGAACGAAGTCATCGCCCAGGCTTTCAGCGAGTCCCACCCGGATTTCCAGCCGCTGGATGCCGCGACCGTGCTGGAGAAGGCCCATGTGTCCCAGGCCGCCAGTCTGTGCGAGCAGGGCTTCATCCGCCTGTGGCCGCATCGCCATCAAGTGGACGGCTTCTTCGCCGCCATCTGGGAACGCAAGGCCTGAGCGGCCTGTGGGGTCCTTGCGCGGCGCTCAAAAGCGCCAATAAGGCGCGCCGCTGTCTGAGCACTAGATTTAGATCAAGAGGCGATTTAGGGCGCCTCACCTACAATCGAGGCGCTTTTTGACATCTCCATGACGCTTCTCAAAGGGGCAGAGGTCGGACTGAATGAATGAATTGATTTTCGTGCGCGACGTGCTCGTCAACTGGCTGAGCGACGGCCTGACGGGTGCCAGCCTGTGGCAGATCGTGCTCTACACGCTGGTGGTGACCCACATCACCATCGCTGCCGTGACCATCTTCCTGCACCGCGCACAGGCGCACCGCGCCCTGGACCTGGGGCCAATCCCCTCGCATTTCTTCCGCTTCTGGCTCTGGCTGACCACGGGCATGGTCACCAAGGAATGGGTGGCCATCCACCGCAAGCACCATGCCAAGTGCGAGACCGAGGACGACCCGCACAGCCCTGTCACCCGCGGCATCGATACCGTGCTGCTGCGCGGTTCCGAGCTCTACCGCGCCGAGGCCAAGAACCAGGAGACGCTGGAGAAGTACAGCCACGGCGTGCCTGATGACTGGATCGAGCGCAAGCTGTACAGCCGCTACAGCTGGCAGGGCGTGGCCCTGATGATGATCATCAACCTGGCCCTGTTCGGCGCCCTGGGCGCCACCGTCTGGGCCATCCAGATGGTGTGGATCCCAATTTGGGCCGCCGGCGTGATCAACGGCCTGGGCCACTATTGGGGCTATCGCAATTTCGAGGCCCAGGACGCCTCGACCAATATCTCGCCCTGGGGCCTGATCATTGGCGGCGAAGAGCTGCACAACAACCACCACACCTACCCGACCTCGGCCAAGTTCTCGGTCAAGCCCTTCGAGTTCGACATCGGCTGGGGCTATATCCGCGCCATGGAGATCATCGGCTGGGCCAAGGTCCGCAAGACCGCGCCGCAGCTGAAACTGGGCGAACTCAAGGCCGAAGCCGACAAGGCCACGCTGGAAGCCATCATCGCCAACCGCTACGAGATCATGGCCAGCTACGGCCGCAACCTGAAGGCTGCCTGCGCCATCGAGCTGGCCCGCCTGAAGGCCCAGGGCGAGCAGCACAGCGCCAAGTGGCAACAGTTCAAGCAGGCCAAACGCTGGCTGCACCGCGATGCCGACCGCATCCCGCAGGCCTTCCACGGCGATATCGAAGGCGCCCGCGCCGCGTCGCCCGCCCTGGACAAGCTGCTGACCATGCGCGAGGAGCTGCGCCAGCTCTGGACCCGGACCAATGTCTCGGCCGAGCAACTGGTGCGCGACCTGCAGGTTTGGTGCAAGAAGGCCGAGGAGAGCGGTATCGCGGAGTTGCGCAGCTTCTCCATCAACTTGCGCGCCGCTCGCGCCTGAGTGTTTCTGGAGCTTGCGCCGGGGTTGCCCGGCGTGAAGCCCAGGTAAAGAGCGCCCCTTGGAGGGCGCTTTTTTCATGGTCAGTCCATATACTGGTTTTCACTGAGTCGTCATCGCGAAGCCGTGACGAGCGTTGATTGCGAGGCGCCTGCCCACCGAGTCCGGATCCGGGTGTGGATGCCTCCGTCGCAAACCATGAAAAGGAGAAGACCATGAAGCAATGGAAGATCGGCCTGATGGCCCTGGTCGCGGGAGTGGGCATGGCAGGCTTTGCGCAGGCTGCCGAGCTGGACATGCACTTCCAGCCCCTGGACAAGTACCGTGACCTGGGTCGAAGCGCCATCGAGCGCGAGGACATTCAGAAGGCCCTGAGTGCTCATTTCGAGCGTCTCGCTGCCGAGCGTCTGCCGGCCGGGCAGACGCTCCGGATCGATCTCCTGGAGATCAACCGGGCGGGTGAGATGGACTTTCGCCGCCGGCTGCCGGACGAGATCCGCGTGCTGCGCGAGGTCACCTGGCCGCAGATGGAATTCAGCTATGTCCTGCTGGAGGGCGGCAAGGAGCTCAAGAGCGGCAAGGCCAGCCTCTCCGACATGAACTACCTCCACGGCAGCAGCGCCCGCTACAACGACGGGGACCCGCTGCGCTACGAGAAGCCCATGATAGACAAGTGGTTCGACACCGAATTCGGCCGCAAGGCGCGCTGAGTCCGAGTGCCTGTCGGGCGCACATGAAAAAACCCGCCAGCTTGCGCATGGCGGGTTTTTCTTTGGCTGCAAGCCGGGGCTGAATTACTTCAGCTTGATTTCCTTGTACAGGACGTGCTTGCGGGCCTTGGGGTCGAACTTCATGAATTCCAGCTTTTCGGGCGTGGTCTTCTTGTTCTTGTTCGTGGTGTAGAAATGACCGGTGCCGGCAGTGGATTCCAGCTTGATCTTTTCGCGTCCGCCTTTGGATGCCATGTTGTTGCTCCTTGGTGCTTAGTGGATCAGATCAGAGCTCGCCCTTGGCGCGCAGATCAGCGACGACTTGCTCGATACCGACCTTGTCGATCAGACGCAGAGCGGCATTGCTCACGCGCAGACGCACCCAGCGGTTTTCGGTTTCCAGCCAGAAACGGCGGTACTGCAGGTTGGGCAGGAAACGACGCTTGGTTTTGTTGTTGGCGTGGGAAACATTGTTGCCCACCATGGGCTTCTTGCCCGTGACTTGACAGACGCGTGCCATGACGCTTCTCCGGTTCGATTTTCTTACCAGACACAAGAACCGATTCACTCGATCCCAGATGTCCCATTGACCGCTCTATGCCTGCTAAACCTGCAAGCTCCACACAAGGTGAATGCTTTCAGGGGCGATCCATCCGACAGGCAAGCCAAAGAGTATAGCCGAAAAAGGGACAGCCGCCCAGCGGCGGCCGTTTCGAGCTGAAAGGGCCCGCAGGCGGGCCTTGCGCTCAGCCTTGCGCCTGCTCCAGGTAGCGCTGGGCATCCAGAGCGGCCATGCAGCCGGTGCCGGCGCTGGTGATGGCCTGGCGATAGACGTGGTCCTGCACATCGCCGGCCGCGAAGACGCCCGGCACGCTGGTCATGGTGGCAAACCCGTTCAGGCCGCTGCGGGTGATGAGGTAGCCGTCCTTCATCTCCAACTGGCCCTTGAAGATGTCTGTATTGGGTTGGTGGCCGATGGCGATGAAGCAGCCGTGCAGGGGGATGTCCTTGGTCGCGCCGTTCTCGTGCTTCACGCGCACGCCGGTGACGCCGCTCTGGTCGCCCAGCACCTCGTCCAGAGTGTGGAAGACATGCAGCTCGATCTTGCCAGCTGCCACCTTCTCCATCAGCTTATCGACCAGGATGGGCTCGGCGCGGAACTTGTCGCGGCGGTGGATCAGGTGCACCTTGCTGGCGATGTTGGAGAGGTACAGGGCCTCCTCGACGGCGGTGTTGCCGCCGCCGACCACGCACACGTCCTGGCCGCGATAGAAGAAGCCATCGCAGGTGGCGCAGGCGCTGACGCCGCGGCCCGAGAAAGCCTCCTCGGAGGGCAGGCCCAGGTACTTGGCGGAGGCACCGGTGGCGATGATCAGGGCATCGCAGGTGTAGCTGCCGCTGTCACCCTTCAGCACGAAAGGGCGCTGGGAGAAGTCCACCGTGTTGATGTGATCGAACACGATCTCGGTCTGGAAACGTTCGGCATGCTGCTGGAAGCGTTGCATCAGTTCCGGTCCCTGCACGCCCATGACGTCGGCCGGCCAGTTATCGACCTCGGTGGTCGTCATCAGCTGGCCGCCCTGGGCCATGCCGGTGATCAGCAGGGGCTTGAGGTTGGCACGGGCGGCATAGATGGCGGCCGTGAAACCGGCGGGGCCGGAGCCCAGAATCAGCAACTGGGTATGGCGGGTGTTTTGAGTCATGGCTTCTCAGCTGGGGTTGCAGTCAGGACACACAAGGGGACAAGGTTCTACGATTCATGCCAAACCCTATGGAGGCGCGTGACTTAATTGGCACAATGCAGCCATTCTAGGGAAGTCAAGCGGCGCCAGCCTGACGCCACCCCAATGACCACAGCTTAGGAGCTCATTCATGGCCATGCTGTCCAATCTGGACCTGATCCGTCGCGTGCCCTTGTTTTCGTTGCTGACGACTGACCAGGCGCAGTCGATCGCGGACAGCGTGATCAAGCGGCGCTTCAAGCGCGGCGAGGTGGTGGTCGAGCAAGGTACCAAGTCCAACGCGCTGTTCATTCTGCTGAATGGCCGGGCCCGTGTGTTGACGGCCGACAACCGTGGCCGTGAAGTCATCCTCGCAGTCCTGCAGAACGGCGACTACGTCGGCGAGATGAGCCTGATCGATGGGGAGCCGCATTCGGCCACCGTTCGGGCCGAGGTCCAGACCGACATGCTGGTGCTGGGTCGCAACGAGTTCGCCCGCTGCCTGCCGGAGAGCAGCAGCCTGTCCTACGGCATCCTGCGCGGCCTGGTGGCCCGGCTGCGCAACGCGGACCGCCAGATCGAGTCCCTGGCCCTGCTGGACGTTTACGGTCGCGTGGCCCGCACCCTGCTGGACATGTCCGAGGAGGACAAGGGCATCAAGATCATCCGCGGCAAGGTCTCGCGCCAGGACATGGCCAAGGTTGTTGGCGCCTCCCGCGAGATGGTCAGCCGCGTGATGAAGGACCTGGAGGACCGCGGCGTCATCGAGACGCTGGAGAACGGCTCCGTGGTCATCAAGGAACGCCTGCACGACTGATCCTGTTGCGAATCCTGTTGCAGGTGCAGCCCCCCTCACGCCCGGCCTTCTGCATTTCCTGGGCCACAATCGCGGGATGAGTTTTCCCCTGGGTTCCCTGACGGGTGTGGAGGACGCCGCCCCGGCCGACAAGGTCTACAAGCGCCAACAGTCCAAGAAGGCCAGGCCGGTGCCGGCACCGGCCTCGACTTCGCTGCGCACGCCGCTGTGGCTGATCCTGGGCGGCCTGGTCTGGTGCCTGGTGCTGCTGGCCCTGCTGACGCACGACCGCGGCGACGCCGCCTTCTCCATCGCAGGCAGCCGGGAGCACGTGAGCAACCGCGTGGGCACGCTGGGCGCCTGGGTCTCCGACCTCCTGCTCTTCGGCTTCGGCTATTCCGCCTGGTGGCTGATGCTGGTGGCCTTGCGCCGCTGGCTGGGCGGCCTGGCTGAAGTGCTGCGCACGGAGCCCGTCATCGACGACACCCCCGCCTGGCAGCGTCGCGGCCTCTGGCTGCTGGGCCTGGCCCTGCTGATGTGCGCCAGCTGCGCGCTCGAATGGACCCGCCTCTATGGCTGGGAGGCGCGCCTGCCCGGCGCCCATGCGGGTGGCGTGCTTGGCTATGCGCTGGGCCCCTGGAGCATGAAGCTGCTGGGCTTCGCGGGCTCGGGCCTGGTCTGGATCGTGGCCCTGCTGGCCGGCAGTTCGCTGGCCCTGCAGTTCTCGTGGATGCGCCTGGCCGAGCTGATCGGCACCCGCGTGGATGAATTCCGCCAGCGCAATGTCGATCGCCGCGAGGTGGCCGAGGACAAGCGCGTGGGCAAAAAGGCCAAGCGCGAGCGCGAGCAGGTGGCCGAGGTCGAACGCCAGGTGGTCGAGGAGCATGTGCCCATCGTGATCGAGGCTCCCGTGGTCGAGGTGCCGCAGTCCACCCGCGTGGCCAAGGAGCGCCAGACCACGCTGTTCAGCGAGCTGGCCGACACCAAGCTGCCCCAGGTCGATCTGCTGGACGCTGCGCCGCCGCGCGTCGAAACGGTCACGCCTGAGTCGCTGGAGATGACCAGCCGCATGATCGAGAAGAAGCTGCGCGACTTCGGCGTCGAGGTGCGCGTGGTGGCGGCCTCGCCCGGCCCGGTGATCACGCGCTACGAGATCGAGCCGGCCACGGGCGTGAAGGGCTCGCAGATCGTCAACCTCGCCAAGGACCTGGCCCGCTCGCTGAGCCTGGTCTCCATCCGCGTGGTCGAGACCATCCCAGGCAAGAACTACATGGCCCTGGAGCTGCCCAATGCACGGCGCCAGACCATCCGCCTGTCCGAGATCCTGGGTTCGCAGATCTATGCCGACGCGCCCTCGCAGCTGACCATGGGCCTGGGCAAGGACATCGTTGGCGCCCCCGTGGTGGCCGACCTCGCCAAGATGCCGCACTGCCTGGTGGCCGGCACTACGGGCTCAGGCAAGTCGGTGGGGATCAACGCCATGATCCTGTCGCTGCTCTACAAGGCCGAGGCCCGGGACGTGCGCCTGATCCTCATCGACCCCAAGATGCTGGAAATGAGCGTCTACGAGGGCATCCCGCACCTGCTGGCGCCCGTCGTGACGGACATGAAGCAGGCCGGCAACGCGCTGAACTGGTGCGTGGGCGAGATGGAGCGGCGCTACAAGTTCATGTCCAAGCTGGGCGTGCGCAACCTGGCCGGCTACAACAAGAAGATCGACGAGGCCAAGGAGCGCGGCGAGAAGATCGATAACCCCTTCAGCCTCACGCCCGAGCAGCCGGAGCCGCTGGAGCGCCTGCCCTTCATCGTCGTCGTGATCGACGAGCTGGCCGACCTGATGATGGTGGTGGGCAAGCAGATCGAGGAGCTGATCGCCCGTCTGGCGCAGAAGGCCCGCGCCGCCGGCATCCACCTGATCCTGGCCACGCAGCGCCCATCGGTGGACGTGATCACCGGCCTGATCAAGGCCAACATCCCGACCCGCCTGTCCTTCCAGGTCTCCAGCAAGATCGACAGCCGCACCATCCTTGACCAGATGGGCGCCGAGGCTCTGCTGGGCATGGGTGACATGCTCTACATGGCCTCGGGCACCGGTCTGCCCACCCGCGTGCATGGCGCCTTTGTGAGCGACGACGAGGTGCACCGCGTGGTCGAGTACCTCAAGGCACAGGGCGGCGAGCCCAACTACATCGAGGGCATCCTCGAGGGCGGCGTGCTGGAGAGCGACGGCGGCAGCGATGGCGGCGGCGCCGGGGGTGGCGATGCCGAGTCCGACCCGATGTATGACCAGGCCGTGGCCGTGGTGCTGCAGCACAAGCGCGCCTCCATCTCTCTGGTCCAGCGCCATCTGCGCATCGGCTACAACCGGGCGGCCCGCCTGCTGGAGCAGATGGAGAAGTCCGGCCTGGTCGGCTCCATGGCCACCAATGGCAGCCGCGAACTGATCGTGCCCAAGCGAGACGAATGAACTTCCTGAATTTCAAGCCCTCCCGCCGTTTGCTGTGCGCAGCGGCCCTCCTGCTGGGGTCAGGTCTTGCCCAGGCCGACGCCGTGCAGTCCCTGAAGGACTTCGTCCGCGAGGTGAAGAGCGGCCGCGCCGGCTTCAGCCAGACCGTCACCGCGCCGGACGGCAAGCGCAAGAAGACCTCCAGCGGCACTTTTGAGTTCCAACGCCCGAGCCTCTTCCGCTTTCAGTATCAGAAGCCTTTCGAGCAACTGATCGTGGGCGACGGCCAAAAGGTCTGGACCTTCGATCCCGACCTCAACCAGGCCAGCTCCCGCCGCATCGGCCAGGCCCTGTCTGGAACGCCCGCGGCGCTGCTGGCGGGGGGCAACGTCGAGAAGGATTTCGAGCTCAAGGCTCAGCCCAGCGAGGCTGGCGTGGACTGGGTGCTGGCCGTGCCGCGCCAGGCGGACGGCAACATCCAGCAGCTGCGCATCGGCTTCAAGGGCCGCGAGCTGGTCGCGCTGGAGGTGCTGGACGCCTTCGGCCAGCGCTCGCTGATGCAGCTGAGCCAGCTGCAGACCAATGTGCCCATCGGCGCCGAGCGCTTCCGCTTCGAGGTTCCCAAGGGCGTGGACCTGCTGGAGCAATGAGGGCAGGGCGCTGGCGGCACCATGTCTGAGAACGCTTCCCTGTTCGGCGACGAGCCGACGCCCGAGACCCCGAAGTCCTCGCGCCACGCGGCCTCGTCTGGCAAGGCCTACCAGCCCCTGCCGGAACGCCTGCGGCCGCGCCATCTGGACGAAGTCATCGGCCAGCGCCAACTGCTGGGCGAGGGCATGCCGCTGCGCGTGGCCTTCGAGACGGGGCGCCTGCACTCCATGATTCTGTGGGGCCCGCCGGGCGTGGGCAAGACCACGCTGGCGCGCTTGCTGGCCCAGGCCTTCGACGCACAGTTCATCAGCATTTCCGCGGTGCTGGGCGGCGTGAAGGAGATCCGCGAGGCCGTCGAGCGCGCGCAGGTCGCGGCGGCCCAGGGGCGGCGCACCATCGTCTTCGTGGACGAGGTGCATCGCTTCAACAAGTCCCAGCAGGATGCCTTCCTGCCGCATGTGGAGTCCGGCCTTTTCACCTTCATTGGGGCCACGACGGAGAACCCCTCCTTCGAGGTCAACTCCGCCCTGCTGTCTCGCGCCAGCGTGCATGTGCTCAAGTCCCTGGACGAGGAGGACCTGCTGGCCCTGATCCGGCGTGGTGAGGCGGCCCTGGGCTGCCCGCCCTTCAGCGAGGCCGCAGCCAAGCGGCTCGTCGCCTACGCCGACGGCGATGCGCGGCGCCTGCTCAACGCCGTGGAGACCGCCGCGCAGCTGGCGCCACCGGGTCTGGTCAGCATCGACGAAACTCAGCTCGAGCGCGCTCTGGGCGAGCAGTTGCGGCGCTACGACAAGGGCGGCGAGCAGTTCTACGACGTCATCTCGGCCCTGCATAAATCGGTGCGGGGCTCGGACCCGGATGCGGCGCTGTACTGGTTCTGCCGCATGCTGGACGGCGGGGTCGATGCCCGCTATATCGCCCGCCGGCTGATCCGCATGGCCAGCGAGGACATCGGGCTGGCCGACCCGCGAGCGCTGCGGACGTGCCTGGATGCGGCAGAGACCTACGAACGCCTGGGCTCGCCCGAGGGAGAACTCACGCTGGCCCAGGCCGTGGTCTATCTCGCCATTGCGCCCAAGTCCAATGCGGTGTACACCGCCTACAAAGCCGCGCGGGCCCTGGTCAAGCAGGATGCCAGCCGGCCGGTGCCGCTGCATCTGCGCAATGCGCCGACCCGCTTGATGAAGGACCTGGGCTATGGGCATGAGTACCGATATGCACACGACTTCCCCGGGGCCTTCGTCCCGGGCGAGCGTTACCTGCCCGAGGGCCTGGAAGACCAGCGCTTCTACGAGCCCGTGCCTCGCGGCCTGGAGATCCGCATCGGCGACCGCCTGGCCGAATTGCGCCGCCTCAATGCCGAGGCCGACGACGCCGAAGCCTGAGGCGCGGTCCTCTCTTTTGGTCCTGGCGCCAGCGGGTTATCCCCAGCGGGTTGCTTCTGTGGCGCACTCCTAAAATCCGCGCCCATATGCTGAGTCCCTCCGGCACCCCAGCCCGCTGCTTCGAAGGTCGCGGGCTTTTTTCTTGGGGCCTTGGGGACTCGGGCCCGCTCATCCCTGATCCGGTCGCCGTCTCCTCAGCACGGCAAGGAAGTGGAGTTTTTTGATGGAAACATTCATCCAGCAGATCATCAACGGCCTGGTGCTCGGGAGCATGTATGCGCTCGTGGCCCTGGGCTACACCATGGTGTACGGCATCATCAACCTGATCAACTTCGCGCATGGCGAGATCCTCATGGTCGGGGCGCTGGTGAGCTGGACCCTGGCCACAGCCCTGGCTGATTCCGGTCTGCCGGGCTGGGCGCTGATGGGCATCGGCCTGCTGTGCGCCATTGTGGTCTGCTCGGTGCTCAACTTCACCATCGAGAAAATCGCGTACCGCCCGCTGCGCAACGCGCCGCGCCTGGCACCGCTGATCACGGCGATGGGCATGTCGCTGCTGCTGCAGACGCTGGCGATGATTGTGTGGAAGCCCAATC
>NZ_JACJUG010000045.1 GCF_014174515.1 Mitsuaria sp. WAJ17
GCCGTAACCGCCACCGCCGCCACCAAAGCCGCCGCCGCCGGAGCGACCGCCGCCGAAGCCACCGCGACCGCCGCCGCCGCCGCCGAAGCCGCCCGGACGCTCTTCACGGGGACGGGCTTCATTCACGACCACAGCGCGGCCTTCCAGCGCGGCACCGTTCATGCCGTTGATGGCGGCTTGCGCTTCGGCGTCCGAACCCATCTCCACAAAGCCGAAGCCCTTGGAGCGACCGGTTTCACGGTCCATCATGACCTTGGCAGAGGTCACCGTACCAAATTGCGAGAACGCTTCGTGCAGAGATTCGTCGCGGACGCTATAGGCCAGATTGCCTACGTAAAGCTTGTTTCCCATGGGGAAGCCCTTTCAATACCAAATAACCATGTGGAGCTTCAACCCATCGTGAACCATTCAACCGAAGGCGCTGCATCCAGACACAGGTTGCCGATTATGGGCGGAGCCTTTCTGACGGCGCAAAACACCCTCGGCTGACTGTTGTTTTTTGACGCCGCATGGAAACCAGTACAAACCCTTGGTTGGGCGCATTTCGGCACGATTCGGCGGGCGCAGCTAGGGTTAGCGAGCAATTCCCATGGCTGCCCGGCGGAGCGCAACGGTCTCGCTAAGATGGGGCAAAAACCCACCCTACCCGTGAATTCCAGCCTCAGCCCCCACACCCTCACACGCCTCCTGTCCAGCCTGGATGCGGCCCGCAACGGCGCGGCCTTCCGCGCCCTGCTGGCCTCCTTCTGCCTGGCCGGCCTGATGCTGGGGGCCGCCGAAGCCGACCTGGCCCGCGAACAGACCTGGCGGGGCGCCCTGTGGGGCGCAGCCGCCCTGTGCATCGTGTTTCTGGGCGTCAATAGCACCGGCCTGCTGTTGATGGACCAGGCGCGCGGCCACCCCATCCGCGATCTGCGCGACGCCGCCTATGACAGTCTTCGTATTGCTCCCCGCGTGCTCTTGTGCTTGCTCGCCATGCTGGCCTCGGCGGGACTGCTGACAGCCGTGATGCTGGGCCTGCTGAGCCTGTCCCGTCTGCCCCAGTTGGGACCGCCGCTGCTGAGCGCCCTGGTGCCCTTGGGCGTGGGATTGTTCGGCGGCATGCTCTTGACGCTGATGGTGATGGTGGGGCCGCTCACGGGCCCATCGATCTGGTCCGGCCTGCCGCCCGCCCGCGCCCTGCGCAAGCTGGCCGGCCTGCTGCGCTGGCGCCTGCTGGACACCGCCGTGCTGATGGTGGGCGTGCTGGGACTCTCGGCCCTGGTGAGCGCCTGCGTCAGCGTGGTCGTCGTCGGTGGCGGCCAGGTCATGGCTCTGCTGGTGCCCTGGGCGGCCGGCATCGAGCTGCCGCCACAACAGCTGATGGCCGGGCTGTTCGGGCGCGGGCTGCGCAGCCTGGGCGCGGCAGGCACGCCCATCAACACCAGCGCGGCCGGCCTGGCCGTGCAGACCGGCGGCGGCGTGGTCTTCGCCCTGGCCCTGGTGCTGCCGGCCCTGTTCTACCTGCGCGGCTGCTGCGCCGTGTGGCTGGCGCTGACCGAGCCAACGGCCGAGGAAGCCCAGCTGTGAACGCGGCGCCGCGCATCGTCTCCCTGGTGCCCTCGATCACCGAGCTGCTGATCGCGCTGGGCCTGCGCCCCTTGCTGGTTGCGCGCACCGGCTTCTGCATCCACCCCGCCCATGAGGTGGCGGGAATTCCCAAGGTCGGCGGCACCAAGGACGTCAACCTCAACAAGCTGCGCGGCCTTGCGCCCAGCCATGTGATCGTGAACATGGACGAGAACCGCGCCGACACGGCCGAGGCCCTGCGCACCTTCGTGCCGGAGCTGATCGTCACCCATCCCCAGGGACCGCAGGACAACGCCGGCCTGATCACCCAGCTGCAGGCGCACTTCGGCCACCTGCCCGGGGTGGCCGCCCGCGCCGACGCCCTGCAGCGGTCGCTGGCGCAGGCCTTGCAGGCCGCGCGAGGCAAGACCTGGCCCCCACGGCGCGTGCTCTACCTGATCTGGAAGGATCCCTGGATGGGCGTGGCGCGCGACACCTACATCGCCCGCATGCTGGCCGAGGTAGGCTGGCTGAGCTGGCCGGATGCCCTCGGCGGCGAGACCGGTGCCGCCCGCTACCCTGTGATCCAGGGTGACGAAGCCTGGCTGCAGGAGATCGACGAGGTCCTGCTCAGCTCGGAGCCTTACAGCTTCAACGCCAGCCATCTCGACGCCGCCCAGGCCCTGTGCCCGCGGGCCCGAGTGCGCCTGGTCGATGGCGAACTGCTCAGTTGGTACGGCCCTCGCGCCGCGGCCGGCCTTCACTACCTGATGGAGATGCGCGGATGGACATCGTCAAACCCCTGATCGCCCTGCTGGCCATCGTCAACCCCATCGGCGTGGTGCCCTTCTTCATCCACTTCGCCCAGGACCTCAGCGCGGAGCAGCGCCGGCACACGGTGCGCGTCAGCTCCGTCACGGCCTTCCTGGTGATCTCCATCAGCGCCCTGGCCGGGCTCAAGGTGCTGGACTTTTTCAACATCTCCCTGGCCAGCTTCCAGGTGGGCGGCGGCGTACTGCTGCTGATCAGCGCGCTGCAGATGCTCAACGCCCGCCCCGCCGAGAGCCGGCCCGAGGACCTCAGCGAGGGACAGGCCAAGCTCAGCAGCGGAGCCAGCATCGCCGTCGTGCCCCTGACCATCCCCCTGCTGACCGGCCCGGCCACCATCTCCACCATGGTGATCTATGCCGACAAGACCCGGCACTGGTGGGAGCTGGGGGTGCTGGTCGGTTACGGCGTCGTGGTGGGTCTGGCGACCTACCTCGTTTTTTCAGCGTCCGGTCGCATCGCCCGCGTGCTGGGCCAGACCGGCATCAACATCATGACCCGGCTGATGGGCCTGATCCTGGCCGCACTGGCCGTGGAGCTGCTGCAGGATGGGCTGATCAAGCTCTTCCCGGTGCTGGCTTCGCATCTGGCCAACTGAAGGAGCAGGCCATGAAGAGCTTTCTGCAGAAGCTGGGCATCCCCACCCCCGTGCTGATGGCCCCCATGGCGGGCGAGGCGGCCAGCGCGGCCCTGGTCGCCGCGGTCTGCGAGGCCGGCGGCCTGGGCCAGCTGGGGGCGGCCTACCTCAGCCCGGCGCGCATCCGGGCCGTGGTGGCAGACATCCGCGCCCGCACCGGCAAGCCCTTCGGCATCAACCTCTTCTGCCCGCAGGCCTGGCAGGTGGACGCCGACCGGGTCGAGGCCTACCGGCAGCGCCTGGCCCCGCATGCGCAGACGCTGGGCCTGCCCGTGCCCGAGCTGCCCGCGGCCTGCGAGGAGGACTTCGAGGCCCAGCTGGCCGTCGTGCGGGAGCTGGCGCCCGCGGTGGTGAGCTTTGCCTTCGGCGACCCGGGCCCCGGCCTCGTCCAGACCTTGCGCGACGAAGGCCGGGTCGTGCTCGGCACCGCCACCCAGCTCAGCGAGGCCCTTCAGCTGCAGGAGAGCGGCGTGCATGCCGTCGTCGCCCAGGGTTACGAGGCCGGCGGCCACCGCGGCGGCTTCCATGGCCGGCGCGAGGGGGCGCTGATCGGCACGATGGCCCTGGTGCCGCAGCTGGTGGACGCGCTCTATGTGCCCGTGATCGCGGCCGGCGGCATTGCCGATGCCCGCGGCATGGCCGCCGCCCGGGCGCTGGGCGCCACGGCCGCAGCGGTGGGCACAGCCTTCCTGCTGGCCGAGGAATGCCCGCTGTCGCCGGCCTACCGCGAGGCCCTGCTGCAGGCCCGCGATGCCGACTCCACGCTCACATGCGCCTTCTCCGGCCGCGAGGCCCGTGGCCTGGCCAATGCCTTCACCCGCGACATGGCCGACGCGCCGCTGCCGGAATTCCCCATCCCCAATGCCCTGACCCGCCCGCTGCGCCAGGCAGCCGCGGCGCAGGGCCGAGCCGACTTCCTGAGTCTCTGGGCCGGTCAGGCCCTCCCACTGGCCCGCACCAAGCCCGCAGCCCAACTGGTCCGTGAGCTGGCCGCTGGCTGGGCTTGATCCCCTGGAGAAATCAAGCCCATGGACTTTGACACCATCGTCGTCGGTGCCGGCACCGCCGGCTGCCTGCTGGCCAACCGCCTGAGCACCGACCCGTCCAAGCGCGTGCTGCTGCTGGAGGCCGGCGGCAAGGACGACTACCACTGGATCCACATCCCCGTCGGATACCTGCACTGCATCGGCAATCCTCGCACCGACTGGCTCTACCGGACCGAGCCCGAGCCCGGTCTCAATGGCCGGCAGCTGCGCTATCCGCGAGGCAAGGTGCTGGGCGGCAGCTCCAGCATCAACGGCATGATCTACATGCGCGGCCAGTCGCGCGACTACGAGCATTGGGCGGCGCTCACCGGCGAGGACGCCTGGTCATGGGGTCAGGTCTTGCCGCTCTTCAAGCAGCATGAAGACCATTGGCGGCTCGATGCCAAGGAGACCGCGGACGAGGCCTTCCGCGCCCTGCACGGCCACAAGGGCGAATGGCGGGTGGAGCGGCAGCGCCTTCGCTGGGACATCCTGGACGCCTTCGCCGCCGCGGCCGAGCAGGCCGGCATTCCCCGCACCGAGGACTTCAACGGCGGCAGCAACGAGGGCGTGGGCTATTTCGAGGTCAACCAGCGCAGCGGCCTGCGCTGGAACGCCGCCAAGGCCTTCCTGAGGCCCACCTGCCTGGGTCGCCCCAATTTCGAACTCTGGACCGGCTCCACGGTGCAGCGCCTGAGCCTGGGCCGCGACGCCTCGGGCGCGTTGCGCTGCGAGGGCGCCGAGGTGCGCACGCCCCATGGCATGGAACACGTCCGCCTGACCCCCGGCGGCGAGTTGGTGCTGGCGGCCGGAGCCATCGGCTCGCCGCAGATCCTGCAGTGCTCGGGCCTGGGGCCAGCGGCGCTGCTGCAGTCCCTGGGCATTGCCGTGCAGCAGGACCTGCCGGGTGTCGGCCAGAACCTGCAGGACCACCTGCAGATCCGGGCCGTCTTTGCTGTGGAGGGCACACGCACGCTCAACACCCAGGCGGCGAGCTGGTGGGGCAAGCTGGGCATCGGCCTGCAGTACCTGTGGTCGCGCAGCGGCCCCATGAGCATGGCACCCTCGCAGCTGGGCGCCTTCACGCGCTCCTCGCCCCAGCTGCGCTGGCCGGACCTTGAATACCACGTGCAGCCGCTGTCGCTGGAGGCCTTCGGCGAGCCCCTGCACCGCTTCAATGCCTTCACGGCCAGCGTATGCAACCTGAACCCGGGCAGCCGCGGCAGCGTCAACATCCGCAGCAGCGATTCCGAGCAGGCGCCAGCCATCGCGCCCAACTACCTCAGCACCGAAGGCGATCGCCGCATCGCCGCGCAAAGCCTGCGCCTGACGCGGCGCATCGTGGCCCAGCCCGCGCTTGCACCCTTCCAGCCGCGCGAGGTCAAGCCCGGCCCGGCCTATGAGAGCGACGAGGAGCTCACCCGCCTGGCCGGCGATATCGCCACCACCATCTTCCACCCCGTGGGCACCTGCAAGATGGGCCGTGCAGGAGACCCGCTGGCCGTGACGGACCCCCAGGGCCGCGTTCGTGGCGTGGCCGGCCTGCGTGTGGCCGACGCCAGCCTCATGCCCACCATCACCAGCGGCAACACCAACGCGCCGACGCTGATGATCGCGGAGCGCATCGCGAGCTGGATGGTGCAGGAGCGAGCATGAAAACGGCCCGCCGAAGCGGGCCGTATGAGCAACGCAGGCACGCTCAGCCGCCGAAGCGCTCCTCCAGATAGGCCAGCAGGGTGCGGATGCCCTGGGCCTCTCCACCCTCGGGGCGGCCCGGCAGGGACTTGGCGTTGGAGCCGCTGATGTCCAGGTGCAGCCAGTCCTGCAGGGGCTCGACGAAGTACTCCAGGAACAGTGCCGCATTGATGGCGCCAGCCATGGGATTGGGGCCCGTGTTGACGATGTCGCCCAGGCTGGACTGGATGCCCTGCTGGTAGGGCGCCCACAGGGGCATGTGCCAGACCGGATCCTCGATCTTCAGGCCCAGGTCCACCAGCTCGCGGGCGGTGTCCATGTGCTTGGCGAACAGGGCTGGCAGCTGCGGGCCCAGGGCCACGCGGGCGGCACCGGTGAGGGTGGCCAGGTCGATGATCAGCTCGGGCTTGCCCTCGCTGGCGTAGGCCAGGGCGTCGGAGAGGATCACGCGGCCTTCGGCGTCGGTGTTGCCGATCTCGATCTGGAGGCCCTTGCGGGTCTTGATGATGTCACCCGGGCGGTAGGCATTGCCGGCCACGGCGTTCTCCACCGCGGGGATCAGCAGCTGCAGGCGCACCGGCAGCTTCAGGGTCATGATGAGGCTGGCCAGGGCGATGGCATTGGCAGCGCCGCCCATGTCCTTCTTCATCTGGCGCATGCCTTCGGCGGCCTTGAGGTTCAGGCCGCCGGTGTCGAAGCAGACGCCCTTGCCCACCAGGCTGATCAGCGGGTCCTTGGCCTTGCCCCAGTTCAGCTCGATCAGGCGCGGCGCGCGCACGCTGGCGCGGCCCACGGCGTGCACGGCCGGGAAGCCCTTCTTGAGCAGCTCCTCACCCACGATCTGTTTGAACTTGGCACCGTGCTGCTTGGCCAGCAGCTGGGCGGCGGCGGCCAACTCGGCCGGGCCCATGTGCTCGGCGGGGGTGTTGATCAGGTCGCGGGCCGCACAGATGGCGGTGGCGGTGGCCAGACCGCGCTCGGCCTCGATGCCCGGCTTCAGCAGCAAGGTGGCGCTGGCGCGGGGCCGGGCCTTGTAGACGTCGAAATGGTAGCTGCCCAGTTCCCAGGACAGAGCGGCCTGCTCCGGCGCGACGGCCAGTCCCTCATCCGACAGCGTGTAGCTGCCCTCGGGCAGGGCCATGGGCAGGGCCGACAGCACATAGGGCGAACCCACGCTGGCCACGCCGGCCAGGACCTTCTCGATCTTGCCGTCGGCGCCGGGCACCAGGGCGTGGCTATCGGGCTTGGCGGTGAAGCCGATGCCAGCCAGCCAGTTCTGCGCGGGCTTGGGCAGCTTGGACCTCAGGGACTGGAAACTCGCGGCATCGAGCACGACGATGGGCGTGGCGCGCGACAGGGCGCTCTTGAGCTGGACGGTCATGGCAGGCAGTTCTCAGGTGTGTGTGGCGGCATTGTCGCCGCGCCGGGCCGCCCCAGACGCGGGTCTGGGCGGCCAGCGTCAGCAGCTGTGCTGCAGGCGGGAGAGCAGGGCCTGCGCATCCGGCCCGGCCGCTGCCGCAGCGGCGCCTGGGGCCAGCACGGTCTCCAGCAGGCGCTGGGCGGTGGCCAGTTGGGGCGTCACAGGGCCGCAGAAACGCAGCTGCTCACCCACGCCCACGACCAGGGTGGGGAAGGTCTCGACGTCCAGGTCGCCCACCAGCTCGGCGTCGTCCTCGATGTCCACCCAGATGAAACGGGCGCCGGGGTGCTGCTCACGCAGTTGGGCGAAGGTCTCGCGGTAGCTGTCGCAAAGGCGACACCAGGCCGCGCACAGACAGGCGACCAGGGTGGGCGGCGGTTGACGTTGGGCGAGCGAGGAGGACATGGCGGGCAGCTTAGCGACAAAGAAGGGGGCAGCCGGAAGGGACAGCCCTCACGTTGTAGTCGCACGACGGGCCGGCGGTTCCCGGGGCGAACCCGGGCCGCAGGCTGGAACGTGAAAAAAGTTTGCCGAGGCTGTCAACCGCCTGTCTGCCCACCCCGTTGTGCCCCTCAAGACCCGCTTGATGGGGTCCAGCAAGAGGAAAGGCCAGTCGCCATGATGAAGTCGCAACACCGTACCGAAGCCCAGAACCGTCGCGTGCCCATGACCGAATGGAACACCGACAAGGGCCGCAAGCACGAAGCCTTCGAGACCGCCAGCCTGGGCACCGACCGTCGCAGCCTGGCGCGCGCCCTGCGCTTCGACCGCAAGCGCTGATCCCGCGGGGGAGCCACGCTGCCCCAGTCAACAGGGAGCGCCCACGAGGCGCTTCTTGCATTTCCGGCCCCTACCCCTGACCCGCCGGGGCTGGCCGCCAGCCAGATCCTGCAGCCGTGCCCTAGGCCTGGTCCAGCGCGTCCGGCCCCTCCAGCCCTTCGTCGAGCGCCGGCAGCGGCGCCAGCAGGCCCTCCAGGTCCGCCGCACTGAACTTCACCAGCTCGGCGGCCCCATCCACCCCCATCACCCCATCCGCCAGCGCCTTCTTGCGCACCTGCAGGGCGAGGATGCGCTCCTCGATACTGCCCTGCACCAGCAGCTGGTGGACGAAGACCGGCTTGTCCTGCCCGATGCGGTGGGCCCGCGCGCTGGCCTGTGCCTGCACGGCCGGGTTCCACCAAGGGTCCAGGTGGATGACGGTGTCCGCCGCCGTCAGATTCAGGCCCACGCCCCCAGCCTTCAGGCTCAGCAGCATGAGTGGGCACTCACCCGCCTGGAAGCGGGCCACGCGCTCGCCCCGCTGGCCTTCGGGGGTGTCGCCGCTCAGGCGCAGGGCCGGCAGGCGCAGCGCCGTCAGCAGGCCCTCGACCAGGTCCAGCATGCGGGCGAACTGCGAGAACACCAGCACCCGGCGCCCCTGGCGCAGCAGATCGGGCAGGTGCTCGCGCAGCCAGGCGAGCTTCACGCCCTCGCCCAGGTTCGCCGGCAGCTCCTCGATCAGCCGGGGGTCGCAGCACAGCTGGCGCAGGCGCAGCATGGCGTCGAGCACCGAGATGAGCCCGCCCTCCAGACCTTGGCGGGCCAGGATCCGCCGCACCATGTGGTCAGCCGCCACGCGCACGCCCTCGTAGAGCTGGCGCTGAGGCAGGGGCAGCTCCAGCAGGATGCGAAGCTCGGTCAGCGGGGGCAGCTCCGGCGCCACCTCCTCCTTGAGGCGCCGCAGCATGAAGGGCCGGACCCGCGCGGCCAGCCAGCGCGCTCGGCGCCCATCGCCGCCCTCCTCGATGGGCTTGCGCCAGTGGCGGGCAAAGCCGCGGGCATCGCCCAGGAAGCCCGGCAGCAGGAAGTCGAAATGCGCCCACAGCTCACCCAGGTGGTTCTCCAGGGGCGTGCCACTGAGCACCAGGCGCTGGCGCGAGGGCAGACGGCGCAGGGCCCGGGCGGTGCGCGAGGCGGGGTTCTTGACCGCCTGCCCCTCGTCCAGCACCAGCCAGTCCCAGTCCCGGCCGGCCAGCACCCGCAGGTCCCGCCAGACCAGGCCGTAGCTGCACAGCAGCAGGTCGCAGGCCGGCAGGGCCTGGCCACGCGGGGCGCCGTGCCAGGTGGCCACGCGCAGCCCCGGGCAGACGCGGGCGGCCTCCTGCGCCCAGTTGAACAGCAGGCTGGTGGGCATCACCAGCAGGGACCCTTGCGGCAGCCGCCCGGCCTGCTTTTCCAGCCACAGGTGCGCCAGGGTCTGGGCGGTCTTGCCCAGGCCCATGTCGTCAGCCAGGATGCCGCCCAGGCCCTGCTGCCCCAGGTACTGCAGCCAGGCCAGACCTTGCAGCTGGTAGTCACGCAGGCGCAGGCCCAGGCCCTCGGGCTGAGCCACCAGAGCCGGCCGCCCGGCCTCGCGCAGTCGCCCCACCAGGCTGTCCAGCGCCTGCTGGCCGTGGAATTGCCAGCGGCCGCGGTCCTCATCGAACAGGGCCAGTTGCTGCGCCTGCCACTCGGACAGGCGCAGCGGCCCCTTGGCATCCAGTTGGCGCGGCGTGACCAGGCTCAGCAGGTGTCGCATCAGCTGCTTCAGCGGCGCCGCCGGGGTGTGGAAGCGGCGTCCGCCAGGGGCGCGCAGGAAGATGACGTCATCGTCCTCGATGGCCTCCAGCGCCATCGCATCCAGCCAGCGCTTGTCCCGGCGCAGCAGATTGGCCATCAGCGGCGCCAGGTCCAGGCGCTCGCCCTGCACCTCCAGGCCCAGGCTCAGCAGCCAGGAGCCGCGCTGACGGGGCGCCCCCAGGCGCGGCACGGCCCCGGAGGCTCCGGCCCCGTCCACGCTGAGCCCCAGGTGCCAGGCACTGACCGGCAGGGGCTCGTGGGCAAAGCCGGGCAGGCGCTCCACCACCCAGCCCTCGCGGAGCAGCCGGGGGATGAGGTCCGTGACGAAGTCGCCGAAGTCCTCCTCCATCAGCAGCGTCCAGGCCCGCCCGGGCGCCTGTGCAGGCGGCTGGCGCCATTGCAGGTGGTCGGCACGCAGGGGCTGGGCCCCAAGGGCCAGGAGTCGCTGGATCCAGGGCCCATGCGGACCGGTCTGACCCTCGGCCGGGCAGGGCCAGGGCGGAGCGCCGGCCGCGTCCACGAGGAACAGCTGCATCAGGCTCAGCGGTGCCCCGCGCGGGCCCAGGCGCCCATGCGGACGCAGGCCCAGCAGGCCGTCGCCGCGGTCCAGGGTCTGCAGGCGCAGCAGCGGACGCAGCATGGGCGAGGGAGGCTGGGCGAGGGCGGTCATGGGCGGCATTGTCGCCAGCCCGGGGCCTGCCTTTCTGGCGTCCTGCCGGGGCGGTGGCAGACTGACGCCCATGACCGCCCTCTCCCGACGTTCCCAGCTCGGCCGCCTGCTGCGCCGCACCCTCTGGCTGATGCTGGGCCTGGGCCTGGGTCTGCCCCTTCTGCTGGCGACGCTGGCCCTGCAGGCCCTGCCCAGCGTGCCCCCGCCGCCCGCGCTGGAAGGCGCGCAGCTGCAGCAGGCCAGTGAAGTCCTGCGCCAGAACGACCCCCGCCAGCTGCCGCCCGGCGGCCTGCGCGTCGCCCGGCTCAGCGAGGCCCAGCTGCAGCTGCTGCTGGGGCGCCTGGTCAACCGCTATCACGAGGCCCGCGCCACCGCCCAGTTGGCCGAGCACGAGGCCTGGCTGGAGGCCAGCATCCCCTTGCGCGAGCAGGGCGCCGGCCCCTGGCTCAACATCCATGCCCGGCTGCAGGAGACGGGCAAGCTGCCGCGCCTGCGCCAGCTGCGCATCGGCCACCTGCCCCTGCCCACCTGGGCCTCGGACTGGCTGGTGCGCTGGCTTACCGAGCGGCTGGCGGCCCAGGCCGAGCTGCGCGTGGCGGGCGAGCTGATCCAGCATGTGGGCTTCATGCCGGGTCTGCTGCAACTGAGTTACGAATGGAAGCCGGACTCGCTGCGCAAGGCGCTCAACGCCCGCTGGCCCACTGCGGAGCAGGCCCGGCTGCAGCATTACAACGCCCTGCTGGTGAAGCTCTGCGAGCCGCATCTGTCCGGCACGCCGGTCTCGGTGGCCGATGTGTGGCCGCCCTTCTTCGCCGAGGCCCTGCGCCGCAGCCAGGCCGGCGAGGACCCGCGTCAGGAGAACCGCGCGGCCTTCCTCATCCTGGCCCTGCAGGCGGCCGGCGAGCACACCAGCCGCCTGCTGCCCGCCGCCAGTAGCTGGCCGCGGGCACGGCCCATGCTCCTGACCGCCAACGGGCGGGACGACTTCTCCCAGCATCTGCTGGTCTCGGCCGTTCTGGCCATCGAGGGCGGCGGGCCGCTGGCCGATGCCATCGGCATCTACAAGGAGGTGGCGGATTCGCGCGGCGGCAGCGGCTTCAGCTTCAATGACCTGGCCGCAGACCAGGCCGGCACCCAACTGGGCCTGTATTCCGAGCGCGACCCGCTCGGTCTGCAGAAGCGCCTGGCCGCCCATCCGCCGGAGCGCGACTTCATGCCCCGCACCGAGGACCTGCCCGAGTTCCTCAGTGCCGAGGCCCTGCAGCAGCAGTACGGCGGACTGCAGGGCGAGGGCTACCGGCGCATGATGGCCTTGATCCGGCAGCGCGTGGACGCCCTGCCCCTGTACCGCTGAAACGGGTGATCAGCGCTGCGGCCGCTGGCTCCACAGCACGCCGGCCAGGATCAGTCCCATGCCCGCCAGCGTCGCGCCGTCAGGCACCTCGCCGAACATGGGCCAGGCCAGGCAGCTCGCCAGCACGGGGGTCAGCGCGCCCACGGTGGCCGCGCGCTGGGCGCCCAGGCGCTGGATGGCGAAGGCATAGCTGAGCGTGGACAGCAGGCCCACGCCCAAGCCCTGGATGCTGCCGTGCAGGACCCAGGCCCGCGCCGGCAGGGCCATCAGGCCCAGGGGCGGATGCATGACCAGCCAGGGCAGCAGCAGGGCCAGGGACACGACCGAGATCAGCGCCGCCGCCTCGATGGGGCTCAGGCCCGAGTGCCGCAGGGACAGGGTGTAGTTGGCCCACATGAGGCTGCCCAGCAGGAAGAGCCCGTAGCCCTGAGCCAGCTGACCCTCGCCATGGTGGAAGGCCAGCAGCGTGGCCACACCGGTGACCACGGTCAGCAGCGCCGGCCAGCGGCTCAGCGCGGCGCGGCCCTGGGTGAAGGCGGCGATCAGGGCCACGAAGAGCGGGATGGTGCCAGGGATCAGCGTGGCGCCGTCGGCCACCGGGGCGTGGCGCATGCCCGCTCCGGCGATCAGGAAGTAGGGCAGGCCCGCGCCGGCCACGATGCTCATCCACTGCAGGGCAGGCAGGCTGGCAAAACGACGCCAGCGCAGGATCACCACCGGCAGGAAGACCAGGCCGGCGGGCAGGAAGCGCACCAGGGCCAGCTCAGCCGGTGCCAGGGCGGCGCGGGCGCCGGCGCGCAGGGAGATGAAGAAGCTGGCCCAGATCAGCAGAGTGAAGGCCAGGGCCGCCCAGCCGGCCCAGGGCGTGGCGCTGCGGGCGGGGGTGGCGGGCAGGGCCAGGCCGGCAGCCTGGAGCGAGGAAGGGGCAATGCTGGACACGCGAGTACTACGGGTTACTACTGAATGACGCAGATTTTCTAGTGATTGCCGCGCGATAATCGATCACATTCACCACTGGATTGGCCTGATTAAGATTCTTATCGCCAATTCAGCCGCGCTAAATGCGCCTTTTCACCCCTCCCTCATTCATGGACCGAATCGACCTTCAATTGCTGGAGCTGCTGCAACGCGAGGGCCGCCTCTCCGTGGCCGAGCTGGCCGACCGCGTCGCCCTGTCGCAAAGCCCCTGCGCCCGTCGCCTGCGCCGCCTGGAGGAGGCCGGCTACATCAGCGGCTACCGCGCCATCCTGGATCGCAAACGCCTGCAGCTGGCGACCACCGTCTTCGTCAACGTCCGGCTGATGCACCACCGGGAGGACGCGGTGCGGGAGTTTGAATCCGGCATGCAGGCCATGAGCGAGGTGGTGGCCTGCCATGTGGTCTCCGGGGCGCATGACTATCTGCTGGAGGTGGTCGTCGGCGACCTGCCGGACTACGAGCAGATCGTGCGCCGCCTGCAGGCCCTGCCCATGGTCCAGGACATCACCAGCAACTTCGCAATCCGCTGCGTCAAGAGCGGTGCACCGCTGCCACTCAAGGCGCTATGAGGCTCCCTTGTCCCGCCTGAGTCGCCGCCCCGTCTGCTCTCGCTGCGAACGCCCCCTGGCTGGCTGCCTGTGCGCCTGCATCCGCCCGCTGGACAATGCCGTGCCCCTGCTGATCCTCCAGCATCCCGAGGAGGCCCGCCAGGCCAAGGGCACGGCCCGCCTGTTGCAGCTGTGCCTGCAGCGCTGCGAGCGCCAGGTCGGCGAGCACTTCCGCGCGCCGGCCCCGGACACCCATCCCCTGCTGCTGCTCTACCCGCCGGGCCCTGGCGCGACCGCGCCTCAGCGCCCCGCCCTGGCGGCCGGCCAGCCTGCGCCCCGCCTGGTCCTGCTGGACGGCACCTGGCGCCAGAGCCGCCAGCTGATGCACAACGCCCCCTGGCTGCAGACCCTGCCCCGCCTGGCCCTCACGGCGCCGCCGCCGAGCCGCTATGCCATCCGCAAGGCCCATGCACCCCACCAGCTGAGCAGCCTGGAGGCCGCCGCCCTGGCCCTGGCCCAGCTGCAGCCCGGGCTGGACACGCGGGCCCTGTGGGATGCCATGGACGCCTTCGTGGCACTGCAGCAGTCCCTGGCATCCGCGGCGCGGGCAGGCAGGCACTAGGCGCGCACAGGGCCTTCTTTGCATTTCTTCGCAGAGCAGACGCGAGCCGCTCAGGCGCGCACCGCATGCTGCGGCCTCAGTCACAGCTCTGCCCCAACCATGAAGACCACGGTGTTCTTTGCCCTTGCGCTCACGGCCGTGCTGCTGGGCTTCTGGCGGGATCCCCTGCGGCCGCAGGACAGGCCGGCTGGACGCAGCGCGGGAATGCCTGCCACACGGACACAGACCGCCCCCTTTCCCACGACGGCAGCCGAGACCTTCCAGGCTCACCCACCGGCCTCGCCAGCCCAGGCAGCAGGACCTCAGCCCACCGCGCCCGCTGCGAGTACCGGCGCCGCGTCCCCCGATGCGCCTTTCCTGACGGCCGGTACACCGGTGCAGGCCGCGGACGCTGAGGGCGCCTCCGACTGGCGTGACAGCGCACTGGACCTGCTGAGCCAGATCGGTCTGCTCTGTCCGGCGGCCGGCTGCGACAGCCTGGAAGACGATTGAGGCCCTCGGGCACGACCTGACCCCATCGCGCCGCAATCCCACGGCAGAATCGGCAGCCTCCACCATCGCTGCCACTGCCCGCTGATGCGCCTGCGCCTGCCCGCCCTGATCCAGCCCTCGCCCCGCCGCGACTGGGTCACCCCCGAGGACGTCAATGTCAGCCCCGCCCTGCTGGGCCATGCCCTGGCACGACCGGCGCAGAGGGCCTGGGCCATGGCCCTGGATCTGGCCCTGATCGGCATGGCTTCCACCCTGGGCAACTGGATGCTGCTGGGCAGCGTTGCCCTGGCTGCCTGGCTGCAGATCCGGCGCCGGGATGCCCGGCGCCAGCCTTCTTCGCTCTGGTGGCTGCTGGTCGCGCTGATGCTGGCACTGGGCCTGCGCGGCCTCTGGGTGGACCTGCGCGAAACTCTCCAGGACAAGCCCCGCGCCAGCCGCCCGGCCGCCGCCGCGCCCGCGCAGGAAGGGGCCGACGAGGACGAAACCCGGCCCGAGGCGGCCGCGGGATCCGCCGCGCCCTCCTCGGCGGCCAGCGCCGCCAGCGCGGAAAGCCGCCGCATCGCCGAACTGGAAACCCAGCTGCGGCGCCTGCGCCGCTCGGAGGAGGCGGCCCGCGCCCACAGCGGCTTCCAGCCCCGCCAGTGGCTGGAAGAGGCCCTGGGCGAGGTGGGCCTGCGCTTCAGCCTGGCCATCGTCTACTTCACCCTGCTGCCCGTGCTGTGGCCGGGCCAGACCCTGGGCAAGCGCCTCATGGGCCTGCAGGTGGCCGAGCTCAGCGGCAAGCCGATGACCCTGATGCGCAGCTTCAGCCGCTACGGCGGCTACCTGGCCAGCATGGGCACCGGCGGCATGGGCTTCGCTCAGCTGGTCTGGGACGCCAACCGCCAGGCCCTGCAGGACAAGGCCGCCCATACCGTGGTGCTGGACCTGCGCCGGACGGACCGCCTGCCCGCCGCCGACATCCCCGCGGAGCCCGCCACGCCGGCGACGGCCCTGCCGACAGACACCCGCACCGAGCCCACCCCATGAACCGCCATCCGCCCCTGCGCGCCCGCCGCCCTGGCCTGCTGACCCTGCTGGCCCTGAGCCTGGGGGGCCTGCTGAGCGCCACACCCGCCCTCGCCGAGGCCCCCGCCCCGCCCCGGCCCTTCGAGTTCGTGGCCCTGGGGGACATGCCCTACGGCCCCGCCGAAACCGCCTACCCCGTCTACCAGCAGCTGATCCGGCTGATCAACGCGCAGGCCCCCGCCTTCAGCCTGCACGTGGGGGACTTCAAGAGCGGCAGCAGCCCCTGCAGCGATGACGAATTCGCCCGCCAGCGCGACTTTTTCAATCAGTTCGACACGGCCCTGGTCTACACCCCCGGCGACAACGAGTGGACCGACTGCCACCGCCCCGCGGCCGGCGGCTTTGCGCCCCAGGAACGACTGGACACGCTGCGCGAGATGTTCTTCGGCGCCCCGCGCAGCCTGGGCCGCCAGCCTCTGGCCGTGCAGCGCCAGGCCGATCTGCAGCCGGCCCACGCCCGCTACCGCGAGAACTTGCGCTTCGAGCGCGAAGGCGTGCTGTTCCTGACCCTCAACGTCCCGGGCTCCAACAACGGCTTTGAGCCCCGCGACATGGCCGCCGTGCAGGAATTCCTGGCACGCAACGAGGCCAACCTGGCCTGGCTGCAAGCCGGCTTCGAGCGGGCCCGCAGCCTGGATGCGCGCGCCGTGGTCATCGCCATGCAGGCCGATCCCTTTCTCGGCGCCAACCAGTGGATGGAGTTCCCCAGCCACAGCGGCTTCACCCGGCTTTTCGAGCAGGGCTTGCTGCCCCTGGTCCAAGACTGGGGCCGCCCAGTCCTGCTGATCCACGGCGACAGCCACCACTTCGTGATCGACCGCCCCTTCAAGGCCGTCAAGGAGCCCGGCAAGGGCCAGGTCTTGCGCAACCTGCTGCGCCTGCAGGTGTTTGGCGAGCAGGAGGTCCACGCGGTGCGGGTCAGCGTCGATCCGGCCAGCCCCGATCCCTTCGGCTTCAAGCCCCTGTTCAATCCCCTGTCGCCGCACTGAAGGCGCGCAAAGTCGCGCCCCTCCGCCCCCGGATCAGGGGACAGGCCCGCCCCTCACCCGACGGTCGCCCGACAAGCCACCTTCTGCCATTTCCATAGAGAGACGAAGCCCCGGAAGTGCGCCTGACGCACCAGCTCGGTGCTTGGCCTACGGTAAAAACCCCAAGTGCGTGCATGGGGACCGGCCTCTACATTGGCATCACTCGACGCGGACGCTGCGCTTGCAGTGCCCGCCTACGGGGGCTGAGGAGACAAACAAGACGGGGCCGCCACTACCGTGGCGCGCCACTGTCACAATCCACGGGCACCACATCGGTGCCCGTTTTCATTGGTGCGCAGCGGCCGCGAGGCCCGTCGCGCCCCGCCTCGCCTGACGCTTGCCCCCATGCTGGACCTTGTCACCGTCGCCCTGGCCTCCTTGCTGGCCGGATTCATCGATGCCGTCGTCGGCGGCGGCGGCCTGATCCTGGTCCCCGCCCTCTTCAGCGTCTACCCGCAGGCCACGCCGGCCACGCTGTTCGGCACGAACAAGGGCGCGGCCATCTGGGGCACGGCCTGGGCCACGAAGCAGTACGCCGCCCGCGTCACCCTGCCCTGGCATGCCCTGCTGCCGGCGGCGGCGGCGGCTCTGCTGGGCAGCTTCGGCGGCGCCTGGACTGTCACCCTGGTCAGCCCCGAGGGCCTGCGCAAGCTGCTGCCCTTGATCCTGGGCGCCGTGCTGCTCTACACCCTGGCCAGAAAGGACCTGGGCCGCGAGCACGCCCCGCGCTTCAGCGGTCGCACCGAGGTGCTGCTGGCCAGCCTGATCGGCGCCGTGATCGGCTTCTACGACGGCTTCTTCGGGCCGGGCACAGGCAGCTTCTTTGTCTTTCTCTTCGTGCGCCTGCTGGGCTTCGACTTCCTCCATGCCTCGGCCAGTGCCAAGCTGCTCAACACCGCCACCAACGCCGCGGCCCTGCTGCTGTTCGCAATGAAGGGCCATGTCTGGTGGCAGATTGCCGCGGTGATGGCCGTCACCAACGTCATCGGCAGCCTGCTGGGCACGCGCATGGCCCTGGCCCGCGGCACCGGCTTCGTGCGGGGCATGTTCGTGCTGGTGGTGGGGGCGCTGATCCTCAAGACCAGCTACGACGCCTTCCTGCGCTGAGTCCCCGGGGTTTGCACGGGGCGCCGAATCGTCTCCAGGCGTCACAAGATTCCGCGACTGCCGCCCCGCAGCGCTACCATTGCCGGATCACGCCTCTCAGGGCGGCACCGGCTCTGGCCCGCCGCCCGGACCCCCGCGGGGGGCGGGACGGGCACGCCCCGCCCCTGGAGACGTTCTCATGCATCATGCAAGGCCGCCCATGTCCGTTGATCCTGAACTGCGCACCCTCGACATCGAGATTCCCACCCAACCCGAGGTGCTGGTCAAGCTGTCCCTGCTGATGGCCGCCGACGACATCGATCTCCTGGCCGTCTCGGCCCTGGTCGAGACCGACATGGCCCTGGCCGCCGCCGTGCTGAAGGCCGTCAACTCTTCGCTGTACGGCCTGCGCGGCCGCGTTCAGACCGTGCACCAGGCCCTGACCTATCTGGGCATGCGCGAGGTGGCTGCCATCACCTTCGAGATGGGCCTGCGCGCCGCCTTCCCGCCCGCCCCCGAGCTGGACCCGGTCTGGGCCCGTGCCTCGCAGCGTGGCCTGCTGATGGGTCGCATGGGCCAGATGCTGGGCGTGGACCCCTGGGCCGCCCACTCGGCCGGCCTCTTCGAGGAATGCGGCAAGGCCGTGCTCTACCGTCACGCCCCGGCCCACTACCCCGCCATGCTGCGCGCCACGCAGGAGGACGCCGAGCTGGTCAAGCTCGAGCACACCGCCTTCGGCGTGAGCCATGACGCCCTGGGCGCCGCCCTGTGCGAAAGCTGGGGCCTGGCGCCGGCTGCGGTGGCCAGCGTGCGCAGCCATGTGGAAGTCCAGACCCACCTGGTGATGCCGGACACCCTGCAGCGCCGCAGCGTCTGCGCGATCTCCGTGATCGCCTGGGCCTTGATGAACGCACCGGAGCGCCTGGACGAAGTCGCCAAGGCCATCGCCCCGCAAGCCCAACTGGACGAGACCCTCGTGTTGCGCGCGGCCCGCCGCGTCAGCGAGCAGTTGCTGGAAGCCCAGGCGCACGGCCGCGACTGAGCCGCTGCGGCTCCAGACCAAGCCGGCGCCGGGCCGGCTTTTTTCTTGCCTGACAGCCGCAGGCGGCGCGCCGCTCAGGCCGCCAGGCTCAGCCGGTCGCGCCCGGCATGCTTGGCGATGTACAGGGCCTCGTCGGCCGCCTGCATCAGGGCCAGGGGGCTGAGGTAGGGCTGGGTGGGGCTGTAGGCCGCAAGGCCGATACTCACCGTCACCATCTTGTCCACCGGGCTGGCACCATGGGGCAGGGACAGGCGCCGCCAGTCCTCGCGCAGACTCTCCAGCATGTGCTGGGCCGAGCCGCTGTCGAAGCCCGGTAGCAGAGCCCCGAATTCCTCGCCGCCCAGGCGAGCGACCAGGTCGGTATCGCGCTTGAAGCGCTCGCCCAGCAGGCGGGCAAAGCGGCGCAGCAACTCGTCACCGGCGGCGTGGCCGTGCAGCTCGTTGTAGGCCTTCAGGTGATCCAGATCCAGCACAGCCAGGGCCAGGCGGGACTGCTGGCGCTGGGCGCGCTTGAATTCGCGGCGCAGGGCGTCGTCGAACTCGCGGCGATTGGACAGGCCGGTCAGGGTGTCGTGGCGGGCCAGTTGGGCCAGCTCGCGCTGCTTGATGTCCAGGGTCGCCTGCGCCTCGTGAAGGGCGCGCGCCTGCTGGGCGACCTGGGCGCTCAACTCGCGCATTTCATGCTGCTTGCGCTGCAGCTGCTGGTCCACGCTCTGGTGGACATGGGCCATGGCGCGGTTGATCTGCTGCAGCTCCGCCGGCGTGCGGGCGGGCTGACCGTCATCGAACCAGCTGAACTCGCTGGGCGGCCGGCTGGGATCGAAGCGCTCCATGTCGGAGGCCATGCGGCGCAGCGGGCGCAGCAGCAGGCGGTCGATCAGCTGGGCCGCGCCCAGCCCCAGGGCCAGGGCCAGGGCCAGCAGCTGCGCCAGCCAGTGCTGCATGGACGGCCTGGCCAGCAGCCCCCAGACGTTCAGCTCGGGCGAGACCACGCGGACACGGCCCAGCTCTACGCCCTCGCCCGGCAGGCGCAGGGCGAACTCGCTGTGCGGGCTGTCCTGTCCGGGCAGGACATCAGGGCCACTCACCAGGCGTAGGCCATCCCGGCCCTTGAGCTCGACCGACTGCAGCTCATGGCGGCTCACCATGGTCTCCAGCAGGCGCTGGACGGCGCTGATCTGGTTGCTGGCCACGGCCCGGGACAGGGGTTCGGCGTACAGCAGCGGCAGCAGCAACTGGCTGGCCTCGGCCTGCTCCGCCTCGAGGCGCAACTCGCGCCTCACATGCCAGCTGCCCAGGAGCAGCACCAGCGCAAGGCCCAGCGTCAGCAGGCCAAGGAGGGCGCGGGACTTCAGCGACAGAAGCAGGGCAGGCGTGGCGTTCATGGGCTCACCGGCATTGCAAACGTTGCCGGCCTTTCAGCATCGGCCGATTCAGGCGACTCGCCCACCCGGGATTGCCCGGAACTCTGTCGCCTGAACCGTGCACTGTCCCCGAAGCGCGGCACAAATTGGCAGGGTCTTGCCACCGTGCGGGGCCCGTCCAGTGGGGCAATGGGCGCCAGGGGGCGTCATGTCGGGAGTCTTCGTGGGGCTGGGGAGCGTGTGTCAGCCCCCTGCCCGAGCGCCAAGACCGGCAGTTGCACGCGCCCCGCTTCTTCGGCAAGTCCTGTGGCCGGCACGCCGGCAGCTGCTCTGCGACGGTGAAGCGGCTCTGCTGAAGCAGGCCCCAGAAGCAGGCCCGTCGTGCCCCCTAGAATGCGCTCGCCGGTCACATGGACCGGCGCGTTCTCAGGGCGAGGTGAAACTCCTCACCGGCGGTATCTGCTCTTTGCAGCAGGAGCCCGCGAGCGCCTCGTCCCCCCAGGGGCGAGGGTCAGCAGATCTGGTGCGATGCCAGGGCCGACGGTCACAGTCCGGATGAAAGAGATCGCGTTGTTGAAGCCGCGTCAGCGTGCCCGCCTTTTTTCGCAAGGTCGGCGCGCAGCCGTGGCTTGCCTGCGCGCGCCCTGATTTGTGTGAACTGCTTTAAGAAAGCGCAACATGAATCAGACCCATCCAACCATTCCCACACCCAGCCGCCGCGGCCGCATCGCCTTGCTGGCCAGCCGATGGCACCCCGAACTCGTCCAGCGCATCACGGGCGCAGCCACACAGGAGTTGCACCGCCTGGGCTGGACGGCCAAGCAGATCGAACTGCATGAGCTGCCGGGCGCCTTCGAGTTCCCGCTCTATGCGCTGCGCCTGGCCGAGGCCGGGCAGCACCAGGCGCTGATCGCCTGCGCCCTCGTGGTTGACGGCGGCATCTACCGCCATGAGTTCGTGGCCCAGGCCGTGATCGACGGCCTGATGCGGGTACAGCTGGACAGCCGCATGCCCGTCTTCTCGGCTTCACTCACGCCGCAGCATTTCCACGAGCACGCGGTGCACCAGCAGTTCTTCCACGAGCATCTGGCGATCAAGGGTGTCGAGGCTGCGCAGGCCTGCGCGACGACGCTGGCGGCGCACGAACGGCTGGCACCGCTGGCGGGCTGATCAAAGGCCTTGCACTGCGAAGCGCAGACGGGCGTAATGCCCCTGCGCATCCAGCGCGGTGAGCTGCTGCTCGCCGTTGCGCTGGGGCTGCAGCAGCATGGGGCTGCCCGGCGCCTCCTGCCAGGCGATCAGCTGGCCGTCCAGCAGCCAGGCCACCGACCCGTGGGCGCCCAGCAGCTGCAGCGGCAGCCGGATCTGCTGCCGCCCCGGCGTGGGCCGCAGCACGGTGCCGGGCTCCAGGCCCACGATGCGCAGCCGGGCGCTGGGTCCACCCTGGGCCTCGCCCCGGCAGCCGGCTTTCCAGGGCAGGCGCTCCAGGGGGTGGCGCTGGGCGGTCTCGATCCAGGGCTGCAGCAGCTGCGGCCAGCGCACGGCGGGCGCGCTGCGCGCCTGCGGACCGGCGCAATCGCCTGAAACACGCTCACGCCCGCCTGCGTCCACCAACACACGGATCTCCAGACCCTGGGCCGCACCGCGCTCGGGCAGGGTGGGCGGCGCGGCGCCATCCAGCAGCCAGGCCGTGCGCTGCTGCAGGCACTGGTCCGGTGGCGTGCTGCTGGCCAGGCGGCCCAGAGGCCAGCAGATGGGCGCCGCCTGCACGCTGGC
>NZ_JACJUG010000046.1 GCF_014174515.1 Mitsuaria sp. WAJ17
CGGCGGCGGGCGCGGCGGCGGCGCTGGCCGGGGCGGCGGGGGGCGTGGCGCCATTGCCTTGTGCAAGAGCCGCCTGGCCGGCGAAGGCCAGGGCGGCCACGGCCAGCAGGTTCAACCGGTGAGTCGGCACGCGGGAAGGATTCTGGGTCATGGATTCCACTTTCATTGGGCGGGCCGGCCTCCAGCGGCTGCACTCCTGCAGCGCCGCCCTGGCCGACGACAAGCCGCACATTGTCGAGAGCGGCCATGCGGCGTCAATGCAGACCCACCCCACTCGCACCTGCCAAACCGTGCTTCATCGCACACCTCCCAGACGCCACCGGTGACGCACAGCCGACAGTCACCGCCGCGCCCGGGCGCTAGACTGCGCCGCCATGAACGCTCCCGCGCCCCGCTGCACCCATCTGCTCTACCTGCACGGCTTCCGCTCCTCGCCGCGCTCGGCCAAGGCCCAGCGCATGGCCCGCTGGGTGGGCGAGCATCGCCCGGACCTCGTCTGGCAGGCTCCGCAGCTGCCGCCCTCGCCGCGCGAGGCCGTCGCGCTGATCCATGAGCTGACCCGTGCCTGGCCGCGAGGCAGCATGGCCGTGATGGGCAGCTCCCTGGGCGGCTTCTACGCCAGTTGGATGCAGCAGCACACGGGCTGCCGCGCCGTGCTGCTCAACCCGGCGGTGGACCCCGCTCGGGACCTGGCGCGCTACATCGGCGAGCACAGCTGCTGGCAGGACCCGCAGGAGCGCTTCTTCTTCCGGCCCGAATTCGTGGACGAGCTGCGCGCCATCGCGCAAGACCTGCCCCCGGGTGCCATCGCGCTCCCGCATCGGCTGTTGGCCGTGATCGCCAAGGGCGACGAGCTGCTGGACTGGCGCGAGATGCACGCCCGCTACGCCGGCAGCCGCATCAAGCTGCTGGAAGGCAGCGACCACGGACTCACCGATTTCGACGACTACCTCTCTGAACTGACGGAGTTTTTGCAGCTATGAATCCCGCGCGCCGCCTGGAAGGCAAGGTCTCCATCATCACGGGCGCCGCCCAGGGCATCGGCCTGGCCACGGCGCTGAAGTTCGCGCAGGAGGGCGCGGTGGTCGTCGTCTGCGACCTGCGCCAGGATGCCGTCGATGCCGCCGTGGCCCAGTGCCAGGCCACGGGCGCCCAGGCCCTGGGCTTCGCGCTGTCGGTCACCGACCGCGCGCAGGTCGATGCGATGGCGGCCGAGGTCAAGGCCCGCTTCGGCCGCATCGACGTGCTGGTCAACAACGCCGGCATCACGCAGGACGCCCGTCTGCAGAAGATGAGCCTGCAGCAGTTCGATGCCGTCATCGACGTCAACCTTCGCGGCGTCTTCCACTGCGCGCAGGCCGTGGCCGACACCATGGTGGCGCAGGGCAGCGGGGTCATCCTCAATGCCTCTTCGGTGGTGGGCATCTATGGCAACTTCGGCCAGACCAACTATGCCGCCGCCAAGTTCGGCGTGATCGGCTTCACCAAGACCTGGAGCCGTGAGCTGGGCCCCAAGGGTGTGCGCGTCAATGCAGTCGCGCCGGGCTTCATCGAGACGCCCATCCTCTGCACCATCCCCGACAAGCTGCTGGGCCAGATGCAGGAGGAGGTGCCCCTGCGCCGCCTGGGCAGCCCGGCGGAGGTGGCCAATGTCTACGCCTTCCTGGCCAGCGACGAGGCCAGCTACGTCAATGGCGCCGTGCTGGAAGTCTCCGGCGGGCTGACGGTCTGAAGCCCCATGGCTGACAGTACGGGCCGCCCGCAGATCCTGGTCAGCGCCTGCCTGCTGGGCGCGCCGGTGCGCTACGACGGCCGCACGCAAGACCTGCGCTCGCCCCTGCTGGAAGAGTGGCAGGCCGCCGGCCTGGTGCTGCCCCTGTGCCCCGAGCTGGCGGGGGGCCTGCCGGTGCCGCGTCCGCCGGCGGAGATCGAAGCGGGTGCCCAGGGCTGGCAGGTCTGGCTGGGCGAGGCACGCATCCGCGATGCCGAAGGCGGCGATCCCACCGACGCATTCAAGGCCGGCGCCGTCGCCGCGCTGGCCCTGGTGCAACGCCATGGCCTGCGCATCGCGGTGCTCAAGGAAGGCAGCCCTTCCTGCGGCAGCGAGCGCATTGCGTCCGGCCATTTCGATGGTGTCAAGCGCGCAGGCGCAGGCCTGACGGCCGCCCTGTTGCGCCAGCACGGCGTGCAGGTCTTCAGCGAGCACACCCTCGAAGCCGCCGAAACAGCACTGCGCCGGCTGGCCCGCGGCTGAACGAGCCCCCTGGCGTGCAGGCCGCGTGACGCGCGGCATCTCCCATTCCGCCTTGGCCGTCCTGCGGGTCATCCCGGAGCCCAAGCTGACATTGCCTCGGACGAATGTAAGACCGATGCAATGTAGTCCAACAAAGCGCAACGCCCTGCCGTGACGGCCCGGTGTGCGCCCTACATTGCGCTGGCACCTCGGTGGCCCGGCCGGCATCCAGAGGCGTACCCCGACAAGAACAGGAGACCCCCGTGCCGCATTCCCGCCATCCTCACCCTTCCCGCCGCCTGCTGCCCAGCCTGGTGACCCTGGCCCTGGCCTCCCTGGCCGCCGCCCCTGCAACGGCCGCCGACGACCCTCCCGCCCCCAGCGCCAACACCCTCGAACAGGTCGAGGTGCGCGGCGTGCGAGCCACGCTCAAGCGCAACCTGGCCGAGAAGCGCGAGGCCCAGAACATCGTCGATACCATCAGTGCCGAGGACGTGGGCAAGTTCCCCGACAAGAACGTCGCCGACTCGCTTCAGCGCGTGCCCGGCATCTCGGTGGACCGCATCTGGGGCGAAGGCAAGGCGATCTTCGTGCGCGGCACGGACAAGAACCTCAACATGACCCAGCTCAACGGGCAGGCCGTGGCCTCCTCGGAGTGGTGGCTCAACGAGGCGCAGACGCGCAGCTTCAACTACGACGTGCTGCCTTCCGAGATCGTGGGCAGCCTGGAGGTCTACAAGAGCCCCTCGGCCGACCTGGACGAAGGCAGCATCGGCGGCCTGGTGATCGTCAGGACGCGCCGCCCCCTGGACTTCAAGGACGCGCTGACCCTGCAGGCCTCGGCCGAGGCGCTCTACGGCAAGCTGCCGGGCAAGACCGATCCGCAGCTCAACGGCCTGCTGAACTGGAAGTCCGCCGACAAGACCGTGGGCGTGCTGCTGGCGCTGAGCAGACAAAAGCGCACCATGCGCCGCGACGGCCTGGAGATGTTCCCGGACGGCTCCTACGACATCAAGGACCAGCACGGCGCCGTGACCCGCGCCTATGCGGCCTGGGGGGGAGGCTCGGCCATCTTCCGCCAGGAGCGCGAACGCACCACCGCCAACCTGGCCGTGCAGCTGCAGCCCGATGCCCGGACCGACCTTGTCCTGAACCTCATGGATTCGGACATGAAGATGAACAACAGCAACCAGAACTACCTATGGCAGGTGGGTGGCCTGGCGGACAAGGGCGTGATCTCGGTCACCGACCCGCGCTTCATCAGCGTGGGCGACGGCGGCAAGGCCCTGGTGGGCGGCACCGTGGGGCCCAGGACCGGCGTGTCCTTCGAGCCCATCTACCGCGAGTCCTATGTGAGGTCCCGCCTGGCGGACTTGGACGGCAGCTACCAGGGCAGCGGCTGGAAGCTGCACGGCCAGCTTGGTGCCACCTCCAGCGAAGGCGGCAGCTCGCACGACCGCCACTTCTGGATGGAAGGAGACACCCGCGCGCAGATCAGCCTGGGCCCCGACCACTACGGCGTGAAGTACCTGGACATCAACCCCCTGGACCCCAAGGCCTTGACGCTGCAGGCCGGCGACGACCGCATCCGCCGCATGCAAAGCCGCGAGCACTACGGCCAGGCCGACCTCAGCTGGGACCTGGGCGAGAACTTCTTCAACACGCTGAAGGTGGGCCTCAAGCTGCGCGACGCCACCCTGCGCAACAAGCGCACGCAAGGCGAGGCCAAGCCGGGCGCCGAGGGCTGGCAGTCCTTCTCCCTGGCCGATCTATCGACGGGCCCCTCGCCGCGGCTGAGCCAGGCGGCCGCCACCGCCGATGCCCTGACCCAGTACGCCTGGTTTGACGACGCCCTGGTCGCCGGCAAGGGCATTCCCATGTACGACAAGGCCATGGTCTACCGCGAACTGCTCAACGAGCACTACACCATCAAGGAGCGCATCACGGCCGGCTATGCCAAGGTCGATTTCGCCAGCGGCCGCTGGCATGGCGACCTCGGCCTGCGCCTGGTGCGCACCCAGCAGACCTCCGAGGGCCACCAGGCCAATGCCGACAAGACCTTCACGCCCCTGAGCCAGACCCACCGCTACCACGACGCCCTCCCTAGCCTCAACGTGATCTACGACTGGAGCAAGGAGGTCATCGTCCGCGGAGCGGTGGCCAAGGCCATGGCGCGCCAGACCTTTGACCTGCTGAGCCCCGGCCTGCGCCGCGATGGCACGGTGCTGAGCCGCGCCTACGCCGGCAACCCGCTGCTCAAGCCCGTCCATGCCAATCAGGCGGAGATCGGCGCCGAGTGGTACTACGCCGACGCCTCTCTGCTGGCCGCCACGCTGTTCGTGAAGAAGCTCGACACCTTCACCTACAAGGCTTCGAAGCAGGAGCTGGTGGGCGGCGAGACGCTCAACGTCGAGCGCCCCTACAACGCCGACAACGGCGCCGACATCAAGGGTTTCGAGCTTCAGTGGCAGCAGCCCTTCGGCCACAGCGGCTTCGGCACCGTCGTGAACTACACCTTCACCGATGCCGTGGCCGGCGCCGTGGCGGGCCAGCCGCGCCTGAAGGTGCTGGGCAACTCGCGCGATCAGCTCAACCTCAGCGGCTACTACGAGCGCAACGGACTGACACTGCGCCTGTCCTACAACTACCGCTCCAAGTCCTATGGCGACGTGCAGATGGGCGGGCAGGTCGTCAACAGCGCCTACGGCCAGTGGGATGCCTCCGCCAGCTACGACCTCACGCCGAAGTTGACGGTCTATGCCAGCGCGGTGAATCTCAACAACGAGATCATCCGCAGCAACACCGCGGATGGTCTGCCCATCGGCGCCTACGAAAACGGCGCCCGCTACAGCGTCGGCCTGCGCGCGAAATTCTGAGCGCCCCGCGCGCCCCTCTCGGCTGACGAGCCCCCCCACCGCCCGCCTGCGCTCCCTGCGCACGGCGGCGGGCGGCCGCTCCCTGCCCGCCCCCGGCCTGCTCCGCCCCTGGCCCGGCTGCGGCGCGGTGCCCGCAACACCTGAGCACCTCCACCATGCACGCCAAGACCTCCACCGCCCCGCACCCCATCGCCCTTGCACAGGGCCCCTCGGTCCTGCTGGCCATGGGCTTCATCGCGCTGATGTTCTTCATCCTGGGCTTCGTCACCTGGCTCAACGGTTCGCTGATCCCCTTCCTGAAGCTGGTCTGCCAACTGAGCAACTTCCAGGCCCTGTGGGTGACCTTCGCCTTCTACATCGCCTACACCGTGATGGCACTGCCCGCGGCCCTGCTGCTGCAGCGCACCGGCTACAAGCGGGGCATGACCCTCAGTCTGGGCGTGATGGCCGCGGGATCGGGGCTCTTCATCCCCGCGGCACAGGGCGCGCAGTACGGGCTCTTCCTGCTGGCGCTCTTCACCCTGGCCGCGGGCATGACGCTGATGCAGACGGCCATCAACCCCTACATCGTCTGCATCGGCCCGCGCGAGAGCGCGGCCATGCGCATCAGCATCATGGGCCTGTTCAACAAGGGGGCAGGCATCGTCGTGCCCCTGGTGTTCTCAGCCCTGATCCTGGGCGGCATCGGCCCATATGCCCACACCGAGCTGGCCCGAATGGACCCCGGGGCCCAGGCGCTGCTGCGGGTCGAGCTGGCCTCGCGCCTCATCTATCCCTACGCGGTGATGGCCGCGGCGCTGCTGCTCTTCATGGGGATCGTGCACCTGGCACCCGTGCCCGAGCCCACCCTGGAGCAGGGCGCTACCGCAGGCCGCTCAGAGCCCCGCGCCCTGGGCGTGCTGCGCTTCCCGCAGGCCGTGCTGGGCGCCCTGAGCCTGTTCGGCTACGTGGGCGTGGAAGTGATCGCGGGCGACACCATCGGCCTCTTCGGCCAGCAGCTGGGCCTGCCTCATTACGCCGTGCTGACCTCCTACACCATGGGCTTCATGGTGCTGGGCTATCTCCTGGGCGTGCTGATGATCCCGCGCCTGCTGAGCCAGTCGCAGGCCCTTGCGATCTCGGCGGCGCTGGGCCTGCTGTGCGTCGTCGGCGTGGCCAGCAGCTCCACCACCGCGACGGGCTGGAGCACCCTGCTGCTGAGCTGGGCGGGCGTGCCCGCCGTGCCCGATGCCGTGCTGTGCCTGGCCCTGCTGGGCCTGGCCAATGCCCTGGTGTGGCCGGCCATCTGGCCGCTCGCGCTGGAGGGGCTGGGCTGCTACACCGCGGCCGGATCGGCCCTGCTGATCATGGGCATCGCCGGGGGGGCCCTGCTGCCCATGCTGTACGGCCGGCTCAGCGACAGCATGGGCGGCCAGGGGGCCTACTGGATGATGCTGCCCTGCTATGCGCTGATCCTCTTCTATGCCGGCCTGGGCCACCGCCTGCGGCACTGGCCGGGGCAGCGCTGAGCCCAGTGCGCGCACATCCGATGCGCTGCGCGCACAGGCATCCACTGCAGGCCGCGCAGCCTGGCTAGACTCCCGCGCCACCACCACCGGAGCCACGCCATGGCCGACCTCGACAAGCTGCCCCCCTCCAGCCGCCTGCTGCACTGGCTCGTCGCCGCCCTGATGCTGGGACTGGCCGGCATGGGCCTGTACATGAGCCGCACTGAGGCCTGGGCGCTGTATCCCTGGCACAAGTCGCTGGGCGTGATCGCCCTGCTCTTCATCGCGCTGCGCCTGGGCCAGCGCTTGCGCCTGGGCCTGCCCGATCCGGTGCAGGCCACCTCTCCCGCCCTGCATTTGGCGGCCCGTTGGGCCCATGGTGCCCTGCTGGCCCTGACCCTGCTGATGCCGTTGAGCGGCATGCTGTTCTCCGGCGCCAGCGGCCATGGCTTCGGTGTCTTCGGCCTGACCCTGGTGCCGCACCAGGACGATCCCGCCAAGCCCGGCGAGGTGCTGCCCTACAACGCCACGCTGGCCGATCTGGGCCATCAGGCGCATCACTGGCTGGGCTACCTGCTGCTGCTGCTCGTGGCGCTGCATGTGCTGGCAGCGCTGAAGCACCACGTCATCGATCGCGACCGCACCCTGCTGCGCATGCTGGGCCGCAAAGACGGCTGAGCCCTGCAGGCGGGCGTTCAGCCCGGGCACGGCAGGCTCAGCCGCACCTCCAGGCCGCCCTCGGAATGGTTGCGGAACTGCAGGTGGCCGCCATGGTCGGCGACGATGTCCCGCACGATGGACAGGCCCAGGCCCAGCCCCTCCTCGCGCGCCTGTCGGCCATGCGCCAGGCGGGTGTAGGGCTGGCCCAGTTGATGCAGGGCCTGCTCCGGTACGCCGGGGCCGTGGTCGCGCACGGTCAGCAAGACCTGACCCTCTGGGCCAGCCTCCATGCGCAGCTCCACCGCCATGCCGCCGCCCGCGCTGCCGGCTCCGCCACCGTAGAACACCGCGTTGTCCAGCAGATTGCCCAGGGCGCGCTTGAGCGCCAGGGGCTTGCCGAAGACGGTCAGCGGCCGTTCGTCCAGCTCAATGCGCTGCCCGGCCATGCGGGCATCGCGCACCATCTTCTGCAGCACGAGGTCGATGCGCACGGGCACGCGGTTCTCATGAATGTCGGTGTCCTTGACGATCTGCAGCGCCGTCTTGACCATCAGGTCCAGCTCGTCGAGGTCCTCGTGAAATTCGTCCTGCACGGCCTCGTCGTCCAGCAGCTCGCTGCGCAGACGCAGCCGGGTGATGGGCGTGCGCAGGTCGTGAGAGATGGAGGCGAAGAGCCGCTCGCGATCACTTAGGTAGCGGCGGATGCGCTCCTGCATCTCGTTGAAGGCCTGGATGGCCTGGCGCACCTCTGCCGTGCCGCTGACGCGCAGCGGCCGCGGGCTGGAGCGGTGGCCGACCCGCGCCGCCGCCCGGCTCAGTCCGCGCAGCGGCCGCGTCAGCGCCCGCGAGGCGACCAGGCTCAGCAGCAGGGCCAGGGCCAGGGTCAATCCTTGCGGGGCCATGCGCTGCCAGGTGAAGAACTCCAGTTGCTCCAGCAGAAAGGGGTCCGGCAGGGTGCTGCTGAGGTACAGCCATTGCCCCGGCTCGGTCTCCAGCTGGATCACGAGGAAGGGCGCGGGCCGATCGGCCGCCAGCAAGGAGGGATCGACCCAGCTCTCCGGCAGGTCCGACAACAGCCCGCCCGCCGGCCCCACCCGCAGGCCCAGGGGCGAGGCCAGCGTCACCCGCAGCGGTGCCTCGCGGCCCAGGCGAGCCTGCAGCTCCTGCTGCAGCAAGGCCTCCAGCTCACGGGCCACCGGTGGCCCGGGCAAGGGCTGGACCTCCACCGCCGCCGTGTTGATGAAGACCAGAAAGCGTGTGCCGCCCATGGTGCGCAGCTGCTCGATCAGCAGCGGACGATAGGCCGCCGGCAGCTCGCGCAGGCCGCGCACGGCGCCCTGCGCGCTGCTGGACAGGTGATGGGCCGCCAGCTCGACCTGGCGCCGCGTACGCTGCTCCAGCTGGTGGTACCACAGCAGGTTGACCAGCAGCTGGACCAAGGCCAACCCGCCCAGCATGGCCAACACGAAGCGACCCTGCAGGCTGTCCAGGAAGAAGGCCAGCGCGCGCTGGATGCCGGCCTGCGGTGTCCAGCGGCGCCCCCCCATGCCGGCGATGCCGGCCTCAGGCCGCATCGTTCACCTGGACGGTACTGGCGAAGACATAGCCCGAGCCCCGCACGGTCTTGATCAGTGCGGGCTGCTTGCCGTCGTCGCGCAGGCGCTGGCGCAGGCGGCTGATCTGCACGTCCAGCGAGCGGTCCAGCGGCCCCAGGTCCCGACCCCGCGTCACCTCGGCCAGTCGGCTGCGGTCCAGCACCTGGCCGGGATGCTCCACCAGGAGCTTCAGCAGCTGGAAGTCCATGCCGGACAGGGGCGAGGCCTGCCCGTCGGGGTCAAGCAGGCTGCGCTCCAGCACGTCCAGCGTGAAGCCGTTGAAGCGGAAGAAGCGCGCCGGCTGGCTGCGCTCCTGGCCGGAGCGGCGGTGGATGGCCTTGATGCGGGCCAGCAGCTCGCGTGGGTTGAAGGGCTTGCCCAGGTAGTCGTCGGCACCCAGCTCCAGGCCCACGATGCGGTCCGTCTCCTCGGCGCTGGCCGTCAGCATGATCACTGGCACGTCGGAGCGGCGGCGGACCGCCTGACACAGGGCAAAGCCCTCGGTGTCCGGCAGCATGACGTCCAGGATGCACAGGCTGATCTGATCGCGATGGCGCTCGTACTCCGCCATGAAGCTGGCGCCGTCATGGGCCAGCAGCACCTCATACTGGTTCTTCTCGAGGTAGGTCTTGAGCAGGGTGCGGATCTTCTGGTCGTCATCGACGATCAGGATGGTGCGGTTCATGGCGCGGCGGATCGGGCTGGCTTGGAAGGCAGGGCGCGCAGCAGGCCCAGCAGCCTGCGCTGCGCGGCCGCCGGCGTCTGGGCGGGGTCCAGCGCAAAGCGATGGACGGTTTCGATCAGGGCGTTCTTGCCCACCTCGCCAAAGGCCATGCGATGTACCAGGCTGGGCACGCGCGGCGTGGCGGGGTTGGCAAAAAGGCGGTAGGACTGCTGGGCACAGGGATCGAGCTCGTCCACGGGCACATCCTTGCGCACGGGCACCGAGCCCTTGATGCGGTTGTAGCCCAGCTGCACCGTGGCGCTGGCCAGCAGCTCGGCCATCTTCTCCTGCTCGGGCTGGGCACTGCGGTCGCCGGCCAGCATGGCCAGGGTGTCGATGCTGAACAGATGCGCCGCTGCAGTGCCGGGCACGGCGCGGCAGTCGAAGTCACGACCGCCCTCCAGGCCCAGGGCCCCCAGCTCGCCGCGCGCCCAGTCGCCGGTGATCAGCAGGGCCGCGCGGCCGGCGGCGAAATCGGCCACCAGCTCGGTCCAGGGGCGCTCGGCCGCCCCCCCGGCGGCGCCGCCCGCCGGCAGCGACAGGCTGCGCCATTGCCGCAGGCGCCGGAAGGCACGCTCCAGCGCCGGGTCCTCGAAAGCCTGCCACTCCTGCGCCACCATCATGCGCCGGTAGAGCTGCGGGCCGGCCTCGCCCAGCAGCAGGGCCTCGAACACCGTGGCCACCTGCCAGGGCTCGTCGCTGAAGGCCACCGGCGTGACACCGGCAGAGCGCAGGCGCGCTGCAGCCCGGGTCAGACCTGCCCAGTCGGTGGGCGGCTCGATGCCATGCTGGCGAAAGACCGCCAGGTTCAGGTAGAGGTTGTTGATGCGATGGATGCCCAGCGGCGCGGCGACGATGTGCTCGCGCACGCTCAACTGGCTCAGCACCTGGGGAAAGAGCGTGCGGGCCCAGCCCTTGCGCTGGGCAACGGCATCCAGTTCCAGCAGCAGGCCCATGTCGGCCCATTCGTTCATGGACTGGCCGTTGAGCTGAGCCACCTTGGGCGCCATGCGCCGCAGGATGCGCTCGTTGAGCACCTTGACGGCCGGCCCGCCGCCGCCGCCGGCCACGGCGCTGTCCACCCAGCGCAGGCCCTGCTCGGCCAGGCGCGCCGCCACGTGGTTGGCGGCGGCACGCTCGCTGGTGGAAGTCCACCAGTGCAGCACGGTCAGCTCGCCCGGCGCCTCGGCCACCGCCGCGGAAGCGGGCACCGGCGCAGCCAGCACCGGCAGCGCCGACCACAAGCTCATTGGCAAAGCAGCCGCCCACAACATGCGCCGCATCTTGCCGGCGCTCCGGTCGGGCCCGGCTGACGTTTTGTTGGACTTTCGTGAGCTTCTGTAAGACACGGACCTCCCCATCGCGGACGTTTTCACGATTCTCCAGGTCGCGGGCGGCAGCCTGGATTGGGAGTTTCGCGGCCACCGGCCGAAGGCCGGCCTGGCAGGCGCCCGCTTGTTCGCACAGCGGGCAGCAAACTCGTAATGAAGCGTAAGGCCTGTGCCGCTTGGGCCGCGCCCGACCCGCTGCGGCGGCCACGGGCAGGCGCCGACTGCCATGTCCATGGGCCAGGCTGACGGCCATGGGCGCCCATGCCCTCAGGCCCGGAACCGGGTGCCCAGCGAGCCCTGGGCATCGAGCCCGGCGCCCGCGCCAGTGGTTCAGCCCTCGCTCCGGCGGGCTGCCACCGACCCATGCCCGGCGGTCCGCGGCCCCCTTCGCCAAAGCGGCGTGCGAGGGCGGTGTTCGGCTCGCGACCGGGGCCTCCGCACTTGGGCGACAATGCGCACCCTATGTTTGCCCTGTTCGATGACGCCGGGAAGTTCCTCGCCGGCCGTGTGATGTCCGAAGCGGAAAGTTCGATGCAGATCGAGCTGGACTCGGGCAAGCGCGTCAAAGTGAAGGCAGCCAATGTGCTGCTCAAGTTCGACAAGCCGGCCCCCGCCGAGCTGATGGCCGAGGGCTTGGCCCTGGGCCAGCAGATCGACCTGGACCTCGCCTGGGAGTTCGCCCCCGAGGCCGAGTTCGGCTTTGCCGACCTGGCGCGGGACTATTTCGATGCCAAGGCTGGCGTGATCCAGCAGGCCGCTGCCCTCTTCAGGCTCTACGAGGCGCCGCACTACTTCCGCCGCATGGGCAAGGGCCTGTTCAAGAAGGCCCCCGAGGAGCAGGTGAAGGCCGCCCTGCTGGGCATCGAGCGCAAGCGCCAGCAGGCCCTGCAGATCGAGGCCTGGGCCGAGGAGCTGATCGCCGGTCAGTGCCCGGCCGGCATCCGCGAGCAGATCTACAAGATTCTCTTCAAGCCCGACAAGAACGGCCCCGAGTACAAGGCCGTGGTCGAGGCCGCCAAGCGCTCTCAGCAGGCCCCGCTGGACCTGCTCAAGGGCGCCGGCGCCATCAGCAGTCCCTACCAGTTCCACTGGAAGCGCTTCCTCTTCGAGAATTTCCCCAAGGGCACCGGCTTCCCCGCGCTCACCGCGCCTTCGATCACCGACGAGCTGCCCCTGGCGCCCGTGCAGGCATTCTCCATCGACGACTCGGCCACCACCGAGATCGATGACGCCCTCTCCGTGCAGGGCCTGGGCAGCGGCACCATCATCTTCGGCATCCACATCGCCGCGCCGGGCCTGGCCATCCAGCCGGACTCGCCGGTGGACAAGGTCGCCCGCGACCGCTTCTCCACCGTCTACATGCCCGGCTGGAAGCTGACCATGCTGCCGGACGAGGTGGTGCAGCACTACACGCTGGCCGAGGGGCGCGACTGCCCGGCGGTCTCGCTGTACGTCACGATGGACGAGGCCACGCTGGAGATCCGCAGCCGCGAGACCAAGCTCGAGCGCGTGCCCATCGCCGCCAACCTGCGCCATGACAAGCTGGACAGCACCGTCACCGAGGCCTCGCTGAGTGGCGAGGCGCCGGCCGACTACGCCTTCGCCTCGGAGCTGCGCTTCTGCTTCCGCCTCGCAAAGCACCTGAAGGCGCAGCGCGAGGTCGTGCGGGGCAAGCCCGAGACTTTCAACCGCCCCGACTACACCTTCCGCCTGGACAGCAACGGCGAGCGCGAGCCCGAGGGCCACGAGACCGTCAGCATCGGCACGCGCCAGCGGGGTGCGCCCCTGGATTTGATCGTGGCCGAAGCCATGATCCTGGCCAACAGCAGCTGGGGCGGCTGGCTCAACGAACTGGGCCTGCCGGGCATCTACCGCAGCCAGGCCAGCCTGGCGCCGGGGGTCAAGGTGCGCATGGGCACCAAGGCTCTGCCGCACGCCGGCATGGGCGTGGCGCAGTACACCTGGGCCACCTCGCCCTTGCGCCGCTACACCGATCTGGTCAACCAGTGGCAGATCATCGCCTGCGCCCGCCACGGCCGCACCGCGGCCCTGGTCGCGCCTTTCAAACCCAAGGATGCGCAGCTCTTCTCCATCATCTCGGGCTTCGACGCCGCCTACACGGCCTACAACGGCTTCCAGTCAGGCATCGAGCGCTACTGGACCCTGCGCTACCTGCAGCAGAACGCTATCCACGAACTCACCGCCTCGGTGATGAAGGACGGTCTGGTTCGGGCCGACATCCTCCCCCTGGTCTTCAAAGCCCTGGGCTGCGAAGGCCTGGCCCGCGGCAGCCATGTGCGGGTGCGCATCACCGGCATCGACGAGATGACGCTGGACGTGCACGCCTCCTTGGTCGAGCGCCTGGACGAAGCGCAGGCACCGGATGACGCCGAGACCGTGGACGAGGACGAGGACGCCGCCAGCAGCGGCCCGCTGACCCTGGCCATCGACCTCAACGACGCCGAGGGCGCTGCGGACGGAGCCCCTGGCGCGCCGACCGCCGCCTGAGCCCACGCACGCCCTCGCCATGCTGCCGCGCAAGATCCAGCCACTTCACCTCGCCCTGATCGTCTCCCTGGGCCTGCACCTGATGCTGCTGGCCCTGCGCATTGCCGATCCCGAGCGTTTCCAGCGCCTGTTCCAGGACACGCCGCTGGAAGTGGTGCTGGTCAATGCCCGCAGCAAGGACGCCCCGGCCGAGGCCAAAGCCCTGGCCCAGGCCAACCTGGCGGGCGGCGGCGAATCGGCCCGGCAGAAGCGCGCCACCTCGCCGCTGGCGCCGTCGCCACGCATGGAGCTGGGTGACAACACCGAGACCCAGCGCGCCCAGATTGCCAAGCTGCAGGAAGTGCAGCAACAGTTGCTGGCCCAGGTGCGCCGCGAGCTGGCCCTGCTGCCGCCGCCCGACCCGCGCCGCGAGCGAGGCTCCCCCGAGGCCCGCGAGCAGGCCGAGAAGCGCCGCCAGCTGGTGCAGCTGATGGCTGAGATCGAGAAGCGCGTCAACGACGAGAACGCCCGCCCCCGCAAGCGCTACGTGAGCCCCGCCACGCGCGAGGTGGTCTACGCCCAGTACTACGACACCCTGCGCCGGCGCATCGAGGAACGCGGCACCCGCGACTTCCCCACCTACCGCGGCCGCAAGCTCTATGGCGAGCTCATCATGAACATCCACGTGGACTACAAGGGCCGCCTGGTGGACACCGAGATCATCCAGAGCTCCGGCAACAACCAGTTGGACAAGCGCGCCGTGGCCATCGTGCGCGCCTGCCAGCCCTTTGGTGACTTCAATATCGAGATGCGCAAGAGCGCCGAGGTGCTGGTCATCACCACCCGCTTCAAGTTCACCCGCGAGGATGGGCTGGAGGCCACCGTGACGGAGCAGCTATGAGCGCCGGCCCCGCCCGCTACGCCGTCGCCGGCAACCCGGTGGCGCACAGCCAGTCGCCCTTCATCCACGCCCAGTTCGCGGCGCAGACGGGCCAGGACCTGGTCTACGAACGCCTGCTGTGCCCCCTGGACGCCTTCCTGCCCGCGGTGCAGGCCTACGCCGCCAGCGGCGCGAAGGGCTGCAACGTGACCGTGCCCTTCAAGTTCGAGGCCTTCGCCGCAGCCGGGCGCCGCAGCCCGCGGGCCGAGCTGGCCGGCGCGGTCAACACCCTGCGCTTCGACGGGCGGGGCTGGTGGGGCGACAACACCGATGGCCTGGGCCTGGTGCGCGACATCCAGGCCAACGCCGACCAGCCCCTGGCCGGCCTGCGCGTGCTGCTGCTGGGCGCAGGCGGGGCCTCGGCCGGCGTGCTGGGCAGCCTGATCGCCGCGCGCCCCGCCGAGCTGACCCTGGCCAACCGCAGTGCCGACAAGGCCCTGGCCCTGGTGCTGAGCCATGCCCGCTGGGCCCAGGAGCATGGCGTGCGCCTGCAGGCCAGCACCCTGGAGGACCTGCCCGAGGACCGTTTCGACGTGCTGATCAACGGCACCAGCGCCAGCCTCTCAGGCGCCGCCGTGCCAGTGCGGGGCCAGGTCTTGCGCGCCGGCGGCCTGGGCGTGGACATGATGTACGGCCCACAGGCCCAGGGCTTCCTGGACTGGGTGGCCGCCCAGGGCGCCCAGCCGCGGGACGGCCTTGGGATGCTGGTCGAGCAGGCCGCCGAGGCTTTCCAGCTTTGGCGCGGCGTGCGCCCTGACACCGCCCCTGTGCTGGCCGAGCTGCGCGCCCGGCTGTCAACCAAGGGCTGAACCATGCTGCGCCGCTTGCCCCTGCGTCTGCTGGCCCTGCTGGCCCTGGGCCTCCTGGCTCTGCAGCTCTACTTCCTCGCCCGCGTCGCGCTGATGAACGGAGTGGACCCGCAGTCCACCAGCTTCCAGCGCTCCGAGATCTGGCGCCTGGCCTCCGAGAAGCACGAGGTGGCCTGGAGCCAGGACTGGGTGCCCGACGCCCGCCTGTCCAATGCCCTCAAGCGGGCCGTGATCGCCAGCGAGGACGCCAGCTTCTCCGAGCACGGCGGCGTCGATTGGGAGGCCCTGGAAAAGGCCTGGGACAAGAACCAGCGCGAGCAGGCCCGGGCCGACAAGCGCGCCCGGGCCGCCTCCAAGGCGCCGCCTCGCGACGGCGAGAAGCCGATGCCGGCCAAGGCGCAGGCCAAGGTCATCGGCGGCTCCACCATTACCCAGCAACTGGCCAAGAACCTCTTCCTCAGCGGCGAGCGCCACCTGCTGCGCAAGGGCCAGGAATTCATCCTGACCTTCATGCTGGAAGCCCTGCTGTCCAAGCAGCGCATCCTGGAGATCTACCTCAACAACGTCGAATGGGGCGAAGGGGTCTTTGGCGCCCAGGCCGCGGCACGGCATTATTTCCGTGTCGATGCTGCCCAGCTCGCCCCCTGGCAGGCCGCCCGATTGGCGGTGATGCTGCCGGCGCCCAAGCGTTTCGAGAAGCGCCCCGGCTCGGCCTATGTGGTGGGGCGCGCCAGCACCATCGAGGCCCGCATGGGCGCCGTCGCCCTGCCCTGACTTCCACGGACTCCTCCTGCCTCCACCATGGCCACAGCCAGCCCGCTCACCGCCGAGATCGCCGCCGTCGCCGCCCGCATGGTGGTGGAGGAAGGCCTGGAATACGGACCGGCCAAGCGCCGCGCCCACAAGCAGATGGGCCTGCCCCGCAATGCCCCACTGCCCAGCAACGAGGAGCTGGAGGACGAGGTCCGCGACTACCTGGCCCTCTTCTGCGCCGACACCCAGCCCGCCGAGCTGCGCGCCCTGCGTGAGCTCGCCGCCTTGTGGATGGAGCGCCTGGCCGAGTTCCGGCCGCATCTCTGCGGCGCCGTCTGGCGCGGCACGGCCACGCGCCTGTCCAATATCCACCTGCAGCTCTTCTGCGACGACAGCAAGTCCGCCGAGATCGCCCTGATCAACGCCGGCGTTGACTATGAGGTCGGCGAAGCGCAGGGCCCGCGCGGCCCGGCGGACCTGCTGACGGTGGCGGATCGCTGCAAGCCGCTCAACGAGTGGGTGACCATCGCCCTGAGCATCCTCGACAAGGACGACCTGCGCGGCGCGCTGAAGGCCGACAGCCGCGGCCGCACCGAGCGCGGCGACCTGGCCGCCCTGCGCAGGCTGCTACAGGAAGAGACCACACCTTTGCCGCCCCCGCCGGCCGACGGAGCCACGCCATGAACCGCCGTCACGCCCTGTTCGGCACCGTGGGGCTGGCCGGCGCCGGGCTTGGCGCCTGGTTGGCACAGCGCCGCCACCCGGCCCCGGCGGTCGAGGCGCCAGCGCGTCCGGCCTCCGCGGCGGACGCCTTCTGGCTGTCCCGCTTCGAGACCCTGGAAGGCGGCGAGCTCGCCGCCCGCAGCCTGCGCGGCAAACCCCTGCTGCTGAACTTCTGGGCCACCTGGTGCGCGCCCTGCGTGCGTGAGCTGCCCGAGATCGAGCAATTCCTGAAGTCCCGGCCGGGCTGGCAGGGCCTGGGCCTGGCCATCGACCGCAAGGAAGCGGTGCAGGCATTTCTGGGCCGCTTGCCGCTGAGCCTGCCCCTGGCCCTGGGCGGCGTGCAGGGCCTGGAGCTGGGTCGCCAGTTGGGCAACAGCCAGGGCGGACTGCCCTTCAGCGTGGTCTTCGACGCTGGCGGACAGCTCTTCTGGCGCCGCCTGGGCGCCCTGCAGAGCGGCGAGCTGGAGGCTGTGGCCCAGGCCCTGGCCAGCGGGCGGCCCGCCCCCGAGGCAGGGAAAACCGGGGCCTGAGCACGCGGCACCTCGCGCCAGAATGCCGGGCCCGCCAGCCCGTTTCGCCGTCAAGCCCCAAATCCCGTGCTTTCTTGGGCAAGCTCAAGAAGTGCGCCAGGTCAAGCCATTTATTTTTGGCTAGATGCTGGGATCTGGATCTAAAAAGGCTAAAGTTCAGCCTTTCACGCTTCTAGTGTCAACGCTCTAAACCGCCGCGGCACGTCGCTGATGCAGATTCTTGTGATTCACGGCCCCAACCTCAACCTCCTTGGCAGCAGGGAGCCTGGGGTGTATGGCGCAACGACTTTGGCGCAGATCGATGCAGATCTGCAGCAATTCGCCGCCAATGCAGGAGCCACACTCGAAAGCTTCCAGAGCAACCACGAAGGTGCCCTGGTGGACCGCATTCAGGCGGCGGGCCGTGACGGCACACGCTTCATCATCATCAACCCGGCAGCGTACACGCACACCAGCGTGGCCATCCGGGATGCCCTGGCGGCGGTGGCCCTGCCTTTTGTCGAGGTCCACCTCTCCAATATCCACAAGCGCGAAACCTTCCGCCACCACAGCTATGTGTCGGAGCTCGCGCTGGGCGTCATCTGCGGCCTGGGTCCCCAGGGTTACCGCTACGCCCTGATGCACGCCCTGGAGCACGTCCGGGCCGCGGGCGGCTGAAGCGAGGGCGCGGCCACTGCGGTGACCGCGGCATTGGCAGCACTACAAATCTTTCCGTTGGAGAAGCCTCATGGATCTGCGCAAGCTCAAGACCCTGATCGACCTCGTGTCCGAGTCGAACATTTCTGAACTTGAAATCACCGAAGCCGATGGCAAGGTGCGCATCGTCAAGTCCGACGGCACGGTGGCCGTGCCCCTGGCCCAGGCCATGCCGGTGATGGCTGCCCCGGTGGCCGCTGCCCAGGCCGCCGCGCCAGCAGGCGCCGCCCCCGCCCCGGCCGCCGCCCCCGTCGAGACCGGCCATGTGGTGAAGTCGCCCATGGTGGGCACCTTCTACCGCGCGTCCGGCCCCAACGCCAAGCCCTTCGTGGAAGTGGGTCAGCAGGTCAAGGAAGGCCAGGCCATCTGCATCATCGAAGCCATGAAGATCATGAACGAGATCGATGCCGACAAGTCCGGCACCGTGACCAAGATCCTGGTGGAAAACGGCCAGCCGGTGGAATTCGGCCAGCCGCTGTTCATCATCGAGTGAACACGCCCCACCCCCTACCGGCTGCGCCGGCCCCCTCAAGGGGGCGCGATCGACGGCCCGGCGAAGCCGGATCCGCGACCGCTGCTGGATGGGCCCTTGGCCGCATTGCGCCCAGAGTGCTGAGCAACTGCCATGTTTAAGAAAATCCTGATTGCCAATCGAGGGGAAATCGCCCTTCGAATCCAGCGCGCCTGCCGCGAGCTGGGCGTGAAGTCGGTTGTCGTCTATTCCGAGGCCGACCGTGACGCCAAGTACGTCAAGCTGGCCGACGAGGCCGTGTGCATCGGCCCGGCACCGTCCGCCCAGAGCTACCTGAGCATGCCGGCCATCATCGCCACCGCCGAGGTGACCGATGCCGAGGCCATCCACCCGGGCTACGGCTTCCTCTCGGAGAACGCCGACTTCGCCGAGCGCGTGGAGCGCAGCGGCTTCACCTTTATCGGCCCGACCCCGGACAACATCCGCATGATGGGCGACAAGGTCTCCGCCAAGCAGGCCATGCGCGCGGCCGGCGTACCCTGCGTGCCCGGCTCCGAAGGCGCCCTGCCGGACGACCCCAAGGAGATCGTCAAGATCGCCCGCGCTGTGGGCTACCCGGTGATCATCAAGGCGGCAGGCGGCGGCGGTGGCCGCGGCATGCGCGTGGTGCACACCGAGGCCGCCCTGGTCAATGCCGTTCAGATGACCAAGGCCGAGGCCGCTGCGGCCTTCGGCAATCCCGAGGTCTACATGGAGAAGTTCCTGGAGAACCCGCGCCATGTGGAGATTCAGGTGCTGGCCGACGGCCACAAAAACGCCGTCTGGCTGGGCGAGCGCGACTGCTCCATGCAGCGCCGCCATCAGAAGATCATCGAGGAAGCGCCGGCCCCCGGCATCCCCCGCCGCACCATCGAGAAGATCGGCGACCGCTGCGCCACCGCCTGCAAGAAGATGGGCTACCGTGGGGCGGGCACCTTCGAGTTCCTCTATGAGAACGGCGAGTTCTACTTCATCGAGATGAACACCCGCGTGCAGGTGGAGCATCCGGTGACGGAGATGGTGACGGGCGTGGACATCGTCGCGATGCAGATCCGCATCGCCGCCGGCGAGAAGCTGCCCTTCACCCAGCGCAACATCGAGATGCGCGGCCACGCCATCGAGTGCCGCATCAACGCCGAGGACCCGGTGAAGTTCGTGCCCTCGCCCGGCCGCATCACCATGTGGCACCCGCCCGGCGGCCCCGGCGTGCGCGTGGACTCCCATGCCTACACAAACTACTTCGTGCCGCCCAACTACGACTCCATGATCGGCAAGATCATCGTGCATGGCGACACCCGCGAGCAGGCCCTGGCCCGCATGCGCATCGCCCTGTCGGAGACGGTGGTGGAGGGCATCCAGACCAACATCCCGCTGCACCGCGAGCTGATGGCCGATGCCAAGTTCATCGAAGGCGGCACGTCCATCCATTACCTGGAAGGCTGGATGAACCAGCACAAGCGCTGATCAAGCGCTGATCGCGAGCGACGTCCTATCATGCGCGTCTGACGCATACGCACCCGCCACAGCCCTGGCGCGGCCCATGCCGCCCAGGGCTTGTGCTTTTGATGTGCATTTGAAGGTTTCCCCATGAGCAACACCCCCAGCACCCCCGACCTGCACGAGCTCGTGCTCATCTGCCGCGAGGACGACGTCGAGACCGTCAGCGACGCGCTGATGGAAGTGGAGTCGCTCGCCGTGTCCGTGGAAGACGCCGACGCCGACACCGCCTCCGAGAAAGCCCTGTTCGGAGAGCCCGGCATGCCCGCCCCCAAGCCGGGCTGGGAGCGCTCGGTCGTGAAGGCCCTGTTCGCCAGCGAGGCCGAGGCCACCGAGGCTGCCACGCTGCTGCTGGCCCAGGACTGGGCCCGGGACGTGCACGTGCAGACCATCCAGGCTGTCGAGGAGCAGGACTGGGTGCGCCTGACGCAGTCGCAGTTCGCGCCGGTGGAGATCACACCTGAGTTCTGGATCGTGCCTTCCTGGCACGAGGCGCCGGCCCAGGCCACGCGCGTCATGCGCCTGGACCCCGGCCTGGCCTTCGGCACCGGCACGCACCCCACCACGCGCATGTGCCTGCGCTGGATTGCCCACCATGGCGCCGAGGCCGCCGGCTGGGACCGCGTGCTCGACTATGGCTGCGGCTCGGGCATTCTGGCCATCGGGGCCGCGCTGCATGGTGCGAAGAACATCGACGCCGTGGACATCGACCCGGCCGCCATCATCTCGTCCCAGGCCAATGCCGAGGCCAACCAGGTGACGCTGCGCGCCGCGCTGCCGGACGCCGCGCAGGGCGAGTACCCGCTGGTGCTGGCCAACATCCTGGCCACGCCGCTGAAGCTGCTGGCGCCGCTGCTGTGCGCCCATGTGCGCGCCGGCGGCCACCTTGTGCTGGCGGGCATCCTGGAGCGTCAAGCCCAGGAGCTGAAGGACACCTACGCGCCCTGGCTGGCCCTGGAGGTCAGCGACAGCGAAGAAGGCTGGATCCTGATGACCGCGCAACGCGCCGCCTGAGCCTCGTCACCCAGGCCAGGCAAGGCCTGACCCCCTCGCCGGCACGCGCTCGCCGGAGCGCCTCGATACTGATGTTTCTAGGGGTGAGCGCGCGCTGTGCGGCCGGGCCTTCATGGCATCATGCTGCCCCATGAGTCTTGCTACCCGCTGCACCGCCTGCGGCACCATCTTCCGCGTGGTGCAGGACCAGTTGCGCGTGTCCGAGGGCTGGGTGCGCTGCGGCCGCTGCGCCGAGGTCTTCGATGCCCGTGAACAGCTCTTCGACCTGGACCGTGAAGCGCCGCCACCCTGGCCGCCAGCCGGCCGGGAGCATGTGATCGACAGCCCAGCCGAGGAGGCCTTTGCGCCCGCGCAGCCGCCGGCCCCTGCGTCGCGGGTGACGGCAACCGCACTGCCGCCAGCCCCCTCCCCGGCACCGCCTCCGCCCGCCACGCCCAGCCGGCCCCTGG
>NZ_JACJUG010000047.1 GCF_014174515.1 Mitsuaria sp. WAJ17
GGCGGCGCAGGCCCGGGGCGCGGGTGCGCTGGGCCAGCAGGGCGGTGTCCACGGACCACAGCAGGCGCTGGTGGGGGGCTGCAGCAGCCTGGGGCTGGGCCAGCACCGCGTCCATGGCCTGCAGGGCGGCCGCGGGCGGCATGTCCAGCAGGCCGAACGCGGCGGCGCGCTGCTTCTGGGTCTCGTCCAGTTGGCCGGCCATGCCCTCGCCGCCCCACAGGCCCCAGTTGAGACTCAGGGCGGCCAGGCCCCGGCTGCGGCGCAGCTGCGCCAGGCCGTCGAGGTAGGCATTGGCCGTGGCGTAGGCGCACTGCCCCGGCGAGCCGATGCAGGACACCACCGAGGAGAAGAGCACGAAGTGCTGCAGGGTCAGGTCTTGCGTGGCCTGGTGCAGGTGGAAGGCGCCGGCCAGCTTGGGGGCCAGGACCTGGCGCACGCAGGCCTGGTCCTGCGAGGCCAGCAGGCCATCCTGCAGCACGCCGGCACAGTGGAAGACGCCGTTCAGCGCCGGTCCGCCGTCCCGGCTCAGGCTGTCGATCAGGGCCTGCACGGCCGGTCCGTCCGCCACGTCCAATGCTTGCCAGCGCAGCTCGCTGCCGGCGGCGCGGGCCTGCTGCTGCCAGTGTTCCATCACGCCGGGCTCGGGCAGCTGGCGGCCCAGGGCGACGATGCGCCGGCCCGGCCCCTGCAGCAGGCGCTCCAGCAGCTGCAGGCCCAGGGCGCCGCGGGCGCCGGTGAGCAGGTAGGTGCCGGGCTCCAGCGTCATGGGCTGGGACGCCGGCAGGGCGGCGCCCTGCAGGCGGGGCACCCGCAGGCCAGCGTCGCGCAACATGAACTGGCGCTCCTCGCCGAGTTCGCTGTCGCACAGCAGGGCGTGCAGCTGCTGCAGGGTTTGCGGCGTAGGCAGCGCCGGCAGATCCAGCAGCAGCACCGGCAGCTCGGTGGACTCGTGCATGAGGCTGCGCCCCAGGCCCCAGGCGGCGCTCTGCTCGGGCCGCACGTCTTCTGCGCCTTCGGCCTGCGCGCCGTGGGTCAGCAGAGCCAGGCTCAGGGGGCGCTCGCCGAGGTCCAGGGCTTGCAGTGCCTGCCACAGGCCGGCCAGTGCGGCATAGGCCTCGCCGACGGCTTCCAGCCGCTGCGGGCCACTGGCGTCGTCGGTGCAAGGCGGCTGCCAGTCCTGCAGCAGGACCAGGGGCTGGCCCGGCGCGGCCCGGGCGGCCCAGTCGCGCAGGGCCTGCTGCCAGTGCGCGGTGGCTTCAGGCGAAGCGGCATCGCCTGCAGGCGGCGCAGCGGGCAGCAGGTCAAGCTGCTGTTGATGATCGCGCCAGAGGCTGCGCAGATCCTCGGCCAGCGAGGCGCAGCCATCGGGTGAGGAGAGCAGGGCGACCTGCGGCGCGGCGCCACTGCGCGGGGCCGGCGCCAGGGTTTGCCAGGCCAGGCTGTGGGCCTGGACCGGCGCGGCACTCGCTGGCCGCAGCTGCGAGGCCGCCACGGCATGCAGCTGCAGGCCCTGCAGTGCCATCAGGCAGCGGCCGTCCTCATCATGGATCCAGAGATCGGCCCGCCTCTGCGCGCCCGTGGCCTGCACGCGCACGGCGCACCACAGGCGCTGCGCACGGCCGATCGCGGCATGGCAGTCCAGGGCCTCCAGGCCCACGGGCAGCAAGACCTGACCCTCCATGCCCTGCTTCAGGCAGACGGCGGCGACGACCTGCAGGCAGGCATCCAGCAGGGCCGGATCGGCCAGATGGCTGGCGCCGGTGGCCGCGCCCACGCGCTCGACCCGGCCCAGGGCCTCCCAGGACTCGGCGCCCGCGGCGCACCACAGGCCGGCCAGCGCATGGAAGGCCCCGCTGTAGTGCAGGCCGGCTTCGCCCAGCGCTGCATAGAGCTGCTCGGGCGCCAGCACCTCGGCGCAGCGCTCGCGCCAGGCCTGCAGGGAGGTCGATGGGATGTCGGCAGCGGCAGCGGCGGCCTGCCCGCCGGCATGCAGGGTCCAGGTGGGAGGCTGTGGGCCGGCATCGGGCGCGGTGTGGATCTCGATGCGCTCGCCGTCTACCACCGTCACCAGGCGCAGGGCCTGATCGGCGGACAGGGGCAGGGCCTGCTCGAAGGCGACGTCGCGCAGCCGCACGGGCTCGCCGGGGCCCGAGCCGTCGGGGCGCTGGACATCCAGCATCAGGGCGAGGTAGCCGGCGGCAGGGAACAGGGCCTGGCCATGGACCGCGTGGCCGGCCAGGAAGGGATGGCTGGCCAGGGACAGGCGCTGCTCATGCCGGCGCTCTCGGCCGCCGCCCGGCAGGTGCAGGGCAGGGCCCAACAGGCTGGGGTCGCGGGCCTTGCCCAGGAAGGCCGAGCCCTGCAGCAGGCCGGCGCGCGCGGGTTTGCGCTCGCCCAGCCAGTAGCGGGTGTCGGCCAGCGGGTAGGGCGGCAAGGAGACGGCACGCGGCGCGCCGTGCTGGTCCAGCGAGCGATCGACGGCGTTCCACTGCGGTTCCTGGCCGGCGGCGAAGAGTGCGCCCAGGCCGGTCCAGAGCGCGGCCAGCTCGGCATGGCCGTCCAGGCTGTGGTGCAGGCGAACTGTCTTGGGCGCGGCGCAGGCGCGGGCCAGCTTGCTGAGCGTCTGGCCGGGGCCGATCTCCAGGAAGTCGGTGGCGCCGGCCTCCAGCAGGGTCTGCATGCCGGGCCGGAACAGTACGGCCTGGCGTACATGCTGCACCCAGTAGTCGGGGTCGCAGAAGGCTTCCAGCTCCAGGCGCCCGGTGACGTTGGACACCAGCGGGATGCGCGGCGCCTGCAAGCGGAGCTTGCGCGCCTCCTGCGCGAAGGCCGCCAGCATGGGCTCCATCAGCGGTGAGTGGAAGGCGCGGCTGACCTGCAGGGGGCGGCTCTGCAGGCCAGCCCCTTCGAGCTGGGCCAGCAGGGCGTCCATGGCCTCGGCGTCGCCGGCCACGACGACGCTGCCGGGGCCGTTGTCGCCCGCGAGTTCAACCCGGCCGCGCCAGGGCTTGAGGAAGGGGGTCAGGTCTTGCGCGGAGGCCAGCACCGCGCACATGCGGCCCGGCGGGCACAGGTCCTGCATCAGGGCGCCGCGCGCGCTGATGAGGTCCATGCCCTCCTCCAGCGTGAAGACGCCGGCCACGCAGGCGGCGGCGTACTCCCCCACGCTGTGGCCCATGAGGAACTCGGGCTCGACGCCCCAGCCCATCCACAGCCGGGCCAGGCCCAGCTCGATGGCGAAGAGGGCGGGCTGGGTGTAGCGGGTCTCGTGGATGAGGTCCTGCCGGTCGCCCCACAGTACGTCAATCAGCCCGTGCTCGGCGCGGCCCTCGAAGCGCTCGTCGCAGGCGTCGATGACCTGGCGGAAGGTGGCGAAGTTCTGATAGAGCGCACGGGCCATGCCGGGCGTTTGCGCGCCCTGGCCGGTGAAGAGCAGGGCCAGGCGGGAGCGGCTCGTGGGGGCGGCGTGCTCGGAGGAGGCCCAGCGGCGGGCCTCGGCGTCCAGCGCGGCGGCCACGGTCTCGGCGTCCTGGCCCACGACGCAGGCGCGCCAGGCGTGGCGGTCGCGCAGGTGGCGCAGGCTCCAGGCCAGGTCGGGCAGGGGCGGTGCGTCGGGCTGGCGCAGCAGGGCTGCTGCGTCCTGCAGGCTGCGGGCCAGCAGCTCCGGGCTGTGGGCCGAGAAGGCCAGCAGCTGCGGACGCTCGTCACGCAGCTCGCCGGTCCGTACCGTGGGCGCGGCCGGGGCGGCCTCGATGATCAGATGGGCATTGGTGCCGCTCATGCCGAAGGCGCTGATGGCGGCGATGCGGCGCTGCGGGTCCTGCGCCGGCCAGTCCATGTGGTGGTCGGCCACGCGGATGCCATTGCGCGCCCAGTCCACATGGGTGCTGGGGTTCTTGAAGTGCAGGTGGCGGGGCAGCTGGGCCTGCTCCAGCGAGCAGGCCACCTTGATCAAGGCTGCCACCGAGGCAGCGCCTTCCAGGTGGCCGATATTGGTCTTGATGCTGCCCACGTGCAGGGGCTGGCGGCGGGGCACGTCGCGGCAGTAGACCTCCTCCAGCGCACGCAGCTCGATGGGGTCGCCCAGCTGAGTGCCGGTGCCGTGGGCCTCGACGTAGTCCACCTGCTCGGGCCGCAGGCCGGCGCGCTGCAAGGCCGCGCGGATGACGTCGCGCTGGGCGCGGCCGTTAGGCGCGGTCATGCCGTTGCTGCGGCCGTCATGGTTGATGGCGGAGCCCAGGATCAGGGCGCGGATGGGCCGGCCCTGGGCCTGCGCGTCCGAGAGGCGCATCAGCGCGACCATGCCCGCGCCCTCGCCGCGCACATAGCCGTTGGCGGCGGCGTCGAAGGTCTTGCAGCGGCCATCGGGCGACAGGGCCTGCAGCTCGCTCAGCGCGATGCTCATCTCGGGCGAGAGCATGAGGTTGGCGCCACCGCTGAGGGCCAGGTCGCACTCGCGGTTGCGCAGGGCCTGGCAGGCCAGGTGGGCGGTGACCAGGGAGGAGGAGCAGGCCGTGTCCAGCTGCAGCGTGGGGCCGTGGAAACCGAAGAGGTAGGCGATGCGGCCGGCCGAGAAGGGCCGCGCCGTGCCCAGCGAGGTCTGGGCGAAGCTCTGCTCGGCGGGCGGCACGTGGTCGCTGAGGCGGGCGTAGTCGTCCAGCGAGAGGCCCACGAAGACGCCGGTCAGATGGGACTTGAGGCTCTCGCGGCAGAAGCCGGCGTTCTCCAGCGCCCGCCAGCTGCACTCCAGCAGCAGGCGCTGCTGCGGGTCCAGACGCCGGGCCTCGCGGCCGGAGAGGCCGAAGAAGGCCGCATCGAAGCGGTCCACGTCCGAGATGAAGCCGCCGTGGCGGCTGTAGCTGGTGTCGGGGCGGCCGGGCTGGGGGTCGAAGAGATCGTCCGTCCAGCGGTCGGGCGGCACCTTCACGATGGCATCGCGGCCTTCAGCCAGCAGGGTCCAGAGCTGGGCGGGCGAGTCGGCACCGCCGGGCAGGCGGCAGCCCATGCCCACGATGGCAATGGGCTCCTCCTTGCCTTGCCGCGCTTCGTCGAGTTCGCGCCGCAGCGACTCGATCTTCAGCAGGGCCTTCTTGATGGGGGAGAGATCGGGGGTCGACTCGCTCATGATGGGCAGGGGACTAGCGTTCCAGTTCCTTCAGCAGCAAGGCCTCGGCCTCGGCATCGGACAGGGAGTGGAGGGAATGGGCCAGCGCCTCGGGCGCGGCGGCCGAGGAGGCAGGGGCGGAGGTGGCGGAGGTGGCGGGAATTGGCACCGCGGCGCCACTGCGTGAGGCCAGGGCCTCGGCGGCACCCTTCAGGCCGGCCAGGTGCTGGGCCAGCTCGGCAATGTTGGCGCAGTCCCACAGCACGGTGGCCTCGAACTCGATGCCCGTGGCCTGGCCCACCTTGAGGGCCAGCTGCAGGGCGTTGACAGAGTCGAAGCCCATTTCCACCCAGGCGCGGTCCAGGGGCACGCGGCTGGGTGGGGTCTTGAGCAGCTCGGCGACCACGCCGGCGATGATCTGCTCGACCTGGCGCGGCAGGCTCAGCGCGGCGCCGGTCACCTCGGCACCGGGCGCGGCTTCGGCTTCGCCAGACGCCTTGCCGGCCGTTTCACCCAAGCCCTCGGTCCAGCTGGCGACGATGCGCAGCTGGCCCTGCAGCCAGGCCTTGCGGCACAGGGCGCGGGCGATCTTGCCGCTGGAGGTCTTCTCGATGGTGGCGGGCTCCACCAGCACCACCTGGTGTGGGGTCAGGCCGAAGTCTTCGCCAATGGCCTGGACCATCGCGCGCAGGGTCTCGTCCAGCTGCAGGCTGCGGCGCTGGCTGCGGCCGATCTCCTGCACCACGACCAGCTTTTCTTCCTTGTCGATCAGCACCGACACGGCGGCGCCTGCACCCCGCTTGAGCTCGGGCACGGCGTCCTGCACGCAGTCCTCGACGTCCTGCGGGTAGATGTTGCGGCCGCGGATGATCAGCAGGTCCTTGACGCGGCCCGTGATGTAGAGCCGGCCGTCGATCACGGCGCCGAGGTCGCCCGTGCGCAGGTAGCCGCCTTCAGCGGCTGAGGCGGCCGCCGGGCGCGCGCCAAAGGTTTGCTCGCTGAGGTCGGGCAGGCCGAAGTAGCCGGCGCCCACGCTGCCGCCGCGCACCCAGATTTCGCCCACCTGATGTGCGTCGGCCACGGGCCGGCCCGTGTCATCGACCACCAGCAGCTCATGACCCAGGCGTGTGCCGCCGCAGGAGACCAGGCTCTTGCGGTCGGCCTCCGGCGCGCCGGGTGCCGGGGCCTCGATGCGGCCGCGCGCAAGGGCGGTGTTGCTCACCTCGAGGTAGTGGATCCCCTCGCCCTTGTTGACACCGGTGACCTGCACCGTGGCCTCGGCCATGCCGTAGCAGGGGAAGAAGGCGCCCGGGGCGAAGCCATGCGCGGCGGACGCGCCGAGGAAGTCCTCCACGGTGGCGCGCTGGATGGGCTCGGCACCGCAGAAGGCCAGGTCCCAGCTGCGCAGGTCCAGGCCTTGGGCCTCTTCAGACTGCAGGGCCTGGGCGGCCAACTGGTAGGCAAAGTTGGGGCCACCCGAGGTGGTGGCGCGGTACTGTGAGATGGCCTGCAGCCAACGAAGGGGTTTCTGCACGAAGGCCACCGGTGACATCAGCACCAGGCTGGAACCCACCGAACCCATCTGCAGCACGGCCGACAGGCCCATGTCGTGGTACAGCGGCAGCCAGGACACCACGCGGGTGTCGCGGTGGTGGCCCATCAGCTGGGCGATCACCTGCTGGTTGTTGATGATGTTGCCGTGCGTGATCATCACGCCCTTGGGCGTGCCGGTGGAGCCCGAGGTGTACTGCAGGAAGGCCAGGTCCTCGGCGCGCGGCAGGGGAAGCGGAAGAGGGCGAGCGGGGTCAGGTCTTGCGCCAGCTTCGAGCAGGGTGGCGTAATCGCTGAGGCGGCAGCCGGTGAAGAGGCCCTGTTCAGCCTGCATCTGCTGAAGCAGGGGCAGGGACTTGTCCGGCGCGATCACGAAGCTCGCGCCGCTGCTGTCCACGATGGCCTGCAGCTTCTGCCACTGCGCCAGTTTGCGGGCCTGCTGGGGGTGGTGGGCCGGAATGGCCACCATGCCCGCCATCAGGCAGCCATAGAAGGCGCTGACGAATTCCAGGCCGGTGGGCAAGAGCAGCAGCACGCGCGCGCCGGCAGGCAGCTGCTCGTGCAGGGCTGTGGCCACGCGCGTGACCTCGTCGTGCAGCTCGGCATAGCTGGCTTGGCGCTCCACGGCCTCGCCTTCGCGCAGCACGGTGAGGGCCAGGCGGTCGGGGGTCTGGTCGCGCCAGGCCTGCAGGGTCTCGATGATGGAGGCCGGCAGCTGCGGCAGGGGGAAGAGTGAGCGGTCCATGGGGCGTGTCGTGATGAGGTGACGGGCCGGGGCCATCACGGCGGAGGCCCCGAGGAGCGCAAGCAGGGGCCGGCGCAGGGCCGGCCACGTGGGTCAGGCGGACTCGAGGAAGGCGGCCGCGATGGCCTTGCGCGCCAGCTTCATGTTCTTGGTGCGCATGCCGTTTTCGATGCTGAAGTCCTGTCCGGTGAAGATCACCTGCTTGATCTGCTGCTGGGCCGGCAGCTGCTGGTTGACCTGCTGCACATGTGCCCGCAGGGCCTGCACGGCGGCTCCGTCCTCATGCAGCTTGGTGGAGATCACAGCGGCCAGGCCCTGGCGTGCGCCGGCCAGCACCACGGCCACGCTGATGCGGGGATCGGCGTGCAGCATCGACTCGATGGGCTCCGGATGGAACTTCTCGCCGTTGCTGGTGATGATGGCGTCCTTCTTGCGGCCCACGATGTGCAGGAAGCCGTCGGCATCGAACTCGGCGATGTCGCCGGTGGCCACGGCGCCGGGCTCGATGAACGTGGAGCGCGCGTCTTCCTCCGAGGACTCGAAGTAGCCCAGGGACAGCAGGGCGTCGCGGCGCACGATGACTTCACCTTCGTCCGAGAGGCTCACGCTGCCGGCTTCCGCTGGCTTGCCCACGCTGCCCACACGCACCTGGCCAGGCTTGTTCCAGGCCACCATGCCGGCCTCGGTGATGCCGAAGGCCTCGTACAGCGAGATGCCGTGCTGCCAGAAGAAGTCCAGCGCGGCGCGTTTGATGGGCGCCATGCCGGTGATCATGTAGCGCATGCGCCCGCCGGTCAGCTCGGCCAGCTTGCGGGTGAGCAGGTCCGGATCCTGCGCGGCCTGCGCGCCGGCGCTGGCGCGGGTGAGGGCCTGCAGGGTTTCGTAGAGGATGGGCGGCGCGATGACGAAGGTCGGCTGGTACTTCTTGAGCCCCGTGAAGAGCAGGGGGAAGGGCACCGAGACGAATTCCACCCCGTGGTAGAGGCAGAAGTAGTAGATCATCCGCTGCTGGTAGTTGGCGAAGGGCAGGAAGGTCATGAACCGGTCCTGCGCTTCGACACCGAAGGCATCGTGGTAGAGCTGCAGCAGGCGTTCGGTGCCGGCCGCGCTGATGATCAGCCCCTTGGTCTTGCCCGTGGTGCCGGAGCTGAAGACCAGGGAGTGCGTGCCCGGCTGGTGAACCAGAGGGCGCGGCTCCGCGGTTTTCACGGGCATGGGCGCATCAAGGGCCATGCTCTGCAGCCTGTCATGCGAGGCATCGCCGCCATCCAACCAGGCCGGGTCAGCGGCCATCACGCTCAGCTGGTAGGCCTCGATCAGCTCGGCCCAGGGGCGGGTCGGCCGCTCGTTGGGCAGGGCCACCGAGATGCATCCCAGCTCCACGCAGGCCAGGTCCCAGGCCATCCAGCCATAGCCGCTGGGTGCGGCGATGCCCACGCGGCAGCCCGGGCCCAGGCCCAGCGCGCGCAGGCGCTCGACCACGTTCAGGGTGTCGCGGTGAAGCTCGTCGAAGGTCTTGTGCGTTTCCTGGCCCTTGTCATCGACCAGGATCAGGGCGGTGGAGCGGCCCTGCAGGCGGGCGAGGATGTCGGCGATGCGCATGTCCGGGGCCTCAGGCGGGTTGGGCTTCCAGGGCCTGGCCGGCGGCGGGCCGGTCGGCGTAGTACTTCTGGGCCGCGCTCTCGTACATGTTCCAGAACAGCTTGCAGGTGTAGTCGATGGCGTGCAGCGCCTCGGCCTGCATCTGCGGGGTGGTGCAGAGCTCGGCGACCAGCTGGATGCCCTCGGCCACATGGGCCACATCTTCCTTCTGGTGGACGGAGAAGAAGCGCGTGCTCTCTTCGCTGAGGCCGTAGATCTTGCCCAGGATGGCGTGACGGGCTTCACCGGCACGGGTCTCCAGGCTCTGGCCCTCGCTGGCGATCATCACGGCCGCGGCGCCAATGTGGTAGGTGTGCTCACCCTTGCAGTTGTCCAGGCGGTAGGTGATCAGCTCCTTGGTGGCCTCGGACGGGGTCCAGGCGTCGCGCTCCTCGTCGCTGATGCCCTGGGCGCGGATGAAGTCCTCCATCAGCTCCACATGGTTCTTGGTCTTGGAGAAGCGGCCCGTCTCTTCCTCGAACAGGTTGAACAGCAGGCGGCGCTTGTGGATGGGCAGGGGGCAGCGGAAGTACAGGTTCTCGATGTACTCGAGGAAGTACTTGGTGATCTGGTAGCCCTCCAGCGAGATGATCTTCAGCAGATGCCAGTTCCGCTCGGGCGTGAACAGCTCCTTGAAGATGGGGTGGTTGAGGGTCAAGTGGGAATCCAGGGTGGCGCGCAGCTGGATCGCGAAGGCGTCCTTGTCCAGCGCCACGGCGGGGGTGGAAACAGTCATGGTGGGCTCCGGCAGTGAGTCGTGGGTCGATCGTGAAAAGTGCTCGGTCACTGTACGTAGCGGCGCGCCGGCCCGAACCTGTCCATTGGGGCAAGGGACCGCACCCGTACTTCAGGTCAGGTAGGCAAGGGGGCAGGGCCTCGGTATAAAACGCCCTGCCTCGCGGACCCCGCATGCCCCAGTCGCATGGCGGCGCGTCCGCTTCCCACCGGAGCCTTCCATGCATGCACAGTCCGCGGCACATTTCGATGCCTTCCTGAACCTGGTCGCACAGATCACCCCGGTCGAGCTGGCTGCGGACACGGTCTCGCGCGACTCCAACCTCGCCAGCGACCTGATGCTGGACTCGATCTCGCTGATCTCGCTGATGGCCCTCACTGAAGAGCACTTCGGCGTCAGCTTCGCCGAGCACACCGAGCGCATCGCCCAGCTCGCCACGGTGGGCGACGCGCTGGACCTCATTGAATCCCTGCAGGCCGCGAAAGTCTGAGGTGACCATGTCGCAAGTCATGCTCGACACCGGCGCCGACTCCACGGCCCAGGCCGGATGGCAGGCCCTGCTGCGGGCCTGGGATGCGATCGCCTCGGCGGGGCAGGGACCGGCCACGCTCTTTCTCGACGAGGCGGCGGTGCGCCGTCTCATCGCGGGCGAGGCTTCATGCCCGGCGCTGCGGCTGCCCGATGCCCTGCGCGCGCTCGCGCTGGCGCAGGGCTGCCTGCAGGTGGTGCTGCCCCACCAGGGCTTTGCGTCCTTCTGCAATCCCGGCCGTCTGACGACTCTGCTGGGGGCTGCTCTGACCCCGCAGATCGGGGGGGCGTCCTTGCGCGTTCTGGTGCTGGCTCATGCAGTGAGCGAGCAGCCCGCCGGATCCGTCGTGCTGCCTGCCGCACTGGCCGCGTTGAGCGAAGGTCTGGTGCACTGGATGGAGGGGGCGCGCCGCCGCGTGCCGGACTACTTCAGCAAGAGGCCCCTGGTCCTGCCCTTCAGCGGCGGCCAGGGTCCCGGCCTGCACCTGCTGGAACCCGCGGCCCTGCTGGACTGCGTGCGCCATGCCGCGCCGGCGCTGCCACCGGGCTGCCATCTGCTGCATGCGCCGGCCCTGGGCAGCGGCGCGTTGCTGCTGCGCGAGCTGGCCCTGGCTCTGGACATCCCTGTTGCCGAGGCCTCCTGCGCGGCCGACACCCTCAGCGAGCTGCTGGAAGAAAGCCTCCAGCAAACCCGCCAGCGCTGGCAGCTGGGGCAAGAGGCCCTTCTCGACGGGCAGGCCTTCGACCGCACCGTGGTCTGCGGCTCGACGCCCTCGGCCTGGAGCGCCGCCTGGCAGGCGCACCTGGACGCGCTGCGCCAGTCGCATCTGGCCGCGACCGCCCCGGTTGCCCGCCGCTGGGCCCATCTGCCCGGCATGCGCCTCGAATCCATCGACGGGGCCCCGCTGCGCGCATGGCGCCTGGGTGAGGGGCCGCAGACTGTGCTGCTGCTCAATGCCTTCGGCCTCAGCCTGGACGTCTGGTCCGAGCTGGCCCTGGCGTTGAGCCCGCACTGCAGCGTGCTGGCCCTGGAAGCCCGTGACGACGCGGCCGTGGCGGCCGAGGCCCTGTCCAGCACCTATTACGACAGCGAGGACTCCTGGGCGCAGTACCTGCAGAGCGTGCGCCAGCTGCTGGCCCTGCGGCAGACGGGGCCCCTGCACCTGCTCAGCTGGTGCGGCGGCGCCAAGTTCGCCCTGGACCTGGCCCGCGCGCTGCCGCAGGACGTGGCCTCGCTGTGCCTGCTCGCCCCTTCCTATGCGGGGGTGGACTGCGGCGCGGGTGGGGACTCCAGCTTCGAGACCAGCCTCAACACCATGTGCCGCCTGGTCCAGCGCACGCCTGCGGCCGCCGACAGCATGGCCCGCTCCATGCTCGCACTGCTGAAGCGGGGCGACGGCGCGGCGGATGACCCGCAACGCTTGTGGAGCCTGCCTGACGCCCACACGGCGCACTGGCTGCACGAGCCTTATGTGTCCGCCGACCGCATGCGGCAGTACAGCCGGCAGCTGGTGAACTTCCGGGCTCATGCCGTGAGCCTGCCGCCGGCCGTGGAGCCGCTGGCCCAGCCTTGCCTGCTGATCATGGGTGACAGCGACACGGCCACCTGCGCCGAGCGCGCTCGTGCCATGGGTGCCGTCACCTCGCAGACCCTGCAGCTGGGCCTGCGCGCCGCGGGCCACTACCTGATCCACCAGGACGCCGCGCTGGTCGCGCGTCTGCTGCGAGCCTTCCTGCGCGAGGGTCTGCAGCTGGAGATCACGGACGCGCGCCTGCGCCGCTTCACGCCGGCCGAGGAAGCCCTGGTGTCCGGCGAGCTCTGAGTCCGCCCGGCACTCCCCCAACTGCATGGGGGCGCCGGGCCCGCCTTACCCAAACGGACAGCTACCCGCCTGGGTGCGCGCTCACTACAGTCCCTGAACACTGTCAATCAGCAGGGAGTCGTTTCACCATGTACGCCAACAATATCGCCGAGCTGATCGGGGACACGCCGCTGCTGAAGCTCCGAAGCCTGTCGGATGCGTCGCGGGGCATCCAGGTCTTTGCCAAGCTGGAATGCCGCAACCCCGGCAACAGCGTCAAGGACCGCAGCGCCAATGAGCTGCTCAACCAGGCCCGCCGCGACCACGATCTGGCGCCGGGCTGGTCCATTGTGGAGTCCACCTCCGGCAATATGGGGCACGCCCTGGCCATGCTCTGCGCGGTGCACGGCTACCGCTTCATCTGCGTGCTGGATCCCAAGACGCCCAAGGCCAATGTGAACCTGGTTCGCGCCTTCGGCGGCCAGGTGGAGATGGTCACCACACCCGACGAAAGCGGCAGCTTCCAGAAGAAGCGCATCGCCGTGGCCCGCTCCATCGCCGCCACGCTGCCGCGCTGCATCAACCTCGACCAGTACAACAACCCCGCCGCCATCGATGCCCACTACTACGGCACCGGGCCGGAAATCCACCGCCAGCTCAACGGGCAGGTTGATGTGCTGATCGGCTGCGTCAGCACCGGCAGCCACCTCAGCGGCGTGGCCCGCTACCTCAAGGAACGCAATCCCAGGCTGCGGGTGATGGGCGTGGAGCCGCAGGGCTCCGTCGTCTTCGGTGGCGAGTTCAAGCCCTTCCTGCAGAACGGCATCGGCCTGAGCTTCACGCCGGGCAATGTGCGCGCGGAGCTGGTGGACGAGGTACACAAGGTCAGCGACCACCAGGCCTTCGTGGCCGCACGCCGCCTGGCCCTGGACGAAGGCCTGCTGCTGGGCGGCTCCTCGGGCTCGGTCAGCGCCGCGGCCCGCCACTTCCTCGCCGGCCTGCAAGGCCCCTGCAACGTGGTGCTGGTGATGCCGGACAGCGGCGTCAAGTACCTGGACACGGTCTACGACGACCAGTGGCTCAAGAGCCATGAGCTGGGCTCGGTGCTGGATGAACTCAAGGGCCCGCAGGCCTGAACACTGACACAAGGACGGACATGAACCGCACGCTGAACACGGCCGGAGAGGCCAGCTACCAAGTCCCCATGGGCGCCCTCGGCACGGTGGAGCTGTGCTACGGCTGGCCGCAGCAGATCGACTCGGTGCTGGAGGAAAGGATCATCGACCTGATGCGCCTCACCACGGCCTCGGCGCCCATCATCGGCTTCGCCGAGGAGATCACCGACGCCGAGGCCCGCCAGTACCAGCAGGACCTGCGCGGCAATCTGGCCGCGGGCAAGATCCGCCTGCTGAGCATCGTCACCGGCGGCGGCGAGCTGATCGGTCTTTGCACCCTGCGGCGCAATCTCAACCCCAACAACCGCCACATCACCGACCTCGCCAAGGGCATGATCCACGAGGACTACCGCGGCGGCCTGGTGCTGCCCGTGGCCTTCCAGGAGATCGCCCTGCAGTGCGAGCAGGACGGCGTCGAACTGCTGACCCTGGACGTGCGTGACGGCACGCCCGCCCACCATGCCTGGCAGCGCTTCGGTTTCCAGACCTACGGCACGCTGCCCGACTACGCCCGCGCCCAGGGCAAAGTCCACGCCGGCCACTTCATGATGCAGAAGGTGTCCGATCTCAAGGCCCGCGCGGCCCAGATGCTGCAGGCCCGCGTGGCCCGTGCGCAGCCGGAAGGTCAGACGGCATGACAACGCCCAGCGCTGTCGCCGCGGCAGCCCCTGCCGCGGCCGGCTCCGTCTACACGGGCCATGTGCTGGACGCGCACTGCCACATCGCCTCCACCCGCTTCATCCCGGAGGCCTTCTACGAGGGCCTGTGCCGCAATGTGGCCGTGCGTCTGGCGGCGACGGGCGTGCGCAAGTCCCTGCCCGAGCTGATGGACATGTACCTGCGCATGAGCCAGGACCATCAAGGCGACACCCTGGTGTCCGAGATGAATGAGGCCGGCATCCAGCAGGCCGTGCTGCTGCTGCCCGATTTCACCCAGGTGATGCAGAGCCCGCTGAGCATTGCCGAGATGTGGGCCGAGCACCATGAAATCCTGAAGCGCCATGCCGGCCGCTTCTTCGTCTTCGGCGGTGTGGACCCGCGCTGGGGAGCGGACGGCCTGGCCCTCCTGGAGCGCGGCATCACCGAGTACGGCTTCAAGGGCCTCAAGCTCTACCCGCCCTGCGGCTACAGCCCCAGCGACCGCTCGCTGTATCCCTTCTACGAGCTGTGCCGGGCCCACGCCCTGCCGGTGCTGATGCACATCGGGCCCACCAGTCCCAGCCTGTCCTTCCAGTTCTCGCACCCCTATCTGGTGGACCAGGCCGCGCTGGATTTCCCTGACGTCAACTTCATCCTGGCCCATGGAGCGGTCCACCACGTGCAGGACTGCGCGGCCCTGTGCGCCTACCGGCCCAATGTCTATCTGGACATCAGCGCCTTTCTGGGCTCCCAGCATCCGGGGGGGTGGCAGGCGGGACTGGCCGAGCTGTTCAAGCTCAACCTGAATCACAAGATCCTGTTCGGGACCGACTGGCCGGTGTTCCGCTACTCGGGCGGCCACAAGAAGGTCATGGACCTGTTCCGTGCCGCGGACGGTCCGCTGGCCGGCGTTTCGCGCGGGCAGCGGGCCTGGTTGATGTCGGGCAATGCCCGTCGATTGTTGGGAGTGGATTGATGAAGCGACCCCTGGGTGTTGAACTGTTGTCCACCCTGCCCGCTCGCCGCAAGGGCTGGCGCCGCCACCTGCGCTCGGGCTTGGGCCTGAGCCTGTGCCTGCTGGCCCTGGGCGGTGGCGCGGTGCTGGGTCTGGCGCATTCGGAAGTGGAGGGGAGCAGGGCCGAGCGCTGGTCGCCCCAGGAACTGGCCCTGATGGGCTCCCTGCAGATCTCCCAGCTGCGCAGCCCCGATCCCGACCCGAGCAACCGCTTCGTCGGCAGCGAGGCTGCGGCGCGGCTGGGCAAGCAGGTCTTCAATGACGTGCGCTTCAGCAGCAATGGCAAGGTGTCCTGCGCCAGCTGCCACAACCCGCAGGGGCAGTTCGAGGACGGCCGGCCGCGCGGCCTGGGGGTGGCCGAAGGCCTGCGCCGCACCATGCCCTCCATCGGCATGGCCCACAGCGCCTGGTTCTTCTGGGACGGCCGCAAGGACAGCCTCTGGGCCCAGGCCCTGGGTCCGCTGGAAGATGCCCGCGAGCACGGTGGCAACCGCGTGCAGTACGTACGGCTGCTGAGCCAGCACTACGCCCAGCCCTACCGCGAGCTGTTCGGCGAGATGCCCCGCCTGGACGGCCTGCCCGCCCATGCCAGCCCTCAGGGCAGTGAGGCCGAGCGTGCCGCCTGGGCCGCCATCCCCGAGGCACGACGCGAGGATGTCAACCGCGTGTATGCCAATATGGGCAAGGCCATCGCGGCCTTCGAATCCCGGCTGCAGTACGGCGAATCGCGCGTGGATCGCTACATCGCGGCCACGCTCAAGGGCACGTCCACCGCGGGGCTGCTCAACGAGCAGGAGAAGGCCGGCCTGCGCCTCTTCATCGGCCGCGGCCAGTGCATCACCTGCCACACCGGCCCGCTGATGACGGACCAGCACTTCCACAACACCGGCATCCCGCCCTTCAATCCGGAGCAGCCCGAGCGCGGACGGGTGGACGGTCTGCGCGCGGCGCTGTCGGACGAGTTCAACTGCCTCGGGCGCTACAGCGACGCCAAGCCCCAGCAGTGCGAGGAGCTGCGCTTCGCCAACGGCAAGGACCCGCACCTGGTGGGCGCCTTCAAGACGCCCAGCCTGCGCAACGTGGCCCTGCGCCCGCCCTATATGCATGCGGGCCAGTTCGCCACGCTGGAGCAGGTCCTCGAGCACTATGCGCGCGCGCCTGAAGCGGTGCTGGGCCATTCGGAGCTGCGCGAGCTCAAGCCGCGCGACCTGGGCCGGCAGGAGCAGGCTCAGCTGCTGAGCTTCTTGCGTGCGCTCTCGGGCCCGGTGCTGGAGAAGCCGGCATCGCAGCCGGCGCCGGCGCCCTGAGGAGAGGGCCGCTGCCTTGCAGGACGCGGGCGGCGGCCGGCCTTGGGTATCAGCTGCCGTCCGCGCTCTTGACCGCCACGCCCATCACCTTCACCTGCCCGCCAAAGGGCAGGGCGGCGGCCTCGTACACGGTGCGTGCGGGGCGGCGTCCTTCGGGGAACAGCGCCGCATAGACCTTGTTGACCTCGGCCAGGGCGCCGATGTCGGTGAAGGCGATATCCACGAAGACCAGGTGCTCCGGGCCGAAGTCCGCTGCTCGCAGGGCGGCAAAGAGGTTGGCGAAGGCTCGCCGCGCCTCCTCGGCCGGCGTGCCGGGCACGTAGCGGCCTGACTCGTCCAGCGAGAGCTGGCCGCTGAGATAGCAGGTGCGGTCAACGACCACGGCCTGGCTGATGGGCGAGGGCCAGTCCGGCAGGCCCGGACCGCTGCTGATGAAGTGTCGCGACATGGGAGATCCCGTTCAGGGTCGATGGAATGCGTGCTGCCGCCCCCGCAGACAGGCGCCCTCGCGAGCCTGCAGCTCGTGCAGGCGGGCCTCGCGCAGCTGCTGCGGGTCTGCCATGACAACAGCGAGGGTGGCGCCGGGCAGGGCCAGGCCCAGGGCCTGCCAGTGCTGGCCGGCATGGTGGATAGCGGGCATGGCGGCGTCCAGCTCGTCCCAGCACAGGGCCTCGGGCGCCTGGGTGAAGCCCTCGCCGGTGGCCTTGAGCAGGGCTTCCTTGAGGGTCCACAGCCGGTAGAAGGCCGCGACGAAGTCGGGCTGGGCCTGCAGCCACTGGCGCTCGCGCGGATGGAAGACGCGCTGCGCGATGGCCAGGCCGTCCTTCAGCTCGCGGTGGCTTTCGATGTCCAGCCCCACGGCCTGGTCGGCCACGGCCACGGCGATGGCATCGCCGCTGTGGCTGAGGTTGAAATGGCAGGGTGCGGGCTCGCGCAGGGCGGGCTTGCCGGCCGGGCCGCTCTCGAAGCGCCAGTCCAGCGGCGCCTGCTGCGGGTGGTGGTGGCTCAGCAGGCAGCGCTTGAGCGTGTGCGCCTGCGCAAAGGTGCGGGCGGTGCGCTGGCACAGAAAGCGCGCGTGCCGCGCCTGCTCCTGGGCGTCAAGAAGGGGCGGGCCGTCGGGCGGCGCGAGGGAATACCAGACATCCAGCATGCGGGGGCTCAGGCAGGGCAGGGGCGGTCTCAGAAATAGTGGCGCACCAGCAGGCGGATCACGCGGGACTGGGGCAGGGCGCCAAACTCGCTGAGACCCTGGCCGCGGTGCTGTTGCCATTGTGCCGCCCAGTCCGTGCTGTCCTGGTGGTAGCGGGCCTCGAGCCAGATCAGGCGGCTGTGGTCCACCTGGCTGATGCGGGCGAAGGCGTTGAGGTCCAGCTTGGGCATCAGCGCGTCCTGCCAGCGGGCCATCAGGAAGAGGTTGTCGCGGGTGGCCGGCTCCTGCTGGGCCTGGGCGGCCTGGCGGTAGGCCCCGTAGCGCAGCGGGTCGCCGGCCTGCAGGGCGGACCAGTCCGCGCGGCCCGGCGCCAGGCCGTTGTGCTGCCACTCGGCTGTCAGCGTGAGCTTGCGCGAAGTGGTGCAGCTCAGGCCGGTGGCCAACTGGGTGTGCTGGGCCAGGGGGGCGTCGGCATCGCCCAGGGCCTGGGCCAGCAGCGTGCGGCTGCGGCCGGTGCTCAACTCCAGGTGGGCAACGCAGGACTGGCTGAGCAGGCGGGTCAGGTTGAGGCCCAGTTGGGGGGAGTGGCCCGGCTGGCCGTCGCCGTGCAACAGCCATTGCGGGGCGAGGTCTTCGGCCCATGCTTGAGTCCAGGCCAGCAGCCAGCGTGGCCGGCCGTTGCTGGCGCCCCAGTCGGGGCTCCAGGCGCCGCTGGACGGTGTCGCGGCCAGCCTGGGCGCCCAGACACCCGTCAGCGAGCCGCCGTCCCAGACTTTCTGCACGCGGGCCATGGCCACGCCCAGGCGGTTTTCGCGCAGGCTGGCCGGATCGACGGCCGTGGTGTTGCGCAGCACTTGGCGCTTGAAGTAGTCCGTGGGGTTGTAGCCGCTGGCCACGCCCAGACGGTTGTTGATGCGGCCCAGGTCCAGCACCCATTCGGCGCTGGGACGCTGGCTGGCGTAGAGCTCCTTGAGCGTGTTGATGGCGCGCCGCTCGCCAGGCAGGCGCTCGGGGCCGGTGAGGTCCAGGCGGTCGGCCGCCAGAAGGCGCCAGGCGCCGGGGCCCTCGCCGCCCAGGGGCAGGTCCAGTGACAGGTCCAGCCCCAGGCCTTGGGCGGAGCGCCAGGGGCCGGTCTCGCCGCGCAGGCGCACCAGGCG
>NZ_JACJUG010000048.1 GCF_014174515.1 Mitsuaria sp. WAJ17
CGGCACGCCGCGAAGGCGCACCGGCCCAGGGCCGTGTCAATGGCGCTCGCGGTGATGCACCACGGGGCGGCCAAGGCCAGGGCCAGCGCTCCGGCGGCGGCCAGGCGCGCCAGGGCAGCGGCGGCGGCAACGGCGGCGCACGGCTGACCAGCCCCAAGCGCTGAGCGTCTGCGCGCTCGCCCAAGAAAGCCCGGCACTGCCGGGCTTTCTTCATGGCGCTTCACGGCGCGCCGGCCTGATCCTCATCAAGCGGCGAGCGGCGGACGGCCCGCCCGGCTGGGCCACAATGGTCCGGCCACCTGCTGCCCGCGGAGAGACGCATGAAAGTGACCTTCCTGGGTGCCGCCGACGCCGTGACCGGCTCGCGCCACCTCATCGACACCGGCGACCGCCGCCTGCTGCTGGACTGCGGCCTGTTCCAGGGCTACAAGGCCCTGCGCGAGCGCAACTGGGGTCCCCTGGGCGTGGCGCCGTCCAGCATTGACGCCGTGCTGCTGTCCCATGCACACCTGGACCACAGCGGCTACATCCCGGCCCTGGTGCGCCAGGGCTTCAAGGGCCAGATCTTCTCGACCCCGGCCACCCGCAAGCTCTGCGAGGTGCTGCTGGCCGACAGCGCCCACCTGATGGAAGAGGACGCCCGCCGCGCCAACCGCACGGGCAGCACGCGCCATGAGAAGGCCCTGCCCCTGTACACGATCAAGGATGCGCAGCACGCCCTCTCGCATTTCGTCGGCCTGCCGCGCGACGGGCGCCTGAAGCTGGGCGCCAACGAGATCCGCTTCACGCCCGCCGGCCACCTGCTGGGCGCCGCCTGCATCACGGTGCACAGCGCGGGACGGCGCCTGGTCTTCTCGGGCGACCTGGGCCGGGCCAAAGACCTCATGCTGCCGCCGCCCCAGGCCCTGGAGGAGGCCGACGTGTTGCTGGTCGAGTCCACCTACGGCGACCGCCGCCATCCCCCCGAAGACGTGCAGGAGCGCCTGGGCCGCCTCATACGAAGCACCATCGCGCGCGGCGGCAGCGTGCTGCTGCCCAGCTTCGCGGTGGGCCGCGCCCAGGCCCTGCTGCTGGTGCTGCAGCGGCTGCGGGCGGCGGGCGAGATCCCCGGCGAGCTGCCGATCTTCATGGACAGCCCCATGGCACGCGAGGCCACGGAGATCACGCTGGAATATGGGCGCCTGCTGAAGGTCTCACCCGGCGAGCTCTCGCGCCTGTGCGAGGGCGTGCGCGTGGTCAGCAAGCCGCAGGAATCCCTGAAGACGGCCCAGGCCGTGGCCCGCCGCCCGGGGGTGGTGATCTCCGCCAGCGGCATGGCCACCGGCGGCCGGGTGCTCAACTACCTGCAGGAAATGGCGCCGCAGTCCCGCCACCACATCTGCTTCGCCGGCTTTCAGGTGGGTGGCACGCGCGGCGCCAAGATGATCAATGGCGCCCGAGAGATCAAAATCCGCGGCGCCTACGTGCCGGTTGCCGCTGAGGTGAGCCATCTGGAAGGCTTCTCGGGCCATGCCGACAGCGAGGAGCTGATGGCCTGGCTGCGCCAGTTCCGCCGTCCGCCTGCGCAGACCTTCGTGGTGCACGGCGAGCCGCAGGCGGCCGATGCCCTGCGCAGCCGCATCCAGGACGAACTGGGCTGGGCCGTGCGCGTGCCCCAGCATGGCGAAACCGTGGAAGTCTGAGCCAACGCAGGGGCGGCGCAGGCCCGGCTGCGGCATACTGCGCCGCCCATGAAGACCCAGCCCATCCGTCCCGCCGAGGTCGATTTCTCCGATGCCGCGGCGCCCAGCGCGCCGGGTTTTGGCGATGTCTACCATGCCCGCGCCGGCGCCTTCGCACAGGCGCAGCACGTCTTCCTGGGCGGCAACGAGCTGCCGCGGCGCTGGCAGGGCCGAGCCCGTTTCGTGATCCTGGAAACCGGCTTTGGCCTGGGCAACAACTTCCTGGCCACCTGGGCCGCCTGGCGCGCGGACCCGCAGCGCGCCGAGCGCCTGGTCTTCATCAGCGTCGAGAAACATCCCCTGCGCCACGCTGACCTGCAGCGCGCCCATGCCCACTCGCCCGAGCCCGCGCTCGCAGCGCAGTTGCTGGCCCAGTGGCCACCCCTGACGCACAACCTGCATGTGCTCGATTTCGAGCAGGGCCGCGTGCGCCTCATGCTGGGCCTGGGCGAGGCGCGCGACTGGCTGGCCGAGATCGTCGCCGAGGTCGATGCCTTCTACCTGGACGGCTTCTCGCCCGCGCTCAACCCGGACATCTGGGATCCCTACCTGCTGCGCAGCCTGGGCCGCCTGGCTGCGCCCCAGGCCACGGCCGCGACCTGGAGCGTGGCCCGCCCGGTACGGGACGGCCTGGCCAGCGCCGGCTTTGAGGTCCGCAAGGCAGAAGGCTTCGCCAGCAAGGGGCAGATGAGCGTGGCCCGCTACCAGCCCCGCCATGCCGCGCAGAGGCCCGCCGGCCGCCTGGCCCTTGCGCCCGGCGCACGGACGGCCCTGGTCCTGGGCGCCGGCATCGCGGGCGCCGCCTGCGCCCATGCGCTCGCTGCCCAGGGGCTGGACGTGAGCCTGCTGGAGTCGCGCCAGGCGCCGGCGCTGGCGGGCTCGGGCAATCCCGGCGGCCTCTTCCACGGCACCCTCAACCCGGACGACGGCCTGCATGCCCGCTTCAACCGTGCCGCCGCCCTGCACACCGAACGCAATGCCCGCGCCCTGCTGGCCAGCGGCCACCTGCCCTGGCTGCAGCCGGGCCTGCTGCGGCTGGAGATGCAGCGCGATCTCGCCACCCTGCAGGCCCAGATCGAGCGCCTGGGCCTGCCGGCGGACTACGTGCAGGCGCTGTCGCGCGAGCAGGCCTGTGAGCGTGCGGGCTGGCCCCTCTCGCCTGCGGTGACGGCGGCCTGGTTCTATCCCGGCGGCGGCGCCCTGCCCCCGCCGGGCATGGTGCAGGCCCTGATCGAAACAGCCGCCCGCCCCATCCGCCTGCGGACCGCCTGCCGGGTGAGCCTGCTGCGGCGCTGCGGGGAGTCCTGGCAATGCCTGGACGAATCGGGCCGGGTGCTGGCCGAGGCCGAATCCCTGGTGCTGGCCGCGGGCGCCGACAGCCTGGCCCTGCTGGACACCCTCGACGAGGGCCGCCTGGGCCCCCTGCTGCCGCCACTGAACGTGCAGCGCGGCCAGATCAGCCGCCTCGGTGCTGAACAGCTGGCGCAAGGCGGCCTGCAGGCGCCGCGCCTGCCGCTGGCCGGTGCGGGCTATGCCCTGGGCCTGCCGGACGGCGGACTCGTGTTCGGCGCCACACACCAGGACGGCGACACCGACCCAGAAATCCGGGACAGCGACCATGAGGACAACCTGGCCCAACTGGCGCTGCTGAGCCCGCAGGCCATGCCCAAGCCCGCCCTCGAGCAGGGGCGCGTGGGCTGGCGCCTGATCGCGCCGGACCGCCTGCCCCTGGTGGGCGGCCTGGGCCTGCCGGTGCCTGGCATGCGACTGGACCAAGTGCGCATGATGCCCCGCCTGCCCGGTCTGGCCCTGTGCACCGCCATGGCCTCGCGCGGGCTCAGTTGGGCCCTGCTCTGCGGCGAGCTGCTGGCCAGCCGCGTCACCGGCGCGCCGGCACCAATGGAGGCCAGCCTGCTCGATGCCCTGGACCCCTTGCGCTTCCTGCAGCGGCAAACCCGACAAGGCTGATCACCCTCGGCCACGGGGCTGTACTGCAGCGCACGAGACGCTAAGCTGATACCGGCGAACCGCCACAGCCAGCACTGCCAGGAGTATCAGCACGTGCCCTCCACAACCAGCGGCGCCAGGTCCGATCCGCAAGACAGGCCTCCCTCCGACGCGCCCAGCACGTATGGAGCTGCCGAGCTCGCCCGGCTGCTCCATGGCCTGCGGCAGAGCCAGATCGAATGGCCCGCCGAGCAGTTGCTGAAGGACCTTCATCTGGCCGGCTCCTACCACCCCAGCCCGGCACAGGCGCTGGAGCTCGAAGCCTACGGCCTGATCCTCGGCATAGGCACCGAGCCGGCTTCGGCCCTGCAACGCCTGCGTCGCGCGCGCGAGCTCCAGCAACTCGCGAAGACCCTCAAGGCCTCCCTGGCCGAGGCCGCCACCTGGCGGGTGATGCACACGCTGGAGAGCCTGCTGCAGTTGTTTCCGGCCTCCCTTCACAGTGCCGGCATGGCTGCCAGCCTCTACCTACAGGAGGGCGAGGACGAAATGGCGCAGCTGATGACGGTGCAGCGCAACAGCGTGCTCTTCCATGCCGAGATGTACGAGGAGCTGGGCACCTCCTGTCGCCAGCTGCTGGAGGAAGGCACGCCCCTGCCGCCAGCCTTCCGGCACCGCATCCTCGGCGGCGCCGGTGCCGCCGGCGCCGCCTTCAGCCTGGGCATCCGCGCGGCGGACGATGCGGGCTTCGAGCGCCATCTCGAGGACTCGATCCGCCTGCACCGCGAAGCCCTGGCCCTGGCCGAGGCCCATGGCCTGGACGCCCTGGCCTCGGTGAGCCTCACCAACCTGGCGATCGTCGAGGCCACGCGAGGCAATGCCGAGCTGAGCTGTGCGCTGATGCAGGAGGTCGAACGCCGGCCCGAGGTCGATCCCAACCGTCCGGGCTGGAAGGAGTGGCATCGCTACTGCAGCGTGTTGGTCCGCGCCCTGCAGGACGAGGACGGCTGGCAGGCCCTGATGGACGCCGCGCGCGACTACATGCAGCAAGGGCTCAACCGCGTGGCGGTGCGCGACGCCTGCCTGCACGCCGTCAAGCGCCTGGGCCGCCGCTGTGGCCGAATGGGCGATGCGCTGTGGGCCAGCGAGCGCCTCAATGAGCTGCAGCAGGCCTCCTGCCGCAAGCTGGCCAATACCCTGAGCGACACGATGGATGCGGTGCTGGAGCGCCCCCATCTGATCCATGAGCGCGAGGCCCTGGCGCAGCGGGGTTCCGACCTGGAGAACTCGCTGGCCCAGCGCAACGCCGAGCTGTCCGAGGCGTTGGCGCGGCTGCAGTCGGAGGTCGCCATCCGCCAGGCCACCGAGGTCGCCCTGCAGAAGGCGCACGATGAGCTGGAAGAGCAGGTCCGCCACCGCAGCGCGCAGCTGGAGCAAGCCATGCGCACGCTGATGCAGCAAGAGAAGCAGTTGGCCCTCTCGCGCATGGTGGCGGGCATGGCGCATGAGATGAACACGCCGCTGGACAACGCTCGCATGGGTGCTTCGCTGATCGGCGAACGAGCCAGGCAGCTGCGCATGCACCTGGCCCGGCAGACCCTGAGGCGCAGCGAGCTGGACGACCTGCTGGTCCAGTTGGACGGCGGCAGCGACCTCATCGACCGGGGGCTGGCCCGGGTCGCGCAGCTGGTGCAGCGCTTCAAGACGTTAGGACACAGCAACGAGATGCAGGACCGCAGCGAGATGGATCTCAGCGCCCTGATCCAGCTCAGCGCCTCCAGCTGGCACCAGGCTCTGCTCGAGTCCGGCGTGAACCTGCGCCTGAACCTGCCGGTGCAGTGCCTGTACCGCGGCGACCCGCAGGACATCGAGCAGGTGCTGCAACAGCTGCTGGAAAACAGCCTCATCCATGGTTTCCGGGACGGCAGGCAGGGCACGATCTGGATCGACCTGTCGGTCGAAAGTCTCGAGGACACAACGCAGGCGGCGGGCACCGGGCCGCGCGGCGACAGCAGCGCCGCGCCCGCGGTCCGGATCTGCTGGCGAGACGATGGCGTGGGCATCGCCGGCGAGCACCTGCCCCGCGTGTTTGAACCCTTCTACACCACGCAGCTGGGGCGCACGGGCGTGGGGCTGGGCCTCACCAGCGTGCACAAGCTCGTGGTGGAGCGCATGGCCGGGGAGCTAACCCTGCAGAGCCAGCCGGGCCAGGGCACCGTCGTCTGCATTCGGCTACCCATGAATTTTCAAGAAGTATGACTTTTTACAAAAGAAACACACTCCTATGACATTCGTCATGGGCATGCAAGGGGGGAGCTACACCGAGAGGGATTCTGAGGAGCGCACAAAAGGGCGATCTGCAGCAAATTTGCGCCGTGCCCCGAGACAGTGACTCGGCGAGCCATTCAAAACCACAAGGATCTTCGGATCCAGCGCAAGACGGAGTACTCCATGAAGAAGTCAAGGTCCCTGAACAGCATCAGCATCGCCGTGGCCACTCTGGCCGGCCTCACCCTCGCCTCTGTATCCGCCCAGGCGGATCCGCAGGGCCGTGCGCTGGGCCATGTGAAGCAGTTCGCCGGCAGCAGCCTGCATGGCCAAGGCCATGAGTACCGCGTGCGCGACATCATCACCGACGCCGATGGCACCGAGCACGTGCGCTTCGACCGCACCGTAAATGGCCTGCGCGTGATCGGCGGCGACCTGGTGGTTCGCTCGGACCGCAACGGCGCCCTCCAGGCCATGCACCTGACGCTTAAGCGCGACCCCCAGGTCGATGCCAAGCCCACCATCTCCCTGGGCCAGGCCAAACAGCTGGCCGCGGCCAAGCACGGCGGTGCCGACATGGGCGTCAAGCCCGAACTGGTGATCTACGCCCGCGGTGACCAGCCCCGCCTAGCCTGGGATGTGCTGGTCGGTGGCGAGGAGTCCGACGGCACGCCCTTCGAGAAGCATGCCATCATCGATGCCCAGACCGGGAGCCACCTGGACATGTGGAATGACATCCACACCGCTGCCGCCACCGGCACGGGCAAGAGCCTCTACAGCGGCACCGTCACCCTGACGACCAACTCCATCAGCGGCGGCTACGAGCTGCGCGACCCGTCTCGCGGCAGCACCTACACCACCAACATGAACAAGAAGACGGCCGGCAACGGCACGATCTTCACCGACACCGACAACGTCTGGGGCAGCAGCACCACCGCCGACCTGGCCTCCGCCGCCGTCGATGCCCAGTACGGCACCGCCGTGACCTGGGACTATTACAAGAACGTGCACGGCCGCAGCGGCATCGCCAACGACGGCAAGGGCGCCTTCAACCGCGTGCACTACGGCCGCAACTATGCCAACGCCTTCTGGTCCGACTCCTGCTTCTGCATGACCTACGGTGACGGCGACGGCACCAGCCTCAAGTCCCTGGTCTCCCTGGACGTGGCCGGACATGAAATGACTCACGGCGTCACCAGCCGTACCGCCAACCTGACCTACTCCGGCGAATCCGGCGGCCTGAACGAAGCCACCTCGGACATCTTCGGCTCCATGGTCGAGTTCTATGCCGCCAACGGCAACGATGCCGGCGACTACCTGATCGGCGAGAAGGTCATGGTGCGCTCGGCCTTCCTGCGCAACATGATGAAGCCCAGTGCCGACGGCGCCTCGGCCGACTGCTGGTACAGCGGCGTGGGCAGCCTGGACGTGCACTACAGCTCCGGCGTGGCCAACCACTTCTACTTCATGCTGGCCGAAGGCACCAACAGCAGCCTGGGCACCAGCCCCACCTGCAAGGCCGGTGACACCCGCGTCGCCACCGGCACCGGCACCCTGACCGGCATTGGCCGCGACGCCGCCGCCAAGATCTGGTACCGCGCACTGACCACCAAGATGACCTCCAGCACCAACTACGCCGGTGCCCGTGCCGCCACCATCGCCGCAGCCAACGAGCTGTATGGCGCCGGCAGCACCCAGGCCAATGCCGTGGCCGCTGCCTGGACGGCCGTCAACGTCAACTGAGCACCCCCGGACCTGTCACTCCGTGCCGCGCCCCCCGCGGGGCAAGGAACCTTGGGGCGGGCCGGCGTTTCATTGAAAGACTGACCGAGGAGGACTCCCGCCGCTGCGCAAGGGCTGCGGGCTCATCCAGCAGAAGAACGAAGGGGGCGACCGGCGGTCGCCCCCTTTCGTCGTCGGGAGATCTGAGCACGCGCCACGAGCGGCGCCGATGGACTTCAAGAAGCGCCGCCCCCGCGCCGCCACTCGCCCCCTCAGCGGCGCCAGCGATCGCGCCCCTGGCGACGGGCCTGCCCTGACGGCAGCCAGACCGTGCCATGCACCCAGTGGCGCAGCTTCAGGGCCTGCGCATGCTGCAGGCCGTCCAGGTAGTCCAGACAGGCCGGAGCGCTGAGCCACCAGCGCCCCTCCCGCTGCTGGCACTGCTCGCCATGCGCCTTTTGCAGGGGTCCCAGGCGGATGGGGTGCTCCAGGGCGCGCTCCAGGTCGGGCACCGCGATCCAGCGCTCGCCGGGCACCCATTCGGCCACCCGCATGGGCTTGCCGCGGAAGACATAGTGCTGCCCCTGCACATCCGCCAACGCCTGGTGCCGGATGCCGGAGGACAAGGCATGGACCAGGCCCATGAGCTCCGGAATGAACAGGCGCACAGGCACCCAGGCCAGCAGGACGGCGCGCACCAGGCGCCATTCGCCCTGGGCATCCAGCACATAAGCCAGCGCTGCGACGCTCACCGCCAGGCGCAGGGCCAGGCTGGCCGCGAACTGGTAGCGCCGATGGTGCCGTTCCTCGAAGGCACGCCGCCCCAGCAGGTAGGCGATGGTGTCACGCACCGCCTCCATGGCGTCCTCAGGCGAAGCTGAGAGTCTTCACGCCGCTGGAAGTGCCCAGCAGGCAGACGCCGGCCTTGTTGCGGGCGAAGACGCCCACGGTGACCACGCCAGGCCACTGGTTCACATCGGCCTCGAAGGCGGCCGGGTCGCTGATGCTGAGGCCGCGCACGTCCAGGATGTGGCAGCTGTTGTCGGTCACCACCCCGGCACGCAGCTGGGCATCGGCACCCATGGCGGCAAAGCGGCGGGCGATCTGGGCTGCAGCCATCGGGATGACCTCCACCGGCAGCGGGAACTTGCCCAGGGTCGGCACGAGCTTGGATTCGTCGGCGATGCAGACGAAGGTCTCGGCCAGGTCCGCGACGATCTTCTCGCGGGTCAACGCGGCCCCGCCGCCCTTGATCATGTGGCCCTGCTGGTCGATCTCGTCGGCGCCGTCGATGTAGACCTTCAGGCCCGTCACCTCGCTGGCGTCCAGCACCGGGATGCCCAGGGCCTTCATGCGCTCGGTGGACCGCACCGAGCTGGACACGGCACCGGCGATCTTCTTGCCGCTGGCAGCCAAGGCATCGATGAACTTGTCCACGGTCGAGCCCGTGCCCACGCCCACGATGGAGCCGTCCTCCACATAGGCCAGCGCAGCCTGGCCGACCAGGGCCTTGAGTTCGTCTTGGGTCATTGCAGTCTTTCTGGAGTTCCGGAGAGGGTCAGGTCTTGCGGGCGCGGCGGGCCTTCACGGCGGCGGCCAGCTCGCGCAGCAGGGGCTCGGTCTGCACCCAGCCCAGGCAGGCGTCGGTGATGGAGACGCCGGGCTTGAGGTCGGCACGGGTCTGGCCGTCCAGCAGGTCCTGGCGGCCGGCCTGCAGGTGGGACTCGATCATCACGCCGGTGATGCGGTCGTCCCCGCCGGCGATCTGGCCAGCGACGTCACGGCCGACCTCAATCTGGCGCTCGTACTTCTTGCTGGAGTTGGCGTGCGAGAAGTCGATCATCACCTGCTCGCGCAGGCCCGCGCCCCTGAGCGCCTCGCAGGCGGCCTGCACCGAGGGGGCGTCGTAGTTGGGGGCCTTGCCACCGCGCAGGATCAGGTGGCAGTCGTCGTTGCCGCGGGTCTCGAAGATGGCCGCCGCACCCATCTTGGTCATGCCCATGAAGGCATGGCTGGCCTGGGCGGCCAGCACGGCATCGGCCGCCACCTTGATGCCGCCGTCCGTGGCGTTCTTGAAGCCCACCGGGCAGGACAGGCCGGAGGCCAGTTGTCGATGGCTCTGGCTCTCGGTCGTGCGGGCGCCGATGGCGCCCCAGGCGATGAGGTCAGAGATGTACTGCGGCGAGAGCAGGTCCAGGAACTCGGTGCCGGCGGGCAGGCCCAGGGCGGTCACGTCCAGCAGCAGCTGGCGCGCCAGGCGCAGGCCCTCGTTCATGTGGAAGCTGCCGTCCAGGCGCGGGTCGTTGATGTAGCCCTTCCAGCCCACGGTGGTACGCGGCTTCTCGAAGTAGACGCGCATCACCAGCAGCAGTTCTCCCTGCATCTCGTCGCGGGCCTTCTTGAGCAGGCGGGCGTAGTCCATGGCCTGGTCGTGGTCGTGGATTGAGCAGGGCCCCACCACCACCAACAGGCGGTCGTCGCGGCCGTGGAGCACGTCGCTGATCTCGTGGCGGGCGCGCTCGACCAGGTTCAGGGCTTCGTCGGTGATGGGCAGTTCGTCCAGCAGCAGGGCGGGCGAGATGAGCGGGCGCACGGCGCCGATGCGGGTGTCATCGGTGCGGGTGGTGTCACGGGTGCTGTCGCGCGAGCCGATCTCGCGGTCGTTCTGGGGATGGTCGAGGGATTTCATGAAGGCTGGCCAAAGGCGGGATTGCGCTGATTATCAGCGAGGGCGGATGCGACAATCGCCCCACCCCTACAAGCCCATGCCGCCGGCCCCTGTCGTGCCGGGGCGCCGCCTTGCCGCCATGTCCCTGATTCCCTACGCTCTCACCCGCCCTTTTCTCTTCGGCATGGACCCCGAGCATGCCCATGAAGTGACGCTGGGCGCCATCGCCCGTTTCCAGAACACGTCCCTGCAGTGCCTGTGGTCGCAGAGCCGGGTGAGCGACCCGGTGCAACTGGCCGGCCTGCGCTTCCCCAACCGCGTGGGCCTGGCGGCAGGCCTGGACAAGAACGGCCGCTGCATCGACGGCCTGGGCGCCATGGGCTTCGGCTTCATCGAGGTGGGCACTGTCACGCCCAAGGGCCAGCCAGGCAATGACAAGCCGCGCATGTTCCGCCTGCCCGCCGCCCATGCGCTGATCAACCGCCTGGGCTTCAACAATGAGGGCCTGGACAGCTTCATCGCCAACGTGAAGCAGGCACACAGCTTCAGGAAGGCCGGCGGCCTGCTGGGCCTGAACATCGGCAAGAACGCCGTCACGCCCATCGAGAACGCGGTGGACGACTACCTGATCGGCCTGGCCGGCGTCTATGCGCACGCCGACTACATCACCGTCAACATCTCCAGCCCCAACACCAAGAACCTGCGCGCCCTGCAAAGCGACGAGGCCCTGGACGCCCTGCTCTCAAGCCTGCAGGAACGCAAGCTGCAGCTGCAGGCGCAGCACGGCCGTGTGGTGCCCATGTTCCTGAAGATCGCGCCGGACCTGGACGAGGACCAGATCGTCGTGATCGCCCGCACGCTCAAGCACAACGGCATTGACGGCGTCATCGCCACCAATACCACCATCGGCCGCGAGGCGGTCAAGGGTCTGCCGCATGCGGGGGAAACAGGCGGCCTCTCCGGCCAGCCCGTCTTCGAGCCCAGCAACCGCGTGATCCGCCTGCTGCGCGCCGAACTCGGCACGGGCTACCCCATCATCGGCGCCGGCGGCGTGATGAGCGGCGAGCATGCCCGCGCCAAGCTGCAGGCCGGGGCCGACCTGGTGCAGGTCTATACCGGCCTCATCTACAAGGGCTCGGCCCTGGTGCCCGAGTGCGCGCGTGCGCTCAAGGGCTTCAAGGGCTGACGGCATGGGCGTCGAGATCGAGCGAAAGTTCCTCGTGCGGGGCGAGGGCTGGCGCCAGGGCGAAGGCCGCTACCTGTGCCAGGCCTACCTGAGCCGTGACCCGGCCCGCACCGTGCGCGTGCGCATCGACGGCCAGCAGGCCTTCCTGACGATCAAGGGGCTCACCGCGGGCGCCACGCGCGCCGAGTTCGAATACGCCATTCCCGTAGCGGATGCAAAGGCGCTGCTGGCCCTGGCCGACGGCCCCTGCATCGAGAAGTTCCGCCACTGCCTGCCGGCGGGTGGGCTGATCTGGGAGATCGACGAGTTCCTGGGCGCCAACGCGCCGCTGGTGGTCGCCGAGATCGAGTTGCCCAGCGAGGACCACCCCTTCGATCGCCCCGACTGGCTGGGCGAGGAGGTGACGCAGGACACGCGCTACTTCAACTCGGCCCTGGCCGCGCGGCCCTACTCGAGCTGGCAGGCATCGAGCGGCTGAGCCGGGCTGACCCGTTCCAGGTAGCGGGCCGCCTCGCCAAAGCTCTGCAGCTTGCGCTGGAGCCAGGACGGCACCGACGGCAGCGGGGCGAAGCCCAGGCGCTGCCAGAAGGGGGCGGAGTCCTGCACCGCGATCAGGCCCATGCGCGCCAGGCCCAGCGCATGCGCGCGCTGCTCGATCCGCGCGAGCAGCGCCTGGGCCAGCCCCCTGCCCCGCCCCTGCGGGCCGACGGCCACGTCATGCAGGTACAGCAGCGTGGGCCGCGAAGGGCAACGGTAGTCGCTGGCATGCAGGCCGGGCATGGTGTCGGCGCAGACGGGCAGGCTGACGGCATAGGCGCGCAAGGCACCTGAGGCGTCGAAGGCGCCCCAGCAGGTCTGCAGGGCAGTGGTCTCGCGCAGCTTGGAGGCGAAGGCCTCGTCGGGCTCGACATAGTCCGGCCCGTAGCAATCGGCCTGCAAGCGCAGGACCGCGCCGAGATCGACCGCCCACAGGGGCCGCAGAGAGAAGTCGGAAGGCATGGGAACGGGGGGAGCGCTCAGTGCAGGACGCGGCCCCAGGGGTTGAGTGCCGGCGTGAACAGCGCAATGAAGGCGAGGATGTTCAGCGCCACCGTGCCCCAGAACACGCGCATGAACGCGGGCTTGCCGCGCTTGTGGGCGAGCAGCTGCTGAGCCAGCAGCGCACCGGGCCAGCCGCAGAAGAGGGCCAGCCCATGCAAGGTGGACTCGGCGACGCGCCACTGCCCCTTGCGGGCGGCGCGCTTGTCTCCGGCGTAGACGATGAAGGTGGCCAGGCTCAGGGCCATGTAGCTGCCCCATACCGCGTGAGGCATGGGCCAGGCCAGGTGCACGGCCAGCACGAGGGCGGCGAAGGCGGGGATCAGCATCAGGATGGCGCTGCCACGGGCCGCATCGGCCGAGGGCCGCGGCGCAGCCGCCCGTGCCACGGGCCGCGGGCGCCGGGGCTGCAGGGCCTTGACCCGCTGGGCGCGGGCCTTGCCTTGCGGATCGCGCCCGGCCTCATAGCTGAGGCGTTCGCCCACATAGGGCCGCCAGCTGCGCAGGCCGAAGGCGCGTGCATGCACGAAGAGCCGGCCCCCACCCGCATCGGGCGTGATGAAGCCATAACCCTTGGCATCGTCCCACTGCGTGAGCGTGCCCTGCTGACGAGATCCCATCGTGATCAGGAGGCCAAAGAAAAAAGCCGGCGGCGTCTGGGACGCGCCGGCCTCATCTCACTCAGCGGCCAAAGCCGCCGCGACGCGGGCCTTGCGGCGCCGGACGCTTGCCGGGGCCACCGGCGCGGCGATCGTCGCCGAAGTCACGGCCGCCGCCTTCGCGGTTGCCGTGGAAGGGCTTGTCGCCGAAGGCCGGCTTGCCACCGAAGGCAGGCTTGCCGCCGAAGCCGCGCTTCTCGCCGAAGGAGCCGCCGCGGTCGTCACGGGGTGCGAAGCCGCGCTTGTCACCGCCGAAGCCGGGGCGGTCACCGCCGCGGTCGCCGCCGCGATCAAAACCGCGGTCCTGGCCGCCGAAGCCGCGGTCCTGGCCATAGGGCTTGCGGTCGTCGAAACGACGGGCGTCCGGACGGAAGCCCTCGTCACGGCGCGGGGCGAAGCCTTCACGCGGAGCGAAGTCGCGACCCTGCGCGCCTTGATCACGGCCGAAGGACTTGCCGCCGTCGCGCGGAGCAAAGCCTTCACGCGGGGCAAAACCCTCACGCGGCTGGAAGCCATCGCGTTGCTGGAAGCCGCCGCGGGGCTGGAAGCCCTCGCGCTGGAAGGGCTTGCTGCCGAAGCGCTTGTCGCCCTTCTGCGCCCAGCCCGGGCGATCACCGCGCTCGAAGCCGCGCTCGCCAGCGGGGCGGGGCGGGAAGATGCGCGGCTCTTGCGTCTTGGGCTCCAAGCCCTCGATGTGCGTCACCGGGATCTGCTGAGTGGTGAAGTGCTGGATGCGGCGGATCATGGACACGTCGTCACGCAGGGCCAGCGTCACGGCCAGGCCCTGGCGGCCGGCGCGGCCGGTACGGCCGATGCGGTGCACATAGTCCTCCGCCTTCATCGGCAGGCCGTAGTTGATCACGTGGGTGATGCTGGGCACGTCAATGCCGCGGGCGGCGACGTCGGTGGCCACCAGCACGCGCACTTCGCGACGGCGCAGGGCCATCAGCGTGCGGTTGCGCTTGCCTTGCGGCATGGCGCCGTGCAGCGGGGCCACGGCATGGCCGATCTCGGCCAGGCGCTCGGCCAGCCAGTCGGCGTCACGCTGGGTGCTTGTGAAGACCACGGCCTGGTCCAGCTCGGGCTGGGCCAGGATGGACTCCAGCAGCTTGTCCTTGTGGATGGGGTTGTCGGCCCAGTGCAGGCGCTGCTCGATGTTCTCGTGGGTGTCGGTGTGCGAGGCGACGTCGATGCGCTGCGGGTCGCGCAGCAGCTCCTGGGCCAGGCGGCCCACGTGGCCGGCGAAGGTGGCGCTGTACATCACCGTCTGGCGGGTGGCCGGGGTGGCGGCGGCGACGGTGTTGATGTCATCGATGAAGCCCATGTCCAGCATGCGGTCGGCCTCGTCCAGCACCAGCATCTCGACGTTCTCCAGCACGCACTTGCCCGATGCCAGGTGGTCCAGCAGGCGGCCCGGGGTGGCGATCAGGATGTCCAGCGGACCCGTCAGCTGGCGGATCTGCAGGGCATAGGGCATGCCGCCCAGCACGGTGGCGACCTTCAGGCCCTGCACATGGCGGCCGTAGGTCTGCGCGGCCTTGGAGACCTGCATGGCCAGCTCGCGGGTGGGGGCCAGGACCAGGACCTTGGGACCGTAGATCTTGCCCTTCTCGCGGCGCTTGGTGTTGTCACCGCGCGCGACCAGGATCTTTTCCAGGGCCGGCAGGATGAAGGACGCGGTCTTGCCCGAGCCAGTGCGCGAGGAAACCATCAGGTCGGCGCCTTCGATGGCGGGCGGGATGGCCAGGGATTGCACCTCGGTGGCGTTCTCGTAGCCGGAGTCCTTCACGGCACGCAGCAGGACTTCGTTCAGGCCCAGATTTTCAAAGCTCATGATTTCTTTCTGCAAAGCCATGCCCGGCGACAGCCCCAAACGGCAGGCGCATGGCATGCGACCACAGCAGGCAAATGAATAGCCGCGGTCAAGGTCGAGTCGCTGGAAGACGATTCACGTCGTACACCGGGCGTGCGAGACCATCGGGGTCTGCCAAGCAGAAAAAGAGGCTTGAGCTCTGGAGCCGGTGCGGCGTCGGGGTCACAGTCAAAGCGACGGCATCGCCGCCGACCGAACCCGAGGGCGTCGGGCACCACGCTTGCATCGGGACGATGAAGAGGGGCTGCCGGACAAGGTCAGAGGAGACGTACGAAACACTGCCCGGATTCAGACAACCCTGCTGCAGTGAGACCGCGATCATACCAGGGTTTTCACGGAATGGCCAAGTGCTCCGTCAACCGGACGGCTGACGGAGCCTGCAGCTCGTGACTTCCTGCCGCTCGGCGCGGCAGGATCCTCATCAGGCGCTGTGCAGCAGTTCCAGGGCCCGGCCCACAGCTGCCATGAAGGCCGCCAGGTCCGTGCCAGCCAGGAAGGGGATGGCCCCGGCTTGGCCGTCCTGCAGGCCCGACGGTAGGACTTCCTCCTGCGCATGGGCGGCCAGTTGGGCGGGATCGAAGCCCGCTTCCAGCACCAGGGCCCAGGCCGGCACGCTGTCACCTTCGCCACTGAGGCGGGCCAGGCGCTCATTCATCAGGGCCGGGTTCCAGCTGAGGTCGGCATGCACCAGCACGCTGCCGGGCTGGCGCAGGTCCAGGCCCGCGCAGGCGGCATCGGTGGCCAGCAGCACGCTGGCCTCGCCCTCGGCCCAGGCCTGCAGCTCCATGGCGCGCACCTCGGCGCTCTGGTGCTGGCGCAGATTGGCCAGGGGCAGGCCCAGGTCCTGCAGCGCCAGCGCCAGCGGGCGCAGGGCTGCGTCATGCTGGGCGAAGACCACCACGCGCTCGGCCCGCCCAGGCACCAGGTCGGGCAGCAGGCGCACCAGGGCCGCAGCGCGGGCCTCGCCCATGCGCTCGGCGGAGCCCTGGCGCAGGCGCAGCAGGGCCTGCTGCAGCTGCAACTGCTCGCCGGCCGAGAGGCTGCCCACGCGGGACCAGCGCTGGTGCAGGCGCTGCAGAGCCTGCACATCGGTCACGTCCAATGTCAGGCCGGCGCAGTCCTGGGCCGGCACGCGCACCCAGTGCGTCAGCAGCTGGGCCGGCAGCTCGGCGGCCAGGTCGCGGCGGCGGCGGGCCAGCATCACCGTCTCCAGGACCTCGCGCTGAGCGCGCTTGCCGGCCTCGGCGCCCAGGCGGCGCAGGCTGGCATAGGGACCGCGGCGGGCATCGTCAATCCAGGCCACCAGCGGAGCCAACAGCTCAGAGCCCAGCAGCTCGCGATGGGCCAGGAGGATCAGTTGAGGCGCGCCCAGCTGGCGCAAGGCCGGCAGCGAATCACCCAGGGCATCGATGGCATCGACGATCAGCAGCTCGCAGCCGGCGGCCGGGGCCAGCTCGGCTGGCCCTGTCAGCGTCCAGCCGGCCGGCCAGGCGCCCAGCAGGCGGGCGACGTCGGCGCGCCAGTCCTCGTGCAGGGCAGCGGGTGCCACGATGGCCACAGCGCCCATGTCAAAGCGCGACTGCCACAGCTGCGCCGCCACGATGGCGCAAGGCCGCTGAGGCAGCGGGGATTCGTCAGCCAGGATGGCTCGTCCTGCACAGACGGCGAACAGCGCCGCCTCCCATTGCATTTCGGGCAGCGGAGTCCGGACCAGCCCGAGCAGGGCCGGTGAGTCCAGGCCCTGCTCGAAGGCCTGGGCCAGGCGCTCGACACGATCGCCGGCATCCGCTGCCAGCGCCAGCTGCTGCCACACCTCGGCGCCCACACGCAGCTCATGCCCCTCGGCCGCGGCCGCCTGCAGCAGGGTAGGCAAGACCTGACCCTCCAGCGGTGCGATGAAGCGGCCGTGCTCGTCCGCGCAGTCCTCGGCCAGCGAGCGCAGGGCCGGACTGGCCCCCTGCCCCAGGCGCCAGACCAGGCGGCGTTCCCAGCCAGCGCTGAGGCCCAGCTCGCTCCAGGGCGTGTCCGGGCCGGCGGCCAGCTTGCCGGCCAGCCCCCCACGGGCGGCCGACAGCTGCTCGATCAGCCACTGGCCATGGGCGCAAGCGCCCTCCTCGCTGTCATGGAACTCAGCGCAGTCACAGCGGTAATGGCCAACGCCCCCCTGCAGGTCAAGGGCGGCCAGCGGTGCGCCTTGGGCGTCCTGGATGGCATAGCTGCCGAACAGGCCCGGCTGCGGCTTGTGCCATTGCCAGTCCGGCCCCTGGGGAACGACGGCGTCCACGCTGTGGGCAGGCGGTTCGGCGGCATCCTCCAGGACAGCCTCGATCTTCGCTGCCTTCTTCGGGGGTCGGGTCTTGCGGGCCGGCTTGGGCGCTGCGACCTCGGCGACCTCAGGCGTCTCTACGGGCTGCGCGGCCTCCACGGCGGCGGCCTTGCCGCGTTTGCGGCCAGCGGGGGCGGCCGATTCCGCCAGCGCGGCGGCCACCTCGGCCACCATCG
>NZ_JACJUG010000049.1 GCF_014174515.1 Mitsuaria sp. WAJ17
CCCAGCGGCTCAGCGGGCCGCCTGGCTGCCGCGGCGCTGGGGCGCGACGCGACCCGGCCTGCCGGACGCCCTTGGGCCAGGGGCTGCGCCCACCTCGTCGGGTGGCGAGCCCTTGTCAGCAGGCGCCTCTGCGTCTGCAGCCTTCTTCTCCTCGCCCGACGACGCCACGGCCGCCACGTCATCGCCGCTGTCGTTCCCGGCCCTACGCCCACGCGGGCCCCGGGGGTCCCCCTGGTCCGGCGACTCGCCCTTGAGCTCGGCGCGTCGCGCCTTGAAGTCCCGTGCCAGTCCCAGCCAGTCCAGCTTGGCCTTCATAAGCTGCGGGAACATCTCGCGCTCTTCCTCCTTCACATGGTGCAGGGTGTACTCGCACAGCACGGTGAAGCGCGCCAGCTGCTCCGCTTCATGGCTCTCTTGCTCGGGGTCGAGGCCGCGCAGCTGGCTGATCAGGAGGTGCAGCATCTCGTGTTCCACCTCGGCCTCATCGACTTGGCTGCAGTCGGCCAGCTCCTCCCTCGCGGCGGGATAGAGCAGCTCTTCCTCGAGCCGGGCATGCACGCTCAGCTCGTCCAGGATGAGCTGCAACAGTTCCTGGCGGGTCTCGGCGTCTTCCTGGGCATCCAGCCGGCGGTACTTGCTGTAGGCCTTCCTGACGCGCTGGTGGTCCTCCTTCAGCCCGGCGAGCAGTTCGTTGCGCGCCTTCGAGGCCGGGCGGCCGGACTTGCGAAGGGTGGGACTGGATGCGGATTGCGGTGTGGGCATAGGGCCTCCGGTAACTGGGTGGCGCCATGCAGGCAATCGTCATGCCGGATGCAGGATGCCGGGTGTGCGGCCGAGGACGGCGTCGTTTAGCCCTTCCTGATCGGCCCATGCCGTCTTTCTGCGCACCGTCCTGCTGGGCGCGGCGCTTGCCGAGTGGGGAATGGTCCCGCCGAATGATCGCGCGGGCCTCACACCCCGCCGGGCCTTCGGGCTCGCATCCAAGGAGATATGCACCATGGCAGACACCACCCTTCCTCATGTCACCGCACTCTTCCCCGACCGCGAGAGCGCCGAGCGCGCCTACCAGCAGGTCATGGACCGCGGCTACCGGCGTGAAGACGTCAGCGTGATGATGTCCGACGAGACCCGCCACCGCCTCTTCCCCGCGACGGGTGCTCCGACCACCGAGCTCGGCAGCAAGGCGGCCGAGGGCACGGGCGTGGGGGCCAGCATTGGTGGTGCCCTGGGCGCCATCGCTGCTGCCATCGCCGCAGCCGGCACCACCCTGGCCATCCCGGGCCTGGGCCTGGTGATCGCCGGCCCTTTGGCCGCCGCGCTGGCGGGCGCGGGCCTGGGCGGCACGGCGGGCGGCCTGGTGGGGGCGCTGATCGGCTGGAGCATTCCCGAGGAACGGGTCAAGGCCTATGAATCCGGCCTGCGCGAAGGCGGCATCCTGCTGAGCCTGAAGCCGCGCAGCGAGGAAGACGCGCGCCATGTCGATGCGCAGTGGCTAGCCCTGCAGGGGCGGCATTCGTCGATGTGATCCGGCTTTGAGGCACAGAGCCGGCTGTTGCAGCCGGCCTTCGTCCGTCAGGGCAGGGTCAGGTCTTCACTGCGGCTGTGGGCCGCTGCCGATGGGCGGCATGCCGGCGGCAGGGGCTGGAGGGCGGGGGGCGCGCCATGTGTTATCGCGGGCATGCGTTCGGGCCGCCCAGGCAGGGAAATGGACCGCAGCGTGGCTTCCAGACCGGCCGTGTCCCACACCGCGAAGTCACCTAGCGAGATGACCCCCACCAGACGCTGCGCCTGGTCCAGCACCATCAGGCGGCGGATCTGCACGCGGGCCATCTGGGTGAGCACCTCGCCCACGTCGGCCTCGGCGGTGCATGCATGCGCCTTGGCGCTCATCACCTCGCTCACACGGGTCACGGTGGGGTCCTGGCCCACGGCCACGGCGCGCACGGCGATGTCGCGGTCGGTGATGACGCCCAGCAGCTGCCCGTTCTCGCAGACCGGCAGCGCGCCGACGTTGAACTCGTCCATCAGCTGCGCAGCCTGCTGCAGGGTCTCGCGCGGGGTGATGGTGATGGGATCGGGCGTCATGATCTCGGCGGCTTGCGTCATGGGTTCTCCTGGAGCTGCTGGCCCGCAGCCAGCAAGCCCCGTTCCTGGCCGGCGACCTGGCCTGCTGCGCAGGGCCGCATTTTTCTGCAGTTCTTGCTGTCGGTGCCTGCGCCGCAGCGGGCATGTCGATTGCGTTTCAGCGCCCATGGATGCGCGCCCTGCCGAACCTCTGGCCCGCCAGATGCTGCCCGAGATCTGGCGCGTGTTGAAGCCGTGGCGAAGGCGGGTGCTGCTGGCGCTGGGGCTGCTGCTGCTGTCCAAGCTGGCGGCGGTGGGCGTGCCAGGCCTGCTGAAGGCGGTGGTGGACGCCCTGACCCCCAGCGCGGCGCCGCTTGCGATTCTGGCCCTGCCGGCCTGGCTGCTGCTGGCCTACGCGCTGCTGCGTTATGCAGCCACCTTGTTCACCGAGTTGCGCGACCTGGTCTTCGCCCGCGTGGGCAAGCAGGTGCTCGCGGACTATGCCGAGCGCGTCTTCGCCCACCTGCTGGCCCTGAGCCCGCGCTTCCACGCGCGGCGCCAGACCGGCAGCCTGCTGCGCGAGGTAGAGCGGGGGACCGACGGCCTGAGCTACCTGCTGGGCGCGGGCCTCTTCACCGTGCTGCCCACCGCAGTCGAGTGCCTCGTGGTGATGGGCGTGCTGGGCTTCAACTACGGCGGTCGCTACCTGCTGGTCATCGGCAGCACGCTGCTGGGCTATGCCAGCTGGACGGTCTGGAAGACGCGAGCCCGCGTTGAGAGCCAGCGCGAGATGAATCGCCACGACAGCCGTGCCCACGACTTGCTGGTGGACACCCTGCTGAACCACGATGCCGTACGCGCGCATGGGCGCGAGGCCGGCGAGCGCGCGCGCTACCGGCAGGTGCTCTCGCAGTGGGTGGCGGGTGCGGTGTGCAGCCAGCGCCGCCTCTCGGACCTGCACCTGGGGCAGGGCGCGGTGATCGCCCTGGGCGTGGGCGCGGGCATGCTGCTGGCGGCGGCCGACGCCCAGGCGGGGCTCATGAGCATTGGTGACCTGGTCCTGGTCAACGCCTACCTGATCCAGATCTTCCTGCCCCTGAACACCCTGGGCTTCGTCTTTCGTGAGACGCGGGACGCCCTGCTCAATGCCGAGCACCTCTTCGCCCTGCTGCGCCAAGAGGTCGAGATCCGCGACAGCCCACGCGCGCTCCCGCTGCGCTTGAAGGACACCACGCTGCGCTTCGAGCATGTGGACTTCGGCTACGAGCCGCAGCGCCAGGTGGTGCACGAGCTGTCGCTGGAGGTTCCGCACGGCCAGCGCTATGCCGTGGTGGGCAGCAGCGGTTCGGGCAAGTCCACCCTGGCGCGCCTGCTGATGCGCCTGTACGAGCCCGATGCCGGCCGCATCAGCATCGGCGACCAGGCCCTGCAGGAGGTGACGCTGCAGAGCCTGCGCGACGCCATCGGCCTGGTGCCGCAGGAGCCGCTGCTGTTCAACGACAGCATCGCCTACAACATTGCCTACGGTCGCCCCGAAGCCAGCCGCGCGGAGGTGGAGGCCGCTGCCCGCGCGGCCCAGGCGGAGTCCTTCATCCAACTCCTGCCTGAAGGCTACGAGACTGTGGTGGGCGAGCGCGGGGCGCAGCTCTCGGGCGGGGAGCGCCAGCGCATCGCCATCGCGCGCGCCCTGCTGAAGAACCCGCCCATCATGGTGCTGGACGAGGCCACCTCGGCGCTGGACACCCGTTCCGAGCGCGCCATCCAGGCCGCCCTGGACCAACTGGCCCGGCAGCGGACGGCCCTGGTCATCGCCCACCGCCTGTCCACCATCGTCAACGCCGATCAGATTGTGGTGATGGACCGCGGCCGCATCGTCGAGCAGGGCCGCCATGCCGCGCTGCTGGAACGTGGCGGGCTCTACGCCCAGCTGTGGGCCCTGCAGCGCCAGGAGGAGCAGGCCCAAACCCTGGCGCGGCGCCTGAGCCAGCAGCCTGTGAACCTGGCCGGCCTGCTGATCCTGGCGCTGGACAGCCTGCAGGCTCAGCTCGAAGCGCAGCGCACCGAGCTCTTCACCGGCATCGACATGACTGTGGCCCGGGTGATGGGCGATGCCAGTCAGATTGCGCGCATCGTGCAACTGCTCTGCGAACTGGCCCTGCAGGCGGCGCCGGGCGGGCGCATGGAGGCCCGGCTTTCGCGCGAGGCGCTCAGCAGCCGCTTGACGCTCGCCAGCCATGGCCACCCTGGCACGCCTGACGCGCCGCCGCCGGACACCCTGGAGCTGCGCACCCTGCTCGATGAGGCCGGCGGGCGCCTGCTGCTGCGCCGCGACTCCTCTGCATCCGACCTCACGGTGCAGGTGAGCTTCGCGCTCCCGGTGCTGGCGGCGCAGGTGGCGCACCCGTCGGTGGCGGCGACCGCGGACCTGCCGACGCCCGGGGCCTCCGCGCTCCAGGGCGCCGGGCCGGGGCTGCGCGGCATGCGCTTGATGTGCATCGACGACGACGAGGACGCCCTGGCCTCGCTGGCGGCCTTGTTGGAGGGCGAGGGTGCCCAGGTGGAGGCCGTAGGCAGCGGGCCTGAGGCCCTGCAGCGCCTGAACGCCCGCGACAGCGCGCACTGGCCCGACGCGCTGATCTGCGACATCGTGCTGGGCCAGGAGGACGGCCATGCCGTGGCCCGCAGCATCCGCAGCCTGGAGGCGCAGCGGGACACGCCCCTGGCCAGGCGCCTGCCAGCGGTGGCCCTGACGGGCATGGCCCAGCCCGAGGACCGCCTGCGCGCGCTGGCCGCCGGCTTCCAGCGCCACCTGGCCAAACCGGTGATGCCCCAGGAGCTGCTGCGGGTGCTGCGCCAGCTGGTGCGCGCATAGGCCTGAGTGGTGGCGGCTGAGTGGTGGCGGCTGAGTGGTGGTCGCACGGCTCGCCCTGGCCGCCCGGGCCGCGCCGGGAGCCTGGCACGCCACCTGCCACATCCACCCTGGGCAGGCGCCGTCGGCACGCAAGGCCTGCCAGTGCAGCACCTACGGAGGGCCCGCCCATGAACCTGACGAACCACCGCTTCACGGACCTGTTCGCCCAACTGGGCCTGCCAGATCATCCGGAGGAGATCCGGCATTTCATCTGGCAGAACTCGCCCCTGGACCCCGCCCTGCGCATCGACGAGGCGCCGTTCTGGACGCCCGCCCAGGCACGGCTCCTGCGCGAGGAGCTGTCGGCCAATGCCGACTGGGCTCAGCTGGTGGACCAGCTCAGCAATGCCCTGCGCGTGGCCTACGTGCCCGAGGACAGGGAGTGAGGCCGCCTCCTCAGCCCTGCAGCAGCTTGTGCACCAGCTCCGGGGTGGTGGCGGCCTCGTACTTTTTCATCAGTCGCGCGCGGTAGACATCCACCGTGCGGGGGCTGATGTCCAGACGCTTGCCGATCAGCTTGCTGGTCAGCCCCTCGATGAGCAGGGCGGCGATCTCGCGCTCGCGCGGTGTCAGGTCGCCCGTGATGCGGCGGCGGGCGGAGAGATCCTCGAAGCTCCAGATGCCCTGGGCATGGGGCTCCTCGGGCCGCAGGGCGCGGCCGGCCACGTGGCACCAGAAGAGCTCGCCCCGGGTGGGGCCGCCCACACGCTTCATCACGCGGTCGTCGGCGTAGTAGCCGCGGGCGTCCAGGCTGGCGGCGATGCGCTCGCCCATGCGCTTGAACTCGTCAGGACTGGGGTAGAGCAGGGCGAAGCTCTGGCCGATCAACTGCTCGCGCGTGGCGCCGAAGATGGCCAGGGCCTGCTCGTTGCAGTCACGGATCAGCCGCCGCTCCGACAGGACCAGGCCCACCGGCGCCTGGTGGAAGGCGGTGCGGTAGTCCAGTGTCATGCGGGCGTCTCAAAGAAGGGCGTAGGTGGTGGTGGCTTGCACGGCGAGCCGGCCCTGCTCATCCAGGATGTCGATGCTGCCAAAGGCCAGGCTGCGGCCGCAGCGCAGCACCTTGGCCAGCACCGTGGCATGGCTACCGCTCATGGGGCGCAAGAAGCTGGTCTGCAACTGCACCGTGGTCATGGGCTTGAACTCGCCCAACTGGCTCATCATGGCCAGCACCATGGCGGTGTCGGCCGCGGCCATGGCGGTCTGCCCGCACATGACACCGCCCACGTGCACGAAGTCCGCCTTGATGGGCAGGCGCAGCTGCACCTGCCCGGGCTCGCTGGACTGCACCTCCAGGCCCATCTGCGCGATCCAGGGCGCGAAGATGTCGGGAATGGCGGCTTGCAGCGCGTCAGCGTTCATGGGGCTTCCTTGGCGGGCGATAGTCAATTCTACGTAACGACTACGTAAATGCATACGTAGTACGCTTCGGCGCTGTTGCCGCGGACTGCGGCACGCCTTTCCACCAGGAGATCCCGATGAACAAGCTTTACCCCAGCGCCGCCGCGGCCCTGGACGGCATCGTCAAGGACGGCCAGCTGCTGGCCGTGGGCGGTTTCGGTCTGTGCGGCATTCCCGAGGCCCTGATCGCCGCCCTGCGTGACAGCGGCGTCAAGAACCTCACCGTCATCTCCAACAACGCCGGCGTGGACGGCTTCGGCCTGGGCCAGCTTCTGGAGACGCGCCAGATCAAGAAGATGATTTCCAGCTACGTGGGCGAGAACAAGGAGTTCGAGCGCCAGTACCTGGCCGGCGAGCTGGAGCTGGAGTTCACGCCCCAGGGTACCCTGGCCGAGAAGCTGCGCGCCGGTGGCGCGGGCATTCCCGCCTTCTTCACCCGCACCGGCGTGGGCACCATCGTGGCCGAGGGCAAGGAGCTGCGCGAGTTCGACGGGCAGACCTATGTCATGGAGCGAGCCCTGGTGCCCGAGGTGTCCCTGGTCAAGGCCCACATCGCCGACAAGAGCGGCAACCTCGTGTTCCGCCGGACCGCGCGCAACTTCAACCCGGCCGCCGCCATGGCCGGCAAGATCACGGTGGTGGAGGTGGAGCAGGTCGTGGAGATCGGCGAGCTGGATCCGGACGCCATCCACCTGCCGGGCATCTATGTGCACCGCATCGTGCACAACCCGAATCCCGAGAAGCGCATCGAGAAGCGCACGACCCGTACCGCCTGAGGAGACGACCATGGCCTGGACCCAAGACCAAATGGCAGCGCGCGCTGCCCAGGAACTGCAAGACGGCTTCTACGTGAACCTCGGCATCGGCATCCCGACCCTGGTGGCCAACCACGTGCCGGCCCACATGGACGTCTGGCTGCAGAGCGAGAACGGCATGCTGGGCATCGGCCCCTTCCCGACGGAAGAGGAAGTCGATGCCGACCTTATCAACGCCGGCAAGCAGACCGTCACCACCATCCCCGGCTCGTCCATCTTCGGCAGCCATGACTCCTTCGCCATGATCCGCGGCGGCAAGATCAACCTGTCCATCCTGGGCGCCATGCAGGTGACGGCCCAGGGCGACCTGGCCAACTGGATGATCCCCGGCAAGATGGTCAAGGGCATGGGCGGTGCCATGGACCTGGTGGCCGGCGTCAAGCGCGTCATCGTGCTGATGGAGCACGTGGCCCGCAAGAAGGACGGCAGCGAGGACCTGAAGATCCTGCCCGCCTGCACCCTGCCGCTGACCGGCAAGGGCGTGGTCAACCGCATCATCACCGACCTGGCCGTGATGGACGTGACGCCCGAGGGCCTGAAGCTCGTCGAGCTGGCCGAGGGGGTGACGCGCGAGTTCGTGCAGAGCAAGACCGGCGTGCCGCTGATCTGAGCCTGCGCGCCGCCCCGCCTTGAAGAGCCGACCTCGCGTCGGCTTTTTTCATGGCGACGGGCGGCGCCAGGTAAAGATGCGTCAAGACGCAAGAGAGGGTTTGTCGTGCAAGTCCTTGTCAGCATTGGCAACTGACGGCGCCGGGCACCCCGGAGTCGTTAACGAATGCTTGCGACATTGCTGTGTCAATTCGCAATGCGGACAGGCTGATGCCCTAGGCTGCGCGGATTCCACTTTCCGTCACGCCGCCTGGAGCACGACATGACTGTCTCAGACCTCACCGACGCCGAGCCCGCCCTCCGATCCGAAGCGCCGTGCACCGGCGAGCCCACGGCCAGCCCCGGCCCCGGCCCCGGTCTGATGACCCTGGCCGCCGCCCTGCCGCTGGCGGCCTGCGGCGGCGGCGGTGGCGGGGACAGCGCTTCCCCCTCGCCATCCCCCTCGCCAGCCCCCACCCCGACGCCCGCGCCTCCGCCTCCGCCCGCCCAGCCGACCGACGTCAGTGCCGCCCGCTTCCTGACCCAGGCCGGCTTCAGCGCCTCGCCCGAGGACATCGCCACCGTCAAGGCCAAGGGCTACGCCGCCTGGCTGGACGCCGAGTTCGCCAAGCCCCTCAGCCAGGGTCATTTCGACTGGATGATGGCCAAGGGCTACGGCGGGGTGGACTTCCGCAACGACTTCCGCGGCCTGGACAACACCCTCTGGCGCAAGCTGATCAGCTCGCCCGACGCCCTGCGCCAGCGTGTGGTGCTGGCCTTGAGCGAGATCTTCGTGGTCTCCATGGCGGGCATTCCCGTGGCCTGGCGCGGCATGGCCGTCGCGAGCTATGTGGACATGCTGGAGGCCAAGGCCTTCACCAGCTACCGCGAGCTTCTGGAAGGGGTGACGCTCTCCAATGCCATGGGCGTCTACCTCAATATGCGCGGCAACCAGAAGGAGAACACCAAGACCGGCCGCGTGCCCGACGAGAACTACGCCCGCGAGGTCATGCAGCTCTTTAGCATCGGCCTGTACCAGCTCAACCTGGACGGGACCCTGAAGCTCAGCGGCGGCAAGCCCATCGAGACCTACAAGCAGGCCGAGATCACCGAGTTGGCCAAGGTGCTCACCGGCTGGGACTTCGACGGCGCCAGTGCCGACGAACCTAGCTTCATGCGCAAGCCCATGGTCAACAACCCGGCGCGCTTCTCGACGGGCCCCAAGAAGGTGCTGGACGTCGCCATCCCCGAGACCGCCGACGGCCCGGCCGCGCTGAAGATCGTGCTGGACACCCTGGCCAACCATGCCAACACCGCGCCCTTCATCTCGCGCCAGTTGATCCAGCGCCTGGTCTGCTCCAACCCCAGCCCCGCCTATGTTCAGCGCGTGGCCACGGTCTTCAACAACAACGGCCAGGGCCAGCGCGGGGACATGAAATCCGTGCTCAAGGCCATCCTGCTGGACAGCGAAGCTCGCTCGCCCGGCAGCGGCCTGGACGTGGGCAAGCTTCGCGAGCCCGTGCAGCGCTTCGTGCAGTGGGCCCGCATGGCCGGCCTCACCTCGCCCACGGAGCTGTGGAACATCGGCGACCTCAGCAACCCGGCCAATCGCCTGGGCCAGAGCCCGCTGCGCAGCCCCTCGGTCTTCAACTTCTTCCGCCCCGGCTATGTGCCGCCCAACTCCGTGCTGGGGGACAACAAGGTCACCGCGCCCGAGTTCCAGTTGCTCAACGAGAGCACGGTGGCGGGTTACCTCAACTTCATGCAGGGCGTGATCGCCAACGGCATCGGCGAGCTCAAGCCGGTCTACACCGCCTTCGACGCCCTGGCGCTTGACCCGCCCAAGCTCGTGGCCCAGCTGGCCCTGCTGCTGGGTGGTGACACCATCAGCGGCAACACCCAGGCCCTCATCGCCAACGCCATCGGCGCCATCGCTGCCAGCAATGTGGCCAACGATGCCGGACGCCTCAACCGCGTGCGGGCCACGGTGCTGATGCTGATGGCCTGCCCCGAGTACCTGATCCAGAAGTGAGGAGCGACGCCATGCACATCAACAAGCTGCCCCAGCTGCAACGCCGCGAATTCCTGCGCCGGGCCTCGGCCCTGGGCCTGGCCGGCACCGCAGCCCCCTTCGCGCTCAATCTGGCCGCCATGGGGGAGGCCGCCGCGCAGACCGCCGGCAACGACTACAAGGCCCTGGTCTGCGTCTTCCTTTACGGGGGCAACGACTACGGCAACACCCTGGTGCCCTATGACAGCGCCAGCTACAGCGCCTACGCCGCCATCCGCGGCAGCATCGCCACGCCGCGCGACCTGCTGGCCGCCACCGCGCTGACCCCGCGCGTGGCCCTGCCCGATGGGCGCCAGATGGCCCTGGCGCCGCAGCTGGGCCGGCTCAAGACCCTGTTCGATGCCGGCCGCCTGGGCGTGCAGCTCAATGTGGGCACCCTGATCCAGCCCACCACCCTGGCCCAGTACAAGGCCCAGAGCGTGCCCCTGCCGCCCAAGCTCTTCTCCCACAATGACCAGCAGAGCGTCTGGCAGGCCTCCAGCCCCGAAGGCGCCGTCACCGGCTGGGGCGGGCGCATGGGCGACCGCTTCCTGGGCAGCAATGGCAGCACCACCTTCACCTGCATCAACGCTTCGGGCAATGCTGTCTTCATGGCCGGCCAACAGGCGGTGCAGTATCAGGTGGCCACCAATGGCGCCGTGGCCGTGAATGCCGTGACCAAGCCGCTGTACGGGTCCCAGCAGTGCGCCGACGCTCTGCGCAGCCTCATCACCGCCCAGCGATCGCACTGGATGGAGCAGGAGCTCAACCGTGTGGTGTCCCGATCCATCTCGGCTCAGACCATCGTGTCCAGCGCCCTGACCACCCTGCCGCCGCTGACCACCGTCTTCGATCCGGCCAACAACCTGGCCCAGCAGCTGCAGATCGTGGCCAAGCTGATCGCCTCGCGCGCCAGCCTGGGCGTGAAGCGCCAGGTCTTCTTCGTCTCCATGGGCGGCTTCGACCTGCACGACTTCCTGCCTAACCAGCACCCGGGCCTGCTCACCGCAGTGAACGACGCCCTGGGCGCCTTCTACGATGCCACCGTGGAACTGGGGGTGGCCGACGCCGTCACCACCTTCACCGCCTCCGACTTCGGCCGCACGCTCAGCAGCAATGGCGACGGCTCCGACCACGGCTGGGGCAGCCACCACTTCGTCATGGGCGGCGCGGTCAAGGGCGGGCGCTTCTGGGGGCAGTTGCCCTCGGTCACGGTCAACGGTCCGGACGACGTCGGCCAGGGCCGCCTGCTGCCCACCACCTCGGTCGATCAGCTGGGCGCCACCCTGGCCAGCTGGATGGGCGTCAGCGCCACCGACCTGCCCACCGTGCTCCCCCAGATCGGCAACTACACGCTCAAGGACGTGGGCTATTTCGCCTGAGCGGGGCAGGGCGGCGCGGGCGTCCTACACTCGCCGCCATCGCCGACTTCCGAGCCTGCCATGACGCCTGCCCGCCCCCTCCCGACCCCGACACGCATCCACTGGGCCCTGCTGCTGGCGCTGGGGTCAGGTCTTGCGGGCTGCGCCCAGACGCCCTCGCAGCCGGGTGCTGCGCAGGCACAGGCCGCCCCGCAGGCGCAGCAGGCCCAGCCTGAAAGCGAGAGCGGCTGGGAGGACAAGCCCGGCTGGCATCTCCAGCGCGAGGGCGTGGCCGCTGCCCATCCCCTGGCGGTGGACGCCGGCGTGGCCATGCTGCGGGCCGGAGGCAATGCGCTGGACGCCGCCATCGCGGTGCAGATGGTGTTGACCCTGGTGGAGCCGCAGAGCAGCGGCATCGGCGGCGGCGCCTTCCTCATGCATTGGGACGGCCGGCGCCTGCGCGCCTTCGACGGCCGCGAGACCGCGCCCGCCGCGGCCGACGAGCGGCTCTTCGTGCTGCCCGACGGCAAACCCATGGGCTTCATGCAGGCCGTGGTGGGCGGCCGCAGCGTGGGCACGCCGGGCCTGCTGCGCATGCTGGCCCAGGCCCATGCGGCCGAGGGGCGCCTGCCCTGGGCCCGGCTCTTCGAACCCGCCATCCGCCTGAGCGAGCAGGGCTTCCCGGTCAGCGCCCGCTTCCAGAAACTGCTGGCCGAGGACGAGTTCCTGCTCCGGGACCCGGTGGCCGGCCGCTATTTCTACGATGCCGCTGGCAAGCCCTGGCCCCGGGGTCATGTCTTGCGCAATCCGGCCCTGGCCGAGGTGTTCCGCCGCATCGCCCGCGAGGGGGCCGAGGCCTTCTACCGCGGCGCCATCGCCGAGGACATGGTGCAGCGCGTCAGCACCCACCCGTCCAACCCCGGCCGCCTGAGCCTCGCCGACCTGCAGGGCTACCGGCCCCGCGAACGCGAGCCCATGTGCTCGGACTGGAGCGGGCAGGGCCGCCAGCCCTGGCGCATCTGCGGCTTCCCGCCGCCGTCCTCGGGTCACCTGACCATCATGCAGATGCTGGGCATGCTGCCGCCCGTGCCCGCGGCCCAGGCCCTGCAGTCGGGCAAGCCCGGCGCCGACTGGCTGCACCGCTACACCGAGATCGCCCGGCTGGCCTTCGCCGACCGCAACCAGTACATCGCCGATCCCGACTTTGTGCAGGCCCCCGGCGGCCGCTGGGAGACCCTGATCGCGCCCGACTACCTGCGCCAGCGTGCCAGCGTGGTGGGCGAGCGCAGCATGGGCCAGGCTCAGCCAGGCCAGCCCGTGCCGCAGCGCAGCGCCTACGCCCCCATGGTGGCCCAGCCCGAGTTCGGCACCAGCCACATCAGCGTGGTGGACCGCGACGGCCGAGCCGTGGCCATGACGACGACCATCGAGGCCGTCTTCGGCTCGCGCCTGATGAGCGATGGCGGCACTGGCCTCACCGGCGGCTTCCTGCTCAACAACGAGCTGACGGACTTCTCCCTGGCCCCGCGCGACGCTCAGGGCCGCCCCGTGGCCAACCGCGTCGAGCCCGGCAAGCGCCCGCGCTCCAGCATGAGCCCCAGCCTGGTCTTCAACCCGCAGGACGGCCGCCTGCTGATGAGCCTGGGCAGCCCCGGCGGCCAGGGCATCATCCATTACGTGGCCAAGAGCCTGATCGGCATGCAGGACTGGCAGCTGAACCTGCAGCAGGCCTTTGCCCTGCCCAATTTCGCCAGCTTCAACGGTCCCACGGTGCTGGAGGCCGGCCAGTTCTCCGCCGAGACGGTGGAGGCGCTGAAGGCGCGCGGCCACACCGTGCTGCAGCGTGACATGACCAGCGGCCTGCACGGCCTGCAGCGCCAGGGCACGGGCTGGTTCGGTGCGGCTGATCCGCGCCGGGAGGGCGTGGCCCGCGGCGACTGAATCCGGTCCCCGGCGGCATGGGTCGGGCCTGGCGCATGCCGCAGCTGGCGTGCACGCGCCAGGAGCTGTCGGCTCGGTGACTGAGCGGCCCCGGAGTCTGGCTTGAGGGGCCTCAGGCTGAGTTCAACCGGCCAGCGCCCGGATCTGCCGCAGCAGCGAAGGGCCCTTGCCCGTCAGCTGCTGGCTGATCAGGGCCTTCAGCGGGGGCAGGTGGGCGGCGCCCTGCAGCACGCCCTGGCGCAGGGCGCGGGCCAGGGGGCGCTCGTCGGTGAAGAGCTTCACCACGGCATTGGTACCCAGGTAGATGGGGCGCGTGGCGCGGCGGTGTTCGCGCTCGAAGCGCTCCAACGCCACGGCGTCGCCCAGATCGCAGCCGACGCGGTGGCGGCGGGCCATCTGCAGTTCCTGGGCCAGCGCCTGCACGCCATAGAGACCAAAGTTGTAGCCATGGGCAGTGACCGGATGCATGCCCACGGCGGCATCGCCGATGAGGGCAAAGCGCCGCGCCACGAAGCGCCGCGCATAGGTGGCCACCAGCGGATAGAAGTGCCGCGGCCCGGCCAGGCGCAGGGCGCCCAGGCGGTTCTGGCTGTGGGTCTGGACCCAGTCCAGGAAGGCTGCGTCGTCGAGCTCCAGCAGGCTCTGGGCCTCGTCGGCGTTGACGGTCAGGACCAGGGAGGCCAGGTGCTCCTGCAGCGGCAGCCAGGCCATGGTGTGGCCGTGATGGAAGCACTCCAGCGCGGTGTGCTGGTGCGCCAGCTCATGGTGCATGCGGCACAGGATCACGCTGCGGCCGAAGTCCAGCATGTCCGCGCCGATACCGGCCAGGCGGCGGCTGGCGGAGAAGCGGCTGTCCGCGGCGATCAGCAACGGGGCGCTGAGGCGCTCGCCGTCCTCCAGCATGACTTCAGCAGCCCGTCCGCCCTGGGCCAGCAGGCTGAGCTTCTGAACGCGGGTGGCGCAGCGCAGGGTGATGCGGTCCTGGCGCTTGCGCACGCCTTCGTAGGCGACTTGGCGCAGCCAGTGGTTGGGCACCAGGTGGCCCAGGCGGTCCGTGCCCTGGCCCTCGGGCGTGAAACCCAGGAAACGGGCGTCCTGGCCGTTGAAGACCTGGGCGGCCTTGAGTGGCGAGATGGCCTCGGGGGGCAGGTCTTGCCACGCGCCCAGTTGCTGCAGCACGCCCACGCCGCGGTGGGTGAGGGCGATCTCGCGGCCGTCCTCCTTCGGCTCGGCAATGGCCGCCAGCGGCGCCTGCTCCAGCACCGTGGAGGCGATGCCGATGTCGGCCAGGGCTGCGGCCATGGACAGGCCGGCCGGGCCGGCGCCGATGATCAGGACGGAATCGGGGGAGGGCGAGGTCTGCACGATGCTGAGGGGCGCGAGGGCCGGCATTGAAGGCGCGAGCAGCGTAGCCCGCGGACCGTGGTGCCGGCTTGATCCTGATCAGCCAAGGGGCGCGAACCCTGGGGCCCTGCTCAAAGAACAAAGCCCCGGCCGGCGCGGCGGGCGGGGCTTGGGCGCGGGGCCTCGGACGCTTAGCGCTGACGCAGCAGGACGCGCAGGCTCCAGACGGCGGCCAGGGCCTGCGTCAGGTAGAGCAGTCCGCTCCAGACCTCGTAGGGCAGTCCGAGCAGGCGGTAGGCCGCGGCCTCGTTGCAGCCGGCCGTGGCCATGAAGACCGAAGGCAGGCTCTCGTCCAGATGCAGGGCCATGACCACCTGGTCGGCGAAGGTCATATTGCAGCTGGCCGATTGCGCCGCGACCTCATGCTGCCAGACCGCTGCCGCCAGCCCGGCCAGGGCCAGGACTGCGACCAGGAGCAGGCTCAGCAGCTGCAGGGGCCTGGCGCGGTTCAGCAACTGGCCCAGCAGCCATCCCAGGCCCGCCACGATGCCCAGCAGCAGGAATACGCCGCGCTGCATCACGCACCAGGGGCAGGGTCGCACGTCGAAGTAATGCTGGGCCACCAGGGCCATGGCCAGTGAGCCCAAGCTGCTGAGGCAGACCAGGGCCAGCACCCGGCCCGGCCAGGGGGAGGGGCGGTGGAACATCAGCCCAGCACTTCGGCGACGAGGTCGATCTCCACGCAGCCACCCAGGGGGTTCTGGGCCACGCCGAAGGCGCTGCGGGCATGCTTGCCGTTGTCGCCGAAGACCTCGGCCAGCAGCTCGGAGCAGCCGTTGGTGACCAGGTGCTGCTCGGTGAAGTCCGGCGTGCTGTTGATCAGGCTCATGAGCTTGACGATGCGCACCTTGTTCAGGTCGCCCACGGCGGCGTGCAGGGTGCCCATCAGGTCGATGGCGGCGTTGCGCGCGGCCTGCTTGCCGGTGGCGGTGTCCAGGTCCTTGCCCAACTGGCCCACCCAGACCGCGCCATCCTTCTTGGCCAGGTGGCCGGACAGGAAGACCAGGTTGCCGGTGCGCACAAAGGGCACGTAGGCGGCCACGGGCACGGCCAGCGGCGGCAGGGTGATGCCCAGGGCGTTCAGGCGGTCATACACAGAGTTGGGGGTGCTCATGTCGGCTCTCGCAGGGGATTGGTGAAAAACTGGCCGGCATCCTACACCCCCGACAGGAACGATGCCGGTGCTCATGCCCGCCGCCTTCATGCTGGGCTGGCTGCTGGGCCTGGCGGGCCTGCACCAGCTGGCACAACTGCCCCCGGCACCCTGGCCCTGGCTGATGCTTTGCGGCAGCGCCCTGCTGGCCCCGGGTCTGCTGCTGGGCGGCCTGCCGAGGGCCTTGCGCCCGGCCCTGTTGCTGGCCCTGGGCCTGCTGGCGGGCTTGGGCAGCGGCTGCCTGCGGGCGGAGCAGCGCCTGCAGGCCCGCCTGGGGCCGGCGCTGGAGGGGCAGGAGATCGAGGTGCAGGCCGAGGTCCTCGCCCTGCCGCAGGCGGTGCAGGGCTTCGCGGGCAGCCCGGGCTGGCGCCTGGTGCTGGGTCTGGCGGCGCTGCAGGGCCAGGTCTTGCCAGCAGGGGCGCCCCGGCAGGTGCTGGCCCTGGGCTATCCGGCCGCCGGGCAGGCGCCCTGGCGCGCCTGCGAGCGCTGGCAACTGCGCCTGCGCCTGCAACGCTCGCCTGGCCTGGCCAATCCCCAGGGCTTCGACCAGGCCCTGTGGATGCTGGAGCAGGACCTCCAGGCCCGCGCCCAGATCCGCCCCGGGCCGCAGCAGCGCGTGGCCGGCGCGCCCTGGCACTGCCTCGCGCACTGGCGCGAGGCCTGGCGCGAGCGACTGCAGGCCCGGCTGGGGAACGGAGGGGCGGCGGGCCTGCTGGTGGCACTGAGCGTGGGGGACCAGGCCGCCATCCCCGCGCCGGACTGGCAGGTCTACCGAGACAGCGGCGTCGCCCACCTCGTGGCCATCAGCGGCATGCACATCACCCTGTTCGCCTGGGGCGCCTCCGCCCTGGTGGCGGCGCTGTGGCGGCGCAGCGAGGCGCTGTGCCTTCTCGTGCCGGCACCACGGGCAGGGGCCTGGCTGGGCGTGCTGGCGGCCGCTGGCTATGCCGCCTTTGCCGGCTGGGGCGTGCCGGCCCAGCGCACCGTCTGGATGCTGCTGGGACTGGCCTGCCTGCAGCAAGGCGCCTGGCGCTGGCCTTGGCCGCTGAGCCTGCTGGCCGCGGCCTGGCTGGTCTGCCTGCTGGACCCCTGGGCGCTGTGCCAAGCCGGCTTCTGGCTCAGCTTCGGGGCGGTGGCGCTGCTGATGAGCCAGGGGCGGCGGCCGCAAGCCACAGGCTGGCGTTCCCGCCTGGGCGGCCTGCTGCGCGAGCAGGGCGTGGTGACCTTGGGACTGGCGCCCCTCACGCTGATCCTGTTCCAGCAGCTGTCCCTGGTGAGCCTGCTGGCCAATCTGCTGGCGATTCCCCTGGTGAGCTTCGTGATCACGCCGCTGGCTCTGGCGGGCGTCGCCTGGCCGGCCTGCTGGGACCTGGGCGCCTGGCTGGCCGGGCAAGGCCTGTCCCTGCTGGCGGCCATGGTGGCCTGGCCTGCGGCTGTGCTGAGCCTGCCTGTGACCGCGGGCTGGGCGCAGGCCGCGGCGCTGGTGGGCGCCGCCCTGCTGGTCCTGCCGCTGCCC